>NZ_JBGGWD010000003.1:0-776656 GCF_041321105.1 Fibrella musci | reverse complement strand
GTGAACACCTTTTCCCATTCCGAACAGAGCCGTTAAGCCCCGCACTGCCGATGGTACTGGAGTCGAATCCGGGAGAGTAGGCGGTCGCCACCTCTGAAACAGCGAGAGCCGTGTTCCACGAGAGCACGGCCTTTTGCATTTGTAGCCATCCTCAATAGTTATATCTATATATACAGTTAGTATTATTTATTATACAATTATTATTTTTCAGCTGCGATAACCCATGTAACTAAGCTGAAAATGAATAGATTATACATTTTGTTTCTACTTCTTCTGTGTAAGGTATTTGGAGTCAACGGTCAGGGATTGGCTTTTAAGTGGAAAGAGGCCATTGGCGATTGGCACGTTGGTATTAATCTGTCGACAACGAGATACTGTGGCGATTTGAGTGAACAGTATGGCTTCGATCATCTTCAACTGTCGTGGGCAGCAGAAGGACATCTTCGATATCGTTTTAGTGAAAAGTTTTGCGTGCGTAGCGATGTCGGTTTTTACAGTTTACGTGGTGATCAGCAATACACGAAAAACAAGGCAAACTACCTGCGCTTTACGACTGTAAACCCATCCCTTATTGCTGGGTTGCAGTGGAACGTACGGTCGATTGATTACAATCAACACAATATCCCGCATTTCTGGCTCGGCGTGGGCGCCACGTATTTGAATCCTAAAACCGACTATAAGGGTGTCAGTTACAGCCTGCCCCTTTTCCAGACAGAAAAGGTAGCTTACAGCCGCATTGCGGGTCAGGTGGTCATTGGTGGAGGTATGCCCTTTACCCTGAACAAAAAATCACAACTACGGCTGGAAGCCCGCTACACCTACATACTGAGTGATTACGTAGACGACGTGAGTGGCACCTATGCAGATAAAACGGGCAGGGCGGCTATTGAACAGATTCTGGCCGATCGGCGTCGCGAGTATGGGCTGGTACCAAACACAGTTGGGGAGCAACGTGGTAATCCATTACGCAATGATGGTTATTTTGCGCTCACGCTTCAATATTCAGTGAAGCGGTCAACTCCCTAAACCACTTATGGCTTCGTACGTCGTTGCTATTGATCAGGGTACGTCGAGTACCCGTTGCATTATCGTTAACCGAAAAGGCGAGATTGTCTCGGTTGCGCAGAAAGAACACGCTCAGATTTACCCCAAACCCGGCTGGGTGGAGCATGACCCGACCGAAATCTGGAGAAATACGCTCGAAGTTATTGCCAAAGCACGCATCAAACTTGGGCTAACAACCAAGGATGTTGTGGCCGTAGGGATTACTAATCAACGCGAGACAACGGTGGTCTGGAACAGGCATACCGGCAAGCCATACTACAACGCTTTGGTTTGGCAGGACGTGCGAACCGAAGACATGATCGCTGAGATGGCCGGTGATAGCGGGCTTGATCGCTTTCGCGCCAAGACTGGCCTGCCATTAGCTACTTATTTCAGCGGACTCAAGATTCGGTGGCTTCTCGACAACGTACCTGGCCTTCGGCAGGAGGCTGAACAGGGAAACGCGCTATTCGGCAACATCGATAGCTTCCTGATCTGGAATCTGACGGGGGGAGCTAAAGGCGGCCAGCACGTGACGGACGTGACGAATGCCAGCCGTACTCAGTTGATGAACCTGGAAACGCTAGCCTGGGACGATGAACTGCTAACGGCCTTCAACGTACCTGCAGCTATGATGCCCAGTATTCGCCCCAGCAGTGGTTTGTTTGGAACGGTTACGTCTGAAGTAATGCCGGGTGTACCAATTACCGGTGTATTGGGCGATCAGCAGGCGGCACTGGTCGGACAAACGTGTTTTGAGCCGGGACAGGCCAAGAACACGTACGGTACGGGCTGTTTTCTGTTGATGAACACAGGCACGCAAATTCGACCTTCTACCTATGGTCTGCTAACGACCGTCGCCTATCAGTTTGGCAATGAAGCGCCGCGATATGCGCTGGAAGGGGGTGTTGCCATTTCTGGAGCGTTGGTGCAATGGCTACGTGATAACCTGGGTCTGATTCAGACGAGTGCCGATGTGCAAGCGCTGGCGGCCGAAGTGCCCGACAACGGTGGCACTTACATCGTGCCAGCTTTTTCTGGACTATACGCGCCGTATTGGCGGGCCGATGCGCGCGGGGTGATCGTCGGCCTGACACGATTTGTGACCAAACAACATATTGCCCGGGCCGTTCTGGAAGCCACCGCTTTCCAGACCTACGATTTGCTGGCCGCCATGCAGAAAGATGCCGCCGTTGAGCTGGTATCGTTACGGGTCGATGGGGGGATGGTCGTGAATGACCTGCTGATGCAGTTTCAGGCAGATGTCAACAACGTACCTGTAATCAGGCCCAGCGTGACCGAAACCACAGCTGTCGGGGCCGCCTATGCAGCGGGTTTGGCCGTTGGTTACTGGGAATCGATCGATGATTTGTCCGCCAACTGGGGTATTGAAGCAACCTTCGAACCCGCTATGGAAGCCGAGAAGCGGAGTAAGCTGCTTCATCAGTGGGCCAAAGCCGTGCAACGTTCGCTGGATTGGGCGGATTGATGGGTGACCTTTCCTGCTTTTTATCGCTGTTTTTGGTAAATTCCTGAACAAATAGCACAAAAACAGGAAAGGGTATGGGGTTTGACTATATCATTGTTGGTGCTGGCTCAGCAGGCTGCGTGCTGGCCAATCGGTTATCGGCAGATTCGAGTGTGTCGGTGTTACTGCTCGAAGCGGGGGCACCCGATCGAAAGATGGAAATCCACATCCCGGCGGCCTACAGCAAACTCAACCGGACGGCGGTTGACTGGGCGTATTGGAGTGAGCCGCAAGCCAACGTCGATAACCGGCGCATGTTTTTGCCGCGGGGGAAGACGCTGGGGGGCAGTAGCTCGACCAATGCAATGGCGTATATCAGAGGCAATCAGGCCGACTACGACGCCTGGGCCGCCGCTGGTAACGAAGGATGGGCCTATGCCGATGTCTTGCCCTATTTCATCCGCTCTGAGGCCAACGAGCAACTGAGTCAGCTGGATGCGCGCTATCACGGTAGCGATGGCCCGTTGAACGTAACTTATGCGACTCGTTTCAGAACGCCATTGGCCGATGCCTTCGTGGACGCCTGCAAGCAAACGGGTATCGCCGAAAACCACGATTTCAACGGAGCCGAGCAGGAAGGGGCCGGGTTGTTTCAGTTTACCATCAAAAATGGCAAGCGGCACAGCACCGCGGCGGCTTTTCTGAAGCCTGTCCTGAGCCGACCTAACCTGACTGTACGCACGCAGGCGCATACGCAACGGGTTGTCATACGCGACGGTCGGGCGGTAGGTGTCGAGGTGACAACGGGGCGCACCAATACCGAAACGATTACGGCCAAGCGGGAGGTAATCTTGGCGGCGGGGTCGTTCAATACGCCACAGTTGCTGATGCTGTCGGGCATCGGGCCACAGGATGAACTGCGTCGGCATGGAATCGACCTGCGGCTCGACTTGCCGGGCGTAGGTCAAAACTTGTGCGACCATTTGTTTGTGGGCGTTAGCGCCTTGGCCAACCAACTGGTGGGGACCAATCACTGGCTCAGCCCCCTTAATCAGGTACGTGGCCTTTGGCAGTACCTGACGGCTGGCCAAGGCCCGTTTACGATCAGCCCGCTAGAAGCCAACGCCTTCCTGCGGACAACGCCCGATCGGAGCAGGCCCGATTTGCAATTGCATTTCGCGCCGGTTCACATTGGCGACGACTACAAACCCGATTTTTACGACTCAGGTACGTACCCGAAGAAGGAAGATGGCTGGTCAATTCTGCCAACACTGCTGCATCCAACCAGTCGTGGGTACGTTGGCCTGCGGTCGGCCAACCCCATGGATGAGCCAGTCATTCAGCCCAACTTTCTGTCGACCGATGCCGACCAACAGCTGTTACTGACGGGGGTGAAGAAAGCATTGGAAATCAATCAGGCAGCGGCGTTTGGCCCCTGGCGTAAACGGGCACTGATGCCCGCCACGGGAGCGTCAGATGAGGAAATCATGGAGCATATCCGCCGAATCGTCGAGACGGTGTATCACCCTGTCAGCACGTGCCGAATGGGAACCGACGAAGGGGCCGTGGTGGATGCCAAACTCCGGGTACGGGGAATCGAAGGGCTACGGATTGTGGATGCCTCGGTGATGCCAACGATCGTATCGGGCAACACCAACGCGCCGGTTATTATGATTGCCGAAAAAGCCGCTGATTTGATTTTAGGCAACGTACCTGTGCAAAAAATACAAACTGTATCGACTCCTGTTTCATAGGGAAAGTGGATAAACAAAGTGTCCCGTTTTTTGTGGTAATCAATGGCGAAAATATTGGATTGATTACCATAAAAAACAGGATACCTGTCGTAAAAAAAAGCTTGACTATCTACTGAGTTCAGTGTACGGAAAGCGTCTTTCTGACCAGTTCTTTTCGCACCTTATCGGCAGCGGCCAAATCGCTCAGTGTGATGTGCATGCGCTTTCTGAGCGTGGGCGATGTCTCCAGCATTTCGCTGGCTATCTGAATCAGCATGGCGGCTGTGGCCATTCCATCTGCTTTATGCCGTCTGGCAGGAGTGCCCAGCGGCGTGGTAGTGTGCACAGCCGGATCGAACAGATTGATTGATTTCATTACGTAGTTGTTTGTTGTTTACTGCTTAATTAATTAACACAAATTGTTGAAATTTAATCGCAATTAGTGGCGATTCTAAGTGGTAATTTATGTTCTTTTTTGTTTCCAAATGCGCTGGTTCAAATACGGTTTTATAGGATAGGCCGTTATGTTGATGTCATCAACGTTATAGCCTATTCTATGGGGAAAATGTGGCCTTTTCGGGCGCTGCTGATTACAGTATGTTGTCGGCTGCCGCTAGTGGCTCAATCCGTTCCGTCAGCCGATGAACGAACGTCAACGAAGCTGTATCGGGCAACGATCAGAACGACCACAGGCACCAAAACACAAGGAATTCTGTATGCGGTAACTGATTCAACCGTTCTCATTTTTCATAATGATCCGTCGACTATTCAGCTATTCCGAGAAGGCAACGCGGTGCCCATCGACACCCTGCGGGCGACTGCCATCAAACGCATCGCCATTCAGCGAAAAGGCCATTTTGGGCGAACGGTAGCCATTGGGGCGGGCGTAACGGCTGCTCTGGCTACAACAGCGTTGCTGTCTACCGCCAATTCCGAAAAAAGGCTAACGGGCGTAGTCGTGGCGCTCCTCGTCGTGCCCATTGGTCTGACAACGTCATTGCTTCTGGCTCTGCCGCCGCTTACCATCAAGCGCATCAACGGCCGGCCAGAGCGGTTGGCTGGTGAGCGGGCCAAGCTTGAGCGCTATTCTATCAGGGCTCAAATTCAGCAGGCCTCGCTCCGAACTGCTACCAGCCACTAACTGTTGCTTTGGTATGAATGCCCCCTCAACCGCTCCCCAAAAAGCTGCCGATCCTGGCGTGATGTTCCTGACTACGGAAGAACTGCTCAACTGGTCGAGGGCGTCGTCGTTATGGCCGCTCACGTTCGGGTTGGCCTGTTGCGCCATCGAGATGATGCAGGCAATGTCGGCCAGCTATGACCTTGAGCGATTTGGTATTTTTCCGCGCCCCAGCCCCCGGCAAGCCGACATCATGATTGTGTCGGGAACGGTCACCTACAAAATGGCCGACCGCATTCGGCGTTTGTACGAACAGATGGCCGAGCCGCGCTACGTGATCTCGATGGGGTCGTGCGCCAACTGCGGCGGGCCTTACTGGCAACATGGCTACCACGTCGTGAAAGGCGTTGACCGCATCATTCCGGTCGATGTATACGTACCTGGCTGCCCGCCCCGCCCCGAAGCCCTGATCGACGGGTTTATTAAACTACAGGAAAAAATAAAGACCGAACGACTGCTTCCTTAAGTGGTCGACTTAAGTCGACCACTTAAGGAAGTGCAAACTAGCCCGCCCGGCGTTTTTCGTCTTCGGCACCGCCCGTGCGTCGGCGGGTAGGTGCTACCTTGTCGTTGCCGAATCGGTACGAAAAAGAGAGCGTAACGGCGCGGGAGTCGCGGCGCTGATAAAACTGTTCTACGTAATTGTCGTAGGTCGACGTGGCCCGCACGGTCTGGTTGAAGAAAATGTCGGTGGCGTTGAGGCGTAACGTGCCTTTTCGTTCCAGAAAACTCTTCTGTAGCCCTACCGTGACCTGCCCGTTGGGACGTACCCGCAGAAAACCATATTGCTCACCCGACTGAAACGTACCGTTCAGTTCGCCCGACCACCCTTTGCCAAAGGTAAAGGAATGGTTGCTGCTGACATTGAACGCGGGTTGGCCCTTGTCGAGCGACGTACCTGCGAGATTCCCGATAAACCGGGCGTGATACACCACCACATTGTTATAAATCTGCCACCACTTGGTCGGTTGCACCGGCGCTGTCAGCGTCAGGGCAAAATAATCCTGCCGGTCGAGGTTGACACTGGTTGAAATCACCGTCGAATCGGTTTCGGGCTGCACTACGCCGATCATCGGGCGGGTGGTTTGGCTGAAGGCCAGGCCCGTGCTGAACGTACCTTTGAAGGTGTGCGTCAGTTCGAGGTTATAACTCGTTTCGGGTTGCAGATTGGGGTTGCCCGAGCCCGACGTGGTAGGGTCGATGATGGTGCGGAACGGATTGAGTTGCCCATACGAAGGCCGGTTGATGCGGCGGCTCAGCGTCAGGTTCAGCTCGTGATTTTTGCTGAGCGTATGCTTGATGGCCGCGCTGGGGAAAAGCTGCCCATAACGCCGCGTGAAGCTGCTGTCGCCCACGCTTTGCCGGCCCTCGGCCAGCGTCTGCTCAAACCGCAGCCCAAACTGAAGATTGGTTTTGGCAAATCCCCGGCTCCAGTTGGCATAGGCTGCCGCAATGGTTTCGTCGTAGCGGAACCGGTTGGTGCGGTTGGGGTCGATGGTGGTCAGGCTACCTTCCGTAAGGCGAAACACCACGTCATTGTCCGACGATACTCGGCTGAGTTTGACGCCGGTTTCGAGGCGCGCCCGGCGGGCCAGAGGGTGCACGTAATCTGCTTTGGCCGACAGAATGCGCAGGTCGCCCTGCTGATCGCCTATCAGGAGCGTAGTGGTGCGGCCGGTCAGTTGGTAATCGGTGGTCAATTCCTGCAAACGGCTGGTGCGGTAGCGCGCATAATCCACGTCGGCGGTGAGTTCAGGACTATTGGTTGAGTCGGCGAAAGTGTGTTTCAGGTTCAGGTTGGCCGATCCGTTGGGCGACGTGAAGTTGCGGCTGGTGCGGGCATTATACACGTCGGTTGGCCGTCCGGCGGCGTCGTACAGTGTGGTCTGGTTAACCCCTGCCTGCCCCGGCGTGCGGCTCTGCTGCCCGTTGATCACGCCACCCAGCACGGTCCGTTTCGATAGGGTGTAATCAAATCCCGCCCGCCCCGAATGCACGACCGACCCCACCAATACGCGGTTGGTCTGGTCGCTGCTGCCCGTAAAGACGCGTTGCTGGCTGGCGTTGACGTTGTAAAAATCGCGGTGAATATCGAGCAGGGCAATGCCATCGCGGTTGGCGTAATTGTAGGTGCCAAACAGGTTCAACGACTTACCGGCCCCCAACTGCCGCCGGTTGTTCAGCGAAAGGCCAGCCGTGAATTTATCGTACTGGCTGCGGCCGTAGCTCGCCTGCACAGAGCCATTGGTCCCGAGTCGCTGATCTTTTTTGAGGTTGATCGCAATGATACCCGCCGTACCCTGCGCGTCGTATTTGGCGGGTGGGTTCGTAATCAGTTCGATGCTTTTGAGCTGGTCGGCGGGCAGGGCGCGCAGGTAGTCGGCCAGTTCAGTGCCGGTCATTGGCTGGCGTTTGCCGTCGATGAGTACCAGTACATTTTGCCGGCCCCGCAGCGCCAGGTTGTCGTTGTTATCGACCGTTATGCCCGGCGAGCGAGTCAGAACGTCGAGCGAAGTGTTCCCGGCTGCCAGCGAACTCCCTTCCACGTTCACGACCGTGCGGTCGGCCAGCCGTTCGTAGAGGGGTTTCTGCCCAACGATCTTCACCTCGTTAAGCGTGGTTTGCTGGCTGGGCTGCAACACGAGCGGCGTGAGCGAGACGCCCGCCGAGCCGACTGTAATCACGTCCGACCAGACGCGGACGTACCCAACCTGCGAAGCCGACAGGCGGTACGATCCCGCCGCCGAAATCGGAAATCTGAACGTACCTGAGGCATCGCTGAATTCGGTCTTGACCACAACCGAATCGACCGCCCGATGCAGCGCAACGGTGGCAAACTCAATGGCTGTCCCATCTGCCGCCTGAACCCGGCCCTGAAGCTGAACCGGTTGGGCAAAGCCGGTGAGTCCAACGAACGTGCTGAGCAGAAGGAAGCTGAGTAGTTTATGATAAAAAGAGGAAAGCGCTGGCCTTGCCGCCGCTGGTCGCTGAAGAAAAACCTGTTTCATAAGGCAAAATTATATGATATATCATTGAATTGGGTAGGCCAAATTTGCCGCTCATCCCATTTTGGGTTATTTGCCTAACAGATAGGCGACGGGGTGGGTACGTTGCATCAAGGCTGAAAAAACGGCGGCTTTGGCTAAACTTGCAGCGGTCATTCCCCTTCATCTCCGCCTCATGCTGAACACCGTCATCTTTTATGTACTCGATAAAACCATCAAGCAGTACCGGCAATTTGCCCAAAGCTGCATTGATCAGGCTGGTATCGACATCACGGTGGATCAATGGCTGGTACTGAATGTGATTCAGGAAGCACCCGCGCTGGGGCAGGCCGATATCGGCGAGCGGGTATTTAAAGATCAGGCGTCGGTGGCCCGGATCATCAGCCTGCTGGAAAAGAAAAATCTGCTGCAACAGGTTGCCAGTCAGGAAGATAGGCGACGAATCAATCGGCTGATTACTCCACAGGGGCAGCAGTTGATCGAGGCCGTAACTCCCGTTGTGTTGCAATACCGCAGCACGGCTTTGCGTGGTATTGACGAGTCGGCCATCGAGCAGTGCCGACAAACGCTGGAGTTGATTTTCAGGAATTGCCAATCAACAACCAACGGACAGTCGGGTGAGTAGACCCCGCCGCGCCTGTTTCTTACTAGACTATGACTATTGTCTTTCTTGACGCCCGCACGGTTGGGCCCGAACCCGACCTGAGCCAGTTTGACCAGTTGGCGGCCTCTACGGGCGGCACGTTCGTGACGTACCCGGAAACGGCACCCGACCAAACGGCCGACCGCCTGCGCGAGGCCGAGGTGGTGATTACCAACAAAGTTCGGATCACCCGCGAGGTCCTGGACGCCTGCCCCTCGCTTAAGCTGATTTGTGTGGCGGCAACGGGTACCAACAACGTCGACATGGCGGCGGCGCAGGAACGGCAGATTCCGGTGAAAAACGTAGCGGGCTATTCGACCCACAGTGTCGCGCAGGTGACGTTTACACTGCTGCTGTCGTTGCTTAATTCGCCGCACTATTACGATCAGTACGTAAAAACGGGCGAATACAGCCGCGAGACCATCTTCACCCACCTGGGCCGCCCGTTCTGGGAGCTAGCCGGTAAACGGTTCGGTATCATTGGGCTGGGGGCGATCGGGCGGCAGGTCGCGCAGGTTGCCGTGGCGTTTGGTTGTGAGGTGGTCTATTTCTCCGCGTCTGGCCAGACCTACGACGACGTACCGTATCGGTCGGTATCGCTCGATGAACTGCTGGGTACGTCGGATGTGGTGTCGGTACACGCGCCGTTGACCGACAAGACCAACAACCTGCTGACGTATGCCCAACTGAGCAAGATGAAACCTTCGGCACTGCTATTGGGGCTGAGCCGAGGCGGTATGATCAACGAAGCCGACCTGGCCCGTGCGCTCGACGAGGGCAAACTGGCGGGGGCGGGTATGGACGTGTTCGGGCAGGAGCCCCCCGCCGCCGATCATCCGTACCTCGGTATGGCCCATCCTGAACGGCTGGTGCTGGCCCCGCACATCGCCTGGAGCAGCCTGGAAGCCCGCCAACGGCTAATGGATGGCGTAGCTATGAATATACGTGAATTTCTAAACCTATAAGGCCTCGGTGACCTTATAAGCTTTATAACACAGACGCTTATGAAAGCCCTCGTATTAACCCAATACAACGAATTTGATCTGCAAGACCTGCCTCGCCCGCAGCCCGGCCCCGACGAGGTGCTGATCCGGGTGCAGGCCGTTGGCATCTGTGGCTCCGACGTGCATGGTATGGATGGCAGCACGGGCCGACGGGTGCCGCCCATTGTGATGGGGCACGAAGCATCAGGCATTATTGCCGAAGTGGGGGCGCAGGTAAGTGGCTGGTCGGTTGGCGACCGCGTTACCTTCGATTCAACGGTATACAAACTCGACGACTGGTATAGCCGCCGGGGCATGTATAACCTCTCCGATGGCCGCGAGGTCGTGGGCGTTTCGACCGGAACGCCGGACCGGCCCGGTTTCAAACGGAACGGGGCCTTTGCCGAATACGTGGTAGTGCCGCAGCATATTCTGTATGCTATTCCCGACGGAGTGAGCTTCACGCAGGCTGCGCTGGTGGAGCCGGTGGCGGTGGCCCTACATGCCCTTAGCGTAACGCCTATCCAGGTCAACGACACGGCAGTGGTGGTGGGTGCGGGGATGATCGGGCTGTTTGTAATTCAGGCGTTGAAACTGGCCGGTTGCGGGCAGATCATCGCCATCGATCTTGCCGACGAACGCCTCGAACTGGCTCAAAAACTGGGTGCCACGCACACAGTACGTGCCGATGCCGGCAACTCCGCCTCGGCAGGGCAGGCTCCTGCTGATCAGGTACGTGCGCTCACCCACGGCCGTGGAGCCGACATCTCGTTTGAAGTCGTGGGCATCAGCCCGGCGGTGCAAACGGCCATTGCCTGTGTCCGGCGTGGCGGCACGGTCACGCTTGTGGGCAACCTCAGCCCAACCATCGAGATTCCGTTGCAGGCCATCGTGACGGGGCAGATTCGACTGCAAGGCTCCTGCGCCATCAATGGCGAATATGAAGCCGCGCTCGATCTGATTGCCAGCGGACGCATCGACGTAATGGCCATTCTGAGTGCCGAAGCCCCGTTGACCGAGGGTGCCGACTGGTTTCAGCGCCTATACGACAAAGAGAAGGGGTTGATAAAGGTGGTGCTTAAGCCGTAGATTTGCTGTAGAGACGCATTCCTATGCGTCTGAGGCGCATCCGCAATTTTTACCACAAAACTATCCGGCAGAGGAGACGCATAGGAATGCGTCTCTACGATGTGCTGCAAAATCATGACACTCACTGAATTTATCCGCCTGGCGCTGGCCGAAGATGTTGGCGACGGCGACCATACCTCACTCAGTACCATTCCTGCCGATGCGCAGAAACGCGCCCGCCTGCTGGTAAAAGAAGCCGGCATTCTGGCGGGCGTAGAGGTGGCGCTGGCTATCTTTCACGAAGTCGACCCGACGTTTCAGGTCGATGTGCTGATGACCGACGGTTCGCCCATCAAACCCGGCGATATTGTATTGACGGTGGCTGGCAACGCCCGCAATATCCTGACGGCCGAACGCCTTGTGCTCAACTGCATGCAGCGCATGAGCGGCATCGCTACCCACACGCGGCAGATGGTCAATGTGCTGGAAGGCACTCGCTGCAAACTGCTCGACACCCGCAAGACCACGCCCAATTTCCGGATCTGCGAAAAGATGGCCGTGAAGATTGGTGGTGGGGTCAATCACCGCTTCGGGCTGTACGACATGATCCTGATCAAAGACAACCACGTCGATTATGCCGGGAGCCTGACCAAAGCCGTTGAGCAGGCCGTGCAGTATCTGGCCGAAACAGGCCGAAATCTGCCCATCGAAGTGGAAGTACGGAACCGGGCCGAGGTAGAAGAAGCCCTCGCCGTGGGTCACCTCACCCGCATGCTGCTCGATAATTTCGCCCCGGCCGACCTGCGCGATATGGTGCGCCTCATCAACGGGCGCGTGATTACCGAGGCGTCGGGCGGTATCAACATGGACAACCTCCGCGCCTACGCCGAAACTGGCGTCGACTACATCTCATCGGGGGCACTGACTCACCACGTCAAGAGCCTGGACCTGAGTCTGAAGGCTTATTGAACGGGTAATGAATAATGTACGATGTACAATGTATAATGAACAATGGCCTTTGCTGAGGGCACGATTTGAGAACTTGGCGACATTGTATAGCATTCATTCTACATGGTGCATTGCCTTGCGGAGCCATTGTTCATCGTACATTGTTCATTGTACATTAACACA
Source organism: Fibrella musci (assembly GCF_041321105.1). Lineage (NCBI taxonomy): Bacteria > Pseudomonadati > Bacteroidota > Cytophagia > Cytophagales > Spirosomataceae > Fibrella > Fibrella musci. The sequence continues at coordinate 764,401 of NZ_JBGGWD010000003.1, read as the reverse complement.
ACGTGCACCATGACCGAACTGGCTGCTCAATTACTGGAATCATCGCAGGCGCCCAAGATCATTCAGCAGGTGCAGGCGATTTTGCACGAAGAACAGAACCGTCGTCGGGCGTTCTACGAATGGATGGACGAGGACATGAAAACCGAGTTTATCAACGGGGAAATCGTTGTGCACTCACCCGCATTGCATCGGCATAATGCCGTTGTGATGGCGTTGGGTACGTTGTTACACGCCTTCGTAACCCGATACGAAGCAGGTATTGTTGTTGTGGAAAAGGCACTGGTCGAGTTGACTCGAAACAGCTACGAGCCAGATATTTGCTATTTCGGCCCAGCCAAAGCGGCCACGCTTACACCTGAATTACTGTATTACCCGGCTCCTGATCTGGTCGTGGAAGTGCTGTCGGAAAGCACGAAGAAAAACGACCGGGAAATAAAGTTTGAGGACTATGCGGCGCATGGTGTGGCCGAATACTGGATCATCGACCCGACCCGGCAGACGGTCGACACCTTCTCGATCGATGCCGATACGGAAGCATATGCTGCCTTAGGTACGTTCCGAATCGGCCAATCGGTAAGCAGTATGGTTCTGCCCAACTTTACCATTCCCGTCAAAGCCCTGTTTGACAATACCGCAAACGTTGCGGCGTTACGAACGTTATTAAGTTAGCGCAACGAAGCCACTGCGGTTCATTATACATTACGGTCCGCCGTTGCGGTTCATTGTACATTATACATTACTCGCCAGACTATGACAATGCCACTCACCATTGAAGAAGAAGTAAAGCAGATCGGGTACGTTAGCCGGTCGGCACCAAAAGATAAACAGGAACTGATTGACGGTATCCGGCGGATGAAGCAGGAGAAAAACGCCGTCATTCTGGCTCATTACTACGTCGACGAAGACATTCAGGATCTGGCCGATTTTGTCGGGGATAGCCTGGGGCTGAGCCAGCAGGCGGCCGCTACGGAAGCTGATATGATCGTGTTTTGCGGGGTGCACTTTATGGGCGAAACCGCCAAGATTCTGTCGCCAAACAAGAAAGTCGTCATCCCCGATATGAACGCGGGTTGCTCGCTGGCCGACTCGGCTCCTGCCGACAAGTTTGCCGCTTTCAAAGCGCAGTACCCTGATCATATCGTGCTGTCGTACATCAACTGTTCGGCCGAAATCAAGGCGTTGTCCGACATCATCGTCACGTCGTCCAATGCGCTGAAGATTGTGCAAAGCCTGCCCGCCGATCAGAAAATTATCTTCGCGCCCGACGCCAATCTGGGCCGTTTCGTAGCGAAGAAAACGGGTCGCGACATGGTGCTGTGGGATGGTGCCTGTATTGTGCACATCGATATTTCGCTGGAAAAGCTGAACGATTTGCGGGCCAAATACCCCAACGCCAAGTTTATCGCTCACCCCGAGTGTCAGGAGCATATCCTGATTCACGCCGATTTTGTGGGGTCCACCACCGCGCTGTTGAACTACGTGGTCGAACAACCCGAAACGGAGTTTATCGTGGGCACCGAGGCGGGCATTCTGCACAAGATGCGGCAGGCGGTTCCTGACAAAAAGATCATCCCGGCCCCGGCCAACGAAAACAACACCTGCGCCTGCTCGGAATGCCCGTACATGAAGATGAACACGCTCGAAAAGCTGTATAACACGCTGTACTACGAGCTGCCCGAAATTCACGTACCTGAAGACATCCGTGTAAAAGCGGAAGCCTCGGTGCTGCGCATGCTGGAAATGAGCAAGTAAACCTATAAGGTCTTAGACGGGGCCGCATAGGTATTATAGGTTTGTAAGTATAACGTGAAAACCTCGTCATTATGGAACTGACCGTACAGATAGGATTTGCGCAACTGCTTGATGCCATCAGGAAATTGCCGCCTGAACAGCGGAAGGACATTCAGTCGGCACTGGAGAAGGATGCGTTACAGCCTGTGATGACAGAGCGAAAGTTTGGTACACTCAAAGGTGTAGTGACCTACCTGGCTGACGATTTTGATGCACCTCTCGAGGATTTCAGTGGCTATATGTAAGCAATGAATTACCTGATAGACACCCATACGCTGCTTTGGCTCATTGATGATGAATCGGCTATTCCCGATTTGACGTTGCAACAACTGCGAAATCCAGCCAATGCGTTGTTTGTCAGTATAGCTAGTATTTGGGAAATAGCGATTAAACGTAGTCTGGGCAAATTAGCGATCAGCCAGCCAACGCAGGTGATTGTTGATGAACTTCCCACATTGGGTATCTCGCTACTGCCGATTTTGGCTAGCCACGCGATTCAGGTTGAACAGCTACCCTTTCATCATAGAGATCCGTTTGATCGAATCATCATCGCTCAAGCCTTATCAGAAGATTGTGTGATCGTTAGTAAGGACGGCAACTTCCCGCTGTACGCTGTTCCGGTATTGTGGAAATAAACCAAACCTATAAGGTTTTTAAAACCTTATAGGTTTGAACGTTGACTTTATGAAAGGACTCATTCGGCTGTGCTACCAGAAACGGATCGACGCGGCGTCGACGAAGCGTTGGGATAAGGCGGTATTCGACGATACGCATCAGGAGTTTTACATGCAGGCGCAGCAATATGATCCGGCAGGGCAGTATCCTACGTTTCAGGCGTTGCTCGCCAACGTACCCAACGCTGAACAACTGCATTACCTGACGAGTCGGGTGGCAGTGGGCTACCTGCGTCAGCTGGAGCAGATCATGCCCGATGTGGTCAACGCGTTTGGGAAGCCATGCCTGCCCTTTACGAACTTCAAATTCGAGATTGTAGCCTCGCACGTGACGCAGAAAGAGGCGCATCAGATCGCCATCTATTTCTACAGCGACCCGCTTACCTGGTTCGACACCGTAGCCGATCAGTTGCTGCTGGCCATCGGCGACAAACGCGCCGACTGGCAGGCGGGTAACGACATTAGTACCGAACTGATTGCTCTGCCACCCAGCAGCAGTATCTGGTCGTTTCAACCGTATCGCCCCGAATCGCACTGACCGATGGATACGCATACTGAGGCGCAGATTTTTGTCGCCGATCAGCGCGGCTACACCGACAGCAATGGTGCTCAGCGTTTGTTCACCTTCAACGCCGCCGGGTACACAGCCGACGGCCGTGAGCCGTTTGGGCCGCTGGTCTGGCTAAACGACGAGCGATTAGCACCTGCCGCCAGCTTAACAGCGCCGGTCGAAGAGGCCGTTACGGCGGTTTTGTTACCCCTTATCGGCGGGCTGGAATACCAGCTTGATGAAAATACACAATTTCTGGAACCGGGACAGTCAGGTACGTTGTCGTTGGCAGCCGGTCAGACGTACCGCCTAACCAATCCGTACGAGGCCGAGACTATCCAGTTTCTACATTTGGGGCTGCACGCAGAAACGGCGACTACTGCCCCAACAGCCTTTGATCTGTCTGAATCCAACCAACTGCTGCCGTTCTGGCGGGAGGGTGCACAGGCGGGCTATATTGGCCGCTTCGACGGTCGGCACGATGCCACGGTGGCCATCGAAGCGGCGGAGCAGCGGGTGTTTGTCTACATTGTACAGGGGGCGTTTGAGGTGGCCAACCGGCTGCTGCACACGGGCGATGGCCTGGCGCTGCACTACCGGCAGGCCGACGTGCTGGAGTTTGAAGCCCTCTCCAACAACGCCATGCTGATTCTGCTGATGTTATAAGTACCCGCGCGGGCTATGTTGGGCTAATCGGCTTCTAATGGCTTATTTGTCAAATCAATTAAAACCTTTCTGGCTTTAATCGTATTTTTGATGGATAATCTACAACTGCCCCAAGCACGTACATGGAATCGACAACCACCGATACGTCGGCCCGCGCCCGGCCCTGGACCAAGTTTTATCCAAAGGGTGTACCGACTGAAATTAATCCCGACGCTTACCCCTCGCTGGCTGCGCTGATTGAAGATGGGTGCCGTCGGTATGCCGATAAGCCTGCGTATGCCTGTATGGGTAAGCAAATCACCTTCGCCGAGCTCGAAGCGCAGTCGAAGCAGTTTGCGTCGTTCCTGCAACATGACCTGGGCCTGAAACAGGGCGATCGGGTGGTGGTGCAGATGCCTAACTTGCTGCAATACCCCATTGCCATGTTTGGCATTCTGCGGGCGGGCATGACCGTCGTGAACACCAACCCGCTGTATACGCCCCGCGAAATGCAGCATCAGTTTAAGGATTCGGGTGCGAAAGCGATTGTCATTCTGGCCAACTTCGCCAGCAATCTGGAAAAGATCATCGCCCAAACTGACATCGAGCACATCGTTGTCACGGAAATAGGCGACCGGCTGGGTTTTCCCAAGAAGCAGATCGTCAACGCGGTGGTGAAGTACGTCAAGAAACTGGTGCCCGCCTATAGCCTGCCGGGGGCAATTTCGTTCAACGACGCCCTCGGCCGCGGTAGCCGGCAACCAATGCAGCCGGTCAGTATCAAGAACACCGATCTGGCCTTTGTGCAGTATACGGGCGGTACCACGGGCGTATCGAAAGGGGCGGCACTGACGCACCGCAACATCATTGCCAACGTGGAGGCGCAGGATGCTTGGATGGCACCGGCGGGTATCCCGGCTGGCGAGGGCATTATTGTAGCGGCCTTACCGCTGTATCACGTATATGCACTGACAACCAACGCGCTGGCTGCGCTGAAAAGCGGCAGCATGAACCTGCTGATCACCAACCCGCGTGACCTCAACGCCTTTATCGACGACCTCAAAAAATACAAGGTAACGGCCTTTACCGGACTGAACACCCTGTACAACGGCCTGCTGAACCACCCGCGCATCAACGAGGTCGACTGGAGCCTGCTAAAGGTGACGTCGGCAGGAGGGATGGCGCTGCAAACGTCGGTGGCCGACCGCTGGCATAAAATGACCGGCAACGTACCTGCCGAAGGGTATGGCCTCTCGGAAACCTCGCCGGTGCTTAGTTCTAATCCCGTCGATGGTACCTCGCGTGTGGGCACCATCGGGGTCCCCTGGCCAAGTACCGACATGAAGTGCATGCTGGAAGACGGCACCGAAGCGCCGCTGGGCCAACCCGGCGAAATCTGGGCGCGGGGGCCACAGGTCTTCAACGGGTACTACAACCGCCCCGACGAAACCGCGAAAGTGATGGAAGGCGAGTGGTTTAAAACCGGCGACGTGGGCGTGCAGGACGCCGACGGTTTTTTCAAAATCGTAGACCGGAAGAAAGACATGATTCTGGTCTCGGGCTTCAACGTATACCCCAACGAAATCGAAGAGGTCGTGTCACAATGCCCCGGCGTACTCGAAGTGGCCTGCATTGGGGTGCCCAACGAAAAATCGGGCGAGACGGTGAAGGTCTTTGTCGTGAAAAAAGATCAGGCGCTGAGTGAAGATCAGGTGCGGGGCTATTGTAAAGAAAACCTCACCGGCTATAAAGTGCCCAAACTCGTTGAATTCCGCACTGAGCTGCCCAAATCGAACGTGGGTAAGATCCTGCGCAAGCCCCTGCGCGACGAAGAACTGGCCAAGATAGCAACGAAGTAGAGCCTGCCGGGAATTGTTTCTGAGCTGGAAATGTAGAGAATAGAGCCGGTCGTCGACCGGCTCTATTCTTTTTTGCTTAATACGCTATAAATCAGTATGGTTTGTGTGAAATATGCGGCTGCCTTTGCCGTGCTGCTAAGCGCTTCGGCCTGTGAGAAATCGACGCAGCAGAAAGCCGCCCCGGTGTATTATGATGTCGCTGGGTACGTCGATGCGCAGATTGCCACCCTGGCAAAGGCAAAACCGGCGGTGACCAAACGGGCGCAGATGGCTGGCACTACCCAGCATCTGAAACTCACAACCCTCAACTGGAGCCGCGAACTGGAACTGTTCAAACAAGCCGATATCAACAAACCGGCCCTGCGCCAGAGTTACGCCATCGCCCGGCCCGACTCGCTTACGTACCTGTACACGCTGAAACCGACGGAGAAAAATCTCACCGTCCGCCGGTTGATGGTGCAACTCGACTCGGCTACGCGTCAGCCCCGACGTATCGAAGCGACGCTGGCCACCGAAAACCCGCTTTATAATTCAGAGCGGCGTATCGTGCTGGAAAGTGGCCCGAACCAAGCCGATCAGTGGGGGATCCGGCATTACCGGCTGAGTGGTTTTCAGCACCTGGTTATCGCCGACAAGAAAGCGTTCGACGTGGAAGGCACGGTGCAGTAGGGCAACCTGCAAACCAGCTACCCCAGCGACAGAAAGCCTGATTACGGAATCGTCCGGTTGATCGCATAAAGCAAACGCCTTCCTGTCTCTTTCTGTTCACCCATGATGAGCAACCCCCGTGCCCATTCCAGCACAGCGGTAGTTTCGTTAGGGCTGTAATCTGCATGGCGAAAGGGAAGTAGCGTTTCAAATGGAAGCGGGAGCTTCTCCAGTTGCCCTGGTCCCTGCCAGCGGATCAGGTAGTTACCCTGCTGGAAGTACAGCGCGTTGGCAGTAGCTGTCAGTACGGGCACTGTGCGCGACGGATTTTGCCAGTAAAACCAGTTGTTCGCTGGTTGCACTGTAGGGGTTGCCTGTAGGGTCGAATCAACCAGCTGGGCATCGCCGCTTTCGGTGAGCCGATAAAGCCCCTTGACTTGCCTCGATGTGCCTTTGCCGAAGCGAGCCAGTCCACCTGTTTGCTGAGCTTCGTTGAGCCGGAAGAAGTAGATCGAGTTTTTAAAGCCACAGGGTTCCGACGTACCCAGCGTCATAAGGCCCCGGCAGGGGTGTGTGTTGGCTACTGTGCCATCGGTCTGGATAGCGAGGCCGTTAGGAAAAACAACCGCCAGTTGTTGGCTGCTGGTGACGATAAGCGGTGGGTTCACCATAACAGGCCAGGTCAGTAGGGGGGGCGTGGTCGTGGCGTTCTTCTGTACGCCGAGGTAGGTGGCAAACTGAGTCGTTGGGTCATAATTATCAACCTGCTGCGGATTGTGGTTGGTCCGGGTACGTTGCTGGGTTCGCCAAAAGTCGGTAGCCTGTTGCCAGAGCGCGCTAGCCTGGGGAACAACCGTCTCTGGCTGATCCGAGTTTTCGGGTAAGCCGAAACCAAACCACTGGTTACCTACCTGAATAGATGGGACGAACTGCGTCCAGCCCGGTGTTACGATGGGTCTGGCGACGCCATCCTGGTCGATAGTCATCGCTTCACGGCTATTCATCTGCGGCTGCGTTACAATTTTGCCGTTCATGAGGCTAATCGACCAGGCTTTAAACGAGGCTTCTTTCGTGTGGCGTGGCAGTCCGTCTGTTTCCCAGACAGTCGTTTTGAACTCTCGCCACAGATTGGGACTGGGACACCATTGATCGGCCATCTGAGCCAGATAGGCTTTGTTGCCGACTACAAGGAGCTGGCGCGGATAACCGATCGCCTTGCCACTCTCGCTGGTTAGGGCAAACGTACCCGCCGGCGTGCCGTCGGAGCGGTAAAGCGTATCGGCACCGTTTGGGCCTGCTACCGAAAACAGAACTAGTTTGCCAAATGCAGTGATAGCTTTCTCATATGGATTGCTGCCATCCGATACCCGCCTCAGCGTACGAGTACCGGCCGGTGTGCCATCCGAGACGCATAGATGAGTGGTTTGATAACGGCCTGCCCGTTCGTGGAAGTGATCTTCGTTGACCAGAAAAAAGACCTTGTTGCCCGCCAGGGCTAACTGGCTGGGATGAATAGTCTTATCGGTTAATAACAGAGCAGGTTTCCAGCCGCCCGTCGCTGGAGGTTTAGCTTGCCCCTGGCATACATTTGTGAGCAGTATGGCGCCAAGAAACCAGCGCAAACAACGAGTTGACATGATGAGAGTAGGTTAACGGATTAAGACAAAAGCGGCCCAGTAGTAGGGTGTATAGCGTTTGCGCAACTGGCTCTGAGCGGTAGCAAAGGCGTCTTCAATCTCATCGCCAGCCAGTAGCCTTTCGTAGAAAACAGTCATTAATGACACCGTTTCTGCATCAGGAATGCGCCACAGACTCTGTACGATGTAGTTGACTCCTGCTAGCTTGAGGGCGCGCTGTAACCCAAATACACCTTCGCTGCCCCGCTCTTCGCCCAGCCCTGTTTCACAGGCGCTCAATACCGCCAATTGGGTGTTCGTCAGGTTTAGGGTCGACACGTCGAGAGCCGATAGCACCCCGTCGTTGTTCCCCGCTTCATTTGGGTACTGACGGCCAAAATTGGCCCCAGCCATAGCCAGACCCGCCCGCATGAGGGGGTTATGCCACTGCCCTTGAGCCAGCGAGTCGGTCGTTACGGTCAGAGGCGGGGTAAAATAGCCGTGCGTGGCCAGATGAATTACCTGTGGTCGTAAACTATCGGCGACCTGTCGGAATCGCCATTCGTCGGCAACTGGGCCGGTAAGACGAACCGAGCGGTGGTTTCGACGACCAAGCAGGTACGTTAGCGTATCTACCTCGGTCTGGGTGCCGGGCAAACTTTTCCAGAATCCATCCTGACTGGTCGCGTTGCGTTGCCACGCTTCACGTACCAGCCTGAGGCTATCGAGCTGATGGCCATATACGTTTAGAGCTACCGTATCAACACCACTTAGGTTGCTGCCAACGCTGATCACCCGTAAGAATTGGCTTTTCAGAAAATCCTGCTGCTGTTGATTGGCGTTATAGCTGCTCTGGTTGATGGTATAGTTGATACCACCTGCCAGCAGAATAGCGCTCCGCTTTGGGAGCCGAAACGGCTCGGGCGTAACCAGGAGCCGACTGCTAAGCCGGTAGCGAAGTGTAAAACCGTCGATGAGTAATGTTCCGTCTGGGCGACGTATGGCCGCAAAGGATAGATTATGAAGCAGCCCAGTTGGAACAAGATAAACGGTATGTGTGTGCGTCAGTAAGGAATCGATTGGTTGCCAGAGTAGGCGATATAGCCGGAGCGAGTCGGGCGGTGTAGCGACTTTGCCCCCACTAACCCCGCCCCGGTAAAGGCGTTCCAGCACATCGGCAGAAGGGGCTCCGCCCTGGGGGAGCCACTGCTTGAGTTGTTCCTGTTCAAACAGGCGAACCAGTTGCGGCTGGTTGTCGGACGGACGAAGAACCAGTGCGTAATACCACACACTATCGGAGCGACTTGGTCGGTAGGTGACAAACTCAACCACAGCATCGCGGGCTTTCAGCGCTTTCTGAACATCTGTCCAGTGGAGAACTGATGTGGTGCCGGATACCTGCCGACGTAATTCGATCTCAGCCTGATCAGCACGGGCCTGAACCAACGTACCCAGGGGGCTGCGGCCCGTTATGTGCTGGTAAGTAGCCAACTGGTTCTGCCATTGCCGGTAGGCCAGATAGTACCGGTGGCTGGTCGAATCGGTCTTGCTTATGCGCTGATTGACGGCCCGCAATGGGTCGACCTGTTGGTTGCGTATTGCCAGCAACAAGTCGAAAAGAGCATCGGTGGCCTGGGTCTCGATACAGGCTGCTTGCAGGGCGTCTATATCATGGGTCAGTAGTTGTAACAGCGACTCATTGACGGCCTGAGGCAGGGTGCTGGTGAGTTGGGTAATGTGAGCAGCCAGGCGCTGGCCCGCTTCCCGTATGACCTCACGCCCTTTGTTGGGCTGGCTGGCGTATTGAGCCAGTGCGTAGGTTCGTAGCCAGCCAGCAGCCATCGCCCGGTTTTCGTCGGGCCGGGTACGTACCTGATCAACCAGAGGCTGCAATAGCCTGATAGCTTCGGGATAACGTTTCTGAGTCAGCCGGACTCGGGCCAGCAACCCATCGGCTCGTGCATTGACCCCGAACCGGCGTAGTTCGGTATGGTACTGTTCGGCGGCAGCAAAGCGGCTTGGCTGGCCAGTCGATAAGCTCAGCAGCGAACTGAGCGTATGTGTTGAGGCGGCTGTGTCTGGCTGTGCGTAGGTGCGTAGGTACGTCAACGCCGAATCGAACTGAGCGAGGGCGGCGCTGGTCTTTCCCTGCTCGTAGTACCATACCCCCCGGCTGTTGGCTAACCTGGCCAGTTGGGCAGCCCGGTCGGGATGGGTTGGGGCAATGGCCTGCCGGGCGACACGCAGCAGGCTGTCCGATGTGGCAAAATTGCCCTGCTGGGCCAGGCAACGTACCCAGCCATGTAGGGCCTTGTTGGTGGCCTCATGCTGGTTGGTTCGCGAGCCAATATACCACAGGTTATAATAGGCGCGGGCAGGGGGTACAGCCCGGTCCCATTGGCCTACATGCTCATGAAATTCAACTTGCTGGCGTAGCCCATGCCGTATCATCTGTAAAAGAGGCGATTGGTCAAAAGCCTCCCGACGGAACTCTTGCAGGACGGTCAGAATACGCCGGACTTCGGCTGAGCTGGTATCCAACTGATCGAACTGGTCGAGGTACTGCTTGTAAATAAGCGATTTGATGCTGGTCGGCATACCGGGCTGCTGACTTTGTTGCTGTACCTGACGGACCTCCCGATAAAGAGCGGCATCCTGAAGCGTGGTGCGGAAGAATGTGGCCAGGCTGGTAAGTATAGACCATTGTCCGTCGGCTATTGCATCGGTTGTGAAGAGATTATTCCAGAATTGACTTTGATTCAGCAGACTCTCGGCCCGACCTAATTCGTCATGACTTATCAGCGCTTCCGCCCATCGGTCGTACCAGGTCAACAACCGAAGCTTGTTGGGCACAGGCTGATTCTCCCAGAAAAATGATGGTGGGTTTTCAAAGGGGCTGTACACACGCTGCTGTCGCTGCTCATTGAGGGCGGTATCGCGCCAGAACTCATCCAGAACAGATCGGTACTGTACATCTGCCTGCTTTCCCTGGCCAGTCTGGCAGAGAATAGCGCCAACCATAAGCCGCCCGATTCGGTGCAGCATGGCGGTATCGTGGCGAGCCTCAACACTTTCGTAATGGCTGATTTGCTGCGCCGTCGATAGAGCAGCCGTGTAGGCCCCAGCAGCATAATCGGTGTCGACATTATCCATCAACGTTTCCCAGTAGTGAGGCTTACGGGCTTGCCCTGTAGCTGCCGTCGTCAGAAGACAGCCAAGTAGACAACCTGCAATGAACGTGTAGCGTAGCATAGTAAGCAGAACCGAAAAAGAGCGAACCCAGCCTCAATGTCGCCATTTAAAGCTGGGCTCTGGTTGGGTTGTGGATAGAAATGGAAAGCTTAGTTGCTCATTAGCACATAATTGGCGTAAACGTTGCCCCGGTTGACGACCCGGATGCGGAAGCTGCTTTGGCGGCTCGGAACGAACGATACATAACAACGGTCAGTGTTGTCGTCGTCTTTGGCAATGAGGTTGCCGTTTTCGTCGTAGACATACAGGTCGAGGTCGCAGTCACCATCGCCGATAATGACAACCTCGGCCAGTGCATTGCCTTCAAACAGAATGAAATCGGTATAAACCGAACCCGCCTCCACACGCCGTGTCACATTGGCGGGGCCATATACCCGCCCTCGGCTTTTGGGCGTCTTCTCCAGTTTGTCAATCAGCGCCAGGGTTGCTGCGTCGGCGGTAGCCATCTGGCGGGCATCGGCCAGTAGCTTGGTGGGGTCGAGGGTAGCCGCCGTACGCTCGGTTTTGGTACCGGGGCTGGTTGTGTTGGCGGCACCGGCCTCCTGCTTTTGCGACGTAAGCGGGCGGGGCGGATGCTGTAACATAATCTGGGCGGCCGTAGCCAGCGGTAAGGCATCCTTATGGTTATAGCCATAGGTGGCCAGCTCGCCAGCCAGCAGCCCCGCCTGAATTTGCGGCGACGGCTCTGCTTTCCGGGCGGGTTTGGTGTCTTGCTGGGCCAGCGAGCTATGGCCAATGACCAGCAGTCCCAGCAGCAACGCTGAAGAGGTGAATGTGTGGAGGCGTCTCATAAAAACCGATTCGTTGTGTGTTACATTCGGTTATTCCCCCGGAATAGAAAATGTAACAACCCGTTACCTCTTTTTTGTGAATCCTATGCATAATCGAGCGGCTGCGTTGGCCCTACTGTTGATAATCAATTGGTTGAATGGGAGTGCCGCGCTGGGGCAAGCGCCAGCCAGAGCTGCGTGGGTCCAACAGGTGTATGACCGGCTATTGAAGGCGATGGGGAGCCCCGCCAAGGTACCCCGGTTGTTGATTTTGCCGACCGCAACACCGTCAGCCACGAAAACACTAACCTACCAGCCCAGTGATAAACCCGGCCAGCCACCCCAGATTGAGATAGCCCCGGGCGTATTGACGTTGTGCCAGCAGTTCGGCGCGCAAGCCGACGATGCCCTGGCTTGCCTGCTTGGGCATGAACTGGCGCATTTTCAGTACCAGCATGGCAGCAAACAGGGCTTTTTTGCGCCAGTTGTGGCCGCCGGGGCGTCGGCCCGATCGGCGGCTTCTTCGGTCAACCTGGAGGCGGTTGCCGATCGGGCTGGGGTGTTCACCGCTTACCTCGCCGGTTACGATGCGTTTAATGTGGCCCCCCGTGTGTATGCCCGACTCTACGACGCCTACCACTTTCCGGAGCAGATTCCGGGCTACCCAAGCCGGGCCGAGCGCCTGCGAATGGTGGCCGATACGACCGCCCGGGTGCGCGAGCTGGCGCAACTCTGGGAAGCGGCCGAACTGCAATATCTGATGCATGACCTTGATGCGGCAAGCCAGACCTTAATGACGCTGGTGGCTCGTTACCCGTCGGTAGGTACCCTCACTAATCTGGGTGTGGTGAAGGTGAATCAGGCGTTGTTCCGGATGGAACCGGCCCGGCGCAATGCCCATCTGCGTTACGCGTTTCCGCTCGAATTCGACGCCGATAATCGGTTGCTGGCCAGCCGCCGCCGGGCTGATGAGCCTTACGTACCGCTGCTCAACGATGCCCTGACGCTGTTTCAGACCGCCTTGTCGATGGATGAATCGAACGCATCGGCGCGGCTCAACGCGGCCATTACGTTGTATCTGTTAAATCGATTACCCGCCGCCAGCCTCCAATTGAGCCGATTAAAAACACCCAACAGTGTATTGATGCAGGCTATTATTGCCGCCCAAAGCAACCCGGCCCAGGCACCGGTATTGTTCAACGAAGCCCGCCGACGGAGTGCCTTTCGGGCTGCCGACAATGAGCAACTGTTTCGGTCCACCCGGCAATCGGGGGTAGAAAAGCTGTGGGTACGTTGGCTGCAAACCCGGCAACGTACCCAGCCCGATCAGCACCGTCCACTGCCACCGTTGCCTTCGCCCACCTTGTGGCAGCAGCAGGGCACCCAGGTACGTTTACCAGCGGGTATCCGTTTCGCACAGACCGATTCTGCAACGAGGTACCAACTTCCAATTACGATCAATGGGAAAAGTAGACTGGCCAATGTGCTGAAAAGCAATCGAATTGAGTTGCCAGGCTTGCCGCTACAAAGCGCCCGTGCGCGTCTGAACGCCTACCGACCGCCCACGGGATCCGTGGCGGGATCGCGCGGTACGGTTGTGTATGACTATGCGCTTCCCGACGGCACACTATGGCTCGAATACCGCGATGACCGGCTAGTGGGATGGAGTTGGTTTAGCGAGTAGCGCCGTGACTGATCTTCTTCTGGGCCACGGCAATGACCTGATGCCCCCCACCTTCCCTGACCACCTCACAGGTTAGTGGTGATACGAATCTATGGGCTGGAAGTTAAGTGTGGCCTGGGCCTCGTCTATGGCTTTTCGATCTTCATCTGTAAACGAGGTGGGTAGGGTACACCGAAGCAGACGAAAGCCCCCCACGTATCAACGGATACACCTGCTTTCCTTTGCGATAACATAATTTGACGAAGGTGACTAGCCGGGAAGAAAGGAGCTGGTTTTTTTAATTCCTGTACAAACTGAATCATAAAATCAGCGGTAGTCCGATCGGGAACGGGCCACAAACTCATCAGGATATTGCTTGCGCCTGCCAACTGAAACGCGCGAGCCAAGCCGATGATACCCCCTTCATGTACCTGCCCTTGACCTGTTTCGCAGGCACTCAACACCACCAGAGCCTCACCTGATAGCTTTAATCGTTGAATGGAACGGGCTGTCCAAAGTCCGCAATGCGTTGATGTAGACGTCAGAGCTAAATAGCTGCTATCGAGCGACTGGTTGGGGCTAGAAAAACCGTGCGTGGCAATATGAATAAAATCGGCATGAAGTATAGCTTGTTCTACTGCTTGAGGAGTAGCTGATTGGCCAAGCAGCGGTTTTGTACCCAACAGGGTTGCAATCGTTTGAGCTTCGTAGCTTGTGTAGGGTAGTGGTTGGAGGTGGCTTGTACAAAAGGCTGTATAGTCGGGATCACCTACAATCAATGGCTGTAAAGGGTCGAAGACAGCGTTACCGTTTCCAGGCACATGGGTGTCGTAGTAATGAATCTTCGCTAATAAGTCGGATAAAGAGGGGACGATAGCAATGGACATTCGTTCAATAAGCAGCGTAGTATCACCAAACGGAGTTAGTTGGGCAAATGGCAGTGTACTCAGACTACTTTCTGGGGCAATCAGCAGACGCTCAATACCAGAATTTGATTGCAGAGCAATGGCTATGTCCGGGGGAAGCAAGCACTGAGTTAACTGCAACCTATCTGATCCGGTATTACTCACTTTACCGCCACGCTTAGCCGTAGAAGATGGTTCTTCTGCTGGGTGAATTGCTACACCAGACAAGTTCGTAATTGGTACCGATGCCTGAGCCAATAATTTTTCTGCCGAGAGCAGATAGCTGTAAAGCGTATCGGCTTCGATATGATAAAATAACAACGCTGTTTTGCCAGAGGGGTCGTAGTCACGTAACGCTGCCGTAAGGATCTGTTGATTCAAGTATTGGGCATTTGTCCAGTGAAATCCTCGAGTATTTTGCAAGTTTTTGATAAACAGCTGATTCGTAGCTAAATGTTTATCGAGTCGTATGCGCGACAGCTCCTTATTCAAATTGCCTGTACTGAGCGAACGCATCGGTGTTTGACTATGACCGTTAATAGCGTAAAACAGCCAAATGCACAGGACGTGAAAAGAACGAATTACAGCATAGCACTGACTGGGCATGTTAGTTCGGAATCAAGATTATAAGGGTTGACGCTTGCCGTAGGTGTTGCGCTCAAGTGCAAACCGCTGCCCGGTTGGGGTGGTGAGCTGGAATCCGCCTGTTTCGGGGTCATCGCGTAGCCGCCATTGGGTGTCATCGGCTGGCAGGTCAGGTACGTAGAGTGTTAGCGTGGTGCCGTCGGTGCTGTAGGCGATGGGGTCGCTGCCGTCGGCGACAAACGTAACCAGGTACGTGGTAGTGCGGTAGTCGTCGGGGGTGCCGGCTGCGCCAAAACTCCGCTGTTCGTAAACAATAGTTGTTGTTAGTGAGGCATCCGCACTGAGCATCATATACGCGGGCCAGCCGAGGCCCACAAGTAGCACCAACGCGGCGGCGGCCCGCACCCAGGTACGTTGCCAGAACGGCATAGTCGGGTGGAGGGGCCGGATTCGGGATTCCGGCTGGGTGGGTACGTCGGGTGAAGCCGATTCCGTGGCCCATTCGGTCATCAGGTTATCGACAAGCGCTTCATCCGCACGGCGTTGTTCCTGATTTAGGTGTTGGTGAAGGGCCAGTTGCAGCGCCATCTCAGCGCGAAAATCGGGGTCGGTAGCCAGTTTTTCGTCGACCTCTGCCCGGCCGGCCTCATCGAGCAGACCATGCAGGTAGGCGTCGATCACCTGCCATTGGTTATCGGGCGTAATCATCGGGCAACAAGTTGGCGTTTACGTTGGATACAGTCGCGAAGGGCAGCATGGCTTTCGTTGAGCCGAACACTGGCGATGTGAGCACTCGAATACCCGACCCGCTCGGCAATGTCCTGCATATCCTGATCCGTAAACAGGGCTTCGATTGCCTCCGTCGACAGGGTTTGCAAATCGCTGTTGGTCAGGTACTGATGCTTCTGCCGAATCAGCTCCCGGCGTTTGTCGGGTAGTTTATCGAAGCAGTCGGCCAGCCATTTTCGGAGTTGGGCCATCGGCACGCTGTCGGGGAGTGCGTCGGGCGTGGCAGCGGGCAGAGGGTAGGGCTGATCGTCGTCGGCTTCGGTGCCGGGATAGAGTGGCCATTCAAACGAACCGGTATCCACATCTTCAATGGTAACGAACGAGGTTTCGAGCCAGGCGGTGGCGTTGCGCCCCCCCGATCGGTCGTGCCGAAGCTGGTGCAGGGCTTTATGGCGCGCAATGCCGATGAGGTAGGTCAGCACCAACGATTCGATAGATAGCTGCCGGGTGAGCCGGTCGAAAAAGGCACTGAATGTGTCGCTCACCACTTCGTCGGCCACGGCGGTGGTATGAAACTGATAATGCCGACGGAGGTAGCGCCCAACCGCGTCCTGATGCTGCGCCATCAACTGTGTTTGCGCATTAGCCTGTTGCAAAGGTGTTCCCTGCTGTGCCAGCCAGATCAGCACCTGCTCGCCCGCTACTCGTTTGGCAAACGCCAGCCAGTTGAGCCGTTGCTTGGTGGCCTTCCGCCGGATTGCCAATAGCGTCAGCAGAATTTGCTTCAACAGAAAAGGGCGTGTTGTGGCGGGTAACGGGGGTTGGTAGGCCGCCAGAAACTGCGCCAGTACAGGGCCAATTTTCCGCAGTAATGCCTCGTCGGTTGGATAGTCGTCTGCCTGCATAGGGTATGTGAAGTAAGCGTACCGATATATATTTCATGAAGACTACGAAAAGTAACGCCGCGCTACGAGAAACATAGCGCGGCGTTGGTATAATTGGCTATTTATGAACGCATACCCACTGGAAACAAGCTTTGAGAGTTAGCCGCCATTACCACCCGGTGGGCGGACAGGGGTCGTGGGTGGATCTTCGGCAACTGCTCCCTTCGGAAGGGTTGGGGCGGCTTTCGGTTTTACGGGTTCGACGGGGGGCGTTTCGCAGGCTGTTGCGACAATCATCAGCCCTGCGATTATCCCCGTCGCCAGCAGGGCCTTAGCCCCGGTCGACTTGTGCGTATTCATGGCGCAACAGGATTTGAGGTTGATGAAAACCGCCTTCGGGGACGTCCGCTAAAAGCTTTCGAAGTCCGTTTTCAAGAGTGTGTTGCGCCTGTTGGCCGGGTATCACAGGTTGCTTTAAAAAAAATGTTACTTTTTTTCTGGCCAGGGTATTCCTGCTAAAACACCGCCGCTCGCCCATGTCTGCTGATGAATTAGCTCTTTATGATGATTTGTGCTCAGATGATCGCCACCGGATCGAACGCGCCACGCGCCTGCTGACAAGGCAGGTAAAAGCACTGGCAACCAGAACCGTAACCGGCAATTCGGGCACGATCCATGACGTGGATGATCTCGTGCAGGATGTGGTATTGGCGGTGTGGCAGCAGATGCGAACGGGGCGCTTTCAGCCGCAGGCAGGCGTACCGCTGGGGGCGTACCTGCGGTCGGTGGTGTGGAACAACTGGCTGAAGGTGCTGCGGGAGCGCCGACAGCATGTTCCTGCCGAGATTGACGAGGGTAAACTGAACGACCTACTGGCGCCGACAACGCAGGATGACCCACGTATCGACCGGCTCGAGCGGGCTTTTCTGCGGCTGGGTGCCGCCTGCCAACGTGTGCTACGGCTTTTTTACTGGGAGGGTTACGCTATGGAAGAAATTGCCGAGCAGGTCGGCACGACCATCGACGCTACCAAGCAGCGTAAATACCGGTGTATGCTCACGCTGGGTACGTTGCTGGGCGAATGATCGACAGAATGTATCGTCCAGAAAACCTGTACCGTACCGACAGGCGTGCAGATGACAACGAAGAATGACCAATGAATCAACTCGAACAGTGGGAATGGATCGACGCCTACCATAGTGGCGCTCTTCCCGATCGCGAACGACAACGACTAGAAGAAAAAATGGTAACGGATGAGGCATTCCGGCGGGAAGCGACCGCGCTGGGCGCTGCCCGAACGGCGCTTCAGGAACTGGCCCTTACCGATCTGGTACGGCAAACCGTGCGGCAGGAGCTAGCCAGTGAGCAACGGCCCCGGTATCGCTGGCAAGGCTGGCGTTGGGTGGCTGCGGCCAGCCTGCTGCTGGTGCTGGGAATAAGTTACCTGACATTTAGCCGGGTCGACCTGGGTACGTATCGCAACGACCTGACCCTCACCGAGCGATACCGCCAGCTTCCCGATAATCAACCGGAAGAGGATGCGTTGACGGCGGCGCAGCGGGCTTTTTACCGGCAGTTTTTTGATGCGCAGGCCTATCTAGCTACGGGGCAACCCCGGCCGGCTATCGAGAAACTAGAGGCACTGGCTGCGGTGGAGGGCGTACGGCCTTATTTCCGGGACGCGGTCGCCTGGCATCTGCTCAACGCCTACCTGCTCGATCATCAACCCGACAACGCAGCGGCTACCTATCAGCGGCTGCTGCAACAATCGGCCTCGTCGTACCCCATCAGCCTAACCGACCGCTGGAAGGTGTGGTGGCAGATCCGCTGGCAGAAACTGGCAAGCGGGTAGGCAAAGTGAGTCAGGTACGTTGCTTCAACTGCCACCACCAGACGCCTATCCCTAGCACAACAGCCCCCGCCAACAGCCAGCTAACAGGAAATTTGGAGGCTGGCGGAAAAACCGGCTGGTGCTGCCCAATAAGAATCAGGTGCGCCCAGAAGTGGGGGGGCGTAAACGCGCCTCCGGCTGGCTGACTGTCCAGAAAGCGAATTTTGGCCCGTTGCAGCGCGACGTCGGAAGGTAAGCCCCGCTGAAGTTCTTCGTAGAAGAGCGTCGACAGGCGAGCGGTGGTGCCATCGTGGGCATTCCATAACGAGGCCACAGTTTGGGGGCAGCCAGCAGCGGCAAAGGCACGTGCCAGCCCTAGTAGCCCTTCGCCCGCCTGAAGCGGTCCGTTGCCACTCCGGCAGGCCGACAGCATCGTCAGCCGAACGTGCTGGAGCGGTAGGGTTTCGATTTCATGGGCATAGAGCCGGTGGTTGGCATCGGTCGGGTAAAAGGCTACAAACGACTCGTCGTAGTTTGTATGATTCGCTTCGGCGTGCGTGGCCAGGTGAATCAACTGGTGCGTAGTGTTTAAGGCCAGAAACTGGGCTTTGCTAGCATTGCCCCCGGTCGACTGCGTACCACCAACCGACCCGGCTTCGCGTTCGGAGCCCGGCAGGGGTGAATACTGTCCAAATGGGTTTCCGGGCGGAGTCGCCTGTGTAAACGGCGCCATACTCAGCAACAGCGGCGCGTCGGTAGCGCCGGGCCGCCGGGCCTGTACGAACCCCGCCGCCGAATACGCGTAGGTAATTGCCATGTGCCGGATCAGGTAGTCGTCGGGCCGGTTCGTTACGGCCAGTACCTCAAAGGGTAAATGGTGTAGCGGGCCATCACGCACAATCACTAGCCGCTCAATGTTCCGAAGGCTTGGCCAGACCGGTCGCAGCAGTTTGTCGAACAAGGCCTGTGCATCGGCCTGGCCCGCATACTGGAACGGGTCTGGGTTGCGGTAGACCTCGCGGCGGAAGCGCAGACAGAGCCGGGTGAGTTGCGTCCGGCTGATGGGTAGGCAACGTACCTGGGTACGGTGCTTGGTGGTTACGGTCAGCAGCAGCGAATCGGGGGTCAGGCTGTAGTGCAAAAAAGCCGTTTGTGTACCAAGTTGCTGTTGCAAGGTTGTGCTGGATACCTGATCGGTGGCCGTGGTCTGGCGAACAGGCAACATAGCCGGCACGGTCTGGCGTTGCAGCCGCCCCCAGGCCAGCTCGGCATCGACCAGTTCGGCCCGTAACTGGGGTAGCTGGCTGGCGTTGGGTTGATTGGCCAGCGCGTTTTTAGCTGCCGACAACCGGGCCTTCGCCTGTTGCCAGCCGACTCTGACCGCTGCTGGTAGCTGCTGCTCGCGCTGGCAACCGGCCAGCAATATCGCTGCACTGGCCTGCTCTTGTCGGGTACGTAGGGTTTGCAATTGTGCGGCGTCGGGCTGTTGTTGGTAACAGGCATAGGCTACGGCGAGGGCGTCTTCCAGCGCGGGCCGGAGTTTCGTCTGTATAAACAGGCGGGTAATGTCTGAGCCGTAGGTGGCCTGTAGGTGTGCACTCAGGGCCAGCGCCCGGTCGTAGGTCTGGTTGGCCAGCGACAAGTGGTTGGGCAGGCTGGTCGTCTGGTGCAGCAGTCGGGCTTTCCAGTAAAGACTTTCGGCCAGTTTAGGGCCATTCAGGAATTGCTGGACCGTCGGGTTGTCGGCCAGATTAGCCGCCCTAAACTCGACACTTACGGTTTGAATAGCCTGTTGAGCATAAGTGAGCGCCTGTTGGGCCGTTCCCCAGCGATTGTGCCAGTAGCTCAGGGCCATCTGATTCTGCCAGAGCAACACCCAGGCGTTACTGAGCGGCCGGGCCAGCGCCAGCGACTGAACAAAGGCTGTTCTAGCCGGGGCGGGCTGCTGACACAGCGTGTAGTAACGCCCTTTGGCCAGCGCCAGATAACTAGCCAGTTCGCGGCCCGCTTCGCCCGCCTGCCGGGCTAGCTGTTCGGTCTGACGAAGTAGGGGAAGCAGCGAATCGGGCTGTTGCCGTTGCAGTCGACAATCGATCAGGCCCAGCAGAAACCAGCCCCGGTTTAAGTCGCCGGGCCGGGTAATAACGGGGTAGGTACGTACCGCCTGCTGAAACAGCGAATCGGCTCGGTCGAGTTGACCGGTTTTCAGATAGAAATAGGCAAACTGGTTTTCGGCCACCGCTTTGTGCAGCTTGGTACCCGCCCGAGCCAGCAATCGTAGCTGCTTTTGAAAGAATTGAGCGGCCAGCCGGTAGTCGTGTTCTTCAAATAAATCAGTACCCCGATTGCCGTAATAAGCGGCTACATAGGTGGGCGTCTGGCGCTCGATGCCGGGGCGTCTGGCCAGGCACAGATCGGCCTGTTGCCAGCTTCGGTTGGCCGAGTCGGGCAGGTTCCGGCGGTGATACATCTCACCCAGACTCGCCCATAGTTTAAACTGGGTGCTGTCGGCTATTGGCCGAAGAGCAAGGCCCTTTTGGCAGGCGAGGGTGGCCTGCTGGTAATTATTATAGATGATATAATGAAGCGTGGCTTCGTCGACAAAGATGTTGGCTGCCAGGTCGAAGCGGCGTTGCGCGATAGCGAGTTGTTCGGCCTGCTGAAACAACCCGAGGGCCTGCTGAGGCTGCTCGGTATAAGCCGCGTTGGCCTGTCGCCAGAGGGCATCCGCCGACTGTGCCCATGTGCCTGTTTTTCCTAAAAAACAGAGTAACCAGCCGTTTACTACGATCACAATTTGCGCCTTTCTCATCTCACCGCAAAAAATACGAAAGAGCATGTTACTTTACTCGTAGTCAGGGAATATACGGGCAAACTCATTGCACAAACAGCGAATCTATTCACCTTTTCAACCAATGCACAAGTTCATGAAAAAGAACCTGCTTTTGCTGGTTTGTCTGCTCCTGACGCTGACGACCACTGTTTCCTTTGCTCAGACCAAAAAAGCTACCAAGAAGGTAGAGGTCGAGGGTAAAAAAGTAGCCCGGGCGCGGGGCGCGAACCCCAACATCAAGATGGATGAACCCACGGTAGACAAGCCCGTGCCTCAACCGGCCAAGAGCCGGGGGGCAGCCTGTTCGATTCACTTCGACAACCGGACGGGCCTGTATATCCGACTCTATGTCGACGGGAATTATAAAGGCACGATGGAACCCTGGGGCGATCGGTACGTGACCGTGGGCGATGGCTACACCACGATTTACTGTGTCTCGACGGGCGGCTCCCGTGAGTGGAATGCCTCGGGCGATTGCCGTGAGGCCTATGATTACACATTACGCTAACCAGTATTACGTCAGCTAAAGGGTACCTCAAGATACCAGTGTAGTGAGTAACGTGAGTGGGGAAGTCGGTCGGTGGCTGGCTTCTCCCTTTTTCATTAAAACCTAAATGAATAGTACTGTTAATTAACTGCCCTATGTTTCGCTTCGTCCTCCTCTTTCTACTTGGCCTCTCAGGTACGTTATACGCGCAGAAAAACCGCGCGCTTGTCGTTGCCATCGGCAACTACCCGCGCGAAACGGGCTGGGGTGTCATCGACGCCCAGAACGATGTGCCGCTCATTCAGCAGGTGCTGACTCGCCAGCAATTTGCCGACGTGACCTTGCTAACCGACCGGCAGGCCGACCGGGCAGGCATTATGCAGGCCTTCCGGGCGCTGATCGACCGCTGCCAGAAGGGTGACAACGTGCTGATTCATTTTTCGAGCCACGGCCAGCAGATTTCCGATCAGAACAACGACGAAGCGGATGGGTACGACGAAGCCATCGTTTGCTACGGGGCACCCAACCGCGCCGAGGGTGCTTTTGCCGATTACGACGGTAGCAAACACCTGCGCGACGACGAACTGGGGGCGCTCATCGACGAGCTTCGCCAGAAATTGGGGGCCGATGGCGACGTACTGTTGCTGGCCGATGCCTGCCACTCGGGCACCATCACCCGGGGCGGTGGCATCACCAAACACCGGGGTGGGGCACCTCTGAAAACCCGGCAGCATAGAGCACCCGCACAGGCTGCGAAACCGACGCCCTACAGTGTGTTCATCTACAAAAAAACGCCCAGCCAGACGGGTATAGCCCCATACGTGGCCATGTCGGCGGCCAATGCCAATGAACTCAACTACCAGTGCTTCGGGTCCGATGGCAAAGAGGTAGGGTCGCTGTCCTACGCGTTTAACCAGGCGATGCAGCAGGCGCGGGTGGGCGAGAGTTACCGCGACCTGTTTGCCCGGATTCAGTCGATTATGAAGCAGAAAGTGTCGGCGCAAACGCCGCAGATCGAGGGTGATCTCGACCGGCAGCTGTTTGGTGGAGCGGTGGTAGCGCAGGAGCCTTATCTGACGGTAAAAACCATTGGTGGCAACAACCGACAACTGACCCTTACGGCGGGTCAACTGGAAGGTGTGTTCGATTCGACACGGGTGGCTGTGTGCAGCAATGTAGCGCGCGATGCCAAAAGCAGCCCGGTGCTGGCCACGGGCGTGGTGGTCAGAACAACGCCGTACGCGGCTACTGTGCTGCTGGACAAAGCGCTGCCCGCGGGCAAAACCCCGGCCGACTACCGCGTTTTTGTGACCGAACGAAGCACCGGCGACCTGACAGTAGGTATCATTCTCGATAGCCTGACCGACAGGGCATTGCGGCAACGGGTGCAGGCTGAACTGGCCCAAAACCGCATGGCGCGTTTCACGGGGCAACCCGATCTGTACCTGAAAGCGAACCCACAGCAGGCCAACGCCCTGACGTTTTACCGGGCCACAGACGGCAGTCGGTTTGATGCCACCCCTGTTCCGGCCAATCAGCTGGCGCAGCTGTCGACACAGGTGCAGCGCTACCTGCAAAGCCAGTTTTTGCAGCGGACCAATTTTGCCGGCAATCCGTCGGTACAGTTCAGCGCTACGCTTGTACCCCTCCGGCGTGGGTTTCGGTCGGTAGCCGATACCACGAGCGCAGAGGTATACAGGCAGGGAGCGCTGCTGGGTTTTACGGCCTTTGCCGATACGGTGGTGCTGAAAGTTACCAACCTGGGCACGGTGCCGCTATATTATACCGTCATCGACATCATGCCCAATGGCGACGTGGCCGTGATGCTGCCCAACGCCTACCCCGACCGGCCTGAAAACTACATGGTGCCACCCGGCAAAACGGTGCTGTCGTACCGCTTCATCCGCTTTGAGCCGCCCTACGGCAAAGAAACCTTCAAGGTGTTTGCCACCACCGAACCGGTCGATCTGCGCCCGATCGTGGGACAGAGCCGCGGACCATCGAGCCGGTTTTCAAACCCACTCTCCCGTTTTTTCAACAGTACCAATAGCATGGCCCAGCAAGGCATGGGCACCCGGGGCGGCGGCACAGGTACGTTGCCCGACGATGCCAACATCGCCACCGTGAACTACGAATTCCTGATTTTGAAGAAATAACCGGTAGCCCATTGGGCCTACTCATCACCACCCATGCGCACAACCCTACAACTCACTTTACTGGCCCTGATAACCCTACCCCGGCTGGCTATGGGCCAATCGACACCCACTCAATCCGATGTACTGGAGCAGGCACTGGGCGGGGTAGTCACGGTCGCCATTTATCAGAACGACGAAAACGGAAGCCAACTGCTGGGCACGCGCGGCAGCAGCGAGAACCCCAACGCCGCCTATGCGCGCGCGCTCAACCTCTCGGGCGCGCGAGGGAGCGGATCCGGTTTTGTGGTCGAGCAGGGCGGCCAGAAATACGTCATCACCAACGCCCACGTCGTTGAGTCGGCGGCGGATGCGGCGGGCAGTATTGCCGTGTTTTCAATCAATCAGAAAAAGTACCCCGTGCGCGTGGTGGGTGGCGATGCCCTGTACGATTTTGCCGTACTGGCGTTCACCACGCCCCCCGGCCCTGAGTTGTCGGCGCTGGTGCTGCGCCCACAGCCGGCCCGGATCGGTGAGCGGGTATATGCCATTGGAAACCCGCAGGGCGAATATCCCTACACCGTTACCGACGGCATTGTGAGTGCCAAAAACCGGGCTCGTGGGGGCCTCACCGGCAAGTACGGGTTCCTGCAAACCACCGCCACCGTGATCTGGGGCAACAGCGGCGGCCCGCTGGTCGACGAGCGCGGGCAGGTACTAGGCATCAATTCGCAGATTGCCTTCGCCGATGCCCCCGATGGCTCGCAGATCTGGCTGTCGCAGATCAACTTCGCGCTGGAAACGCCCATTGTGCAGCGTCTGCTGACCGACGTGCTGACCAATGATGGGCTGGTGCGCCGGGCGTACCTAGGCCTCGAAATCTCGCAGCAAACCCGCACCGCACCCCGCGATAGCCGTCCCGATGGCCGTGAAGAACGTCCCCGTTCGCAAACCACCGACCCGGTGCTGTCGGCTATCCTGCCTGATTCGCCCGCCAAAGCTGCCCTGAGTGGGCGGGTGGGGCAGCGCATCGTGGCCGTCAATGGCGAAGAGGTACGTAGCGTGGAGGAAGTGCTGGGTACATTGGAGACCGTTCGGCCCGGCAGCACCGTCACGCTTACGTTCCAGCCCGAGGGGGGGGCAAATCAGGATGTAGCCATCCGGGCAGGTACGTTAAGCCCCGTCCAACTGGAGTCGATTGCGCGCTACGTGCTGGCTTCGACGCGCCTCTCGTTTACCGACGTACCTGGCGGCGGCCTGGCCGTGCAGATGACCCCCGACGAGAACACCTACGAGATGACCGACGATCGGAAATTTAAAAAGATACCGGCCAAATTTCTGGAGCAGAAAGAAGGCCGCGCCCCCGCCGACGCAAGTGCGACTACCAAAAGCAGTGCGGCGGCTGGTAACGTCCGGATTGTGGCGGCGGGGCTGCACAGCGAGCGGGGCAGCAAGCTCTGGCGGGTGAACAAGCTCAGCTACCTCGGCGCCGTGTGCCGCCTGATGGGCCTGACCGGCGTGGTCGATCTGGCCTTTGCCGACCCCACCGATGCGCAGAACGTCCGCTTCGCCCGTAAACTGCTCTCAGGGCAGGAGGGCGTCGTAAAAGCCTGTCTCTGGTACTGATTGAGACCGCCGTGTTTCCTTTGCTCGGGTTGTGCTAATCGGAGGGGGGAGAAGATCATACAACCTGCGGAGGTGGGCAGTATAGTACCGTTGCTAGTAGAAGCCTTATAATCATGCGCGATAGGGAAACTAGCCTGAGGCCGTCGCCGAGGTAAAACCCAATATACTGAACCGTACTTCTGGGCTGGCTTTGTGCTGGTCGAGTAGGTAAAATGTTCTTGAATTGCTTGCGGTTGAGTATAAAGATGTGGCTGCCAAGTAGCTCATCTGTTATCGGCAATTAAGTAGTAAGACAAACTCCCCACGGCCAGTTACCTGTTTCGTATCTCAAACTGTGCTAGCATACAACCGGAAACGCCTTGAAAGCAACCCTGACATTCCTGATCGGCTTATTCTTACCCCTGACCGTTGCGGCGGAATCGTGTCCTGTGGCTGCCACAACAACGCATCAACCACAGGGCGTTGGCTATCGTCTTGAACGTACCCCAGCCTGCCATGTTATTTCGGTTGGGATCAGCCAGTATCAGCTTGGGAAGACAAATCTTGGTTTCTCCAACGCGACCAATGACGCACGGGGCATGCTTGCCAGCATTCGGGAAGCCTACTGGCCGCGTAAACTGGCCGATTTGCGAAATAAGGTCGTTCCCCGGCGCAACGTATCGCTCACGGCTGAAGAACGGGCGACCTGGAATTACTACAAATCGTATGTGGCCTCCCCTAGGGATTCACTCGTGATCCTGGGCGCGGCTGATTCTCTACGGTTGGTGAGCCGGCGCGACTCCATCATGGCACGTTGGTTTTTTGCTCATACATTGCTCGACGAGCAGGCCACTGCCGATAATATCGTGAAGGCATTCGGCGAGGTTATCCGGCAGGCAGGCCCCGACGACACCTTTATTTTCGATTTTGCCGGCTATACAATTACGTCGCCCATCACCGACGAAACGCTGTTCGTTCCTTACTCCACGGCTCCCCTTTCTGATACCACCCAACTGCTGAAGGCGAGTATTCCACTCCGCAAACTGCGCGAGATGATGGAATACGTGAAAGCGCGCAACCAACTGGTTGTGATCGAAGCGAGTTATAGCGAACAGTTTGCAGCCGAACTGACTCAACTGCTCACCGAAACAGACCCCCGCAAAGCTGAGGTGCTCGACCGTAACCGAGTCATGGTTATCCCGAGTTTTGCCGGAGCCGACAACACATTCTGCCGGGATGGTACATACGCCAATGGTCCGCTGCATCACTTCCTGATCGCACTCCGACAAACGTCGTTGTTCGATCTGTTTACGAAACCTCGCGACGTAATGCTCGATGTGTGGCGGCAGGAGATGGACTGCTCACTTCGGACAACAGGAACTGCCGGGCCGTTTTATACGCAGTTCATCGTAGAACGCGACCTCATCAGGACAGCCCTGCGGTGGCAACAAAAACCTAAAACGCGGGGTGGAAAGGTCGGCGAAGGTGAACCCATGAAGCAGGCAAAACTGCCTCAAAGTCGCCATGCGATATTGATCGGAACGGATCGTTACCGGGCCGAAAAGGGTCTGAAAACACCCCTGAACGATGTGCGGGCCGTGGGGCAGATGCTGGTTGAGGATTATGGGTTCACAGTTCAGCGCCTCGAAAATCAACCCAAAGACAGCATCATGGCTGCGTTGGTGCAGGCGGTTCGTTCGCTCGACTCAACCAGTCAGTTACTTGTCTATGTGGCTGGTCATGGTAACTACGATCCCACCTTCGACGAGGGTTATCTGGTCTTCACCGATTCAAAACCAACGCGCCAGGACCCTTACCTGCAATCTTATCTACTGTTTGGGCAACTGGAAAACCTGTTGAATAACGCCCACTCCCGGCAGGTGATGCTCATGCTCGATGTCTGTTTTGGCGGTACGTTCGAACGGCGTATTTTGGAGAAGACCAGTGTACTCCGTTCGACAAAACCTGACGAGGCTACCGAAGCACAGCGACAAACCATCGACTATGCTACTCGCGTGCTACGCTACTACACGCGGCAGTTGATTACGTCAGGTGGAAAAAACGAAGTGCCTGATTTTCTGAACGGTGCTAGCAATTCGCCCTTCAACCAGCAGATTCAGCGCCTGCTATTAAGCCGGGGTGGTACGCAGCAATTCCTGACTGCCACTAACCTGTTTGCGGGTGTACAAAGCCTCAATTCAGGTCCACTCAGAAAAGGGTTTGGCCGTCATGAGCCACAGGGGGAGTTTGTTCTGCTACCGATTCAAAAGCAAGAAAATACGGAGCTATTCCGCTAGCTACTTAGCGCTGGCTCTACTGATCGCCACACTTGACCAGTAACACTCTGCTTCTTATGTCACGCACTTTACTGTCTTTTATTTGTCTGATGCTAGCCGTCAACGCGTGGTCGCAGCCGGGCGGGCGCGGAGGAAAAACGAATGCCTTTGTCCAAACCAATACCGCTGGCAGTGCCTATGGCGTCGTCGTGGGTATTTCGCAGTACCAGCATTTGCCTCCCCTACGATTTGCCGATCGTGACGCCCGCGTTTTTGCCGATTACCTGCTTCGTGTGGCCCACGTACCGCCCGCGCACCTTGAAGTCCTGATCGACAAGCAGGCGACGCTCGTCAACTTTACCGATGCGCTGACACAGGTACGTAAGGACGTACGCCCCGGCGACCGGGTGTACCTCTACTTTGCCGGTCACGGCGACATCGAAACCCGCACCGACAGTACCGACAACGCCATGCTCATGCTGGTGGGGGCTGCTCGCAAAGATTACAACGCGACTTTCGATAAATGCCACCTCCGCGACCTCAAACGATGGCTCGATGAACTGGCGGCGGCAGGTGCCGAGGTTATTTTCGTGGCCGATGCCTGCCGGTCGGGGGCGTTTGTGCTGGCGGGGGGGGCGTTGGGCCAAAGCCGAACCCTGCTGGGAATGGAACAGGAATGGGCCGGGCAGGTGAAATTGCTGGCCTGTGAACCGGGCGAACTGGCAATTGAAGGGCAAGAGTTTGGCGGTGGCCGGGGCCTGTTTTCCTACTGCCTCGTAGATGGGCTAATGGGCTTGGCCGACGGGGCGGGCGACAACGAGCGGGACGGCACTATCACCAAAGCCGAACTGGAAGCGTACCTGAAAGCAGTGGTTCGCAAAACAGCACGGCCACACGTGCAGAATCCACAGGTGCTGGGTGGCGAGGCCGAATTGCCGTTGGGAACATTCAACGCCGATTCGCTACAACGCTATCAGCAACACAAAAGCCGCGCTTTCACGCTGCTCACGGCCACCCAGACTAAAGGTCTTGATACTGATCTGCTCCAAGGACGGGACTCCACGACTCGCCGCCTCTATGGGCTGTTTGAGCAGGCAGTAGAGGCGCGTCGCCTGCTGCATCCGGCCAATCAATCGGCCTTACATTACCTACGCCAACTCCCGCCAAAGGGGAATACCAAGCTACTCGGCTTGATGAAGCGTAACCTCGTGGCCGCCCTTCAGCAACGTACCGACAATCTGCTACAACCTATGCTGACAGTCATCCGCGACGATGACGTACTCACGCCGGTCGCGCAGTTCGACTCGGCAATGGCTGAATTAGATGCCTCGATCGGTTTGCTGGAGCAGGATCATAACCTGCTGTCTAATCTGAAAGCGCGGCGTCTGTTTTTAGAGGGCAATAGGTTGCTGAAAACTGAACGCAGGCTGGCAAACACGAATGACAGCTTAAGCTTGCTGGCGCTGACCCGGTTTCGTCAGTCGGCCCGGCTCGAACCCAATATGGCTTATACATACTGGAAGCTGGCAGAAACCAGCTTTGTACTGCTTCAGGTCGATTCGGCGATGGCTTATCTGGAAAAGTGTCGCGAACTTCTGCCTAACAGTGTTGTCGTCTTGTATAAACTAAGCGAACACTACGCTGTCCGGCATCAGCTTGAGAAAGCCCGAAAAATGCTGGAGATGGCCCTGCGAATTGATCCTACTGACGTTGACATAAACCGCAAACTCGCCGAATTATATTATCAGGCGAAAAAGTCTGATCAGGGAAAACTTTACGTGCAAAAGGCGCTGGCAAGTATTGACAAACAATTTACCCGTCCTGACCAACAAGCTCAACGTCTATATGAAAAAGGATGTGTATTAGGCGAGACTGGGCAGCTCGATAAAGCCATTGCCTGCCTGCGCGAATCGATACGCATTGACTCGACCAACGGGGACGCTCTGCTAACGCTTGGACGATTTTATAATAAACAGCAAAACTGGGCGGCGGCTATCCGCACGTTTGAACGTATACTCAGGAAATACCCGGAGTTTAGCGTTGCTTACTCGGCATTAGCTGATGCTTACTTGAAGGAATATGATCAAACCCATGAACCGGGATTGTTGCAAAAAGCACAAGTGTGCGTTGATGAAAGCCTGATAAGGAACCCAGGTAATATACTGGCCTTGTTCGCCCAAAGTATCATCCTATTTAACCGGGAAAGATACATTGATGCCTTACCCTATATCCAGAAAGCCATTCTCGGCAACCCATCCATCGCAGAAGCCCATTTTATGCTGGGTGGCGTACTGGCGATGAAGGGCGATACGGTAGCGGCCCGCCTGAGTTTGCAACGAGCGGACTCATTAGGCTATCAAAGCGCTCATGCTAAACAGTTATGGGGGTTCTTGTCGGAAATGCGTAAAGACTTTCCATCTGCCGAGCGCTACTATCGTCAGGGGCTGGCACTCGACTCGACCAGTACCGATATTATGGCAGGGTTAGCCCGCTCAATGCTCAATCAGGAAAAGCGGGCTGAACTCGCCTTACCGATTTATCAGCGTCTGCAACGGCTACAGCCTGGCAATGAAACCTACTGGCTCTCACCGGGCTACATTTACATCTACCAGAAAAAATACGATGAAGCCCTGACGATGTTTCGGGAGGCCACGAGGGTGAGCCCTCAAAAGGGATATAATCAGATGCTGGTTGGGCAAACGTACCTGTTTCTTAAACAATATCAACCCGCCGCTGAGTCGTTCGAAAAAGCGTTTCGGCTCGACAGTACCAACGCCGACTATGCCATCCGAGCCGCCCGGATTTATAACGACAACTTGAACCAGCCCGACCGGTTGTTTGCGTTGGCCCGTCGGGTGGTGCTGCTCGACTCGGCGGTGTTTGTACGCGCACAATCCAAAGAACGACAACGACGGTTTGTAGATGCCGTGGTGATGCTGTATCTCGCCGCCCGGCAACCAGCCCAGCATGAGGAGGCGATTTACTGGCAGAAGCGAATACTGGCGGTCTGGCCAAACAACGGCTATGCCAGCGAATATTGCTACCAGATTGGCAATAGCTATGTGGTGCTAAATCGCTTTGCCGAAGCGGCAACCTACCTGCGAGATGCAATTCGGTACAAACCCACCGAGGTCAAGTACCGTAACTTATTGGCGACGGCGTTGATCCGCGATAATAAACCCGCCGAGGCCGAGGTGGAAGCCCGCCGCGCCATTCGACTCGATTCGTCTAACCTCAGTGTCAACTTCAACCTCGCTGTTGCTGTTCTGCGTCAGGGTCGCTATGCCGAGGCTTGGCAAGCTATTCAGCACGTGGCGCGTATTGCCCCGGCCGATTCGTGGGAAGCTCCCTACCTCTCTGCTCGCTGGTATGCTCGCCAAGGAAACGCTACTGAAGCACTGGCCCACCTGGAGACTGCCTTGACGCGTGGTTTGGGTAACATTGACCCGACAGGCTTTCAAACTAATTCCGACTTTGATCCAATTCGACAGATTGAAGGATACATTCGGCTAATGCATCAGTATTTTCCGCTACTGAAAAAGTAAGTAAACTACAGCGAATTTTGCATTTCCGTAAATCCACACTCGCTACCCATGAATCGACTGCTACTCACTTGTTTAGTTGTTGCTTTTGCCCGTTTTGTATCCGTAGCGCAGACCGAGCAGCGTGGCGCGAAAATAGGTAATCTACCGGCAGATACGACACAATATAGCCTTGCCTACGCTCAGAAGTATGCCCTGCTGATCGGCATTGACAATTACGAAGCAAAATCGGGCTTTCCGGCACTGCGGTATGCCGCCGCCGATGCCTCGGCCCTGGCGCAGGTGCTGATCACCCGTCTGGGGTATCCGCGTAAGAATGTACGGCTGCTGCTCAACGGAGCCGCCACCCGTCGCAACATTCAGAACGCGCTGGAGGCCTTCACCCGCGACGATATGGTCGAAAATAGTCAGTTGCTGGTGTTCTTCGCGGGACATGGCTCCACCACGGGGCGCAGTGGCAACCGGCGACGCGGTTTTCTGGTACCTGCCGACGGCAACGATGCCGAACTGAATGCCTCGGCCATTGCGATGGACGAATTGCGCCAGCAGGCCGAGTTCCTGCGGCCCAAGCACACACTTTTTCTGGTCGATGCCTGCTATGGCGGGCTGGCGCAAAGTCGGGCGGGTATACCCACGCTGGCTTTTCTGCGTAACGTCTGGAATCAGCGCTGCCGCGAGATCATCACGGCGGGTAGCGCCGACGAAACCGTGCTCGAGTCGGGCGAGTGGCAGCACAGTGCGTTTACGAAAGTGCTACTCGACGCCATCGACCGGGGCGAAGCCGACACCAACGGCGACGACGTGATTGTGGCCAATGAACTGTTTGGGTACGTTCAGCAACGAGTGCCCTATTATGCCCAGCAGAAAGGCGGCAAACAGACGCCGCAGTTCAGCACCCTGACCCCCGAGACCGGCACATTCCTGCTCGAACTGCGGCCGGGAGCGCTATTGCGGGGCCGAAACCAGAACTTCGTACCCACCGATACCGACATCAGCCGGAAACTTAGCAGCCGCCTTGTCGTGACGGCCAACGTACCTACGGCGTCGGTACGCGTCAATGATCAGGAGGTAGGCTACCTCAGCGATGGCCGGTTTACCTATTCGCTGGCACCGGGGTATTACCGCGTTGAGGTCAGCAAGGATAAATATGACGTTGAACGCCGCGAGATCGAAGTACGACCCGATACAACCCTGAACTTGTCGGTTGCGCTGACCCAGCGCGTGTTTGACGTGCAGGTACGTACCGACCCGGCCGACGCGCTGGTGTGGATCGACAACCGGCTGCTTGGTCGCGGTGACCAGACTATCTCGCTCGAAAAAGGGCGACATGCGCTATCGGTGCAGAAGGAGGGCTTCCTGCCAGACAACCGCGTGCTCGACCTGCTCAACGAGACAACCATCCCCGCCCGGCTGTCTCCAGTCCGGGCAGCGGTAGAGGTGCTGTCGGTGCCTGCGGGGGCCACGGTCATGGTCGATAGTGTGGTGGTGGGGCGCACACCCGCCTCTTTTTCGCTAGCCTATGGTCCTCATCTGGTGCGGGTGCAGCAACTTGATTACCTCACCAAAGACATTCCACTGGATATCAGAGAACCCACTCGTGTTTCGCAGGCCATCACGTTGGCCGAAGACCCCAATGGCCGACTAATGCGAAAGCGCATCCAGGATCAGCTCAACCGACGGATGGCGGCTAATTTCGGGCTTTCAGCTATTAGCCTGCTTGGATACGTGTATCTGAACAAACTAGCGGCCGACAACCGAGCCGAGAGTACGTTTCTGACCCAAACCGCCGATCGCCAGAAACGGGGGAGTTGGCAAGTCGGTAAGCATGTTGCACTGGCCGCAGGTACGTTGGAACTGATTGCCGGTTTGCTCAACGTGCGAAAGATGGTGCGCTTCCAGCAGGGGCGGCTGTTGGTCCGCGACCTAGATGATGCCTCGTCGGAACTGCGCCCCTACCGCTGGGGGCTGGTGACCGAGGCCTACAGCTACGGCCAGTTTATGTATGACCAATTCGGGATTGGTGGCTACTACGGCGCGGTCACGTATCAGGCCCTGCCCACCGCCACCCTTGGCCTTGGTTATGATTACTCGTTCTTCACGCACGGACCCACGGTCGACCTGCGCCAGGAGGTTACGACCATGCGGTTGCGGCCCCTGCTGCTGGCCACTATTGGCTACGCCATGAATGGCACCCGGCAGACTGTTACCTCCACGCTGGGCATTCAGGAACAGGTGCAGGCCAAACCTGGCCTCACGTATCGCCTCGGGGTAGGACTACGTTCACATTTCTTCGCCCGCTGGAATGTGGGCCTGAACGCCGGGCTCTTCTACAAAAACGAACCGGGCGTTTCTGTCAGCGAAACGCGCTCGGGGTCTATCAAGCTGGATGCCTACGAGAACGTGGGATCACTCTGTTTTTTACTGGGCCTTTCTTTCTGACCACCGTTCACTATGAAACTCCTCGTACAAATCGCCATTGGGTGTTTGATGCTGTTCCTGATCGGATGCCTGCAACAAGAATTGACCCCTACACCTGACCAGAACACCCGCAGTTGTTTGATCCGACAGGTCGATAGCTACGATGTGCAGGGCGGCAACTGGTCGCTTCGGTCGCAGGTCTTCGACTACAACAAGGCGGGCGATCCGATCCGGCAAACGTTTATCGACAGCAAGCGGAACATCACCAAGATCATTACAATTGAGTATGATGGCCTACGCCCGACGCGCATCAACCAGTATGAAGGTGAGGCCGAGACGCCTGCCAATCTGACGATGTATAAAACGCTGGTGATCAGTGCAAACTACGACGTGATCATTGACCAT
Organism: Fibrella musci; assembly: GCF_041321105.1. Lineage (NCBI taxonomy): Bacteria > Pseudomonadati > Bacteroidota > Cytophagia > Cytophagales > Spirosomataceae > Fibrella > Fibrella musci. The sequence continues at coordinate 730,301 of NZ_JBGGWD010000003.1, read as the reverse complement.
ACCTTCGAGCGGCGGGATAACAATCAATACGCCGAGACGGTCACGCTGGCGAAACAGTTTTTCCGAAACCAGGCAGGAGCACTGAAGCTGAGACGGACCGATTTTGTCACGCCAGCCGCCACGCCTGACAGTATTGGCACCCGCCTGGGTACGTATTGGCGCAATGAATACGACGCGAAGAATGAAAATGTCGTGCAGCGTTTCTTCAAACAGGCCGATTGGGCGCAGGAACAGGTGCAGTATACGCAGGGGGGCTTCGACATGAATGGCCGCAGCCCCTGGAATGCCAGCCTCTGGCTAGCCTACACGCGCAGCTTAGGCCCCGATTTCCGGACAGGTGAGGGGTTCTGGAGTGAAAACAATATTGCCCTCCAGGCGGGCGGTACGGGCCAGACCACGTTCTTCTACAACTATGAGATCAACAGCGCTGGTTTTCCCTGCGTGGGCTATGTTAAGCGAGCAGATAATGTGGTTGAACCGGGGCAGTCCTATTATTACTATTACAATTGCCCCTGCTCACGATAAGGCGCTAACGCTGTGTGTACAGCTGACTGGCTTGTTCGGGCAGGCCGCGCCGGGCGAGAAAAAGCGCCAGACCGTCGCGGTAGAGGGTATTCTTTGGCGAAAGACGGTGTGCTTGAAGGTAGGCGCGGTGCGCTTCCGGAAAGAAGTGGTTGCGCTCGTAGAGGGCGGCGCTCAGGAAAGCCGATAAGGCAGCATCGGAGCCGAGTTGAGCCATTAGCTGCGCGGCTTCAGTTTCTACCTGCCTAAAAGCTTCGGTCTTGGCCAGGGTGAAGGTATAGCGGGCGCAGTTAGGCGTTCCTTTCGGAAACACGGACCAGTAGTAGACGACACCACGCTCCAGAAACGGTTTGTTGGGCACAACGAGCAGCGTAGTGTCAGCAACATCGATTTGATACAGCAGGTTGGCCTTTTCGTCGTAGTTATCGTAAAAAGCGAGCGTGTAGAGAGCCGTTTGCGAGGCGCGTTTCCAGCTAAACCGAATGGCCGAATCACCGGCAATAGCCGCGTCGTAATCCGGGCTAAGCATCAGCGGCGTGGTACAGCCATCGCCTCGGCTGCGGCGCCCTTTCCGCCCCACCAGGTCTGAGGCGTAGGCCTCTACTTCCACCGCGGCGTTGGTAAGGGCCTGCCAGAACGTAGCGAAATAGGTGTTCATGGCTCGGGCAACTTCGTCGGTGGCGGGTTGGCGAATCCAGTCGGCCAGGCGGGCAATACCTGCCTGATGACGAAGTGTGATGGGTGTAGCTCCGTCGGAAGCGAGTACCAGAATCGCGTCTTTGCTCAGTTTGGCTTCGTAGGTCGATTGTAGCTTCAGCCGACTGATCGGTCCCGCCAGCACCTGCCATGGTTCGCGGGCCGAGGCGCGATACTGGATAGGTCCGTCGGCGTACAGAACCGTCAATAAAGTGGGGGTAGCCTGCGCTATTCCCCACAGCGGGCCGATACTGAGCAGCAACGCAACGAGGTGCTTCATGGTGGGTAGTGGTTACTGTTGCAAGTTGGTGTAGAAGACCCTGGCATTACCCTTGAGCGAGTTGATTTCCTGCAACAGCCCTTCTGTCTTGTTTTCAATATCGTACTGAATGCGTTTGATCAGTTCGTTGCGATCGCGCGGTTTCAGTTGCCCACTGGCTACGTCGCTCATCCGCTTCAAAACAGAATTGAGCGGTAGCAGAAACGTGCGGTGTAGCTGATCCAGCGATCGGTTAAAGAACAGGTCGGCATCGGCATTGAGCTTTTCGCTACCCCATAAACTGCGAATTTGCTGCCGGAAGGGTTCTTTGTTGGCCAGCAGTTTTTCGTAAGCTGCATTGACACGGTCGATCTCATGGTTCAGTTTCTCGAAGTCGGCCCGGCTCTCGAAGGCCCGTTGTCCGAAAAGCGTGAAGGCCGTAATCTCGTTATAGACCAGTTCCAGGTACGTGTCGGTCTGCGACGTGAGGTCGTTGTACAACTGCGCTTTCCGGTCGGCCAGCGATAGGGCTGGCCGCATGCTTTCGCTGCTGTTGTCGCCCCGGCTAGTGGTCGCTGCCCGTTCGATCAACACGGCCGTTAGTGTAAACGTAATGTTGTCGCCCACCAGCTCGGGGGTGTCGTCGAGGGTGTGCCAGATAATCTGCCGGTTGGTGCCGCCCCGTACCTGTCCCAGCCCGTTGCCCTCGGTGTGTTGCAGCGGAATCGTTTGTGAACCGTTCTGGCAAACGGCTTTTACCAGAAACTGCTGACTCGGCAACGTACCTGTCAGGTCATAGGTCAGCATAATGTCGTTACCGAACGGTTCGTGGCGGATGTTTTGAATGACTTGGGCTGTCACTACCGTTGGCAAAAGAAGCAGGCCGATCAGGCGAACTACCATATAATAAATTGGGAAGAGACGTATTCGGGACGAAAGTATCCAAATAGCTACATTCCAGTCTATTAGTCAATATATGGGATTTATTTATCACAAGCGTCGGTTAGTGTTTACGCTTCTTTTTGGGCTGATTTTAGTAAACGGTGGACGGCTACAGGCCCAAACAGTGCAGGGGACCAGTGCACCGGGGCGATACGCTATCCGCAGCACGAACCAGACTACCCGAACTGATTATGCGTTGCTGATTGCCAACGATACGTATGCCGACCCGGCCTACACGAAATTGGTCAACCCGGTCTACGATGCCCAGCAGATCGAGGCCGTGTTACGCGAGCGGTTTGGTTTCCAGACCACCCTGCTCACCACGGCCAATCGCGACAGCTGCCTGCGCCAGTTGCGCCGCCTCGCCAACCGCACCTTCGGCCCCAACGACCAGTTGTTTGTCTACGTAGCGGGGCATGGCGATTTCGACCCGGTATTCAGGCAGGGGTACGTGGTGTTGCGCGACGCCCGGAAAAGCGACGAAACCTACGCCCAACACCTGTCATTCCCAGATTTACAGAATATTCTGGGCAACCTGCGCTGCCGTCACGTGCTGCTGACGCTCGACGTGTGTTACGGTGGCACCTTCGACAACTACTTTGCTACGCAGGATCTGGCGGCGTTTCGGGGCGATAGTCTGAGTCGGGGCGGCCGGGTTGCCGATGCCGCTAGCCCAACCGCGTTCATTTACGAAAAGTTGAAACCCGCCACGCGCCTGTACCTGTCGTCGGGTGGGAAAGAAGTCGTTGCTGATGGGCAGCGGGGGCAACACTCGCCTTTTGCAAAGCATTTGCTGGCCAAGCTCGAAGAAGCCGCGCAAAGCCAGTATAAGGTGTTGACGGTTAGTGAATTGAAGGTGTACCTGGAAAAGCAGAACCTGCGGGTAAAAATGGGCCCGTTCCCGCCCAATGAATCGAACAGTGATTTTCTGTTCATTGCCAGATAGACCACGCCGCCTAAAATACTGACTAGCCAGTATGGCGGCGTAGCCGGCTGGGCCGCAACTTCTATCTTGGTTAAAGAGCACCGGTAGCGAAAGCCTGTTCTGTAGGGTTTCGTTGTTACTTCTTGGTGACCAATGGAATATACAGTTGTCGAAACGCCATCCTCTGTCTATCTATGAACCGTTTATCACTCATCGTAGTACTGTTACTGGTCAGCCTGACAGCCTGCGAAAAGAAAAAATATCCACCCCAACTCACCGCCGTAAGCCCATCCCGAGCGCCCATTTTTGATGAGGTGGTGCTTACAGGCAGCCAGTTTGGTGATAACCCGACGGTGTTATTTGGCGGTGAAGTCGCCGATATCCTAAGCCAGTCGGAGTCGCGGCTGACGGTCGAGGTTCCCTACATGTCGCTGGGGGCCACAACCGTGCGCGTGCAAAACGCCGACGGTAGCTCCGACCCGTTGCCGTTCACGGTACAGCAACCCCTGCCCTATGCCACCGACCTGACCCCGTCATCAGGCCGTGTTGGGAGCACCGTTCTGATCGAAGGCAGCTTCCTCAACGGGGTAACGGAAGTGCGATTTGGCGGGGGGACGTCGTCGCCAGCCTCATTTCAACAGGTGGGTGATGCCATCCGGGCTACCGTACCCGCCAACTCCACCACTGGTACGATCTGCCTGCGTAATGCCGCCGGGGTAAACTGTAGCTTTCGGACGTTTACCATCGACATTCCGCAACCCGCGCCGGTGATTGGTGGCCTCAGCCCCAGCCAGGGCGTTGGCGGTACGGAGATCACCATCAGCGGGCAGAATCTCCAGAGCGTTCAGGAAGTGAAGATTGGCGGACAAACGGTGGCCGCCCGAAGCAATACCAGCACCAGCCTGAAAGTGACCGCCCCTACGTTCAGTAGTCTGGCCGACGTTGCCGTGACCGTCCGTACCAGCGGAGGGACGTCGAACGCATGGAATTTTAAAGGTGCCCCCACGCCAAGTATCGACAAAGCCCGTTGCGTACCTACGGGGCTGATTCCTGGCTCGGCGCTTACGCTAAAGGGTAGCCATTTCAACACGGTGTCCGAGGTGTGGGTGGGTAACGCGGCCGTTCCGGCGAGTCAGTTTATCCGCAGCAGCGCCGATGAAATAACTCTGAAAGTGCCAGCTGGCGTGACTAATAGCGACGTCAATGTACGGATCGTGAATCAATACGGTACCCACGCAGGCGAGAACTTCGCCCTAGTTACAAGTGGTAGCGGACTCAATACGGGCAACGTCGGTACAGGTAGCACAACGCCGATTCTAAGCTACCAGAGCGACGCCTGCCGCCCCAACTACTTTCTGTTTTGCTACAACGGGAAATGGGTGAAATACTACGTAGATAACAATCCGCTGACTGGGGCAGTAGGTTGCGAAACCGGCATTTTCTACACAACGAGTACGCTCGGCGGGTCGGCCTACAATGTGTACACAGAGCGATATACGGCGGCGGCACCGCCATTCACACTGATGCTGGAGTTGACTTCCGACAAGAAACAATTCACAGGTTTTGTGGTCCTGACCGCACCAAACGGTGAGCGGTTCTTTGGAAACGTCGTAAAATCTGGACAAATCAATGCTGGTGATATTATCGCTATGTCGCCGACAACCGGTACGGTTGTTCGGTTATGTGCCTTGCGCAATGAGGGTAGCTCCCAATACATCAGCGGGCAAGCCTGTAGTGTCTGTAAATGAATTGCCTTCCCCGCCTTTTGACGACCTATGAACAAGTACCTTTTTATCTTCTTCATCCTCACTGCCCTGCCAACATACGCCCAAAAAACGCGGGCGGAGAAGCTGGATTCGGCCTATAACGACCCGTTCTTTTTTCCGACGGTATCGGCCATCATTCTGCCGAAAGGGTTTGTGGAAGTGAACAACTTCGCCAGCCTGTTCTCGACCAATCAGCTATTTACGAACGAGGCGCGCCGGACCAATTTGAATCTTCGGCTGAGCCAGTTTACCAATCAGTTGCAGTTCACATGTGGCGCCTCGGCAACGAGCCGGTTCAACATCGGCGCCGATCTGCTCTACACAAAACTGAGGCTCGACGCTAACCCCGATGCGTCTGGCTGGGGCGTTTTTGGCCCAGCGTCGACCGCCCTTGACACACAAGAAGCATTTACGCAGGTGGGGCTGCGGGTACGTTGGAAACCCGTTGCCCGCAACCGAAGTCTGCTGCTTCAGGGAGGTCTCTACCTGCCTATCTACAAACCCGGCGAGAGCCAGACGCAGCTACAGCTACAGGTAATCCGGGTGTATGAGCTAGGCCGTAAGCTGTTTCTGTATGCACAACCCGGTCTGGTCTATTCATTGCCAAAGCAACAATTACGTGGAAGTTTGGCTATCCCCATTACGGCGCTGGTGCAATACCAGCTTCAGACCCGTCTGGGGCTGGTTGGGCTGGTCAACCATACTGCTGGACTTACCAAGAATGCCGACGGTGTTTTCGCGCAAACCAGCTGGAACACGCAGGTTGGCGCGGGCTTACAATATCAGCCGTCATTACAAGTTGGTTTCAGTGCGTTTATGACGCAGTATATCCTGGGCAAAAACAGTGGAATATTTCAGACGGTCAATCTCGGTATTCGGGTCATTATATAAGTATGTCTACTGTAGAATTACGAATTCCCACTATGAGCCAGATCTATCGACTTATTCTTGCTTTTCTATTGATCGTCAGTGTGTTTACGGCATCGGCTCAGACGCTACTGATTGATTACAATTACCAACAGCCAGCCGCCAGTCGGTGGGCGACGCTCGTTGGCGCCGACACGGTATACCGCCCAGACCGAAATATCCCGATGCGCCGTGTTCAAGATGTGCGCGTGGTGGTGCGGAACGTGAATATGGAGGCTCTACGGCCCGAACTGGTCATTCGGCAGGGCCTTAGCCTCGACTCGTCGCTACGCACAACAATGTCGTCTTTACTGACAACCGTGGCCTCGCTGGCGGCTCCCGCCGGGGTCGATCTGAAGTCGATGATGGGTATGAAAAGCCGGGGAGCGGCGCCCACGCAGTTGCTCTACGCGCCCATGCAGGTAGATCTCGACGACGTGCGTGGGTTCGAAACGGCTTCAGTGGTCGATCTCGATGGCCTGATCCGGAACCGGCTGAACGAGGTGCACAAGTGGCAGCAGGTACGTGAGCAACTGCGGCAGATTCGCTACGACCCTACGCTGCCTAAACAGGAGGCGCAACGTCGTTGCCAACAGGCGGCGCAACAGCTAACGGCCTCGGCGCAGACCCTATTGGCCGACGAAGCCCAGGCCCGCCAGGCTGTGGAACGTATTGCGGTCGAAAATGCAGAGTATTTAAAGTTTGCGCTGGCGACCCTACAGCACCGAACCGTTTCGGCAACGGCGTCTGTAACAACTACGGCAAGGGGTGATCAAGCAGCGCCAGTTTTTACAGACTTTGTGATTGCCGAAGCCGTTCGGTTGCATCAGAAAGCTATTCCCGAGGATCTGGCTAGTCAGCTCTCTCAGGTACTTGGCGATGTGGTTACGCACTATCAGGCAGTACAACGTAACCCCTACGCGACTGTTTTTCAGGCGAAGGCCGACAAGAATACAGAGTCGGTGCTGCTGCAATTTTATGAGAGTACACCCGCCGGTGCGGCCCGGCGATTGGTACGGAGCGAGCCGTTTTCGTTGGCCCAGCCCAATCAACTCCAGATTGTAACGAGCTTCGGCCTGTCATTCATCGCCTATAGCCAGCGATTACAGTCGTACGGGGTCGTGAATGGAAAAGTGGCTGCCTCTGAGTTGGACTGGCTGACGCCCGCGCTATCGGGCTTTTTTCACATGATTAGCCGGTCGGAAACGGCGCGGGTGCGGCTTGGCGGACACCTGGGCGTGGGTGTGCCGCTTACTGAGGCGAAAGGCGTTTGTTTTATGATAGGGCCATCACTGGCTGTTGGCCGTAGAAGTAACGTGTTGGTGAATGCTGGGGCTTTCACTGGGCGGGTAACCCGACTGGGAGCAGGCTTGCAGGTGGGCGATGCCTATTCAGGTACGTTACCCACCGCCACCCGGTATGAATGGGGATTTCACGTTGGGGTATCTTACCAGCTAAACCTAAAGCGTTAACCAACGCAACGGCCGCTTGGCTGTTTGCTTGGCAGACTTACAGGGGAAACTATACGCTGTTTTAATAATCGCCGCCTGCACCACCGCCACCAAAGTCGCCGCCGCCGAAGCCGCCAAAACCGCCGCCGCTGCTGCCACCGCCACCCCAGTTGCCTGAGGAATTACCCCAGCCTGAGAAGGTGCTGTAGGGGAAGAAAACGGGACCCCCACCACCACGGTAGCCTGTGCCGCCCCGGCCACCACCGCGCGATTTGATGAAGATGTAGAGGAAGAAAATGATGAACGCGATGATCAGGAACGTACCCAGCGGGCTGCCCTCTTCGGTGTCGGCTGGGTCGGCTTTATACTCGCCACCGGCTCGCCGGAAGATCTCGGTGGTCGCTTCGTCGAGGCCCTGATAATACTGCTGCTGCTTGAAGTTAGGGACAATGATCTGGCTGATAATCCGCTTGGCGATGGCGTCGGGGATGGCTCCTTCCAGCCCCCGGCCGGTGGCGATGTAGATCTTCCGATCGCCGGTGGCCCAGAGTAACACAAGCCCGTTGTTTTTGCCTTTCTGGCCGACGCCCCACTTCCGCCCAATCGAGAACGCATAGTCGGCAGGCTCATAGGGCTGCGTCGATTTGACAATCACTACGGTTACCTGCGACGACGTTGAGTCGTTGTAGGTAACCAGTTTTTGCTCGAGTTGAGCCTGCTCGCCGGGCGAGAGCATGCCCACCAAATCGTTGACTAAACGGGGCGGTGCCGGGCGGGCGGGCAACTTATCGTCGGGAACCTGCTGCGCCCACAGGTGCGGCGCAACCAGCAGGCTGATTGCCCAGATAAGCAGCAAAAGGGGACGTGTAGGCAAGGTAGGTGCGTTCACAAGGCGTGTCGTATCGAAGCCTTCGCTTCGTCGTTTACAAACAGGGTGTTTTCAGATAGCCAAAGCTGTTGCCTGGCGGGCTTACCCAAACGAAATATCATCGGGCAGTTCATTGACGTCGTCGGGTGCGCAGGGAAAATACTGTTTCAGTTGTTGTCCCGCCTGCTCGACGCCCAGGCTCAGGCCCGTCACCAGATCGTTGGCCGCAAAGTGCTGGCGCATCAGGCTTTTGGTACTGTCCCAAAAATTTGCAGGCACTTTGGTGTTGATACCCGTATCACCGACAACGGCAAACTTCCGGTCGCCATACGCCACGTAGAACAGCACCCCGTTCTGCTCCTTGGTCTGGTGCATGCCGAGGTGTTGAAACACGGCAATGGCGCGTTTTATGGGGTCGCCTTCCGGGCACTGCTCTTCCAGATGCACCCGGATTTCGCCCGACGTATCACGCTCAGCCTGCCGGATGGCGGCCATCAACTGCGCCTGCTGATCTGCGGTGAGGGTCATAAGTAATTGAGTGAATGAGCGAATGAGTGAATGAGCGAAAAGGGCAATTCCCTAAATTCACTCATTCGCTCAATCACTCATTCACCATTATTTCGTGTCAAAATCAACCGTGGGGGCGGTTTGGGCGGCTTGGCTGGCTTCGAACAGCCCTTTGCGGCTAAATCCGAAGATACCCGCGAAGATGTTGTTCGGGAACGACCGCACCGACCGGTTATACTCGGTAGCGACGCCGTTGAAGTCGTTGCGGGCTACTGAAATCCGGTTTTCGGTGCCTTCCAGTTGCGCCTGTAACTCCGAGAAGTTCTGCGTGGCTTTCAACTGCGGATAGCTTTCAGCCACAGCCAGCAGGCGCGAGAGCGAGCCGCTTAGCTGATCTTGCGCAGCCTGGAATTTCTGGATGTTTTCGGGCGTGAGCTGATCGGCGTTCAGATTGATACCAGTGGCGTTGGCGCGGGCCTGAATCACGCTTTGCAGGGTGCTTTTCTCAAAATTAGCTGCTCCCTGAACGGTCTTTACCAGATTTGGAATCAGGTCGGCGCGGCGTTGGTACTGCGTCTGCACGTTGGCCCAGGACTTATCGACCTGCGTGTCTTTATCAACTAAGCCGTTGTATGAGCTACAGCCATACATACCCAACAGGGCAGCCACAACGACGAAAATAATTAATCCTCTTGACATGGTGTTTGCGTGGTTTGCTTGAAATGGTTTCGGTCCAGTAAACGCGTCAAAGCTAGTAACAGTTATGAATTATCGATAAGCATTTATCAAGGGTAGGTGCTAGCCGATGCCAGACGGCCCTACAAATGGACAAGCGGACCCTACTTTCCAGCCTGAGTAAGGTTACTCAACGAAGGGATTGATCATACGTCTTTAGAAGGCCTCACCGATGGTCAGATAAACCCCACTGGAACCCGTGCCGGTATAAGGAGCCCCTCGCCCATAGTCGAGCCGGAGGTTGACTAGATCGCGGTTGACCCGAAAACGCAGGCCCGCTCCGTAGGCCGCTTTGGGGTCGTTGAGCCGGAGAAAATCGCGTTGATTGCCCAACGTACCCACCGATCCGAAGGCAACGACACCTAGCCGCCCCCATACATTCACGCGCAGTTCGGCCTGAAGCAGCGCCAGGTTATCGTCGCGGTAACGGCCCTCGTAGAAGCCGCGGCCGCGTTTGGTCCCACCCAGCAGGGAGAGTGCGTTGAAAGGGGCAACCCCGCCCGTGGTCACACTCAGCACATAGTTGAGGGCCAGCGTCGTGCGTCGGTTCAGCGGATGATACGAGGCGACGTCGGCTACCCAGCGGTCGAAACGTACCCCGCTACCCACGGCCTTTCCCTGGCTTAGAAAAGACAGGTCGGCAACCAGACCCTGGCTGGGGTAAAAGACATTGTTGCGCGAGTCGAAAAACAGGCCCGTGCCCACACCCGACAGCACACTGCCCAGGCCGCCAGATACGTTGCCTGTGGCTAGTAAGCCGTCGGCCGTAACGCTGGTGATGGCGTAGTTCTCGTATTGATAACGAAGGCCCGCATACAGGCCCCGCCCCGGCTTACTCGGGTTGGGTTTCGAAATGCGCCGGAACACATTCACCCGAACCCGAGGAAAGTTAACCCCGTAGAGCTCGTTGGGTACGTCGCGCTGCCCCACGCCGAAGAAAAAGTAATTGTATTTGTAGTAACCCAACTCGCCATTAGCGAAATACAGGTTGTTTTTATAGAAGACCTGAAAAGGCAGGTAAAAGAGCAACTGTTTGTTCTGCGTGTAAACTGCCCCGAGCGTCACTTGCGAAGGGCGCACATTGCGCGCAGTATCGCCCCGAAAGCGGAACGTGGCCGTAGCGGCTACGCCATAGCCTAGCCGGGTTTCGGGTGTATAATAAAGAACGGGCAGCGGGAGCAGACTGAACCGCTTGGGCGGAGCCGTCGAATCGGGCGGGGGGCAGGCTAGGAGTGTGGTGAGCAGGAGCGACGCATACATACACATCTATACGCCGAATACCACCCGAAGGTTTTTAACCCAACCCACAGGTACGTGTTAAACGAAAAGCGGCCAGCCCGTTGGATGGGCTGGCCGCTTTAACGAATGGGCGTATAGGATTGACGCTATCGGTTCACATAACCGTTTAGGGCGGGTGCTGCGGTTCCCGTGCGGCCGGTTACGCCCCGAGCAAACAGCGTGAGTACCCGGCCATCATTAGCGCTGGTGAAGGCATAAGTTGTCCCGATGTTAGTGGCCGACCCCGTCGCGCGCAATAGGAACGACTGGCTACCGATAGCTGGCACCGTTATGAATGACGATGCGGCTTTATACGCTACTTGCCGGGCAACGACCGTCGTGCCGTCAGCGAGCAGTACGTCGTACGTGGTCGTTCCGGGAATCAGGTTCACAAACCGGACGTAGAAATTGGTCGTCGGGCTAAGTGGTGCTAAGTCATCTTTCAGCAAGAAGGTTTCAGGCTGCGAGCCGGTGCCTGTTACGAACAACGAGTAGTACGCGTTGTCGTCGAGGGTGGCGGTTGTCGAGCCAATGGCCGTAGCGCTGGCGACTGTCGTGGTGGCAGGCGAAGTCAGGCTCAGCGATACCGAACCGGGCGATGCGATGGCGTAGTTGCTGCCCGTGCCGGGGAAGGTGCTATTGAATGGCAGACCGACGGCAAAACCGGGGCTCGTGGCCGTGGCGCCGCTCGGCGCGTTGGCACTGAATTTTTTGCCGTTGATAGCCAGTTCAATACCGCCCGGCAGATCAGGCGCGGCGTTGATCAGCTTCAGGCGGGCGCCCGAGGTAACCATATCAGCCGGAATAGACAGCGCGTTTTTCTCGCAGGAAGCCAATAGCAGCCCTACCGACGCGACGAGATAAAGAAGGTGTTTCATAGGAAAGAGTTTAATGTTTGAGGTTTAATGTTTGACGTTGGTTGTGCGAACGTTAAACATTAAACCTCAAACATTAAACGAATTAAGGTTGAGTGAACCACACGGGTTTGGTGTGGAAATCAAGATCGAAACCGCCGATTTTGGTCAGCGCCGGGATGTTCCAGACATACTCGGAGTTGTAACGCGGGCGGAGCCGTTGTACCGGTTTGCCCCCGTTATCGCCGTAGAATGTGTTGGGCAGGGCGAACGTTGGGAACGCATCGGCGCTGTAGTTATAACGGCGCAGATCGGCCCATTGCTCCAGGAAGCCCCAGCCCCACTGCGCAATGTACTTCTGCGACATGATCTGGCCGAGCGTGAGGTTGGCAGCGACAGTCGGCACCACCAGCGGGTTGTTCAGGAAAGCCGTGCGGTCGGCGCTAGGTACGTTCACATACGAGGCCGTCATGTGAGCTTCGATGCCTTTTTTGTACGCGGCCAGTGCCGTAGCCTTGTCGCCTTTGATGAAGGCTGCCTCGGCTTTGATGAACTGTAACTGGGCGTAGGTCATCAGTGGCAGCGGTCCTTTGTCGGTAAACAGGAACCGACCCAACGTACCCACGGGTGGGTTTACGTTGACGGGCAGGCCCCACACGTTTACCGTGCGTGAGGCTACCGGCGCTGAGGCGGCCGTCGACTGACCCTGACCCGGATTCAGGCCACGGTAGACGCCGTCGACGCTGGGAACGAGCATAATCGGCAGGCGTGGGTCTTTCACCGTGGTCACCGTACCATCGAGCAGCCGGAGTACGTAGCTCGACTGGACAAACGAGTTCATGTTCTGGCGAATAGGGCCAAAGAAGCTGGCATCGGCAGTGCTCAGGCCGTTGAAAGTCATAACGGCGTCGTCGGCATTGCTCACGAGTGAACTATCCACATACTGCATCACCTTGTCGGGGTTGTAGGTCCCTTTCTTGTTCGACAGGTGGTGGGCGTTGATTGCCAACAGGCCGTAGGCAAAGCGTTTCCACTTGATGCGGTCGCCTTTGTAGATCTGGTCACCCCGCGCCAACTGCACCGACGAAACGTTGCCATCGGCCCGGTTCAGGTTCTGGATCGCATCGGTTAGCAGTTGCTGCACCTTGGTATACACCTCCGGCTGCGTGTTGTAGCTGAAGATGTTCTTGTTGGGGTCGAGGTCATACGCTTCATCGAGGATAATCTCGCCGTGTACGTCGGTCAGCATCTGCCAGCCCCAGGCTTGTAGCACAAGCCCGACGCCCGCGTAGTCCCATTTCTGGTTAGTCTGTGCGTCTGAAATCAGATTAAGCAGGTTACGCCCACCGCGCCAGTACACGTTCCGCCACAGTTCGCCACCCGCATCGCTGGCCGGTACGTACCCATGTAAGTCCCAGGCATCGTTGGCCGCCGCCGAACTCTGCCAGTTCTGGACGTAGCGGCCAATATACCGGGCGTCAAACTGAATCCCCAATGCATACTGGTTCTGGATGGGAGCCAGCAACAGAGCCGCCTCCACATCGGTGGGGTTGTTGGGGTTCTGGTTGATGTCGAGGTAGTCTTCGCAGCTACTCAACAGCAGGGCCATCCCGACAAACAGGATAGCGATGTATGATTTAAATCTCATGATAAAGAGGGTTACTGTCTTCTGTTCATCGTCCTCTGTTCACTGTCTTCTGTTGGCTAACGCCAGAATAGACTTGCGCCATCTAACAGAAGACAGTGAACAAAGGACGGTGAACAGAAGACTCAAAACTGGTTTCATTAGAAGCCGACACTGATACCAACGTTGTAGGCTCGGGGCAGCGGAATATTACCAAAGTCGATGCCGTAACCGCCCGATCCACCCGTTACGCTGTTGCTGGCGTTCACGCCGGGGTCGCCGCCCGTATAGTTGGTCAGCAGCAACAGGTCGGTGCCGGTTGCAAATACGCTGAGCGATTTGAACACCCGCGAATTGGCCAGTACCGACGGGGGCAGGGCGTAGCGCAACGTTACTTCCTTCACGCGTAGCCAGTTTATGTTCCGCTCGATGAAGGTTTCATCGGCCAGCGTACTTTGCGACGTAGCCGTTGGGCCGTAGAATGCGTTGTTGTAGTACGGGATCACCTGGATGTTGTTAGGCGTCGGGTTGGCGGTGTTTTCCAGCCCGTCTTTCAAGACACCCTGAACGATGCGCGGGGTTTCACGGTCCAGTGTTTTGGTGCTTAGCCCATTCCGATACAAGTAGTCTTCCGTCGCGTTAAATACGTCGCCGCCCTTCCGGATGTCGAGCAGGAGGTTTAACGACAGGTTTTTGTAACGGAATGTGTTCAGGAAGCCCATCGTGAAGTTGGGGTTCCGGTCGCCTACGACGCGCCAAACGGTTTCAGTGATAGGCAGGCCCGTAGCTGGGTTGATCAGGATGTCGCCCCGGTCATTACGTAGGTAGGAGTTACCCGTCAGTGTCGTTATCGGACCACCCGGCCGGGCGCCGTTCCGAATATTGAGGTAGATCCAGGTGTCCGAATTGTAGAACTCCGTCAAGTCGTTGGGCAGGGTTTGCAAACGGCTGTTCGTCTTCGTGAAGTTCAGCGTCGAGAACCACGAGAAGTTGGGCTTACGGATCGGCTCGGCCGTCAGCGATAGTTCAACGCCTTCGTTGTACAGGCTACCGCCGTTGATGGTTTTCAGGACGAAGCCTGTACCGTAGCTGATGCGCAGGTCGCGGATGATCTGGTCGCGGCTCGTGGTGCGGTAGTAGGCCGCGTCGAGACCCAGCCGACCGTTGAAGAATTGCAGCGCAAACCCGGTTTCAAACGAGTTGACTTTCTCGGGGCGCAGGAACGGGTTGGGGGCCGTGAAGCCGTAGCTGAAGCCGCCGCCCGTGGTGGTCTGGCTTTCGTAGGCCTGATTGGTGCTGTAGGCCGGAGCTTCTTTCCCCACCTGCGCCAGCGACACCCGGAATTTACCCGAGCTTAATGCCTTGCGGAAACCGCCGTCGGGCAGCACGTCGGTGAACACAAAGCTCAACGAAGCCGAGGGGTAGAAAAACGAGCGGTTAGCCGCCGGGAACGTACTCGACCAGTCGTTGCGGCCCGTTACGGTCAGGAACAGGTAATCATCATAGCCAATGGTAGCATCGCCAAATGCCCCGATCAGCCGCCGTTGTGCCAGCGTCGACAGCGATTTCTGCGTCAGGGGGTCGGTGTTGTTGATCGACGTGAACTCGGGGTTCAGGAACTTCTCACCCCGGGTCGCCAGCGTGTTGGTTTCGTTGTCGTAGATCGCCTGCCCCACGCGCAGTGACGTGCTCACTTTGCCAAACTGCTTTTTAGCCGTCAGGAAATACTGCCCCGTGAAGACGCGGCCGTTGTCGGTTGCCTGGTCGAGCGACCCCGCAATCACCCCACCGGCCCGGTTCGACTGCGGATGGTATTTGATGAGGTAATTGGCCGAGTACACGTCCAAACCCACACGGCCCGTAAAGGTCAGCCAGTCGGTGAAGGTGTAGTTCAGGCCGATGTTAGTGATCGCCCGGTTGATACGGTCGCGAAGCTGATTCTTGTTGACGTCGAAATAGGGGTTTTCAATCTCGGTCCCTGCCGTCGTCACACGTTTCCGCAGGCCAGTCGTCGGGTCGATGTATTCCCGGATGTTATCATTGGCTGGCCATGACAGCAACCCCAGCAAAAAACTGTTGGCACCCTTCGATACCTTCACGTTGTCGGTGTTGATGTACTGAATCGTCGATTCGAGCGAGAGTTTGTCGGTGATCTTGGCCGTACCCCCCAGCGTCAGGTTCAGACGCTTGAGGTTGGTGGTTGGAATAACCCCTTGGCTGCTCAGGTAGCCCGCCGAGAATCGGTAGGTATAGCGGTCGGTACCGCCGTCGAACGCGATGTTGTGGCGTTGGCCCAAGCCCGTGCGTAGGAACCCTTCGCTGTTGTTGTAAAGCGTGTCGGCTTCCGTGTAGCGGGGACCGAAGGCTGTAAAGCTGGAGTTTTGCGACAAACCGTTGTTGCCTTGCCCGTATACGCGCTGCACCTGCGGCAGCGGACCCGGCTGTTGCCAGGTAAACGTCGAGCTGTACGAGATACGGCCCTGTCCCGCCCGACCTTTCTTGGTCGTGATGATGATGGCACCGTTGGCCGCGTCGACGCCGTAGAGCGCGGCCGCCTCAGGCCCTTTCAGCACCGTGATCGACTCGATATCGTTCGGGTTGATGTCCTGCGCCCGGTTCGAGAAGTCGACGGTGCGGTTCTCAAACGAGGTAGCCGAGTTTTTCGACGCCACGAAGCTGTTGCTGGCGGCCGTGTTGTTGCTGATGGGCATCCCGTCGATCACATACAGGGGCTGGTTATTGCCGCTGATGGAGTTGACCCCGCGAATCAGCACGGTCGATGACGAGCCGGGCATCCCGCTCGAGGTAGCTACCTGCAGACCAGCTACGCGGCCTTGCAGGGCGTTGATATAGTTGTCGCGCTGCGAGGCGGCCAGTTCGTCGCCTTTTACTTCGGCGGTGGCATAGCCCAACTGGCGTTTTTCGCGCTTGATGCCCAACGCCGTAACAACGACCTCGTTGAGGTTGCCGGCTTCGGGAGCCAGCGAAACATTGATGACGTCGGCCGTACCAACGACTACGTCGCGTGACTTGTTGCCGATGAAGCTGATACGAAGCGTTTGGCCGGCGTTGGCCTGAATGCGGAAATTGCCGTCGGCGTCGGCAGTGGTACCGCGCGACGTACCCAGCACCACGACGCTGGCTCCGGGAACGGGTGAGTTGTCTTCAGCCGATGTGATTTTACCCCTGATCTCGCGGTTCTGTGCAATGGCCATTCCCAATGAAAGGCCAAACACCACCACAAGCAGCAGGAGTCGACGTAGCGATTGCTCCATAGTTGAGGAAGGTTAATGAAATGATAATGATTGTCAGCAACAAATTTGTCTATAGGCTGACAGGATTAAAAGAGCGTTAAGTAGTTATTAGTATTAAAATTTAAAATATGAGTATATAAACTTAAGTATGTCGATAGATTTGTTAACTAACGGAGTAATTGTCTATACGTTTTGGCAATCCGATTCGGTGAGACATGGCATCTGAACAAAACGACGGCTGTCAGATTGGCCAATTGCACGCGCAACCACGAGTTTCGTTCATATTTCCGGGCCGATACAACTACGTTCTTTGGAATGATAGCAAAACGGGCCATCTGTTCCAGTCGCGTAATGATGTCGAAGTCTTCCATGATGACAAACCGCTCATCGAAACCGCCGAGCTTATCGAACAGATCGCGTTGTAGAAACAGCGTCTGATCGCCACCCCGGCTGGCGACCCCGCCAAAACGCGTGGCATAACTGTTGAGCCGCAGCAACAGGTGGTTAGAGTCGAAGCGAAAGCGGTACCGACCCGCCGGATACCCGTCGGCAATGGCCCGCTGAATGTCGGAAAGAAAATCGGGGTGGAGGCGCACGTCGGCGTGCACAAAGTAAAAGACATCGCCGGTAGCGTGGGCAGCACCGTGGTTCATCTGGGCAGCGCGGCCCGGTCGGGGTGAGGTCAGCACGGTAGCCCCGGCGCGGCGAGCCAGTTCAACCGTCTGGTCGCGGCTCCCCCCATCAACGACGATCACCTCGGCCAATTGAGTATCAGAATAGGTAATGGCATCGGTAACAACCTGCGTAATGGTTGCCCCTTCATTCAGAGCCGGAATAATGACGCTGAGCTTCATGTAGGTATGTACGGAAATGAGATACGGTAGGGATTGGGGTAATTAATGGACAATGTACGATGCACAATGAACAATGGGTTCGCGTCAGCCAATTGTGCATTGTGCATTGTGCATTGTGCATTGTGCATTGTGCATTGTGCATTGTGCATTAATTACCGATCGCCGACCTGCCACGTTGCGGGGTCGACGATGGGTAGCGGGTATTGTTTACCCAGCGTTATGCCGTACGCTGTCTGCTCAGAAGGGGTAAGGGTCGATACCTGATGCACCTTATCGGCAGGTACGTTGGCGAGTTCGGGCAACCAATGCTTCACGTAAGCCCCCTGCTCATCGTAGCGACTGGCCTGACCGAGAATATTGAAGTAACGGGGTTGGTTGCCGCTACCTGAGCGCGGATCGTTGCCGACACCGGCCTGGTAATTCCAGTTGCCCCAGTTGCTGCACGGGTCATAATCGACCAGCTGACTTTCGAACCACATGGCGCCCCAGGTCCAGTCGATGCCGAGCTCTTTGACCAGAAAACTGGCTACGTTCTGCCGACCCCGATTGCTCATAAAGCCCGTCTGAAGCAGCTCCCGCATGTTGGCGTCGATGAATGGGATGCCTGTTTCACCTTCGGTCCATCGCCCAAACAGGGCCAGATCGCGCTCCCATTTTTTACTGATGTCGTACCGAATGCCCGATGGCTTGAAAATGCGCGTGCCGAATTTGAGAGCAACAAACCGGAAGAAATCGCGCCAGATCAATTCAAAAATAAGCCAGTAGGTTGAGTCGTTGGCGACTCGTTCCTGTTCGTAGCGTTTGATGTCATGATAAACTTGCCGGGGCGACAGGCAGCCGTGCGCCAGCCAGGCCGAAAACTTGCTCGAATAGTCTTCACCCAGCAGGCCGTTGCGGGTCTCTTTGTACGTTTTGATCAGCTCGCGGTCCCAGATGTACCCGTTCAGTCGGGCCAGAGCCACCGACTCACCACCCCTGAACGGCACGGCGGCACGTTTGTCGGGGGTAGCGGCTACGGCCTGCGTCTCGGCGTCGAACCCAAACGTATCGGGCGTAGGCAGGGCACCCGCTTCAATATGGCCCGCCAGATTGATCTGGTCCGGCGTCGCGACGAGCGGACGTACCTGCACCTGCTTTTCCACCTGCTGACGAAACTGCGTAAAGACGTCAGGGAGCTTGACCACGTTGAAGGGCAGATCGCGGACGTGGTAGAGCGTACTGGTCCAGAAAAACTCGATATCGATATTGAGCGGTTTCAGCCGTTTCGACAGCGCCGACTCTATGTCGGTTTCTTCCGACGTTACTTCCTTACTGGCATATATGGCGTCGGCATCGACCTCTTCGGCCAGATCGGCCAGGATCCGGGCGGGGTCGCCTACTCGCACAATGAGATCGCCGCCCCGGGCTCGCAGGCTGCTCCGTAAATCGGCCACCGATTCGAGCAGGAAATTGGTGCGCAATAGCCCTGTCTTCTTGATGTTGAGCGTAGGCAGCAGCCGAAACGCCGCCGGGTCGAAAACATACACGGGGAGTACCTGCCGGGCCTGCGTGCAGGCGGCCGCAAAGCCTTCATTATCGTGCAGGCGCAGATCATTACGAAACCAATAGAGAATCCGATTGGGGGTGGTCATGCCGAGTTGTTGATTGAGTCGATACGTTCTCAACCGCTACCCGAACTGAAAAGTTAAGAAGCGTTTACAGGACCGCCAGGCGGCTCTGGCCAGTCGACAGCGCTAATCTGCTTACTAAGTATACCAGAAAGTGATGTCGTGTACAGGTGGCATGTTTATTGTTTTTATTTAGGTATATACATTGGTCTATTCGTATACACTATACTGCTCACTGCGCTCACCTCCACCGTCATGAAACAGGGTCTATTAACCTGCCTATTCAGCCTATGGCTGCTGGCTACTGCCGGAGCACAAACCTGCACAACTACGGCCGCTGGTAATTGGGCAACCAACACGATCTGGAGTTGCGGAACGGCACCGTCGGGTACGTTTTCCGGAACGATCATCATTGAGCATAACCTGACGATCACCAGCGACATTACGATCAGCGGAAAAGTAACCATCATCCTTCGCAACAACGCTACGCTAGACGTGCGGGGGAAAACCACGTTGCTATTATCCAACAACCAGTCGACAGTCAGTATAGGGGCGGGATCGAGTGTGAGTGGCCAAAATGCCAATTCGATTATCACCATCGGGACGGCACCAACCAGCCACTCGTACCGGATGAACGGCGCCGCCGCCATCAGTGGCCCGGACGTGATGACTAACAACGGGTTATTGAGCGCGCTGCCCGTTGAGCTGACCTACTTTCAGGCCACCCCGGAGGGCCGCTACGTGTCGCTGTCGTGGCAAACGGCCAGTGAGCAGAACGCCGCCCGGTTTGTGGTGGAACGCAGCCGCGATCTGGGCGAATTTTTGCCCGTAGGTACCGTTGAGGCCGTTGGTATGAGCCAGGTACGTCAGCAATATGGGCTACTGGATACACAGCCATTGAGTGGTACAAGTTATTACCGCCTGCGCCAGCTCGATCAGGATGGACGGTCTGTGGCGGGGCGACCCGTAGCTGTTCAGCGCGACGAAACCCGGCCGACGTTGCTGGTGCTGGAAAACCCCGTGTCGGGAACTGTTGTGCGGCTGAATACGCAGGGACTCGACGGGGCCACTTACCAACTGACAGACACGCAGGGGCGGGCCATTGCTGTAACAGGTCAGGCTCAGGCAAATGGTGAAGTGACCCTCACTCTGCCCGCACAACTAACGGGGGTGTATGTACTGACGGCCTGCCATCCCGGCGGGGTCGTAGCCAAGCGTATCCTGGTCAGGTAGGGTTTATACGCAGCCATAAAGACGCAGATTGAGCCTACGATTTCTACTATTTAGACAAATTCTATAATTTTTCCTCAATAGTTTTGATTGAATCTAAATAGCCACAACCTTTGCGCTATCAATACTAAGTCTAAATAGAAGTATTGATCAGCGCATGACCTCTTCGATACGTACCAACGCCATCATATTCCTTGCTCTTTGTTTACCAGTAATCAGTTTTGCCAACCCAACCAACCGGCCTGATTCGACCTACGTACTAACCAACGACGATGACAATCAGCGGGGTAGTGTACATGGCCGCATCGTCACGCAGGATGGGCAACCCGCCGCTTATGTGTCTATTACAATTAAAGGCACAGCTAAAGGCACCACCACGTCTGACGACGGTAGCTATCACCTGCGCCATCTGGCCCCTGGTGAGCACACCCTAGTGGTATCATTTGTTGGTTTGCAAACGCAGGAACAGACCATTACGGTAACGGCCGGCCAAACGGCTCAACTCGACCTGACGCTGACCGAAACAGCCCGGCAACTGGGCGAAGTGCAGGTGAAAGGGTATAAATCGACCAATCAGGTGCCGGTAGCGGTGGGCAAAGTGGCGATCAAGCCGATGGACCTGCCCCAGAGCGTCGCCGTGGTAGAACGCGACGTGCTGGATCGTCAACAAACCCTCCGCCTCAGCGACGTGTTGGCCAACACCAACGGCGTCTACATCTCGGGGAGCACGGGCGGTTTTCAGGAAGAAATTTCGGCTCGCGGCTTTGCGTTCGGGAGCAGCAATACCTTCAAAAACGGCGTTCGGTTCAATAATGGGGTCATGCCCGAAGTATCGTCGCTGGAGCGGGTTGAGGTGCTCAAAGGCTCATCGGCCATTCTGTTCGGTAACGTAGCCGCCGGTGGCATCCTGAACCTGGTGACCAAAAAGCCACGCTTTGAGGCGGGCGGGCAGGTGTCGATGCGCGTCGGGAGCTTTGGTTTCTACAAACCCTCGTTTGATGTGTACGGTGGCCTGACGCAGAACATCGCCGTGCGCCTGAACGGTACCTACGAAAATAGCCGCAGCTTCCGCGACGACGTGCGCGGCGAACGAATCTACCTGAACCCGTCCATTCTGGCGAAAATCGGTGCTCGTACCGACCTGTTGCTCGAAGCCGATTACCTGCGCGACAAACGGACGCTCGATTTCGGGATTGGAGCCATCAACTACGCCATTCCCGACGTACCCAGAAATCGGTTCCTGGGAACGGCCTGGGGCTACAATGAGGTGAAGCAGACGGGTGTAACGGCCACGCTGACCCACCGCCTGACCGACCAATGGCAGGTACGTGCCACGGGGGGGCTGCAAGATTTCAGCAGTGACCAGTTTGGTACTACCCGCCCCAACGCCAGCAGCCAGTTTATCAAAACCAACGGCGACTGGCAGCGCGGTATCCAACGTACCCAGGTCGATGAAAAATACTATATCGGCCAAATCGACTTGACGGGCCAATTCAGCACGGGTACGATCAAACACACGCTGCTGATTGGTGCCGACGCCGACCAGTACCGCACCAACACAACGGCTTTCAACCCGCTGGCGAAATACGACACCATTAACGTCTTCAACCCCGCCAAGTACCGCCTCCGCACCGACGTACCCACGCTAACCGCCCGTCAGCTGACGCAGGCACCCATCGACCGGGCCGGGGTGTATGTGCAGGACCTGATTGCCCTGACCAACAAACTAAAAATGCTGGCCGGGGTACGTTGGAGTTACCAGCAAACAAGCAGCACCGTTACGACGCTGAACGACAACAAGGCCACCACGACGACCAACTTCGACGATGCCTTCACGCCTCGCTTCGGGCTGGTGTACCAACCCCGCGAAACCACGGCCTTGTTTGTGAGCTATGCCAACTCGTTTGCGCTCAATACGGGTGTCGACGTGGCGGGCAACGCGCTGCCACCGTCGTTCATCAACCAGTATGAAGCAGGTATCAAAAACGACCTGTTCAACGGACTGCTGTCGGCCAACGCCACGGTGTACCAGATCAAAAACAGCAACCTGGCCCAGACGAGTCTCGAAAACGGCAATACCAACGCCAACATCAAAGAACTGGCAGGCGAAGTGACGAGCCGCGGCGTGGAGGTCGACGTGAAAAGCAAGACCATTCGTGGGTTCTCGTTCCTGGCGGGTTATAGCTACAACGAAACGCGCTACACGCAGAGCAACACGTACATTGTGGGGAGTCTGCTGCGCTACAACCCGAACCACACGGCCAACGCGAGCCTCTTCTACACGCTGCAACGCCCCGGCTTCGGGCAGGGCCTGCAACTGGGCTTCACGGCCTTCTACGTGGGCGAACGGCAGGCCGGCCGCTCAACGCGGGTGACCGTGGCCAATGATACGTACCGGCTGATCGAATTGCCCGCCTACACGCAGCTGAACGCCTCGGTTGGGTACGTTCGGGCCCGTTACGCCATCCGCGCCAACGTGACCAACTTGCTGAATCAGCTCAGCTACAACGTGCACGACGACAACAGCATCAACCCTATCGCTCCGCGTCAGGTATCGGCCACGCTCTCGTGGAACTGGTAGGCGTCTACGATAAATAAACGCCACACAAAAAGGGCTCCGTTGCGCCGTATCTGGGGGATATCGCGCAACGGAGCCCTTCCTGATTATAAAGTTACCGGCGGATAACGATCTTTGAGGCACTAAACGGTAAACCTGATGCCCCACTCATTCGATTATTTAATCATCGGCTCCGGCATTGCGGGGCTGAGCTACGCCACCAAACTTGCCCGGCATTACCAACAGGAGGGGCACGACATTCGGATTGGCGTAATCACCAAAGTACAGGCCGACGAAACCAACACGAAGTACGCGCAGGGGGGAATTGCCGGCGTATGGTCGCCCGACGATACCTTCGAGAAACACATCAACGATACGATGGTGGCGGGCGATTACCTGAGCGACCCGCATATTGTGGAGATCGTGGTGCGCGAAGCTCCGCAACGCATTCAGGAACTGATCGACTACGGCACCCGCTTCGATAAAGAAGCCGATGGCGACTACGACCTGGCCAAAGAGGGCGGGCATTCCGACAAACGGATTCTGCACTTCAAAGACATCACCGGAGCCGAAATCGAACGCGCCCTGCTCGACACCGTCAAGCAATACCCGAGCATCGAAATCTTCACCCACTACTTCGCCGTCGACCTGATCACGCGCCACCACCTGGGCGAAACCGTGCATCGCTACGACTCCAACAACGAATGCTTCGGCGCGTTTGTGCTCGATACCAATACCGGGCAGGTCGAGCGGTTTCTGGCCCGCACGACGCTGGTGGCTACCGGCGGCATTGGGCAGGTCTACCAGAACACGACTAACCCGGTCATTGCCACGGGCGACGGCATCGCCATGACGTACCGCGCCAAAGGGATTTGTAAGGACATGGAGTTCATCCAGTTTCACCCGACGGCGCTCTACGAACCCGGTAAGAAACCCAACTTCCTCATTTCGGAGGCGGTACGGGGCTTCGGCGGTATTCTGAAAAATATAAAGGGCGAGACGTTCATGGAAAACTACGACGACCGCCTCTCGCTGGCCCCGCGCGACATTGTGGCCCGCGCCATCGACTCCGAAATGAAAAAATCGGGTTCGCAGCATGTATACATCGACGTGACCCACTGCGATTACGAGAAATTTATTGAGCACTTCCCCAACATTACGGCCTATTGCAAAGACAAACTCGGCCTCGATTTGCGGAAAGATTTCATCCCCGTTGTGCCGGCGCAGCATTACATGTGTGGCGGTATCCGGGTCGACGAATATGGCCGCACGAACATTCACCACCTCTATGCGGTGGGCGAATGTGCCTGCACCGGTCTGCACGGGGCCAACCGCCTGGCCTCCAATTCATTGCTGGAAGCTATCGTGTTTGGGCACCGGGCCTATGAGAAATCGGTCGAGGAGTTCGGCGAGACGCAGATCCATCAGGAGATTCCGGTTTGGGATGACAGCGGCACGACTCACCCCGAAGAGCTGGTGCTGGTGACGGAGATCAAACGCGAACTGGAAGCCATTATGTCGAACTATGTGGGTATTGTGCGCTCAAACCGCCGCCTCAAACGGGCGATGGACCGCCTCGAACTGCTTTACATCGAGCACGAGGAACTGTACCGGCAATCGAAGGTGTCGGTGCCCATTACCGAACTACGCAACATGATCGAAGTGGCCTATCTGGTCATCAAAGCCGCCATGTCGCGGCGCGACAACCGAGGCCTGCATTTCAATATCGACAACGTAAAGTAGAGCCCGCAGCGGCGGACCGTGCAATCCCTTGCGGCTTATCACGCGTCAGCAACAAAGAGTGGCGACTCCGCTAGTAACTATGAACCAAAACCATCCGGCGGCTGAGACGCAAAGGGTTGCGTCTCTACAAAATCAAACCATTGGCATATTGGGCGGGGGGCAACTGGGCCTCATGCTTATTCAGGCTGGCATCGACTGGAACCTGCGCATTCACTGCCTCGACCCCGATCCGCAGGCCCCCTGCAAAGACCTCTGCACCCAATTTACCGTCGGCTCGCTTACCGACTACGACACCGTGTACCAGTTCGGGCAGTCGGTCGACGTGCTGACCATCGAGATTGAAAAGGTAAACGTCGACGCACTCGAAGCCCTCGAGCGTGAAGGCAAGCGCGTGTATCCGCAGCCATCGGTAATCCGGCAGATTCAGGATAAACGTACCCAGAAGCGATTCTATCAGGCGCACAACCTGCCCACGGCCGATTTCATCCTGACCGACGACCGGGCGCATGTAGCCCAGCTCGTACAGGACAGCTTGTCCCGCCCCGGCGGGATACCTGAACTGCTTCCCGCTTTTCATAAGCTGGGCCGCGACGGCTACGACGGGCGCGGCGTGCAGCGCATTGCTACACCCGCCGACGCCGACAAGGCCTTCGACGCACCCGGCGTGCTCGAAAAAGCGGTCGATTTCGAGAAAGAACTGGCCGTGATCGTCGCCCGCAATGTGGACGGGGAGGTACGTACCTTCCCGACGGTCGAGATGGCGTTTCATCCGGAACTGAACCTGGTCGAATTCCTTTTTTCCCCCGCTGACATTTCGCCATCTGTCGACGAGCAGGCGCAGGCGATCGCCCGGCAGGTGGCCGAGGCCTACGGCATTGTAGGGCTGCTGGCCGTTGAGCTATTTTTGGATAAACAGGGCAAGGTGCTTATCAACGAAGTGGCCCCGCGTCCGCACAACAGCGGTCATCACACCATCCGGGCCAACCGCACCTCGCAGTTTGAACAACACTGGCGGGCTATCCTGAACCTGCCGCTGGGCGATACCACCGCTCACGGCCCCGCCGCGATGGTGAACCTGCTGGGCGATCCCGGCTACAGCGGCCCGGCGCATTACGAGGGGCTGGGTACGTTGTTGGCCATGCCCGGCGTATCGCCGTTTTTTTACGGCAAAGCTCAGACCCGCCCCGGCCGCAAAATGGGCCACATCACCGTGCTCGATGAGTCGGTGGCGGCGCTAAAAGAAAAAGCGTTGCTGGTGAAAGACAGTATTCGGGTAATCAGCCACTGACAGGCACATGACCATCGCCCCGCTCGACCTGATTCTGCTGCTGGGAACAGTACAGGGGTTCATCCTGGCGGGGTTGCTGTGGTTCAGTCGGAAAGGGCGCCGCCTGTCGAATCGGCTGCTGGGCGCCCTGCTGTTCTTTCTGGCCCTGATGAGCTTCGCCATGAGCGTGCCAATCGTACATCCCTGGATTGGTGTTGCGCTCGACCTGATCCCCTGGATTATGGTGATGCCGCTGGGGCCACTTATCTACTTCTATACGCAGTCGGTACTGGATCCGGCTTTCCGGCTGGGCCGGGCCGAGCGGTGGCACTTCTACGCTGTGCTGCTTGACTGGGGAAAGCCAATCATCGGCTGGACATTCGCCATCGGCTGGCTGGTGGGCCTGATTCCGAAGGCAGACGGCCCCGACTGGGGGCAGGCTATGCAGGCCTATGACACCTATGCCGACATCCCGCGCTGGCTTTCGCTAACAACGTACCTGATCCTGACCCGGCTGAGGCTGGTTCAGTTTGAGCAGTCGGCGCAAAGTACCGAAGCGACGCAACGAAAACGCAACTGGCTGCGGCAGTTCATGAATGGGATCATCGGCTTGCAGGCGATCTGGCTTTTATTCATGCTGACGTACCTGATTCCCGGCTGGCGTGTCCCGCTGATCGAGCAACTCGGCTGGCACCTGGTGTACGTACCCATCACCATACTGATCTACTGGCTGGGGCTGCGTGGTTATCAGTGGGCGCGTGAAGAAACCGAACCAACACTCACCAAAGCCAGCGGGGCTGAACTGACGGCCGAAACGGTGACACAGGTGGCCGACGCCCTGACCCACGCGATGGAAACCGACGGGCTCTATCTGAACCCCGAACTGACCCTCGATAAACTGGCCCGACATACACAACTGAACCCTAAGCTGATTTCGGCCGTCCTGAACCAGCACCAGGCGACCAACTTCAACGGATTTGTGAATGCCTATCGAGTCGAGGCTGTGAAGCAACGCCTGACCGACCCCGCCTATGCCCATTTCACGCTTACGGGCATTGCCTTTGCGTGCGGCTTCAACTCGCAGGCAACCTACCAGCGGGTTTTTAAACAGCTAACCGGCTTTTCGCCGAAGGAATACGCCCAACAATCAGGCAAAAACAGCAATCAAATCAGGATTTGAGCAGTTTGGGGTGATTACGTAGCCTTGCTTTGGCAGAAATGACCAACAGCTATGAAAACGGCACGCCTCCTTACGGCCCTGCTTTTAGGCATTAATGCCACCCTCGCTTTCCCGCAGAGCGATTCGCTCCGAACGCGCCTCCTGACACCCACTGCGATGCAGGCCGACGTTGCCTACCTGCGCCGACTGTTGCAGGAAACGCACCCCGGCCTGTATCGCTACGTCCCCCGGCCGGTCATGCAGGTGCGGCTGGATAGCCTGGCCGGGCAGTTACAGCACCCGCTTCCTTTCTATGCGTTTTACGGGAAAATTGAGGGTCTGCTGGCCAGCATCCGGTGTGCGCATACGCATGCGCTACCGCACAAAGACTTCGACAACCTGTTTAGGCGTACCTGGAAAACACTGCCCTTCTTTATGCTGCCAACCCAAGACAAGTCTTATGTGCTGTTTTCTGGCGATGAGCGCGTAAAACCTGGGTATGAATTGCTGACCATCAACGGCCAGTCTATCAAAGCGATTCAGGCCATACTGGAGCCCTACCACTGGGACGACGGGTTTATCCAGACCTCCAGAAGCCAGACGATGAAAGGCTGGTTGTTTAATCTGTTTTATTACTGGTTCATCGACCAGCCCGATACGTATCGCCTCACGTTTAAGAGCCTGAGTGGCGACACGGTGCGCGTGGAGGTACCTGCCATGGCTGAAACGCCCGTCTTCAATCAGATGAAAAAGCTGGCGGTCAACAAACAAATGCTGTCGTGGTACGTCACGAAACCAACCCGCCACCCCTGGCGCGTATCCTTTCCCGACGACGTACCCCAAACGGCTCACCTTCGGCTCGACAGTTTTGGTGGGAAAGGGATAAAGAGCAACGCCGAAGCCGTTACGACGTTTAGCGCGTTCATGGACAAACTCATGGCAACGCTGACCAAAAAAGGGATTCAGCATCTGATTGTTGATCTCCGTGCCAATCCCGGCGGCTGGGATAGTCAGGGTATCGAGTTATTTCGGTATCTGGCGAAGGCAGATACGGCGGTTCAGTATTATGCCCGGCAACACAGCATTACCGACAATAGTGAGTCGGAGTTTATTCAGTTCTCCGATTTATCCGAAGCGGATCGTAAGAATGTGAAAAATGAACTGGAACGCGAAGCCGACAGTACCTTCACCCTCAAGGGAAGCGGCGCTACATTCATGCCCAAGCCCAACCGATTTCGAGGCAACGTGTACATCCTGATGGACGGAGCGAGCGCGTCGACCACGTCGGAGTTTCTGGCCGTAGCCCATGCCAACCGGGTCGGAACGTTTATTGGCGAAGAATCGGGCGGGGCGTATGAAGGGGGCAACGGCGGCAGTTTCGTGCACCTGACGCTGCCTCAGTCTGGTATCCAGGTAACCACGCCGCTTGTTTCTTACCGCAACGCCGTGCCCGAACCTTCTCAGAAAGGCCGGGGTACATTACCCGACCACGCCGTCAGTTTCACCCTCGACAACTTGTTGAACCATACCGACGCGGTACTGGACTACACAAAGGAACTGATCCGAAAGGGCGGGAAGTGAACCGGTAGCTGCACGCAACGTACCTAGCCTTTATCACGGCGGAGCCCAAACCCGCCCCGGCGGCAGAATAGGTGGTATTATTGTGCCTGATGTATTTATTAAGCACTTGAAAGACAAGGCTATTTTACTAATTACGCATTCAGGTAATTAGTAGGTAGTAGTCCTAAAGTTTACGTTCTTGCAACAGGAAGACGAACATGTATACCACCTTCTTTCATGCGTATTTCCCTAACGATACTCTTGCTTGCCGTGTCTTGCAAGGTGGTACTTGGCCAATCTGGCGAAGTCGATAGTCTGCGGGCAGCATTGCGGAAATTACCACCAGTCGGTACGTCGGCTGTATCCGATAGCAACCGGTTACGCTTATTGTATAATTTAAGTGAACGGGATCATACAGATAAGCATGCCTCAACGTATCTCCAACAGAGTAGTGCTTTAATTAACCGTTGGCGATGGACAAAGGCTAAACCTTGGCAGTCGCTTTACGAAGGTCAGCTGCTGTTTCGGCAGAACTACATTTATCAGGCAATTGAAAAACACCTTGATGCGCTCACCAACGGTGAAGAACAGCGGCTTTCACCATTGTTTATTGCTACATGTCATCGCCGGTTGGGTTCCGACTATTTTGTGTTGCAGGAATATTCGCTGGCCTTAAACCACTATAAAAAAACGCAGTATTTCTATCTACGAAGTAAACCGCCAGTACCGTACATTGAACAGGTAGCTGTCAGAAACAATGTTGGTTTATGTTATCTGAACCTAAAAAAATATAATGAGGCAATCCAGCAATTTAAGTCGATTCTGGCTGATAGCCATCAAGCGAATGATAGCGTAGCGCTTTCCTGGACCTATTCAAACCTGGGCACTGCCCAACGGGATGCCGGTCAGCACAAACAAAGCATTGATAGCTTTGGAAAATCCATTGCATTCGATACAGAAGGCCCCGAGTCGGTAGCGTTTACAACCAGTGAACAGGCGTTGGCGTATCTGGCCTTGGGTGATTCGCTAAAAGCATTACAATTGAGTAATAAAGCTAAGAAATTAGCTGCTAGTAAATCATTTTTTGATAGTTATATTGCTAAAAATGCTTATCAAATTGAACGAAAGAATCGTCTTTTTAAAGCTGCATTAGCTGATTTAGAATACTACGATTCATTACGACTAAATGATGATAAAATTCTGAAGAAACGAAGCATCGATAGCTTTCGCCTAGCCTATGAGAATCAGAAAAAAGAAAGAGCTATAGAGCGGCAGAGTGTTCAGCAAAAGGCTCTCTTAATTACCATACTTGTGGTCGTATTATTTAGTGGGTATTTTGTTTTGAATCAGGTTAAGTTGAGGCAAAAAAATCGAAAAATAGAAGAGCAGAAAAGAATTATTGAAGTCACGAATACGGAGTTAATGACGCTGAACCAGGAATTGGAAGATCGGGTGGACGAACGTACCCGGCAGCTTCAACTGGCTTATGACGAAATAAAAACAGCAATGGTGCAGGGGCAAACCCTGGAACGAAAACGCATGGCGTCAGAACTGCACGATAACTTGGGCAGTATGTTATCGGGTATTCGTTTTCAGATGCAGGCCATTGAACCCGACGCGCTCCACCCTGCTGAACGCAATGTCTACGGGCGAGTGCTGGAAATGCTCGGCGAAGCCTACCACGAGGTTCGTCATATCTCGCATAACCTGCTACCCGCCGTACTGGAAACTCACGGACTGTATGCAGCCCTCTCGAAACTTGTAGCCGATCTGAACGTCAACAAACGAATTCAGTTTACGCTTCTAGCCGACTCAACACCGCATTTCGGCCAAACCACCAACGTCGAACTGTATTGCATTCTGCTCGAACTGATCACGAACCTGCTAAAGCACTCAACGGCTACGCGTGTTGTGATTGCTTTTTCCGACTGCCCCAACCATACAGGCATTGAACTACATGATAACGGACTATTATATGATTTTCAGGCCAACGCCGCTGGAAAAGGACTCAATAGCGTACTTAGCCGGGCCGAACGGGTCGGGGCCACCATCAGACACCACCCCAATGAACAAGGGGGCAATTGCGTTGAGATTTGCGTGCCGCTTGCTGAACGCTATGTATACTTGGGCAATTAAGCTAGATATATAGTATCTGTGCCAAGGTTTGGCGGCAGAGCAGTTACGTCATACACATCTGCCAACTCCACAATCGGTGTGTCTATATTATCTAGAAAAAGCAGGAAGAAATAGCCCAGTGCTGCTAGCCCATGCGTTAAGGTTGGGTTGAACTCGGTGTGGGCTACCTCATTGGTCGACTGAATGTACCCGTGCGGAAAAGGCATCCGGCTGTCAACGTACTTGGCGAGGAGCATATCGGCAAGTGGCATTTTTAGCATAAGGGGACGGTGAGTCACCTTTTGAAACAAGACCGACTGAAGCACCTTATAGGTGATTGATTCCTTGATCTCGCTAACGGCTACACGTTGGTTTGCCAGCTTATGTTGGACCGTCTTGAGGGCTGCATCGAGCTTTTGCCATCTTCCGGTCAAGCAACCTCTGAAACACTCCTCGAACATGCGTTCGTAGGGGCAGATTTTAGCTAGTTGCCCTAGAAAGAGTGCTATACCCAGCCGGTCAGCCTCTGAGGCCGTTTCGAAACCGACATTGCCATCCGCCATTTTCTTAAAGCAAAACCAGGTGCAGCGATTGCCATACCAGATGGCCTCCCGGCAAATTACGAACCCAATGTCGCGGGCGGCTTTCAGAAACCGTTGCTGCGGCATAAATGCTAAGGCCGCTCCCAGCCCTACATCAAGTAGGGCTGGTTTTCGCAGTCGCCAAGCTAGCTTGTCGATTCGGTGTTTGAACTCTCCTGCTTTAGGAAAGGGATTTCGATAAAGTTCAAAGACGTTATAGCCTGCTATTGCAAGCGCATCAATCATCTGGCCTTTTAAATGAAATTCATCGCGCGGCTTGCTTTGCTGGGCCGTGGGCTCAAAGTATGGCCCAACCGCCTCGGCAATGAGTTGAGCGCGGGCCGTCCCGAAACTCTGCATGGCCTCGGCTGGATTGTCACCATACGACAACCCACCAAAACCTTTGACTTTTTTCGTAAAATGGGGCGAAGCCTTTGTGTCGATGAACCCGGCATCGGCCAGACGGCGGTAGGTGTAGGTGATCGCGTCGAGTGCAGCCAGTACGTGCTGCCGATGCAGAAAGAGAATGGCCGAGTCGGTTCGGGTGTAGCTCGCCAGTGCGTTACGGAGCTTAAGCTGGAAGGGAATTTGCCGCTCGTTGAGTTTGGTGGAAATAAGTTCGATAAACAAGTTAATGCCATCGATCTTACCTTCTAAATTGTAGTAAAAGCGTGTCCAATTGGCCGAATCCTGTGCCAGCAACCGCTGTCCGTTCACCCACAAATCGTCGCTGGATTCTTTCCCGTCATTGGGCCGAACGATAAAGTGTGGAAAGAGGCGTTTAACGTATGAATGACGCCCTTTTTTCGCATTCCGGGCGTCGTGACTAAGGTATACAAACGTACCTGGCTGGGCCATCCGGCGGCAGCTTTCTTTCCGAATAACCAGTTGACCGGTTTTTGAAGCGCCCTCGACTCGCCACCAGAGGTCCTCATTGAACTGAATCTTTTCGGCATCAGGCGTTTCCGCGGCTCTTCCTTTCCGCGCCGGGTTATCCTGTTTTCCCAAATTACCCGTATACCAGCGGTAGATATATGTTTCAAGGGGTAGTTGGTCTTTCCCAAGGCCAATCTTCGTCCGATCCTCAACCAGTTTAGCTGCTAGTTCGTCGAGGTCAAGCATTGTTCCCTTATGGCTTTGTGCGTTTACACACTGTCGTCGCGTTGGTTTTCGAGGAGCACGTAGCCAGATCGGCGGTAGGGGTGGTTGGTTTGGTACATTTGGCACGATCAGCCCGGATTCTTTGTCAGGCTTCATTAACAGGCGTTTAGCCAGATCAAGCCACCGGGGAATCTTTTCTTCAGAGATGCTAGAAAAGCCGATCCGTTGAAGCAATCCAAAGTAGTGCTGTTGCAGTATGACTAATCCGAGAAACTGCTGAAGCCGAACCGGGTTGATAGCCCGGTAAAATGTATAGTGACTTAGAAAGTGGTTGAACGGCTCGATACTATTCCCAAACTCTGTCTCAGCATTCCGGTTACCAATCATGAAGTAGTGCAACACGATATACCAAGCACTTGCCAGATCCCAGTGCACGTCGCCCATGTCCGCCATTTCCCAGTCGATCAGGCCTTCAATTTCACCATCAGGAGCTAGCAGGATGTGTTCGCTTTTGAGATCGAAGTGGATCAGCGCATCGTCGTTCCAGGTAAGATGCTTCAGCTTATTTAGCAGCTTGGCTCCGTCCGCCAGCAGTTGATTACTCACGTCAGCCTGTTGGGGGGTGGGCGTACCAGCGAGCAGGTCTTCCAAATCGCGTACTGTCTGCACCATCAGCAGGGGTTTCCGATACCCAAACCGATTGGGCCAGCCTTTAGAAGCTACCTTTTTGTGAGTGATCGCGTGTGCAGTAGCCAGCACCGGCGCGAGCTTTTCATAGAATGCCTTCTGTGTGGCCGGCGACGGTGCCGAGTTCCAGACGGGTGGCTTTCCCGCAAACTTGCGCTGAAACAGCAGATACTGATATCGATCGTAGCCGACAAATGCATTCAGTTTGGGAAGCCTTGCCGCCCTGAACAACTCAAGCACATACGCCTCGTTGCGAATACTCGACAAATAAGTAGCTTCGTTGAAACGGGCTTGTTTTGCCAGGTACGTAACTTTTTCAGAATGCCCCGACACGTAACCTGTCACCTCAAAAACGCTGTTGCGCGTTTGTTGAATGCCCGCCAGATCACGTTCGACTACGCGGAGCGACTCCTGATCCCTTACAGTTTTTTTTCGGTCGAACAAGGCCGCCACTAAGGTGGAATTGAGCAGATGGCTGCCCAACTGGTATCCAGTAAAAAGCATGGTGTGACAGAGAGAGATTAGTCGGGTTGCCGGGGTCAGTAACCCGACCGAACCATTTATCCATTAGCTGCGGCGGTGTCGCCATGACCGGGCGTCTTCGAATCCATCGTTTCGATAACTGTTTCAGAATCAAACAAGGATTTGGTATCAAATTCAGCGAATTCTCGCTCAATCGTCGTACCTCCTGTGTTGTTACTGGACTTGCTGAATTGCAAAAAGAACGCCCCTCTGTTTACCCAAATCGCCATCTTACCGGGCGTATCCACGTCGACTTTCCGTAGTTCATTCAGATCAAAAGAAAACACGATGCCAACCGATGCAAGCTTGTCGCCCTCTGCCTTAACGAGGCGACGGAACATAAGCCACGACGTTTCGCCATTGACGAACGGATACCGGTCTCTTTTTTCCAGTTCAAAATCGTACTTCCAGACAAACCAGTGGAGATCGCCAACGGGTACGTCGGTAGTCGAGGCGGTTAGTTCGACACATTCGTCAGGGGTGGGTTTCAGGTCATGCGGGTATGCCTTGAAGTACTCGACAACATCGTTGATGTGCCCCACTCTCGTAAGTTCCATACGAAAAAACAGATTAAGAGTAAAAATTTAGTTTATTCAAACTCAACAAGGCCGTGGCGCAGGCCCCAGCGCATGAGGCCGATGGCGGTGCTGACGCCTACTTTTTTCATCAGATTGCGGCGGTGCGTTTCGACCGTCGTGCTGCTGATGTAGAGCTGTTCACCAATTTCGATGTTGGTAAGGCCGTCGGTAATCAGTTTCAGGATTTCCAACTCCCGTCTGGTGAGGGCGGTCACTTCGTCGAGGGTGGTGGGTTCATCCGTCGGCCGTGGATTGCTTGATTCAGACAGCTTTCGCTGAATACGGCTGCTGAGATAGCGTTCGCCCGCGTGTACCGACCGGATTGCCTTGATGAGTTCGGGCTTTTCGGCGCTTTTTACCACGTACCCAGCCATGCCCACTTCGAGCGCATCGCGGATACACTGCGGGTCTTCGTTCATGGTCAGCATGATGAGGCGGGTTTTCAAATCGCGTTCCCGCGCTTTGCTAGCCATCGCCAGCCCCGACAAGACGGGCATCTGGTAATCGGTCAGGACAACATCGACCGGGTTAGCTGTGATGAAGTCCAGGGCCTGCCAGCCGTTGTGCACCGTGCCCACCACTTCGAACCCATCGACGGATTCGAGGAGCATGCGCAGGCCATCAGCGACAATGGGATGATCGTCGGCAACTAAGATGTGGATAGGGGCCATGTGAGCAGGTAAAACAAAGGTAAAATACAGTATACTTTATAGTTAGTGGTTAAGCAAATGTATGAACCTGAGTAACTTAGCCATCTACTGTCTGGATAGTATTTTTGGGTAGTATTAATAAAATCAATACTGATTTCCTGAAAAGGATACGGCTACGATGGCGCTTCTTTGTCAGGTGCGGCTGGGTACGTTGCCTAATCTGGATAAAGGATTGAAACCGCCGAGGCCTGAGGTAACCAGTTAGCGCCTGAATTGGCTAATTTTGCGGCCCAACGAAAATGAGTTTGACAGTTAAGGTTTGGTAGTTGACGCTGCGGTGCTTACGGGCGAACCGCCTCAAACCCCAAACCGAACCGTTAGCTAAGCTGATATGCCTCTCGACAATCCACAACGATATACCGTTACGGCGGCGCTGATCTACGCCAACGGGCCGATTCACATCGGCCACTTGGCCGGCTGCTACCTGCCCGCCGACATTTATGTGCGCTATCTCCGCAGCACGGGCCGTGACGTGGCGTTTATCTCCGGCACCGACGAGCACGGCGTGCCCATCACCATTCGGGCCAAAAAAGAGGGCATGACGCCGCAACAGGTGGTCGATAAGTACTACACGCAGATCAAGGATTCGTTCGAGCAGTTTGGTATCTCGTTCGATATTTATTCGCGCACCTCGAACCCGGTCCATCACGAAACATCGCAGCAGTTTTTCACGACGCTGTACGACAAAGGCTATTTCGATGAAGAAGTGACGGAGCAGTATTTCGATGAAGTGGCCAACCAGTTTCTGGCCGACCGCTACATCGTGGGTACGTGCCCGGTTTGTGGTAACCCCAATGCCTATGGTGATCAGTGCGAACGCTGCGGCACAGCCCTCAGCCCGAATGAACTGATCGAGCCCCATTCGACGCTCTCGGGGTCGAAACCCGTGAAGCGGCAAACCAAGAACTGGAACCTGCCCCTCGACCGGATGCAGCCCGATATTGAGGCCTACGTGAACAGCCATACCGAGTGGAAAACCAACGTGTTTGGTCAGTGCCAGTCGTGGTTGAAAGAGGGCCTGCGCCCCCGCGCCATGACCCGCGACCTCGACTGGGGTATCAAGGTGCCGCTGCCCGATGCCGACGGTAAAGTGCTGTATGTCTGGTTCGACGCGCCCATCGGGTATATCTCGATGACCAAAGAATGGGCCGAACAGCAGGGCCGCGATTGGGAACTGTACTGGAAAGACAAGGACACCAAGCTGGTGCACTTCATCGGGAAGGACAACATCGTGTTTCACTGCATCATCTTCCCCGCCATGCTGATGGCCGAAGGAAGCCTGATTCTGGCCGACAACGTACCTGCCAATGAGTTTATGAACCTCGAGGGCGACAAAATAAGCACGTCGCGCAACTGGGCGGTCTGGCTGCACGAGTACCTCGAAGACCTGCCTGGCAAGCAGGATGTCCTGCGGTATGTGTTGACGGCCAATGCGCCTGAAACCAAAGATTCGGAGTTTACCTGGAAAGACTTCCAGACGCGCAACAACTCCGAATTGGTAGCCATTCTGGGTAACTTCATCAACCGGGCTGTGGTGCTGACCCACAAGTTCAACGGTGGCGTGGTGCCGGGCGCGTCGGTGGCCGACGATGAAACACAACGAGCGCTGGACCACGCCCTACTCGACGAACTGGCGCAGTACCCCGACCGGATCGGGCAGGCGATCGAGCAGTACCGGTTCCGGGAGGCGCTGGGGCTGCTGCTCGATGTGGCGCGGCTGGGTAACAAGTATTTTGCCGAAACCGAACCCTGGAAAGTCGCCAAAACTGATCCGCAGCGGGCCAACACCGTGCTGAACCGCGCCTTGCAGATCGCCGCTAACCTGGCCATTCTGTGTGAGCCCTTCCTGCCGTTTACGGCTGAAAAACTCCGTGCTCAACTCAGTTTGACCGAGAAGCTCGACTGGACCAACGCGGGCCGCGCCGATCTGCTGGTAGAAGGCACGCAACTGGCACCGGCCGAACTGCTCTTCGCCAAACTTGAAGACGATTTTATTCAGGTACAGATCGATAAACTCAACAAAACCAAAGAGATGAACGCTGCCGAACAAGCTGCTGCTCCAACAGATGGCACGCCCGAATCCGTAGAGACGCAATCCCTTGCGTCTCCTGCTGCCCCCAAAGACACGATCACATACGATGATTTCGTGAAACTCGACATTCGCATCGGCACCATCACCGAAGCCGAGCGCGTACCGAAAAGCGACAAACTGCTGAAGCTGCGCGTAGACGATGGCATGGGCGGTCGGCAGATCCTGAGCGGTATCGCCAAGCACTTTACGCCCGAAGAACTGATTGGTCAGCAGGTAACGTTCCTGGCGAACTTGGCCCCGCGCAAAATGATGGGGCAGGAGTCGCAGGGGATGATCCTGATGGCTGAAGATGCCGACGGCTCACTGGCTTTGCTGCCGCCGCACAAAGCGGTCTGGAACGGCGGGACGGTATCGTAAGTAGCTGAACGCGAAGCGCGCGAAGGCAAACGCGAAGGGCGCAACGAGTTTTTGGCAGAATAGATGTCTGCTATAAAAACCCGTTGCGCCCTTCGCGTTTGCCTTTGCGTTTAAGGGTTCCCGTATTTGGCGGAGCGGATGGCCTCCCATTCTTTGGCGGTACCCCCGTTGCTGAAATGCTCGTCTTCGTCCTGCATTTCCTGATCCCACGAATAGGCCGTTGTGAACTGACCGGATGGCGAAAAATCGACCTGAAGCACATTGGCGCGCGGGTGCCCGTCGCGTTTCCGGTTTTGGTAGAGCTGTTGCATCGCCTCCGTCACTTCCTCCGAAAAGTCGGTCGTGAGGGGGTGATCTTCGCCGGTTGGGTCCAGATACGTGCCGGCAAACTCGATGTCGGTGGCGTGGTTGGCCGGGTCGCTGAGAAAATGGACCGTGAGGCGGCAGATGGTCCAGTCGCCCTGAATCTGCTCCGTAGCCGCGTCGATTAATGAAGTATAGATCGTGTTGGTCGTCATGCGCATAACGTCAGGTACGTAGCAAAGGTACGCCAAAACAACGGGAGGTGACCCGACGACGTACCCAGCACGCCCCGATTGTGGAGTCTGGCGATGTTGATCCTGCAGAGAGGGTTTGGCCCCCGCCCGATCTGACAAAACACGGCCATTTATAACCCGAATTATAGACGGCCATACTAATTGCGCCAGTTACCGATTAACGGTTACGAGCAGGTAAGTAGCCGATAGGCAGGTTGTATCAGGGTCGTCACTTTTATTGAGACTGTTGAACAAAACAGTCAGTTCATGCTGCAATTCTTCGGCCCGGCCATTTTTCTCTGCCGCTTCGAAGGCGTTCATTGTAGGACCGTAAAAATTCTTGAAAACGTTTACGAATTCAGACGGCGGATAAAGTGCATTAAACGTAAAGGTATCCCGCTCGAAGGAAATCTGTTCGGGGGCTATACCCGCTGCACCAAAGCGTTCGATTACCTGATCATCTATCCCCCACAGCATAGGGCTGATAAACCCCTCGGGCGGGGGCGGCGTATAGGCAAAGCTAATCTTTAGTATCTGCGCAACCAGTGTAGGGTCGCCTGGTATCCAGTTACCCATAATGATGCGCCCACCCGGGCGGGTTACGCGAACCATTTCCCGCGCCACGTCAACTGGTTTCGGAGCAAACATGGCTCCAAAGATACTGATAACCAGATCGAACGATTGGTCGTCGAGCTCGTGCAGATCAATCGCGTCACCCTCCTGAAACCGACAATTGTCGAGACCAGCAGCCTGTGCTCGCCTGTTGCCGGCGTCAACGAGGTTCCGGGCGATGTCGACGCCCAGGACGGTTGCGCCAAGTTGGGCGGCGGGTAGAGCCGTCGTGCCGTCGCCGCAGCCCAGATCAAGGATGTTGAGCCCCTTTGGGATACCTAGTTTGCCAACCAGCGCTTCGCCACTTTCCCGCATGGTCTCGGCAATCCGGGTAAAATCACCCTTCTCCCACAATGCTTTGTTCGGATTCATATCGGTGTTTTTTAGTGAAACACCGTAAAAAGTAAGGCTAATTAATTGGGCAGTCGTACCGTTGACTAAGTGGTCTTATTTACAGGTAAAAATTTACCGATTACTAAGAATTCAAGAGATTAGTAATTGGTTTGTTGTATCTAACAAATAAACAAAATTAGGTACGTATGTTTTTGTTACGTTGCTTAACTAATTTCGTACGATTGACAAAAAAACAAGTTTGATTAAGTGGATAATTGTCTGATTGAATTAGCGATAGATATGCTAAAAATTACTAATATTATTGAGTAAAGGTTTCGAAAAATAGCAGCGTATCAGCTAGGTGCTGTTCCCAATAAGGCCACTCGTGCCCACCGGGAAATTCCGCATAGACGTGGTCGATGCCTGCCGCGAGCAGGGCTTCGTGTAGGTCGCGGTTGGGCTGGATAAGCGGGTCATCGACACCGCAATCGAACCGGATCGGGCAGAGCCTTGCCCGGTTTTTTTGTGCCAGCGCCAGCACGCTTTGCTCGGTCGGGTCAGTTTGGGCGTAGTGGGCCAGTTCTTCTTCCACAAACTGCGCCATCTGCGGCAAATCGGTAATAGACGACAGCCCGCTCACCGCCCGGAAGCGGTCGGGGTAGGCCATGCCCAGCCGCAACGCCCCGTAACCACCCATCGATAGTCCTGCCAGAAAGAGCGCATCCGGATCAACAACGTACCCACGGGCAGTGGCGGCTTCGGCAACGGCGCTGGGTACGTCGTCCAGAATCCAGCGGTCAAACTGGTAAGCGTTGTGAGGCAGGTAGCCGCTGCCATCGCCCCAAAGACCATCAGACGGCATGGCGAGCGCAACGGGCTTTAGCTGCCCACTATCGATGAGCCGGTGCGCCGTGCGGTGAGCGCCGCCTTTCTGCGCCCACGCCCAATGGCTGCCGTACACGCCATGCAGCAGTACGACCAGGGGGAGCGGCTCAGGGGCCGACAGTTCAGTCGGGGGGAGCCAGAGCGTGATGTCGCCGCGCCCGCGCAGGTTGGGCGTTTTTACGGTTATCTGTAGTAGTCCCTCGTGCTCAAAACGTGGGTCGGAAATGTCAAGGGTTCGGAATGGCATAGTGCGTGATAATAGGTTGACAACGTACCCAGCGCGTTCGTGACAACTGACGCGGAATCGCCCCCAAAGTAACGGATAGCCGTTTTTTATAGCTGAACTCTATCTTTGTCTGGGCTACCGAAACTGCGTTCGGCTTAGTTGGGATAGGGACATGGAATGAGAAGTTTTCTTGACAATCTAGGCGCTGGCAACAACCAAAGTCTGCAAACCCGAAAAATCATCCAATATCTGTTGCGTGAAAAAGGGAAAACCGTGCTCGAAATCCGGGACTTCTGCGGGCTTAGCCTTCCCACGACGATCAAATTCGTCAATGAACTGGTCGATAAAACTATCCTGATCGAGTCGGGTAAAAAAGAGTCGTCAGGCGGGCGGCGGCCAACGGTCTACAACCTGAATCCAGATCAGGGCTATATCGTTGGGGTAGAGTTGTTGCTTAAGTCGTTCAGAATGAGCATTATCAACCTGCACCACGAAGTAATCTACGACTACGAGACGGATAATTTCGACATCAGTCAGCGCGACGCGTCATTCGACTTTGTAGCCCGCACGGTACCGACGCTTATTCGTAGCAAGGGCATTGCCGAAGAGAAGATTCTGGGAGTAGGCATTGGGATAACGGGCCGGGTCAGCCATGCCAAAGGCATCAGTTACTCGTTTCTGCATTTCGACGAACCCCTGACCGAGCGACTGGAAAAGCTATGGCCCTACCCGGTATATATCGACAACGACACCCACTTCATGACCATGGGCGAGCAGGTGTTTGGGCTGGCCCGCGACAAACAGAACGTGGTGTATGTCAACCTGAGCCGGGGGTTGGCGGTCGGCCTGATCTCGAATGGGCAAATCCATAACGGCCATTCCTACTTCGCGGGGGAGTTTGGACACGTTACCTTTTTCGACAACGACAAATTGTGTATCTGCGGTAAGAAAGGCTGTCTGTCGACGGTTGTTTCGGGCGCGGCGCTGGAAGAAAGCTACGCCGAAAAAACAGGGCGCTATCTTCCGTACCGGGACTTGCTCGCTCTGTCGAAACAGGGCGACCGGGTGGTGAACGAGTTGCTGTCGGAGATGGGCGAACAGCTTGGAAAAGCCTTATCCATGCTGATCCAGGTGTTTAACCCCGAACTGCTCATTCTGGGCGGGCGCTTTATCGACGTGGGCGACTACCTGAACTACCAGATTATTCGTGGCCTGAGCCTGCACAGCCTGCCCCAGCTCCTGGCCGACTGCGAATTTCAAGTGTCTCCGCTGGGCGAAAAAGCCGAAATGCTCGGGGCTTACGCGCTGGTGATCGAAAAGGTGTTTGCGCCTTGACAGACCGGGTTACCGGTCGCTAGTATTAGCCTCGCAACAGGGTTTCGGCAAAGGCTTGGGCTATCGTCTCTTCATCCTGGCGCGAGACTGTAAGCCCTGCGTCGTGGATGAAAAAATGCCCTAATTCGTGCGCCAGAATAGAAGCCTGCGCCAGCGAAGCATTCAGATTGATGCAGATGGTGCGGGTTTTGGGATGGTACTCGCCCAGCGTAACCGGGTGCCAGCGTTCGTACCGAACCACTACCCCTGCCCGGCGCGCCAGTTCGGCCACGTCACTGGTGCCGTAGCGTTGCATAACCTGTTTAGCGAGTTCAGAGCCGGTCATCTGAGTAGGGTTAAAGAGCGTGGCGGTGGGGGTCACCTTCCGACAGAACGAGGGTATCGGGCCAGCGAATTTCCACGCCCCGGCTGATCAGCACCGACTGGAAATCGGCCAACAGCGTTGGCGTGTCGCGGACGTGCCGGGGTGAGACATCACGTTCGAGGCAATAAGCCAGCAAGTTTCCCACCGATTCGCCGATGTTCCACTCGATCGGATGCAGCCGGTAACAGCCGTTGGTGATGTGTGTGGTGCCAATGTTCTTACAGACCGGCAGCAGATTGTCGACCCGTTTTGGCAACAACGCACCCAACGGAATCTGAAACGGCAGGCTTTCGACATCCACGTAGTTGTCGCCGCCCACGCTGGGGTGCAGATCGATGCGGTAGAAACCCAACCCTACCGAATCGGCAAAGGGTTCGGCCAGGGTTTCGCCCGGTCGTAACTGAGCTGACAGGTGCTGTTCTCTGATCGTGAACGCCGCCTGAATACG
This sequence comes from Fibrella musci, assembly GCF_041321105.1. Classification (NCBI taxonomy): domain Bacteria; kingdom Pseudomonadati; phylum Bacteroidota; class Cytophagia; order Cytophagales; family Spirosomataceae; genus Fibrella; species Fibrella musci. Next base: position 688,255 of record NZ_JBGGWD010000003.1, on the reverse strand, counting down.
CCTCGACTCGCGGATATAGGGCCGTTTGGCCAGGCCATCGGTTGTGCCAACCACGTCGGGCCGGAGTTTCAGCCCCCGAAAGCCGAGTTCGGTTTGCAGGTAATACAGAAAGGAGAGGCTTTGCGCTTTGGCTTCCTCAATGTACTGGGTATGTTCGGCCGGGGTGGCGTGGCACAGATCGCCCAGCAAGTAATCGATTTGCGGGTAGTTGACCAGCGTAATGTCCGACCCGAACGCCCCCGGCTGAAACTGCTCTTTGTCGAGAATGCGCCGGTACGTCCACAGGCCCGCAAAGGCTCGGTTGGGTTCGCGGTTTGGCTGGAAGGTATAGTGAACGGGTTGCAGCGTGCGCGGGCTGAGGCCCGTCAGCTGGAGCAGCGGTCCCGGCCAGGGTGGCGACAGCGACGGGATAAATTCGCGCCAGAAATCATACGTCGCGGGTTTGTCGATGGTCCAGTCTTCGCCCTCGTGGTAGCTCATCGCAAAACACATCGAAAAGGCCTGCACATTGCCGGGGCGGGCATCCGGCAGGGCGCTGGGTTCTCCGGTATCGGCCCGGCTCTCCGAGCCTGTCACGTATTCAGTGCCGGTAAGTGGCAACAGATCGCCTAGTTCGGTGGCATCGACAACATAGCGGGCCAGAATGGAAACCGTTTCGCCAGTTGGGGTATGCTGTAGCGTTACCGATTGAACGACATTGCCTTCGCAGGTGGCGTCGATGGGTGCGTGTTCATACAAAATCGTCAGGAGCTGACGGTCGATGTAGGGCTGTAGCATCGCCTGCAACACGCGCAGAAACACGAGGGGTTCGGCACAGAGCGGCGATACCCAGCCATTACCGGGGTTGAGCGTTGGGTTGGCGCGGGCCTCGTCGGTCAGCGGGTAGTGGGTGCGGTAATAGTCCCGAACGCGCTCGCGGAAAGCCCGGTACGTTTGGGTGCCGCCAAATTGCTCGATCCAGCCGTGTTCGTCGGGTGGGGTAGCCTGGGTGGTAAACTGCCCGCCAATCCAGTCAGAATCGTCGGTCAGAATAACGGATAGTCCGGCTTCGCAGGCGGCCAACGCGCAGGCGCATCCGCCCACACCGCCACCAACGATCAATAGTTCTGTTTGTAAATGATCCATTCGTCAGGAGTCTGTTACTGCTTGCGGGCGGCAATCAGCACAATGGGTTCGTCGCCGGGTCGGTTTTCGAGTTCGGTTTGGGCCAGCGCCAGCGCCTGCTCCAGTTCGGCCAGCCCCGATAAGTTGATGATCCGGTTACCGGTCAGTATCTGGATGTCGGGCAGGCTGCGGCCAGCATCGCCAAAGTTGGTCAGGTTGGTAATGACTTGCTCAAGCTCGGCTGCCACCTGGCTGATTTGGGTCGTGTATACCTCTGCCTGATTGCGTTGCAGCCGCACAACACCTGTTTTGTCTGTAACCCGAACGGCAAGCTGTCGTTTTCGAAACAGGCCGAAAAACGTGCTGGATTCGGTCTCGACGCCAAATGCGTACAGGCCGCTCGTTTGGCCCAGCAACTGCACCTCAGGTACGTTGGCCCGCATCGACCGCGCCGCCGCCGCCCGGCAATCGTCGAGGGTGGTGCGTTTGGCATTGTCCTCTTTTCGGAGTTCGGTGGTGCCGAAGGCCGTGGCCCGCACCAGGTTCCGCCGAATGTCGACTTCGATCTGCACTTCGATGGTTTCGGGCAACGCGCCTATCTTCATGACCGCTTCGGTAGCTTCGCGCCGGACGGCCAGAATATCTTCGGGCGAGGGGTCGACCATGTTGCGCTCGATGGTATCGCGTACCATCGCCAGCGCCACGCCGATGGTTGAGATCACTTCGGCTTTTTTGGCAAGCCGGGCGGGCAGGCCCATCAGTTCGCCCGTAAACAACACCAGCGAAGCGGCACCTCCGCCGCCGCCAATCAGTTCTACGGTATTGCGGTCGAGGTGGTATTCGGCGATGAGTTCGTCGAGCTGTTTAGCCACCTTTCGGCACGAAATTTCCAGCACCAGCCGGGCGGTCTCTTCGGGTGTTTTTCCGATTTTATCGGCCAGGGGTTTAAACGCCAGCCGGGCGGCTTCGGTACTGCCTTTGGCAAAGGCCGTATCGGGAATAATGCCGAGCAGGTTGGCCGCGCAGGTGGGCGTGAGGGAAAACCGCTGCCCCTCGGTGGTTTCGATGGCCGTGTAATCGTCGGCGTCTTTATCGGTGGGGCGCAGGTGCACCAGTCGGGCACCGGTAAACAACTCGGTGGGCTGGAAGCAGGCGTAGGCGAGCCCCGCAATATGCGCCGACCGGGAACCCACATCGACCAGCTTGCCCCCGGCTTCGCGAATCATGCTGCCGCCGGCAATGGCCAGTGTGCGCACGTCGAGGGTGTTCAGGTACGTTCGATGCCCGCCCACACGCGCATTTTTGGTCTGGGGTTGTCCGTCGCGGATGACGGAAATATCGGCACTGGTGCCACCCACCTCGATAAAGATGCCGTCGGATACCCGCTCGTGCATGAGGGCGCCCGCAATGCCCGCCGCCGGGCCAGAGAGCATGGTCATGATGGGGCGGCGGTGTACTTCTTCCACGCTCATTACGCCACCATCGGAGCGCATAATCATCAGCGGGGCGGTGATACCTGCCTGTTTCACGCACGCATCGGTCATGGTGGCCGTGTGAATCATTTTGGGCAGAATCGCGGCGTTGATCACGGCGGTACGGGTGCGGGTACGTAGTCCATAGAGCGTCGATACGTCGTGTCCGCTGGTGGCGAGTAACCCTGCCTGCCGGGCCCGTTCGCTCACAAACACTTCGTTCTCGTTCTGGTCGACGCCAAAGGCCTCCGACGCTACAACCACGTCGACGCCCTGCTGCCGGAACGTCTGTAGTTGCCGGTCGATATACTCGTTGTTTAGCTGCCGATTCGGGCAGAAGGCATGTTCGGTGTGCAGCCAGCGATTCGGCGCCAGTTCGATGTCAGGTACGTTGGTGTCCGACTTCGCTTTGAGGGCTTCCCAGCCGCTGCCCATGCCAATGATACCGACTTTGGCGACGTCGCCTTCAAGCAGGGCGTTGGTGGCCTGCGTGGTCGAGTGGGCGATAAACAGGACATCGTCCGGGTCGACGGAGAGCTCGGCCAGGGCGCGGTTGATGGCGTTGATAATGCCCAAGGCTACACCCTGCGTGGCATGGTGCGTGGTCGGCACTTTCAGTTGCGAGATGACTTCTCGCGTGGCATGATCGACCACGACTACGTCGGTAAACGTACCGCCAACGTCGATACCTACCCGGACTTGTCTTTTCATGAGACGGTTTGTGATCAATACGGGGTCAGAAGAACAGCGCGGCGGCGATCAGTAGGCCCACGATGCACACGAGCATGGCGGGAAGGAGGGTTTCTTTCGTCAAGCCTTCGACGGGTACGCCCACAAAATTGGCGATCCAGACGTTGTGCGTGTTAGTCGGGTCGCAGATGTTCTGCACCTGCACGACGCACATAATCGCCGCCAGTAGGGCCAGTGCCGGTAAGATGCCCGTCGCGAACATAATCGTGAACAATCCCACCCCAATGCCGAAGATGTTGAGCGGCCCCCGGTAGAGCGACAGGGGCGACAGCAGCCCGAAAAAAGCGATGTAGAAGAACGCCGACCCGAACGGCAGGGCCACGATCAGGGGTTCGAGGGCGGTTTTGATGGGAGGGAGGTTCAGCGCGTTGAGCAGCATACCGATGCCCATCATCAGAATGGCCGCCGGAGCGCCGTCTTCGATGCCTTTAATGGCCGACGACGCCAGCATCTGAATGGACGTGCGCAGGTTGGTGGTGACGACGCCGTAGAGCGACCCGATGATGAAAGCCGCGATGAAATCGAGTTTGATGCCGAGCGCATTGAAGCCGATGAACAGGACGAGGGGTACCACCGGCGTGAGCAATGCAATGGCGGGAACCGCTTTCCGTTTGGCGGGCTTCGTGGCGGGAGTGGTTTCTTCTTTGGCGGCTACGGCCGAGAGCAGCAACACCTCGCCCGACCGTTTGGCGGCGATGAGCGCGTAGACGATCACAAACACAATCATCAGCCCCAGCAGAATAAAGGCAAACGTAAGGGCCTGGGCAGGCATGGGCTGGTTATCGGGCAGTTGGAGTAATTGCCGGTAGAGAGTAAAGAGAATGGGGTTGAAAATGAAGCCCGTCGCAAAGGCCAGCAGAAACAGCACCCCTGCCAGCTTGCGGGGAATGCCGAGGCTCATCATGATGGGCAGCACCAGCGACCCAACGGTGATGATGGCGCCCAGCCCCTGCAAAGTCGTGAAGAGGATGGCCGTTACCAGCATCAGCCCGAAGGCCACCACCAACGGGCGCTCACCGCCAAATTCGGCCGCTCGTTTGATGATTTCTTCCGCAATGCCCGCCTGAATCAGCACCCGGCCCATCATGGCACCGGCAAACACCGCCACATAAACGGGCGCCAGTTTGACCGAGCCACCGGCAATGATTCCGTTCAGAATGTCGGTTGCGTTGAACCGGGCAAGTACCGCAATCAGCACGGCCATGGCGGGCAGCGCAATCAGGGCGGGCATCTTCCGCAAAAACATCAGCGTGGCAAAGACCAGAAAGATGAGGAGTAAACCGATGGCTATCATAAGGGCACGTTTAGGCAATCAACTGGCTGATGAAGGTATGCTGTGGCTGGGCAGCGGACAAACGCGGCCTATTTGGTATGGTCACGGGCGGACGGTTACGTCGAAATCGATTTCGGCTTCGAAGGTGCGGTTCCAGGGCAGGCTGAAGCGCAGGTTTGTGAGGGAGCACTGTCGGCCGCTGGCTGTTGAGAAAAACCCGGCGGCGACCTCGCTGGCAATGGGAGCTAGCTCCTGCTGGCAATAGGCTTCTATCGATGTTGTCTGTTCATCGGTAAGCCGGTAGGGATTCCACTGGTTGGCGCGGCAGCGCTTGTTGGCATTGGGCCGGATAATGGAGTGATAGGTGTAATCGTCGAGCAGCCGGTTCAGCATAAACCACACCTGCGCCCGCTGCATACGGCCGATCGCCGCCCTGTTCTGTTTGGCTACCACGCGCGACACGCCCGCCAGAATGCCGTGGGGGAGGGCCGTGCCGATGGTGTTGCCCGCCGTATTCCAGCAGGCATACCCATACGCCCGATCAAAGATCGACGCTTTTTTGAGGGCTTCCGTAAACGGAATGTCGCCGCCCTGCACATCGCCTTTGGGGTCCACATCGGCGATGATCAGGCCTTTGGCCGGGCTGTTGATAATCTGGCTGGCAAACTGCTGTGCGCTGCCGGGAGTAAAGCGCGACGCAAACACATAATACAGTAGATCAGCCTTTTGAGCGTCGGTTACCTCCTGCGCCCCCACGGCGTTCAGGTGAAAACTGACGGTCTGCCGGAGGGGCCGGTCTTCGTAGGGCATGATCGTGTTAGCGGCTGTATCAGACGAATAAATCGCCTTGATACGCGGATGATACCCATATAGGTCAGCGACAGCACGGGCCAGCAGGAGCATCGATACTTCGTCGGCGCCCGGTTGAATCGCTACCCGCGTGGTCAGTTTAGCCTGCTGAACGGTCGTGGTCAGCGTCTCGCGGTCGCGGATGTGAACGCCCTTTGGTTTGGCGTCGTCCTGCGAGACAATCAGGAAATCAAACACCTTCTCGTTGGCCAGTTGAACCGCCGCCTGGTTGACGCGCAGGTTACGCGCTCGCGCCTGTTTGTAGTCGGTCAGGGCCGTGGCGGGGATATCCGCTTCGAGTTGCCGGGTCAGTTCCTGCTGAGAGGGGTCGGGCGAGACCTCGGCCCATTTGGCTAATTTCTCCCGGTAGCTTTCGTTCTTCCCGTCGGCGGTTGGTGCCAGGCGCATAATCACGCTGGAGCCGTAAATCTTCAGGGCAGGGGCTTTCCGGCGCAACTCACGAATCACCGCAATGCGTTTCAGCGCTTCGTTTTCGGCGACACCATGAACGCGCGACCCCACCAGTCCCCCGTAGGCAAGCATATCGACCGAGATAATGGCCGCGTCGAAGCGGGTCAGTGGCTGGGTACGTAGCCAGCGGATAAGCTCATCGGACTTCCCCACCTCCGTGAACCGGCCGAGTAGCGCGCGCGGAGGCGTCACTACGTCGACATCGCCAATCTTGCCCATCTGCACCGGAAACTGCAAACAGGGCGGTCGGTCGTCAAGCGGAATCAGCAAAATACGGGCTGTGGCCTGTGCGTCAGCGGGGGGGCTGGCTAGCAGGGTGTACAAAAGGCTTAAACACAGCAAAAACCACCGGAGCATGATAAAAGACGGGTTTTGGGGGGATGGACGAAACAAAAGTCTGAATAAATCAGCGCTATCCAAATTAACTTTAATAAAAATTTTATAAAAGTTTTAGTAATTTATTTAAAAAGGCTAGGTTTGTGCATCATCCAGATACTAGTCCTTTCCGTTTAATCCTATGAAACAAGTTGTACTACTCTTCCTGCTGACGTTAGGCTGGACCTCGGCAATGGCGCAGTCGATCGCCATCAAAGGGAAAATCATTGACGGCGACACTCGCGAAGCCGTCGTTGGCGCTAACGTCGCCGTAAAAGGCACCAACAAAGGCACCTCCACCGATGCCAATGGTGCTTTCTCGCTCGCTGTCGACAAAGGCGCTACGTTGATCGTGTCCAGCATTGGTTACGACAACGCCGAGGTCGCCGCTACCGAAGATTTGGCCATTACCCTCAAACCCAACGACCGCACCCTGTCGGAAGTGGTGGTAGTGGGCTATGGCGTCCAGAAAAAAGCGAACCTGACCGGGGCGGTCACCCAACTCAAGTCGACCGACCTGCTGAAACGGCAAGTGGGCACCACCAGCAACCTGTTGCAGGGCCTGGCACCGGGCGTATCGGTGTTTCAGGGGTCGGGTAAACCCGGCGCCGACTCGCCCACCATTCGGATTCGGGGTATTGGCTCTATTTTTTCCAGCCAGGCTCCGCTGATTCTTATTGATGGGGTCGTGTCGAGCCTCGACAATGTGGATGCCAATGCTATCGAAAGCATTACGGTGCTGAAAGATGCCGCCTCGACGGCCATCTACGGCTCACGGGCGGCCAACGGCGTGGTGCTCGTCAGAACTAAGCGGGGCGGCACGAACGGAGTCAAGGTTGGCTATAACGTCTTCGTAACGAAGCAGGAGGCGACCAATATTCCCGAGAAAGTGAGCGCCGTGGAGCACATGGAACTGAGCAACGTGGCGCAGCGCAACCAGACGGGCAATCCCAATGCGTTTGTGTTTTCGCAGGCGCTGATCGACAAGTACAAGAGCACCGCCCCCGACAACCTGGAGGTGTTTAACAACGACTGGGTGAAACTGCTGCTGACCAACAGTGGCCTGATGCAGAACCACAACCTGACGGTCGAAGCGGGCAGCGAAAAAGCGAGCCTCTTTGCCTCTGTGTCGTACCTGAACCAACAGGGGCTGATCCCGAACAACAGCTACAACCGGTTCGACCTGCGTCTGAACCCCGACATCCGGTTCAACGACAAACTCCGGCTCACGTCGGTGCTGTTCTTCAACCAGTCGACCCGGACGGAACCCGCTGGCGGTAGCCCCGAATTCATTATCCGGCAGGCGATTGGTCTGCCCGCCACGGGGCCGGCCAAGTTTGGCGATGGCATGTATGGCGACGCGGGGCAATCGAACCGGCGTAACCCGCTGGGGCAGGCCGAGTCGAGCGGTCTGTTGCAGGTAACCACGCCTAGTTTTCTGGGAAAGGCGTCGTTTATCTACACGCCCGTCAAGGCACTGGAAATTGAAGCGAGTGCCGCGCGGGAGCAGTGGTATCCCAACACGAAGCGGTTCCAGAAAAACTACAACGTATATGCGCCCAATATCGCCAACAAGTCCTACGATCTGGTAGCGCCCTATCCCGGCACCAATGCGCTCTCGGAAAGCTACTCGACCAACTACCGGACAACGTACCTGGCGCAGGCTACCTATACGTACCGCGATACCAAAAACGAAGCAAAGCTGCTTGTGGGCGCTCAGTCGGAGGAAGGCGTTACCCGCAGCCTGGGGGCCTCGCGCTCTGATTTTATCAACGAAGAATTGCCCTATCTCTCACTGGGCGGCGCCAACCGCGACAATTCCGGCGGGGCCAATGAATATGCGCTGGCCGGTTTCTATGGTCGTTTGAACTACGCGTTTCAGGACAAATACCTGCTCGAAATAAACGGCCGCTACGATGGCTCGTCGCGATTCGCTCAGGCGCTCGACAAGCAGTGGGGCTTCTTCCCGTCGGCCTCGGCTGGCTGGGTGTTCAGCAACGAGAAATTCTTCTCGGGCCTGAGTTCGGTGATTTCCTTCGCCAAAGTCCGGGCTTCCTATGGCACGCTGGGCAATCAGGGCGTACCTGAGCTATACCCGTTTGCCGGTACGTATGCCTCGGGCAACGACTATTATTTCAACAATACCATCAACCAGGGTCTGGCACTGACGGATGCCGTTAATGCGGGCACCACCTGGGAACAATCGACGCAGTTCGACGTAGGGGTCGATTTTCAGTTGCTCAAAGGCCTGAGCATCACGGCTGACTATTACGTCCGCAAGATCTCGGATATTCTGATGCGCCGCCCAATTCCGGGCTACGTGGGCCTGAATCCGGCCCTGCTGAACCTGGGTAAAATGGAAAACCGGGGCTGGGAACTATCGGCTACATACCGCAACCGCATCGGTGGGCTGCGCTACGACGTAACGGGCGTGCTGTCTGACGTACAGAACAAAGTAACCGAGCTGCCGGGCGTGCCATACATCGACGAAGGGCTGCTGCGCTCGGCCGAGGGCTACCCGCTGCGGTCGTATTTTGGGTATCAGGCCGTTGGTTATTTTCAATCGAAAGAAGAGATCGCGTCTAGCCCGACGCATTTCTTCACGCCCGCTCCCGGCGATATTAAGTATGCCGACCTGAACGGGGATGGCAAAGTGAACGCCGACGACCGGACCTTTATCGGCAACAACTTCCCCCGCTACGAGTACAGCATCAACGCCAACCTGTCGTATGGCATTTTCGACCTGAACCTGTTTGGGCAGGGCGTGGGCCGGAAAGAAAACTACATCTCGGGCACGGGGGCCTGGCCCTTCTTCGCTGGGGATTTCATTCCGTCGCTGCTGGCGATTCACAAGGATTACTGGACGCCCGAAAACCCCAACGCTACGTTTCCGCGCCTGCTCCCTGCCATTGGCGTCAACGGAACGAACTCGTCGTTCTGGGTGAAAAATTCGGCCTACTTCCGCCTCAAAAACGTGAACCTGGGTGTGCAGATGCCCCAAACCTTGACCAATAAGCTGGGGATCGGGTCGGCTCGCCTGTATGTGAGCGCGCAGAACCTGTTCACCATCACACCGTTCTGGAAAGGTTTCGATCCGGAGATCAACAACAACACGGCGGAGTTTTACCCGCTCATCAAAACCTACACCATCGGCCTGAACCTGAAATTCTGAACATCGCCATGAAAAAGACATTCCCGATTATCGCGCTGGCCCTGTTGGCACTTGGTTGTAAGGATTTCCTGGACCGCCAGCCGCTGGATACCCCCTCAAGCGCCACGTTTTACGCCAACGAAGCCGAAATTCGCATCGGCCTGACGGGTGTTTACAACGCCGCCTTCTGGAACAGCCGGGGCAACGTACCTGACTTGAAACGCGTTGAGGGCACCACCGACCTTATTATCTCCCGGAAAACCGACCCCGAAGCACTCGTGGCGATGGGCAACCAGGGGCCGTTTGTGATTGGTAACGCTATGTCGGAAACGGGCTGGCAGCAGGGCTATCGACTCATCGCTCGCGCCAACGACCTGCTCGAAGGCATGAAACGGGGGCAGGCGCAAACCAGCCCCACCGGCTATGCCCGGATGCGGGGCGAAGCGCTGACGCTGCGGGCCTGGGCCTACCTGAACCTGATAACTTGGTATGGCGATGTGGTCTACTACACCCAGCCGCTTCAGCCCGATCAGTACGAAACGCAGGCCCAAAGCTCGAAGGAAGAGATTGCCAAAGCGCTCTACAAAGACCTCGACGAGGCCTATGCCGGGCTGGAACTCAACCCCGCCGAACGGGGCCGGATGAGCAAACACATGGCGCTGGGCATCAAAGCCCGGCTGGCCATGCTCATCAAAGATTATGCGACGGCTGCCGAGGCGACCAACACCATCATCAAAAGCGGCAACCACAGCCTGAACCCCAACTATCAGGCGCTGTTTACACTAGCCGGACAAACCGCCAACGCGGGCCGGGAGGTGATGGGGCAGATGATGTACCCCGCCGAAAACCCGAACATTGCCTCGTGGCAGGTGGTGGGCTACACGCCGCGCCAGACACTGGGTGCCCAGAGCAACAACTTCCCGACGCAGGCGATGGTCGACAAGTTTGAATGCATCGACGGAAAACGCATCGACGAATCGCCGCTGTACGACCCCGCCAATCCCAGCCGTAACCGGGATCGCCGCCTCCGCTGGACCCTCTACATGCCGGGCGATACCATCGAGGTCAGAATGGTGAAAACGGCCAGTCTGCCCTACCAGAACCCCAATCAGCGGTTTATCTACAATATCCACACCGACCAGATTTTTCGCTACAACTGGAATACACAGAAGTACGATGTCGTCAACGGCAACCCTGACTTCGTGACCTCGTCCAACAGCGTGTGGCAGTTCGGCGCTACGGGGGCCGTGGGTGGTGTTGGGTACGTCTGGCGTAAGTACAATGACCCCGACCAGTATGCCTGGGAACTGAAAACGCCGTTTATCCTGATGCGTTACGCCGAAATGCTACTGACGTATGCCGAAGCCAAAATTGAACTGAACCAGATCGACGCATCGGTGACGGATGCCATCAACGCCGTTCGTCGGCGGGCAGGCCAGCCGGCTGCTACGGTCTCTGATCAGGCCAAGCTTCGGCAGTTGGTACGCCGGGAGCGGGCCGTTGAATTTGCGACCGAGGGCCTGCGCCTGTTCGATATTCGGCGCTGGGGCATCGTGAAAGAAGCGCTGAACGGTCCCATCGTCGGCGCAGCCCTGAACCCGGCCAACGTACCTGCCGTCCCGACGTTTGGCGCCAAAGGATCGGTGCAGGACCTGAACGACATCCCAGATTACTCAGCTAGCGTAGCCCAGCGCATCAAGAGCCGGAACGAAACCCGCGTCAACGTCGACAAGCACGCGCTCTGGCCAATCCCGCAGGGTGAGCTGGATAAGAACAAAGGCCTCAAGCAGAATCTGGGCTGGTAGTGCCCGTGTGCCGGGGAATTAGCCGCAAGTTCCTGATAACAAGTAGAGACAGCTAACGACAATGTATTACTCAACTTTAATGCGTAAACGCTTTCTTCTCAGTCTGTTGTGTGTCCTGCCTGTCCTGTTGGGGCAGTGCAGGCACGCAACGTCCCCGCCGCCTCGCACCGATCCGCCCATTTCCAGGTACGTTCGGGGCGTCTGGCTCACTAATGTAGGTAGTCAGGTGCTGGGTACGTCGACCGGTATTCGCGAGGCTGTAAAAACCTGTCGACAGAGCGGCATCAACCACATCTTCGTGGTCATGTGGAACAAAGGCCGGACCTTGTACCCGTCGGCGGTAATGAAAAACACCTTCGGGATTGAAATTGACGAAACGTTACGGGGCCGCGACCCGCTCCGTGAACTAATCGACGCGGCCCACGCCGATTCGATCAAGGTCTATGCCTGGATGGAATATGGTTTTGCCGCCGAAAACAACGGCTTCGGTGAACATATCCTGCGCCTGAAACCCCAATGGGCCGCCCTTGGGCAAGATGGCAACGTCATGGTGAAGAATGGCTTCAAATGGATGAACGCCCTCGACCCGGAGGTGCAGAATTTCATGCTATCGCTGTTGAAAGAAGTAGCGACCAACTACCCTGACCTCGACGGTATTCAGGGCGACGACCGCCTGCCGGCCCTGCCCACCGAATGCGGCTACAACCCGGCGATTCTGGCGGCTTACAAGCAGGAAACGGGCGGCTCGGTGCCCTCCGATCATAAGACAGACCTCAACTGGGTAAACTGGCGGGCCAATCGGCTTACTCTGTTTGCTAAACGGCTTTATACCGAGCTGAAAGCCATTCGCCCTAAGCTACAGATTGCCATGGCGCCCAGTATCTACCCTTTTGCCAAAACGGAGTATCTGCAAGACTGGCCAACCTGGGTGCAGAACGGCTGGGTCGATCTGATTTCCCCGCAGATCTATCGCTACAACATCGACGCCTACCGCACTGAGCTGACCAAGATCCTCACGCAACAACTGCCGGCCAACAAGCGGAGTCTGCTGGTGCCGGGTGTGCTACTCAAGGTCGGGAGTTACAAGCCCGACGAGAGTTTTTTGCAGGCCATGATCAGCGAAAACCGGCGTCAACAGCTCAATGGCGAAATCTTTTTCTACTACGAAGGGCTAACCGAACAGCCCAGCTTTTTCAAAACCTATTCTACGAATTGATTGCGTGGATACAGTATACTACGTGACGATGGCCATTATCTTTCGCCTGATTGTCTCCGTTGCATATCCACCCTCCCCGATTTATGCTCATGACTGATTTAGACCAGTTTGCCGACCTCTATAAGCGCGAGTTACTATCCAATATTATTCCCTTCTGGCAGACCTATTCGGTCGATACTGAGCAGGGTGGCTTTTTTACCTGCCTGAATCGCGATGGCTCCGTGTTCGATACCGATAAGTTTATGTGGTTGCAGGGGCGTCAGGTCTGGACGTTTGCCATGCTCTACAATCGGCTCAGCCCGAAAGCCGAATGGCTCGATATGGCGCTCCACGGGGCTGATTTTATGGAAAAGCACGGTCGGGCTGACGACGGAAACTGGTACTTTTCGACCACCCGCGCGGGCAAACCGCTGGTGCAGCCGTACAACATTTTCTCCGACTGCTTTGCCACGATGGGCTTCGGGCAATTGTACAAAGCCACCAACGAGCCCCGCCACGCCGACATCGCTCAGGCTACGTTTCAGCGCATTCTCGACCGGCGACATAACCCCAAGCGACATTGGGATAAAAGCGTGGAAGGCACCCGCCCGCTGAAGAATTTTGCGCTACCAATGATTCTCTGCAACCTGTCGCTCGAACTGGAACACCTGCTGGATGCGTCGCTGGTTAATAACCTGATCGACGAGTGTATCCACGAAGTGATGGAAGTTTTCTACGACGAGTCGCTGGGACTAATCCGCGAAAACGTCTCGCCCGACGGCTCGGTGGTTGATAGTTTCGAAGGGCGGCACCTCAACCCCGGCCATGCCATCGAGGCCATGTGGTTTATCATGGATCTGGGCGAACGGCTCAATAACCGTCAGCTCATCGAGAAAGCCAAAGACCTGACGCTCCAACACCTCGACTACGGCTGGGATCCGGTTCATGGGGGGATCTTTTATTTTCTCGACAGTAAAGGCTACCCCTCACAGCATCTGGAATGGGATCAGAAACTCTGGTGGGTACACGTCGAAACGCTGGTGGCGTTGCTGAAAGGCTATCAGTTCACGGGCGACGAACGCTGCCTGACCTGGTTCAAAAAAGTACACGACTATACCTTCAGCCATTTCCGCGATGCCGAATACGGGGAATGGTTTGGCTACCTCAACCGGCAGGGCGAGGTGCTGCTGCCCCTGAAAGGCGGCAAGTGGAAGGGCTGTTTTCACATTCCCCGCGCCCTGTATCAATGCTGGCAGGTGCTGGAGAAACTGGAAAAAAACGCCGTTGGCAACGGTACGTTAGCTGCCAACACGTAAGGATAGTCGCTGTGTCGCCTGCGTGGCTGGTCAGTCGTTGTTGAGCAGAATAACGCCTTTGGCATTCCGGCCCGCGAGCATATCGGCAAAGGCGTCGCCCAACTGATCGAGCGTGTAGGTGCGGGTAACGAGTTCGTCCAGCAGCAGATCGCCCTTCTGGTAGAGACGTTGCAGAATCGGGAAATCGATGTCGGGTCGGCATTGGCCGTAGAGTGGGTTGATGTAGACCTTATCCCACTCGAAGAGGTTCATGTCGATGCTGATTTCCTGCTCGATACCGCTTACCTGACAGGCAATTCCCGCGTTGCGGATCATGGCTAGCGGCGCCGCGCCCAGCGCCGGGATCGCCGTGCATTCAAAGGCGTAGTCGGCACCGCGGCCGTTGGTCAGGGCCTTTACCTGCTGAGCAGCCTGCAACAGCCCCACGTCGGCGCGATCGGCCAGCAGGGTGTGCGTAGCGCCGTAGCGGCGGGCCATGTCGAGGCGATTGGCGTTGACGTCGATGGCAATGATCTGCCCCGCTCCGGCGATGCGCGCCCCCTGAATCACGTTGAGGCCCACGCCGCCCGTGCCGAGCACGACCACACTGCGCCCCGGTTTCACCTTCGCCGCGTTGACCACTGAGCCGTAGCCCGTCATGACGCCGCAGCCCACAATGGCGGCCGATGCAAAGGGAATATCCACCGTAATCTTCACCGCCGCGGCTTCGCGCACCACAGTCTGCTCCGACAACGTACCCAGACTAAACGACCGCTCGATGGGCTGGCCGCGCCACTGGGTACGTTCCGGAGCGGCATGGCCACCGCTCGCCCGGTTGCCGCTCGTAACCGGCGAATTCACTTCGCAAATGTGCTGATTGCCTTCCAGGCACTGAAAGCACGTACCGCACGGAATGGCCCAGTTGAGCATTACAGCATCGCCCACCCGGAAGCGCGTCACCAGCGGCCCTACGTCCTGCACAATGCCGGCCCCTTCGTGCCCCATCACCAGCGCCTTGCCCCACGATTGCGAGTCCCAGTCGGTGTGGCAAAGGCCCGCGGCTTTAAGGAGTACCCGGATCTCATCGCCCTGTGGCTCGTGTACAGTGATGGTGTCGATCTGGAAGCGGCCAGTGCCGTCGGTGATGGCGGCTTTAACGGAATAGGACATGGCGGTGGTTTGGCTAACGAAACAAACAGGCTGATAACGACAAAAGCCCGCCAAAAATGGACGGGCTTTCGCGGAAAAGAATGCACTATTCTGACCAGATCAGGCCTTTTTCTTGCCTTTACCTTTGGCGGGCATAGCCACGGGCATTTTGGCCTGATAGTCGGTGACGCCTTTGGCAATGGCATCTTTAAAGAACGGGAACGCGGCGTCGCCCGAGGTTTCGCCCATTGCCAGCGCTTTTTGAGCTACGGGCAGCGCTTCGGCATACTTACCCATTTTGCCCAGCAACTGCGCTTTCACCCACAGGTTGCGGTAGTTCTCTTTCTGAGCAATGGCTTTATCGACATACGCCAGCGACTCTTCCAGTTTGCGACCTTTCGAGAGGTTGTAGTTGGCGGCGGCCAATAGCGTACCGGCATCATCGGGTTTTTCGGCAACGGCCTTGTCAATGCCCGCCATAGCCAGAGCCGTCGTGTTGACGCCGAGGTTAGCCGACGCTTTTACGTCAGCCCACATGATGTCCATGGTGGCGGTGCTGTCGGTGACGTTGTTGATTCCGATGGTGAACGTTTCCACCTTTTCGCCCAGTTTGCTCGGCGTCATGCTTACGCGCAGGGCATCTTCTTCCTGCTTGTAGGTTTGCTCGGTTACACCTGCGTTTTTAGTGAAAATAAGGATCCACTTATCGGCCGCGGGGATCGACATGATGGCGTAGGTGCCAGCCGGCAGGGTCTGGCCATCGATGGTCAGGTCGGTCGAGGTGGTGAAAGCGGTGGCGCCGTTGGCACCCGTCCGCCACACTTTGCCCATTGGCACAAAGGCGTCGGTGAAGGGTGTGCGGCCTTTCAGGCTGGGGCGTGAGTACTTAACGGTGAGGTCGGTAATACCAACGGTTTGCATGATGGTGGCACCTGGGCTGGGTGAGGGCAATTTCACCTGAGCTGTAGCAAGTTGCACCGACAGCAGCAGACCAACAGCCGAGAGCATCATTTTTTTCATGATACGAGGGGTTTTTAGACGTTGTTTGGGTGCGAAATTGGGTAAAAAAAGATGCACCGCCAACCGCTCCTTCAACTACTACGCCAACATACCCCGGCCGACGCCAATGAAGCCGCCATGACGGCCCAGACCATTGCCTTCGTGGAGGCCAATCCCGAGTGCTTCGAACGTTCCCTGCTGATCGGACACATTACAGGGTCGGCCTGGATTCTGTCGTCGAATCCATCCGTTACCAACGTACCTGGCGAGCCCAAAGCCTTACTGATTCACCATCGCAAACTCGACCGGTGGTTTCAGCCCGGTGGCCATGCCGATGGTAACCCCAACGTGGAGGCGGTGGCCCGGCAGGAGGCCGAGGAAGAAGTTGGCCTCGCCGACCTGCGATTAGCCAGCCCGCAGATCTTCGACGTCGACGTACACCCGATTCCGGCCCGCGGTAACATTCCGGCTCATTTACACTACGATATCCGCTTCCAATATTTTTCTAATGACCAAATTTTACTTGGTGAAAACAGGGAAGTGAAAAATACCCAATGGGTTACACTGGATGAGGCCGAACGTTTGGCGGATTCTGAATCAATTAGCAGAATGGTTAGAAAAAGTAGGATTTAAGCCGTCAACTCTGTGGTCGTTTTTTAGGTTTTACCTTTAGAATAACAAAACCACAGAACGATATGAAACTGGTATTCTCACTGCTGGCTGGCCTTGGTCTGCTGGCCTGCGGCAACGATACGTCGGCGCAGGACGATGCCAAACTCCGCAACGATCCCACCTATTCGACGCATAACTACAAGCACCCTAACAAGGCGGCTGCGGCCCGGCGTTGGGAAGGCGATAAGGGCGTTGAGGTGAGGCCCCCTTATGGATCCGCCAACCGGCAGGCCAACTACAAAAATCAGGCGCCCAACCAACTGCCTTCGGGTGGTGTCACGGTTGATCATGTGACTGATGAGCAGCTGGCGAACCGGAATTACAAGGCTCAGAATCAGAAGCTGCGGTCTACTGAATCGAGCGAGAGCGAAGTGGCCCGCAAACGGGAGAAAGCGCCCAAGAGCGGTTCAACGATGGGTGAGTAAACGGGGCTACAGCTTGGCCAACGCCTGTGCATATAAGGTGTAATTGTCAGCATCGAAGCAGACAAAATACACTTTCTCAATAGATTGGTTAGTTTCCAGGAAGCCTGCTACGGTGCGAATCGCCACCTGGCAGGCTTCTTCTTTTGGGTATCCATAAATACCCGTGCTGATATTCGGGAAGGCGATCGTTTTCAGGTCATGCTGGACCGCCACCTCCAGCGAGCGTTGGTAACAGCTTGCCAGCAGGGTCGGCTCGTTTAGGTGCCCACCGTTCCAGAGCGGGCCTACCGTGTGGATAACGTACCTGGCTGGCAGGCGGTACCCTTTTGTGAGCTTGGCGTTGCCGGTTTTACAGCCACCCAGTAAGCGGCATTCCTGCACCAATTCGGGGCCCGCTGCCCGATGAATGGCTCCATCAACCCCTCCGCCACCGAGTAAACTGCTGTTGGCTGCATTGACGATAGCATCTACTGCCAGTTTGGTGATGTCGCCCTGTTGCAGCTCAATCGTAGCGTGTTGGTAGGTGAAGGTCATAAGTGCGCCAAAGCGGGAGACTGATAGAGGTAGAAGGCTGGCCAGTAGGCTTCGGTCCAGAAAATACGGGCGGGTTGCCGGTTGGGCAGTACCTCGTAGGTAATCAGGTAATCGTACTGCCCTTTATCGAAATCGGCCATGGCGGTGGATTTATCGATAAAGTAATTGACAAAGCCAGGATAGTCGGTGTACACAAAGGCATCCGGGAAACGGCCTGCCGGCGTGTAGCGGGTCAGAATTTGCCGTTGTAGCACCGCCAGTCGTTCGTCTTCTGATAACGTAGCTACCATGGCAACAGGTACGTCCCCCTCAACCTTCCCACCCAACTGCCGCTTGTATTTAACCTGAGTCAGCTTCATATCCTGAATATGGGCCAGTTCGCGGGCCAGGGTTTTCTGGCTGCGCGGGGCCACGTTATCGAAGATGGGGTCGATGAGCACTCGCTTCGTGTCGGGGAGGGTTTTCAGGTACGTTACTACGTCCCACATAGGATTGCTGACAAACGAGGCCTTTACTAGCGCCCAGCCTTCGTAGGCGTTAGACGCTACGTACAAGGCTAATAACCCATATACCACCCATGCCCGATTTGTGGTGCGGAACAGCCAATACAGGCCATACAGCAGCGGGAAAAAAGCCAGGCACCTAATCGGCAGCGTATGGGTATGGTAGATAGTCGAAGCGTGAAAGATGGTGACCGTCAGGAACAACAGGTTCCCTAGCAGCAAGGCCGCTATGCCTCGTTTCGGGTAAAACCGCCAGAACGCCACACAACCCACTACAACCAGCAGCCCCTGCCAGACGGTGGGGTTCCCCACCACACTGTCGCGGATGTATGTCCAGTTGAAATAGGTCGGCTGCGGGGCACCGCCTACTTTCATGAGCATTCCGCCCAAAAAGGCTTTCAGCACCACAAAACTGTCGGTAAACAGGAACGGCATGGCGAGGAGCGTACAGAGCAGCAGCGCAGCCAGAACGCCCGCTGCCCGCCGCCAGCTAAAGCCCATTTGCATGAGTAAGCCGCCCAGCAGAAACGGAAACGTAAACACAAAGAGCAGTCGTTGGCTGATCATAAGCGCCATCACACCCAACACCACCAGCGGCAGACGCCATGATCCTTCGCGAAAGTCACCCAGCAGTACCAGCAGACTGGCCACCGCAAACAGCGCATAGGCCAGCGCCTCGGGCCGTACAACGGGGGCACCAGCCAGCACGTCGAAGGATAAACACAAGAGCACTACCAGCGGAAAACGCATGGCGCGGGGCAGCAGCACCACTTGACTTTGGTAGATGATCCGGATGCACCAGAAAAGCAGGCCAAAGACCAGCAGAAGCTGTACCGTACGGCCGGCTACCAGCAGCGGCACCCGATCGGTGAGGTAGTTGTAGACGGTTTTGTCGACGATGCC
Organism: Fibrella musci; assembly: GCF_041321105.1. NCBI lineage: Bacteria > Pseudomonadati > Bacteroidota > Cytophagia > Cytophagales > Spirosomataceae > Fibrella > Fibrella musci. The sequence goes on along the minus strand of NZ_JBGGWD010000003.1, from coordinate 669,330 downwards.
GAACGCATCAATGGGAGAAAGATGCCCAGCTGCGGCTGCGGTCAGCAGGTTCAGGCCGCATTGGCCAATGGCGAGCAGATAAAAGACCAGCACCATGGGAATACCCGGCCAGTCGAGACAGCGGGGCGTGGCGCCATAGAGCATAAACACGCCTGAGTCGGCAATAAACTGTTCGTCAGTAGTGAAATAGCCGCTGAGTGGTGGTCGTATATAGCTAATAAACAGGGCGAAACCGAGCGAAATGGCAAAAGCCAGATAGCTCCAGCGTAGGGTAGCCGCCTCCGTTTGGCCATAAGGTGAATGGGAAAGGGCGGTAGGCTCAGATAAGGTTGGTGGAGATAGACGCATAAGCAAATATCACTGCGATTCTAGTTATAAGCGCATATATTTTACTGTCCGTGATTTTGTACTGGTTGTCATAGTAAGTAGATACAGGCCGCGCTCCATAAATGGAACGCTGAACGATTGACCAGATAGCAGGTGCTCCTGGTAAACGACTCGACCCGTCAGGTCGGCTATTTGGATGGTGGCTTCCTGGCCGGGGTCTGTTTCGCTCCAGAAGACATTGAGCGGATCGAGGCCACTAACAGGGTTTGGGTAAAGCGACACGGCAGGTGCATCGGCACCGTAGCGACGCCGGGCTACAACGGCGGCTCGCCCAAACGACGGTATGCCATAGCCGTAAAAATTGTTGGATGAATTGGCCTGAGAGCCCGACAGCCGGAGGCTTTCACGTACCTGAGCCGCCGTCAGCCGTGGGTGGGCCTGCCAGAAGCCCGTTGCCAATGCCGCTACCAGCGGCGACGAAAACGACGTGCCATTTCCACTAACGATGGTCCCGTTGGGCGAGCCAAGCACCGTACCAACGCCCAGCGCAACCAGATCGGGCTTTAGGCGGCCATTGGGCGTGGGGCCAACCGAACTAAAGCTGGCCAGCTGCTCGGTTCGGTCGATGGCACCGATGGATAAAATCGACGGGGAATCGGCCGGTGCACCGATGTATCGCCAGGCGTTGTTACCCTCGTTGCCTGCCGAATTAACGACCACGATGCCCGCTTCGCCCGCCCAGGTTGCTGCCCGGCTGACGATGGTTCGGGTGCCCGTCAGGTCGGCGTAGGTATGGTTATCGGCGGGGTTATCAAAGGTGGTGTAGCCCAGCGAGGAGTTGATCACATCGACGCCCACGCTATCGGCATATTCGGCTCCGAAAAGCCAGTATGCCTCTTCGACAGGATTTTCGGTGGCAGCTACCTCGGTTCGTAGCAGCACGTAAGAAGCTTTGAACGCCGGACCGTAGAACTGGTTGGGCAATTCACCCGCCATCACTGATAGCACATTGAGGCCGTGCGTGTCATCGTCGTAGACATCGGTCTCGCGGTCGGCAAAATCGTAGGTAGCTACAATTCGTTTTTCGGTAAACAGATTCTGTAGAAAAGGGACCTGATTGGCCCGCAGAAAGCCCGCATCCAGAATGCCCACGAGCATGCCTTCGCCCCGAAAGCCCTGTTCGTGCATCTGATCGACGCCCAATTGCCGGAGTTGAAAATCGGCCTGTCCGTAACTCGGTATTGTCTTGCCAAATTTCTGGGTACGTTGCTCACCGTCGGCCGCGGCATTCTGGCGGGCATTTACGTTGTTGAGTACCCGGCCCGTTTCCAGGCCCTGCACGTAGGGGAGTGCCAGCAACGTGGGTAGTAAAGCTGAATTGGCTTCGACCAGCGCCGCATTGAGCCACCGCGACGTGTAGAGCACCCGTGCGCCCGCCTGTCGCAGTCCCTGTACATAAGCTGGTGTGACGGGCAAATCGCGGCTGGTAATGGCGATACCCTGCCGTTGCCGCCGGGCTACCGATCGGGCCGATAAAAACTGCGTAGGCTGGCTGACGCTGAAGGGCGTGTTGGCCTTGTCCCGAAAAATAAGCAGATACTGACCAGGCCGTTGAGCCTGCATGGGGCGTGCGCCCAGCAGCAGCATAAGCAGCAACAACAAGCCACCCCAATACCTATTCCTTCCCATATGCAACCGCTCTGAATACCTGCCGAACCCCAAAATCGATCTGCGCTTTACCGAGGCAAGCCCCCGTTGAGCAATACTGCAACGCCACCCGCTCCTTGTAGACTAAGCCAATCTGTCGGGCATAGACTTCAACCCGTTTCGTGCGCGATACCAGCGTTGAATCGTCCTGTTGCACAACCTGCACCGTTTCGTCAAAAAGCCGACTGCCAACGGTATAAGGCTGACGTACCTGCCGGGCCTGATATAGGTCTTCGTCGAACGGATTGAACTGATTGCCGTTCCAGCGGTCGCGCTCCTGAACCGGAAATTGTAACTTCACGAAATCGGTGCCGTTTTCGGTGCGAATGGCAGCGCGGTCCGTGAGCCGGGCCGTCCAGAGCGAGTCGGGTGACCAGGTGCCCGAGGTCGTCGTTCGGCGATAGCGTTGCAGGCGATAGGCAGGTTGCCCCGTCACGTCGGTATAGCTGCTGCCAACGGTTTCCTTGAGCTGATAGGTGGTGGTCACAGGGGCCGCCGTCAGCGAATAGCGCTGCTCGGTTACGTCGTAAACGACAAACCGACCCGTTTCCAGCGGCATAAAATCCTGACCTACGCTGATGGGTTCTGTAGCCGATGGCGTACAGGCCAACGAAGCCATCGAGCCGAGGCCCACGACCAGAACAGACAAGTAACGCATACGGAAAATTAATGTATTTTCAGACTGATTGGGTCCGGTAGCTGGTAGAATCAGTCGAAAACAAGCGGGTACATACCAGACCTGCCGCCTAGACCAGGTCGTTTTTGAAGGCGTAGGCTACCATACCCGCCGTGTTTTTAGTGCCGGTCTTCTCCAGAATGCGCAGCCGATGCCCTTCGACCGTGCGCGGGCTCAGGAAAATACGGTCGCTGATTTCGGCCGTCGATAGCCCCTCGCAGATTAGCTTCAGCACCTCTTTTTCACGCTCCGACAGCAGAATTTTGCTGTTGTACAACGGCGACTGCTTCACAACCGTCGTTTTGTTGGTCATCTTCCGAAGCATCGCCCGCGACACAAACTCATTGAGGTACACGCCTTCGTCCATCACTTTCCGAACGGCCTTTTCCACTTCGTCGGGGTCCGAGTCTTTCAGCAAATAACCACTCACGCCTTTTTCCAGCAGATGCAGCACCATCCGGTCTTCGTCGTGCATCGTCAGCACGATGATCTTGATAAGCGGGTAATGTTCGCGGAGGTAATCGGCCGTGGCGGTGCCATCCAGCACGGGCATTTGCAGGTCGAGCAGCACCACGTCGGGCATTTTGCGGGGAATTTTTTCGATAAACTCCTGCCCGTTACTGGCTTCCAGCACCAGCTCGAAATCGGCTACCTGCCCCAGAATGGAGGCAATACCGCGCCGAAATAAATTGTGGTCATCGACCAACGCTAATTTGATCTTAGCCATGATAAAAGGCTGCCTAATGACTACGCGTTTCAACATGAATGCGGGAGCCACGCCCCGGTGCCACGTCGAACGTCGCGTGGCCGTCCACTACGCTCAATCGACTCTCAATATTCCGCAAACCTAAGCCACTGCGCTGATCTTTCACCACATCGTCGTAATCAAAACCCTGCCCGTTGTCGATCACCGACATCCTGACGGCATCTTCAATGCACACAAACTGCACCTCAATAAGCGTGGCCGAAGCATGTTTGATCGCATTGTTGAGTAGTTCCTGCGCAATACGGTAAAACATCAGTTCCTGCGCCGCGGTCAGTCGCTGGAGCGTGCTGGGCGATTCGAGCGTCACGGTAATGTCGGGCGTGCTGGCTTTTTCGGTCAGTTCTTCAATGGCGGCTAGCAACCCGAACCGCTCCAGCGTAGTCGGCACCAGATCGCGGCTGATACGCCGCACATTGCTCATGGTTTCGTCGAGCAGCGCGCGGGTTTTCTGTACCTGCTGCGTGCTCATCTCCAGATCGACCGATTCATCGCGGTCGATACTCCCGTTAGTGGGTTGTTCCGACAACACCGCCAGTCGGCGCTCCAATTGGTTCAGACTGAGTTTGGTAACCGACAGCATCGTGCCGATTTCGTCGTGCAGGTCGCGGGCGAGGCGGCGGCGTTCGGCTTCCTGCCCCTGGAAGGTCGCCTCCATCAGTTCCTTCCGGTTGGCTTCGCGGAGTTCGTTGAGCGCAAGCAGATGACGTACCTGCCGGTTCTGATAGAATGCTACGAAGAGGATGATGAACAGCGTCATCACCACCAACATGGCCGATCCAACGGCAATGTATAGCTTCATGTACAGATCCAAAGCGCAAATGGGGTTTAAGCGACTTATAAATATAAAAAACCACCCCTAAACCGCACGGTCGGGGTGGCCTATTTTAGAGTATCCGGTCAGAGAAATGATGCAAACGGCTCGCCTCAGACGGCAAAACTCTCACCGCAACCGCAGGTACGTGACGCATTCGGGTTTTTAAACTGAAAGCCTTTGCCATTCAGACCATCCGAAAAATCGAGTTCGGTACCGGCCAGATACAGCAGACTTTTGCGGTCAACGTAGATACGAATCCCTTTATCTTCAACCACATGGTCGGTGGGTTGCTGTGCCGTGTCGAACTGGAGATCATACATCAGCCCGGAGCAACCGCCACCCTGCACCGCCACCCGAATAGCGTAATTATCGTTAAGGCCGTCTTTCTGGCGGAGTTCCACAATTTTATTCTTGGCCTGTTCAGTTACCGTAACCATGTTTGTATAGCTCGTTTCCAGCAAAACAACAGGTTGAAAGGCCAAAGTTCACGAGCCGTCGTTATTTGGCCCGTCGGGTTCATACTCACACATCGAATTCTCCACGTATCCTATGTTTACCAACGTCGAACACATCGGTATTGCCGTCCGCGACCTAACCGCCTCCAATGACCTGTTTAGCCTGCTGCTCAACATCCAGCCCTACAAAGCTGAAGAAGTCCCGTCGGAGGGCGTTACAACATCTTTTTTTCGGGTCAACCAAACCAAGATTGAACTACTGGCAGCTACCAAATCCGACAGCCCGATTGCCACGTACCTGGAAAAACGAGGAGAAGGTATCCATCACCTGGCGTTTGAGGTCGATGATATTCTGGCTGAGATGGAACGGCTTAAAGCAGCGGGCTTTACCCTGCTCAACGACGTACCCAAGCGCGGAGCTGATAACAAGCTCGTCTGTTTTGTGCATCCCAAGACGGCCAACGGCGTACTGGTTGAGCTCTGTCAGGAGCTAAAAACGGAAAACCCCTAAGGGGAGTTGAAGCCCTCAGGGGTTTGAAACAAAAAAGCCAAGCGAGACTCCCCCTTGGCTTTCTGATTTACTCAACGTTATGAAAAACTTTTCTTTTCGATACAAGTATAAAACACAATTCTGAATTAATGGTTCGTCTGCCGATAAATTCATGTAGTAAACTGTGTAAGTGGCTATTTATCAGTTAGCTATCTTAGATTAAAAAGTGATTAAAATATGTTTTTTCGAGTATTTAATACTAATTGAGGCTAGTTAGGTGCTGGGTAAAGACACTTACTAATACCTGTATTTATACTTAATAAGGGTTCATTCAGCCTTCACAACACGGCCATCGCGCAAGGTTACCGAGCGGTCGGCCAGGGTTGCCAGCGTTTCGTTATGAGTAACGATGATGAAGGTTTGACCGAAGGCATCCCGCAGGTCGAAAAACAGCTGATGAAGCTCTTCGGCATTGCGTGAATCGAGGTTACCGCTGGGTTCGTCGGCAAAAACGACAGCCGGCTGATTGATCAACGCACGGGCTACCGCCACCCGTTGCTGCTCTCCCCCCGACAGTTGGGCTGGAAAATGTTGCTGCCGGTCGGTCAGGCCGAGGCGGCTGAGCAATTCGGCGGCCCGCTGCCGTACCTCATTCTCGTTGCGCCCCGCAATGAAACCCGGAATGGCTACGTTTTCGAGGGCCGTAAACTCAGGCAGCAGGTTATGAAACTGAAAGACGAAGCCAATCTGCTCATTGCGAAACCGAGCCAGTTGTTTGTCGTTCAACGAGAAAACGTCCTGCCCAGCCAGTGTAACGGAGCCACCATCGGGGCGGTCTAACGTACCCAGAATGTGCAGTAGGGTACTCTTGCCGGCACCCGATGCCCCCACAATCGAGACGACCTCGCCCGCGTCGATAGTTAAACTGACGTCGTTCAGGACAGGCAGCGGCCCGTAGGCGCGGCGTAGGTTGGTAGCATGGAGTATGGGCATTGTACAGTTTTCAGTATGCAGTTCACAGTATACAGTTATCTGGTAGGCTCATGCGTTCCCGCAGTAGAGGAACAACTGCATACTGTGAACTGGATACTGAAAACTGTTTTAACTTGCGGCCCAAAATTAACGCGTGTTGCTGTCCGTATGAACATCCACGAATATCAGGGTAAAGAAATATTGAAGCGCTACGGCGTTCGGATTCAGGAAGGCATCGTGGCGGAGTCGCCCGAGAAGGCCGTCGAAGCAGCGAAGCAGATCATGGCTCAGACAAACTCGAAGTTTGTGGTCGTGAAGTCGCAAATCCACGCGGGAGGCCGCGGGAAAGGAAAAGTCAAAGGCGGCGAGCAACGCGGTGTAGCCCTGGCCAAATCGGTCGATGAGGTGCGCGATATTGCTAAAAACCTGATTGGCAACGTACTGGTTACGCACCAAACCGGCCCCGAAGGCAAGAAAGTAAATAAAGTGCTGGTGGCGCAGGACGTGTTCTACCCCGGCGAAACCGAGCCAAAAGAGATGTATCTGGGCATTCTGCTCGATCGCTCGAAGGCCTGCAACGTAATCATGGCCAGCACCGAAGGCGGGATGGACATTGAAGAGGTGGCCGAAAAAACGCCCGAGAAAATCGTAAAAGAGTGGATCGACCCGGCAGTTGGCCTGCAACCGTTTCAGGCCCGCAAAATTGCGTTTGGCCTGGGCATGACCGGCGAAGCCTTCAAAGAGATGGTCAAATTTGTGACCTCGCTCTACAAAGCTTATGTCGATACCGACGCGTCGATGTTCGAGATCAACCCCGTTCTCAAAACGTCGGACAATAAAATCATGGCGGTCGATGCTAAAGTAAACATCGACGACAACGCCTTGTACCGTCACCCCGATCTGGCCAACTACCGCGACGTAACGGAGGAAGATCCCCTCGAAGTGGAAGCGTCGGCCAACGACCTCAACTATGTGAAGCTCGACGGGAACGTGGGGTGCATGGTGAACGGTGCTGGCCTCGCTATGGCCACGATGGATATCATTAAACTGTCGGGCGGTGAGCCGGCCAACTTCCTCGACGTAGGGGGTGGAGCCAACGCCAAAACGGTAGAAGCGGGTTTCCGAATCATCCTGAAAGACCCCAACGTGAAAGCCATCCTGATCAACATCTTCGGTGGTATCGTTCGCTGCGACCGCGTGGCTACTGGTGTTGTAGAGGCCTACAAAGCCATCGGCGACATTCCGGTGCCGATCATCGTTCGGTTGCAGGGTACCAATGCTGCTGAAGGCGCCAAAATCATCGACGAGTCAGGGCTGAAAGTACAGTCGGCCGTCGAACTGAAAGAAGCCGCCGAGAAAGTTCGGCAGGTAGTGGCGGCGCTGTAAGGCGTATAGTCTGGAAAGTCTGTAAAAAAGAAGTCCGGAGTCTGGAAAGTCAACTTTGTATTGCTTGCGCCGTACAAACCGATTGACTTTCCAGACTCCGGACTTCTTTTTTACAGACTTTCCAGACTACAAATCCGCGATTAACCTTTGTAATATTTCATGGCCTCCGGCAACAGTTTCTTCAGATCATCGATCCGGCGTTGATCGGAGGGGTGAGTCGACAGGAATTCGGGTGGTTTGTTACCGCCGCCGGCCTGTGCCATACGCCCCCAGAAACTGATGGCCTCGTTGGGATTGTAACCTGCCATGGCCATAAATACCAGTCCGAGCTTATCTGCTTCCGACTCTTGCGCCCGGCTATGAGGTAGTGCCCGGCCAACTTGGTAGGCCACAGGGAGGGCTACGCCCACTGCCTGATACAGAATTGCCTTTGTGGCACTGGTGTTGGATTGCGCTTTTGACCCAGCAAAGGTTTGGCCAGTCTGAATCAGGCCATTGGCCAACAACCCTTCGCTCATGCGTTCGCGACCATGCTCAGCAATAGCGTGCGAAATCTCGTGGCCCATTACAGCAGCGGCCCCGGCTTCGTTTTGGGTATAAGGTAAGATACCTGTGTAGAACGCTACCTTGCCGCCGGGCATACACCACGCGTTGACTTCAGGGCTTTCAATCAGCGAAAACTGCCATTGATATCCCGCTAGCCGATCCCCAAATCCGTTGGCGTTCATGTAGCTTTCCATAGCCTGTCGTAACCGATTACCAACGCGCTGAACCATTTCGGCCTGTGTGTTGCCACGAATGACCCGGCTGGTGTCGAGTACGCCCTGATAGCTCTGAAAACTCAGCGGGAACAACTCGGCATTGGAAACGATAGCTAATTGTCGTCGGCCCGATATCGGGACCGTCTGGCAGCCAATGAACAGGCCAATGGCTACTATACTGGCAAGAATTGTTTTCATTATGTTATTAGAAAGGAAGTGTCGATTATCCCATAAGGACTTGCATAAGACGTGCTTTGTTTAAGCAAGGCGCGCAACGGGAAAATTTGTAACCCAATTTTAACCTCAGCTGCTTGCTGATGCCTGATTCGGTGGACCGTTTGCTGGCCATTGTGCGTCGCGCGCGGTTACGCCACGTTTATCCCTTAGATTTGCAGCGAGTTCATTTGTTTAATAGCCCTTACCGTACAGGGTAACGTCTGCATGAAGATCATTGCCGTTGGCCGCAACTACGTCGAACACATCCGGGAACTGAATAACGAACAGCCCGATGACCCCGTCATTTTTACCAAGCCCGATACGGCCATTCTACGGAACAACGAGCCTTTCTATTACCCCGATTTTTCGCAGGATGTGCACCATGAGCTCGAAGTGGTGGTGCGGATCAGTAAGATGGGCAAGCGCATCGAAGAGCGGTTTGCCCATAAATACTACGATGAAATCGGGCTGGGAATCGACTTCACCGCTCGCGATATCCAGAGCAAGCTAAAAGCCAAGGGACTGCCGTGGGATCTGGCCAAAGGGTTCAACGGGTCGGCACCCATCTCGGGGTTCGTGCCAAAAAGTGAGTTTGCCGACATTCAGAACATCAATTTTCAGCTCGATGTCAATGGCGAAACCCGGCAACAGGGAAACACCAGTCTGATGTTGTTTAAGATCGATTATCTGATCGCCTTTGTGTCGCGCTACTTCACGTTGCAAACTGGTGACCTTATTTTCACCGGCACCCCAAAAGGCGTTGGGCCGGTGCAGGTGGGCGATCGGCTGGTGGCCACCCTTGAAGGCCGCGAACTGCTCAACTTTGATGTGAAATAAGCATAAAGTGGCTAGTTGGGTAGTCGAGCAAGGCTAGCTACTCAACTACCCGTGAGGCATGTACTTATAAACCAGAATACACCACTTGAAACTATCCATACTTATCCCAGCCTACAACGAAGAGCGCACCGTCGAAGGGATTTTGCGGCGCGTGGCCGACGTGGCGTTGGCGGGTCAGGTTACCAAAGAAATTATCGTTGTCAACGATTGCTCAACGGATCAGACTGAAGCGCGCATTCGGGCGTTTCAGGCAGCCAATCCGGCGGTCGATGTGCGTTATTTTCGGCATGAGGTCAACCAGGGTAAGGGGGGCGCCATCCATACGGCTATTCGTCAGGCGACGGGCGATTACCTGATTGTGCAGGATGCCGATCTGGAATATGACCCCGATGAATTCAATGTCCTGCTGAAGCCCGTGCTGGCGGGCGTGGCCGATGTGGTCTACGGCTCGCGGTTTATGGGCGGGCGGCCCCACCGGATTCTGTTTTTCTGGCATTCGATCGGCAACAAGATTCTGACCATGTTGAGCAACGCGTTCAACAACCTGAACCTGACCGATATGGAAACCTGCTACAAGCTGATCCGGACGGATATGGTGCAATCGATGCCCCTGCTCGAGAAACGGTTCGGGTTTGAGCCGGAAGTGACGGCCAAACTCGCCCGTATCAAGAATATTCGGTTTTACGAGGTGGGTATTTCGTATTATGGACGTACCTACGCCGAAGGTAAAAAAATCAACTGGCAGGATGGTTTCCGGGCTATCTACTGCATCATTCGGTACGGCTTATTTCGTTAGGCCATAAGAGCCGCCACACCTAACGGCGGAAAACAAAGCGCAACCGTGCGAAGTAACTCCGCAGCGACAAGCCGGGACTACTTCGCCTGTAAATACCCTTATTGAGTGATCGTTCGTACCGTACTGCTACTGAGTTGGCTGGGCATAACCGCCGTCTTCGCCCAATCGAAAAAGCCCGCCAGTCCGTTGATTCAGCCGGGTTATCTGGCCTTCCCGATCAATCCAGGGCAGGCAGGCTCGCTCTCGGGCGGTATGGGTGACCTGCGGGGCAACCACTTCCACGCAGGGCTCGACATCCGCACGGGTGGGGTAGAGGGCGTGCCGGTACACGCGGCCGCCGATGGGTATGTATCCCGCATCGCCGTATTTACGGGCGGCTACGGAAACCTGCTCGTGCTGAAACATCCCAACGGCCTCTCGACGTATTACGGGCACCTGAAAACGCTCAACGACACGCTGGGAACGTACCTGCGTTCGGCGCAGTACGCCAAGCAGACATTCGAGATCGACTTGCGCCCCGAACCAAATCAGTTTCCGGTCAAAAAAGGCGATATCATTGCCTTGTCGGGCAATACCGGCGGATCGGGTGGGCCACACCTGCACTTCGAAGTCCGCGACCCCAACGATAACCTCATCAATCCACTGCTCTACGGTTTCTCAGAACTGAGCGACGACGTACCCCCATATTTTGAGCGGATTGCCCTGCGCACAATGACGCCCGAATCGCGGCTCAATGGGGAGTTTGGAAGGCAGACCTTCGTGCCGGTACGCCGCGCCGATGGCTCCTACGCCCTGAGCCAGCCCATTTCGGCGTCGGGGCTGCTGGGTATCGAGCTGCTTGCTTACGACAAAGCCAACGGATCGCCTTACCGGAATGGCCTCAACTGCGTCGAAATCAGGCTCGACGGACAGGAGGTGTTCGCTTACAGCATGAACGCCTTCCCGCACGAGCAGACTCGGTTTATTAACGTTCACATGAACTACGAGGCCGAGCAGCTGACCGGCCAGCGATACCACCGGGGCTATATTGCCGATGGTAATCAACTTAGCCTGTACCACACTAATGCCTACCGAGGTCGCCTGCCGCTGCTCGACGGCAAACCCCATGAAGTGACCGTCACGCTCTTCGACAGCTACGAACACGGGGCCACGCTGCGATTTACCATCCTGCCTGAAACGGCACCTGCTACCTTGCCCGCGGGATCGATCCCCGAAGTCGATACGACCGCACTGGCTGCCCTATCGGCCACAGCCACACCCTCGGCCACCATCACGCCCGACGACAATGTGCTGAAACTGACGGTGAAAGGCCTGCCGGGGACGCCACCCAACGCGCGGTTGTTTGTGGGCCGCAACGCGACCGAACTGCCCGTGGCTTATGTGCGCGATGGCAAAGCAACGTACCTGATCGACCTGAACAAAACGCTGCCTGATTCGGTGCAGGTGGGGCGTGGGCGGGTGCCGCTCAATTTCCGGCAGCGGGTACTGCCCGGCCACCCCGACGTGGTGAACGCGGGTAACGTGAGCATTCGCTTCAACATTGAATCGCTGTTCGATACGCTTTATCTGGCCACCCGCACCCTGCCTGGTAACCTGTTGGAAATCAACCAATACACCATTCCTCTCAACGATGTCATCCACGTCCGTTTTACGCCAACTTACCCGGTGGGCATCGATACGCTGCGGACCAGAGTGTACGCGCTTAACAACGGGCGGCAGAACTTCATAGGCGGCACCTGGACGGGTAACCGCATTGAGTTTACGACCCGGACGCTGGGCCGGTTTGGTCTGCTCACCGACGTAACGCCGCCCGCTATTCGCATTGTGAGCGCCACACCCAACGGCATTACCGCCCGGATCAGCGACGATCTGGCTGGGATCGATAAGTTCAGGGCGTTTGTCAATGGTGAGTGGGTACTGATGCAGTACGACTATAAACGGGCGCTAATCTGGTCGGATAAACTAGACCCCGAGACGCCGTTTGAGCCCGATGCGGAAGTGAAAATCCAGGTACGTGACCGGGCCGGTAATGTAGCCGAAGCGATCGCCACAATTGCCAAACCCGCTGCCCCCCGGCCCGTAAAACGTCGGCGATAACTGGATGGGTTGAAGGGTATGTTTAGCCGTCTGGTGCATTCTATCCATACATACCCGACTGAAAAGCAGCGCGGCATTGAACTTTAGCCGGTTCAAAATGTATGTTTGTGCCACAATTTCGACGCTATGGCTCTCTCTGTCGGCGACCCTGCCCCTAATTTCACTACCCACGATCAACACGGCAATCCGCTGCAATTGTCCGATTTCAAAGGTAAAAAAGTAGTGCTCTACTTTTATCCCAAAGACGATACATCGGGTTGTACGGCGCAGGCCTGTAGCCTCCGCGACAACTACGCCGATCTGAAACAGGCGGGCTACGAAGTCATCGGCGTGAGTGTCGACAGCGAAACGTCGCACCAGAAATTCATCAAGAAATATGACCTGCCATTCACCCTGGCTGCCGACACCGACAAAGCGGTGGTAGAAGCCTACGGCGTATGGGCAGAAAAGTCGATGTACGGCCGGAAGTACATGGGTACGTTACGCAAGACCTTTATCATCGACGAGAACGGCATCATCATCAACATCATTGAGAAAGTAGATACCAAAAACCACGCAAAACAAATTTTAGAGTAGTCATTGGCCGGCGGCGTCATTGGTGCGGTCCGCCGCTGCGGGGCATTCGTAGTCAGTATCTCATAACAATGAATGACCACTAATGACGCGTAGCAACTGACGCCGAAGGCAAATGACATTGAAGATTATGGAAATCGAACAACTTGAACACATCGCGTCGCAGGTACGTCGCGATATTCTGCGGATGGTAACCGCTGTTAATTCGGGCCACCCGGGTGGGTCATTGGGCTGCACCGATCTGTTTGTCGCGCTGTATTTCGACGTGATGCGTCTGAAACGTGGGGCCGACGAACAGCCCGTTTTTGAAATGGATGGGAAAGACGAAGACATCTTCTTTCTGTCCAACGGCCACATCTCACCGGTGTTTTACTCGGTACTGGCGCGGGCTGGTTACTTCCCCGTTGCCGAACTGGCCACCTTCCGCAAGATCGACAGTCGCCTACAGGGGCACCCCACCACCGCCGAGCACCTGCCGGGTGTGCGGATCGCGTCGGGGTCGCTGGGGCAGGGGCTCTCGGTGGCAGCCGGGGCTGCTTTCGCCAAAAAACTGAACAAAGACGATAAGCACGTGTATGTGCTGATGGGTGATGGCGAGCAGCAGGAAGGCCAAATCTGGGAAGCGGCGCAGTTTGCTCCCAACAAGAAGCTAGGCAACCTCACGGCCATTATCGACCTTAACCACGCGCAGATCGACGGTACCACGCAGGGGGTTAATGATAACCGCGACCTTGGCGAAAAATACCGGGCGTTCGGCTGGAATGTAGTGGAGATGCAGGGCAACGACATGGCCGACATCATCAAGACGCTGAAGAACGCTAAGAACGACCCCGACGTACCTACGATGATCCTGATGCACACGCTGATGGGCTATGGCGTCGATTTCATGGCGGGTAACTACAAATGGCACGGCACGGCGCTCACCACCGAACAGCTCGCCAATGCCCTTGGCCAACTGCCCGTTTACGCCGGACAAGAAGATTACTAATCCGCCTCTGACAAACCTTATAGGCGGTCCGCCACTGCGGTTTCAAAACCTATAAGGTTTAGGGTTGTCCCCATGCAGATCGAACGCCTCCTTATCGAAAATTTCAAGTCCATTGAACGGATCGAGCTCAAAGAGCCCAATCCGTTCACGGTCTTTGTCGGCCCCAACGGCTCCGGCAAATCGAATATTTTCGAGGCGCTGGAGTTTGCATATCTAACGACTCGAATGCCAGAAGATGTAGTTGTTAGTCTTTTTGGCGGTGGCAGCAACATTTTACGGAGAGGTACTTCTGTTGGAAATCATAACTTCTATTTAAAAGGAGATGGATTCGAAGTTCTTTACGACACAGTAGCTTACGATGATAAGAATCTATCAGCACTAGGGCAGTTTGAAAACTTTACTCGCCTTTTTATTGGTAATGAACGTCTTGTCAAGCTAAAATTCACAGACGACAAACGGTTGACTGTTTCTGCAAGTAACATGGAGACAGTGTTGAAGCGATTATTGTCTGACGAGGTTCTGAGTAAAGAAATTCACGAATGGCTCGTGCTATTCATTCCTGGTTTCAAAAAGGTAGAGGTCGTCTCAGGTACGTTCGACAACAAGGATACATTGCTCGTCTATGAACAGACTGTAGAAAAGCCATTCACCAAAGACCTGATTTCTGACGGGACGTATTACATTATCACGCTGTTGACGGCTGTGTATCAATCCGATGAACCGCAGTTTCTATGTATCGAAGAGCCTGAGAACGGGCTTCACCCTCAAGTGCTGATGTCACTCATTGAGTTCTTCCGAACGATGTGCGCAGAGAAAGGCCATTATATCTGGCTTAATACGCACTCTGAAGCAGTGGTTCGGAAACTGACTACCGATGAGTTGATTTTAGTCAACAAGGTGAATGGTACTACGCAAACGAAGCAGATCAAAGGCAAGGATATCTATGACATTCCAACCGATGAAGCTTGGCTTACGGGTACATTAGGAGGAGGTTTGCCGTGGTGAAAGTGGGCTTTCTTGTGGAAGGCGGATGCGAACGCATTGTGTTAAAATCCGCTGCCTTTCAGGCATATTTAGCCGAAACGCGAATTCAGCAAATCGGTGATGTGATTGATATGGACGGCAAGGGCAATCTGAAAGTGAGTAGTAAACGGATGCAGAGCCAAGTGAAAACGTTGCGTGATCTGGGCGCCGAATGGATCGTGGTTTTGCGCGATTTAGACAATGCCGTTTCGTTTGATACCGTGAAGGCGGAGGTTTATCAAGCTGACGATATCATCGCCTGCATGGCTGTACAAGAATTAGAGGCTTGGTTTGTAGCGGACTCAGGTACGTTGTCAGTACTATTCGGAACGTCGTTTTATCACGATGCCCCAGAAACAATTTCGAAACCAGCCGTTTTTTTGCATGATCAACGTGTGCAGTATACACAGCGGGGTATCAGAGACAAGAAAGGATTTGCTACGGCTATGGTCAATAACGGCTTCTCCATTGAACGGGCGGCGGCGCATCCCAACTGCCCGTCGGCGCGGTATTTTTTAACCAAATTACAAACCCTCGCCTCAGCAAACGCTTCGGCGAATTAATTAACCGGGATACGTACCTGCCGGGTACGTTGCCATCATAAACGACCATGACAAAATTCGAGTATACCGACAAAAAAGACACCCGATCGGGCTTCGGCGCGGGTATTTACGAACTGGGCAAAACCAATCCCAATGTGGTGGCCCTCACAGCCGACCTCGCCGGGTCGCTGAAGCTCGATAATTTCATCAAGGAGTTTCCCGACCGCTTCATCCAGTGCGGGATTGCCGAGGCCAACATGATTGGCGTATCGGCGGGCCTTACCATCGGTGGGCACATTCCGTTTGCGACTACGTTTGCCAACTTCGCTACGGGGCGTGTCTATGACCAGATCCGGCAGTCGGTGGCATATTCGAAAAAGAACGTCAAAATCTGTGCCTCGCACTCGGGCCTGACGCTGGGTGAAGACGGTGCCACGCACCAGATTCTGGAAGATTTGGGCATGATGAAAATGCTGCCCAATATGACGGTTATCAACACCTGCGATTACAACCAGACCAAAGCCGCGACCATCGCCATCGCCGAGTACGACGGGCCGGTGTACCTGCGGTTCGGCCGTCCGGTATTGCCCGTATTTACGCCGGCCGATCAGAAATTCGAGATCGGAAAAGCCTGGCACATGAGTGAGGGCGACGCCTGCTCGGTGTTCGTTACGGGGAATCTGGTATGGGAGGCCGTACTGGCTGGCGAGCAACTGGCTGCCGAGGGTATCGAGATCGACCTGATCAATATTCACACGATTAAACCGTTGGATACAGAGGCGGTGCTGGCGTCGGTGACGAAAACGGGTTGCGCCGTATCGGTCGAAGAGCACAACATCCTGGGTGGTCTGGGCGAGAGCATTGCGCACACGCTGACGCAAAACCTGCCGAGCCCGCAGGAATTTGTGGGAACGAAGGATACCTTTGGCGAAAGCGGCACGCCCGACCAGCTGCTGGAAAAATATGGCCTGAAAGCCGCTAATATTGTTGACGCCGTTAAGCGGGCGATGGCACGGAAATGAGTTTACAGTATACAGTTTACAGTACACAGTTGCAGGTCTATCCTAGCGCCAGCCAACTGTATACTGTAAACTGTATACTGTAAACTGTTTTTTATGACTGACCAGGAACTACTCGAAAAATACCGCGATCCGTCGAGCCGGAACTATGCCTTTAATCTGTTGGTGAAAAAGTACCAGCAGAAAATCTATTGGCATATCCGTAAGATGGTGATTGATCACGACGATACTGACGACCTCGTGCAGGAGACGTTTGTGAAGGTATGGGCGAGTCTGGAACAGTTTCGGGGCGACAGTCAGTTGTATACTTGGATTTACCGCATTGCCACCAACGAATGCCTTAACTTTCTGAATAAGAAGCGGCGGCGCTTTTTTCTGCCAATCGGCGACGTAGAGGGCGAGTTGATGGAGAAGCTCGAAAGCAACTCCGATTACACAACCAGCGGTGGTGATCCCAGCGGCGAAGAAGTACAGATGGCTTTGCAAAAAGCGTTGCTTAAACTGCCTGATAAACAGCGGCTCGTGTTCAACATGAAGTATTTCGACGACATGAAGTATGAGGAGATTTCGGAGATTACCGGTACGTCGGTCGGGGCGCTGAAGGCATCGTATCACCTGGCGGTCAAAAAGATCGAGGATTTTTTAACCAATCGTTAAACCTCTACACCGGCTGAACGTCAAAGCAATATGAACAGGAAACAACCGATACGATTGGAAGAGCTGGATGCGGGACATCCGTTGCGTCGGCATCCGCTTGAGCAGATGCAGGCCGGTGTTCCCGACGGTTACTTCGATACGTTGGCCTCGCGGGTGCAGGCACGGGTGGCTAAACCGCAGGAAACTACACCGCTCATCAGCTGGTCGTGGGGCCGTACGGTAGCCTCACTGGCTGGGGCAGGGCTGGTAGCCGCGTTGGTCTGGATTACGTGGCCACAGCAGCAGCATAGCGTGGGGCAGGAGTCGCTGAGTGGGGTGAGCGATGCCGCGATTGTCGCTTATCTGGATGAGCAGGGCCTCAACCCCGACGAAGTACAGACGATGCAACCCGATCAGGCGATTATCAACAGCGATTCGACTACTATCCAGTACCTCGACCTTCAGCCCGATGCCATCCGGCGCGAGTTGGATATGCAGGACATCAGTGAAGAACTGAATACCGTAGGTTCTTAATCTTGACGCTGCTGTCATTCGGCAGTGGACGTGACAACAATGTCGAATGACAACAGGGAGTCTAATGACTATATTGCTACTATGAGACAGTTATTTTTAGCCATTCTACTACTGACGACCCTCTCGCTGACCCACGCTGAGGCTCAGAACGGCTCGCAGAAAATCGAATCGGCGAAGATTGGCTACATTACCAACCGGCTGAACCTAACCACCGAGCAGGCACCCCAGTTTTGGGCCGTTTACAACGAGTATAACGGCAGGAAGAAAGAACTGAACCGCAAAATCCGTCAACTGACCGGCGAGAATACGAAGCAGGGCATCATTGATGATAAAGCCGCCTTGTCGAACCTAAAGGAGATCAACGCCGCCCGGCAGAGCCTGGGTGAGCTGGACGATCAGTATATGTCGCGTTTTCTGAAGGTCATTTCGCCTCAACAACTTCAAGAGCTTTACAAAGCCGAGCGAAACTTCAATCGGATGTTGCTCGAAAAACTCAATAGCGGGCAGGATTAAGCTGCGCCACTACGTCGAAAAAAGCTTGCCTGTCTTAGCAGTAATGACCCCGGTTGTTGCTGCTGAGACAGGCAAGCTTTTTTATTGCTACCCCTTGCCAAACAAGGTCCCTCATTGGTCAAAGACTATGCCTAAACGTTTATTCGTATGATGCTCACTCTCTCCGATTCGAAAAAAGAAAGACGCCAGATAGGCATCATATGTATCTTTTGGCCTGAAACGCAGTGCTTCAGCTTGAACACGCTTCATTTTACGTTTAGAAATTATTTTATCCGTTTATACAAAAAGATAATGGCGTATTAATTGTATTTATCGAGCTATACCGATTTGCAACCCAGTAGTAACCAACTGTGCACGTAAACGAAAACCGGTATGTCTGTTTTATGAGCCCACTTGTACCTAATTCAAAATCGCTGCCACTGAAGGCCGCCTACGCGCTAATCACAAGGGAGAACGGATCTTGCTGAGGCAATAATCTTGATCGTTATAAACCTTGATAAAGCGTATAGCCAGCTTTTTGAGCGAAATAAAAGCCAATTGTGCTGGCCTGAGAGATTAATTCTACCATCCTTAAGCGCATGGTTAGCGAACTTATAGTGGGCGTTATTGTGCTCTGGCTAATTGCCGGTTTGACTATTCTGGCTGTAGTGATTATCCGTAACCTTAGGCGCAATAAATCGGATCAATAAGTATAAATAAACTAGCTAGTAAATCGACTACAACTGTTGAAAAGAGCTTACCAGTTTGGCGAATGAGGTTTGTTTTTAGAGTCTGTGTAAGATCGTTTGATTGATTGAATTTACTGGAAGATGTAGGTTCTTTTTTGGGTTAGAGTGTCACTCAGGGGCGGACCGCTTGGTCTGTCTCTGAGTTTTTTTAGGCCCTTGTTTCGGGAGCTAATCAGCGCCGCAACTTGTTTTCTGATTACTGCGGGTAACGTACCCAACGCCAATCCAAATAAGCCCAATTCGTTGTCGACCAACCGCCTTTTTCTGATCTGTGCTTTGTTACTCATTGGGGCACTGGGGTTCTATGGCTACTATGGAGCCACCCCCCGACCGCCGCATCGGCGCCCTCCCGGTGTAACGTCTCCACAGGGCAGGCGCGTCGTGAAAACCGACCCCGAATGGCGCGACCAACTCAGCCGCGCGCAGTATGCGGTGATGTGGGGCGGCGAGACAGAATGGCCAAACAGCAGTGACCTCACCAATGAGCATCGGGCCGGTATGTACCACTGCGCCGGCTGCCATAACCCCCTGTTTGCGTCGGCTACCAAATATGATTCGCATACCGGCTGGCCCAGCTTTTACGGGGCCATCGTCGCCAACGCCGTTTATACCGAGCCGGATGGTAACCGCACCGAGGTACGTTGCGCGGTCTGCGATGCGCACCTGGGTCATGTTTTCAACGACGGCCCGGACCCCACCGGCCTGCGCTACTGCATCAATGGAGATGCCTTGACATTTGACCCCAAAAATAAGGTCTGACCGATATTGGCCAGACCTTATTCAGGACTTGGTATATGAGTTCATTTCCGGTTACCCAGGAAGCGCAGCAGGTACAGAAACAGGTTGATGAAATCGAGGTAGAGCGTCAGGGCGCCCATAATAGCTTCTTTGCGGTCTTCGTCTGTACCCGCGTTTCCGATGATGTTCATCGCCTTGATTTTCTGGGTATCGTAGGCCGTTAGTCCCGTAAAAATCAGCACACCCACGAAGCTGCTGATCCAGTATAGCGTCTCGCTGTGCATGAACAGGTTGACGGCCGAGGCGATAATAAGGCCAACCAGCGCCATCAGCAGCAGGTTACCCCAGCGCGTCAGATCCGATTTGGTGAAATATCCGTAGGCGCTCATAGCCCCGAACGTACCCGCCGTGACGAAAAACGTAGAGGCAATGGAGCCTCCGGTAAAGACCAGAAAAATCGACGCTAGCGTAAGACCGTTCAGGATGGCATAAACCAGAAACAAGGCCGTTGCGGTGGTGGCCGTCAGGCGATTGATCATGGCCGAAAGCGCCATTACCAGCCCTACTTCACCGAGCAGCAGCCCGTAAAAAACAAGCCGGTTTCCAAAGATGATCGTCAGTAACGTCTCCGACGAAGCGGTCCAGATCGAAATAGAGGCGGTAACCAGCAGGGCAACAGTCATCCAGCCGTAGACCTGCGTCATGAAAGTCGCCTGCTCGCGGGCAATGGCTTCCGGCGAGAGGTAAGTGGGCTGAAAGGGGGATTGGTTTGGTTGGGATTCCATATCTTGATTGAGAGCGGTTTAGTAGTCGCGAATATAGAAAAAAGTCGATGTAGCCTTACCGCACTTGCCCGTCAACTTACGTCGTGCTGGCGACGAGTTGACTATGTGGCAAAGAGCAAAGTAATCTGGCCGCGATTTTGGCTTTATGGGTTCTAAACCAACCCGATTGCTATGCGTTTTTCTCCCGCTTTGTGGCTGCTGGCCCTGCCGTTGCTAGCAGCGCAAACCTCTTTAAACCAACTGGAACTGGCCAACCCGCCCGCCAAAAAACAACAGGTGACCTTGAAACGGGGCAAAGAGCGTGTAGATGTGCTGGTTGATGGCAAACTGTTTACAGCCTATATCTACCCTGATGCGTCGGTGTTGAAGAAGGGCGCTCTTTTTCCCATTCTGACCGCTACGGGCAACCCCATCACCCGCGGCTGGCCGATGGAACCCCGCCCCGGCGAACGCGTCGATCACCCGCACCACGTGGGTATGTGGTTCAATTATGGCGATGTGAACGGACACGACTTCTGGAACAACTCCAACGATATTGACCCCAGCCACAAAAGCCCGATGGGCACCATTGTGACCACCAACATTGCCCGGCTGAATGAGGCAGGCAACCGGGCAGAGCTGACCGTCGAAGCCGACTGGCGTGGCAAAGACGGCAAGACCATGCTCCGGGAAACGACCCTGTTTACGTTTGAAGCCGACGGCCCCACGCGCCGCATCGACCGACAAACGACACTCACGGCGCTGGATCAGGATGTAACGTTCAAAGACAACAAAGAAGGGATGATTGCCGTGCGTGTGGCCCGGCAACTGGAACACCCCTCAACCAAACCCGAAGTGTTTACGGATGCCAGCGGCAAGGCCACGCCTGTAGCTGCGCTCAACAACGAAGGCGTCACCGGCAAATACCTGAGTGCCAAAGGAATCGAGGGTGATGCCGTGTGGGGAACACGGGCGCCCTGGGTCGAACTCACCGGTACGTTACCGGGGAATGAAGCTGTGAGCGTCACGCTTTTCGACCATCCCAAAAACGTAGGTTACCCCACCTACTGGCATGCGCGCGGTTATGGTTTATTTGCGGCAAACCCGATGGCGCCGAGCGTGTTTTCAAATGGGAAAGAGGCTGCTATGGATTATGTGCTGAAAGCAGGTAAGTCGCTGACGTTCCGCCACCGTTTGCTGATCGAGCCGGGCACGGCAACGGCTCAGCAACTGAGCAAAGAGGCTGAGCGCTTTGGGAAATAAACGCTGATAAGCGTAGTTCGAGTCTGGCACAGAGCCACTTAATTGGGTTTGTGCCAGACCTGTTTCGTTGTAGGGTATGGCGTCTCTAAATGCACAGGTACGTATTGTACCAGTTGGCATAGTTGGGCAGCAGTCCCTGCGCCAACAAGCTGTCGATGGCTTCACCAACCGCTGGGTCGGGCGTTAGATCCGCCAGTTGGCAGTGCCCTGACTGGCTGGCTTCCAGCGTGGCCGCATACATGGGTCCGGCTGAATAGTGCGTCGTGGGGTTCATTGCGATGGGGCCGCGTGGGCTGTCGAAGGTAAAGGTATCCAAGTGGCTCAGTTCGGCGTAGCCCTGCGTACCAAGTTGGTCCAGGTACGTTGGCAGAAAGGCCGCCGCTTCGTAGGCCAGCAACGAAAACAGATTGGGCCGCCGCCCGCGCCGCCGCAGTGTCTCTTGGAATTGATCGTTGAGCGGGTTCGTCAGCCGCTCCGACCAGGGAACGTACCCACGAATGCCGTCGAGCCGGTACGGTACCGTGGCCAGGAGTTGCTCTTCCAGCGCGAGTGGGGCTACCCATGTTGGCAGACGCTCGGGCAGTTGGGCGTACAGTTCGTAAAACTGGCTGGCCATATCGCCCGAATAGAGTGCTGTAATGGACTGCGCTTTGCCCTCCGCAATGCCAGTTTGTACCTCTGCCAACGTTACATCAGCCGCTTTATGAGCCGTGACGACGTACTTACCCATCTGACTGCCGCCCGCCAAAACCCCGTGCATCTGGGCGTATCCCTGGAGGTAGCCCGCTTCGTAGAACGAGGCTACCTGCATCACATGGCCAAGGGCGGCGGCATCCCGGCCCATGAGCCAGCTACCCATACTAGCCTGAAGCGAATGATGGTAGATGTGCGGTGAAGGCGGAAGGCCAGTAAAGAACTCACCCACCACATCAAGCAATAGCAGCAATCGGTTGGCTGCGGCGAACATGGGGGCAAGGGCGTCGGAAACGCGGCGGCTAAGCATCCCAATCACCACGTCGGCCCCTTCCTGAAGCAGAAGCTTCTGTGCTTTGGCCTGCACATCCAGCGAATCGGTTCCAAAATTAACGGCCTCCATCACTACCCGCGTGTTGGTGAGGCCCGCCTGGGCAAGCCCCGCTTTCAGGCCATCAGTCAGGTCAAATGGTAGGGTAGGGTATAGCGACGATTGGGGTACTAATAGGCCAATAGTAGTCATAGAGCAGAAAGAAAGAGAGGTCTAGGTGGGTACGATCTTGATGGCGCTGACCGTGGAAACGCACGCTTGACAGCCGCAAGTACGGGTACAGTCTGAATGTGTACATATGATCCCGAAACGGAGCGCATAAAAGTGGTCGTTCAGCCGGGATTCGCCAAGAGTATTTATTAGAGGGCACCAGCTGGGTACGTTCCGATGTCGCCGCTTACTCAAAACAAATTGCCTTCGGGGGGGCATTAAGTCGTGAGGTACGTACATTGGTGACTAATCGGCTTAGCCGTTACGGTGCGACCGGTCAACTAGCCAGTCGTAACGGCTCACAGCGCGGCCAAATGCGTAAGACATGGCATCATTCACAGCATTTCTGGAAGTAGGCGGGAAGAAATACCCCTTGTATCGATACGAGCTCTACGTGCGTCAGGAGGTTGACGAACTAGGTCGACCGGCTTCGCCCGTGCTGGGCGGCACCATCACGTGCACGCTGACTATCCCCGCTGATCAGGACTCATTTCTGTATCAGTGGATGGTCCGGGGGCGCGTACGCCTCGCCTACCATGCAGCAGGATGGCAAAGTGCGCCTGTTACAGGCCTCGTCTAAAGCGACCGAGAAGACAATCAGTTTCTTCAACGCCTATTGCACGGGGTTGGACGTCAGCTTTCTGCCAGGTCAGGGTGGGCCTTCTTCCTCCAAAGCAGGCAGCAGTCAGGTTCAGCTACAGATCAGCCCCCAGCGGATTGCGATCGGTGCTGTTGTACATGACAATAATTGGCCACTGGAAAGCCACGGCGCCGGTGAATCGTTTGTCAAGCAACGAACGACCCTGCAAGTTTCTCAGCCCACTTTAACGTTTGCATCGGCGGGGGCTACAATTCCGGCTATCAGTACTCCAATGGTCGCCAGCGGCCCTCCAGCGGCCGCCATTGAGAGCCAGGTTTCGACCTGCCCGGAATCGGTACGGGCGGCTTTGCAGCGAGCCGTTGATGCCAATTGCAAAAAAGCGAAAGCGTCGTGTAAAGGCAATGATTCCTGTGCGATACTGGCCGTAAAATGGGAAGCGCAGCGGGCCTGTGCCATGGCCCGCTGGAAGATCATGGTGAAATGTTACAAAGGCGGCGACACTCGCCACAAGGAGGAGGTGAATAACCGATTTAGAGGTATGGCTCATTGTGAGGAGCTTATACTCAAAAAATGCCGACCCAATCCCGAGCCTTCGTTACAGCCCGCCCCCCAACCGGCTCCAAAGCCATCGTCATTACCCAGCCCGCCAGCCCGCAATATGACCCCAACTTTATCCGGAAAATGGAGCAGCTAACCGGCCTGACGGGGGCAGCTCTACTTATCTACCTAATTATATCGGAAGGCTCACGGCTCTTTCCTCCCCGAAACTTAATTCCCATCCCTTAAATTCGCTTATAGCCTATGACCAGCCAAGACCTCCTCGCCCAACTACGGGTGGCTTTCGCTAACGTAGCGCAGCCGACCGATACGCAACTTATTTACGACAACTCCGGCACGCACGATGAATGTGAGCAAATCAAACGGGCCTTTGCGGGACGTACCTGGCAATCGCTCGACGTACCCTTCATGGTTGAGGAGCGCAACAGTTATTCGTGTTTCAGCAGCGAGGCGTTCCACTATTATTTCCCGGCATTTGTGCAATTGATACTGATCAACTTCGACGAGGCCGACGACCTCCCGCGCAACCTGGTCAGCGCGCTCACCCTGCCTACTGAGTATGATGCCGTGGCCATGGCTGGGCGGGTCAAGAACCTAGGGCTGGACAAGCAGATGCCTGAGGTTGACTTTGATTACATCCTGCGAAACCAACTGCATTTTACCAATCAGGATGTTCATAATTTCTTCGCCCGCTATGGGGCGTTTAGTCGGGAACAGGGTCGCGTTACCCGCCGGTTTCTGCAATACCTGCAAACGGAACACGCCGACGAGTTTTTCCACGACGAGCCCGCCACGGCTATCCAACGCTATTGGTTTAAGTTTACCGACTAAGCCGCTACCGGCTGAGGTGCAACCTGTTTCGCCTATGTATTGCTAGCGCCTACTTTCGGGCTAGCTATAAGTAAGTGAGCATAATTAAAGTATACCATTTGTGAAAGGCTAGCTTACCACGCTTCTTGACCAATCGCTTGGCAGTAGGAGTAGGCAATTTAAAGCTATCACAAATAAACATTAAACTAAAAATAGTTACTTGGGAAAATAGCGTTTAATTCTGCTCAATTACTTATTCGCAGTAAGCTAGGTCTCGAACAAGTTGCCAAACTATAGCCATGCCAAAATTAACAGAACAAGACGCCATCAAAATAGCAGCATATGCCCTGCAAACCTACAAAATGGGATTCGACACCTCTGAAGGGTTTCAGGCTCGGTATGTGCAAAACAAGCTACTTCGAGATGGGCAAATCGATTCTGTATGGATTATATCATATGTGACCCCACCAAGTCTGTTCGAACAGCATGACCATTTTATGTACATCAGCGATACTAAAGGTGAAGTATTATACACAATGACATAAAGTGGTTACGTAGGGTGATAAACATCAGTACAGGTGAGTTTAAACATGCACCTTTTTAAAGTACCTTATTGATCCGTGAGTGAGTCTGTAAGGGCAGGCAAGGTAACTATGCTACTGCTGGGTCTCATGGGCAGATGCAAGAGAAAAGACTTTACGAACTAATTCATGGGTCAATATTAGAACTAGCCTCGTCAGATCGACCGGATGGGCCTTAATATGTCGACTACGGGCAGTGATAGCGAAGAAGGTACATAGGTATATGTTGTAAGAGACTTGTGGTTAGTGCCCTCTAAACTGTTCGTTAGCAAACTAAAAGCGTTAGAAGCCGTTAACGAGTTCTACCAGTTAGGTGAGCCAAGTCGTATGTTAAGCTGGATTTATGGCGATGAAGTAAAAGTTCCAGAAAATTTTTGATGAATGTCGCCGTTGGGCGTATAGCTACAACGAGCAAGGCTTGCTGGTTGGGCAAACCGACCCGCTGGGTGCACAAACCCGCTATGTCTATGATGAGCAGGGGAGGCTCATTACCGTTGTCAATGCGCTGGAGCAAACCACGCAACTTCGCTACGATGAGCGGCATCAACTGGCGCACATCATCACACCAGACGAGCAAATCCGATCAAGAGGCTATGATGCGCTTGGGCGCTTGACAACCCTGACCGACCCGATGGGCGCTGTTCAGGTGCGCCGCTACGATCGGTCGGGCCAACTGGTCCAGCTTACCGAGCCGGATGGAACCCAACAAACACTGGTCTACGATGGAGTGGGTAACGTAATCGAAGCTCGTCAGAGTGAGCAATTGGTTACGTTCACATATACTGGCCAGAGTCGGTTGAGTCAGCGGCGGCAGGCTGGGCAGCAGGTGGGCTTCAGCTATGACAAAGAAGGTCGGCTGACGGGCCTGACCAACGAAGCAGGCCTGCTGTATCGCTTTGGGCTGGATGCCAACGGGCAGGTAGTGGAAGAAGAAGGCTTCGATGGCTTGCTCCGCCGGTATGAACGCGACGCCGCTGGCCGGGTGACCACCGTATTGCGCCCCGCCGACCGATACACCACCTACGCGTACAGCCCAACCGGGCAGATCAGGACAGTGCAATACAGCGATGGCACGACCGAACGCTACGACTACGATGAAGTGGGGGCCTTGATCCGGGCGGAGAACGAGGCCACGACGGTGCGCCTGGAACGCGACGCGCTGGGCCGGGTACGTTGGGAATCGCAAGGCGAGCATTGGGTCGAGTACAGCTATGACGCGCTGGGGCAACGTACCCAGGTACGTTCATCGCTGGGGGCCGATCTGGCGCTTGCCTACGACGCGCTGGGCAATGTGCGACAGATGGCGGCGGGTAGCTGGCAGGCCCGGTTTGGCTACGACAGCCGGGGCTTGGAAGTGCAGCGCACCCTGAGCGGGAATCTGCAGATCGGCTGGCAACGCGACGCGGCCGGTCGGCCCACACAGCAGCGCATTACGGCGGGCAGCCACGCTACTCGACAACGTACCTACCAGTGGCAAACGGGGGATATCCTGAGCCAGATTGAGGACAGCATGACGGGCATAACCCGCTACGAGCACGACGTATTCGGGGCATTGACCAACGCGCACTATGGCGATGGAAGCCAGGAAGTGCGTCGGTCCGACGCGGTGGGTAACCTCTACGAAAGCGAAGCCAAAGACGACCGACAGTATGGGCCGGGTGGGCAGCTTCTCAGCAGTCGGGAGGCGACGTATCACTACGACGCTGAGGGCAACCTGACGCAGAAGATGACCCGCCAGGGCGAGGTCTGGCACTACGAGTGGGCGGGCAACGGTATGCTGACCAGCGTACTGCGCCCCGATGGACACCGCGTGTCATTCACCTACGACGCGCTGGGTCGCCGCCTGAGCAAGCGCTACAAAGGCAAGACGACGTACTGGCTATGGGAGGGCAATAAACCTCTACACGAATGGGCGGAGCTGGGCCTGGACGGTACTAACACTGAGGCGATCATCACCTGGCTGTTCGAGGAAAATAGTTTCGCACCCATTGGCAAGTTGCAGGGCGCCAGCCGCCAGAGTATCCTGACCGATCACCTGGGTACACCGCTGGATATGGTCGATCAGGGCGGGCAACGTACCTGGTCGGCGCAGACGACGGCCTACGGGCGGGTACGGATACAGGAAGGCACACGGGCGGCTTGTCCGTTCCGGTTTCAGGGGCAGTACGAGGATGTGGAGACGGGCCTTTACTACAACCGCTTCCGCTACTACGATCCGCAGCAGGGGGGCTATGTCAGTCAGGATCCTATTGGGTTGAAAGGTGGAATGGGGTTATACAGCTACGTTGAAAACCCCGCGACGTGGAAAGACGTTGCTGGGTTAAGTGGTATGCCTTCTTTTGATGAGTTGAAACAGATGGCGCAGACCACCTTAGATTTTTCAACTTCTAAAGATGGAGCTGTATTTTGGTCTGGAAAAAATATGAATACTGCTCAAGAATGGGCAAAACGGGTGGGTAAGACAACGCTTGAACAGACTGTTGGTGGTAAATATTTGGATGAACTAAAATTATTCGAAAACTTGCCAGGAAAGCAAGCGGCCGAAATTTGGGATATTGCCTCCAAGCGTTTTGCAGAGTCCGCCTCCGGAACGGTGAGTGTGTTCTCAACGGGTGCTAAAAAGATCGGAGATTACGGTATGCGAACTTGGTGGAGAATCGAGAAGCCGGCCCTGTTGAAGAATTCGCTTGTGTCATCAATCATACGAATGCGGAAAGATGGATTGCCTGTGGGTTCTGTCAAGTGTAAATAAATTGGCTATGGGGGAGAAAAAACTTAATTCAGATGAGTTTGCTTTTATGCAAGCACTAAAGGCCGATTTTTCAACAGGCCCAATGGTTGAGGTTAATATAGAAGCTGGTTACAAGATTAAAATTATTGGTAGAGGTGAACAGTTATTTTACCAGCAGGAGGATAAGGCACTCATCTGTGAAATTCAGGTACGGAATGATCTTATTTATCGGGATAGTATTAAAAGATGGGATGACGGTAGCTGGATTGATGAAAATCAAAAAGAGATAATACTTCATCGTATCATAAACTACTTCAGGATGTTTCAAGGTGTAGAGGCCAAAGTAGTTTGAACCGAGTGCCTTGCAAGGTAGAGGAACACGCTATTCCGTAACTAGAGTCAATGTAAGTTGTCAAGTAGCCATATTATTATTTTATTTTACTAAACTTATAAGGCATTTAGCTTCGCCCCAACCGGTAAATTGCAGGGCGTGAGTCGCCACAGCGGTTACCTGAGTACGCATTTGGTGGCGATCGATCAAGGTGAGCAACGTACTTGGACCGCGTTATCCGGATCTGCTAGGCTTGTCAGTAGGAGCGATTTGTCTGTCGACAACGTACCTGAGTAGAGCTTGTACAGCAGCCGTTTAAGTCCGTCTTTTTTGATTTTATAACAAAAACGGGTGTGCAGAAACGGGGGGCGTTTGCGTTATTTACGGTAATGAGACAGAAAACGTATTGGATTCGGCCCCTGGCAATGGCCGTTTGCGCTGGCCTTGGCATTGCCACACAAGCTCTGGCCCAATCGATGGTTGTGAGACCACAAGGCCAATTTGATCAATGGTCTTACAAAGACCCCGCTACTGACTCGATCCCCGGTATCAGCCTCGACAAAGCCTACCAACTACTGAAGGGCCGCAAATCGGTGCCCGTTACGGTTGGGGTGGTCGATTCGGGTATTGATATAGCCCACGAAGACCTGCGCGACGTGGTTTGGGTAAACCCAAACGAAAAGCCGGGCAACAACGCCGACGACGATAAAAACGGGTACGTTGATGATCTGAACGGCTGGAATTTCATGGGGGCGAAAGATGGCACGACCTACGAAGCCGATCAGGATGAGGTGACGCAGATCATCACGCTCTGGGAACCCAAGTATGGCAATGCCGACCGGACTAAACTCTCGCCTGCACAACAAAAGCAATATGATATTTACCAGAAAGCCAAAGCCCGGGTTGGCGAGGCCGACTCCCGGTTTGCTTACTGGCGCTATGTCATTCGGGATCAGACCCGCTACGAGGCGGGTATCGATCAGGTAATTCAGGCGGTGAAGGATAAACCCTTTTCGGCCGAAAGCATCGCCAGCGCCGAGGTAGGCAAAGACTCTGCTGCCCTTGGGGCCCGGTCGTTTATGAGCGAACTATTCATGGCGCAGTTTGGTACGTTCCAGAACATGGGCGACCGCCTGAAACTGGTGTACTCACGCCTGAAACCGTTGCTCGAAGGCGAAATCGACAAGCACGAGAAAGAAGTCGCTACGGCCAAAAACGGTCGTAAAGCCGTAGGTGACAACCCCGACGACCCAAGCGAGCGGTACTACGGCAGCCCGAAACTGGTTATTGGTAGCTCGGAAGAACTGGCCATGCACGGAACCCACGTAGCAGGCATCATTGGCGCTAAGCGGGGCAATAACGTCGGCGTCGATGGCGTGGCTGATAACGTCCGCCTGATGATGGTCGGCGTGGTGCCCAGCGGTGGCGATGAGCGCGACAAAGACGTGGCCAACGGCATCCGGTATGCGGTCGACAATGGGGCCAAAGTGATCAACATGAGCTTCGGCAAGCGTTTCTCGCCCTACAAAGACGCTGTCGATGCGGCCATCCGCTATGCCGAATCAAAAGATGTATTGCTGGTGCATGCGGCCGGCAACAACGCCGAGAATGTGGATTCGCTGCCAACGTACCCACGGCCGCAGTATGAAGATGGTCAACTGGCGAAAAATTATATCACGGTGGGGAATTCGACCCGCCGGATGGATTCGGGCCTGCCCGCGTCGTCGTCGAACTACGGCCAGACGAGTGTCGACTTGTTTGCCCCCGGCACCGACATCGATGCCACCACGCCGCACAACGCCTACCAGAGCCTGACTGGCACGAGTATGGCTGCTCCGTGCGTAGCGGGGGTCGCGGCACTGCTTCGGTCGTATTTCCCCAAACTGACCGCCGTGCAGGTGAAGGAGATCTTGATGAAGAGCGCTTACAAGCCTGATGTTATGGTGCGCGTGCCAGGTACCAACCGGATGGCCCCTTTCAGCACCCTTAGCATTTCGGGCGGTATCGTCAACGCTGCCGAAGCCGTGAAGCTAGCCATGACGGTGAAGTAAACCGGAAGGATTGGAGTATCATGCAAGCCCCGACTGGCCCCGCCAGTTGGGGCTTGTCAGTTTAAAGGGCAGTAAGGCTATAACTGGCTTAAAAAGAGGTGGGACGAAGCGCATGTAGCCCAACGATTCAATCGGTCAATTGCCGATATTGCGGTATGCATAAATCGTTACGTTTCATCACACTCTGCGCTGTCTCCTTTGCGGCTGGCGCGTTCTTCAACCATCACGACGACCCCGCTCAGCCCCTCACGGCCGAAATGGCCGACGTTGCCTCGCGGGTATTTGGGATTCCATTTACACAGGCCGAGCGCGATTCGATGCTCGACAACCTCAACGATCAGCGCAAAGACTTCGAAACCATTCGGGCGGTCGATCTGAAAAATGATGTGGCCCCGGCGCTCTATTTC
Source organism: Fibrella musci (assembly GCF_041321105.1). Lineage (NCBI taxonomy): Bacteria > Pseudomonadati > Bacteroidota > Cytophagia > Cytophagales > Spirosomataceae > Fibrella > Fibrella musci. Next base: position 638,405 of record NZ_JBGGWD010000003.1, on the reverse strand, counting down.
AATCCGTTGCCAACGGGCTTCCAACTGCCGCAGGGGGCCGATTCGTTTGCGGCGTCGGTGGTGGGTCAGATACGTCTGCCGGCTAATCGCGACGAGTTGGCTTTTTACACCGTCGCGCAATTGGGTGAACTGATACGTACCCGGCAAATCTCGTCGGAAGAATTGACTCGTTTTTTCCTGAACCGGCTCAAAACCTATGGGCCGCGCCTGTTCAATGTGATTACGCTCACTGAAGAACTGGCGATTGAACAGGCTCGCCGCGCCGATGCCGAACTGAAAGCAGGAAAGTACCGGGGGGCCTTGCACGGCATTCCCTACGGTGCCAAAGATTTGCTGGCCCGCCGCGGCTACAAAACGACCTGGGGTTCGGTGCCGTACAAAGACCAGAAACTAGACTACGACGCCACGGTCGTCAAACGTCTTGAAGAAGCGGGAGCCGTGCTGTGTGCCAAACTGGCCGTTGGCGAATTGGCCTGGGGCGACGTTTGGTTTGGAGGGATGAGCCGCAACCCCTGGAAACCCGAAACCGGCTCGAGCGGCTCCTCGGCGGGCTCGGGCAGTACGGTATCGGCTGGCTTACTGCCCTTCGCCATCGGCACCGAAACACTGGGCTCCATCGTGTCACCTTCGACGGTCTGCGGCGTCACGGGGCTGCGCCCCACGTTTGGGCGGGTCAGTCGGCACGGGGCTATGGCACTGGCCTGGTCGATGGACAAGATTGGCCCTATGACGCGGAGTGTTGAAGACTGCGCACTGGTTTTCCGGGCTATTCAGGGCCCCGATGGCTTCGATCCCACCGTACTAAAAACGCCATTTAAATACGCGGCGCTGCCATCGCTCAAAGGCGTGCGGGTGGGTATTGTACAAAAAGCATTCGACAGCGAGTATCCGAACAAAGCCAACGACCAAGCTACGCTCGAAACTCTCCGCAAGCTGGGAGCTACGCTCGTGCCTATTGAGTTGCCGCCGTTCCGCTACGGCGCGCTTTCGCTCATTATCGGTGTGGAAGGTGGGGCTGCATTTGACGAGCTCACCCGCTCGGGTCGCGACGATCAGATGGTGCGGCAAATGAAAGCCGCCTGGCCCAACGAGTTCCGGTCGGCGCGGTTTATTCCGGCGATCGAGTACGTGCAGGCTAACCGCATACGTACCCAGCTTATCAACCAAATGTACGATGTGCTCAAAAAAGCGAAGGTCGATGTGTATGTCACGCCAACCTATGCCGGTGGTAATTTGACACTCACTAACCTCACGGGGCATCCGTGCGTAGTGTTACCCAACGGGTTTAATGCCGCAAAAACGCCAACGAGCATTACCTTCAATGGACAGCTTTTTGCCGAAGGGCAGATACTCGCCGTAGCCAAAGCCTACCAGGACGCCACCGACTGGCACAAAAAACACCCTACGCTTAATTAAGCATTAAAAAGTAAGCGTGGAAGGACTTGACTGTAGCCGAATGTTACGTTCTGGACTACGTAGCGCGTACTCTGTTTCCTTAATTCTTTATTCTTAATTCTTAATTTATGTATTTTTGCACTAAACATGTTAAAAACAAGCCATTAAGGCTTAAAACGGCAATATAAAGTGGATTTATTTGAGAAGCTACGAACCAATCTTGGTCCTATCGGCGGCGCAGCACGCGAGTATAACGGTCACCACTATTTCGCGTTTCCGCGTCTGACGGGTGAATTAGGGCCGCACATGACCTTCAACGGTAAGAAGATGCTCAACTGGAGCCTGAATAACTATTTGGGCCTGGCCAATCATCCCGAAGTGCGTGAAGCCGACGCGCAAGCCGCTGCCGACTGGGGGTTAGCCTATCCGATGGGCGCCCGCATGATGTCGGGCAACAGCGAACTGCACGAGCAACTGGAAAAAGACCTGGCTGAGTTTGTGGGTAAGGAAGATGCCTTCCTGCTCAACTACGGTTACCAGGGCGTCATGTCGGCGATTGAAGCGCTCGTCGATCACCGGGATGTGATCGTTTACGATGCGGAATCGCACGCCTGCCTGATCGACGGTATACGGCTGCATAAGGCCAAGATGGGTGAGTACTACAAATTCAACCACAACGACATGGCTAGCCTGGAGAAAAACCTTCAGCGGGCCACGAAGAAAGCTGCCGAAAAAGGCGGTGGTATTCTCGTGATCACCGAAGGTGTGTTCGGCATGTCGGGTAAAGTTGGTAGCCTGGATCAGATTGTCGCGCTCAAAGAAAAATACAACTTCCGCCTGCTGGTCGACGACGCCCACGGCTTCGGTACGATGGGCCCCACGGGCGCAGGCGTAGGCGAACTGCTCAACTGCCAGGACGGTATCGATATTTATTTCTCGACGTTTGCCAAGTCAATGGCAGCGATCGGTGCCTTTGTCGCAGCCGACCACGACATCATCATGTACCTCAAATACAACATGCGTTCGCAGACCTACGCCAAGGCCTTGCCGATGCCGTTTGTAGTAGGTTGCATGAAGCGACTGGAGCTGATTAAGAAACACCCCGAACTGCGCGAGAAGCTGTGGGAAAACGTGCGTGCGCTGCAAAACGGTCTGCGCGAGCGGGGCTTCAACATCGGCGAAACCACATCGCCCGTTACGCCCGTACTGATGCAGAACAACGGCGGGGTCGTAGCGGCGGCTAACATGATCAAAGACCTGCGTGAAAACTATGGGGTCTTCTGCTCAATTGTCGTATACCCGGTTGTACCGAAAGAGGTAATCATGTTGCGGATCATCCCGACGGCGGCTCACACGCTGGAAGATGTCGAGTATACGCTGAACACCTTCAGCGCCATCTCCGATAAGATCGAAAATGGCTTCTACGTGCAGGAAAAACCCTCTGGATTGACTGCAATGGCCGAATCGGCCGTCACGGAGACTGCCGCTGAGTAAGGTATTGGGGTTTAAGTAGGATTATTCGGTTATTTTTTTGACGTGCCTCTTGTTGTGTATGTCAGAATAGCTATATTTCCGCCGAAATGCGCGTTTTTAGCGTATTTAAGCACTTTTTCACACTTAAACCCCAATCGTATGACACGCTTTGAGGAGATTAAAAACCTGGTTATGTCGCTAGAAGGAGACTTTGATAAATTCTACGATAAAAAGAACCAGGCCGCCGGAACTCGCGTACGGAAAGGCATGCAGGACTTGAAAACGATGGCCCAGCAGATCCGCGCTGAAGTTCAGGATCAGAAAAACGCTGCTACTCAAAAGTAATCGTTCACTGCATCGAACTCGCTAAACCCGCTCTAACCTTGTGTTGGGGCGGGTTTGGTATTTTTAGGGCAGGCTGTGAGTTCCTCAAGAGCCTCTAATTCGCTAACGCTCACGGACAAAAAGAAAAGTCCATTCAGGCAGTGGGCTAAAGTTCTATTTAATTATCCCTACTTTTGTCATAGCAATCGGTCATTAGTCATTAGTCATCGATTATTGGTTGCTTACACGAGTTACAGATTGTCCATGACTAATGACCAGTGACCCCAACACGCAAGCTCTGCTTATATACGTAACCAGCCTGAAATGGGACTTTTTAATTTTCTGACCAGCGATATTGCCATTGATTTGGGGACGGCTAATACCCTCATTATTCACAAAGACCGGATCGTAGTAGACGAACCGTCGATCATCGCTATGGACAAAGTCAGCGGGAAAGTGCTGGCTATTGGGCATAAGGCGATGCAGATGCACGAAAAGACCAACGAAAACATCAAGACCATCCGCCCGCTGAAGGATGGCGTAATCGCCGACTTTACGGCTGCCGAGCTGATGATCCGGGGGCTGATCAAGATGATCGAATCGGGCAATCGGCTGTTTTCGCCGTCGCACCGTATGGTCATTTGTATTCCGTCGGGCATTACGGAGGTAGAAAAACGGGCTGTCAAAGATTCCGCCGAACACGCAGGCGCCAAGGAAGTATACATGGTGCACGAGCCGATTGCCGCAGCTATCGGTATCGGTATTGATATTACCCAACCCAACGGCACCATGATCGTGGACATTGGGGGTGGTACTACCGAAATCGCGGTTATCGCCCTGTCGGGTATCGTTTGTGAGCAGTCGATCCGGATTGCCGGTGACGTGTTTACCCGCGACATTGTCGATTACATGCGCCGCGAGCACAACCTGCTCATCGGTGAACGGTCGGCTGAGCAGATCAAGATGGAAGTTGGCTCGGCCCTGCCCGAACTCGACAACCCGCCCACCGATTACGAAATCCGGGGTCGTGACTTGATGACGGGTATTCCTAAAGAGATTAAAGTAACCTACAGCGAGATCGCTTACGCGCTCGACAAGTCGATTTCGAAGATTGAAGAGGCCGTAATGAAAGCCCTGGAGGTATCGCCGCCCGAGCTATCGGCCGATATCTACACCAACGGTATTCACCTGACGGGTGGCGGGGCACTGCTGCACGGTCTCGACAAGCGTCTGGCAACGAAAACTAAACTGCCGATCCACGTGGCCGATGATCCGCTTAAGGCCGTTGTGAAAGGCACGGGTGAGGTGATCAAAAACCTCGACATGTACAAGTCGGTGCTGATCTCATAAGTAGCCCACACACGTAGAGACCGGTCCCGTTCGGGCGCAGCGGCAATCCGTCGCGCCCGAACGGGACCGGTCTCTACAGGTATACCCACCTTCCGCCGCGTGGAACAACTCTTTGCCTTTATTGCCCAGAGCCGCAACTTCATTCTGTTTGTGTTGCTCGAAGTACTGTGCTTTTACTTCGTGGTAAACACGAATAATTACTGGAGCGCGAGCTTTTTCAATACATCCAACCGGTACGCGGCGCAAATGTTGGCGTGGTCAAACTCGGCTCGTGAATACACCAACCTGCGGCAGGTAAACGCGGATCTGGCAGCTGAAAACAAGCAACTGTTAACTCAACTGACACAACGTCAGCAAGGCAGCCCGGTGGCCCCGACAGCTTATAAAGCCGACTCATTGTTTGCCAACCGGTTTCAGTTTACGGTGGCCAAAGTGATCAATAACACCACCACGCTGGCTAACAATACGCTAACCATAGACAAAGGCACAGCCGACGGCATTCGGCCCGGTATGGGCGTTATTTCGCCAACGGGGATTGTGGGCCGGGTACGATTCTGCAACGAACATTACTCCGTTGTTACCTCAATTCTGCATTCCGAATTTAGAGTGTCGGCCAGACTGGTGAAGGCCGAAGAAATTGGCACTGCCCGTTGGCCTGGTATCGATCCAACCCGCATGACGCTGGTCGATATCTCGCGAAACAAGACTGTCAGTAAAGGTGATTCGGTGATGACATCGGAATACAACTCCGTGTTTCCGCCGGGTATCCTGATTGGTCGGATCAGCGAGGTACGTACCCAGGCCACGCAGCCTTTCCACGACCTCAGCGTGGCGCTGTCCACGAATTTCAGCAGCCTGCTCTATGTCTATGTCGTTGATAATAAACAGGCCGAGCAGCAGTCGCAGGTTGAAAAACAAATCGATAGCGAGAAGTAACGATAAAATAGCTATTGGCTGTCTGCGTTACCTTCGCGGATAACTGCCAGCTCCGCCTACTGCCATTCTCTCATGACGCTCCGCGAAATCATCACGATCAGCCTCTTATTTCTGCTTTACCTTACGCTTCAGATTCTGATTGTCCGGAACCTGGTTATCTTCGACTATGGCTTCTGTTTTCTGTATGTGGCCTGTATCTTATTGCTGCCCAATGAAATAAGTCAGACAGTACTATTGCTGCTGGCTTTCGCAATTGGCATCATCGTAGATACATTTTATAATACACTGGGCATGCACGCCGCCGCTACGGTGCTGATGGCCTACCTGCGGCCACTGATTGTGCGCGTACAAATGGGGCAACGAATGCTCGAATCGAGGGTCGTATTTACGTTGCAGGAACTGGGTTTTACCGACTTTTTCAAGTATGTCATTGTGCTGGTGCTGATTCACCACAGCGTGCTGTTCCTGATCGAGGCAGGCAGCATTTCGCTGCTGCTACCCAGCCTGTTACGCACGCTGGCGAGCGCGCTGTTCACCACGCTGAGCATCGTGTTGATTCAGTTCTTCACCCGGAATTAACGGCATGTCGGGCAAGCAGAAGCTATGCCAACACACGTACCTGACACCAAAGGCGGAAGTAAACACAACAGAAAATCGTTTAGTTCTGCCATTTTGACCGATAAAGCTTTTTCTTGAACAAAGGTTTGGTTTTTGCAGTACACTAGTACTGGCAACTGCCAGTGTAGCTCGCTCCCCAAGGTATAGTTAATTTACTGGCGGCAGTTGAGGCTAACCGACTTTAACGCCTACATTTATGTCGACAATGCCCGAAACTATGTCAGACTCGACACCTTCGCCTACTCGCGGATACACTGAAGAGCAGAAGTACCAAATTTTCAACAAGGAGTTCATGCCCCACATCGACTCCATGTACAATTTTGCCTTCCGCCTGACAACAGACGAGGACGATGCCAACGACCTCGTGCAGGACACGTATCTAAAGGCGTTCCGGTTCATCTCTTCATTTGAGCAGGGAACCAACGCCAAAGCATGGCTGTTCAGAATCCTGAAGAATAGCTTCATCAACGATTATCGGAAGAAAAGTAAGGAACCCGCCAAAGTCGACTACCACGACGTTGAGACGACCTACAATTCGGAAGACTCGGAAACCGAACACACAGTCGACCTGCGGGCCGAGACAGTGTCGGACCTGATTGGTGATGAAGTAGCTACAGCCCTAAACTCATTACCCGTCGATTTTCGGACGGTCATTATTCTCTGCGACATCGAAGGATTCACGTATGAGGAGATGGCCAAGATTTTAGACATTCCCATTGGTACGGTTCGGTCGCGCTTGCACCGGGCTCGTAACCTATTGAAAGAGAAACTGCGCGATTATGCGGCTTCAATGGGATATAACGAAAATCTTGACGACTGATAAGAACTTTTTCGATACATAGTTTGGTTAGACTAACAACGACAATATAACTAATCTTGGAATAAATAAAATTTTTCCAATGCAAACGTCTTTGCCCAAATCACCGTCGGAGGCCCCGAGGAGTATGAAGCATGAGTGCGAGCACCAGGCCGACTGTTTGAAATTCATTCAAATGGTACTTGATGGAGCGGGAAACGAACAGGACCTCGACCGTCTGCAGCGTAACTTAGAATCGTGCCAGCCTTGCATTCAGATGTATCATCTCGAACAAGAGGTAAAGGCACTCTTACAAAACCGGATGGAAAAGCGGTGCTGTCCAGAGAAGATTATCGAAAATATCCGCACCCGTATCGCTGCGTTCAGCTAAGTCGGGAGAAAGACATTACCAAAACGGGGTACGTTAAACGCATTTGTTTAACGTACCCCGTTTCTTTTTCGAACGTACCCAACTCGTTATTGGCAGTTTTTAGCCAGATCGGCCCGGGCTTGCTGAATAGCAGTAACGCTGGCCTGAGTTACGAATGAGCAGTTCTGGGCAACAGCCAAATAATTGTCATACGCAGCGACCACCGCTTTGCAGTTCGCGTTGGTTTGGGCGGTAACGTATGCCTGCACAGCCGCCGAATAAGCATTGGCCTTTTCGGTAACGTTGGCTTGTGTACAAGAGGTATTGGCGGCGGGATCACTCGATTTCTTGCAACCAAAAATCAGGCTCAACAAAAGAGCCGTCGATAAGAGAAGGGGTCGGGCATTCATGACATAACAGCGTTTAACGGTGAAGGATGGATTGACGCTCAACTGGTTGCGTGATCAACTTTATACGAATCGACCAGTTTGGCTTAGCAACAACATTACGACGATGCATAGGGCAAGCGAATGCCTTTCGCTCAAAAGTGGCCTCAATGGACCTGAGTTTTGATTTACCGTATTCGTCAGGCAACAAAAAGGTGCTTTTAACGAAACAGATAGTTAGGTTGTGTTACAACGTACCTGGCATCGAGGGAAGGCTAAGCCCGGCTGACCGGATTTTTGTACTTTTGTCTGACTGACCACCTTGAGTAAATCAGTGATCACGCAAAACAGCAATCCCTTTGGAAGGCAAACTCATCATTTTTTCGGCGCCATCCGGCTCCGGTAAGACGACTATCGTCCGGCATCTGCTCAATACCAATGATAATTTAGGATTCTCGATTTCGGCCTGTACGCGCGACCGCCGTGGTCGTGCCGAACAAAACGGGAAAGACTATTACTTCCTGACGCCCGACGAGTTTAAAGAGAAGATCGACAACAGTGAGTTTGTCGAATGGGAAGAGGTTTACGTTGGCGCGTTTTACGGTACGCTTAAATCGGAGATCGAACGTGTATGGGCTAGCGGTAAGCATGTTCTGTTCGATGTAGACGTGCAGGGGGGGCTCAAGCTGAAGAACTATTACGGCGACCGGGCGTTGGCTGTTTTCGTGAAAGTGCCCAACGAAGAAACACTTCGGCAGCGCCTCATCGGGCGTGGCACCGAAACCGAAGACAGCCTCTCGAAACGGCTCTTTAAAGTGCACTTCGAGATGTCGTTTCAGAATCAGTTCGATGTGGTGCTGGTCAATGACACCCTTGACGACTCGTTTGCCAAAGCGCAGAAACTGGTCGACGATTTTCTGCAAAATAACGTAGTGCCCGCTAAAGGGGCCGAAATCTGATTCCGTATGCAGATTGGTCTTTTCTTCGGCTCGTTTAACCCCATTCACGTTGGCCACATGATTATCGCCAACACAATGGCCCACACGACCGATCTGGAACAGGTATGGTTTGTGGTGTCGCCGCAAAACCCGTTTAAGAAGACGAAAAGCCTGCTACACGAGTTCGACCGGCTCGATATGGTAGAACGGGCCATCGCCGATAACAATAGGCTGAAGGCGACCGACATTGAGTTTTCAATGCCCAAACCCAGCTATACGATCGATACGCTGGATCGGCTGCGCGAGAAATTCCCGCAGCACACCTTTCGGCTGATTATGGGCGAAGACAACCTCGACCAATTTGCCAACTGGAAAGCCTACGAACGACTACTAGACGAGTTTGGGCTGTATGTGTACCCTCGCCCCCTGCGCAACGGAGTGGTGGCTACGGCTAGCCCCTTCCGGGAGCATCCTAACGTGCGCCTGGTGACGGCTCCGTTACTCGATATTTCGGCCACGTTTATCCGCGAGGCTGTGCGAGCCAACCGGCCTATCCGCTATATGGTGCCCGAGGTGGTAGAGGAGATGATCGTTCGGAAGAAGTTTTACCTCTAGCTCTGGATTACTGAAGCAAAAGCAAAAGAGCCCACAGCTTGGCGTGTTGTCCGCAAACGACACGTCAAACTGTGGGCTCTTTTAATTAGGAGCAAGCCTGCCTTTGCTCAGGGTATCCCGTTCTGGACGGTTACTTCCGAAACCAACCCAACCGCGTTGACGCGCAAGGCGACGCTTTTGGCGTTTGATTTGGCCCCAACGTTGCCGTCGCACTGCGGGCCTTTCTCGACGTAATAAATGTACAGTTTCTGGTTACGGTCGGTAATCTGGTTGATGTCGGGCCGGCCGAGCATTTTGCCCAAGTCGTTGGAGTGAATGCCCTTGATCTGATCGCGTACCGCCATAAAGTCGCTGAGCAGACCGGGACGTACCCCGTTGCAGGCGCCCCGGTCGTTGCGCCAAGCTTTCAGGTTGAGCTTGCCAAGGCTGTCGGGCCCTGCGCAACTCAGGCAAACCGCCAAAAGGGCGATGGCAGAGGCGATCCGGTTCATGTTAGGCAGCATTAGGCTGTTCGTTATAAGCAACCTGAATGAGCGTTTGCCCAACCGCTTTGAGCGTACCCCGGTCGATGTTGCGCATATCGTCTTCAGTAGTGTGCCAATCGGGGAAGAAACCTCCTACCTGACTGGTATGAATAATATCGATCATCGGAATTTTCGCGATCAAGTTCGGAGCCATGTGGTCATCGGTAATGGCGCCTCCATTGGCATCGACAAAATATTGGCCAAAACCTAGCTGACTGGCTGTATTCCAGACGGTTTGTACTACGCTAGGCGCATATTGCATGGAATAGCCTTCCTTCATAAAGGTAGCGCCTTTAGCCCCAACCATGTCGAGCAATACGCCATAATAGGCCGTGTAACCCGGTTTGTGCGGGTTTTTAGCCCAATGCCGCGATCCTAGGCAGAAACCGATGTAGTCGAAGTCGCCGCTCGCCGCTTCGCGGTCTCCGGTAACTTCATCGCCATCACCCCAGTCTTCGGCGTCGAAGAAAACCAGGTCGATGCCTACAGTTGGTTTGGTTTTCGCCTGTTGGATGGTGCGGGCCATTTCGAGCAGAACGGCTACGCCACTGGCGCCGTCGTTGGCGGCGGCCACGGGCTTCGTGTGGTTAGCGGCGAGGCTATCGTTATCGGCGCGGGGGCGGCTATCCCAATGCGACGAAAACAGAATGCGCTTTGCTGCGGCCGGGTTGATACTACCGATGATATTCCGACCCTTGATGATGGTACCATCCCAGGCTTTCGCCGTAAACGGCTGCTCGGTTACCTCGCAACCATACGCTTTCAGCTTTGCCGCGATGTAGTCGCCGCCGCGCACGTGGGCAGGGGTGTTGGGCACACGCGGCCCGAACGCCAGTTGTTGCTCAATGAAGGCATAGGCTGAGTCACCTGAAAAGGCAGGAGCGGCTACCATGGTTGATCCTGATTCGGTCGCTTCCGACGACTGGTTTTTCTTATCGTCGCAGGCGGCAACGAACAACGCACAGGCCATGATGGCCAGAAAGGCTTTTTTCATAAGAACAAAAGTAGCCAACCGGCTGCTGGCTGATTACTTAACGCTTACACCTACATCAACTGTGCAGGTTTGCTCAATATAAGGTGACACAAGTCAGGCTACTCTTCGTAGGCCCAGTCGATGCGGTGTTTCATGTCGCGGATCACCAGTCCCTGCGCTTTGAAGTAGGTACGTACCTGATCCACTTTGTCGTAAAGGCGTTGGGTTTTGTATTCGCGGTACAGATCGAGCATGCCCGTAATCATCGCGGCGGGTGTGGGCCGGTGCGGCGACCCAATGGGTTCTTCCTGCAAGCCCAACACGTCTTCGATAAACTGCACAAACGTGTCCTTGAGTTGATTGAAGGCCTCTTCACCCAACTGCCCCATCGTGAGCTGATGGGTGTCGAGCTGATTGATTTTCTTCAGCAGGCTGAACAGGTGCCCAATGGCGACAGCCGTGTTCAGGTCGTCGTTGAGTGCATCGTACAGCGACTGCCGGTAACCGGCAATTTCGTCGCCTTGTTTTGGGTCAATGGCCACGTCGGCTTCGGCCTCAAATGTCATGGCTTTCAGCAAGCGCAGGCCGTTGATCAGTCGCCGGTATCCTTTCTGCGCTGCTTTCAGGGCGTCGTTCGAGAAGTCGAGCGTACTGCGGTAATGCGATTGCAGCATGAAAAACCGGACTGTCATCGGGCTATAGCCTTGGTCGAGCAGCGGGTGATTGCCCGAAATCAACTCCGACGGCAAAAACGAGTTGCCCAGCGACTTACTCATCTTCTGCCCATTGACGGTCAGCATGTTGGAGTGCATCCAGTAACGTACCGGGTCGTGGTCGTTGAGGCCATGCCCCTGCGCAATTTCGCACTCGTGGTGCGGGAATTTAAGGTCCATGCCGCCCCCGTGAATGTCGAACTGCGTACCCAGGTACTTCGTGCTCATGCAGGTGCACTCCAGGTGCCAGCCGGGGAACCCCATGCCCCAGGGCGAGGGCCAGCGCATCAGGTGCTCCGGCGCGGCGTTTTTCCAGATAGCAAAGTCGAGCGGGTTGCGCTTTTCGCTTTGGCCGTCGAGTTCGCGGGTTTCGTTTAGCAGATCGTCCAGAATCCGGCCCGACAATTTCCCGTATTGGCCCCCATTCCGATTGTAAGCTTCAATGTCGAAATACACCGACCCGTTCGATTCGTAAGCCAGCCCTTTATCGATCAGGTCTTTAACGGCTTCGATCTGCTCGATCATGTGACCCGTCGCGGTCGGCTCGATGCTTGGCGGCAGCAGGTTGAACTGAAGCAGTACGTCGTGGAAATTGTTGGTATACCGCTGCACAATTTCCATCGGCTCCACTTTTTCCAGCTTAGCCATGCGCCCGATTTTATCTTCGCCTTCGTCGCCGTCGCCCACCAAGTGCCCCACGTCGGTGATGTTCCGAACGTACCTGACCTTGTAGCCGATGAACGTCAGGTAGCGGAAAAGCGTGTCGAACGTCAGAAACGTCCGAAGGTTACCGAGGTGCACGTAGTTGTAAACGGTAGGCCCACACACATACAAACCGACGTGTGGAGCGCTGATGGGTTCAAACCGTTCTTTCTGGCGGGAGAGTGTATTGTAAAGCGATAGGGGTTGCATGAAGCAAAAATAGTCTTCAGTCCTTAGTTTTCTGTCTTCTGTTTTCTCGCCATCCCTTAATTCTGTAGTGTAGCAGCATAACTGAGAACGGAAGACTGAGAACTGAGAACTATTTTTACAGGATGCAACTGATAGAAGTGGGCCAGGATGCGGCTCTTCATACCGAATTTCTTCAATTGCCGGTTCGGCTCTATAAAAACGACCCCTGCTGGATCAGGCCTCTGGATGATGACATCGAGATCGTATTTGATCCTAAACGGAATAAACTGTTCGATGCCGGCGGTGAGTGTGTACGTTGGCTCTTGAAAGACGCCGCCGGACAGACCATCGGCCGGGTGGCGGCGTTTGTCAACCAGAAAATGGTGCAGTCGGAGCGGGACCAGCCCACGGGCGGCATGGGCTTTTTTGAATGTATCGATGACGAGGCGGCGGCTTTCCGGCTGTTCGACGCCTGCCGCGACTGGCTGGCGCAGCGGGGTATGGAGGCGATGGAAGGCCCCATCAATTTCGGCGATCGCGACCGCTGGTGGGGGCTTTTGGTCGAAGGGTTCGACAAAGAACCGAACTATGGCATGCCCTACACGAAGCCGTATTACGTGCCATTCTTCGAAAATTACGGTTTTGGGGATTACTTTCAGCAGCATACGTTTTCGCTGGCGATTCACTACGATGAATTGATGGCCAACGGCATGCAGCAGAAAGTGCTCGACCGGGCACAGGCCATCCTCGACAACCCGGAATACACCTTCGAGTATATTCAGAAAAACAAGCTGCCCCAGTACGCTGCCGATTTCGCTGAGATCTACACGAAGGCTTGGGCGAAAATTCTGGGTACGCCCGACATGACGGCCGAAAAAGCCCTGTCGCTCATGAACAAGATGAAACCGGTCATGGAAGAAAACCTGATCTGGTTTGGCTACCACGGCGAGGGGGCATCGCGTCAGCCGGTCGCGTTTTTCGTGATGTTGCCCGAACTGAACCAGTATTTCAAGCACGTAAATGGCAAAATGGACCTGCGCGGCAAGCTCACGTTCCTGTACCATAAACTGTTCAAGCCTACTAATAAGGCGTTTGGCCTGATCTTCGGTGTTGTGCCTGATTTTCAGGGGAAAGGCATCGAGTCGGCTATTGCCATTGCTTACCCGTCGCGCGAGGTGTGGGGCGGTAAAAAGCACCAGTTCAGCGCGCTGGAACTGAACTGGATCGGCGACTTCAACGTCAGGATGATCCGGTTTTCTAAAATGCTGGGTGGTAAAATCAGTAAACGTCACATCACGTATCGTTATCTGTTCGACCGCTCGAAGGAATTTAAGCGTCACCGGGTTCTTTAACAGGTTTGGGCCACAAGCACCTAGCCGACCACACCGCAACATGAAGGGGCAGGATCTCGATCTGTTTCTAAGTATGGGTTATTTTCGGATGCACCAGAATGTGTTTACCTGCAACTTTCTGGTCTTCGAGGAGAAACTGTACCCGGTGCACTGGTTGCGGGTCGATCTGGAACGGGTGGCGTTCGGCAAAACCCAGCGACAGCTACTGAACCGAACGGCGCGATTCAGCTTCGAGGCCAAACCGTTTCAGTTAACCGACGAGATAAAAGCCCTGCATGCCCGCTACCGGCAGCATATCGATTTCGACGCGCCCGTTAGCATCGAAGAAAGCCTTTACAGCGGCCCGCTTTTCACGGAGTTCGATACCTGGGGGCTCGAAATTCGGGATCAGGAACGCCTCATCGCGGTAGGCATTTTCGACCGGGGAAATCACACCATTGCGGGCATTATGAACGTTTACGATCCCGAATACCGGCGCTACAGTCTGGGCAAGGTGCTGATGTTGAAGAAGATCGAATTTGCGCAACAGCAGGGCCTGACCTACTATTACCCCGGTTACATCGTCAGCGGAATGCCGAAGTTCGATTATAAGGTGACGGCGGCGGAATCGGCTACCGAACTGCTCGATGCCGCCTACGACGACTGGATTCCGTTTTCGTGGGAAACGACTAAAAACATTGCCGACGAGATGTTACGCAATAGCGGGCAGGCACGCTGACAACGTACCCAGCAACGTACCTGAAGCCGTAGAAACTCAGCCCAACTGCGGCGATGCCGACAGGGGCTGTTCGTCGTCGTTGTAGGTAGGAACGGCCGCTTTGCCCAGGGCATAGCGGTGCATGAGGTAGATTAGCCGGAACCAGATTAGCACGCAGGGAAGGCCTTTCAGCACGTAGGGCTTCACAAACTCGTCGCGCCACACCTTCGGAAACAGGTCGGAGGGCGACATCACCGTGAAGATGAAGCACCCGATCAGCATGGCACGATCATACCAGGTTTTGGGGCTATAAAACCACCAGATCATCACGCCCGTAACGGCCACGATAAACACTGGCGACTCGGCAATGGGGTTGAAAATGACCTGGAAAATCAGGATCGAGGCCAGCAACATCATCCGGAACCAAAGCTCTTTGTAACGCTGTACGTAGACCAGCACCGAGCAGAACACCACAACCCCCATCCCGATAATGGCCGAGTTCGAAATATCAGGCGAAATGGTCTGGTGGATGAGTCGGTGAATCGAGAGGTTGAGCCACTTGTCCCCGTCCGATTTATTGAGCAACTCCGTCAGCCAATTCTGGTATTGCCAGAGCAGGCTATCGGGCGTGGTAAACAGCAGTGGAAACAGGGCCATCGCGACGCCCCAGCCAATCATGCTCAGCAGGAATTTGCCCTTCTGCGGGTATAGCAAAAACAGCGCCCCGCCAACCAGACTGTAGATCTTGATGTTGAAGCCCAGCAGCAGAAAAAATGCTGCCCAAACGGGTTGCCGCTTTTCAAAAGCCAGAAATGTGAAGATCGGGATGGCCGTGATGAGCGGATTGGTTTGGCTATTAGCTACCGCCGTAAACAACTCCTGCATGCAAAACCAATACATCACCACCTTCTGCCGGTGGGTGAGGGGCAGGCGATAGACGGCATAGATCCAGATACCCGTAAACAGGAAATGCCATAGAAACAGCCCTACCGAATAGGGTAGCAGGAAAATCGGCGAAAACAGGGCTCCAAAACTCGGTGCGTAGTGGTTACGATCTTCATACTCGGCCGGGTACTTGGCATACAGGTCGGTCCCTTCGATGAGGTGATCGAGCGTATGGTAGAAAATCAGGTAGTTGTTCGACTGGGTAACGAATACTGTACGGATACTGACCAACAACGCCAGAACGGCAAATACACCGAAGATGAAGCGGAAGTCGCTGAAGATTGGCTTCCTGAAAAACGATAGCATAGGGCAAAGGTAAATCCCGTAGAGACGCAATCCCTTGCGTCTCCCCCGCGACAGCAACCATTTTGTCGATAAAAGGCGTGCGTATAAGGGGTTACCGCCCTGCTACCGGCATGGCTGCCTGATGCTCTTTCACGTACGTACCTGCCTTGTAGGCGTCAAACTGTTCTTTCTGCTGGTAATTACCGCCGAAATACGTAATGATCTGGTGGAAGGTGCGTGGTTCCAGATAGCCCGCAATCGGCTGGATCATCTCCATTTTCTCGTTCAGGAACACGGTAGTCGGGTAACCCATTTTGCCCTGCAACAGGCTGATAGCCAGCTCATGTGCCTGCCCCTGATTCTTGAAGGTTTTGTCGCCGATGGTAACGTCTTCTTTCATCTCGGCGTCGAGTTTCACGGCATAGTAGTGCTCGTTGACATAGTCGATGATCGCCGCCTGACTGAACGTACGCTGATCCATCACCTTACACCAGCCACACCAGCCCGTGTATACGTCGATGACTATTTTGCGAGGGGCTTTCTGGTTGAGTTCATACGCTTGTTTGAAACTCATCCAGTTGATTTTTTTTCCTTCAGCGGTGGTTGTAGCCGCCGGTGTGGGTACGTTCATCGCCGGGCGAAAGGCAAACCCCAGTAAGGCCGTGATGAAGAGCAGAATAGGCAGTCGATAGCGCATAAGTCAGGGCCGCAAAGCCGATAAACGTAAACACAAAAATAACGGCAAAAAGCAGGCCGTAGTCAACGTAACATAAACGCTTACCAACCAACTTTTATTCCGGCAAGCCAACCCCCCTCTTCCGCTGACTCAGTAAGCACTTGATTGGCACGTACGGCTACTTATTTTTGGTAAATCCCCACTATACCATTCCTCATAATGCGTCTCTGCTGGTTTATTGGCTGGGTTTTGCTGACTATGCTTTGGGCCCCGCAATTGCAGGCGCAGGCACCGGCCGCTGTCGTGCTAACCAGCAGCGACGACCCAAGGGAGCCACTACCCATCGATGGCGCGCTGAGCCTGTATATCGACACGACCCGCCGGCAGGCCCTGCCCGACGTGCAGCTTATGCCGTTTCAGCCGGTGGGGGGCGGCGTGCCCAACATTGGCTACACGGGTAATCAGCAGGGAGTGGTGCCGTTCTGGCTGCGATTTCAGGTGCAAAATGCCACCCAACGCCCGGCCCGGCTATATGCCGCCGTCAATTTCTGGTGTTATGAGTCGTTGCAACTGTTTGTTGTTGACCGCAAAAGCGATTCGCTGTTGACTAGCTCCATCCCGATGGGCTGGCGTACGGCCGTGTCGGTGCGGCCCGTTCATAACCGGTATTACTATTTTCCGTTTTCGGTGCCGCCGGGCGGCGATTACATGGTTTACCTGCGCGTCAACAAGGCACGCGGTACGCAACTCGTCCCCATCACCCTTATCCGGCAGCAGGCCTACGAAGAGCGCATGCAACGCGACTATCTCTTTTGGGGCGGGGTGTTGCTGTCGTTGCTGTGCGTATCGGTGATGAGCCTGTTTTTCTACATCACTGCTGGCGACGGCATCTACCTCAACTACATGCTGTGCGTCTGGTGCCTGATTGGGTTCTTTGTCATCAACGACGGCTTTCTCAATCAGTATGCCTTCGACGTTCAGTTTTGGTTGCCCCGGCAGAATATCTATTTCCTGTTTCCGCTGCTCTTGTTCTACTCCCAACTCGTGTTTGTGAGAACGTTTCTGCCTATGTGGCAGACGCCCAGCCGGTGGCTGCACAAGCTGAGTTCGTGGGCGCTGATCGCCGGTTTGGTTTGCGTACTGATGCTGCTGCTCGAAGCTGTCGTAACGTACCCAGTATGGCTGGAAGTGGCTTTACTAAAGCTCTTCACCGTGCTTTACTGGCTGCCCATTCCCATCATCGTCGCGTTTGTGGCTACCAGTTTTTACCGGCGTTACTACATCCGGGCTACCTGGCTTTATCTGGTCGCCGTTGCGCCGTTTTACGTCCTGAACTTCGGACAAGTACTGGCTAACTTTGACCTAATTCCTACGTACCGAGCTTTAGTCAATTTCGATTATTACGCTGTCTCGGCCTTGCTGGAGGTGCTGGTGCTGGCGTTTGGGCTGGCGTTTCGGTACAAGCTCATGCGCGACCATAACGACCGCCTGCTGAGCAGTCAGCGCGAGCAGGAACGCATTACGTACACCACGGAGGTGGAATCGCTGGCACTCCGAAACGCCATGCTCGAAGAAAAAGAGCGCATTGCCCGCGACCTGCACGACAACGTGGGCGCTCAGTTGGCGTTCATGATCACTAGTCTATTGCACATCAGCCGACAGGTCGAGCAGCAGCCCGTAATCGACGGAAAACAGCAGGCCAATGAACTCCGGGCGGTCGTCGGCTACGCGCGCGACGCCATCCGGACCCTACGCGAAACGATCTGGGCGATCCACCAGGAGCGCTTTACCCTGACGGAGTTTGAAGACCGGCTGAACCAATATGTGAACCGCTACGTGCAGCAAACCAATGGCCTGGAGGTCGACGTGCAGATCGATGGCGACGTGAATCAGCCCCTAACGTCGGTACAGGTGCTGAATCTGTTTCGGATTGTGCAGGAGGCGTTGAGCAACGTAGTGAAGCATGCGCAGGCAACCCGGGCGAGTGTCTTTCTGGTTACCCGCGCCAACGGTACGTTCCACCTGACGATTCACGATAACGGGCGTGGGTTGAGTCTCCCCGGCAGCGACGAAAGTCTGGAGCGGCACTACGGAATCCGTAACATGAAACGCCGGGCCGAAGAACTGGGCGGGCAGTTCAGGATTTATTCGCACGAAGGCACCGTGGTCGAAGCCGTGCGGGGGAACTGACCACCAAAACGGTTCGACCCCACCGATTTGATCCTATACAGGGCAAATTGGTAGGGTCGAACCGTTTGTAATGGCCTGGTTTACTGTTCGTTGAGGCCCCAGTCGTACGTCTGATACGAAATCTTGGTATCGTCGGTGATCTTGGTTTTCGAGTATTTATTGATGACCTGCAGAACCGTCATGTTTTTCATCTTCTTGAAATCGCCACCGTACCAGTCGAAGATTTTCGACAGGCTGGCCTGCTTGGCCGTGATCGAATTCTTGCCGGGATTGTTGATGAAATCAGACGCCTGATCGTCGAGTTGGGCATCCAGTCGGCTGGGTTCGTAGGCTTCGTTGCGGAGCCGGGGGCACGATTTGGCCGCGCACACCAGCGCAAAGTGAATCCGGGGCTCATCAAACTGCTTGCGAATAATGCCGTGCTCGATGTTGTTCAGATCGTAGGTTTCGCCACCAATTTTGATGAATTTAACATCCCAGGGCGTGTTTACGAACGGAATCTTGATCTTGGCTCCGATGTCTTTAATACTCTTAACCGGGTAATGATCGAGAATCAGCTGGATCGTGTAAGCGTTGTAGGCGTTGATCCAGTACGTCAGCTTTTCGTCTTTGCTCCAGTTACCGGCCGGTGCGTTTTTGCTCAGCAAATCCAGGTATGATTTGAGTTGCGCCTTGTCTTTGGCGAAGCCTTTGTAATCGACCATACCCGTGCTGTTGACGTGTTCTTTCAGCAGTTTGTCGAAGATGGCGTGGCTGGGGGCCGCCGTAGGGGCTGCCACAGTCGGAAGCGTTACTGCCGAGTGGTGAGCCAGATAGCTACCCGACAGGCTTATCAATAAGCAGATGGCTGCGCTGGTTGAAAATAGTAGTTTCATGGTGCTCTATGTTTCTAAGATATACGGCGAAGCACCCCAAAAGGTTTGAAAACGAATTGGTAGCTTTGAGGAAGGTGTTACTGGCAGACGGTGTATGTGGCGACGGCTATTGGTTATTTTTTGTGTGAATGCAGTGCTGGGTGCGTGGGCCGCAACAGCGCAGCCAACTGCCCGGAAAGCCGTCAGCGACTATGATTTTGGCCTGCACGGGCTGCGGGCAACGTACCTGCGCTACCCCGGTCTCACGGGCGCCGGCCTGACGATCTCCATCAAAGAACAATCGTTCGATACGTCGGATATTGATTTCCGGGGACGTGTTGTGCTGACCCCGGCCACTACTAGTCGGTTTTCCGACCATGCCACCACCATGACCACCCTGCTGGGCGGCGCGGGGAACCTCATAAGCACGGGGCGGGGTGTGGCAACGGGGGCCCGGCTGGCGGCCTCGTCGTTTGAGCGCCTCCTGCCCGACACGCTGCCCGATCTGCGTCGGTTGGGCGTTTCGGTGCAGAACCATTCCTATGGCGTCGGGATCGAATCGTTTTACGGCCCCGAAGCACTGGCCTACGACCGACAGGTGCAACAGGAACCTACGCTGCTGCACGTATTTTCAGCGGGTAACAGCGGTACCGAGTCGACAACCGCCGTGCTCCCCAGCCCATTTATGACCCTGACAGGCGAGTTTAAACAGGCAAAAAATGTGCTTGTCGTGGGCGGAATCGGCAGCCGGGGCGCACTGGAAGCCCGAAGCTCACGAGGACCCACTGCCGACGGACGAATTCGCCCCGAATTGGTCGCCTATGGTAATAATGGTACGTCGGAATCGGCGGCGCTGGTATCGGGGGTGGGGACCTTGTTGCAGCAAACCTACCGCAATCAGCATGGGCAATTGCCGTCGGTAGCCTGGGTGAGAGCCTGCCTGCTGGCTTCCTGCCAGGACATTGGCCTGCCGGGTCCCGACCATGAAGCGGGATTTGGGAGCCTCAATGCGCTGGACGCTGTGACGTTAGCCCAAAAACGCCAATACCAGACCGGCACCCTTTCCACAACGGCGGTTGCTCAATCATTTACGTTGACGGTGCCACCGGGCATGGCTCGTCTGGCCGTAGCGCTGGCCTGGAACGATACCCCCGTAGCGGGGCGGGGTGCGCTGCGGCAGGACCTCGATCTCTGGCTTGAGCCCATTGGCACGAGTGGCGGTCAGGTACGTCCCTGGGTGTTGTCGCCGACGCTGCATCCCGATTCGGTGCGCTTACCCGCCCGACGCGGCATTGACCGAGTCAATAACGTGGAGCAGGTGTCGGTAACGCAGCCAACGCCAGGTACGTATCGGGTTTGGGTAGGCGCCAACCGCTTGCCCGACGGCCCCCAGCCCTATGCCGTGGCGTATAGCATCGATTCGGCCTTTACCTGGTTTAATCCTGTGGCGGGAGCGACGTTGATGGCGGGCGAACTCCAGCCGATTCGGTGGCTCTGGCAGGGCGATGCTGGGCAACGGGGTACGGTATCGGTGCAGCTAACTGGTGAAACCACCTGGCAACCGCTGGCCGACAGCGTCCGGCTGGCCGATCAGGCCGTGTGGTGGACAACTCCCGACCGAAATCAAACGGCCCGGTTGCGGATCGTGACACGTACCCGGACGTACCTGTCAGACGAATTCACGCTGGTGCGCTCGATGCGCCCGCAAGTGCTGCTCAACTGCCCTGAACGGGCCGCCATCACCTGGGTACGTCAGCCGGGCGTCGGCACATATCAACTATACAAGCTGGGTAATCAATACCTGGAGTCTACGCGTCAGACTACCGATACGATTGCTTTCTTGAGCCCGTCGGATGGTGCGTATGTGGCGGTTTGGCCAGTAATTGGGGGCAAACCCGCGCAGGCGGGGTACACCATCAACTATCAGCAGCAGGGCGTGGGTTGCTACATAAGCAGCTGGCTGGCCGACCGGCTGGTGGCCGACACCGCCCGACTGAACTTGAGCCTGAGTACCACCTGGAACCTGCGCGCACTAACCCTGGAGCGAGCTACGACGACAGATGCGTTTACGCCCTTGCAGACCTTGCCAATTCAGCCGAACCAACGGGAGTACGTATTCCTGGATCGCCCGCCAGTAGTTGGCGCAGCTCGTTACCGCGTGAAGCTGACGACCCAAACTGGCGAAACTGTGTTGACGGGCGAAGAAACGGTTTATGGCGTTCAAACTAACGCCCCGCTTGTCTTTCCAAATCCCGTACTGGCCGGGCAGCCCTTGTCTGTGGCCCTGCTCGACGAAGAGGTAACCGGCACCTGGGTTTCTCTGGATGGACGTACGCTGCAACCTGTGTCCCGGTCGGGTAGTTTGAAAGAAGTACCGACAGAGGGTCTACCTCCCGGCCTGCATCTGTTACGGCTCGATGGTGCAAAGACTGGTCGGCATGTGATTCCGGTGCTGGTTCGTTAATAACAGAAACCCCCGACACACAATCGTGCGTCGGGGGTTTACTGAATCAACGGATGTTACTGCCGCAGTTGATAAAGCTAAAGACTAGGGGTAGAGGGCCTTAAGGGCAATTTTGTCATTGGCGTTGAACGGCCGGTTCACGTTGTTGCCGATACAGGCCAGCATCCATGAGTTAGGATCGGCCGTTGCCGGTGTTCCGGGAATCTGGATAGCGCCAATCGTGCTGGCTCCTTCATTGGCAAAAGCGCCGCCGCAGCTAAACTGACGGTTCATATAATCGGTGTGGCGGAACCCAATGCAGTGGCCCATTTCGTGGGCGCAAATCGATCCAATGTAGGCCACACGCGTCGCATTGTTAACGTCACCCAGGAAGGTGTTGTTGATACGGACGAAGTTGTGAGGTTGCCCGCCGCTGGGGAAACCGGCCGAAGCCAGATATTCGGCATTGGCCGGTGATGCCAGGAAGTGGATCATCCCGCCTGAGTTTACTTTCTGGAACCGAATCGACAGGTTTTCGGCATTATACCGATTAACAGCCTCCTGAACGGCATCATCGTAGACGTCGGCCAAATTGCTTGCTACACTTACCGTGATAACCCGGGGCAGGTTGTTCACAATCTGAGTTGTCCGGTACTGCTCTTCACCACCAATCCGCATCAGTTGTTGCTGCGAACCGCGGTCGAGGTCCTTGTCGCCCAGGAAGATGTCGTTTTCAACTACATAGCCATCATCGACACGCTGAATGTTGTACGTACTGAAGCCCATGGCTCTAACCTTAGCGGTTACGGCCTCGGGTACGTCCTTGTTGTTGGCTGGTTTAGCGGTTTCGGGTGCAGCCGGCTGGCAGGCATATAATACACCACCTGCTACCAGCGCGGAGAGGTAGAACGATAAGCGTTTCATAGAGTAAGGGAGAAAAGTGTTGTTTGTTCATGCAGTAACATAACAAAGCAACACTTTTTAATGGGTTCTTCATAATCGTTAAGTGACTATTTACTGAGTGCGACATTTAGACTAAAAATTGACTAAAAAACCCCGGCCGTTTGGCCGGGGTAATGGTGTCTTGTTCAGCAGAAGGGTATGTCAATGTTAATAGAGGTAATTCAGCGCGGTGCGGTCGTTGGTGCTGAACGGTCGGTTTTGTCCATTTGCCACGCAGGCCAGCATCCACGAACTCAGGTCAGCTGATGACGGCGTGCCCGGAATCAGGATAGCGCCTACACTGCTAGCTCCTTCGTTTGAATAAGCGCCACCACAACTGATCGAACGGTCGTAGTAGTCGGTGTGCCGGAACCCGATGCAGTGCCCTACCTCGTGTGCAAACACGGTAGCATAGTAATTGACCCGCGAGGTGCCCGTTGTGGTGCCCAGCGCACTCACATTGACCAATATTTGATTATATGGGTTGCCGCCGCTGGGAAAGCCAGCCGAAGCCAGGTAACCTGAACCGGCAGGGGCTGCCGTAAGCCGTATGGCACCACCTGACGACACCCGCGTGAACGCAACCCGTAACCCTTCGGCATTATAACGGCGGATCAGTTCATCGACCGCGGTTACATATACAGAAGGTAAGCTGCTCGATACGCTAATGGTGATTGTGCGGGGTAAACTGCCTACCAGAGCAGTTGTCCGGTACTGCTCTTCGTCGCCCACGCGCAACAGACTGGCTTGTTTGCCATGACCTTGCTCCAGGGCGTGGTCATCCAGAATGATATCACCTTCGACCAGATAGCCCTCAGGGATACGCTTCATGTTCTGGGTACTAAATCCCAATTCTTTTACTTTAGCAACTACAGCCGCCGGAATCTCCTCGGCTTTGCTGGCGGCGAGATCATTTTGGGCGGTGGGCTGGCACGCAAAAGCAAATGCGCCCAGTATGATTGATGAAATGTAAATAGTTGATCTGGTCATAAAATGGGGTCGTTAGTAGTAAAAGATTAGCTGAACAATGACCCCAACAAGTAATACATTCAACATATGTTGTCAAAATCATTTTTAACAAATTTTTAATGGTACTTATAGGTTGAACGAAAATTATATATTGTGTAAAGAGGTAGTTACAAATAGTATAATATGTTAATGTAGTAATCTAATAGGGCGAAGGATGAGCTTATAGGTACAGGTAGCGCTGAACCGACATGCCCAGCTACAACATAGTCGCAGCTGGGCATGTCGGTTTGTAATCTGAATGTGTGGTGAATCCGAAGTCCTGACGAGAGCAATGATCGGTTAACGCTTACTGCCAATTGTCTTCAACCAGTTTTCAAGGGCAGCAGGCCAACCCGAAACCGATTCGCTGGGTTTCGTGCGGAGGGCGTATCCGTGGCCACCGGTAGGGTAAAGGTGCATCTCAGCAGGTACGTTCTGTTTCAGGCAGGCCATATAATAGCTGATGCTATTTTCTACGGGCACGCCTTTATCGTCCATCGAGTGAACCAGAAACGTGGGTGGCGTTTGAGCCGACACCTGCTTCTCGTTGGAATACAACTCGATCATGGCAGGATCGGCTTTCAACGTACCCAGCAGCTTATCCCGCGAGCCACCGTGGGCTTTCTCCCCAAACGTAATGACCGGGTACATCAGAATGGCAAAATTTGGTTTGGCGTCTGCTGCCGCATGAGGCCCCTGAACAGTATGGGTTGCCAGCGTCGATGCCAGATGTCCACCCGCCGAAAACCCCATAACGCCCACTTGGCCGGGATCGATGCCATATTGCGCGGCCCGTTGTCGAATCAGACGCATCGCCTGAACGGCATCGTTCAGAGGAACTTCGTGTGGGTTGGTCTGGGTACGTTCGTCGGGGAGGCGATATTTTAGAAGAAACGCAGTAATACCCCGGTCGGTAAACCAGCGGGCGATGTCAGCCCCTTCGTGGCTAGCCGCCAAGATGGAATACCCACCGCCCGGGCAGATCAACACGGAAAGCGGCGATGTCTGTTTCGCCGGCCGGTAGATGGCCAAGGTGGGGATCGTTACGTTGCTGATCCGTAGAATACCGCCTTCCGTGGTGCTGGTTTCGGTAAGGGTAATCGAAGGCTTATTGTTTGGAATGGCATTGGCGGGCCATAGAGGAAGTACTTCCTGCGCCATCGTAGTTAAAGGGAAAAGGCAGCCGATTAAGGCTCGGCGAAGCAACGATGATACCATAAAAAAGGGCTTTGTTGAACAACAAAGCCCCTGCTCTTAAATCTCTACCTCACCGCTAACGTCCTCAGTAACGGGTTTATCGTTGTCATGGAGTACGTTAATCAGATCTTTGATACCGTAAACGGTACGGTTAAATCGGTTGCCCAGAATGATAATGACGTACTCGTCTTTTGGGCTGAACCAGAACATCGTATTATAGCCTTTCCACCAACCGGTATGGTAAATAAATTCGGGCTGATTGAGCGCGTTTAGCTGCATCCGGAAACCGTAGCCATAATTTTTGGCTCCTTTCTTCTCGAAGCTTCTCGGGACAAACGCCTCCGCCAATGTCTTGCGTGAGAGCAGGCAGTCGCCGTTTAAGGCCCGGTACCAGCGGAATAGGTCATCGATGGTGGAATAGACGCCTTTGTCGCCCACTACATCATCGAAATAATCCTTCGGAATACGTCGGTTCCATTGATAGCCTGCCGTTCGATACTGGTTGATCGAGTCATTTTTGGTGGTTGCTACGTAGGTATTGTGCATACCGAGCGGCAGAAAAATGCTTCGGCGCAGGTATTCTTCGAAAGGTTGCTTTGTGACCTTCTCAACAATAGCGGCCAGCACCATGTAGTTGGTGTTATTGTAGGAAAAACCACGACCAGGTACGTTGTATCGTTTCGGCGTTGGCTTTACCGTCGCAAACCAATGCATGATATCGGCGTTGGTCGGGATTTTTGGGTTTTTCCGGTAATAGTTCACCTTCATACTATCATCGAAGGAATAAACATAGTTCGGTAGACCGCTCCGATGGCTAAGCAAGTCACGTACAGTAATGCCGTGATACGGGAAATCTGGATAGAACTGCTGAATGGAATCTGTGAAATTAATTTTGCCCAGTTCCTGCAGTTTAAGCACGGCCACGGCCGTAAACGTCTTCGAAAGCGACGCCAACTGAAACTTGGACTGCTCGACGAGAGAATCGCGGGCGTTCTTTTCAAAATGAGAAAAACCGAAGCAGTGTTTGTAAAGCACGATGCCTTTTTGGGCAATGAGCACGTTGCCGTTCAGCCCTTCGCGCACTTTTTGCTGCATAATGGCCTCAATGCGCTGCCGTTTTTCATCGGCCCGGATGGCTCGTCTCAGGTCCGCTTCCTCTTTAGGTGAGACCACCTGGTCTTCGGCGCAATTACGAACCTCGGCTGCCGATCGGTTTAGTTGATTCTGTGTAGACTGGCCACAGGAGATGCCAACTGTAATAAGTAATGATACCCAGGCAAACGGAACCCAGCGACGGAACAACACAATCATCAGCACAAACGCGGTCGCTTAATCAGTAGTTGTGATAAAATAAAACCAGTAGGCCATACTAGCATAGCAGGCCGATGGTGTAAAAATAGAAGTTACCCCACAGCCAGTCAACGACCAAAGTGTCAAAAATGTGTAAAGGATTCGTAATTGCTTACCAAGTATCTACGCAAAGTAGGGAAGGAGGTTCGCTATCGACCACGCCCTTGCACCATGACGCGCAGGGTCTGGGCAATAATCCAGAGGTCAAGAAGCAGTGATCGACGCTCAGGATAAAGTAAGTCGAACCGCAGGCGCTGTACCATCTCATCGACACTGGCTGCATAACCAAAGCGGACTTGGCCAATAGATGTAATACCCGGTTTTACTTTCAGAAGATTGGTGTATTCAGGGGCAATCTCGGTAATCTTATCGATGAAATACTGCCGTTCGGGGCGGGGCCCTACAACCGACATATCGCCCCGTAATACATTGAAGAATTGTGGAAGTTCGTCAATACGAGTCTGGCGCATAAACCGGCCCCAAGGGGTAATGCGATTATCTGCCGACCCCTGCGAGAGCGAAGGCCCGGCTTTCTCGGCATCGACATACATGCTACGAAATTTGTAGATCATGAACGGATGTCCCCGATGACCTACACGTTCCTGCGCATAAAAAATTGGCCCCCTCGAGGAGAAGCGGGTAATCGCTGCCACTAATAGAAAGAAAGGAGAACCAAGCAGTAAGACTAGCAAGGAGAAGCTGACGTCGAAGCAACGCTTAAAGAACGCAACCCGGAAATTGTCGATTTCCTGGGTGGACAGATTAAGGACGGGTAGAAAATCGTGGTATTCTACTGACGCTCCTTTTGTCAGAAACCCTCTAAAATCAACCAATAGTTTGACCTGTATGTCAAGGATTTCAGATTTATCGACCAAGTGCTTGAGTTGCGTATTATCGACATACGGCAGGCAGCAGTACACGCAATCGATCTGCTCGCGCTTGACAAAATCGACAATATCGTTGTATGAACCTGTTAGTTGAGCCTCATTATCACCAGTGTACCAGTCAAAGTAACCCTGAAAACGGAAGCCCATTTCGGGGTGTACTTCATAAAAACGTGTGATCGTATGAGCGAGTTTACCATACCCAACCACAATGAATCGGCGATTATTATATCCTCTGGCCCGGTATTCCTGCAGAAAAAGCAGACCACCAAGACGAAACACCCCCCCGCTCAACAGGAAGAGCAGGTAAGTATAAACGAGTTGCCCCCTAGAAAAATAAACCCCCTGTACAAATACCCAGAATAGGGAGATAACGGCGGCATGCAAGACGACCAGATAAAGCAACTTGCCAAGAAGTGGCCCTGCTTTAAATAGCTGCCTGGGGAAAATGTAAGGCTGTGTAATAGCAACAATAACAGCCCAACATACATTGAACGCTATCCAAAGCCACTGATAAGGTGGCTGGGCAATGGCATCGATGGTACCAAACTTTAACCAATAGGCACCAACAAACGACGCGTTCAAACACGCGAAGTCGAAGAAAACGTGCAGTGGAAAAAGTAAGATAGAATAACGATGTCTCATAGCAACTTGTAAAAGGAGCAGACCCTGCAAGGTAGCTCAGAACGAACTAACCTCGTGACAGGTATTAGGCAATGGCAAAAATCGGGCCTCCGCAAAGGTAAAAAAATAGACTTGAACGTTATCAGGAGCCTGCGAAGTACAGCCGTTTATCGATTATTGCCCCCATGTTTTACGCACGCCAAGGTATACACCTAAGTTCTTAGAGTATATACTACCGACATCAAAAGCGATTCGTCCTATAAATTCAGTGCCATTAAATGTTCGTGCATTACTACGGAACTGTATAGGAAAACCCACTTGACCAAATGCACTAAACTGAGTTAACGGTAAAGTATATGGGGTGTCGTACGTACCCAGATTACGGCTCAATGTCAATTTGGCTTGGTAAGAAGGACTGCGCATTAGCCACTTCGCTGTTATGGGTAACGTACCTGACGCTGCCAAATGCCAAGCGAAAATTCGGTTATTATCCGTAAAGACGCCATAGGTTGACGTACCGTCAGGATTGTATCTAGGCGTAATGAATGGCGTACCCAACCCCAATCGCTGATACGACCAGCCATCTCTAAACTGGGCATTGTTGAAATAGTTTACTTTACCCCGGCGTTGTGGATCTTCGATGACAAATTCGGGACCACCTTGATTTGTTGTATTCAAAAATTCAAATAGTAACGTCTGAAAGATCGCTTTTGAGTTATGACTACGAAGTCGGATTCCGTTTAGACCATCTGCTACGCTGGTTAAATAAAAGAGGGCACCCGAGTCGAACGGATTTTGTCGATATAGATAAAGGGAATGCCGCCGCAGATCAACCTCAAAAGCTAGGTCAACTGACCCCAGATGGTTACCGATGCGATTAGTCAAGTCAAAATCGGTAAGATTGTTACCGAACGGAATCAGTGACTGGTCTCCAGTGCGTAGTCCAGTCACAACTAGCATATAATCGGTAAAACTGGCTGGAAGACGCTCTGAAGTCACCAACCCTGTTCCCACTAAATCTGGGCTGACACCTCCCCACACAACGGCGTGGTTGAGACCGCCGTAAGCCCGAAACGTGCTCTGTGGCTTGCCTATCCTGAAAAACAGAGACTTTTGATGGAGAAAGGTATGCCGAACGTAACGCCCGCCCAACCAGCCATGCGCAAACGTACCCATCACAGAAAGCCAGCCTTTGGTGAAACCGATAGGCGTATAATTAGGTATGCCAATCTGGATTTTGGGTACGGGTAGCGCATTGCCCGACCAAGTGTATGAGCCTGAAGTCAGGAGGGTATCAACCAACCCAAACACCTCGCGTCGTCGGCCCACATACGCTTCAAAAATGCCAAGCCGGGCCTTCACGTAAGCCTGTTGCAGGATGAGAGGCTGGTTGGGTGGAAGGTTAGTAGCTCCGGCGGCATTCGCGACAACATCAACGCCGTAGCCAATGTCAAGCCCTCTTCGACTCGTATCATACTCCGTGGCAAAACCGATTCTAGCTGTACCCGCTGGTGTATTATAAGGTACTGACCCGTATTGATTGGCGCGTAACCAAAATGGGTTTTCGCCTGTACCCGATAGATATGCACCTACTTCAACCTGGTAGCGAGACGGCAGCCGGAGGGCGGTTGATTGAGCACTAAGCCGGCCCGTACTGAACAGGATAGAGAGCAGGAATAAACAGGAGCAGCAGTGTTTCACTAGACGCAAGGAGGTTGGTACGTATTGAGAAGAGCTTCAAAGATAGGCAGGGTTACAAAAACAAAGGCCACCTTGCTGAGAAGGTGGCCTTTGTTGGTCAACGGTTAGTAAACCAGATTCGTATGAGCAACTTAGCGACGGGTCGTGCGGCGCAACTGCTGTTTGATGCGGGCATTTTCTGCTTTTAGTGCCTGGGTTTCTTTCTTCAACTCGATCATATAGAGGGTTAACTCTTCGATTTTTTCCAAGAGTTTGGCGTCCATCTTACCAACGTCAATGCCTTCTCTCACTACCTCACTGGCTGAGGGAACACCCGGCAGGTGACCATGTTGCTTGATGTGCTGCTCTACCTCAGGCAGCGAGCGCAGGGTATACCCCGCCTCGAACACCTTGTCTGACCACTCGTTGGTGTTGGCAACGGCTACTTTGACCTTCTCGGTCAGAATACCATCTTTAACAAACAGCCGGTAGCCAGCCGGGGTTTGGCTAATGCCTGAACCGATGATAACCGCGCCCGTATTGGCGTTGATCAGGTTGGCGCCATCAGCCGTCCAGTTGGCCTCCTCGGCTCCCACGCGGGCACCCGTGGTGCTGCCCAACACCACATCGCCTTGTGCATTGACCGTTAGAAAGCGCGTGGCCGTGGCGATGGTGCCAGGAGTCGATGTGGTCAGATTCGTCAGCCGCAGCCCGCTGCTGCCCGCTGTGCCCGAGACGACTTCCAGCTTGCGGGCCGGAGCCGATGTGCCGATACCCACGTTGGCATTGTTACCAAGGATGACTGAGTTAGAAGCGGTCACGACTGCATTGGAACCGATAGCCGTTGAGTTCTGAACAACTACCTGGTTGTTGGGAACGCCCGCTTGATGACCAATAAACGTGTTGTTGCTGCCGTCGAGGTTTTTCTGACCAGCAAAGCCACCGATCGATACGTTGTTGCCACCCCGTTGGTTATCACCGCCCGATAGAGAGCCAATAGACACATTGAAACTACCTTCCAAGTTACCTAATCCTGCACCGTTACCAATTGATACGTTGTTAGCACCAACGGTATTGGCTTCGCCTGAAGAGCTACCAATGAATGTGTTGTAAGCGCCACTGGTGTTACCAAAGCCTGCCCGTTGGCCAAGGAAGAGGTTGGCAAAGCCCGATGTGTTGCTAAAGCCAGAGGTCAAGCCAATAAACACGTTAAAGCCGCCCGTGGTACTGTTGCGGCCAGCCTGATAGCCGAAGAAGGTGTTACCCTGACCTGTATTTGTGTAGCCTGACTCGAAGCCCACATACGTATTTTGCGGAGTCGTGGTGTTGGCTGCGCCGGCTTTACTGCCAATAAATGTATTAGAGGCTCCCGACTGGTTAGCCGAGCCAGCTAGTGCGCCAACAAAAACGTTATCACCGCCAACCTGGTTGTTCGAGCCAGCATCTGAGCCGAGAAAGGTGTTATTAGCGCCATTCGTGTTGGCATAGCCAGATCCTGTTCCGAAAAAGGCATTATTACTACCAGCATTATTAAAATAACCGGAACGTTGCCCAAAGAATGCATTGTTAAAGCCAGCATTGTTTGTGTAGCCAGCTCCTGCTCCCATGAAGGTATTATTATTACCACCTATATTGCTGTAACCTGATTGATAGCCGACAAACGAGTTGCCTTGTCCGCCAGTGTTCAGGCTTCCAGACGCTGCGCCCAAAAAGACGTTCTGCGTGCCAGCCATATTCTGGGCCCCTGTACCGCGCCCAATAAAGAGATTACTGGCGCCACTCATGTTCAGATTCCCTGCACCTACACCTACTAGGGTGTTGTCAGCGCCAGGAGAAGCGGCCGCTGGAGACGTAACGACGATGTTTGTCTGAGCCATCAGGGGAGCAGAAGCACCGATGAATGGTATGACTAGGTAGAGGATTCTTTTCACAGTAAAGCTAATTAGAAGGTAAAGATGATGACTAAATTAGTTGAAGAAAAGCAACATTGAATGCCGAGTATATACTTAAAGGCAAAATGCATTGATGAATTAAAATCAGCAACGTTTTTGCTTCTGCAGTCTAGACCTAGAGTAGCAGTAAGTATACCAGTCTTTATTAAAAACGCACTATAGACGAAAATTTAATCTTGTTCATTTATCGGGACCTGCTACCTAAAGGTAAGGCTTTGAGTTGAGTAATAAACGCTGTTGGAATGAGGCCTGCGTCTGAGATAGGTACGTCCCAGGTCATCACTCCCCCCTGATCGTTTACATAGCGGGTGTAGGCACTTATCAGGTATGTAGGAAAGCGCGGCTTGCCCCGTCCCCACCATTCGCCCAGAAAGCTTAGATAATGAAGCTGTTCGCCCTTCAGTCCCTCTGCAGTGTTGATGGCAAGGTTGTTGTTATAGGGTAGGCGGCCAGGAAGTGGCAGGTAAAAATCAACCTCTCCGGCCGTAAAATCTTCATGCTCAGTCATTGGTTTCAAGACAGTGTTGATACCAGGATTAAAGGCAACCAGGGCATCGGGGTTGCCCGCTCGTAGCGCTGCTGCGAATGACTGAAAGTTGGGCGGTTCTGGCTGACGGTACATGGCATCCGCGAAAAAGGCCCCGTCAACCCACCAGGCAAAGATGTTTTTACCCCATCGAAGCGACCAGTCTTTAATAACGCTTTCCCAACGGCGCTGAAATTCGGCATTTCTATGGTCGCCACGCATCCAGCCTAGTTTATCGACGGCCTGTTTATCATTTTCCGGGGCATTAGCCGGAATATAAACTCCCAACTTTATTCCTTTAGACGCTAAAGCTTTGGCCAGGTCAGTAATCAGGTCTCGTTGTGAACAATGGCTGACCGGATGACCAACTAATTTATCGTACGTACTGTTCGGCGCGCAGTAATAGCCCGAATTTTGCCCAATCGTTATGAAATAATAGGACGCATGAGCGGCAGCCAGCTGATTTGCCAGAGCAGTTACATTAAACCGATTAATGCGTTGATTCCAGTTGCCGGGGGTAGGAGTAGGTGAGCCAGGTGTATCTGCCAAGTAATGCGTGAAAACACCCCATTTGCCACGTTTAAGAATCTCCCGGTTCGCCTTTCGAGCCGTCTTGACATCCTTAGGTTGCCCGTTTGCAAAGCTGGCACACACTAGTACTAAAATGAAGATAAGGTAAGGGCGTATCATGTAGTAAGAAGTCTAACAGTTGGTTATAACATCGGATGGGTGCAGAAGACTTAAAAAATGAACGATTGGTTTCAGGGGAAGGGCTCAACTCCAGAATAAGGTATTACAGACCGAGTAAACAAGCTGATAGTGGATGAGTTAACTCCATAATCAACCAGATACTCACAGGGAATACTACACAAAGGCAGCTGCCTCAATCTATCTTCTCACTGAATCTACGCGAATACAGTCAATGGCTATAAATGTAAAAGACCCCCAGTTTGGTGCGGCTGGAGACGGCTCAAGAGACGATGCACCGGCAATTCAGGCAGCAATCAATTACGCAAAATCGTTACAGGCAAATCCATTTGCTCAATACAAAGCAACTGTCTATTTCCCGGCGGGCTATTATTTAATCAACTCCTCGATAAACCTAACCGGAGCAGGGGGCATCTGGCTGGTTGGCGATGGAGGGCCATATCTGAACACAATTATATTGGGAAACACGGGGAACAGGCCCATGTTTGATTTTACGGGTTCGTCGCAAAGTGGCTGTGAAAATTTTACGTTTCTGCCATCAAGTGCCAGTGCTCCCTCAACGTTGGGTGTACAGTTTGCCCTGTCGAGCACAGGCGGGCTTAACTGTGGTATCAAGCGGTGTTATTTTCAAATGACCGACGTGCCTACGGCTAATGGAGGCTTTGGATCAATCGGTTTACTGAACGTACGCAGTGAGGAGTTCTACATCCATGAATGCCTGATTCGGGCCAACGTACCGCTCGTCATGAGTTATGCGGCCAACATTACCTACACAGGCGTTAACTACACCGCCACAAGTAATTTTCAGACGGTAACGGCTGGTTCTGGTTCAATGGGGGTTACCAGCATCAATGGAACGTCGCTGCAGACTTTAGAAAAGCGGCAACCAGCAGTGGTGTTGAATGGTACTAACAGCTTCAATTTCCAAGGGTATATGAGTCGGCTATCGACAGCGAACGGTACCAATGAAACAGCTATCTTGTGCCTCAACAGTACCATCAACCTGAAAATACACGCTACAATCGAGTCTTTCTCCCGACTGCTTCAGGTACGTGATACCGGGTTTGCCTATAACCAACTGGATATTATTTCAGCCAATTCGACAGCCCCCACTACCGAGCTTATCGATGTTACTAACTGCATTGTTACCAGCTTGCGGGCACGCATTGGCCTCCCAAATGCTTCAGAGCGCGCCAACCGAACGGTTCTTTATCACGCACCTGCCAGCAACGGGACGCAGCAGGTGGCTGGTATTGTCCAGAACAGCGAGATAGACTGTTACGATATTACCAACAATAATCAGATCATTACGCAGGCATTGCTGAAGAAATCGGCGAATATGGTATTCAATACCGGACGCCCTTTTGAGAAGAAGGGCGGGAAAATCCGCCAACTCACCAATAACCGTGTATCAGCAGGTACGTTGGGCGCACTGACGACCGCTACCATTTTTCAGTTTCAGGAAGCCCGCCTAACCAGCACAACTGCCAACAATAGTGGCTATTACCGGATTAATATTGACGGTGTTCTAAAGGCTGGTGGCTATGGTTCAGGGGCGGCAGCGACGCTATGCTTTGAAGCCCAGATTGTTGTCAATCAAAAATTCGACGGTACGCTCGACCCTATATCGATCACAACCGTCATTCTGGACCAGAGCGTAACTAACCCGTCGTATCTCAACGTGAATGGCATGGTGCTCGATCTGACCTTTAGTGGTGGAATAGGGCGCGTGACCCTGGTCCCACGAGTGTCGGGCAGTGGCACAGGGGAGGCTGTCTACTATGAGGGATCCGCCGAAATCCAGAGCGATTTCTTCGTGAATGACCCGGTGCCCCTGTAAACGCTTATTGATGCTGCCAGAACGAGCGGTGCATACTCATCGCTCGTTTTACACTAACCGGAAGGCCCTGGTGCCATTGCCCGGCCCGATACCCTATATATTTGGCTACGGTTCGCATTAATTGTACGGGTATCAGCGAGGTGCGCTTCTGCTGGCTCAGGTACGTCCACTCGGCCAGCACATATTTCACCCCTTCAGCTTCGGCCTGCGTGAAGGGTTTGAGCACTGTCTGTTGCTGTCGGTGAAAAACACCGATATCAAAATAGCGCTTAAACTCTTCGGTGATTGTGTAATTGTGAGAGTGAAAGACAGTAGCCTCGGCACAATACGCCAGGGTTTTGCCCTCAAGGATGAGCCGCGCTGCCACCGAAACGTCTTCGCCCAGAATTGTATCGGTCGGAAAACCACCCACCGAAAGGAGTGCTGATTTTTTGTAGGCGGCAAAGGAATTGGAACAGTGACACGTTTTTATCCCCATCTGCGGAATGTCTTTCAGCGATTTCATGACACTCGTTGCCGGATAATTGGTCTGCCGGGCAAACTGGCTCAGCAGATCGGCGCTGGGGTAAGGTAGCTGGCGGCCATAAGCCATGGCGATGTGGTCCTGGCTAGCCATGGTTTCAACTAACCGTTCAAGGGCGGTAGCATCAGCTGGCAAAGCATCCTGCGTAAGAAACACCAGGTTTTCATGGTTTGCCAACTGAACGCCTAAGTTACGTGTCGCTCCATGGTTAAACGAAGCCGTCGGGATGCTGGTAAAGTCGATCCCATGATCGCGTAGGATCGCTGGTGTTTCGTCTGTGGATGTCGAGTCAATAACAATCAACTCATAGGCCATCGTCTGCTGGCTTAATCGGTTTAACAGAGCCGGCAGATGGGCGGATGCGTTGTACGTGGGAATAATGACAGATACCATACAGAGAATTAATGCGCCATACGCCGGATAAGATTCGTAAGTAATCCAGCCCGATTAGTTACCTTCTGCTGCCAATCCAGTGAGCCCTCGCCGGTTGGCGAAGCGTTGTTGCCGTGGCGGACATACAGAATAAGCGGCTTTTTGTAAAAATAAACTTTCCCGTTTAGCTCCGCCAGTAAGCCGATCCACCAGTCATGCATGTAGACTGTAGCTGGGATTGGTAATGCGAGAATCAGGATGTCACGCCGAAAAGCCATGCAACATCCCATGTACGAGTTTTTTAGCAAATTGTGCACAAAACCCGATCGACTCCCTCGCATAGCAAAGAAAGAAGGATGGAGGGTATTCAGCTGTTCATCGACAATCGTGCAGTCACTTACAACCAGATCATGGGTGTCTAACAGCCTTACCGTATCGGTCAGCTTATCCGGCAGCCATACATCGTCTTGGTCGCTCAGGAAGATAAGATCGCCCGTTGCCAGACTGAGAGCATGCTGAAAGTTGCCTACGGGGCCATGCGTACCTGTATTAGTATAGAACTTAATTCGACTGTCGTTGAAAGACGCTACGATCTGGTGGGTAGCGTCAGTTGAGGCATCGTCGGATACGATTACTTCATCGTCGGGCCCAAGCTGGTTTACGATCGAGGCTAACTGACGTCCTATATGCTTCTCGCCGTTATAAGCGGCAAGGCAAACACTAACCTTTTTCATAAGTGGAAACCTGTTTGGTAAGGTTTAGCGTGTAACGCCAATCAGCGACAAAGCGAAAACGACGAACGGGTAGCAGGATAACAAAATAGACAAACAGGCAACCACTCAGCGTTAGAATAAATAATTCAAGATCAAGGGCGGGCTCGAAGCTGAGTAACCCCAGAATGAAGATGAGTGGTCGACTGCTGATGAACCGACGGCTGAAAGCATTGCCCCGAAGGAAAGCCACCCAAAAGCTAATAAACAGCGCGTAGGGTATTGCCAGGTATTTTTCCAATACGAAAGCCTGCAGGGGCAGGATGTAGTTGGGACCCACGGCAAAGGGAACTTCTATTCCATTTTCTAATTCATAGAGTCGCCAGCCAATACTTTGTGTCTGAACATCGACAACGCGTTTGATGAAGATGCCAAAAACCGATTTCACGTACTCGTTCAGGCCCGTGGGAATGTAGGCCGACGCATTGTTGGCCAGATACATCTCAAGGCCGTCGCCTGCCGCCAACAGACGGTTGGCAATGCTTAGGATGCCTTCTTCAAAGGAACTATCAGGCCGATAGTAGGAAGTAACCGTAGCACCGACTGTGAGCGCCAGACCGACGGCCACCGCACCGTATATGTTTAATCGTTTAAGAGTCTGTTGCGGAAACAGGGGACTAAACCGGTAGACAAAAAAGCCGTAGGCCAACAGTAAACTTATTACGGACGATCGACCACCCGCAACGATATCCAGAAAAACGTTGACCAACAGCACGGCAATGAGATAAACACGCCACTTGCGCTGGGTCTTCAACAGCATGAAGAGGTAATACAGGAAGAAAGGACGGGCTCCTAATTGCAGAATATATTGTGGAATAGACCGCCCTTCAATTTGCTTGAAACGATACAAAAACCATTCGACGAGCGATGGGCTGGTTATTGCATAAGTGATGAACTCATAACGGCTCACGACGTTCAAAGCGAGGCACACCAGAAACAGTTTGGTGTTCCGGGGATCATCAAGTTCACGTTGCAGGCCAGTTACATCGTTGTCAGGCTTTCCCAGAAAAAGAGACAGGCCCACGATGTAAGCGATGTAAACCACCACAAAAAGGAAGCCGTCTACATTGATACCTACAGACCAGAAATAGCCAGTAAGCAATGCCAGACCACTTGCGCACCAAAGGATATGGAAATTGAGGGGATCAATAAGCGAGCTTATCCGTTTCCGAACTAAAAAAATGGCTGCGATTGTGAACACCGCTATGGCCAGCAGCATAACTGTTGGGTTATACTTTTCGTAGTAGTACATAGCTGACGAAGTATTTGGCTGCCAATAGTTGGTTCAATAACAGATTCACGACACCCTTGACATGTTTGCCACGTACCTGATTGGTTTCGTGGAGGGATAGCTGAACGTCATAACTGCTGCCGCCACCCGCGCAGATGGCCACTACCTGGTTTAGGTACTGGTGGGGGAGTTTATTCAGATAAACGATGAGATTCAACTCATAATCAGCGATGATCTTCAGGGACGCGTCGTAGCTGAATTGATCGAACAAGGTGTTTCGGTAAAAGGTCGCCTGATGGTGGATGGTGTTGTGCAGGTAGGTCTTGGGACCAAACGCAGACCGGAAGTATTTTCCATAGTCGTACTGAACATCGCCGTAGAGCAGGACGGCCGAACTGGCAAGTAGCGTAGGCTGCAGCGTAGCCAGAATCCCAGGGGCTAGTTGGTCATCGGCTCCTAGAAAGTAGATCCAGCAGCCACTAGCTTGCCGAACGCCTTTATTCATCGCATCGTAGATACCCTTATCGGGCTCACTGACCCAGTACGAAATGGAGTTTTCCCATTTCTGGATGATGCTTACCGTATCATCGGTACTGCCTCCATCAATAACGATCAGTTCATAAACCGGCTCTTGTACCACCACACTCTGGATTGCCTGATCAAGTGTCTGGGCTGCTTGGTAGGTAACCGTGATGATGCTGATGAGTGGCCTTTTTTCGGACATGCAGAGAAGAAAGCTGTACGTCAGACAAAGGTACAGCGATTGAAGCATGAATTGGGTAAGTAGCGAAGCGACTGGCTCGATTCCAAAACCAATCCGACCAATTAAGGCCGTCCAGTGCGATTTTGATAAAGTGCGTGTTTTTTTCGTAGCTGGTTTGGGGTGTTTCCCTGTTACTGAACCAGCTTTTCGTATAAAGCGGTTGTTTCAACTACGGTGCGCTGCCACGAAAAGCCAGCTACGCGTTGTCGCCCTTTTTCTATAAGTTTCAGTCGTAAAGTGCTGTCGCTAAGCAATTGGTTTACACCAGCGCGTATCGAGTCGGCATCATTGGGATTAAAATAGAGAACGGCATCACCACCAACTTCAGGCAGCGAACTCTGATCACTAATGAGGCAGGGGCAATCGCAGGAAAATGCCTCCAGAACCGGTATGCCGAAGCCCTCATACAGAGAAGGAAAAACAAAGGCAACTGCGTCGCTGTAGAGCTGCCGGAGCAGTTGATCATTGATAGGCTGCTGAGTTACCAATCCAGCGAGACCAAGTGCGTGTATATGCGCTAATTCGGTTTTGGAAAAATTGCCTCCACCTGCGCACACTACACGTAAACCGTTCTGTTTAAGCAAAGGAGCTACAGCGTCTAGGAAAGGGTCGAAATTTTTGTAATAGCCCCGATGGCCAACGAACAGCAGATATGGGGCTGTTGTATTAGTCGTTTTGAGAGACAGCGGCGTTGTGCTGACCTCGAAAGAACTCCCCAGATAAATCACGCTAATTTTAGCCGGATCAGTGCCAAACAAATCAACTATATCAGCTTTGGTACTTTCTGAAATGGCAACGATGTGAGACGCCCGTTTGGCCACTTCGCGTTTCCTGCTGGTAATGACCCGGTCGGCAGATAACTCCGCAAATTGGTCGCTAAACCGTTCGTGAATCATGTCCAGGAAGGTGACTACCGTGGGGCGCTGTCTGGCAAACTGAAGGAAATAAGGATCGTAATAAGTCGCATGAATCAGGTCATACGATTGGGTCAGCAGGTCATAAGTCGAGAGTGCTTTGTTGAGTCTGTACAGTAAGGGTATTTTTTTAGGAAGGGCCGTATTCGGGAAAAACCAACGCCGGGCCAACTGTAGATCATGGGCATAGGCATTATTGGTGTAATGGGCCGACAGATAGGCACTATGCTGGGTACGTTGATTAATACCGTTGATTAGCTCGCTGAAGTACCGGGAAATACCGCCAAACTCCTGCAAAGAGAACGTCTGGTGGTCAAAGAAAATAGTCATGTCAATTAGTCACGCGCGTTTTTTTTCGTAAGTAAGGTGTAATCCTTATCAAGTAAGCTTTTAGGGCGATTCGGCATAACTGCGTTGACTAGTTTGGCAACCTTGGGCCGCGATAATTGTTGAAACCAAGCCATGCTAACAGGCTTCTTTGTCATTAAAT
The DNA here is from genome assembly GCF_041321105.1 of Fibrella musci. Classification (NCBI taxonomy): domain Bacteria; kingdom Pseudomonadati; phylum Bacteroidota; class Cytophagia; order Cytophagales; family Spirosomataceae; genus Fibrella; species Fibrella musci. Next base: position 598,887 of record NZ_JBGGWD010000003.1, on the reverse strand, counting down.
GTAGGTTATGGCCGTTGGAGTAAAGACGCAAACCAAATTGTTCTGCTAATCGACGAAGCGACGCCTCGGTATACAGGCTCACATGCTGCCCCGTTTCGGGGATAAAATACCACCAGTTTTCGGGAGTTACGTGGTCATTGGGCTGTAATTCGGTGGAAAACAGAATGCTTTCTCCGTAGCTGAGCATATCTTTAACGGTGCCGACAGGGTCTGGCAAGTGTTCAAAGACCTCAAAAGCTGTGATCAGCTCGTAGGGTTGGCGGTTCGAGTGCTGGGTAACGTCAAACTGTTTGGCAAACAGGTTTTCGCAGTAGGTATCCTGTCTGTAGAAGTCAAAACCCTGATCCCGCATAAGCCGAACAAACAGGCCGTATCCTCCTCCATAGTCAAGAAATGAAGCACTGGGGTTGAACCATTTACGAATCACTGCTTCGACAACGGGCATCCAGTGCAGGTTGCGGCGAGGTAACCCGATGTCCAGTGACGTAATGGCATTGCCGTAGGCTTCATCGAGCCAGTAAGGTGGTTCTGTATAAATAAGGCCACAACCTGAGCACCGCAGATATTGTACTGAATACTTATTCAGAATGGTCAGCTCAAGATACGGTGTAGCGGGCGATCGACAGATTTGACAAGTCATATAGTGTTATTGGTTCCAGATACCAGCTGCCGTACGGTTTAATAGTCGGCGTGCCTGAAGGAAGCCAATAACTGAACCACTTAACAAAGACAACGTAGTAGCTAAAATTACCCCCGCGCTACCTAACCCAAGATATTGGCCAAAAAGTATAGACAATGGAAGGTTGATAGCTGCAGAGAAGAGTGCCGAGAATAATTGCAGTTTTATTTTACCTAAGCCATTGATAACAACTACTGTTATATTGTTTAGGCACATGACGATTATACTAAGCCCCATACAAAGAGTCAACAAAAACGGAATTTGTACGCGTTTTCCTACCCAAAGGGCATAAATAGTCGGAGCGAGAATGATCCAAACTAGTACCAAGCCTACAATACCTAGCCAAAGCCACCATAAACGCTTGTAACTAGCTCGCATCCAATCATACTCTCCTTTTACATGGGCTTCAGTAAACGCTGACCAGAAAGGAGTGAGCATGATAGCAAAGAAGGTGTTAATGATATTGAAATATCGGTAGGATATATTATAAGGCGTAACGTACTCAGGGCCAAATAGTTGAGTGATAATCAAGTTGTCGCTGTAAAAAATGATGACAACAGCCAGTTGAATAATAAAGAACTTGGATCCTAAACCGAGCAGGCCGCGTATGTGCACCCTGCGAAAAAAACGGGGCACAGGCTTCAAGAAGCTAAGAGACCCATTATACAGCCAAAAGGAGGTAATAAGTAATACAACCAACGGGCAAACGGCATTTAGAATCGCCAGATTGATAAGGTTGCCTTGACCTGTATAGACCAGATAGAGCAGGCCCGTCAAGGTCGTTATATTGATCACCAAGAGCATCAACCCCGCTTTTGCCGGCTCTTGGCGGGCATAGAAAACAAAGGTTATCAGGTCGAAAACAAGCTTCGCACTAACACCGATAAACAGAATAAGCGATAGTTGACCTAATAGATGCCTGGGAATAGTTGTATTAAGCAATCTGGCCCAAGGGATGAAATTGTTGACCACTACAAAAAGTAGAAGTAGGATCAACTGCGTACCAGCAAACAACAGATAGGCTGTACTCACGTAGGAGCGTGCCAGCAAAGGATCGTTGTTCGACAGGGCTTCGGTTAAGCGATTGCGAAGACCATTACCCAGACCAATGTCGAAGAAAGCGAGCAGAGTTAGTAATGAACTGAGTGTCGTCCAGACGCCAAACGTAGTGTTATCCAGGCATTTCAGGGTCAGGGGAACCATGAGTAGGGAAATCCCGAGGCTACCTCCTTTGATGATTACTCCCCAGAAACTGTTGATAAGGGCGCTCAGCGTTCGTGGATGTAAGCCTTTAACGCGGGCCGACACCTTGGTCATCTGGTTACGAAGCCTACCAACCACGACGGATAAAGGCATAAACTAAACTGACGATTGCCCCTAACATGCCTGCTACCAGTATAATCATACTACGCTTGGGACCACTCTTCTTCAATGGAACGCGGGCTGGTTCCAGCACTTTAAAGACAGGTGTATCCTCCTGTACTTTGATTTTAGCCATCTCCGATTGTTTGGAAAGCGTATTGTACAGGTCCTGGGCCAGCAGAAACTCGGCCTGAATGCGCTGCTCCTCAATCTTGGCTGTGTTCAGAAATACACTCCGATTCTGATCGCGGTAGGCAGAAAGGGCATACTCTGCTGCCTGATAGCGTTGTTTGGCGGATGAAACCTGCCGACCCAGAAAGTCGACCTCGCGGCGGGCTTTCTCTGTGCGATAGGTCGTAATGTAATCAGTTAAGTAAGCCAGTGAATGACGCACGACATCGGCTGCCACGACCGGGTCGGTCATGGTCGACGTGATAGTTAATACGCCTGACTTCTTTTCATACGTACCCGTAATTCGTTCGTGCAAAGCTTTTACCAGCAATTCCTGCTCTTTGGTCATGCGTAACGCTTGATTCGTATCGCCCGGCGTGGCGAAGTCGTCGTTTGTCTCGGAACCGCCAAAGGATAGCAGATCAGTTAGGCGAGACTTTGTTTTCTCGACCAGATACGTCTCTAAAGGTTGGGTACGTTTGTATTCCTTAACGTAAACAGGCTTCTTGAATAAATTCAGTGCGAAAGGGACACTCTGTAAAACATTGGGATACAGCTCCGGCCGAATGGCATCCGTACCAGACGCCATGCTGCCAATATCGATGCCTGCCAAACCGGCCAGCGAACCCAAATTACCTAAATTGGAAGAATTTTTAGTCTGAATTTCTGGTAGAACCGTTATCTGGGAAGAGTATTCGTTTGGTTTCGAGAACGCGTAAATGCCCCCAATCAGCGCGCCTATCAGGGCACCTATGAGCATAACTCGTCGGCTCTTCTTCAGAAAAACCACCACATCGCTCAGGCGGATTTCAATCACCTCATCGTCACTGGAAATAGCCGTTCCTTTTTCTGTAACTGACATACGATTAAGGCCTGCTCAGGTTAATAATGATGGTTGTTGCCGTTGCTGCCAGCGTACCAATCAGGGAGAAAATGCCAATCCGCTCTGTCGGTGAAAGCCGATTGTTGTCGAGTGGCTTAAACGGAATCACTACCACCGAGCCCGGCTGAATTTTGGGGTATGATTTGATCCCAAAAAAACGCTTTGTCCGGTCTTTACGGCCGTTTGGATACATCACGTACGAACGGCCCACTCGCGCATTCTCCGTATAGCCGCCCGCCTGAGTGACATAGTCGCGCAGGGTTAGTTGCTGACCATAACTGACTGTTGACGGATTAAGCACAGCTCCCTGAATTTCTACAAGATCTGAGCGGCGTGGTATGTATAGGGTATCTTGGTGTTGAAGCAGCAGATTCCCATCTGCTGCTGGATCATCGAGAATTGCGCGGATGTCCGTCCCAATCAATTTTCGACTTCGATAGAATTGAGAACCCGCCAAGTAGGCGTCTGGCTTAAGGCCACCGGCTCGTTGAATAAGATCCGATATTCGTTCGGTCCGATTTAAAATTGCATATACTCCCGGATGTAGTACTTCGCCATTAACGTATACTTGTTGTTGCGTTTCGTAGTAGGGTTGGGTACGTACATACACAATATCAAATGGCTGTAACAAGAAGCCCGCATCGTCGTTGGTAAGCCGTAGCGAACGATCCAGATTAAATCGGTAAATCTCTGTGTTGGTTTGACTATTCGCCGAGTCGCTACGGATTCGGCGGGCAATCTCAATCCGGTTTGCTGTTGCGCCTTCCTGAAAACCACCTGCCAAGGTGATCAGATCCGCCACCGTCATGTTACTCACGTAACTGAACGTACTGGGCTTGTTTACTGCGCCTTCGATCGAGACATTATATACCTCCCGAAGATTACGAATCGACTGAATGACCACGCTATCTTGCCGCTGAAGGGGAATATCAGCAACGTCACCTTTCAGTAATCGACTCACGTCGAAGGTGATGTTTTGCACATCCATGTTGTCGCTCTCCCGGAAGATGTTGGCCCGGGTAGTCGAAGCGTCTTTCCGAAGGCCATCTGCCCGGCGGATAAGGTCACCCACGGTAACTAATCCGTTTTCAAGGGCATAGTCACCTGGCCGCATCACGGCTCCGACGATCTGTACGCGGTTTTCATACCGGTTCAGAATGCGACCGATGGTGAAACGATCACCACGTTGTGGCACAAAAGAGCCAAACTCATCTGGCGTCAGTGTAATTACTTTTCGCTCGCGCGGGGTGTTACGACGAACGGAGATAGAAGCGGTATAAGCCTCTTCGTTGAATCCGCCAGCAAAAGCTAGTAACGTCTGGAAATTCTCGCCCGGTAGCAGTTCAAATAAATAAGGCCGCCGCACCTCGCCTTGTACATCAACACGAGTCTGGTATTCGGCTACCCGGATAACATCCTGATCCTGTAGCCGGATGTTGTCACGCTGATCGGCGCGCAGCAGGAAATCATACAAGTCAATTGTCCGCACGACTCGATTGCCCCGAATAACCTGTATTCGTCGAAACGAACCCGTTTCTGGATTAGGGCCACCCGCCAGATACAGGGCGTTGAAGGCTGAGCCCAGCGAGGAGATAGTATACGTACCCGGGCGTACCACTTCGCCAACCAACGTAACTCGGATGCTACGGATTTTCCCCAGCGAAGCCGACGCATACGTACCGCTTCCCGCCGTACCTAGACCCTGAAAGCCGCCCTGTCTTAGCCGGGCGATAATGCGTTGTTCGGCTTGCTCAACCGTCAGGCCACTCACCAGCACCGGGGCCAGATTAGGAATTTTTACAGTACCCTCAGGCGTAACACGTAGCCTGAAGTTGTCGGATGACGCACCGTATATATCCAGCAAAATCTCGTCGTCTGGTCCAACGATGTAATTCTTTGGCGTCGCAATCCGAATATCCGGCTCAAACGAAAGCCCAGCATTCTGGAAAAGGGAAGCGCCAAAAACCCGGCTACGTAGACTTGCCGAATCAGTTCGTGGTAAGCCCAGCGAGTCGGCACGGCGACGCGATAACCCTGACGGTAGGGTCCGGGCAATGCTGGTATCCGCTTCGCCACTGCCCCGGTAACTGCGGGGCGACTTGCCTCGAATCTCCGTTATGCGGCGACGCATTTTAGCAATGTCATCGAGTGTATACCCTTGTGACATAGCCGCCTGTTCAATCTGAAGTTCGCTCAAGCCACTCGACTGTGCCCGGCGATAGAAATCTTGAACCTGCTCATCGGAGAGTTGATCAACTCTAGATTGGCCGATAACTGTAAAGGCTGAGAACAAGCAAACTAACAACCCTAGCAGGCGATAGTGGAACACGCTTTGTCGAAGAAGAGTAGTCGGTAATAAATGAGTTACGGTCATAAAACGTGGCCCGTAAGCCGTCAATAAGTCGGCAAAGCTACAACGGTTTGCCTAAATGTTATGTCCCGTTGGTTAAGCCAGTTGCGGCCGGGATCGTATCAAAGCCGCATCGACCATCATGCGGGCTACCGTATTCATTGACTGACGGGCTTCCCAGCCAAGAAGCCGTTTGGCTTTGGCTGGGTTGGCGTGTCCTTCGGCAATGTCGGTAGGCCGGAACAACTGAGGGTCTGACACTACGTGTTCTTCGTAATTTAAGCCAGCCTGTTCAAACACAACGGCGATGAACTCTTTCAGCGTCCGTGTTTGACCAGTAGCGATGACGAAATCATCGGCCTGCTCTTGTTGCAACATCTGCCACATCGCCTCCACATAGTCGGGAGCCCAACCCCAGTCGCGGGCGATGTCAATATTACCTAGCGACAGTTTTTCTTTGCTGCCATTTGCAATACGGCAGGCTGTCGATACGATTTTCTGGGTAACGAAGCGCTCGGGCCGTAGTGGCGACTCGTGGTTGAACAGAATACCCGTACTGGCGTGGAGCTGATAAGCTTCCCGGTAGTTAGCCACTTGCCAGAAAGCTGCTGCCTTGGCTACGCCATAGGGGCTACGGGGCCGAAAAGGGGTCTCTTCATCAGCCGCCAACGTACCTGTATCTCCGAAGCATTCGCTGGAACCGGCATTATAGAACCGGATGGGGCGATTCGTAAACCGGATGGACTCTAATAGGTTTAGCGTACCGATGCTGATGCTTTCCAGCGTCTCGACAGGCTGCTCGAAGGATAGCCCGACCGAACTTTGCCCGGCCAGATTGTACACTTCGTCGGGTTGTACTTTCTGCAACGTTTGCAGTACGCTACGGAAGTCGTTGATGCTGACCGAAACGACCTGAACCGCCTCGCGAATACCCAGGCGCTCAAGGTTTCGGAAAGAGGACATCTGAGCATCGCGTGATCCACCATAAACCTGATAGCCTTTCTCAAGCAACAGCTTTGCTAAATAAGCGCCATCCTGTCCCGAAATGCCACAAATCAACGCTGTCTTCATATACGTTAGTTACGAGTGGGCACAAAAGTAAGCGACAAAATGGGGTTGTGAGCTACCATTTCGTCAAAAGCACACGTCAAGCGGCTGGTTACATTGCACTTCCCGACAGGCTGTCGTAATTTTGCGGCATGAATCGCTGCTCAGTAACCCACATTGCTCATTATGCTGTCCATCATCGGCTCGCCTGCTGATGCAGACCGCTGTATGGCTTTGTGACTGACCTGTCTGATTCACGAAACTACGTAGCCCGGTTCTGCCCAGAGCCGGGTTTTTTATTGGCTATATGAAAACCGTCATTATAAAATACAACGCTGGGAACGTCCAATCAGTGATGTACGCGCTGGACCGGATTGGGTCCATCTATGAACTAACCGACGATGAGGCGACGATCCGATCGGCCGACAAGGTGATTTTCCCCGGTGTAGGCGAGGCTAGTACAGCCATGACGTACCTGCGCGAGCGGGGCCTCGACCAGCTTATTCCGAGTCTGAAACAGCCCGTGCTGGGTACGTGTGTGGGTATGCAACTAATGTGCCGCTATTCCGAAGAAAACGATACGACCTGTATGGGCATTTTCGATATCGATGTCCGGCGCTTTCCGGCGAGTGCCGGAAAGGTGCCCCATACAGGCTGGAATAGCATCCATAGCCTGCAAGGGCCACTGACAGAAGGCCTGCCGCCGGAAGCCTATGTCTATTTCGTGCATAGCTATGCAGCCGACGTATGCCCTCAGACTACGGCGGTCTGTGACTACGGCCGGCCATTTAGTGCCATGCTTCAGCGCGATAATTTTTATGCCGCCCAATTCCACGCCGAAATCAGCGGCAACGTCGGCCAGCGCATCCTCGGAAACTTTCTAAAAATTTGATGGAACGCGAAGACGCTAAGTACGCAAAGCAGTGCGGACCTGTTCAGCTGTAATTTGTACTTCGCGCCCTTTGCGTTGTTCTTAGCGTCTTCGCGTTCGATAGTAACCATGCATATCATTCCAGCCATTGACCTGATTGAAGGGAAAGCCGTCCGGCTGACGCAGGGCGATTATGCCCAAAAGACCGAATACAACGCCCGCCCGCTCGACGTGGCCATGCAGTTTGAAGATGCCGGGCTCAGTCGGCTGCATCTGGTTGACCTCGACGGGGCTAAAGCCAAACGGGTCATCAATTACAAAGTGCTCGAACTGATTGCCACCAAAACCAAACTGCACATCGATTTCGGTGGTGGCATTCAGTCGGACGACGACCTGCGGATTGCGCTCGAATGTGGGGCCAAACAGATCACGGCCGGTAGCATCGCCGTGCGGGAACCCGATCTGGTGGAGCGGTGGCTGTCGCGGCATGGAGCCGACGTGGTAATTTTGGGGGCTGATGCCAAAAACGAAAAAATTGCCGTTGGCGGCTGGGAAGAGTCGACGACCCTCTGGGTGTATGATTTCATCGCCGAATGGGTTGAAAAGGGTATTTCGCACGTGATCAGCACCGACGTCGCCAAAGACGGCCTCTTGCAAGGGCCTTCGTTTGACCTATACCGAAACATTCAGGAACGTACCCAGCAGAATAATCAGTCGCTGAACATCATCGCCAGCGGAGGCGTCAGCAACATGGACGACCTTGAGAAGCTGGCCGACATGAAGCTGTTCGGCGTAATCGTTGGGAAGGCGATTTATGAAGGCCGCGTGACGTTAAAGCAACTTTCTGCCATCAATTCATAAGGATGGAAAACATCGAAATCAGCACAGACAAGCGCCGGTTGGATATCGACCTGATCCACCAGTTTCTGCAACAGGAAGCCTATTGGTGCCAGAATATCCCGCTTGATGTAGTACAGCGGTCAATTGAGCATTCGCTTTGCTTCGGCGTTTATCTCGACGGGCAGCAGATCGGTTTTGCTCGTGTGGTTACCGATTACGCCACGTTCGGGTATCTGGCCGATGTATTCATCATCCCGGCGCAACGCGGCAACGGTTTTTCCAAACAGCTCATGCAGACGATCATGAACCACGATGCGTTGCAGGGTATCCGGCGACTAATGCTGGTGACGCAGGATGCCCACGGGCTCTACCGCCAATTTGGATTCACACCCATCGACAGCCCAGAAAATACGATGGCTATCAAATTCTTTACCGCTTACTGATGCTGACCAAACGAATCATTCCCTGTCTCGACATCAAAGACGGGCGCACGGTGAAAGGCACCAACTTCGTGAACCTGCGTGATGCCGGCGATCCGGTCGAGCTGGGGGCTATCTACGCTCAGCAGGGGGCCGATGAACTGGTTTTCCTGGACATCACGGCCACCGTCGACGAGCGCAAAACACTGATCGAACTGGTGCGGCGTGTGGCCCATGCCGTCAATATTCCGTTTACCGTTGGGGGCGGTATCTCGTCGGTAGCCGACGTGTCGGCGTTACTCAATGCGGGGGCCGATAAAGTGTCGATCAACTCATCGGCGGTGCGGCGGCCTGAGTTAATCAATGAACTGGCGCTTGAGTTCGGTAGTCAGTGTATTGTCGTGGCCATCGATACCCGGTACGTTGGCAATGAACACATTGTGCACACGCATGGCGGGCGGCGACCAACCGAGTTGCGAACCCTGACCTGGGCTAACGAAGTAGAGAATCGGGGTGCTGGCGAACTCCTGCTAACGTCGATGGATACCGACGGTACTAAAGCCGGTTTTGCCCTCGACCTGACAGCGGCTGTATCCGGTGCTGCCAACATCCCGGTCATCGCGTCGGGTGGGGCGGGCACGATGGACCATTTTGCCGACGTCTTCACCACGGGTAAAGCCGATGCCGGCCTAGCCGCCAGCATTTTTCACTTTAAAGAAATTGGCATTCCCGATCTGAAGACGTACCTGGCGGCTCAAGGAATCCCGATGCGTTTAACGAATTAAACTTACCTCACCCCCTGCCCCTCTCTTTATTTCAAGGAGAGGGGCAGGGGGTGAGGTCACACGCTATGACTATTCATTTTGACAAATCGCCCGATGGGCTGGTGCCCGCCGTTATTCAGGACGATCAGACCGGGAAGGTACTGATGCTGGGCTATATGAACCAGGAAGCCTACGAGAAAACACAGGCTGAAGGAGTTGTTACGTTTTTTAGCCGGAGCAAACAACGCCTCTGGACCAAAGGCGAAACATCCAGCAACTTCCTGCACGTCAGGCAGATCCTGGTAGACTGTGATGGTGATACGCTCCTGATCAAAGCCAGCCCCGACGGCCCCACCTGCCATACCGGAGCCGATACCTGTTTCGAGGAAGTAAACCAGGGGCGCGGGCAGTTTCTGAACTACCTACAGGGTATTATCCACGACCGCAAGGTAAACCCCTCCGACAAGTCGTACACGACGAGCCTGTTCAATAAAGGCGTGAACAAGATTGCCCAGAAAGTGGGGGAGGAGGCCGTTGAACTGGTGATCGAAGCCAAAGACAGCAACGATGACCTTTTTAAAGGCGAAGCCGCCGATCTACTGTTCCATTATCTGGTATTGCTCGAACAGCGAAACCTGTCGCTCGACGATATTATTGCCGTTCTACAGAAGCGACACGCAAACTAAGTGCAACATTCGCGGTTTAAGGTTCAATCGGTTCGCCGCGAGGGGCCGGTCAAACCTTAAACATTGAACATAAACTTGCTTCTATGGGTCTCATCATTCGCATCTTAATCAACGCGGTGGCCGTTTTCGTGGCTAGCCGCATCATCACGGGCGTATCAGTCGATAGCTTCACTACCGCCCTGATCGTGTCCATCGTGTTGGGCTTGCTCAACGCCTTCGTCAAGCCTGTATTGACGTTCCTGACCATCCCCATCACCATCCTGACGCTCGGGTTGTTCCTGATCGTGATCAACGTATTGATGGTGTATCTGGCCGATTACCTCATCGCGGGCTTTGGCGTCAGTGGCTTTATTTCAGCCTTGCTGTTCAGTCTGGTTGTGGCTATCGTTAGCTGGCTGATCGATACGATCGTGAATTAATTACGAGTGGTAGACCTTATAGGTTTCTAAAAACCTATAAGGTCTGATGATCAATATGATCAGCGGTCAAAACTGACTCGTTGTCCGGCGCGTTCTACCAGGAATGCGCTTCCAGAATCTGCGTTTTTGTAAGCCAGTTCGCCCGATACAAACGTGTGCGTGATGCGGTGCCCGAATGTCTGTCCCGTCAGTGGCGACCAACCGCACTGATACAGAATCGATTCCGGCGTTACTTCGGTTGGCTGTCCCGGATCGACCAGTACCAGATCGGCCCAATAGCCTTCCCGAACGTACCCACGGCGATCGATTTGAAAACAGTCGGCGGGGGCGTGGGCCATTTTTTGCACCACTTTGTCAATCGAAATTGTCCCCTGTAAGCTGGCTTCCAGCATCAGCAGCAGCGGGTGCTGCACCAGCGGGAGGCCCGATGGCGCCTGCCAGTAAGGCTGTTGCTTCTCATCCCAGGTGTGTGGCGCGTGGTCGGTGGCGATGATGTCGAGCCGATCGTCGAGCAGGGCCTCCCAAAGGGCAGCGCGGTGATGCGGCGCTTTGATGGCCGGATTACACTTGATCTGGTTGCCCAGCGTCTCATACTCATCAGCCGAAAACCATAGGTGATGCACGCACACTTCTGCCGTAATGCGTTTCTGCGCCAGCGGAATATCGTTTCTGAACAGACTCAGTTCATCGGCGGTCGTTAGGTGCAGAATATGCAAACGGGTGTTGTGCTGCTTCGCCAGATCAACCGCCAGGCTCGACGACCGCAGGCAGGCCTGTTCATCTCGCACGAGCGGGTGAATGCGGGCGGGTGCATCATTGGGGTACTCGGCGCGGTAGCGGGCCGTGTTCGCCCGAACGGTCGCTTCGTCTTCGCAGTGCGTGGCAATGAGCATAGGGCATTGCGAAAACAGGGCGTTCAGCGTCTGCTCACTATCGACCAGCATGTTACCTGTCGACGAACCCATGAACGCTTTTACACCACATACTGACCGGGGATCGGTGCGGAGTACCTCGTCGATGTTGTCGTTGGAGGCACCCATGAAAAACGAGTAATTGGCAAAAGCCGTACGGGCCGCTATGTCGTACTTGTCCTGCAACAGCGATTGGGTCAGCGCGTTGGGCACGGTATTGGGCATTTCCATGAACGTGGTGACGCCCCCAGCTACGCCCGCCCGCGACTCGCTGCGGATGGTGGCTTTGTGGGTCAGGCCCGGCTCGCGGAAATGCACCTGATCGTCGATCACACCGGGCAGCAGGTATTGACCCGCCGCATCGATCACTTCATCGCCCACCCGCGCGTTGACCGACGTACCCAGCTCAGCAATAAAACCGTCTTCAATCCGAACGTCGCGTTCCTGAATCTGCCCCTCATTCACGACGCGGGCATTCCGAATTACATAAGTTGCCATACAAGTTGGCCCCGCAGCGGCGGACCGTGCCCAGCGCAACGGTCGGGCGGGCCAGCAAAGGTACGGTTGGGAACGTACCTGACAGTTATGCGTTGGCCAGCAACTGAGCGGCTTCTTTGGCAAAATAGGTCAGAATGACGTCGGTACCGGCGCGTTTGATGGCCATCAGCGACTCCATCATGGCACGTTCGCCGTCGAGCCAGCCGTTTTGGGCAGCGGCTTTGATCATAGCATATTCGCCGCTGACGTTGTAGGCGGCAATGGGCAACTGGCTGTTCTGGCGCAATAGACTGATGATGTCCAGGTACGCTAGCGCGGGCTTCACCATCAGGATATCGGCCCCCTCGGCGGTGTCGAGTTCGGCTTCGATGAGCGCTTCGCGGCGGTTGGCCGGGTTCATCTGGTACGTTTTCTTGTCGCCGAATTTGGGGGCCGAGTCGAGTGCATCGCGGAAGGGGCCGTAGAAGGCACTAGCGTATTTGGCGGTGTACGACATGATCGCCACATTCGTATAACCCGCGTTGTCGAGTGCCTGACGCATGTAGCCCACGCGCCCGTCCATCATGTCGGATGGGCCGAGAATGTTGGCACCGGCCTGCGCCTGCGCCACGGCCATTTTGCCCAGAATCTCCAAGGTTTCGTCGTTCAAAATCTGGCCGTTTTCCACCAGCCCGTCGTGTCCGTCGGAGCTATAGGGGTCCATGGCCACGTCGGTCATGAGGCAGGCTTCCGGGTATTTGGCTTTGATCTGGGCAATGGTTTGCAGATACAGGCCTTCGGTGTTCTGGCTCTCGGTGGCGTACTTGTCTTTCTTCGACTCAGGCAGGTTCGGAAACAGATCGAAGGTGGTAATGCCGAGGTCGAGGCAGCGACCGATTTCGTCGAGCAGCAGGTCCGGCGAGTAGCGAAAAATGCCGGGCATCGACGCTACTTCGGTCTGCTGCCCAGCACCTTCCATGACGAAAACGGGAAAGATAAAATCAGAGACGTGCAGGCGGGTTTCCTGCACCATCTCGCGAATAGCAGCCGATTGCCGATTCCGGCGCGGCCGACGAGGTTGAAAAGAAGTAGTCATTTGCTTCGCGTCATTGGTAGTCATTAGCCTTCGGCGTCATTCATCGTGAGCGCCCCGCAGCGGCTTATCGCATCAATGATGCCGAAGGCTAATGACTACCAATGACAACCAATGACCAGGAATGACAATTCCCTTATACCACTAATTTAAATCCCTCGCCGTGTACGTTTACAAGCTGCACCTGCTCGTCGTCTTTGAGGTATTTGCGCAGTTTCGTGATGTACACATCCATGCTGCGGGCGTTGAAATAGGAGTCGTCGCCCCAGACCATCTTCAGGGCGAAACTGCGCCCCAGTGGCTGATTGAGGTTTTGGGCCAGCAATTTCAGCAGTTCTGATTCCTTGCTCGTCAGGCGTTGGCCGGCGCCGTCGCCGTTGCGCGTGAGGGTCTGGCGCGGATAGTCAAACTGGAACGTGCCGATCTGGTAAATACCTGTTTCAGGTACGTTCTCGGTGCGCTGATACCGCCGCAAAATGGCCTGAATCCGCAGCAACAATTCCTCCATGCTGAACGGCTTCGTGATGTAGTCATCGGCACCGAGGCGCAGACCCTGAATGGCATCGTCCTGCATCGACTTGGCCGTCAGGAAAATGATGGGTACGTCGCGGTTGGCCATCCTGAGCTCTTTTGCCAGGGTGAACCCGTCCTTTTTCGGCATCATCACGTCGAGAATGCACAGGTCATACGTATTGGCCATGAACTGTTGCAGGCCCGCGTTGCCGTCGGTGGCGCGGTCGGTCGGGTACCCTTTCAGCGTCAGGTATTCCTGCGTGAGTTGGCCCAGATTAGGGTCGTCTTCAACAAGTAAGATTGAGGGCATAGTGTTGATTGATAGGGGCGGTCCAACGTGGCTACCCGCGACGCGTCAGCCATTGTATTTGCTTATTTGAGGGGTACGACTAGTACAAACAAGCCTATTGTACCCGAAAGCGGGCGCCCCTACATGTTTATGTAGTTGGTATGACAATTTCAAATTCACTTCCCTGGCCGGGCGTGCTGCTCACCGTAACCTGACCGTGGTGCTCTTCAGCCATCTTTTTCACGTAGCTGAGGCCCAGTCCGAAGCCTTTCACGTCGTGGCGGTTGCCCGTCGGGACGCGGTAAAACGTGTCGAAGATGCGGCTTTGTTGCTCTTTGGTCAGCCCCAGACCCTGATCGGCCACCGAAATGGCTACCGACGGGCGCGGGGCACCGGTTTTGGGGTCGGGCAGGGTGGTGTTGCGGGTACGTATCCGGATCGCCACCCGCTCAGGCGAATACTTGATGGCGTTGTCGATGAGGTTGTAGAGCATGTTGGTAAGGTGTACCTCATCGGCCTGCACAATCTCGTCGGTGGCGTCGAATTCCAGTTCAATGTCGCCCTGCCGCTGTTCAATCGACAGGCTCATCGTGTTCAGCACTTTCTCGATTACGTCGTGTACATTGACCGAGCTGAGCTTGAGTTTGACTTCGCCCTTGTCGAGCAGCGCCATCTGAAGTACCTTCTCTACGTGTGAACCCAGTCGCTGATTTTCGTCGCGGATAATGCCCATGTAGCGGCCCAGTCGTTCCGGTAGTTCGGTAGACGGAGCAGTGTTGCCAGCAGCGCCCACCAGCGCGGGCATCTGCGCCGACCGGAGTTGCTCGCGGGCCATATCCACCGCCAGCGAAATGGTCGAGATGGGCGTTTTGAACTCGTGGGTCATGTTATTGATGAAGTCGTTCTTAATGTCGGCCATCTTTTTCTGCCGAAGAATGGTCGTGATGGCGACGTAGAAACAACCCATAATCACCAGAATGAGCAGTGCCGACCCCGCCAGCGTGGCGGTCATGCGGCTTAGGATAAACGAACGCTGATCGGGGAAGAAGAGGTAGACGTAGTTGCCCGTTTCGAGAATATTGTTCGGAAACAGGGCCGCCTTGTAGCCGTAATCGTCGAACTGCCGGTTCATCGACGCCTGACTGGCCAGCATCGACGCAAACAGAAACCGCGACTGTCCTTTGTTCCGTACGGCGAAGTTGTAGGGAATGGTGATGCCGCGTTCCTGCAACGCCTGCCGCAACAGCGTATCGAGCGTAAACCGGTCGACGCGCTCTTCCAGCGGCCGATCCGACATGAGCAGACCTTTCAGTACATCCTTTATCATCTGCGCCTGCTCGGCGTGGGTCATGGAATTGACAGCCGTGATGCCCTGTTCCTGTGCCGGTTTGGGTACGTTGGTGGGCGCGGTTTTGGCGAGTGGCGCGGCTTTGTAGGTACGTGTTTTGCGCTGCCGGGTGGGGCGGGCGCGGTGCGTACCCGAGTCGGGCATGACCAGCGTAAGCTCACCGTCGTGAAACTGGTTCAGCGGGTTGGCAGCAATCTCGTTGATCCAGCGCTCAAAACGTTGTTGCTGGGCGAGTTGGGTTTGCCAGTCGCCCATGGCCATCAGCTCTTCCTGCTGCCGGAAGAACGCTTCGACCACCTGCGCCTGCTCGAGGGTCAGGGTTTGGGTGCGCGGATGCAGGGCATCGGATTGCACCACAATCGGGCCGGGCATATCGCGACCGGCAACCGACGTACCTGTCTGAGCCTGGCTGGTGCGTTGGGTACGTTGCCGACTCGGCATTGGCGTAGCCGCCACACGGTCCTGAGCAGCGGCTGAAGGGGTGGGGCGAGCCGTAGCTTGAGTGGCGGCGGCTTTCCCGTTTTTACGCCCGATGGCCATTAGCTGTTGTTGCTGATGCTGAAGCTGCAACTGCTGCCGGGCCTGATACTGAATCTCTTGCCGCTCCAGGCTACGGACCACCTCTTGCAGGGCATCGGTGACTTTATAATCGAACTGTTCTTTCTGTAAATGCAGGGCCGTACTGATCCAGTATAGCTGAAACCCAACTAAACCCAGCAGCCCGAGGGCCATCGAAAGAACAATCCAGCGGATGCGTTTCGTTGACATTTATTTTTTTGGCGTTCGATGCAACGGAGCGAACGAGTTATCTATCTGTTTGATTACCTCACCCCCGGCCCCTCTCCTTAAACAAAGAGAGGGGAGGCTTACCAGCCAGGCTTCTGATTGTCATACACAGCCAAACAGAAGTAAGGAAGACGTTAAGGTCCCCCCTCTCCTTGTTTTAAGGAGAGGGGCCGGGGGTGAGGTAAGGTACACAAACAACCATCCAGACGAAAAAGACATTGCCTGCTTAACAACTTTTAACGTGTGCCAACGGGCCGTTGTCCGTTACTGACTTACGATGAATTCCTGACTGACTCCTATGAAAAAAACAACCACCACCGTCCTCCGGTTCGCCCTCTGCCTTGGCTTGCTGGGCGGCCTCTCATCGGTTACGATGGCGCAGCGTGAACTCGATGAACCGGGTCAGATGCGCGTAAAAATTACTGAACGTAGCGGAAAAGACACGCGCACCATCGAACGTACCTACCGTAGCGACGGCATGACCGATGAAAAGCGGGACGCGCTGGTTAACCGGCTAATCGACTCGCTACGGGCCGCCCGGAAAGGCAAAGGCGACAGCAATATTTCTGTCATTATCGAGGATTCATACCGCGGACCGGCCGCAAGCGGTAGTCGCACCAGCCGCCGGAACCGGGTGGTCGAAGACCGTTTCCTGGACGGGGATGCCCTGGCTATGGCCCCCATGCCACCGATGCCCCCTGCTGCGCCGAATGTAGTGATTGCCCCCATGGCGCCGGGCGATTCTGATTTTGATCTGCACTTCCGGTACGACTCGGATGATGACACCGCTCGCAACGGCCGCCGCACGCGGGAGTTTCGGTTCCAGCGGCGACAGCTGGATTCGCTGTCGCGCAACATGCGCCGGTTGGGTCGTGATATGGACATTACCCTGCGCCGTCAATTGGCCCCGATGGCCGACCGGATGAACCGGGCTTTCCAGAACCGCGACTGGCAGCGGGAGTTTGCGCGGCCGTTCAACGTCTGGGTTGACGGGGGCGGGCAGCCCTCAACCGTGCGTGGGCTCGACGTGTACCCCAACAACCCCGACCGCAACCTGCTCAATGTGCGCTTCAACGCTCCGAAGAAAGGCGACGTGCAAGTTGTGGTGACTAACACCAAGGGTAAAGAAGTGGCCCGTCGTGAGTTAAAAGACTTCAGCGGTGAGTTCGTCGGGCAGGTCGATATTGGCCGGAAAGCGGAGGGTGTCTTTTTCGTTACGGTCACCCAAAACGACGATGGCGCTGTGCGCCGGGTAGTTCTGAAAAATGAAGAAATTATAAAGTGAGGTTAATGTGCAGAAAAAGGGGTGGCGATCTGATCCACCCCTTTTTTGTGCGCTGTAGGCTAGCTCAACAGTTCAGAGGGGTCGATCAGGCTGTTTTTGATGGCATACAGAACCAGCCCGGCGGTGTTGCGCGAGCCGGTTTTTTCGAGCAGGTTAGCCCGGTGTCCATCCACAGTCCGGATGCTTAAGCACAACTGATCGGCGATTTCGGGGGCCGTCAGCTGCTTACAAATCAGGCTCAGCACGTCGATTTCGCGCGGGGTCAGGGTAGCCGGGGCGGCTTCGGTCAGCACGCGGCGCGGCTTGCGGGTGGCCATCCGGTTTTTCATGGCGCGCAGAAACGCCTCGTTGAAGTAAAACTCTTTCTCGACTACGTCGCGGATGGCGCGCTCTACCTCCTCGGGTTCTACATTCTTGAATAGGTAGGCATTCACGCCCAGGTCCATCAGGTGAGTTACAAACCGATCTTCACTGTACACCGACAGGATAATGATTTTAACGCCCGGATACTGTTTGTGGATCAGCTTGGTGGTTTCAACGCCATTCAACTCGGGCATCGAGAGGTCGAGCAGCACCACGTCGGGTAGGGGCGAGGCCGTGGCAAGGCCATCGAGCAGGTTGCGGCCGTTATCGGCTTCAAGGCTGATGTTCATGCCATCGAAGCTATCGACAATCCCGATCATGCCCTTTCGGAATAAAACCTGATCGTCGGCAATGGCTACGTGGATAGGGCTGGACATGGCAGCGTTCGGCAATAAAGAAGTGGGAGATCGTAACTAGGGGTGGAATTTAACGTCTACCCGAAGCCCTTCGCCGGGGCTGGTGTCGAACGCAACCAGGCCGTCGAGCATCTGCGCGCGGGTTTCAATGTTTTTTAGTCCGAAACTGCGTTGCTGATAGGCCTGCTCAAAATTAAACCCTTTGCCATCGTCGGCATAACGAAGCACCAGCATGTCGGCTTCGCGAAGCAGCGATAGCCGGATGTCGGTAGCGTCGGCGTGTTTCAGGGCATTGTTGAGCAGCTCCTGCACCAGCCGGTAGACGATAAGATTAGCGCGCGTGGGCAGGTTCAGGTCGGGCACAACCGTCAGTTCTACGTTCACATCGGCCAGCGCCATCACACTTTCGCAGAGGCCTTCAAGCGCGTAGGTTAGGCCAAGTTCGTCGAGCCCCTGCGGCAGAAGATCGTTCGAAATCCGCCGTACGTTGTCGATGGTGCTGTCGATGACGTATTTAAACTGACTGGTGAGGTGGCGCGACTCGTCTGAAGGCGGTGCAGCCTGTGTCAGCTGCGCCAGCAGCAGGCGCATGGCCGATAAAGCCGCCCCCACCTCGTCGTGGAGATCGCGGGCCACGCGCTTGCGTTCATCCTCGACGGCGTCGAGCGTGCGGTAGATGACCTCCTGTTGATAGCTCAGTTCCATCTGTTTCACCCGTAATTCCTGGGCGGCTATTCGTTTCTGATACACAAGCAGAAAGACCACAATACCGATCACCAGCATAATAAACGCCAGCGAACCACCGAAAATCAGTATGTAGATGTCGCCCGAAGGCTGGGACTGAACCATAACCCGATGCTGATCAGCACGTGCATCATGACAATGAGCAACACATGAAGTGCGAATACGGCGAATTTAAGCGTTTGGTTCGAGTCGTATAAAACAGCGTTACTGAATAAAAGGAAGAATAAACTACCCGCGAAGTAGAGCAGAAAGCCGGTATTGATCCAGAAGACAGGCTGTTTGTCGAGCCGACGGGCCGAGAGCTCGCTCAGCATCTTGTAGAAAGCCAGCAGCGCCAGCGCGATAATCAGGATGGCTTCAAGCCCGCGGGCGTAGGCATTACCCCCGGTGGGGGGCTGTATGAACGCACTATTCAGCAGGGCCAACGCCGTGAAGCCGACCATCAGCCAGAGAACAAAAGAACGGGTGTAGAAATAGCCGAAAAAGCTACCGTAGAACAGGGCAATGATGTTGAATTCCAGAATGGTATAGCCGTGCAGGATGTACGTGTTCGGAATGTGCAGGACGTGGGCGGTTAGGTGCGAAATGAGCTCGCCGGCAAGGGCCAGCCCCACAAACCACCCCACAAACCGGAGATAACCGATCAGGTAGCGAAACCGGAACAGGACCATACTGGTCGAGAGCAGTACGCAGTAAGACCCATACCGGCTAAACCAAATCAGGAAGTCTTGCATAGACGAGGCGGCTTACTGACAACGGGCGTCGGGCTCACCAATGAACAGGGGGCTGTTGACGTCGCACATGGGCGGGCATATCTGCGAGAAGTCAAATACTTGATAATTAGCTTCCTGCGCCTTGTCTCCGTTCAGAACTGTCACTTGCCCCACCAGGTCGACAATTAGATCGGGGTCCGGGGATTTGGGGTCGATTGTGCCCTGACGTGTAGCCGACACCATCAGCAGGCAGGCTCTTAACTGATTATCTGAGTTGGGGTCTTCGCGACGCCCCATGTACAGACGCACATACTCGGTGTCGTACTGCCTGAGCAGTTCAATAAAATCTTCGCGGTGAACCAGAAACGCCCGCATGTCGGTGGGGTCGAGGGTTTTGCCGTCGGTGTTGGCATCGACCCAATTGGTGACCCATTTTTCGGCGTCTTCAATGGGTACGGCGTAGGTAGGCGTTTTGTCGGTTTGCATGAGAAGGAAAAGGATTAAGGCGCAAAACAACACATTCTGATAGGATCATACCCCCGTAGAAACACCCGTTTTCAAAAACAGTCAGAAATGGCGGGCATCTCCGTCTGGAAATACCCGCTTTGCTGTTTGGGTGCTTCTGCGCCTGCGCCGAGGGGGAGCAAGCGGCCACCTTTGTTACCGTCAAACAATCGCCGATTGAGCCTCCAGTCGTCCTCTTTTTTGACGAAATGACTATCATATTTTCACCTTAACACACATTAAATCATGGCAACTTCTTTGCAAGAC
This sequence comes from Fibrella musci, assembly GCF_041321105.1. Taxonomy (NCBI): domain Bacteria; kingdom Pseudomonadati; phylum Bacteroidota; class Cytophagia; order Cytophagales; family Spirosomataceae; genus Fibrella; species Fibrella musci. Next base: position 578,747 of record NZ_JBGGWD010000003.1, on the reverse strand, counting down.
ATTACCAATGCCTGGGGCAACTGGATGAACAAACAGTACAATGGAGGCGGTGTAAAGTTTACGGCCAGCACCAATTACAGCCAGCACAGCGAACTCGATGATTATCGCCAGTACGAGGTGCAGGCCAATCAGCAACCCATCGTTTACGACCCCAACGCACCAGCGCCGCAACCCGGCACGGTGTCGTCGGTACACTCGCAGTTCCGTAACAGCAGTTCAATTCCCCAAACCTATACCTACAAGCAGGAGGAAACCACGGAGCAGTCGTTTACGTGGTCGGTAACCGAAGACCTCTCAATCGGGATTGAGGTAAGTGCTTCGGTCGAAGTGCCGACGGTCGCTGAACTGGGCACCAAAGTGACGACCACCGTTTCGTTTTCGGCTTCGCAGCAGTTCAGCACTAACCATTCACAGACCTGGAGCGTTGAGCAGCCCGTAACGGCACCGCCCATGACGATCCTCGACACCACGATGGTGATTGGCACGCAGAGCTATAACATCAACTGGAGTGCCAACTGCCTGCTCACTGGGTACGTTGCCATCTGGTTCAACGACAAGATCAAGCTCAGCGGCTCCAACGACACGCACCACCTGTATTTCGTGAAAATCGAGAAGGTTTTCAACGATTGTAAGCAGAACAATCTCATCAGCATCAAGTCGTCGGAATACGCCATCAACAACAGCTCGGTGTCGGCTTTCTCGAGCGGTACGTTCTACGGCGGTCAGGGTGTTGGGGTGCAAATCCAGGTCGATGAGCAGTCAATCGGAGGCCCGAGCGCGAGCCTGGCAGCCACGTCGAACACCTACATGATTCCGGTTGAGGAAGATGCCGTATTGGGCGTAGAAGCGTAAACCTAACCTACAGTGGCGACCGGCTGACCCATCCTGTGATGGCGGCAGCCGGTCGCCTGCCTTTCTGTTGACGACTATGCCCTTTCGTCTGAACGTATGGCTGCTGCTATGCCTGAGCTGGCCTGCCACTACCCTAGCTAGTGCACCACCCGGTGTCGGTTTCAAGAAACTGGTCGGGGCTAGGTACGTTAGTCGCCGACCAACGTACCTAGCCCCGACGGCAAGCCCGCGAACGCCTGCATCAATCCGGGGCAACCGGCTGTCGCTGCTACGGCCCCTCAGGTTGCTGCGCTGACCGTTATTCGTAGTTGAGCAACGTAGTCGCCTCGCAGGCTTTGTCGGTTTTGAAGCGAATCCAGCGCGCCTGGAATTCGGCCGGGAACGTAAACGTACTGACCTGGCCGGGTGCTACCGTGATGGTTTTGTAGGGCATCCAGACCCCCGTACCTACGGGATCAGCTTCGAGCGTGAACGTAACGGGTGAGCCGGCTTTGTGCGACAGTTGCAGGCTCCGCTGGTCGTAGAACCCGATCAGGTAGGGATCAGAGGCTTCGTTGGCTTTCACCGACGCATTGGTCCAGGGGCCACCGTGGCCGGTTGGCTTGCCCAATTTCCAGAGGTCATCAATGGCTCCCGCCCAGATGGCCGCCTTTTTATCGTCCGAAACGATGATGTGTTCGTTGGAACGGGCGGCCTGTAGGTCGATGCCCGTCATCACCAGCAACCCCCGATACGAGGCGTAGTCGTTGATGCGCAGGTTGTGCGACGCAACGGGCCTGACTTTGGCGTAGCCGTCGGCATTTTCGGCGGGGAGTTCATAAAAGGTGCCGTGGCAGTTGAACAGATCGCGTTCGGTGGCCACTTCCCGGCAAATCCGCAGGGCGGCCTGATTGGTCAGGTTGGTGTAGGCGTTGTTGCCCAACGGAAACCGCCACCGCCGACCTTTGTCATCCACAACCAGTACGCTGCCCCCGTCGACCGTGACGACCCGCTCGGGAATGGCAAATTTGCTTTTGATAAACGACTGCGTCTGGGCGTCGGCTTTCCGGGTCAGGCGCATGTCGGCATCGAGTTCGTAGTAACCAACGTCGGTTGCCTGCCCCCCTTTATACGACAAGGCATGTAGTCCCAGCGCCCGCCGGTTGTCGCTCAGGCCGTAGAGCAGACCGCCCGTCGTGTTGGCGGTGGTTACGTTCGTCAGGCCGTTAAACAGCGCATTGGTTGCCCCGGAGCGGGTATCTTTAGCGCCATACGTAAACTGCGCCGACAGGGTCGTGGCTTTGTCGGTCTGTAGCCGAATCCATTCGCCGGGAGCGTTGGCCGGAAAAACCACCTGCGTGGCGCTATGAGCACCCAGCGATACGGTTTGTAGGCGGCTCCAGTTGCCCGATCCGGTTTTGTCTACCTCAAACGTGAGCGTTACGGCGTCGTCGCCGTTGTTCTGCACCCAGGCCGAGCGGTTGGTCCAGCCCGCAAACAGGAAGGGGTCAGAGGGTTGGTTGGCCTTGACGCCTTCGTTTAGCCAAACGGCTCCCTCGGCGGTGTTGGGCCCGAGCTGGTCAGGTACGTTGAGCGGGGCAAACCACAGGTTCGAATTCGACTGGCCGGGGCCTTCAATCGCGCCTTTGGTGTTCCGCTTATTCAGGAATTCTTTCTGGGCCGAATCGTCGCAGCCGAAGACGAGTTGATTATCCCAGCGCGTGAAATCGCCAATTACTTTCAAATAGGCCGTCCGGGGTCGAATACCCGCTGTATTGGTCGCTGTGAACGTACCTGGAAACCGCCAGAACAAACCGTGCATCGTCATCAGGTAGTCGGCTTTCTGCTCGGTGCCGATGTCGCGGATACGGGGCCATTCGGTGTTCCAGCCGTGCGCACCGTCGTAGCTGTGGCTGGCTCTGGGTAGCCTGAAAAAATGCCAGCCCGTGGCCTTTTCGCGCACGCCCAGCAACACCGATTTGTGGTCCCAGCCGGTTGCCCATATCGGATCGGTGTCGGGGTTTTTGTTGCCGTAAAGGCCACCCGGCCCGGTCACTTCCACAAACTGATTCCGCCGCACGACGGTCCAGTCTCTCCCGTTCCATTCCGACAGGGAGCCCGCGTCGATATCGAACTGAACAAGCGCTTTTGGCCCTGGCTCTCCGTTGTTGGAATACACCATCACACCCTGCCCCGAGTAGAGCCCCTTGCCGTGGGCACCGGGCAGCAGCGCATTTTGCTGGTTATTCGATACGTCAGATTCTTTGTGCGTTTTCCGGTTGCCGTCTTCATAGAGCGTGGTAGGCGCCAGCGTGGCCACGTCAACTTCGTAAAATCCTTCCTCCATGGTTCCATACAGGATTTTGCCTTTCGGGTCGGTGAGGTGGCGGGCGTTGCCGGTGTGGCGGCCCGGCATGGTTTTGTAGGGAATCGTCCGCACGTGGGCGTTGGCATCGATGGCGTACGGCCCAATAAACAGCTGGTTGCTCTCCGGATGAATCATCCGGTTGGCGGGGGTGCCGCCGATGCTTTCAGAGCGGACGATCTGCTGTAAATCCGGGGTTATTTCGTACAGTTTATCTGACGATCCCTGCGGCAGGTGCGGTCCGTAGGTAATGACCCAGAGTCTGTTGGCCCAGGGCACTACGGCGCCGGTGCCGCACTCGCCTTCGTTGTTGTACATGGCCAAGTGCGGGTAAATACCGCTGTAGGATGGCCGTTTTTTAGACTGGGCAGTACTGAATGGGCTCTGGCTCAGGGTCCACGCCAGCAGGCAGGCCGAAAGAATGTATCGCTTCATTAGATGGAGTTAATCGCCGGTCTGGCCGGGCAACCAGCGCCGCAGCCAGACCGGGTATGGTTTAATAGCCTTGGTTTTGCGTCATGTTGGGGTTTACCCGGCGTTCGATGGCCGGAATGGGCCACAGATATTGCCGCGTTTTGTCGAAGCTGCGCTGGGCCACCACTTTGACATCAGCACCAAAGCCCGAGTAATCGGCAATATCGTCGTCGTCGAGGGGCGTTACGCCGGGGAACGGCCATTTCGAACGGTTCTGCACCGCCGGGTCGGGCAGGCCGATTACCGGGCGAGTCAGGGCTTTTTCGGCCAGCCGCCAGCGGATAAGGTCCATATACCGGAGCCCTTCTTTGGCAAACTCAACGCGCCGCTCGCGCCGCACAACCTGCCGAAGCTCGGCTACGCTCGTCGACGTAACGGCGGGGTAGGCCGACGTTTGCCCAACCGCCACGCCATACGCGCGAGCACGTACCTGATTGATGGCGTTCAGCACGCTGGCGTCGATCTCGTTCAGCTCAATTTTGGCTTCGGCGTAGGTGAGCAGTATTTCGGCGTACCGGACGATGATGGCGTCGCTGTCTTCGCTGCGTTTGTCGGCCCACGTCTGGTCGATGCCTTTTTTCCAGAGAAAGCCCGTAAAGCTGGCAAACGCCGCCACGGCGCGCGTGTCGAGATTCGACACGCGCCGGTTATCCTTGCTGCTGAAGGTGGTGATGCTGTCGGGGTGAGGCTGGTAATTGTAGCCGAGCCACTGCGTGCCAAACTCCACGATGGAGGCTGTCAGGCGCGGGTCGCGGTTTCTGAACGGCGCTTTGGGGTCATACAGGGGCGATTCGTCGATGGGTTTGCCGTCGCGGCATTCATACGCATCCACCATTTCGCGGGTCGGAATCTGCGCCCCGAAGCCACCCGTCAGGCGGGGGAGCTGATCCTGCACGTTGGTGCCCTGGGTAAACACTTTCTGGGCTTCGTCGCGCGGAATGCTGATGATGAGCTCGGGGCTGGTTTCGCCGGCCTTCAGAAAAAGCTGGCTGTAGTTGCTGTGGAGCGAGTAGGCCCCCGCCCCCGTAAACTGCATGATCGCCTGCGCAGCATCGCGGGCAACGGCCCAATTGCCTGCATACAAGGCCGTTCGGGCCTTCACGGCGAGCGCGGCTCCTTTCGTGAGCCGTTTGACGGCCGAGGCGGCGTAGGCCTGCGGCAGGTTGGCGATGGCAAAGTCGAGTTCGTCGAAGACAAATTTCAGCACCTCGGCCTGCGGGGTCCGGGTTACGCCATACGACTCCTCCAGCACGATGGGCTTGGTCAGCAGGGGTACGTCGCCAAAGTGCGAAATGAGCCGTGCGTATTCATAGGCCCGAATCAGGCGCATCTCGGCTTCCAGTTGCTTCAGCGTGGCGGCGGGTGTGCTGGCAGCGGCCCGGTCTTTATTGGCCAGAAAGGTATTGGCCCGGGCAATAGCCTTATAGCAGGCGGTCCAGAAGGCCTGAACGGTGGCGTCTTCGGCGTTCATAGTGCCGAACGTGACCGCGTTGCCCAGCTGCCCCCGGTGCCAGTAGTTGTCGGTAAATTGCTCGTTGTCGTTCCCCCAGAAATCGAGCCGGTACAAGTCATTGACAGCCAGTTCAAGCTCGGTCTGGTTGGCGTAAAACGTAGCCGTCGACGGTTCGGAGAGTGGGTTCAGGTCCAGGCTGTTACAGGCCGATAAGCCCGCCGCCAGTAGCAGAACAAAGATTGATTTTTTCATGATCAGCAAGATTTTATCAGTGCAGGAATCAGCGGTCGGTTAAAACTTCAGCGTGGCGCCTGCCATCAGGGTCGTGACGATGGGGTACGACGAACCACCGACTTCCGGATCCCAGTATTTAGGGAAGTTGTGAACGGCAAACACATCGTTGGCCGAGACATACACCCGCGTCGATTGCAGCCCGATTTTCTTCAGGAAATTGTTGCGGAGCGTGTAGCCCAGTGTGATGTTTTTCACCCGGAAGTAGGCCCCGCTGATGAGCCAGAAATCTGACATTTCGTAGTTGGCGGCTAGCGAGCGGGTCGACAGGCGGGGGTAGCGGGCCGCCAGATTCTGCTCGGCGGAGTTGGTTTTGCTCCAGAATCTGCCCACCATCTCTTCAGGTACGTTGCCGAAGGCCTCGGCAAAGGGCCGCACGATGTCGTCGGGCAGGCGGCTGTTTTTCTTGGCCACGCCCTGCATGACCAGCCCGACATCAAAGCCAGCGTAATCGAGCCGGATGGTGCTGCCATACAGGTAGCGGGGTAACGAACCACCCAGCAGCACTTTATCGTCGGGCGTAATCTTGCCGTCGTTGTTCAGGTCAAGGTAGCGCACGTCGCCAGCCGAGACGTTGGTGTTGAGGCGGGGCGAGTTGGCGGCTTCGTCCTGCGTCTGATACAGCCCGGCGGAGCGATAGCCAAACCATTCGTTGAACTCGCTACCCTTGAAGGTCGACTGCGCCCCCAGCACCTGCGTGCCTTTCAGGTCGACGACCGTCGATTTGGCATCCGACAGGTTGAAGGCCACCGAGTAGTTGAGTTTACCCAGCCGGTCGCGCCAGGCCGTTTCCAGTTCCCAGCCTTTCACGTCCAGAATACCTGCGTTTTGCTGCGGCCGTTCGTAGCCCAGATAAAGCGGAATATCGAGTGCCAGCAGGATGTCGTAGGTACGTTTCTGGTAATAATCTGCCGAGACGGTGAGCCGGTTTTTCAGGAAGGCCGCATCGATACCTGCGTCGACGGTGCGGGTGGTTTCCCACGAAATATTCTGCACCGCATAGTCGACCTGACCACCGCCGTTGAGCGGCACTACCACGCCATTCTGGTAGAAGAGCGCATTGCTGAAGCTGATGGTGGCCTGGTAGGGGTAGTTGCCAATCCGTTCGTTGCCCACCTCGCCATACGAGCCGCGCAGTTTCAGGAACGAAACCCAATTGCTGTTCCGCAGAAAGGCCTCTTCCGACAGGGTCCAGCCTGCCGACACCGACGGGAAGAGCGCGCCCCGGTACTGTTTGTCGAACCGCGACGATTTGTCGTAGCGCAGGTTGCCCTGGAGGTAGTATTTGTTTTTGTAGTCGTATTTCACCCGTCCGAATACCGACTGAAGCGCCACCTCGTTGGCACTGCCGGAGTTGTCGCGCAGTTCCTGCGAACCGGCGTTCAGATACGGGAAATCGGTCAGGGCAAACCCGCTGCGCGACGCGCCCAGCGATTCAAACGAGTTGTAGATTTCTTCGTAACCGCCCAGAATGTCGATGTTGTGCCCACCAGCCAGGTCTTTGTTGTAATTGGCAAGCAGTTGGCCCGTGATGGCCAGACTTTCCGTGCGGCCCTCGGTGAGGGTGGTGCGGGCCTGATTGCTGAACGAACTGGGCGTGCCATCGGGGTTGGTGAAGGCAATCCGCTTGGCAAAGGCCTTGGTTTTGTCGAGATCGATGGTGGGCGACACCAGAGCCGTCAGCGTGAGGCCGTCGACAGGTTTGTAGTTGAAGGCCAGCCGCCCCAGGAACTGGTTGAACGTACCGTTGCTGGTGCCGCCTTCGTTGAGCTGGGCAATGGGGTTGCGCCCGTCTTTAGCCAGCGCATAGCGACCATCCGTGTAAAAGTTGTCGTAGATGGGGGGCATTATCCGCGCCTCGTAGATCGGGTTGACCACCGGTGTAATCGTGTTGGTCCGTTTGTAGGCCACGTCGAGGCTGGCGCTCAGTTTTGGGTTGATTTGCAGGTCGTTGTTGACCCGAAACAGGTACCGTTCGTAGGAATAGTTGGTGTAGAAAGCGTCCTGCTTAACGTACCCAAGCGACGCTTTGGTTTTGATTTTGCCCGTTCCCATCGTGAAAACCAGGTCGTGCCGGTAGCGGGGAGCGTAAGTCTTTGTCATCACCGTTTTCTGCCAGTCGGTGTTGGCAAACGGGAAGAGATCGGGCGTATCGCGGTTGTACTTCCCGAAATTGGTGATGAAGTCCTGCGAGTAGGGGCCGGTGGCCGAGCCGTCGTTAGTGGCCTGCTCGTTAAACAGGCGCATGTAGGTCGGCGAGTCGACGTAGGCAGGCAGGGCGGTGGCTTTCTGAACGCCATATTCGCCTGTGTACTCAAAGCTGCTGAAGCCTTCTTTGGCGCGTTTGGTGGTCACGAGTACAACCCCCGCCGCCCCGCGTGAACCGTAAATGGCGGCCGACGCAGCATCTTTCAGCACCGTCACGTTCTCGACATCGCCCGGATTGACGTTGTCGATGCTGCTGACTGGCACGCCATCCACAATAATGAGCGGGCTGTTGGTGCCCAGCGTGGTGATGCCCCGAATCAGGATGCTCGAACTAGCTCCCGGCGCCCCGCTACCCCGGGTTACCGAAACGCCCGCAATGCTGCCTTGCAGCGCTTCCGAAATCTGGGTGGTCTGCCGCCCCGCCACGTCTTTGGCTTCGATGGTCGACAGCGCGCCGGTCAGGTCTTTTTTCTTCTGCGTACCGTAGCCCACAACCACCACTTCTTCAAGCGAATTGTCGTCGGGTTTAAGGCTGATGTTTAGACTGGCCTGATCCGTCACGTTGACTTCCTTACTTTGGTAGCCCACAAACGAAAAAATGAGCGTGACCGGGCCGCTATCGGGCAGGTTGAGTTTGTACTGGCCATTGGCGTCGCTGACCGTACCGCGCTGTGTGCCTTTCAGGACAATACTGACGCCGGGTAGCTCCTTGGTGCTTTCGTCGGTGACCCGGCCGCTGATGCTTCGGTTCTGCGCGAGCAGCGGAGCAAGCCAGCCCAGAAACAATGCACAACTTAGTAGAAGTTTTTGTCGCATATTTTTATCGATATTTATTGAATCATAGCCGTTGAAAGCCAGTGGTCTGTGATTCAAAAATTTGACTGTGCGAATATAAAATTGTACTATGTGGTGCATGGCGGCTCGTCCTGCCCATTTACTTGTTCAAAATTTTGGACAAGCTAACCGATTGATAGAGAGTATATTGCAAAGCGATGGTCGCGGAGAATGGACAAGAGAAAGCCACCCATTACTATCACCTGGACCGTTGTTGTCTGCTGGTGAGTGAGGCGTTTGGGAAACCAAAATGGGAAGACTGGACCAACAGCGACTTTGTCAGGCTTAGTCACACGTTGTACCGGCAGACGGGCGTGCAGATCAGCCCCAATACACTGAAGCGAATCTTCGGGAAAATCAGAACAGGGTCTCGCTATTACCCGCAAAAAGCAACCCGCGACGCGCTGGCGAAGTACAGCGGCTATACCGATTGGGAAGACCTGGTCAGCGCACCGAATCCGGTAGAACACACGCCCGAACCGATGCCAGATACCACAGGTCACCCGGTCGTTGCCGTTGCTGTTTCCCCGGAGTTGGTCAGCTTACCAGCCGAGAAGCGGTCGGTTGGCTGGCGTTGGCTGGTTGGGGTCGCCATAGTGGCGCTGCTGGTTGGGGGAGTGCTGGTATACCGGCATGTGCTTGCCCCACCGATGTCGACAGAGGCCGTTCAACTCATCTGTACGAATCCAATCGGCGAGAATCCGCACTCGGCCAATTTCCAGATCCGTGGCCTGGCCGGGCTGGCCGACGACCCGGTGCCGTATGTGATTGATTTTGGCGACGGACGCCGCAAGCACATCGAGGCCGATGATCCCACGGCTCTGTACAACCATTATTACGAAAAGCCGGGGCGTTATTTCGCCGTGCTAAAGCATGGGACGTACCTGATCGATACCGCCACCATCTACTTGCCGACGAAAGGCTGGGTAGCCACGGCCCATATGCCCCACGACACCACGCGCGTGTACCCGATCGACGTACCTGGGCTGTTTGTGGGTGGTCGGCGAAGCGTTGGTACGGTGGCCGCCGCGCGGGCAGGGATCGATACCAGCCGCACGTTTTTTATTGGATTCACAAATACGCAGGTCACCGATATCAACGCCGATAACTTTGAGCTGACAACCCAGGTCGCAACCTCACCCGACCGGGCCGGGGTGCGCTGTTCACAAGTGAGCGTTACGGTGTATGGCGAGTCGTCGCAACACACGTTTTATATTATCAAGCCGGGCTGCGTTTATTGGGCGGAGATGCAGTTTTCCGATGAACGCAAAAGTGGTTTGCGGGATGATGTCCGCTTTCTGGGCGCCGATCTGCGTTCGGGCGGCACCTTGCAGTTACGGGTAGTCGAGCAGCGGGTGCAGTTGTTCATCAACGGGCGTCGGGTATACGAAACCCGCTATAAGGCCCCGCTGAAACGCGTTTATGGGGTCACCGTCGAATTTGCAGGCGTCGGCACGGTCAATTCGGTTTCGCTCAGAGACCTGAAAACAGGGAAAGCCTTCGACGGTAATTTTTAGGTCAGACGCACCCGTTCGCGCAGTAACTGAGTCAGGCTGATGGTCATCAGAAGGCTCAATATGCCCAACACCGTCAGACCTACCACGACCAGTGGTGTCAGTGTGTAGACTTCCATCCTGTAGAAGCTGTTGAGTAGGTAGAGCAGTGCTATGGGCCACCTTCCCATTGCGTTTATGTACGACCAGGTCAGTTTTTGGCGGCTATCTCGTCGCCAGTAGTAATGGAAGGCGCTGATTAGTAAGATGATGAGAGGCGACAGGATCAGCCCACCGATCAGCCAGCATGCGGACCGATTAGGCAACTCAAGCAGCAGGCACGTTAACATGGCACCAACCAGCCCTGTTGTCAGTACGGTAGGCCACTTGAAAAATGAACAGACGATTGCCCAATGCTGCGCCTCCAGGTGTTTTTGGGTGTCCATTACGTAGCGCGTCTGTATTTTTTGAATGCCTTTTCCATCGCCCAAGGCCAGCCAGGCCATCGTGCTGGCCTCGTCAAACGAGTACCCTTCGGCCATTTTTTCGTCGGTTAAGAGGGCGTAATGATCCAGAATCTCGTTACGGAGGTGCGCGTAGTCGATCTTGACTAGGGTGTGCAGGTCGTGGCGAAGCGCGTCGAGTTGGTGGGAGGTGAGCGCCATCGGTCAGTATGTTTTTAGGCTTTGGTAGCGGCTTTTCGTTGTTGCATAACGGCTTGCAAAAAGCCGCCGATAGCCAGCTCATAAAGTACCACCGTGACAATAACCAGGACCGATAACAGCCAGTTAGCTGTTTCTGATTCGTCTTTGAGGAAAAAACGAGGCCAGATGGCTACCCAGCAAACCAGCCCATAATGGCTATACAGCATGGATAAGGTATGATTGGTCAGGCGGGGCGATAGCTTCTTCCAGCGGCGATACCACGTACCCAGCAGCAGAATGAGAAAATGCCCAACGGCCACTGCCACGGCAAAATTGGCTGCATACGCAACCTTCGAGGCCAGGATATTGGTCGAAGACAAATACACCAGCGTGGCTACCAATGCTATTGTGTAAGCAGCACGCGGCCATTGTAGGTAACTCAGTAAAATGTTGCGCATCAGGCGGCGTGGATGGCGTGCCTGCTCGCGTTCAAATTGCTCCTCCAAAGCGAGCAGTCCTTTTCGCCCGCCGAAACTGCCGTGAATGGCCCGTAGGGCGTCGTCGAACGACTCGCCAGCTGCCACACGGTCGCTGATACCCACCACGTAATGGTCGGTTAGTTCGGCGATGAGTTCCTTATTTAGCAGCCAGTTGTCGGCGCGCAGGTGCCTGTCGATCTGTTGTTGTTGGTGCGGTGTCATGGGGTCGGTGTGAGATGAAACTGCTGCTGAATGTGCCGGATATGCAGGCAGGTACGTATCATTAACGCCATACAGATCAGCCAAACCAAGCAGCAGGTAATAGACGTTGGCGAAAGATGAGGATCGGTCCATGTGGGCAGATTGCAGCATAGGGCGGCCAGGTTCTCGACATTTATTAGTTTGAGCACTAAGCTATGGGGCGTCTTAGCGCGATCACGCCAGTAGTGCCAATACTGCCGACCAGCCAGCCAGAGCATGTAGCTCCACGTGGCAACGAACAGGCTGGTAAACGTACCTAGCACAAACTGAATACGCCCAGGCCCCGGTGCTGTGGCGAGTATTTGCCACAGTAAATAGCCCAATAGAGCAACCACACTCACTACAAGTGGGTTACGCAGCCCCAATCTGAACTGCCCCCATACCCAGCGTTGGTACTGTTTTTTGATGGATTTTTTTCGATCAGCCTGTATTTGTTGCACATGCTGCGGGCCACCCAGTGCAGCGGTGGTTTGGTCGAAAGCAGTCGCAAACGAAACTCCTTGCTCCATCTGAGCCTCAATGCTACAGAGGAGGTGGTCGTAGAGTTCGTCGAAGACTTCCTGGTACACGATCCCGTTCTGTTGCAGGTATGTTACCAGTTGCTGCCGTTGGTGCGGTGTCATGGACTCAGATCGCTGGTTTTAGGTTCAGGATGGTGTTGAGGTGTTCCATAAATGCCCGCAGTTCCGATACACGCCCAACGGCCTGCTGATGTCCGTCGCGGGTGAGGGAATAATACTTGCGGGCGCGCCCATCCACTAGCTCCGTAGTGGCGGTCAGTAAGCCCTCGGCTTCGAGCTTGTGCAACGCCGGGTAGAGGGCGCCTTCCGTAATCATCATCTCCCCGGCGGTGAGGGCTTTCACCTGCTGCGTGATCTCATAGCCGTACATCCGGTCGCGCTCTTCCAGTAACCTAAGGATAATTACCGAGAGACTTCCTTTTAGTACATGTTGCGTGGTGCTATTCATGCTCGCAAATAAGTAACGAAGTTATATACCTCCAAATCTTAGGTATGCAATTTCAAGACCTTCCGTAATTTCGCGGCGTTCTGACTTTACGGCTCACTTAATTCTTCATTTATAAATTTTCATTCATACGAATGGCTTCAGCACAGTATTTGGGTATCGACGTGGGTGGCACCAACGTCAAAATGGGCGTTGTTGACGCGAAAACGGGCCAAATCACCAATTTCTACAGCCACGACACGGCCAGCTGGCGCGAATCGGGCCATTTTATGGAACGCTTCGCCGATGCCATCGCTGTCGAGCTGTATGCCAATAAGGACGTAAAAAAGGTAGGCATCGGGTTGCCGGGCATGATCAACCGCGACCGCACGGTGCCGCTCGAAATCACGGCCATTCCCGAACTGGATGGTGTGCCGATGGTCGATATTCTGGTCAAGCGCTTCCCCGACGTCGAATTTTTCCTGGAAAATGACGCCAACGCGGCCGCACTGGGTGAATTTTACTTTGTGGAGGACATGAACGATGAGAACTACATCTTCATCACGCTCGGTACGGGTGTAGGTGGGGCGGCCATCATCAACAAAAAAGTGTTTGTGGGCGGCGATGGTAACGCCATGGAGCCGGGCCACATTCCGTCGCGCAACGGAAAGGTGCTGGAGCGCAACATCGGAAAAAAAGAACTGCTCGAACTGGCCACGCTTCGCCGCTCAGAATTCAGAGGCAAAACGGTACTGTCCGACGACGGGACTATTTCAACGACGGGCTTGGTGGCCGCTGCCGCAGAAGGCGACGCGCTGGCCCTGGCGATCTGGGCCGAAGTGGGCGAGATGCTGGGCGATGCGCTTGTAACGATGGTTCGGATTCTGGATATCAAGCAGATCCTGATTGGCGGTGGCCTCTCGGCGTCGTTCGACTACATCATGCCGGCCGTCAACAAACAACTCGACTACTGGCTCACGCCCTACTACAAAAAGAGCCTGACCGTCACCAAAGCCACGCTGGGCAACGACGCCGGTCTGCTAGGTGCCGCGTCGCTCTGCTTTTAACGCCTCGTAGAGACGCATTCCCATGCGTCTCATCTGTGTGGTTTAATGATACGATACAGATGAGACGCATGGGAATGCGTCTCTACGGGACTAAATGATATTGACTTCCGGATTGATCTCGATCCCGAATGTTTCCAGCACCGATGCCCGAACTCGGTACGCCAGATCAAGAATCTCTTGGCCCGTGGCGTTACCGTAATTGACCAGTACCAGCGCCTGTTTGGCATGAACGCCCGCATCGCCGGTGCGGTAGCCTTTCCAGCCAGCCTGCTCAATAAGCCAACCCGCCGGGACTTTCACACGGCCGGAGGCCAGCGGGTAACCGGGTAAGACTGGGTACGTTGTCTTCAACTGATCGAACTGCGCCTGATCGATCTCGGGGTTTTTGAAAAAACTGCCCGCGTTGCCGATTTCGGCCGGGTCGGGGAGCTTGCTGCGACGAATCCGGATGACGGCCTCGCTGATGGCCCGGATCGTCAGTTTATCGTCGGTGATGCCCATCTCGGCCAGCGTTTCACTGATAGCCCCGTAGCCCGTATGAAATGTGGGCACCTTGTCGAGCCGGAACGTAACCGAGGCAATGATGTATTGCCCCTTCAGGGCATGTTTGAACACACTTTCGCGGTAGCCAAACTGGCAGTCAGCATGTTCGAAGCGGCGTTTTTCGCCCGTTTCGATGTGTACGGCTTCGAGGTGGTCGAACACCTGCTCGATCTCGACGCCATAGGCCCCGATGTTCTGCATCGGGGCGGCCCCCACGGTACCGGGAATGAGCGAGAGATTTTCGAGCCCGGCGTAGTTGTTGGCGACGCAGTACATCACCAGGTCATGCCAGATTACCCCGCCACCGGCTCGCACGTAGATATGGTGTTCGTCCTGGCGAATGACCTCGATGCCGCCGAGCGATAATTTCAGCACCAGCCCGTTGACATTCTGCGTAAACAGAAGATTGCTACCACCGCCCAGAATCAGCTTCGGTAAGTCGGTAAGTTCGTTGAGTTGGCGGAGGGTCTCAAAATCAGCTTCGGAGGTAAGATCAGCGAAATAATTGGCCTGAGCTTCAATGCCAAAGGTGGTATAGGGCCGCAACGAAACGCCGCGTTGCACAGTCAGCATGTATAGATGTACGATTTACAGTCGGTCCGCCGGAGCGGTACGATTTGCGAGGGAGGCCCCGCCGCTACGATCAGCCGCACGGCTTGTCGATCGGGACGGCGGCGGACCGCTCACAAATCGTAATTTATACTCGGTGGCAAAAGTAGTAAGTTTGTAGGCAGGCTGGCTCGTGTGAGTCAGCGAAATGCCAATTACGTATGAATGGTTTTAGGAAGTATGGGTTTGCGTTGAGCGGAATCTGGTTGTTGATCCAGGCTTGCGCACCCAGCCCCGCCACCACCAGTAGCCGCACCACCACCAGCAACTACAACGATTATTCGGAGGATTTATCGGCCGCCCGCCCCGTTTATACGCCACCCCGCCGCGAAGTTGTCGTGACCACATCGACGCCCCCGCCCGTGACGCGTTCCGCCGAAACCCCCAGAAAAACAAATACCCCGTCTGCTCCGGCCGAAGCGCTGCACGTAAACAAACGGCTCGATGCCCTGTTGGATACCATTGCCCTGCAAAACCGCCGGGTACGTTATGCACCGGGTTACCGGGTTCAGATTTACGTGGGCAACGAGCGGGCCGCGGCCGATGCAGCGAAACTTGAGGTGTATAAACAGTTTCCGGAACTGAGTGCCTACACTAGTTATCAACAGCCCACATACCGGCTGAAAGTAGGCGATTTTATGCGAAAAATGGATGCTGAACGCTATTTCGCCCGCTTAAAAACGCTATTTGTCGGTGCCCAAATGCAGCCTGACAAAGTGGATGTGCGCCGTAGCATTTTAATAAAATAATGCAACGATGTGGCTGTTATCTTGTAGTTTTACGGCTTGATACACAAAATCTTACAAATTCAATTTGTTCAGCGAATTATCTAATTGTTGCTTACAAATAACGTTACTTTCGTTGCGTTAGGCGTCTCAACAAATAGAAAAGTGCGCTGGGCTAAATGCAAACTTTTCTGATACACTTATGAAAAAAGCGTTGATCACTGGCATCACCGGGCAGGATGGAGCTTACCTAGCTGAATTGCTGCTCGAAAAAGGGTACGAGGTACATGGTGTCAAGCGTCGGAGTTCGTTGTTCAACACGCAGCGGATCGACCACATGTATGAAGACCCGCATGAACAGCACGTTCGCTTCAAACTGCACTACGGCGACCTGTCGGACTCAACGAACATCATCCGGTTGATTCAGGAGGTGCAACCCGACGAGATCTATAACCTCGGTGCCATGTCGCACGTGCGGGTGAGCTTCGACGAGCCTGAATACACGGCGCAGGTCGATGGTATCGGTACGCTTCGGATTCTGGAGGCCGTGCGCCTGCTGGGCCTGACCGAGAAGACGCGTATTTACCAGGCATCGACATCGGAACTGTATGGCGGGGTGCAAGGCCACGCTCAGTCAGAAACGACGCCGTTCTACCCGCGTTCGCCGTACGCCGTTGCCAAACTGTATGGTTACTGGATCACGGTCAACTACCGGGAGGCCTACAACATGTTTGCCTGCAACGGGATTCTGTTCAACCACGAATCACCCCTGCGCGGCGAGACCTTCGTAACGCGCAAGATCACCCGTGCTGTAGCCCGGATCGGTCTTGGCTTGCAGGATAAAGTGTTCATGGGCAACATCGACTCGCTGCGCGACTGGGGCCACGCCAAAGACTACGTTGAGGCGATGTACCTGATTCTGCAACAGGATACCCCCGAAGATTTCGTGATCGCTACCGGCGTAACCACGACTGTGCGTGATTTCATCAAAATGGCTTTCCAAGAGATCGGTGTCGAGCTGGAATTCCGCGGCGAAGGTGTTGAGGAGAAAGCCTACGTTGTCAGCGCCAGCAACCCCGAGTTCCCGGTTGAGGTTGGCAAAGAAGTGATGGCCATCGATCCCCGCTATTTCCGCCCGACGGAAGTAGACCTGCTGCTGGGTGATCCTACCAAAGCCATGACCAAGCTGAACTGGACACCGAAATACGACCTGCCCGCCTTGGTAAAAGACATGATGCAGGCCGATATCACCCTCTTCCAGCGCGATCAACTCCTAGCGAAGAGCGGCCATCAGGTGCTGAATTACTACGAATAGGCCTTTCTCAATAGCTTGGAAAGTCGCATAAAGAAAGAGTCCCGAGTCTGGAAAGTCATGTTATAGCAACGACTTTCTAGACTCGGGACTCTTTCTTTATGCGACTTTCCAGACTACTGAAAGCCTTACATCGGCACCGCGTAGTAGATCATGCGTGAGCTGTTGGGGTACATCCCGATCAGCAACAAGCCTTCACCTTCTTTCACGCCGCCTACGATGGTCTCGAGGTCTTTTACCGTTTTCACGTTCTTGCCATTGGCCTTCACGATGATGAAGCCTTCTTCAACGTCGGTCTCCGCCATTTTGCCATCCAGAATCTTCGTGACACGTACCCCGCCGTTGACGCCCAGTTGCTGACGTTCACGGTCGGTAAGGTTCGAGAATTCGGCGCCCAGCGACTTCATACCCGCTACGGCCATTTCTTCTTTCTTGATCACGTCGCGACCACCGTTCCGGTTACGGAGTTCAAGCTTCAGCTCTTTTTCCGTACCGCCCCGGTTAACGGTGACGTTAACGACATCGCCCGGACGACGACGACCCACGATTTCGCGCATCTGTGCGTCTGAATCGAGCGGTTGGCCTTCCATCTTCACGATCACGTCGCCTTTCTGGATACCGGCTGCTTTAGCGGCACCGTTCTCCGTTACGCTTTCAACGTAGATACCGCGACCCACTTTCGTGCCCAGTTCGGTAGCGGTTTTGCTGTCCAGCTCGCGGGGCAGAATCCCGATGTAGCCGCGTTGTACGTTGCCATATTTCAGCAGGTCGGCCGTTACTTTTTTCACCAGTGATACCGGTACAGCGAAACCATAACCGCTGTAGTAGCCTGTTGCTGAAGCAATAGCCGAGTTGATGCCGATCAACTCACCGCGCAGGTTAACCAGCGCACCGCCTGAGTTACCAGGGTTGATGGCGGCATCGGTCTGGATGAACGACTCAATCGGCGTATCCACGGCTTTGCCACCCGGCTGCTGTTGCTGCTGATTGCGGCTCAGGATACCGATACCGCGGCCTTTGGCGCTCACGATACCAGCCGTGACCGTCGATTCGAGATCGAGCGGATAACCCACCGCCAGTACCCATTCGCCCAGTTTCAAACCGTCTGAGTCACCCAGTGTAATGAAGGGCAGGTTGTTAGCCTCTACTTTCACTACGGCGAGGTCGGTGAGAGGATCGGTGCCCACCACTTTAGCTTTAAAGCTGCGTTTGTCGGTCATCACAACTTCTACTTCGTCGGCGTCCTGCACTACGTGGTTGTTCGTCACGATGTAGCCGTCTTTCGAGATGATTACCCCAGAACCTGAGGCTTGTCCCTGCTCACGGCGCGGACGGCCTTGCTGTCCCTGACCGGGGAAACCCTCGTCGCCGAAGAAATCACGGAAGATATCGGGCATCTGTTGCTGACGTACAGTACGGGTGATAGTCGTGCGTATATGCACAACCGTCGGGGTGACGGCTTCGGCGGCGTACGAGAAATCGCCGGGGGCACCCGAGGGGGCGTTGCCTGTCAGCGAAGCCAGTCGGCTCATCGGCGAGCCTGCCGACTCGGTGAAGATTACATCCCGCTTGTTAAAGCCCAGCAGGTTGTAAGCGGCCAGCGTAACGCCACTCGAAAGCAGCGCAATCAACACTAAAACTTTCCAGTTGCTTTTCATGATTATTAGGTACTAAAAACTGTTTTGTGTAGAACTAAAATGGCGGCCAAAAGGTCTGAGTTTCGCGGAATAATTGAGTTGCTCAGGGTGCCGCTTCTGTCAACATAACGATGAGCGAAGGCCCAAAAATTCGTTGTCTAACGGCCGCTTAACAACTTTTAACAGCAGCGGGCGCGTGGCCTGAGGTAGGGGGCATAGGGCCGATAAAAACGTTGTTAAACTAACCCTTCGCCCCCGGGCCCTAAGCCCCAAGGTACAAATCCCAATAAGCTTTGCCGGTTTGTTGCCAGCTAAAGCGGTTGGCCTGCCAGGTAAGCCGCTGGGCTTTGAGCGGGTCGTCGTAATAAGCCTGCATACCCGCTCGGAAGGTCTCGACGATGGCTTCGGGCTCAAACGAGTCGAAATAAAATGCCTCTTTACCGCCCACTTCAGGCAGACTGGTCAGGCGCGACAGAAAAACCGGTTTGCCATAGTGCATGGCTTCCACAACCGGGAGGCCAAATCCCTCACTCAACGACGGAAACAGAAAGGCCTCACAATGCGCATACAGCCAGGCTTTCGTGGTTTCATCTACCGGTCCTGTAAATAGCACGTTGTCGGCAATGCCCAGTTGTTCGGCCTGCTGCCGGAGATGCTGTGCGTAAGGGTGATTGTCGCGCCCGGCTAGTACCAGCGCGTAATCGGGGAACGCCTGCGCGAGGGCCAGCAGCACGTGAATGTTTTTCTTGGGGTGGATGACGCCCAGAAACAAAAAAAACGGCTTCGACAACGTACCCAGCGAGGCGGGTTGGGCAGTTGGTACGGCTGGTAATTCAGACACACCGATATACACCGTTTGCAGGGGTTTGCTGTCGGGTACGTTCAGGTGCTGCCGCACAACCTCCGCCGTGTAGTTCGAGATCGTGGTGAGCACCTGTGCCCGGTCGATGCGGCGCTGAACGGCCGCCAGCTTACGCTGCTTCTTCTCATCGGAATAATCGGGGCGCTCCAGGAAATTCAAATCGTTGATGGTCAGAATCAGCCGGTCGGGCCGGTGCGAAGGCCAATAGGCGGCGTCCTGATGCAGGTTGTGCCAGACATCGAACCGATCGGAGCCGGTTGCGCCCCCCGTTGGGCCAGGTCCGTAGAACCGTTGCCACCAACTGGCCTCCCGATACTGCAACGTACCTGACGCCTCCCCAAAAACGCCCGATTGCCCCGGCGGTACCAGAAAGGTCAGCGACGTACCTGAGGGCTGCTGCCTGACTAACTCCTGACCCACGCGCAGGCAGGTTTGCCCCAGTCCGCTGTTCAGGTCGCGCATGCGCTCGGTATCGACGAAAATATGTTTCATAAATGTCTCTCAACCAAAAACGTCCAAAGCTCAATGACTCCGCTTTTGCGCAAATAGCCATTGGACTTTGGACGTTGATAGTAAGCCGTATGGCCTGATTACTCTTCCAGTCGTTTGAACAGCACCGTGGCGTTGTGGCCGCCGAAGCCGAACGTGTTGCTCATAACCGTATTGACCTGCTTGGCCTGCGCGACATTGGGCGTCAGGTTGAGGCCCGCCGGTACGTTCTCGTCGCGGTTTTCGAGGTTGATCGTCGGCGGAATCAGGTTGTGCTGCATGGCCAGAATACCCGCTACGCCTTCAATCGCACCCGCCGCACCCAGCAGGTGACCCGTCATCGACTTGGTCGCGCTGATGTTCAGATTCGTCGGGTTTTCGCCGAATACTTTCACGATCGCTTTGGCTTCCGATACGTCGCCGATGGGCGTCGAGGTAGCGTGTACGTTCAGGTAGTCGATGTCGGCGGGTTGCAGACCGGCCTCACGCAGGGCTTCGCGCATTGCGTTGGCCGCGCCCAGACCTTCGGGGTGCGTACCCGTCATGTGGTAGGCGTCGGCCGTAGCCCCAGTGCCTACCAGTTCGCAATAGATCTTCGCACCGCGGGCTTTGGCGTGGTCGTAGTCTTCCAGGATGATACCGCCACCGCCTTCGCCCAGTACAAACCCATCGCGGTCGGCGTCGAAGGGGCGTGAGGCCCGCTGCGGTTCGTCGTTCCGTTCCGATAGGGCTTTCATATTGCTGAAACCGCCCAGCGCCGAATCGGTGATGACGTATTCAGACCCACCCGTTACGATGGCGTCGGCTTTGCCCAGCCGGATGTAGTTGAAGGCGTCAATGAGGGCGTGGGTGCTCGATGCGCAGGCCGATACAGGCGCAAAATTGACGCCCATGAACCCATGCCGGATCGAGATCAGGCCGGCGCCCATATCGGCAATCATTTTCGGAATGAAGAAGGGGCTGAAGCGGGGCACTTTGTTACCAGCTCCGTAGGCGAGTACCTCTTCCTGAAAACTATGAAGACCACCGATCCCCGATGCCCAGATGACGCCGACTCGCTCTTTGTTGATGCCTTCGCTGAGCAGCCCGGCGTCTTCGATGGCCTGGTCGGCCGTGACGATGGCGTAATGAACGTACCCGTCCATCTTGCGGGCCTCTTTCCGGTCGAAATAATTGAGCGGGTCGAAGCCTTTGACTTCACAGGCGAACCGGGTTTTAAATAACGTCGCGTCGAATTTCGTGATGGGCGCGGCTCCGCTGGTGCCCGTGCTGAGACCCTGCCAGAAATCGGCAACGGTGTTTCCGATGGGCGTAAGGGCACCTAAGCCCGTCACAACGACTCGTTTTAACTCCATAATTGCGGTATGCTTTCTATGCCCGCAAAGATGGTTGGATTCGGGGAATTAGAAAAATGATACGCTTTATCGGCGGTATGAAAGGGCGTATATGGACCAACAGACGATGTAGGCTGTTGCGCCGAAGCAATTAATTGTATTTTTACCGGTATGGGAATTCGTACAATTGTAACTGGCGCTACCGGTATGGTAGGGGAAGGCGTGCTCCACGAGTGTTTGCAACGGCCTTCGGTCGAGCGGGTACTGGTGGTAGGGCGGCGTAGCTGCGGCGTAACGCACCCTAAGCTCGATGAATTGGTGGTACCTGCTTTCGATCAGCTCGATGCCCATGCCGAAACCTTAACCGGTTATAATGCCTGCTTTTTTTGCCTGGGCGTATCGTCGGTGGGCATGAGCGAAGCCGATTATTACAAAGCTACCTACACACTGACGCTCAATACGGCAACGCTGCTGAGTCAGTTGAATCCCGATATGACGTTCTGTTATGTGTCGGGGGCGGGTACCGACAGTTCCGAAAAAGGGCGGAGCATGTGGGCACGCGTAAAAGGCAAAACCGAAAACGACCTGATGGCCCTGCCCTTCAAGCGGGTATTTAATTTCCGACCGGGTTATATCCACCCTACGCCCAGCCTGAAGAATACCTTGGGCGCCTACAAATACATTAGTTGGCTGTATCCGGTATTGCGCAAGGTGGCTACCAATTATGTGATTACCCTGGCCGAACTGGGTCAGGCTATGCTCAACGCCGTGGGCGACAGCACCCGGCGGCAGGTGCTGGAAGTACAGGATATCCGTGCGCTGGCGGCTCAGTCGGCCAGTTAGTTACGCATCCATTCGTCAGGTACGTTATCAGGAGCAGTCCCACGCGTCCGGCCTGTCTGATGCAGCCTCATCGCCGGGTGTACAGCGTTTTCTGGCCGGTTTTCTGGTCGGTCAGGAGCATGCGGCCATTTTCGACGTAATACTTCGATGTGGGTACGTCCTGCTGCTGCCCATTAACACGTACCCGCACGTAGATAACATTGCCTTTGGTGTACCAGCGCGCCCCCATGGCATTGAGCTTTGCTATGGCGCTGTTGGGATTGGAACCACCCGACGACTGCACCGATACGCCCGACCCGCTGGCATACCCCGACGACCCACCGTCGCCAAACGACCCGTCGGCGTTGAGTATCATGGCTGATGACGTGCTTCCGTAGAAACCCCCATCGGTTAGGCCACCCCCGTAGTTCGATGTCGTTTGCCACGTACCCACAAGGGCTGGGTCGCGATAAAGACCATCGGGCTTGGCAGCGGTAGCCGGGCGAGGCGCTGTGGCCACCGCTTGCCCCGACTTGGCGGTGCTTCTGACCAGTTGCCCGCTCATGAGCACCTTACCGGTCTGACCGATGGCTAACAGCAACTGCCCGTTCTGAATGGCCGCCTCAAACTGAAACACGCTACCATCGGCTGGGTACGTTGCCGTACCGGCCGCCTGACTACCCTGCACCCGTCCCTGAAGTGTATAGTTATCCGTGGTGCCATTCGCCTGTGCGGTCAGGCTACCCGTGAGAGTTGAGCCCGTCACCTGCCATACAACCGTACACTGAACAGCCTGAACTGGGTTGGCGGGCGGTGCCATTGGGCCCTGCCACGTACCGCTGAGCGATTGCCCAACGGCCTGATAGGTCAGCATGAAACACAGGCTATATATAAGACAGACGCAAAGGCGCATGGGGGTGATTGGGTGGCGTTGACATAATTATAACGGATGGGTAAGATCGGTAACAGCCGTGTGTGCCGCCTAAATCAGTTGATTCAAAGGTCTTTTTTTACAAAAACGGACTCGGACTTCTGAAAAACAAAATCTCTTCCTTTCTTTACAGCGCGATTACGCATTCAGCGAAATTTCGCTACTAGTAAAAATGACAACAGAGACGACCCCTACCGCACTGAACCGGTTTAGCCAGACGCTGACGCAAAAAATGGATAACCCTGCCGCCAAAGCCATGCTCTATGGCGTTGGGCTGACAACCGACGATATGCAGAAACCGCAGATCGGTATTGCCAGCACAGGCTACGAAGGGAATACCTGCAACATGCACCTCAACGGGCTATCGGTCTACGTAAAGCAGGGTATCCAGGCTAACGGACTGGTCGGGCTCATTTTCAATACGATCGGCGTATCCGACGGGATGACCAACGGCAACGATGGCATGCGCTATTCGCTCCCAAGCCGTGACCTGATCGCCGACAGCATTGAATCGGTGGTGATGGCGCAGTGGTACGATGGCGTCGTGACAGTGGTGGGTTGTGATAAAAATATGCCCGGCGCTATCATGGCGATGGCGCGCATAAACCGGCCCGGCATCATGGTGTACGGTGGGACGATCCGGTCGGGGCATTATAAAGGACAGAAACTCGACATCGTGTCGGCGTTTGAGGCGCTAGGTAGAAAATATGCCGGTACCATTTCCGACGAAGATTACGAAGGCGTCATTCAGAATGCCATTCCCGGCGCTGGTGCCTGCGGCGGCATGTATACCGCCAATACCATGGCGAGCAGCATCGAAGCCATGGGCCTGAGCCTGCCGTTCAGCAGCAGCTACCCGGCCACTCACGAGGGTAAGCAGGAAGAATGTAAGAAGATTGGGGCGGCCATGCGGGTATTGCTGGAACGAAACATCACGCCCGCCGACATCATCAGCCGCCAGTCGCTGGAAAATGCATTGACGGTAACCGTGGCGCTGGGGGGGTCAACCAACGCCGTGTTGCACTATCTCGCCATTGCCCGCGCCGCCGGGATCAACCTGACGCTCGACGAGATTCAGGCCATCAGCGACCGCACGCCCCTGCTGGCCGACCTGAAACCCAGTGGCAAGTATTATATGGAAGACATGCTGGCCATTGGTGGCGTGCCGGCGGTGATGAAATACCTCTATCAAAATGGGATGATTCACGGCGACTGCCTCACCGTAACGGGCAAAACCGTTGCCGAGAACCTCGCCGATGCCCCCGACCTCGATTTCGAAACGCAGAAGATCGTGTTTCCCCTCTCGCAGCCAATCAAGAAAACCGGTCACCTACAGGTGCTCTATGGCAATCTGGCCCCCACGGGCTCGGTCGCTAAGATTACGGGTAAAGAAGGCGAGCGTTTTGAAGGCGTCGCTAAAGTGTGTGAACACGAAAGCGAAGTGATCGACGCTCTGTCAAAAGGCGAAATTCTGCCCGGTCAGGTGCTCGTGATTCGCAATAGTGGTCCCAAAGGTGGGCCGGGCATGAGCGAAATGCTTAAACCTACCTCGGCCATTATGGGTGCGGGCCTGGGCGACAAAGTGGCGCTCATCACGGATGGCCGTTTTTCGGGTGGCACCCACGGCTTTGTGGTTGGCCACGTGACCCCCGAAGCTTTCGAGGGTGGCCCCATCGCTCTGGTGAAGGATGGCGACCGGATCACGCTTGATGCCGTTGGGCGCGAACTGACCCTGCACGTATCTGACGACGAATTAGCCCAACGCCGGGCGCAGTGGGTGCAGCCCGCTCCGCCGTTTACCAAAGGCGTGCTGGGTAAATACATCCGCAACGTAAAAAGCGCCAGCGAAGGCTGCGTAACCGACGAGGTATAGCCACTATGTTCAACGACAACGTCCATAACGTACCCAGCGGCTTTACCGAGATTCAGCGAGCTAGTGAGGCGATGGGTTTCTCGATGCCTTCCGACCTGCAAACCGGGGCTTTGCTCCAAACGCTGGTCGCTGCAAAACCGGGTGCCCGGGTGCTGGAAATCGGGACGGGCACGGGGCTGGCTACGGCCTGGCTGCTGGCCGGCATGGACGCCGAGTCGTCGCTGGTATCGATTGATACCGAAGCCGATTATCAGGCCGTAGCAGCGCGTGTGCTGGGGCATGACGCCCGCCTCGAACTGCACTGCGACGATGCCGGAACGTACCTGAACCACTACGATGCCGACCCATTCGACCTGATTTTTGCGGATGCGTGGCCGGGTAAATACAGTCATCTCGACACCGCGCTGGGTACGTTGGCAACGGGCGGTATGTACGTGATCGACGACATGCTTCCGCAGCCAAACTGGCCCGATGGACACGGCGACAATGTGGACCGACTGGTGGCCGACCTGGAAAGCCGCCCCGACCTGCACCTTATCCGGCTGGCCTGGTCGACGGGTATTTTGATTGCCGTTAAGAAAAAACGGTCTGAGTAAACAACACGAACCAACTGTAAACGCCCCTACGCCATGCAAGCGATCAGCGTCTTACCCGAATTAGAACCTTCTTCGATGCCAGTGGCCGAGGTGCAACCCGTTGCGTCGCTACTGAACGGCTCACAGGCGCTGATGAATGCCCTTGTGGCCGAAGGGGTCGATACCATTTTTGGCTATCCCGGCGGCGCCATCATGCCCGTATACGATGCGCTCTACGATTTTCAGGATCGGATCAACCACATTCTGGTGCGGCACGAGCAGGGGGCGGGCCATGCCGCTCAGGGCTACGCCCGCATGCAGGGCCGGGCCGGGGTGTGCCTCGTTACGTCGGGGCCGGGCGCTACCAACCTCGTTACGGCCATTGCCGATGCTCTCATCGACTCCACTCCGTTGGTCTGTGTGGTGGGGCAAGTGGGCAAAAAACTCCTTGGTACAGACGCCTTTCAGGAAGCCGACGTGATGGGCGTAACCATGCCCATTACCAAATGGAATTACCAGATTACCAGCGCCGATGAGGTGCCGGAGGTGCTGGCCAAAGCCTTCTACATTGCGCAGTCGGGGCGGCCCGGTCCCGTGCTGATCGACATCACCAAATCGGCGCAGCTGGAGATGATGACCCGGCCGTTTGTCTACGAAAAATGCCAGTCGATCATCAGCTATCGGCCACGGTTGGTGCCCAAGGCGGAGCAGATCGAAGCGGCCGCGAAGCTTATCAATGCGGCCAAGCGGCCCTATATTCTGGCGGGGCATGGCGTGCAGATTGCCAAGGCTGAAGCCGAATTACTGGCTTTCACCGAAAAAACGGGTATTCCCGTCGCCACGACGCTGCTCGGGCAATCGACCATTCCAACCGATCACCCCAACCATGTTGGCTGGCTGGGTATGCACGGCAACTACGGCCCCAACGTGCTGACCGATCAGGCCGATGTGATCATCGCCATTGGTATGCGTTTCGACGACCGCGTTACGGGCGATGCCAGCAAGTACATTAAGCAGGCGAAGGTGATTCATATTGAAATCGACCCCGCCGAAATCGACAAGATTGTGAAAGCCCACGCGCCGGTGGTTGGCGATGCCAAAGAGGCGCTGACGGCCCTGCTGCCGCTGGTTAACGCCAACGACCACACCGTGTGGCGCAACGAGTTCAGGAAATACGCCGCCATCGAACACGAAAAAATCACGGCGCCTGAACTGAACGGCGATAGCGAAAAGATCCGGATGGCCGAGGTGATCGATCTGTTGTCGCGCAAGACCAACGGAGAGGCCGTGCTCGTCACCGACGTAGGGCAGCATCAGATGATGGCCTCGCGCTATTACCAGTTCCGGCGTAAAAACAGCCTCGTTACGTCGGGCGGGATGGGCACCATGGGTTTTGCGTTGCCCGCCGCGTTTGGTGCGGCTACCGGCGCCCCCGACCGGCAGGTGGTCGCCATCATCGGCGACGGCTGCTTCCAGATGACCTTGCAGGAACTGGGGACCATCGTGCAAAACAAAGTGCCCGTCAAGATCATCATCCTGAACAACAACTTTCTGGGGATGGTCCGGCAGTGGCAGCAACTCTTCCATGAGCGACGCTACTCGTTCGTTGAGCTGCAAAATCCTGATTTCGTGACGATTGCCAAAGGATTTGGTATGGCGGGCCACACCTGCGCCGCGCGCGAAGCCTTGACCGAATCGCTCGATACACTGCTGAACTACGACGGCCCCTACCTGCTCGAAGTGATGGTCGAAAAAGAAGAGAACGTATTCCCGATGGTGCCGGCCGGTGCCGCCGTGGCCCAAATCCGATTAAGTTAAAATGTCTACCGTTGACTGTCCTCAGTTACTGGCCTGTCGGGGGGACGTACCTTAAGAGAGCAACAGAAGACAGTCAGCAGAATATATGGCTACTATTCATCGCTTTGAGGATCTTAACGCCTGGAAGAAGGCCCGGCAATTAGTTCAGGCTTTATTTGAGGTGACACAGCAGAAGCCATTTGCTGGCGATTATGATCTGGTGAGGCAGATACGGCGAGCGAGCGGCTCCGTGATGGATAATATAGCAGAAGGATTTGGTCGTGGAGGGCGCGGAGAGTTTGTGCAATTTCTTTCCATTGCTAAAGGCTCGGTCACGGAGGTGAAGTCCCAGCTATATCGTGCAAAAGACTATGGTTATCTGAATGAAGAAGACTTCGGCAAGCTATATGAGCAAGCAGATGAAACCGCAAAAATTACTGACGGCTTACTTATGTACCTGAAGGAATCGACAATGAAGGGACGTAAATACGCTAAGGAGCCTGAAGTGATTTATCAATCCTCTCCTTATCAAACAGAAGACAGCCAACAGTAAACAGTGAACAGATCATGACCACCTACACCATTTGCGTGTTCACGTCGAACACCATCGGGTTGCTCAACCGCATCACGATTATTTTCACGCGGCGACGCATCAACATTGAAAGCCTCACCGTGTCGGAAACGGAGCGTACGGGCGTGTCGCGTTTCACAATTGTGATCAAACACGAATCGCGTGAGGAAGTCGAGAAACTGGTTCGGCAGATTCGCAAGATCGTGGAAGTACTGGCCGTATTTGGCTACCTGAACGACGAAATCGTGTTTAACGAAATCGCCCTGTTCAAACTGTCGACGCCACTGGGTGCCCCACCGCTCGACGTCGAAACGATCAATAAGCAGTTTAAAGCCTGGGTTGTTTACTGGGGCCTCGACTACGTCGTGATCGAGAAAACGGGTAACGAACAGGAGATTTTTGCCTTCTTCACGTACCTGCGGCAATACGAAATACTGGAGTTCGTGCGGTCGGGGCGCGTGGCCGTCGGCAAGACGGAGAAAGGTCTGGTTGAGTACCTGCCCGAGGCCGAATGGGCCTATTACCTCTGAGCGCCACTGCGCTCGCTTACGCAAACAGCACAGTAACCACTCATTTTTTTACACCTAAATACAGTACCCTAATGGCACAGATTAACTTCGGCGGAACCGTCGAGAACGTAGTAACCCGCGAAGAGTTTCCGCTGGAAAAAGCCTTAGACACCCTCAAAAACGAAACCATCGCTGTCATCGGCTACGGTGTGCAGGGCCCCGGTCAGTCGCTCAACATGCGCGACAATGGGTTCAATGTGATTGTAGGGCAGCGCCCCGGCAAAACCTACGACAAAGCCGTTGCAGACGGTTGGGTACCGGGCGAAACGCTGTTTGAGATTGAAGAAGCCCTCGAAAAAGGCACGATCATCTGCTTCCTGCTGTCGGATGCCGCGCAGATCGAACTGTGGCCGACCGTAAAGAAATACCTCACGGCGGGTAAGTCGCTGTATTTCTCGCATGGTTTCGGCGTAACATATAAAGAGAAAACGGGCATCGTTCCGCCCGCCGATGTGGATGTGTTCCTTGTAGCACCGAAAGGCTCAGGTACGTCGCTGCGTCGGTTGTTCGTGGAAGGGAAAGGCCTGAACTCGAGCTTCGCCATTTACCAGGATGCCAGCGGTAACGCCCGCACGAAAGCCATCGCGATGGGGATCGGTGTTGGTTCTGGCTACCTGTTCGAGACCGATTTCTATAAAGAAGTAACCTCCGATCTGACCGGTGAGCGGGGTACGTTGATGGGCGCGATTCAGGGCATTTTTGCCGCGCAATACGAGGTGCTGCGGGCCAACGGCCACAGCCCGTCGGAAGCCTTCAACGAGACGGTGGAAGAACTCACCCAATCGCTGATGCCGCTGGTTGCCGAAAACGGCATGGACTGGATGTATGCCAACTGCTCGACGACCGCGCAACGCGGCGCCCTCGACTGGTGGAAACCGTTCCGCGACGCCACGAAGCCCGTTTTCGAGCAACTGTACAACTCAGTGAAAACGCAGAACGAAGCGCAGATCAGCATCACGCGCAACTCGCAGCCTGATTACCGCGAGAAACTGGAAGTTGAACTGGCTGAACTCCGTGACTCGGAAATGTGGCAGGCGGGCAACGCCGTGCGCAGCCTGCGTCCCGAGCGGAATTAGGAAACGGATTAACGTACCTGAGCAAGTAGCCACCGATCGTCTGTCAGGTCGGTGGCTACTTGGCTTCTAAGGCGTCGTATGAAGGTGTCCATCAAGTCAATACGTCACTACTTGTTGTTTCATCCAGCGCACCTGTTTTTGCTGGATGGCGTAGGGGCGCTTATCACGGGAGGGACGCTGTTCTGCGTGGCTCGTTGGTATCCGACGGCCTTGGGTCTGCCGCCCAACTTGCTGGCTATTTTGGGCCGGGTTGCGTTTGTGTACGCGGTTTACTCAATGACTTGCTATCTGGTGAGGCCCCGCAACACAAGGTTATTTCTCAGATTCATAGCGGTGGCTAATCTGGTCTATTGCCTGCTAATGTTGCTCGCCGTGATTTATCATTTTCAGCGCATGACCATTCCTGGGCTGGTCTATTTTTTTGTTGAGGATGTAGTGGTCGTCTGTCTCGTATATGTTGAACTGACGATATCTCCGATGCAGAAAAACTAGGCGTTCTGCCATTATAAAATGGATGGCCTTTTTGACCGGCCGCTCCTGGCGGCCATTAGCTGGCCGGGGCAATACCCATCCGCTTCTCGTAGTTTTATTTTTAACCCTCATCAGCAGCCGTGGTAAATACCGACCAGCACTTCGTCACCCCCGATCTTGACAACATCTACCTGGCCGCCAATCGGCTCCGGGGTGTTGCCGCTCACACGCCCTTGCAGGAAAACCTCAACCTGTCGGACCGCTACGGGGCCACCATTTTCCTGAAACGCGAAGATTTGCAGGTCGTGCGGTCGTATAAGATTCGGGGCGCTTACAACAAGATGGCCGCGCTGCCTGCCGAAGCACTGGCGAAAGGGGTGGTTTGCGCCAGCGCAGGCAACCACGCGCAGGGTGTGGCCTATGCCTGCCGCAAAATGGGGGTGAAAGGCACCATTTTCATGCCTACCACCACGCCCAACCAGAAGGTGAAACAGGTAAAGCTGTTTGGCAAAGAGTATGTCGACGTGGTGCTGACGGGCGACACCTACGACGATGCTTATTTTGCTGCTGACCAGTACGTACAAACACACGACAGCACCTTTGTGCACCCCTTCGACGACGTGCTGGTAATGGAGGGACAAGGCACCGTTGGGCTGGAAATCTTCAAAGACGCCAACTTCAAAATCGATTACCTGCTCATGGCTATTGGGGGCGGCGGGCTGGCTTCCGGCGTGTCGACGGTCTTCAAACAACTCAGCCCCAAAACGAAACTGATCGGCGTCGAACCATTGGGGTCGCCTTCCATGAAGGTGTCAATCGAAGCCGGCCACGTGGTGCCGCTCGACCATATCGATAAGTTTGTCGATGGCGCAGCCGTGAAGCGGGTGGGCGATACCACGTTTGCGATTTGCCGCCAAAACCTCGACCGGGTGGTGCTGGTGCCTGAAGGCAAGGTGTGCACGACCATCCTGCAACTCTACAACGAAGAGGCTATCGTGGCCGAACCTGCCGGGGCGCTGACCATCGCTGCCCTCGATTTTCTGAAAGACGAAATCAAAGGCAAGAATGTGGTGTGCCTGGTAGGCGGCGGCAACAACGACATCACCCGCACCGAAGAAATCAAGGAGCGGTCGTTGCTCTACGAAGGGCTCAAACACTACTTCATTATCCGATTTCCGCAACGGTCGGGTGCTTTCCGCGATTTTCTGAATGTGCTCGGCCCTAACGATGACATTACGCGTTTCGAGTATGTCAAGAAAACCAACCGCGAAACGGGCCCGGCGCTGGTGGGGATCGAACTGAAACACCGCGACGATTTCGAACCGCTCATCGACCGGATGAAGGCGCAGGGCATTGTTTTCGAACTCGTCAACGACAAACCCGACCTCTTCCAGTTTCTGATTTAAGTGATTAGTTTGCGCTATGGTAACGGCGGTTCAGAATAAACAGCAAGCGTTTGATCGTATCCGGTCGCATCAGGCCGAGCTAAAACAGTTTGGGGCGATCAAAGTAGGCTTATTCGGTTCGTTTGTTCGGGATGAACAGACTGCCGACAGCGATGTGGATCTTGTTGTCGAATTTCTACCTGGCCGGAAGAAGCTTCACAGCTTTTTGGATATAGCTGACTACCTGGAAGAATTGATGGGCCGGAAAACAGACGTGCTGACTTGGGAAGGCATGGCTGATTTTGTTCGCAAACACGTTGTCAATGAAGTGGAATTCATCCCCCTTGCTGATTGATTTTCTAAAGCATATTCAACAGGAATTAATTTTCATCATCGATGTAAGTGCGGGACTCGATCAGGAGACCCTGATGAGCGATCCGGTGAAAAGCCGGGCTGTCACGCATAGTCTGCTGATTGTCGGGGAAGCTTGTAAAAAAGTCCCGGACGACTTTCGATTAGAACATCCTGAATTTGATTGGCGTGGATTTGCTGGTTTGCGAGATCGCCTTATTCATCAATACTGGGGCATCGACCAGGCACTCTTTTGGGAAGCCGTTTCGATTGACGTACCCACCAACAAAGAATGGATCGATAGCATCATCGTCCATTTACTAAACGGGCAGTCGTCCGATTAAACGCAGTGTGTCAAGTTAGGTTGCACACCGACTAACAGCGATACATACTCACGTTATTGAAATGACCAGATACAGAGTCGACAAACTCGCCTGGCTGGGCCTTGCGTTGGCTGTGAGCGCCTACACCCTTGTTATGGCATCGTATAGATACCTGCATCGCTGGGCTGGTTGGCCCGCTTTCTTTTGGGTTCTCATTGGTACCGTCACCGTTGGCTTTGGGGTGTGTCTGGTGGCTGTAGCGAGAGGGCTACCTCTGTTGAAAACCACCGATCAGCAGCAGAGACTGCACGCCTGGACAGCTATTCTCGTCGGGACGACCGTCGTGCTTATATATGGGTTGCATGTGTATCTGGCGTGGCGTATGAGCAAAGGTGGCGGTTATTGAACCCCGTCTTTACACAAAAAGGGCCAGATACGTACCCAGCCCTTTTTGTGTGAAACGAGTACCGATTATTTTTCCTCGGCCGAAGCTTTAAACACGCCCACCTCAGCCAGTTCGACCGGACCTTTGGCGTTGGTGATCGTGATACGTACCTGGCTCGCTTTAACGGCCGGGAAACGAAGCAACCGCTTGTGACCCACCGTGGTGAATGAGCTGATCGCTGTCCAGTCGGTGCCGGTCCAGTATTCTACTTTGCCGTCGATGATCTGCTGCCCGTTGGCGATGTTTTCCTGAATCGAGATTCGGTCAAACTCGGGTTCGCCATTGAGCTTAACCACGAGTGGCTGATTGGGCTTAACCGCCAGGAACGTACCCAGCTTTTTGTCGGTCAACCGAGGCGCACCCGCTACCAGATTCGTCTTGAAGGTGTCGTTCAGAATGCGGCGAAAGGCCTTGAGGCTGGCTACGTCGGCATCCGAGAGCAGCCCATTGCGGTTGGGCGGCACGTTGAGCAGCAGCAGGCTGTTGCGCCCCACCGACTGGTAATACAGGTTGACCAGATTCGATGGCGTGCGCACCTTACTGTCTTCGGCCGGATGATAAAACCAGCCCGGCCGGATGCTCACGTCGGTTTCGGCGGGTACCCAGCTTTTGCCGTTGGCGTCGCCCCGGTTCAGATAGCCCTCGTCGGCTTTACCGGGGGCAAGGCCGTCGGTGTTGATCGTCGACCAGCAGGTTTCGCCCGCGTTGCCCGCTTCGTTACCTACCCAGCGCACGTCGGGACCGGCATCTGAAAACATGACGGCGTTGGGTTGCAACTGCCGCACCAGAGCCCAGTAACCGGCAAAATCGTAGACCATGTCTTTGGCATTTTCGCCCTTGGCCCCGTCGAACCACACCTCGGCCAGCGGGCCATAGTTGGTGAGTAGTTCGCGCAGTTGACTCTTATAAAAGTTGTTGTAAGCCGGTGTCCCATAGAGCGATTCGTGCCGGTCCCAGGGTGAGAGATAGACGCCGAATTTCAGGCCGTATTCGTGGCAGGCGTCGGCTACTTCGCGCACGACATCGCCCTTTCCGTTTTTCCAGGGGCTGTTTTTGACCGAATGCTCCGTGGTGCGGGTGGGCCAGAGACAAAAACCGTCGTGGTGTTTGGCCGTCAGGATCGCCATTTTGAAACCAGCCTCTTTCAGCGACCGAATCCATTGCCGGGCGTCAAGCTTCGTCGGGTTAAACACCGCCGGGCTCTCGGTACCGTCGCCCCACTCTTTATCGGTAAACGTATTAACGGTGAAATGCAGAAAGGCCGTGGTTTCGAGCTGTTGCCAGTTGAGCTGGCGGGGCGCCGGGCGGGGTTGGGCCAACGTGGCTGTGGCCGTAGCCAGCACCGCCAGTAGGGTATTTTTGACGGAAATGCGCATGGGAGAGAAGAACATATGGCGCAAAGATGGTCTTTCGGGCGTGTTGGTGCAATGGCTTATCTTTGAGCGAAGCCCAGAAAACGACGTATGCTGCGCATTCCCTCTTCTATCCAACCCGATCAGTTTGCGATGCTGCGTATCCGACGCTCATCGACGGATGAATCGCGGTCCGACGGCTCGGAGATGACGTTTGTCGCCTACCGAAGCGACGTTTACCCCGAACGAAACGAAGTGTTTTTTGAAGAACATGCGGTGGTGGTGGTGCTGGAAGGGGAGAAGAAGTTTACGTCGCCCACGCAGGATCTGCACGTGCACAAAGGCCAGATCCTGTTTTTTCAGCGGGGGTGTTACTCCATGAACGAGTCGATCGATGCCAACTACCGCAGCCTAGTGTTTTTCGTGAATGAGAAACTGCTGAAGGAGTTTGTGGGGCAGCACCTCGATCTGTTTGCCGACACCCATGAACCCATTCCCGAATCGCTCATTTTGTCGCTCGACTCGTCAGGTACGTTCCAGACGTTCATTCAGTCGCTGCTGCCGTATTTTGGGGAACGTACCCCGTTTCTGAATGAACTGCTACGCCTGAAATACCAGGAACTGTTGTTGCACCTGCTCGAGATCGACAGCCGGAGCAACGCACCGGGGCAACTGCGCACCTTGCTCTGGTCGATTTACCAGGGCCAGAAAACCGACCTCGATTACCTGATGAGCACGTACCTGCTCAAGCCGTTGTCGATGAACGAGTTGGCGCGGTTGTCGGGACGTAGCCTGTCGGCATTCAAGCGCGATTTTGAAAGCCATTTTCACACCTCACCCGGCCACTGGATTCGCCGAAAACGCCTCGAACACGCCCATTTCCTGCTGCGCAACACGGGCAAAAACGTGTCGGAAGTAAGCATGGAAATTGGCTATGAAAGCGTGTCGCACTTTATCAAAGCTTATAAACAGCAATACGGCGCCACGCCCAAACGGGCATAAAAACGGCCCGAGCAGCGCAGCTATCGGCATAAAACAGCCTTACCTAAAATAGCGTTTGACTGCGCCGGTGTAATGCGGGATAGCCTGCTCGGGATCGGCGATCTCGGGGTGCCAAAGTTTCTCCCACTCAAAGCTGTAATAGCCCTGATAGCCGCCCTTTTGCAGCGCGCTGAGGGCTTCCTGCAACGGCGCCTGCCCCTGTCCCAGCAATACATAGTCGTGTTTGTCGCCCGTGATCCGCGCATCTTTCACGTGCACATGCCGGATGTACGGCTTTAGGGCCTGGTACGCCGCTTTGGGTGACTCGTGCGCATCGACCCACATATTGAAAATATCCCAGATCAGCCCCACGTTCGGGTGGTTGGCTGCCTTCATGATGGGCACCAGCAGATCGGTATGCGTGAGTTCGCCGTGCGATTCGAGCAGCACCGTTACCGACGCCGCTTTGGCATACGTACCCAGATCAAGCAGGCCGTCGCTGATGAGCCGAAGCGTTTGGTCGCGGGGCTGATCGGGCGGAAGCTGATCGGGGAAAACCCGCACGAAGGGGCAGCCGAGTTCATGCGCCAGATCGATAAACCGGCGGGCGTGGTCGAGTTGCTGGGTACGTTTGGTCGGGTCGGCGTGGTGCAGTTGGGTCGAAGAACCCAGGTTGCAGATGCGCACCCCCGCATCGGCAAACCGGCGGCGGGTGTCGGCCAGTTGTGTGCTGAACTCGGGCCGTTTGGGCAAATCCAGCTCACCCAGCAGCCCCCGGAACTCGACACCCTGATACCCCGACGATACGGCCGTTTTCAAAATGGTATCCAGATCCCACTTGGGGCAACCGAGGGTCGAGAACGCCAGCTTGGGCGTCGGTTTGGCAAAGCCGGAAATGGGTAACAACGTAGCAGCTGTAAGGCCAGAGAGGACTGTGCTAACGGCTGTGCGGCGGGATATACGCTTCATGGTTATAGGGCTTTGCCTGTCATCGTTAAGTATAATCTGGTAAGGCAATTCACGTCCGGTTCTAATTAGTTGCTCAGCACCTGTATGGTCCACAAAATCGTATAGGTTTGTGCTATGAAAACACCTTTCCTTAGCCTGGCTGTCGCCATCACCGTGCTGGCCTGCCATAATGAACAGCCTAGTCAGTCAACTTCCGCGCAGCCGGCGCTGGTGGGTACGTGGCAACTGCTGCGTGGAACGCTCATCGAAAAAGGTGATACCACCGAGACAGACTATACGAATAAGCTGTCATTCATCAAGATTATCAACGACACCCATTTCGCCTTCATACAGCATGATCTGAGCAAAGGAAAAGACTCGGCGGCTGTTTTTGCGGCTGGTGGCGGCCGCTACGAACTGAATAAAGACCAGTACACCGAGCATCTAGAATACTGTAACGATCGGCAATGGGAAGGCCATGACTTCAACTTTACGGTCACCTTGAAAGGCGATACGCTGATCCAGCAGGGTGTCGAAAAAGTGGAAAGTGCGGGCATCGACCGGCTCAACATCGAAGAATACGTACGGGTGAAGCCATAAAAACCGATCAGGTCTCGAAGGGCCTTATCGGTATAGAGAAATGAACCGACTGGAAGTTGACACCGAGCGCCTGACGTTGCGTTCGCTGACGTATGCCGACAGCCCGTTTTTGATTGAATTGCTCAATTCGGAAGGCTGGCTCACCTTTATTGGCGACCGCAACGCCCGCACCGAGGCCGGAGCAATCACGTACTTGGATAACGGCCCGCTGAAAAGCTATGCCCAACATGGTTTTGGCCTAGCCCGCGTTTCGCTCAAAGCCACGAACCAACCCATCGGCTTATGCGGCCTGTTGCAACGAGACTACCTGCCGCATCCCGACATCGGCTACGCCCTGTTGCCACAATTTGCCGGGAAAGGGTATGCCCTTGAAGCCGCCCGTCATACGCTCGACGTCGCGTTCCGGCAATTGGGCCTTCCGAAAATCATGGCCACCGTGATGCCCGCCAACACCGCCTCGATTCAGGTGCTGACCCGGCTGGGTATGACCCAGGAAGGAACGATCAGACCCGACGGTGTCCCGGTAGACTTGCTGCTATTCGGCAAATCGGCGCCGGATTTGTAACGCTGCTGGTTACTACATACTTTCCCCGACTACCATCGCCCTATGTTGATCGAAACCCTCAAAAGCCTCTTCCTGCGCGACCTGAACCGTCTGAAAATCGAGTTGGAAAGTTACCAACATGAAGCCACCATCTGGACAACCGACGGGCAGATTGCCAACTCGGCGGGTAATCTGTGCCTGCACTTAGTGGGCAACCTGAATACGTATATCGGCGGCGAACTGGGCCAATCGGGCTATGTGCGCGACCGCCCCGCCGAGTTTTCACGCAAGGACGTACCCAGAGCCGAACTCATCGAGTTAGTCGAAGACACCGCGACGATGATCGAACAGACGCTCAGCAACGTACCTGAACAGCAACTGGTCGAGGAGTACCCGCTGCTGGTATTCGCCGAAAAAACATCCACTAGCTACTTTCTCGTCCACCTGACTACGCATCTGGCCTACCATTTGGGCCAAATTAACTACCACCGTCGCCTGCTCGACCAATGACCCTCCTTAACCAACTCACCGCTACCCACGCGCAGACCCTGCCGCTTTTCGACCTGCCCGCCGCCGATCTGGAACGTACCTACGCCCCCGGCAAATGGACCGTGCGGCAACTGCTGGTGCACCTGGCCGATGCCGAGAGCGTATTGCACGAGCGCATCAAACGCGTCATCGCCGAGCCTAAGCCCGTCATCTGGGCGTTCGATCAGGACCGCTGGAATACGTACCTGAACTACAGCACCTTTCCGCTACCAATCAGCAAGGCGATGTACGACGCCAACCGGCAGTCTGTCATTTATCTGGTGCAGCAGCATTACGCTACGCGGGGCACTACGCCGTTTGTGCACAGCGAAACCGGCCTGCGAACGCTGAAAGACGAAATGGACAAAGTTGCCTGGCACAACGAGCACCACCTCAACCAGATTCGGCAGGCGCTGGCGCACTAATCTGCTGTTTGGAACAGCTGCTCAGGCGACAACCTTAAAGATTGAGGTTCAACACGTCGCTAAGCCCCTGTTGGCCTGCATGGGTTAGAACCAACTCGCGCGAAAACTGCACCTTTCGAAACCATTGCCTTGCCATCATTCGATCCAGCAGAACGGCACCAAGCTGTCCCGCCAAATGCGGACGACGCTCACTCCAGTCAAGGCAGGGGCGGGCCAAAGGACGTCGGCTGGGACTGAAGTCTTCTTGATAGATTGCCAGTTTTTCAAACCATTCCCAGCCGTTCTCAGTCACCAGAAAGGCGGTGTCTGTTCGATCGATGCACTGTCTTTGTAACAGAGCGTCTACGATACGTACACTCACGTGACCCGCCAGATGATCGTAACAGGTTCGGCAGAACCTAAGACCGCTGGATGCAGAAACGGCCTGTTTTTTAGCGGGCCAGGGGCCACCTGCCAGATTCGCCAGCGATTCAATAGCATAGGCAACCTCTGGCCCTGAGAACGAATAATAACGGTGGCGCCCCTGCACCTCAACCTTGACGAGGTCTGCCTCGAGCAGTTTGGCCAGATGGTTACTGGCCGAGGTGGCCGACGTGTTGGCCGATGCCGACAACTCGGTGGCCGTATATGCCCGGCCATCGAGTAAGCTCCATAACATTCTGGCCCGCGTTGGCTCGCAGATTAAGCCGGTGATCGATACAAAGCGGTCATCTACATCCATAGTTCATTCCTGGCTGAACTGTAAATGTAGACCACCTGCTTTCTTTGGGCAAACAAACAGCACAAAATGATAGCCGTATTATTTGAAGCGTTTCCTGCTGAAGGAAAGTGGGATGAGTACCTGGATATTGCCGCCGAACTGCGGCCTGAACTCAGTAAGCTGCCCGGCTTTATCGCTATTGAGCGATTTCAAAGCTTGACAAACCCCAAAAAGGTATTATCGCTGTCGTTCTGGCAGGATGAGTCCGCCATCAGTCAATGGCGAGCTATGGAGAAACATCGGATAGCGCAGAAACAGGGGCGTGAATCAGTATTCAAGCATTACCGGCTGCGGGTGGCCAGTGTACTGCGGGATTACGGGATGACTGAACGTGAACAGGCTCCCCTGGATAGTCAGGCCATTCACAACGAACAGCACTAATGAAAGACTTAGAAATTTACTTACCCAATCAGGTTGGCTCACTGGCCCTGTTGGGCGAAACGTTGGGTGAGCATCAGATCAGCCTTGAAGGAGGTGCGGTCTTCACCGACGGGCAACAGGCTACTGCTCATTTTCTGGTTGAAGAAGCCGATAGGGCCAGGGCTGTTCTGGAAGCTGTTGGCATCGAGGTAGTTCGCATCAACGACGTGATCATTCAGAAATTAAGGCAAGATGTGCCGGGGCAGTTGGGGATGTTTTGCCGACGACTGGCAGATGCGGGTGTTTCAATTTTAACCCAGTACAGCGATCATGCCAATCAACTGATTATTGTTGTCGATGACATGGCAAAAGCCCGCCAGGTTTCTGAAGCCTGGATGCAAGAGTGGTGGTAAACTTCGTACGTAATATAGTTTTAAGTTTTGCTTAATATGATGAACTAAAATCGCTATTTCTTGGGCGAATGCCGGGATGGGGTATGTGTGGCAATTGGCCAATTTTGTAGCCATAAACTGCTACATCACTTATGAGTACCCCACAAACCCTGTTTGATAAGGTTTGGGACGCGCACGTCGTCCGGCACATCGAGGATGGCCCCGATGTGCTGTTCATCGATCGCCATTTCATCCACGAAGTCACCAGCCCGGTGGCTTTCCTGGGGTTGGAAGGCCGGGGCGCGCCGGTATTGTTTTCGCAACGTACCTACGCCACCGCCGACCACAACACGCCCACCCTGAACCAGCACCTGCCCGTTGCCGACCCGCTCTCGGCCAACCAACTGGCCGCGCTGGAGCGTAACGCCAACAAATACAACATCTCGCACTGGGGCCTGGGCCACCAAAAAAACGGGATTGTCCACGTCGTTGGGCCCGAAAACGGCATTACCCTGCCCGGCATGACCATCGTCTGCGGCGACTCGCATACCTCAACGCACGGTGCTTTCGGCGCGATTGCGTTCGGCATCGGTACGTCGGAGGTCGAGATGGTGTTGGCGACGCAGTGCATCATGCAGCCCAAGCCCAAGAAAATGCGGATTTCGGTGAATGGTACGCTGGGTAAAGGCGTGTTACCGAAAGATGTCGCCCTGTACATCATCGCGCAGATTTCGGCGAGTGGTGCCACGGGCTACTTCGTGGAGTATGCCGGCGATGTGTTCCGCAACATGAGCATGGAAGGCCGCATGACGGTCTGCAACATGAGCATCGAAATGGGCGCGCGCGGTGGCATGATCGCTCCTGACGCTACTACGCTAACGTACCTGAAGGGCCGCGATCTGGCACCGAAAGGCGAGGCCTGGGACAAGCTCGTGCCCTATTGGGAGTCGCTGGCCACCGACGAGGGCGCTACGTTCGACAACGACCTGACGTTCGACGCTGCTGACATTGAGCCGCAGATTACCTACGGCACCAACCCTGGCATGGGCACCGGCGTGACCAAGCACATTCCGCTGGCAGCCGATCAGCAGGATGGCGATGCCAGCTACCAAAAGTCGCTGAACTACATGGGCTTTTCCGAAAACGAATCCATGATTGGCAAACCCATCGACTTTGTGTTCCTCGGCAGCTGCACCAACGGCCGCATCGAAGACTTCCGGGCGTTTGCCTCGATCGTGAAAGGTCGCAAGAAAGCCGATAACGTAACGGCCTGGCTCGTGCCGGGGTCGCATATCGTAGAGGCGCAGATTAAGGAAGAAGGCATCCTCGACATCCTGACCGAAGCCGGTTTTGCGCTCCGTCAGCCGGGTTGCTCGGCTTGTCTGGCCATGAACGACGATAAGGTTCCCGCTGGCAAATACGCCGTGTCGACCTCGAACCGCAACTTCGAAGGCCGCCAGGGGCCCGGTGCCCGCACCCTGCTCGCCAGCCCGCTGGTCGCCGCCGCCGCCGCCGTAACGGGCGTTGTGACAGACCCGCGTGAATTCCTGAACTAGTTTCATTCGGCGTATACCCCCCGCCCTAAAGGGTGCCTGCTGGCGCGAATCATCTTCGCCGCAGGCCTATTTGGGCGCCAGCAGGCACCCTTTAGGGCGGGGGGTATACGCGACCTCGAACTTTTACAAAAATGGCTTACGATAAATTTACCGTGCTCCGTAGTGCGGCCGTTCCGATGCCCATCGAGAACGTCGATACGG
Source organism: Fibrella musci (assembly GCF_041321105.1). NCBI lineage: Bacteria > Pseudomonadati > Bacteroidota > Cytophagia > Cytophagales > Spirosomataceae > Fibrella > Fibrella musci. Next base: position 538,055 of record NZ_JBGGWD010000003.1, on the reverse strand, counting down.
ATCAGATCATACCCGCTCGCTTCCTGAAAGCGACCGAACGCAAAGGCTTCGGTGACAACCTCTTCCGCGACTGGCGCTACAACGCCGACAATACGCCCAAAGCCGATTTCGTGCTGAACAACCCGCTTTACACGGGTGACGACGTACCCCGCAAGATTCTGGTGGGCGGCAAAAACTTCGGGAGCGGATCGAGCCGCGAACACGCCGCCTGGGCCATCTACGACTACGGGTTCCGTTGCGTGGTGTCGAGCTTTTTTGCCGATATCTTCAAGAACAACTGCCTCAACGTCGGCATTCTGCCCGTGACGGTGAGCGCCGAGTTTGCCGACAAGCTCTTCGCCGCGATCGAGGCTGATCCCGACACTGAACTGGAGGTAAATCTGCCTGCCCAAACTATCACGCTGGTGGCAACGGGCGAGCAGGAAAGCTTCACCATCAACGGTTATAAAAAGGACAACCTCATCAACGGCTACGACGACATCGACTACCTGCTGTCGATGAAGCAGGAGATCGAGCAGTTCGCCGAAACGAGACCGTTTTAAAATGTACAATGTATAATGAACGATGTACAATGATTTTGAACTGAATACGGTACCTTTTGAGCGGTAGCGAATTCATTGTACATCGTTCATTATGCATTGTACATTACCCTTCCCACCATGCGTTATATTGAAATCATGGACACGACTCTCCGCGATGGAGAGCAAACCAGCGGCGTGTCTTTTTCGGCCTCGGAGAAGCTGGCGATGGCACAGCTGCTGCTGACCGAAGTGAAGGTCGATCGGGTGGAGGTGGCGTCGGCGCGGGTGTCGGCGGGTGAGCTGGAAGCAGTGCAGCAAATTACCCGCTGGGCCGATAGCGCTGGCCTACTCGACCGGATCGAGGTGCTGACGTTTGTTGACGGGCAGGCCTCGCTCGACTGGATGCAGGCCTCGGGCGCGCGGGTGATGAACCTGCTCACCAAAGGGTCGCTCAACCACCTGACGCATCAGCTCAAGAAAACGCCGACGCAACACTTTGCCGACATCGCGCAGGTGATCGCAGGTGCTCAGGAGGCAGGTATCGCGGTCAACGTGTACCTCGAAGACTGGAGCAACGGCATGCGCAACTCGCCCGACTACGTACGGCAATACCTCGATTTTCTGCAAACGCAACCCATTCGGCGCGTGCTGCTGCCCGATACGCTGGGCGTACTGACGCCCGCTGAGTCTTACGCGTTTGTGCACGAATTGGTGAGCCGCCATCCGGCCCTGCACTTCGATTTTCACGCCCATAACGACTACGACCTGAGCGTAGCCAACGTAATGGAGGCGATCCGGGCGGGCGCACACGGCCTGCACCTGACCGTAAACGGGCTGGGCGAACGGGCCGGTAACGCCCCGATGGCGAGCACCATTGCCGTCCTGCGCGATTTCATGGCCGATCAGGTCGAACTGGGCGTCGTGGAAGGGTCGCTGTACGAAATCAGCAAGCTGGTCGAGACGTTTTCGGGCCTGCGCGTGCCCGACAATAAGCCCATCGTTGGCGACAACGTGTTTACCCAAACGGCCGGCATCCACGCCGATGGCGACAAGAAAAACAACCTGTACTTCAACGACCTGACGCCGGAGCGTTTTGGACGTACCCGCAGCTATGCGTTGGGGAAAACATCGGGGAAGGCCAACATCGAGAACAACCTGCGCGAACTGGGCATTCAACTGCCCGACGACGACCTGAAGAAGGTAACGCAGCGCGTGATCGAACTGGGCGATCAGAAAGAGCAGATTACCCGCGAAGATCTGCCCTACATCATCGCCGACGTGTTGGGTCAAACCAGTACGACGGCGCGCGTGGAGGTGTTGAACTACGCCCTGACGAAAGCCAAAGGGCTAAAGCCACAGGCGACGCTTCAGGTACGTATCGACGCCGACCAATTCGAGGAAAGCGCGCAGGGCGACGGGCAGTACGACGCGTTTATGAATGCGCTGAAGAAAATCTACGCCTTCAAAAACATGACGCTGCCAGAACTGACCGACTACGCCGTCCGTATCCCCACGGGTGGCCGCACCGACGCTCTTTGCGAAACCATTATTACCTGGAAGGTGAACAGCCGCGCTTTCAAAACCCGCGGCCTCGACTCCGACCAAACCGTGTCGGCCATTAAAGCCACACAGAAAATGTTGAACAGTTTAGAATAAAGGATGGGAACGCGGATGATGTGGATTTGATGGATTGTCGCGGATGGTTGATGTTACCAGAGGTATCATCGAGCCGATCAAATCCGCGATCATCCTCAAAATCCACGTCATCCGCGTTCCCATCAATACACCATGAAAAAACACATACTCGTAGTGCCCGGCGATGGGATCGGTGCCGAAGTAACCGCCGTTGGCAAGCAGGTGCTGGAAACCATTGCTCAGAAGTTTGGCCATGAATTCACCTACGACGAAGCCCTGATCGGCCACGTCGCCATCGAAGCCACCGGGGCCGCCCTGCCCGCCGAAACGCTCGAAAAAATGCGCGCGGCCGATGCCGTGCTGTTCGGCGCGGTAGGTCACCCTAAATACGACAACGACCCCTCGGCCAAAGTGCGGCCCGAGCAGGGGTTGTTGCAGATGCGGAAAGAGCTGGGCCTCTACGCCAACCTGCGCCCGATCAAGCTGTTCGATGAACTGCTCAGCTCGTCGAGCATCAAGCCGGAGATTCTGCAAGGGGCCGATATTCTGTTCTTCCGCGAACTGACCGGCGACGTGTATTTCGGCGAAAAAACGCGCTCGGAAGACCGCAGCACCGCGTCGGATCTGATGATCTACCACAAATACGAAGTGGAGCGGATTGTACGGAAAGCGTTTGAAGCGGCACGTACCCGGCGTAAAAAACTGATGAGCGTCGATAAGGCCAACGTGCTGGAAAGCAGCCGCCTGTGGCGCGAAGTGGTGCAGGCCCTCACGCCCGAATACCCCGACGTGGAGGTGGAGCATCAGTTCATCGACGCAGCGGCGATGCTGCTCATCAAAGATCCCAAACGCTTCGACGTGGTCGTGACGGGCAACCTCTTCGGCGACATCCTGACCGACGAAGCCTCACAAATTGCCGGGTCGATGGGCATGCTCGCATCAGCGTCGGTGGGCGACAGCACGGGCGTGTATGAACCCATTCACGGATCGGCCCACGACATCACCGGCAAGGGCGTAGCTAACCCGCTAGCCTCGGTGCTGTCGGCGGCGCTGCTGCTCGATATTTCATTCGGTATGAAAGCCGAAGCTGAAGCCGTGATTGCGGCCGTCGATGCGGTGCTGAAGGAAGGCTACCGCACCCGCGACATTGCCGATGCCGATACTCCCACTGATAAACTGCTGGGTACGTCGGCGATGGGTGAAGCCCTGCTGGCGAAGCTGTAATTGACCTGCGCGACAACGAGCAGCGGGTTCAGGAACGATTTGATTTGTCACTAATTGGGCTGAATCAAAGTTCTTCCTAGACCCGCTGCTCGTTTTATTTGCCAAAAAATCCGCACGCTCAATTTTGAAAAAATAATCACTCGCTTATTTTTGTAGCGCAATTACGCACTCAGCGAAATTTCGCCAGCAAAAACCACTGTCTGATTGTCCCCATGAGCGAACGCATTTATATCTTCGATACTACCCTGCGCGACGGCGAACAAGTGCCTGGTTGCCAGTTAACTACGGAAGAAAAGGTAACGGTTGCTAAAGAGCTTGAACTACTGGGCGTAGACATCATCGAAGCGGGCTTCCCGGTATCGAGCCCCGGCGATTTTCGGTCGGTGGTCGAAATTTCGAAGGCCGTCACCAACCCAACGGTCTGCGCGTTGTCGCGGGCTGTGATCGGCGATATCGATGCCGCAGGTGAAGCCCTGAAGCTGGCCAAGCGTGGTCGTATTCATACCGGCATCGGGGCGTCAGACATCCATATTCGCAACAAATTCAACAGCACCCGCGACGCCATTCTGGAGCAGGCCGTGCGGGCCGTGAAACACGCCCGGACGTATGTAGAGGATGTTGAATTTTACGCTGAAGATGCGGGCCGGGCCGATCTGGATTTCCTTTGCCGCCTCACTGAAGCCGTGATTGCGGCAGGTGCAACGGTGGTCAATATTCCCGACACGACGGGCTATTGCCTGCCCGACCAGTACGGCGCGAAGATCAAATACATCTACAACAACGTACCTAACGTCGATAAGGCGACGATCTCGATTCACTGCCACAACGACCTTGGCCTAGCAACGGCCAACTCGCTGGCGGGCATCATGAACGGCGCGCGGCAGATTGAGTGCACCATCAATGGCATCGGCGAACGGGCGGGCAACACCTCGCTCGAAGAAGTGGTGATGGCGATGAAAGTGCACCGCGAACTGGGCTTTGAAACGGGCGTGGATACCAAACGGCTCTACCCGGTTAGTCAACTGGTGTCGGGCATGATGCGGATGCCCGTGCAGGCTAACAAGGCGATCGTCGGGCGTAATGCCTTCGCGCACTCGTCGGGCATTCACCAGGACGGTCACCTGAAAAACTCGGAGACCTACGAGATTATGAACCCCACCGACGTGGGCGTTGATAAATCGTCGATTATCCTGACGGCGCGTTCGGGCCGGCATGCGCTCAAGCATCGCCTCGAACTGCTGGGCTACCGCTACGACAAGCCGACACTTGATGGCCTCTACAAGCAATTCCTCGATATGGCCGATGTTCGTAAAGAGGTGAACGACAAAGACTTGATGGAGTTAGTGCGTTAGGCACTGCTGCTACCAAAAATAAAGCCCCATGAGTCACGCAGGTTTATAGCCGACGTGATTCATGGGGCTTTTCGTCGTGATATAAGTAGATAAGTTACGCTACATCGCCCACGAGCACGGCTGCTTCGTGCAACAATTCGGTCGCGCGGATTTCGTCGGTGAAGGCTTCGATCGTGGCGTCAACCACGTCTAGCTCAACCGGCGGCGGGGGCGACTGCTCCTCGGCGACAAAGCCTGCCAACGCCCGGCCTACATAAAGCAGATGCAACGCTGAGAGTAGCGTCGGTAGCCGTTGGCTGTGGCGGGTTTGGGGCGGTTCGGCGTTCCGATTGTTGGCTTCCATACCGCTATAAGGTTGCACGGCCCGGATAGGTTTCCGCCGGGCAGCGGTTAAAACCAGTTTGGTCTATTCCCCCGCAAATAGGTAGCCTATGTGGTAACGGCATTTGATTTTCGTGTAGATTGAAAGCCCTAAATCGCTAGCATGAATCTATTTGTTTACGGAACGCTACGTAGCGGTAACGACAATCCGATGGCCGATCTGCTCCGGCAGCACGCGCATCTGCTGGGGCATGGCAACGTACCTGGCCGCCTTTTTGATCTTGGCTGGTATCCTGGCGCCACCTACGAACCCGACAGCACCTTCCGGGTTTGGGGCGACGTGTATGAACTCACGGATGACACTATCCTAACTCGCCTCGATGAATACGAAGGCATTCAAAACCACCCCGACGATGAATACGCCCGCCGCGAGGTGCCGGTACAGATGAGCAACGGACAGGCGCACCTTGGTCAGGTACGTTGCCAGATGTACATCTACCTCAAAACCGACGGGCAGCCCCGCCTGATCGAGTCGGGTAACTTCCTGCGTCAGTGAGGCATGGTAGCGCTCAGCACCTACCGCTCCATCAGTGCGATAGTCAGGTTGATCTTGCCGTAATCGTACTTGCCTTCGAGGTAATCGAAGACAGGCTTGGTGCGGTTTTCCTCGATGCCCACAGTGGCGATAGCGGCTTCGATTTCGCGGCGTTCAGCGGGGGTAATCAGGCTGGTCAGGTCGATAGAGTAACCCGCCTGCGCCAGTTGAATCAGGTGATTCGCGATGCTCGATGGACCTAACTGCCGTTCCTGTGCCATCTGGGCGATGCTCAGGCCGCGCTGATAAAGCTCGAGCGTTACGAGTTGGGTGGCACCTTTGAGCTTGGTGCCTTCACTTGCTTTCCCGCGCATAAAATCGCCGATCTCGGCCAGGAATGCCTCGCCAAACATCTCCAGTTTACGCTCACCTACCCCCGACACATTGCGGAACGCTTCGGGTGTGGTGGGTCGCTGCCGGGCCATGTCTTCCAGCGTCGAGTCGGTGAAGACCACGTAGGGCGGCACGTTCTGGGCATCGGCAATGCGTTTGCGCAGCGCCCGCAGCCGCTCGAACAACTCGTCGCGCGTGCCTTCGGTGCGGGTACGTGTCGCTTTCTCGACCACCGGCTTGGGTACGTCGTCGGGCCGGACGAGGCTGATGGTTTTGTTCCGAAACAGCACGTCGTCGGCCAGCAGCCCCTTCCGCAACGCGTAGTGGTTTTCGTAGGCAATCTCGATGACGCCGATGTTGATGAGCTGATGCAGGTAATTGCGCCACTCCTCAAACTTCAGGTCGGCCCCGGCGCCATACGTCTTGATCTTGTCGTACCCCTGCGACACAATAGCGTAGTTACGCGATCCCCGCAGCACGTCGATAAGCGTGTTCATCGGCACGCGCTCGCCCAGCCTGATAATGGCCGACAGGGCTTTCTGGGCAATCACGGTGGCGTCGAAGGTCACGCGCGGGTTACGGCACACGTCGCAGTTGCCGCAGGGTTCGGCGAGTTGTTCCGAGAAATAGGAGAGGAGAATCTGCCGCCGGCAAGTGTTGGCTTCGGCATACTGCTGCATTCGTTCCAGCTTGGCGAGCTGCACCTGTAGGTTGGCCGGGTTGTTTTCCGTCAGCATCTCCTTATAGGTGGCTACATCGGCGAAGCTGTAGAACAGCACCGTTTGCGAGGGGAGGCCATCGCGGCCAGCGCGGCCAATTTCCTGGTAATAGCCCTCGATATTTTTGGGCATGTTGTAGTGCATCACCCAGCGCACGTTGCTCTTGTCGATGCCCATCCCGAAGGCAATGGTGGCGCACATAATCCGCACGTCGTCGCGCAGGAAGGCTTCCTGCACGCGAGCGCGTTCGTTGGGGTCCATCCCGGCGTGGTAATACGCCGCCGAGTAGCCTTTCTCGATCAGCTTGGCCGCTACCGACTCGCACGATTTGCGGCTGAGGCAATAGATAATGCCCGACGTATCGGGTTTGAGGCTCAGCAGTTTGGCAATCTGCCCGATGCGGTTGGTGCCGGGCAGCACCTGCAAACTCAGGTTGGTGCGGTTGAACGAGTCGATGAAAACGGCCGGGTCGTGCATAGCGAGCCGGTCGGCGATGTCCTGCCGCGTAAGTCGGTCGGCAGTAGCCGTAAGCGCGATGATGGGTACGTTGGGGAACCACCGCCGCAGCGTGTTCAACTGCGTGTATTCCGGCCGGAAATCATGCCCCCAAGAGGAAATACAGTGCGCCTCGTCGATGGCGAACATCGAGAGTTTCAGGCTGTTGAGAAATGTATAGAACGACTCTGAAAGCAGTTTTTCGGGCGATACATAAAGGAGTTTTATCTGTCCTTTGCGGCAATTTTCTTCCACCGCCCGCATCTCTTTCACGCCCTGCGAACTGTTGATAAAGGCCGCCGCAATGCCGTTGAGGTGCATGGCTTCGACCTGATCTTTCATGAGCGCAATTAGCGGCGATACAACCACGCAAAGCCCCGGTAGCATCAGCGCCGGAATCTGAAAACAGACCGATTTGCCACCGCCCGTCGGCATCAGCACCACTGTATCGCGCCCGCTCAGAATCGACCGGATCACGGCCTCCTGCATGGGCCGAAAGCGGTCGTAGCCGTAGTAGCGTTTCAGGTACACAACGGGGTCTCCGAGGGAGTCCGGCGCCGTGGCTGAATGGGTTGCAGGAAGGGGTGTGGCGTCAAAAAGCATACGGCGGATAAGCTGTGGTCTACTACGTAAAGATACAAAAAAGGCGGCAAAGGCGGGTAGTCAATCGGGCACTGTCGGGCAGCGGTTCGATTGGGAAGACTGGAAAAAAATGGGCCTTCAGTCGACGTACCTGGCGACGTAAGAGTTGTCTTAAAATCTGCTTAAGTCATTGCGATCCTGCAACTTTTCATCCACCTTGCCGTCTGAGTACTTGAGTAAAAACAAGCGTACTAAACCGACAAAACCATGAAAAAATTGCTGCCCGTACTAACCCTGCTATTGGGGCTACTCACTGCTGTCAACGCGCCTGCGCAGGACGACAAACCGAAGAAAGAGAAGGTCAAGAAAGAGAAGGCCGACAAAAAGGCCGAGAAGGAAGATAAGAAGGAGGCTAAGGCGGATAAAAAAGAAGCCAAAGCCGACAAGAAAAAGGCGAAAGCCGAAGGCGACCCTGTAGCGGCTGCCGAAGCCAAGGCGGACAAGAAAGCGGCCAAAGCGGACAAAAAGGCCGAAAAAGAAGACAAGAAGACTCAGAAAGAAGATAAGAAAATGGCCAAAGAGGCCGATAAAACGGGCAAAAAAGACAAGGAGCTCGTGGCCGACAAGGCGGATAAGAAAGCGGCCAAAACAATGGCTAAGGCCGAAACCAAAGCCACGCCTGCCGACTACAAAGCCCCCGTTGATCGCTCAATGAAAGGCCCGAATGGCGAACCAGTCATGACCGGTCCGCGAGGAGGCAAATATTACATCAATAAGAACGGTAACAAGACGTACCTGAGCAGCCTGCGCGACTAAGACTTGCTGGCCTGGTAGAAAAACGGTTCAGCCGGACATTGCCCCTATTTCGGCAATGTCCGGCTGAACCGTTTCGTTTTAATCATTAGACATTGATTGGCCGCCTCTTTTGACCCAAACCCCACCGCTATGTCTGTTACGCCCACGCCACAGCTTTTCCAACGTACCCAGGCACCCGCTCGGTACGACGCCATTGTCATTGGCTCAGGCATTAGTGGTGGCTGGGCGGCGAAAGAACTGACACAGAAAGGGCTGCGCGTGTTGTTGCTCGAACGTGGGCGACCCGTCGAACACATCAACGATTACAAAACCGCGCTGACACCCAGCTGGGAAATGCCGCACCGGGGTCGCAAAACGGTGCAGGAAGCCGAGGCGTATCGACTCACCTCGCGTAACTACGGAGTCGATGAATTCAACAAAGGATTCTACGTCAGTGAAATCGACAGCCCCTACGTACAGACACAGAACGAAGACTTCGTGTGGGCGCGGGGGCATCAGGTTGGGGGGCGGTCGCTGACATGGGGGCGGCAATGCTACCGCTGGAGCGACCTTGACTTTGGTGATAACCTCCGCGACGGTCACGGCACCGATTGGCCCATCCGCTACAAAGACATCGAACCCTGGTATACCTACGTTGAAAAGTTTGTGGGCATCAGTGGGTCGAAAGAAGGACTGCCGCACCTGCCCGACAGCCCCGAATTTCTGCCGCCGATGGCCATGAATTGCGTGGAGAAACACGCCGCCATGCAGATCGCCAAAACCTACCCCGATCGTCGGCTCATCATCGGGCGCGTAGCTAACCTGACGGCCCCCAAGCTGGGGCGCGGCCCCTGCCAGTATCGGAATGCCTGCGATCGCGGTTGTCCGTTTGGTGGCTATTTCAGCAGCAACGCCGCCACCCTGCCGGTTGCTGCCGCCACCGGTCGGCTCACGCTGCGCCCCTACAGCATCGTGACGCGGCTGTTGTATGACGACACAAAAAAACGGGCAACGGGCGTGGAGGTGCTCGACGCCGAAACGGGAGCCATGCATGCCTATCAGGCCCGGTTGATCTTCGTCAACGCCAGCACGATTTCGTCTACTCTGATCCTGCAACAGTCGACCTCGCCGCGTTTTCCCAACGGTTTGGGTAACGATTCGGATCAATTGGGCCGTAACCTGGTGACGCACTCGAAAATCAGCGTGGGAGGCCGCTATGATGGTTTTCTGGATCAGTATACCTATGGCCGACGTGCCAACGGCATCTACGTACCCCGGTTTCGGAATGTCACCCAGCAGCATGCCGATTTCCGGCGGGGGTACAATTATCAGGGTGGGGGTAGCCGCCCACGTATCGACGTGAACACACCCGTCGAGGGGCAGGCCTTCGGCGCAGCCTGGAAAGACGCCCTGCCGTACCCTGCCGACCAGTGGAGCCTCGGGCTGACGGCCTTTGGCGAGATGCTGCCCGATCCGAACAACCGCGTTCGGCCTAGCGCCACAGTGCGCGACAAGTGGGGCCTGGCCGTGCCCGAAATAGACTTCAACTGGTCGGCCAACGACTATGCCATGATGGCCGATGCCGTGCGCGAAGGCCGGACCATGCTTGAACAGATCGGTTGTCAACAGATCACATCAGATCCCCCCCGCGCCATCCGCTCGACGGTGCACGAAATGGGCACGGCCCGCATGGGTCGAGACCCTAAAACGTCGGTACTGAATGCCCATAACCAGGTGCATGCCTGCAAGAATGTGTTCGTTACCGACGGAGCCAGCATGGCATCGGCTTCGTGCGTGAACCCGTCGCTCACCTACATGGCCCTCACCGCCCGCGCCGTGGATCACGCCGTTCGGGAAATGAAGCGGGGAACGCTCTGATGCTAGACCTTATAGGTTTTAGAAACCTATAAGGTTTGGTAGCGCCCACTCACCCGCCGCCACATACTGCACCTGCCCGCCAACTTGTAAATCATACGTACCTGACTCGGTGATCGAACCCGCGAGTTCCAGCAGCGACGGTCGTCCGATTTCGTAACCCTGCTCCACACGTACCTGAACGGCGCCATCCCCGTAAATGCCGTTTTTGAGCAGATAAGCCAGCAGGCAGGAGCCCGCGCTGCCCGTTGCCGGGTCTTCGCCCACCCTGCCCTGTTCCAAACAGAACATCCGAGCCGCCAGCTGATTATCAGGTGAATACGACTCCTGGCTAACCACATACAGTGATGTGTGGAGTTGGTTGGGGCTATTAGTTTTATGAAGCTGATGTTGCAACAGCCAGGCTTCGAACGTACCCACATCCAACTGCACTCGGCGCAGCGCGTCCAGCGACCGCACCGGCACCACAACGTAGTCAAGCCCCGTACTCACCCACTCAATGGGCCATTGGTCATCAACCAAGTCCGGTGGCAGGTTGAGCAGTTGAGCCACATCGGCGGGCGAATAGGTCAGGCCGAAGCGGGGTTGAGCGGCGGTCAGCCAGGGAGTAGCGCCTTCCCAACGTACCTGAATCGGGCCCACGGCCAGTTGCAACGTCAGCGGCACCGACCCGGTCTGAAACAGGCGGTTGGCGATCACCCACGACGTACCCAGCGTAGGATGCCCGGCAAAGGGAACCTCGTATTCGGGCGTGAAAATGCGCACGTCGAACCCGGCATCCAGCGAACCACCCATGACAAACGTAGTCTCCTGAAAGTTGATTTCGCGGGCCATCGCCTGCATGTGTGCGACGGTCAGGGCTGTGGCCTGACGGGCATCAAACACGGCCAACTGATTGCCTTGATAGGGTGCAGCCGCAAAGACGTCGACCAGGTAAAAGGGAAGCACAGACATAGGCTAGACAGCTCGATAATCGGTTAAAAATCCGTTCACTATCGTTTGTGAGAGTATCTTGGATGTTATCGAAAAATTATAATTAAATAATTGCATATTTATACCTTTTACCGCCAAGTACAGCCCTTTCCATCTTTACATACGTATGCAACTTACTGGTTCCCACGTCGTCAACGCGCCTGTACAAACTGTTTGGGCTATGTTGATGGATACCGACGTGCTGGCGCAGATTGTGCCCGCCGTGTCGCGCCTCGAAAAGGTCGCTGAAAATGAGTATAAAGCCATCGCCGAGATCAAGATGGGGCCTGTTAGTGGGTCATTTTCGGGCTCACTGTCGCTGGCCGACATTCGCGAAAATGAGGGCTATACGTTGCTGGTGAAACAGAACAGCAAAATCGGCAACGCCGACGCGACCGTAAACATGGCACTGAAACCCGTTGGCGATAGCCAGACCGAGGTATCGTTCGATGGCAACGCCCGGTTGTCCGGCTTGTTGGCCCGCACCGGTCAGCGCGTTATCTCCGGCGTAGCCACCACCCTGACCAAACAGTTCTTCGAGAACCTGGAAGGCGCTGTGGCGAATGGACAATGAATACTGTACAATGTACAATGGCTTCGTCTGATGCTTAGCAGGGCCATTGTACATCGTACAGTATTTATTGTCCATCATCCATTATACATTAAAATAACCCCTTATTCCTCATGAAGATAGAAGTAACCGTGAACGGTAAAGTCCGTAAAGCGGACGTCGACGACCGGACGTTGCTGGTCGATTTTCTGCGAGAACACCTACGCCTGACGGGCACACACGTTGGTTGCGATACGTCGTCGTGCGGGGCTTGTACGGTGCACCTCGACGGGGCGGCCGTGAAGAGTTGTACCCTGCTGGCGGCGCAGGCCGATGGGTGCGCCGTCACCACGATCGAAGGGCTGGCGATTCAAGATAGCCCCACCACCACGCAACTGCATCCGTTGCAGGAGGGCTTTAAGGAATGCCACGGGCTGCAATGCGGCTACTGCACGCCCGGTATGATCATGACGGCGGCGGATTTACTCAAGCGCAACCCCAATCCTTCGGAACACGAGATCCGCGAGGCACTCGAGGGGAACATCTGCCGTTGCACCGGCTACCACAACATCGTGAAGTCGATTCAGTGGGCGGCTACGCACGGGACCAAACCGGAGCCCAATCAGCAGGAAGAGCCGGTCATCGCCGACGAACATCTGTTCACCAACGACGTAACAACCGGCGAGGTTGTTGAAACGCACTAAAAAACGAGTTTAACGTTTCGTGTTTGCTGTTTAATGTTCGCCGGTACAATGGCTTAGCGGGAAGCCAGGCTGGTGCCGATCGGACAACGTTAAACGGTAAACATTAGACGTCAAACTTCCTTCAGAACCATGAGCAATAAATTTATTGGCCAGTCAGTAAAGCGGCTGGAAGACAAGCGATTCGTGACCGGTAAAGGCCGGTATACCGACGATATTGTGCTGCCGGGTATGTTGCACGCGCATTTCGTCCGGAGCCCTTACGCACACGCCCGCGTGGTGAGTATAGACAGCTCGGAAGCCGCCGCCATGGAAGGCGTAGTGGCTATTTTCACCGGCGATGACGTGAAAGACGTCAACGGGGTACCCTGCGGCTGGCAGGTCAATTTCCGCAACGGTGAAACCATGCGCGAGCCCAAGCACCCGCTGCTGGTAGGCACGGGCGACACGGTCAAACACGCGGGCGATCCGGTGGCCGTTATCATTGCCGAAAGCAAGGCCATTGCCACGGATGCCGCCGAGTCGGTGGTTGTGGAGTGGGACGAGCTGCCCGCCGTGGCCAACCCGGCCGAGGCACTCAAGCCCGACGCACCCAAAGTCCACGATCAGTTCCCCGACAACGTGGCCTTCGACTGGACGTTTGGCAACCCCATCGAAGAAGTCGATGCCGCTATGGAAACGGCTGCGCACACAACCACGCTCGAATTTGTGAACCAGCGGGTGGTGCCCAATGCGATGGAACCCCGCGCCTATATCGGGTCCTACGATGAGGTGTCAGACAAATACACGCTGTATACCTCAACCCAGAACCCGCACCTGATCCGGCTGCTGATGTGCGCTTTCGTGCTGGGCATTCCCGAACACAAAGTGCGCGTGCTGGGTCCCGACGTGGGCGGCGGCTTTGGCTCGAAAATTTACCACTATACCGAGGAAGCGCTCGTCACCTGGGCGTCGAAGCAGCTTGGCCAGCCGGTCAAATGGACATCGGATCGCTCGGAGGCGTTTCTGATGGATGCGCATGGCCGCGACCACGTAACCAAAGCCGAAATGGGTTTCGACGCCGACGGCAACATCGTGGGGCTGCGCATCAAAACCGTCGCCAACATGGGCGCGTACCTGTCGACGTTTGCGCCGGCCGTACCCACGTACCTGCACGGCACGCTGTTGCAAGGGCTGTACACTACGCCCAAGATCAACATCGACATGACCTGTGTGTTTACGCACACCGTGGCGGTGGATGCCTACCGGGGCGCGGGTCGGCCCGAGGCAACGTACCTGCTCGAACGCCTGATCGACCTGGCCGCGCTCGAAATGGGCAAAGACCCGGCGCAGCTTCGGTTCCAGAACTTCATCCCGCCTTTCGATGGCGTCGAACAGCCCGGCTATCAGACACAGGTGGCGCTCCAGTACGATTCGGGCAACTACGCGCCGGTCTTGCAACGCGGCCTCGACATGCTGGGCTACGACGATTTCCGGAAAGCGCAGAAAGAAGCGGCCAATAACGGCAAGCTGCTCGGCGTTGGATTCTCGACCTACGTGGAAGCCTGCGGCATTGCGCCCTCGGCGGTGGTGGGGGCACTGGGTGCCCGGGCCGGTCTCTACGAGTCGGCACAGGTGCGCGTGCAACCCACGGGCAAAGTGAGCGTGTTTACGGGCTCCCACTCGCACGGGCAAGGGCACGAAACCACCTTTGTGCAGGTCGTAGCCGATAAGCTCGGTATCCCGATGGAAGATGTCGATCTGGTACACGGCGACTCCGACGCACTCGCCTTTGGCATGGGTACGTATGGTTCACGCTCGCTGGCAGTGGGTGGTTCGGCCATCATGAAGAGCATCGACAAGGTGCTGGAAAAAGGCGCTAAAATCGCGGCCCACAAACTCGAATGCGCCGAGGGTGACCTTGAGTACGCCGAAGGCAAGTGGACCGTGAAAGGCACCGACAAGAGCATCGGTTTCGGCGATGTGGCCCTTACCGCCTACGTACCCCACGTGTACCCCGCCGGGCTGGAACCCGGTCTAGACTTCTCGAGCTTCTACGACCCCGCCAACTTTACGTACCCGTTTGGCTGCCACATTGCCGTTGTTGAAGTGGATAAAGAAACGGGTAAGGTCGATCTGAAACGCATGATCGCCGTCGACGACGTTGGGAACGTGATCAACCCAATGATTGTGGAAGGCCAAATCCACGGCGGTCTGGCGCAGGGTATCGGGCAGGCGCTGCTGGAAGGTACGATTTACGACGAAAACGCGCAGCTCACCAACGGCTCCTACATGGACTACTGCATGCCCCGCGCCGACGACTTGCCGATGTTTGAAACCGACCGGCAGGAAACGCCCTGCCCGCACAACCCGCTGGGCGTAAAAGGTGCCGGTGAAGCCGGGGCCATCGGGTCGACGCCCGCTGTAGTCAACGCCGTCATCGATGCCCTCTGGAGTGGTGGCCATCAGGTCAAAGACATCCTGATGCCCCTGACCCCCGAACGCGTCTGGCGGGCCATGAATTAGTTCCAGTTTCTAGTTTCCAGTTTGTCGTTTTCAGTGGTGACGTTGCTGGACCTGTTTTCAGATCAGCGGCACAACTGAAAACGACAAACTAAAAACGCTAAACTCTCTTTCCATGATAACATACCCCTTCCAATATAAACGGGCCAACAGCGTGGCCGATGCGGTGGCGCTGCTGGCCGATGGCGGTAAAGCCCTGTCGGGTGGACATAGCCTTATCCCTGCTATGAAACTCCGCCTCAACGCCCCCGATACGCTGGTCGATGTGGGGCGGCTTGAGGAGCTCAAAGGCATCTCGGTCGACGGCAACGAGCTGGTAATCGGTGCTGGTACCACGCACGGCGCCATCGCGGCTTCGGCGCTGGTGCAACAGCACGTACCCATGTTTGCAGACGGAGCAGGCCACATCGGTGATCCGGCGGTACGCAACCGGGGCACCATCGGTGGCTCACTCGCCCACGCCGACCCCTCTGCCGACTGGCCCGCCATGGTCATTGCCACTGACGCCACGCTGGTGTTGCAGGGGCCATCAGGCAGCCGGTCGGTGAAAGCCGAGCAGTTTTTTACGGGGCTGTTCAGCACGGCGTTGCACGAAAACGAACTGATCACGCAGGTACGTGTGCCCATTCAGCGGGGCGCAAAAATGACGTACCAGAAGTTTTCGCAACCCGCTTCCCGCTACGCCATTGTGGGTTGCGCCGTGGTCAAACAGGCCGACGGTAGCCTGCGCATAGCATTTTCGGGCGTGTCGGAAGCGCCTTTCCGTGACAAAGCCGCCGAAGAAAAGCTGAAAGCGGGGCAGGATGCCGACGCCGCCACTGGTGTGTCGATCATGTCAGACCATTACGCCTCTGAAGAATATCGCAAGCACCTCGCCAACGTATACCTGAAGCGAGCTATGCTGGCGGTAAACTCGTAGAGACGCAATCGCAGCGGCGGACCGCCCATTGCGTCTCACCTGCGTCAGCCTTACTTTACATCGCCTTTTAGTAACACATTACAACAGTCATTGCTGACGCAAGTGAGACGCAACGGATTGCGTCTCTACAATTATGCCGCCTATGCCGCAACACACCCGCGAATCCATCCAGACGTTACTCGAAAATCAGGGCTACCAGACCGATCCTCAGATCGTGATGTCGGTGTTTCTGGCGCTGCGGCTCAACAAACCGTTGCTGATTGAAGGGCCGGCGGGCGTGGGGAAGACCGAGATTGCCAAAGTGATGGCGCGGGCGCTGAACACCGACCTGATCCGGCTCCAGTGTTACGAGGGGCTTGACGCCAGCCACGCCCTCTACGAATGGAATTACCAGCGGCAGCTGTTGCACCTGAAACTGCTGGAACTGAATGGAGCACTGACCCCCCCGCCATCAGGCCAAACCGACCAGCCCGATAAGTTGCCAGTGCTGGAAGAAACGTTATTTTCGGATACGTTTCTGCTCAAACGGCCGCTGTTGCAGGCCATTACACACCCAAAAGCACCCGTGTTGCTGATCGACGAAGTGGACCGGGCCGACGAAGATTTTGAAAGTTTCCTGCTCGAACTCCTGTCTGACTGGCAGATCACCATTCCCGAAATCGGGACCATCGGGGCTACGCACATTCCCCATGTGGTCGTAACGGGCAACCGCGTTCGTGAGCTATCAGAGGCGTTGCGCCGCCGCTGCCTGTACCTGTACATCGACTATCCCGATTACGACAAGGAACTGAGCATTATTCTGGCCAAAGTTCCCGAGATCGACGAGGCACTAGCCCGGCCCATCACCGCGTTCATGCAGGCTGTGCGGTCACTACGACTCGAAAAAACACCCGGCATCGCCGAAACCCTCGATTGGGCCATGGCGCTGGCCGCTCTCCACATTGACCATCTCGACAAAGCCATCATCAAGCAAACCCTCGGCGTGGTACTGAAAGACTGGAAAGATATGCGGCAGGTGCAACTATCGCTCAGCGAGTTGTACGAAAAAGCCGGTATCGTCTCGAAGTGGGAAAGCTTGTAGTAGTAATTTTGGGCATTTAGCTCGCTACAACTACCTTTTATGCCCACGATTCAACCCATCACGCTGGAGGAAACGTACCCACTGCGTCATGCCGTGCTTTGGCCCGACAAACCGGTCGACTTTGTGAAGGTCGATAATGACCATGAGGGGCATCATTATGGCGCGTTTCGCGAGGGTGAGTTGGTGGCGGTAATTTCGTTGTTTATCGATGGGCCCGAAGCACGCTTTCGCAAATTTGCGACCCGGCCCGACTGCCAGCGGCAGGGCGTAGGTACGTTGCTGCTGAACCACGTAATCGCGCAGGCCCGTGCGCTCGGCGCACAGACGCTCTGGTGCGATGCCCGCCTCGACACCGCTGACTTTTACCGTCGGTTTGGCATGCAGGCCGTCAGCGATACCTTCTACAAAGGACCGATTGCTTACGCTCGCTATTCAGTCGATTTATAAGCCCGCTCATGATCACGCGCCGAACCAGTCTATCACACAACATCGTAGCTTTTTGCCGGTTTCTGCGGGCCAACGGTTTGGCGGTGGGGCCCGACGAGGCTGCTACGGCCCTGCTGGCGCTGGCGCAGGTCGACCTGGGCGAACGTACCCAGCTTTGGCTCGCCTTGCGAACGGTGCTGTGTCGGCGAGCGCAAGACCTGGAGGTCTTCGACCGGCTATTTGCGCAATACTGGAAGGAACTGGAGAAGGCTGTCGACTCGAAAACAAAAGACGGTGCCAAACCCCGGCAACGTACCCAACCGAAGCAGGGGCCCGATTTTAATCAATTGAAGGCATGGCTGTATGGTAATAAACCCACGGAAGAAACCACGCTGACGACCTATTCGACACAACAAAACCTGGCCCGGCAGGATTTCTCGGCTATCGCGCCCGACGACCTACAGGCCGTGATGCAGCACATCCGCGAACTGTCGCTGACGCTGGCCCGGCGAGCCAATCGGCGGCGGCAACGTACCCAGTCGGCGCGACAACTGAACCTGCCCCGGACGCTGCGGACGAACCTGCGCCGGGGGGGCGAGTTGCTCGACCTGATCTACCAGAAGCCGCGCAAAAATCGGTTCAACGTCGTAATTCTGGCCGACGTCAGCCAGTCGATGGATCTGTACAGCACCTTCCTGATTCAGTTCATGTACGCCTTCCAGTCGGTCTACCGGCGCATCGACACCTTCGTGTTCAGCACCGAGCTGCACCGCGTCACGCAGTCACTGAAAAACCGCCCCTTTGCCGAGGCATTGCAACACCTGGCCGACACTGTAACGGGCTGGGGCGGCGGCACCCGAATCGGCCATTCCCTCCAGCAGTTCGTCGAAAACCACCTGTCGCTGGTCAACAAACACACGCTGGTGCTGATCCTGAGCGACGGCTGGGACACCGACGAAGCCACGCTGCTCACCTATGCCCTCACCAAACTGAAAGGCAAAGCACACCGGCTGGTGTGGCTCAATCCGTTGGCCGGTAACCCCACCTTCCGCCCCGACACAGCCGCCATGCAGGCCGCTATGCCGCTGCTCGACGGCTTCCTGCCCGCCCATAACGCCAACAGCCTCCGCGCGCTGGGTAGGTGGTTGTGAAGGTGAGTTTGACGTTTGGCGTTTAAAGTTTGACGTTGGCTGACGCGTTATGCTCAGGCGTCAGCCAACGTCAAACTTTAAACGCCAAACATCAAACGATAGACATCAACCTTTCAATCCCCAACCAGCGATTGGGGTCGGGGCAGCGGGAGAGCCACAGGCCCCGTTCCGACGGTTTGCAGACGCCGGGGTAGTCGCCGCGCAGGCCCAGCATGTCGTGCATCAGTTGAAAGTGCAGGTGCGGGGGCCAGTCGCCATTTTCGGGGTAGGGGCCTAGTTCAGCCAGCTTGTCGCCTGCCCTGAACGGCTGCCCTTCCTGCAAACCCGATAACGACGCCCGCGACAGATGACCGTAGAGGCTGTAGCGCGGGAATCCTTCCGTATGGTGTTCCAGAATGATCGTCGGGCCGTAGTCGGCATATTGGGCGTTGTCGCGAAAGCTATGCACCACACCATCGACCGGCGCGAAAACAGACGTACCGGCTTCGGCCCAAAAATCGATGCCGAGGTGAATCTCACGGGCTTCGTCGGCCGTCGGCGTAAAGTGCGGGCTGTTCCGGTACACGACCCGGTGTTCATTGTATCCACCGACGCCGACCACCGCTCCGGCAGCGCGTAATTGCCCGAATACATAGTCGTTAAACACGTCGATGTCGGTCAGGTTCAGCGTAGCCAGATCGGGATTGTTGGCCGAAAAATCAAGCGTCAGGTACGTATCGCGGGAAAAGTCGAAGGGGAGCAGCGGCAGCACAGTTGACAATAGAATTTTTGTTAAAAATGTTGACAAAAGATCTATTGTCAACGGCAAAATAGGGCGACGCGGCCGCTTCGAATCAAACTACGCGGAGACTGTCGCCAGAAGTGAAAAACACCCTGCTACCCTTAATTCTGCGCGGTGTTACAGTTGTCAGGCTTCATTTCGGGCAGATTCTTCTGAGCCGTTGATTCGGTTACCTCCGACAGTTCCATTTTATTCGTGAAGAAACGCGTAATCATATCGCCCTGTACATAATAGATCTTGCCTGCCTGAAGATCGAGCGTCAACTTCTCTTTGTCGGGGATGTTCAGCCCGCCAGCTACAGTGGTAAATTCGGTTTTACCCGGCGAGGTTTTGTAGATCAAATACCGTTTGTTACTGAGGCGGCAGATTTCCTGGCCGTTGGCCCGAATCGTGAAATTAAGAGCGGCTCCCGAGAACTGTTTCTTCCGGTAAAAGACCACAACGGCCTTGTCTTTTTCGGGCTGAATCGCGAGTTCTTGGGCTAAGGCTGCCGTTAGGCTCAGGCATCCAATTAAAGTAGCGGCAATTAGTTTGTACATAGTGTTAAGTAGCTGTTTAGGCAGGCAATGTACACGACAAGTCTCTTTGTTGCATGATCGCCAACCTAAATATAAAACCCACTACGTCGATAGGTTTGTCCAAACAACCGCCTCCGGTTTTCCATTATCGTTGTCAGATACACAACCCGGCCGAGCCGGTACACAACGACTTATGGACAGCTTCATTCCACCGCAGCATCAGGAACCGCATCCCGGTTTAAACACCAAAATGCTGCCCGAGCCCCAATATATCCGACATCAGTATAAAGGCGCTGATAAACTCAAGGACAAAGTGGCGCTCATCACGGGCGGCGATTCGGGCATTGGCCGCGCTGTAGCCATTCACTTCGCCCGCGAAGGGGCCGACGTGGCGATCGTTTACACCCCCACCGAAGAAGTCGACGCGCAACGCACCAAAGACCTGGTCGAAGCTGAAGGGCGGGATTGCCTGCTGCTGAGCGGTGATCTGAAAAATCCCAAGTTCTGCGAGCAGGTAGTGGAAGACACCGTGCGCCACTTTGGTAAGCTCAACGTATTGGTCAACAACGCCGGGGTGCAATACGTCCACGATCAGTTTGAGAAGATCAAGGATGAAGACCTGGTGAAAACCTACGAGACGAATATCTATTCGTTTTTCCGGGTCACGAAAGCCGCTGTGAAGCACCTGCACGAGGGTGACGCCATTATCAACACCACGTCGATCACTGCCTATCAGGGGCGCGCCGACCTGATCGACTACTCGTCGACAAAGGGGGCGATCATGACCTTCACGCGGGCGCTGTCGAGCAATCTGGCCGAAAAGAAAATCCGGGTCAACGGCGTCGCACCCGGCCCCATCTGGACGCCGCTCATTCCGTCGTCGTTCGATGCCAAAACGGTGGCGATGTTCGGTAAGGACGTACCTATGAAACGCCCCGGCCAACCCGCCGAAGTGGCACCCGCCTACGTGTTCCTCGCTTCCGACGACTCATCTTACGTAACCGGTGCCGTGCTACACCCCAACGGCGGCACGATTGTAAACGCTTAAATCCGTTTGACGTTTGCCGTCTAGCGTTTGACGTTGCCTCAGCCAATTCATATGATGCTGTGCTGCCCGACAACGTCGAACGCCAGACTTTAAACGTCAAACACCATTCATCATGGATCAAATGGAAATCCCTACCCAGGCGCAGCACCAGGATGCCCAGCCGGGTCTTGAATATGAAATGAACCCCCGCCCCATCTACATTCGGGACGACTACAAAGGGGCCGAAAAACTGGTCAATAAAATTGCGCTCGTCACGGGTGGCGATTCGGGTATTGGCCGGGCCATCTCGGTGCATTTTGCCCGCGAAGGGGCTGATCTGGCTATTTGTTACCACCCTCGTGAAGAACAGGATGCGCAGGAAACCAAGCGGCTCGTAGAAGCCGAAGGGCGGCGCTGCCTGCTCATCCCCGGCGATCTGCGCAGTATTTCGCACATCCGCGAGGCAGTAGGCAAAGTGCTCAGCACCTACAAACGCATCAATATCCTGGTCAACAATGCGGCGAACCACGTTGAGCAGAAGGAGTTTACGGGTATCTCCGATGAGCAGATGAAAGCCACGTTCGAACTGAACATCCTGGCGATGTTCCGGCTGACCAAGAACGTGTTGCCGCACATGAACGCCAACGACTGCATCATCAATACCACGTCGGTTGTGTCGTATCGGGGCAGCGAATCGCTGATCGACTACGCCGCTACGAAAGGAGCCGTTACGGCCTTCACTCGGTCGCTGTCGCAGAACATGGTCGACCGGGGGATCCGGGTCAATGCCGTTGCACCTGGCCCCATCTGGACGCCGCTAATCGTCGCGACCAAATCGCCTGAAGAAGTGGCTGAATTCGGTAAAGATGTACCGCTGAAGCGCCCCGGCCAACCCGCCGAGCTAGCCCCGGCCTATGTGTTTCTGGCCTCAGAAGATGCCAGTTACTTCACCGGGCAGGTGATCCACGTTAACGGTGGCGAAGTGGTGAATAGCTAAAGCTTCTTTCAGGTAGTGAAAGCTCCATTGGATCAGACCGATGGAGCTTTTTTTGTGAGTATTTATGCTAGTTTTGATCAACTTGTACGTTGAAATGATTGAGAATCACTAGTTAAACTATTGATTTGAAAGATTCTAAATAACGAATACCTTTGCCTTTGAAATCACACGAACCAATTACGACCATGCGTCTTCTCTTATCAATCGTGACCGCTCTGCTGCTGGCTAGTCCGGCCTTCTGCCGTCCCGGTAATCCGCTGGTGGCCGACGATACCCGCGCCGTAGCCCTGCCCGTACTAACCCAACTGCCTGCTGGCAACGTATTGCTGTCGTGGACCGAAAAAGACCCTGCCGGCAAACTGTTTTTGTATACGGCTACGTCGGCCGATAAAGGCAAAACCTTTTCGGAGAAAAATCTGGTCTACGCCGACAATGGTATCGGGGCGAGCCGCCTGATGAAACCGCGCGTACTGGCAAAACCCAACGGCACGCTGGTGGCCGTGTTTACGCTGCGAACTGAGTCAGCACAACCCGCTGCTCCTGCTGCGCCCGCTGAGAACCACGCCGGGATGAACCACGACAACCACCAACCGGCGGCTGCCGCCCCGGCTGCTGAAAAGCCCAGAGGCCGCCGCGCCCCGGCTACGACGCAGATCGTGACCTGCACCTCGACCGACCAGGGACGTACCTGGACGGCACCCCAGCCCGTCGACGCCGACAAGACGCCCAACCTGCTGCGTGGCTTCTTCGACGCGACCGTGCTGAGCAACGGTGAGATTGCCATCGCGTACCTGAAGGATGTAGCGGGCAGCACCAAACACGAAGAGCGCAACCTGCGGCTGGTGGTTACCCAGAACGGCCAGTTTCAACCCGAGCGCATCATCGACCCCGTCGCTTGTGACTGCTGCAACATCAGCATGCTGGTGGATGCCAACGGTACGCTGAACATCTATTATCGCGATAACAACGACGACATCCGCGACATCTCGCGCCTGCAATCGACCGACAACGGCAAGACGTTTTCGGCCCCTAAAAACCTGTATGCCGATAACTGGAAAATCAACGGGTGCCCACACAGCGGCCCCAGCTCGGTGCGGCTTGGCAAATCGGCGTTGGTGGCCTGGTTCTCGGGCACAACCAACAACACGGCGGGTGTGCGCGTGGTAACGCAGGAAGGCGAGCGCCTCGCGGTGGTGGAAGACCCCTCGGCCAAAAACGCTTCGCTCATCGAAGCGCCCGATGCGGGCGTGCTGGTTTGGGAGCAGGTACGTGGTGCTGGCGAAACGCCCACGACGGCCATCGCTTACCGCGTGGTGAATGCCAAAAAAGCAGCCGATATGCAGTGGCTGGCTGGCTCGGAGCAGGGCCAGAATGCAAGCGGCTTAGTGGTGGGCGACCAACTGGTGGTA
Source organism: Fibrella musci (assembly GCF_041321105.1). Classification (NCBI taxonomy): domain Bacteria; kingdom Pseudomonadati; phylum Bacteroidota; class Cytophagia; order Cytophagales; family Spirosomataceae; genus Fibrella; species Fibrella musci. Next base: position 514,574 of record NZ_JBGGWD010000003.1, on the reverse strand, counting down.
GCCTACGAACTGCGCCGCCCCGGCAAACCCAACGCCCTGCAACTAGGCTATGCGAGCGTGAAATAAGCGGCGCTGCTGGCTTGTCAATAATCGTGGTCATTGGCCGCGCCTCGATCGGTGAATTCGTTGGTGAAAAGCCATGGATAACCGTAGTTGACGCGTGGCCAATGACTATTTTTGTTTATGGACGCTCCCATTCATCCCGGCCTGCCCTTTGTTGGGAACACCCTCGAAATCGCGCGTGACCCGCTGGCTATGTTCGGTCGGCTCTCTCAGCGGTACGACCGGATCGTGAAGATCAACATCGGCGGGCGGAATCAGTACCTGGTTTTTCGACCTGAAGATGCCAAATATGTGTTGCAGGAAAACCACCGCAACTATGGCCGGTCGCCCGCTTTTCTGATTCTGAAACGGTTTTTGGGCGAAGGACTGCTCACCAGTGACGGCGACTTCTGGCGGCAACAGCGGCGGCTGGCGCAACCCGCCTTTCACCGGCAGAAAATTGCGCTGCTGGGCGAAACGATGGTGCAGGAATCGGCCGCCTGGATCGACGAACTGGCGCAGCACGACCTGACGAAGCCCGTCAACATATCGCAGACGTTTATGGACGTAACCATGCGCATTGTCTGCAAGACGCTGTTCAGCACCGACGTAACGGGCAGCGATGCGCTCGATGGCCTGTCAAACGCACTTGATACGCTTAACCGGCTCGCCAACGATTCGTTGCTGTCGCCTATCAAATGGCCTCAGCACTGGCCCACGCCACGCAACATCCGCTTCCGGCAGGCCCGCGAACGGGTCGATAAACTCATTTACGGCCTCATTGCCGACCGCCAACGGACCGGCGAACGCCACGACGACCTGCTCGACATGCTGATGTATGCCGAAGACGAAGAAAACGGGCGGATGTCGGAGCAGCAACTGCGCGACGAGTGCGTGACGCTCTTCACGGCGGGCCACGAAACCACGGCCGTCTCGATGGCCTGGACAACGTACCTGCTCGCCCGTCACCCCAACGTACTGGCTCGCCTGCGCGATGAAGTCGACGCCACGCTAGGGCCTTACGCGCCAGGTACGTTGCCGCCGATTACGGCGTTTCGAACCATGCCCTACACGTTGCAGGTAGTGCAGGAAGGCCTGCGCCTCTACCCACCCGCCTGGGCGATGAGCCGGATGGCGCTGGGCGAGGATCAGATCGGCCCGTTCCGCATTCCCAAAGGCGATACGGTGCTGGTGAGCCCCTACCTGCTCCACCGCGACCCCGCCCACTGGCCCGACCCCGCCCGCTTTGACCCCGCCCGCTTCCTGCCGGAACGAGAGAAAGAACGCCCCGCCTACGCTTATTTACCATTCGGTGGTGGGCCGCGCTTATGTATTGGCAATCAGTTTGCCCTGCTCGAAATGCAGATCCTGCTGGCGTTGCTGGTGCAGCGATTCGAGGTCCAACCGGCCAATACGCGCCTTGTCAGGCCCAAACCGTTGATTACCTTGCGCCCGAATCGCCCCATTGAGTTACAACTAACGGCCCGACCCTGAGCCGATTCGCTGGAGCGACGCTTCCTAACTATGCGCCTTAATTTGCTTATTGCCAGTGTACTGGTGGCGGCCGCCTGCCAGCCTGCGAAGAAAAAACCCGCCGAAACCACACAGACGGCGGTCGTCAGTGCGCCCATCCCGTATGCACTCGACCAGCCCACCGAAACCCACAAACTCCCCGGCGATCTGCGCGAGATTTCGGGCCTCAGCTATTACAAACCGGGCAAACTGGCCTGTGTGCAGGATGAGCTGGGCGTGGTGTTCATCTACGACACACGTACCCACGCCGTGGCCGATGAGCACATCTTTGGCAAAAACGGCGATTACGAAGGCGTCGAGTTTGTCGACGGGCAGTTGTACATCATGCGTAGTGACGGCGAACTCTACCAGATGGAGCCACGTGACGGCGTCAAAATCATCGGCGGCAGCCCACAAACGCGCCACGTAAAAATCGACCTGCCCGGCAAAAACGACATGGAAGGCCTGGGATACGACCCGCAGCTCAACGCGCTGGTGCTGGCTACCAAAGACGGGAAGGGTTCCGACAAAACGATTTACCTCTACAGCCTGCAACACAAGACGCTGTTTCAGGGAACGGTGCTGAAACAGGACGACATCCGCGCCTTTGAGCCCGGTATGGCCGAATTCAAACCGTCGGGAATTGCGGTTCACCCCAAAACGCGTGATTACTACGTGCTCTCAAGTGCCGCGCACCGGTTGCTAGTGATGACGCCCTCAGGCAAGGTGAAATCGGTGGTGCCGCTCGATGAGAAGCTGCTGCGTCAGCCCGAAGGCATCTGCTTTGCCCCCGATGGCACGCTCTATATCGCCAGCGAAGGCGACGGCAAAAAAGGCGTCGTGCTGGTGTATAAGGCGAAATAAACCGTCCAAGGTTGATTGTCCAAGGTCCAACGTAGTAGACGCATCAGCAATACGCCTGCGTCAGCTACGTTGGACTTTGGACATTGAACGCTCTGTCAAAATCGCAACGTACCCCCCACACCGACGGCATACGTACCCAGCGGGGTGGGGGAGAGGGCGGCTCCGACGCGGTACTCGGCGCGGGGCACCTGCCGGAGCATGGTGTTGTAGCGGGCCACGGCCTTGTTAACCTGCGTATTGGCGATGATTACCGTACCGAACGCCAGCACTACGCTGCCGCCGTAGACCGTCCAGTATTCGCCCGAATTGAACCCGACGGATTTGGTCCGGGTGAAGAAATAAACCAACGGCACCAGCGCCGTAAGTCGGCTCACGGTCGTCCAGGTGCGGTAGTTGCGGTAATGCCGGTTGACAAGCGGATCGTTGAGTTCAAAGAAAGGAATCTCCAGCGAGGCGGCCGACGTGAGGCGTTTGCCCCCATAGAAATACACGCTACCGATTGCCGACGAGCCGATGGCCCGTTCGATGGGTCGTAGGTGCGCCGGAACAGGCGTAGTGCGATAAAAGGACGTATCGCGTTGCGCGTAGCCCGACAGGGCGACGAAGAGCAGCAGCCAGCCAGTAAGAAGAAAAGCTTTCAACGGGAAATGGTAGGTTAATGGTCACTGCCTTGTCCAACGCGTAGCCGAGGCAGATTGTTGCTTAAGCAGCCAATTGGCTGGTAAGCCGGGCCATAATGGTACTTTTTACCCGCTTCGGTTGTTGATAAACTAGCGTCACTGCGTCCCGTTTGCTCATGCTGCACAAAACCCAGGGCATTGCCCTTAGCTACATCCGTTACCGCGAATCGTCGATTATTGCCCGCGTCTATACCGAAGCGTTTGGTCTGCAAAGCTACATCATCAACGGGGTGCGGTCGGCCAAGAGCAAAACCAACCGAATTGCTCTCTACCAGCCGCTAACGCTGCTCGACATGGTGGTGTATTACAAGGAAGACCGCGACCTGCACCGAATTTCGGAGGTAAAAACGCCTTATCCATTTCAGCACATTCCGTTCGAGGTGGCCAAGTCGAGCATCGCCCTGTTTGTGACCGAAATGCTCACCAAAACGTTGAAAGAAGAAGCCAGTAACCCGGCGTTGTTCCGGTTTTTGCTGACGTCGATCGTGTACCTCGAAGAAGCCACCGAGCAGTACGAGAATTTTCATCTCGCGTTTCTGCTGCAACTGGCGTCGTTCCTTGGGTTTGGCCCCGAAAGCGCAGATGAGTTCGAGGCGCAGCTTCGCGAGCATTCGGTGCCGTTCCTGGCCGACGACACCATGAGCGAGGCCGTTAACACTTTTCTGAGCCAGCCTATTCACACGCTGGTTCGGCTTAATCGGGCTCAGCGCGCCGACCTGCTCGATGGCCTGGTGGCGTACTACCGCATCCATTTCGATAACCTCGGCGAGGTAAAATCGCTGGCCGTGCTGCGTGAAGTCTTGGGATAACGTACCCAGCCGCCACCGTTTTATAGCGTGTCATTAATCAACCGGGGTGCTGATGTTTGTCAGCCGCTGACGCTGGCGGGTGGGGTAGTTTTGAGGCTAACGAACTGCCTCCTCTGCTAATGAACTCGTTCCTGTACGTAACCGATGGCTCGGTCGATGACGCGCTGCTGCTACGAAACTGGCTGGACAACCAGCCTCAGCCCCTGTTGCGCCTGACCGTGGTATTGCCCTACGACCTGACGCCAGATCAACCGCTGCATAAGGACGGCCTGCGCCCGGCCAAAGCCGCCGCTGATGTTCGTTTGCAACAATGGGTTACCATGCTGGGCGATGTCAAACTGGGCAATCTGACTACCGAAACGCTACTGGCCAATTCTGCCCATGCGATAACGCTGCATTTACTCATCCGGCCCTACTATGGCTGGCTCGTTGCTGACCGGGATGTAGTCGAAACGATGGCCGATGTGCTTCCCCGAACACGTACCCAGCCTGTCTGGCTCGCTCCCGGCGACACGATCAGGCTAACAACCATGCCGGTACTCAACGGCTACAACCACTGACCAAAGTCACACGGTAAATTGATAAGAGTTCGGAGCAACGTGCGGGCACTACATCGCTTTCCGCTTCAACTCGAAGTTTTGACCCAGATACAGTCGACGAACATGCTCATCATTGGCGAGGTCTTCGGCCGATCCCTGTTTGAAGATTTTTCCTTCGATCAGCAGGTACGCCCGGTCGGTAATCGATAGCGTGGCGTTTACGTCGTGGTCGGTGATCAGGATGCCGATGTTACGGTGTTTCAACTGCGCCACGATGCTCTGAATATCTTCGGTCGCGATGGGATCGACACCCGCAAACGGCTCATCAAGCAGAATAAACTTCGGATCGACGGCCAGGGCACGAGCAATTTCGGTGCGGCGGCGTTCGCCCCCCGACAACACCTTGCCCTGACTCTTCCGCACATGGCCGAGGTGAAACTCCTCGATTAGCTCTTCTACGCGCCGTTTTTGCTCGTCTTTAGGCTTTTCGGTCATTTCCAGCACCGCCAGAATATTCTCTTCCACCGTCAGGTCACGAAACACGGAGGCTTCCTGCGCCAGATAGCCCAACCCAAGCCGGGCGCGTTTGTACATGGGCAGGTCGGTAATGTCGCGGTCGTCGATATAGACCTTGCCGCTGTTGGGTTTTACCAGCCCCACGGCCATATAAAACGAGGTCGTTTTGCCGGCACCGTTCGGACCCAGCAAGCCCACAATTTCGCCCTGCGCGACCTGATACGACACGTTGCTGTTGACAAACCGGCTGCCGTACTTCTTGACTAAATTTTCAGTTCTGAGAATCATGGGAGGAAGTTGTTACGCAGAGATTCGCCGAGTAAAGAGAGATTCACAGAGAATGATGTGCAAACTCAGTTATCACTTTTGTCTCTGTGAATCTCTCTTTACTCGGCGAATCTCTGCGTAACAGCATATAATTTACAAAGGTGTGTAAGCAAGACGGCGTATGCCCTGCCGAAGCATCTTCACTTGAAAATTGATCAACAGTCCAAGCGGGAAATTGCCGAGTCGCAGGTATGTAAGAAGCTGTGCTGTATGCACATCGGTTAGCAGGTCAACTGTCTTTAATTCAATAACTAGTTCATTTTCGATTAGGAGATCCAATCGATAGCCATGATCGAGCCGAACGTCTTTGTACACAATCGGCATGGACTTCTCCTGCTCAACATGTAACCCGATTTGGCTTAGCTCATAAGCAAGGCATTGACGGTATGCCGACTCCAGTAGGCCCGGCCCCAATGCTCTGTGCACCTCTATAGCGCACCCGATGACAACAGACGACAATTGACTTTCTGCGTATCTCTCCTGCTCTCTGTGCATCTCTGCGTTATAACTTTTTACATGTCAGGCAGTCGTATATCCTTCAAATACAATTGCAACGACGACGTGCCGCCGTAGTGGTTTTCGTCGATGGAGTAGCAGATCGAGAAAGGTTCGCCCTGATGCAGGTGATCGGCCCACGGCGCCATGCCGAAACCGATAGCCGTAAACGAATGCCCCGAACGTACCTGACGGCACGTAAACTTCAGGTGTTTCTCTTTCATCACTACCGGTTCGCCCACCAGCACCACCTCGTCGGAGCGGAAAACCGGCGACATGTTGTGCGGGCCAAACGGCGACATCTGCCGCATAATCCGGTAAAACTTGCCGTTGATCTCGCTGAAATCGAGCGGAATGTCGATCTCGACGCGCGGAATCAACTGCTCATCACGAATCCTGGCCGATACCACTTCTTCAAACCGCTGCCGGAAGGCGTCGACATTCTCGATGGGGAGCGTGAGCCCCGCCGCGAAGGTGTGTCCGCCAAACTGCTCCAGCAACTCCGAGCACGCTTCGATGGCTTCGTACACGTCGAACTCCGCCACCGACCGCGCCGATCCCGCCGCTTTGCCATTCGACTCGGTCAGGATGATCGTGGGCCGGTAAAATTGTTCGATGCACCGCGATGCCACTATCCCAATAACGCCTTTATGCCATTTTTGATCGAAGAGAACCGTCGATTTAGCCTTTATTAACAGTTCGTCGTTGCGGATCATGGCCAGCGCCTGCTCGGTCATGTTTTTGTCGAGGTCCTGCCGGTCTTTGTTGTGCGTTTGCAGGCCGTAGGCTTGGTCTTCGGCTTCGTCGTGGGTGTTGCAGAGCAGCAGTTCCACCGCCGCGCGGGCGTGTTTGATGCGCCCGGCGGCGTTGATGCGTGGCCCCAGACCAAATACCACGTTGGTAATGTCGAGCGCCCGTTCGGGTGGGGGGCAGGTTTCGTGGTCTTTCACGAAGCCTGCTACGCGGAGCAGCGCGCAAAGCCCAACCCGCGGCGCTGTGTTAAGCTGTTTCAGCCCGAAATAGGCCAGCACTCGGTTTTCGCCCGTGATCGGTACAATGTCGCAGGCGATGCTCACCGCTACCAGATCGAGGTAGGGCCAAAGCGTCGACGCGGGCAGACCACGTACCTGACACAGAGCCTGCAGGAGTTTGAAGCCCACGCCGCAGCCCGTCAGTTCTTTGTAAGGATAGGCGCAACCGGTGCGTTTAGGATCGAGCACGGCCACCGCATCGGGCAGCGTGTCGCCCGGCCGGTGGTGATCGCAGATGATGAAATCGACGCCCAGCGCGTTGGCTTCGGCTACGCGGTCGATGGATTTGATGCCGCAGTCGAGCGCGATGATGAGCGTAAACCCGTTGTCGGCGGCCCATTGCACGCCCGCTTTCGAGATCCCGTATCCTTCCTTGTACCGATCGGGAATGTAATGATCGAGGCGGTCGTAAAGCGTGCGCAGGAAACCGTACATTAGCGATACCGACGTGGTACCGTCGACATCATAGTCCCCGTAAATCAGAATTTTTTCACCCGTATGCATTGCCCGTGTTAATCGCTCAACGGCCCGGTCCATGTCGCGCATCAGGAAAGGGTCGTGCAGGTGGGGCAACTCGGGCCGGAAAAACGTACGGGCCTCCTCGAAGTTGGTCACGCCGCGCTGCACCAGCAGGCTGGCCAGAAATGGGCTGATATTTAGCGTCTGCACCAACGATTCAACGGCCGTCTGTTGGTCCGGGGCATCGGGGAAGGGCTTCAGAATCCAGCGTTTTGAGGGCGGGGCGGGATGTACAATCATGCAACTTGCGTACGGGGCATCAGTACGCAAGTTAATTTCGTTTACCCAAAAACAGTTTCCACCATGCTTATTTTCCTGCTCACGCTCACCAGCCTGTTGGCCCCCCATCCCCCCATAAAAAAAACGACCCTGACCGTCGAAGCGCAGAACATCCGGGATTTGAAAGGACAGGTTCGATTTGGCCTGTTTGCCTCTGAAAATGGCTTTCCCGACAAAGCCAGACCCATGCAGGCTAAGTCGGTTGGGGCCACAGGCCGAACCGTTCAGGCCACGTTTGAGGTAGAACCCGGCACCTACGCCCTTGCCATTTATCACGACCTGAACAGCAACGATAAAATCGATAAGAAGATGTTTGGTATTCCCACCGAACCCTACGGATTCAGCAACAATGTACGTCCGCGCATGTCGGCCCCATCCTACGACGATTGCAAAGTGGTCGTTGGTGAAGCCGGAAAAACCATTTCCATCCAACTAAAGTAGAGACGCAATCCCTTGCGTCTTAACAGGCGTTAGCAACTGTGATTATTGCTGACGCTGGATGAGACGCAAGGGATTGCACGGCCCGCCGCTGCGGTCTCTACGAAAAAACGCTTATGAACTACCTCTTCTTGATAGGCTGCCTGCTGACGACCAGCGTACTGGCGCAAACCAACGTACCTGATGCGAACGTACCTGGAACGGACGCCTGTGTAGCGGGGAAAGTACGTTTTTTTGGGCAACCGGGTCGACTGAGTGGGGGATCGGCCCGGCTGATGGGGCCCGCCGTGCAGTCGGCGGGCGACGCGACCATCGACGTCACCTACTACGGACTCGATCTGCGCCTGACCCACACGCCCAACTACCTGACCGCCGCGACGACCGTAGCCCTGCGCCCCGCCAGCAGCGCCATCAGCCAGTTTTTTCTGGACCTCAACTCAGTGCTAAAAGTCGACTCCGTCAAGAGCAACGGCCAGCGCCTGACGTTCGCACACGCAAGCAATCGCCTAACGATAACCCTCCCGCAGACACTAGCCGCGGGGCAAACGGGCCGGGTTACGGTATACTACCAGGGCGTACCCCCAAACACCGACGACGCCTTCGTCTTTACGACCCACGGCACCGGCGGGACTGCTAATCCGCTGATCTACTCACTAAGCGAGCCCTACGGCGCTTCCAACTGGTTTCCCTGCAAGGATACCCCCGCCGACAAAGCCGATTCGTCGGCAGTAAACATTACGGCCGCGCCCATCTTCGTGTCGGTATCCAACGGGCTGTTGCAGGGTGTCACGACCAACGCCGACGGCACCAAAACGTACCGCTGGAAAAACAGCTACCCCATTGCCCAGTACCTGATTTCGATCGCCTGCGCCAACTACCAGCAGTACGACACGCCCTTCAGCTACAACGGCCAGACGATGCCCGTGACGCACTACCTTTTTCCTGAGGATGCCGCCACCTACAAAACGGCCGTCGACGAAACCAACAACATGATGCGCGTCTTCTCCGATCTGTTTGGGACGTACCCCTTCATACGGGAAAAATACGGCCATGCCGAATTTGGGTATGCGGGGGGGATGGAGCACCAGACAGTCAGCTCCATGGCGCCCAACGCCCTAACCCGCAATGTGATCTCACACGAGCTGATGCACCAGTGGTTTGGCGATAAAATCACCTGCCGCGACTGGCAGAACATCTGGCTCAACGAAGGGTTCGCGTCGTATGGCGAAGCCGTGTATCAGGAAGCCATCGGTGGCCGAACGGCTTACAAGGCTTACATGGATGCCTTCATGACCCAGGCCTTGCTGGCCAGTGGTACGCTCTATGTCCAGAACGTAAACAGCATCAACGAGATTTTCAGCAGCTCGCGTTCCTATGCCAAAGGGGCTACGGTACTGCACATGCTCCGGGGCGTGCTGGGCGACAGTACGTTCTACAAAGGCATGCGGGCCTACGCCACATCGCCGCTGTCGTACAGCACTGCCGTAACGGAAGATTTTCAGCGTGTGATGGAGCAGTCGTCCGGGCAGAAGCTCGACTATTTTTTCAAGGAATGGGTCTACGGCGAGCGGTACCCAACCTACCAATGGTCGATCGCCCCGGTGGCCGGTACCAGCACAGCGGTTCTGAGCCTGACCCAGACAGCGGGCAGCAACCCCACCTCGTTTACGATGCCCATTCAGGTGACGGTGCAGTCGGCGGCGGGTGATCGAACCGTCACGGTCGTCAATAATCAGCCCATTCAGTCATTTACCGTTACGGGAAGCGGCGCGGTCACCGGCGCTCTGTTCGACCCCAATAACTGGATTCTGAAACGGGCGCAGCAGGTAACGCCCCCAACTGGCGGAACGGCAGTCATACTGGCCACGCAGGAAGCTATCAACCTACGCGTGTTCCCCAATCCCACCGCCGATCAGCTCACGGTCGAGTTTGCCACGCAACAACCCGGCCCGCTGACGCTCTCGCTGGTGAACCTGTTGGGGCAAACCGTGCTCACGCAACCCGAAACCAACGTACCCAGCGGCCAGCAACGCCGTACTATCGGCCTCGGCAACGTGCCCAGCGGGCAGTATGTGCTGCGCCTGCAAACCGCCGATGGGGTTAAAAGCACGTCAGTGGTGAAGTAAGAAGTTGGTCGTTTCTGGTTTGCTAGTTGACGGTATCGGCCGGAGTATACGCGCCGGGTAACGCGAACCGTTAGCTATCAAACGCAACATAGAACATGCGCTTCCTTCTTCCTCTTCTGTTAGTAGCCCAGTTGGCCGTCGCTCAGGATAAACTGGGCGTTGTGGGCCACAATCATATGGCGATACACGTGAAGGATATAGCCGTTAGCACGGCCTTTTTCCGCGACGTGATGGGCTTTAAATCCATTCCTGTGCCCGAAAACCTGAAAGCGATCCGGTCGTGGTTCGATCTGGGCAACGGGCAGCAGCTGCACCTGATGGCGGGCCGCCCCGACACCGAACAGATTATTCATGACAAAAACGCCAGCCACTTTGCTCTGTTTGTCGATGATATCGACAAATCGGAGGCGTACCTAAAATCGAAAAACGTCACCTACCACAAGCAGGTACGTTTCGACGGCGTCACGCAAATCTATTTCCCCGACCCCGACGGCTATCTGTGGGAACTCAATCAGGGAAAGGTGACCCCCAAAGCGTATTAGCATTTGTCTGTCGGGCCTGCTTAGTACGGCCTTTCTGAACCTAAAGCCTTATGCGTGTGCTGCGCATAAGGCTTTTTAGTTAGGATGAATGTTGGGTTGCATTAACTGTGTCGCCCTAATCAGTTAGCCGTCCATTATATGTCGGCTGACTTCGGATTTGATCCGGGTTAGCTCGCCAAGCAGTTGAGTGCGTGTAGCCAGTTCGGGTTTGCCCAGCCGCCGGGCGAGCCGGGCAACTTCCAGATTCAGCGTGTCAATTTCCGTTTCGCGTCCCTGGCTGATATCAACCAGCGTGGAAATTAGCTGTCCGTCTGAACGTTGGCTGATTTGTAGTAGCCGCTGTTCAACTGCCTGCTGATCCAGCGAGATACCCGCTTCCCGTGCCACGGCTATACATTCGCTTATGACCTCACGAGCCAGGACCAGCGCCGATGCGTCCCGGTGGAAGATACCATTGTCGATATCCAGCAGGGGACATATGGCGTTGAATACGCAGTTGGTAATGACCTTCTCCCAGATGGCAACCTGAATAGCGTGTTCAGCCCGAAACGGAAAGTGAGGCGTAGTAATCTGCTCAATCAGGTCTGCCAGGACTGCTTCCGGTCCCCGAATGATACCTACGGGCGACGCTGTTACGGGTTTGTAACTGACCGTGTAAGGGGCGCGCACCTGACTGGTAGCCAGCAACACACAGCGATAGACGAGCGGGAAGTCGGCATCCAGATACGGCTGCTCGACAGTTAGCCCGTTCTGGAGAAGGACGATAGGAGAATCGGCTGTTTTTCCTCGTAGTCGCCGGGCCAGGTCAGCATTGCCGAACGATTTGTTCGTCAGCAGAATAACGCCATGCCGCAGATCGGTCTCTTCCAGTGTGCCGATGGTGAATCTGGCCGTCTGGCTGGATCCGTCGCTGCCTTCAACCGTGATAAGCACGTCAGCTTCCGGCTGACTATTGCGGCGACTGCGCAGCAAAACAACATTCTTACCGGCGCGCCGTAACAAAACGGCCAGGGTCATACCAATGGCCCCCGTTCCAACGATGTAGATCGGTGTTTGCATGGCTCAGGGGAGAAGGGTCACCTCAATAGTTGAACGGCCATAGAGCCGGTGCCGGGCCGATCGAAAATCGGTTGGCTTGGCTTTGTAGATAGTCCTGACAAATGTCTGCGGGTTGCGGTCAATCAGAGGAAACCAGCTACTCTGCACCTGCACCATCACCCGATGCCCCTTTTTGAACGTATGCAGCACGTCGGGCAGGCGAAACGTTATATCGGTGCCCTGTCGGGGAGTTAACGGTTCTGGTTTGGCGAAGCTGCGGCGAAACCGGCTGCGCTGAACATCGCCCCGTACCAACTGCTGGTAATTGGCCAACTGCGTTTTTGGGTTGGGTAGGAAAGGATGATTTGGTTCGTCGGACGGGTAGACGTCGATGAGTTTTACTATCCAGTCGGCATCTGTGCCCGTGGTGCTGACGTGCAACCGAACACTGATTTCGCCGCCCACGGTCAGGTTTTCGGTTAAGGGCCCGGTCAGAAACGTGAGCACATCCGGCCGGGTGCTGGCAAACCGCTGATCGGCCGACATATAGCTAAACAGCGCGCTGAAATCTGGCTCGGCAGTCAGAGTGGCTTCGGTGTACGGAACAGGATTGGCCGGATCGCTGACATACTCCCGAAATCCCGCCGGGTCAGTGAGCGCTCCGGTTAGCTGCCCGCTTGGGGCTAAATGCCAGCGCAAACGTCTTGAGTTGGATAAAGGCCATTGCGCGAACGTTTGCCAGCGCTTCTGTCCTGTATCGTATAGGCAGATCTTGGGTAGTCCGGTTTTTCCATCGCCCGTTCCTTTCAGGTAATGGCGGAAAAAAGGAGCTTCCAGCGTGCGCTGGTAATGGGTGGCTAGGCTATCGCCGAAATACAGGTCATTGTGGAGCGTGTGGCCGGTTTCCTGCGTCCAGCCCCGATGCCCAAACGGCCCCATCACCAGCATCGGATTGGTCTGAGACTGGGGCATAGTGAGCGTTTTGTAGATGCTCAGCGGCCCATACAGGTTTTCGGCATCGAACCAGCCGCCAATCACCAGCACGGCGGGCCGGACCCGGTGCAGATGAGGCAGTATGTTTCGTTGCTGCCAGAAGGCGTCGTAGTTGGGGTGAGCTACCGTTTGCTGCCAGAACGTATTCCGGGCCAGATACCGCTGCGCATTTGTCAAAGGCCCTAGCGACTTGTGCCAGCCAAATTCGGTTTGGGTACCAGTGTCAATGAGCGCATCGGCAAACCAGGGCTTGGTTGTTGGCTGGGGCGGGCCTTCGCCAAACAAAGGGTAAGCCAGTAATGCCAACTGAGTGAAGGCACCGTTGTGGTGCATATCTTCCCGAAAAAAGTCGGCGATGGGTGCTTGTGGCGAAGTCGCTTTTAGGGCTGGATGAGCGTTGACGGCACCGGCTATGGCATAAAAACCGGCGTAGCTTGCTCCCCAGAGCCCTACCCGCCCGTTGTGGTGTTTGAGATGCGTCAACAGCCATTCGATGGTGTCGTACGTGTCTGTGCTTTCATCAACCCGACGTTGGCCGGAGGTCGACCGTTTGTTCCCGTCGATGAGGGGTGTCATGTTGGTCCAGCGCCCCTCCGACGCCCAACGGCCCCGTACATCCTGATACACAAAGATGTACCCGTCGGCCTGTAGCGTGGGTGATGGCCCCAGGGCTGTCCTGTACTGATCGGGGCCGTAGGGAGCCAATCCAAAGCAGGTACGTTGCATCAGCAGCGGGTAGGTACGTTGGGCCGATGCATCGCGGGGTACATAAACGGCCGTGTAGAGCTTAACTCCATCGCGCATGGGTACGTTGTACTCGAACTTCTGGTACTGCTCGCGCACGGGGTTTGTATCTGCCGAGGTGGCTTGTAGCCACAGCAAACTCAGTACGAAGCTAAAAACAGCGGTTATCCGGCTCTGCTCGCCGATCAGTAGTTGCCGAGTCATCGTGCTAGTTGTTGGTGAATACAAGTGCCAATTTGATGCAGGCCCCACTCAACCCGCTCACTAAAAGGCAGGCCGTAGCTGAGCCGCATGCAGTTGGCATATTGCGGCTGAAGGCTAAACAAACGACCGGGCATGATGCTAATCTGAAGCGGAGCTAGTTTGTCGGCCAGCGCGATCGTGTCGATCCTTGGATCCACTTCAACCCACAGGGTGAAGCCGCCCTGCGGTTCGCTGATGCGAGTGCCGGGAGGGAAATAGGTCCGAATGGCCAGCTGATACCGTTGGCAGTTGTTTTTCAGCGTCTGACGCAATCGGCGGAGATGGAGTTCATAGCGATCGTTGGCCAGAAAATTAGCGACGCCCTGCTGGGTAATGCCCGGTGAAAAACCGGCCTGATACCGCTTGATCTGGAGCAGTGCGTGGCTATACTGGCCTGGCGCTACCCAGCCAACCCGATAGCCTGGTGCCAGCGTTTTGCTGAATGACCCACACCAGAGAACCCACCCCTGTTCGTCGTAGGCCTTGCAGGGACGTGGACGGTAGGGCGAAAAGTGCAGATCGCCATAGAGATCGTCTTCGATGAGGGGCAGCCGATACGTTTCCAGCAGCCGAACCAGCCGTTGCTTGTGCGTGTCGGGCATACAACTACCCAGCGGATTGCTGAAGTTGGGCACCAGCAAGCAGGACTGAACCTGCCCTGCCTGCATATGCTTTTCTAGTACATCCAGATCGATACCCGTCAGCGGGTCAGTAGGCAACTCCAGCACTTTCAGCCCCAGCGAAAGAATACTCTGGAGAATGCCGAAGTAAACGGGGCTTTCCACGGCAACGGTATCGCCCGGTTGCGTCACTGTTTTCAGGCATAGGGTCATGGCCCCCGTGCAACCCTCCGTCGTGATAATTTCTTCGTCGGTAAGCTGCCCGCCCCAGAATAGAGCATAGCGGGCGATCTGTCGCCGTAGCGCCGCGTTTCCCTCCATTAGTTCATAGCCGATACCGGCGTGAGGCATTTCGCGTTGCGCCTGCTGGAAAGCCTTAGTTAACTTCGAGACGGGCAGCAGGCTGGGGGCTGGTACACTCATGGAAAAAGGAAGCCAGTCGGGCTGCTGTTGCTGGCGCATCAGCCGCAACAGGATCGACTCCAGATCGGAAGGGCTCCCCTCCTGTGCCATGGCCTGCGGTGCTGACCGGCGCGGTACACGTTGCTGCCGTTGGCCCTGCGTTCGGGCATAATAGCCCGACTGCGGGCGGGCTTCCACTAGCCCTTCTGCTTCCAGATGGTAATAGGCTTGCTGTACCGTATTGATACTAACGCCCAGTTCCTGGCTGAGCGTGCGAACAGAAGGCAGCTTGTCACCTTCGGCCAGTAAGCCCAGCCGTAATTTATCGCCAAGCTGACGAGCTACCTGCTGGTATTTGGGAATGAAATCAACCATGAGCGCGCCCTGTTAGTTAGTGTAAAGTCTATGCCGCACAAAAGTAAAGGGCTAGGCTGTACGCGTTGCCATACACTTTCCGACGAAAAATACCATACAGTTTATGCGTGACCAGTTTCTAAACTGTATGGCCTTAAACCGGTTGAAGTGAGTCTGTTCAGGTACGTGTTGGGCGGTTTTTTTTGCCCCATGCTATCTCAACCAACCTTACCGCTCGACATCACTCACCTCCGGGACGATACGCCCGGCTGCACCGATACGCTATTTATGAACAGCGCGGGCGCCTCACTAATGCCTCAGCCCGTAGTAGCGGCCATGATGGGCTATCTTCAGCAGGAAACTCAACTTGGCGGTTATGAAGTCGAGCGGTTACGGCGGCACCATATTGAGCAACTATACGACGAAGCAGCCCGGCTCCTGAATACGAAGCCTGGCAACATTGCTTATGCCTACAGTGCCACTGACGCATACATTCAGGTGCTGTCGGCTATTCCGTTTCGGGCGGGCGATACGATTCTGACGACAACTAACGATTATGTGTCGAACCAACTTGCGTTTCTGTCTATACAGCAGCGGTTGGGCGTCCGGCTCATCCGGATAGCAAATCGTACCGATGGCGCTATCGATCTGACGCACCTGGAGGCGTTAATTCGGAAGCACCGGCCGGTGCTGGTGGCTGTTACCCACGTACCCACCAACCTAGGGCTCGTACAGCCTGCCGAGGCAATATGAGCAATTTGTCGGCAATATGGCGTCTGGTATCTGCTGGATGCGGCTCAGTCGGTGGGGCAGCTGCCGCTGGATGTAGACCGGATTCAGCCCGACTTTCTGAATGCTACGGGCCGCAAGTTTCTGCGGGGACCGCGCAACACAGGTTTCTTGTACGTGTCTGATAGGGTGCTGGCGGCTGGGCTCACGCCGCTGTTTATCGACCGCCGCGGCGCTACCTGGACAGCGCCCGACGCCTATACCGTGCAGCCGGGTGCGCGCCGCTTTGAGCCCCAAGAGATGTCTTTGTTGAGTGTTGGGCTGGCCGAAGCGCTTCGGTATGCGAATCAGGTAGGAATCGCCAACATCGCACGGCGCAACCAGCAACTTATGCACCAGCTCCAAATGGGCCTATCACAAATCGATGGCTTGCGGTTGATGGAGCGAGGGATGCCACAGAGCAATATCCTGTCGTTTTACACTGATCGTCAGTCGCTAGCCACATTGGAAGCGATTCTTCGGCGCGAACGGATCGTGTTTACTACCCAGTTCACCCAGGCTGCGCTCATTGACTTCTTAGACAAAGGCGTAGATTGGGTGATTCGGCTCTCGCCGCACTATTTCAACACACCGGAGGAAATAGAGCAGACGATCGACGTGATTAGTCGGGCTATGAATTGAGTTCATCTAAAAAACAGGGATTCCCAACGACCAAACGCGATACGGTATGCCAAATGACACCTTACCTGATCTGATCAACCAATTTGCGTATTATAAACTGCTGGGGGAGAAGGCATTGGCACAAATCCCCGACGATAAACTGAACTGGCGGTACAACCTAACCTGCAATAGTGCGGCCACCATCGTCAAACACCTGTGGGGAAATATGTTGAGCCGTTGGACGAATTTTCTGACGACCGATGGTGAAAAAGAGTGGCGTGACCGGGAGGCTGAGTTTGACAACGACGGCTGGTCGCGCGATGAGCTGCTGCACCGATGGAACGAGGGCTGGAACGTGTTGCTTGGCACCCTCCGTAACCTGAAAGAGGAGGACCTGACCAAAACGATTTACATCCGCAATCAGGGGCACTCAGTTCGCGAGGCAATTAACCGGCAGCTGGCGCATTATCCCTATCACATCGGGCAGATTGTGCTGTTGGGCAAGATGCTGGCTACAGAGTGGACGTCTCTGTCTATTCCGAAGGGGGCATCCCGGCAGTTTAACCTGGCCAAGTTTGCGCAGCCTAAACATACCGAACATTACACCGATGAATTTCTGAAAACATCGGCTCAAACCCAGATGAACGATGATGACGCATGAACAAGCCACTCACTTTGCCAATGACTGGATCAACGCGTTTAATGCGCATGACCTTGACGCCATTTTAGCGCATTACACGGAGGATGTGGTGTTTTATTCTCCCTTCATTCCGTTGCTGCGGTTTAACGAATCGGGCTGCATAACCGACAAACAGGCGTTGAAGCAGTACTTCCAAATCGGGCTGGCTACCTACCCCGATCTGCATTTTACCCTACATCACGTTTTTGTGGGCATCAATACGCTGGTTATCTACTATACATCCGTGAATGGTCGGCTGGCCTCGGAGGTCTTCCAACTGAATGAAGACGGCAAAGCCCGGCAGGTCTTTTGCCATTATACCATGCCTTAACCTATTGAAAATGAGTATGGTAATCCATCGAGTTTCAGGTTAATTATGACAATCGCTCGCCCTGATCTTACCGAATATAGCGCGTATCACATCCCTTACCTGCGTTTTGTGCCGGAAGGGACAGACCCGCTTGTCCTGCTTCAGCGACAGCCCGCCGACATAAGGGTGTTGCTCGGATCGCTGACCGATCAACAGGCGTTGGTTCGGTATGCGCCGGGTAAATGGAGCATCAAGGAATCGCTGGTGCACCTGATCGATACCGAGCGGATTTTCACCTATCGTGCGCTCCGCATAGCCCGTGGTGACCAGACGCCCCTGCCGGGATTCGAGCAAGATGACTACGTACCCAACTCCGGAGCCGATGCCCGTTTGCTCACAGACATCTGGGCCGAGTATGAGGCCGTCCGAAAGGCTACTTTGTTGCTGATCGACAGTTTTACGGAACAGGCATTGGTCCGGCTGGGTGTGGTCAATGGGAAGCCGTTGAGCGTGCGGGCATTGATTCATGTATTGGCAGGCCATGAAGCCCACCACATACAGCTTTTTAGCGATAAGTATCTGGTGTACCTCAACACGAAAAAAGCCACTGACTAGTCAGTGGCTTTTTAATTAAATATCTGTAAATAAGGATGATATAGTTTTGGTGTAGGCGATACGCTACACTACACCGCGTTGGAAAGGCTACTGAAGGTGAATTCGCGGATCTTCATCGGCGGAATCAGGTAGTTATCGTCGGCTTGTCGAATGGGTTGAGTATACTGACCTGATCATCCAGGCCAGCAAAATCACTAACGTTTCTGGTGATTAGCTGACAGCCGTGTTCGCGGGCAGTAGCTAAAATAATGGCATCCGGCAATTTGATTTTTCTAATCTTACGATAGCCCACAACCCGTTCGGCGATTGCTTGCGTAATAGGTAACGGAGCTAGTAGCGAAAAAAGCGATTTCGTAAAAGCCTCTTCGTTCGCATCGACAAAAGGGTACCCAACGACTTCCATGTACGTGATCAGCGAAACCAGTAACTCATCATTCGGGAAAGAAAAGTCACTGACTAGCAGTGACTTTTTCGACAAATAGATTACAATGTTACTGTCTAATAACAGCCTATTCCCATTCATCACGGAGCCGTTTTTGCCACTCTGCTGGCTCGTCAATATTGCTAAAGAACGATGAAGAGGCTGACTGGGCCAGGAATTGAGACAGGCGTTCCGCATTGCCGTCTGGAGCAGCAGGCAACTCGCGGACGGTTATCTCAACGTCTTTACCCAACAAGTCATCTACGTTCGATAAGCGAACCAGCGGACTATCCAGGTGGAACCGATACGTGTGAGCGATCATACCAAAGCTGTTTTTTCGACTGAATATACAAAAAACTACACGGCGTCGGAGAGGCTGCTGAAGGTGAATTCGCGGATCTTCATCGGCGGAATCAGGTAGTTGCCATCCGATTCGGTGCTGACAACGCGCTCCGGTTTGCCCAGCGTTTCGAGGTTGTTGAGCATGATCACCGGGCTTTCGTTGAACCGGAAATTCTTTACGGCGTGCTTGATCTTGCCATTTTCGATCAGGAACGTTCCGTCGCGGGTGAGGCCCGTGAGCAACAGCGTCTGCGGATCGACCGAGCGGATGTACCAGAGTTTCGTGACCAGAATGCCGCGCTGCGTGCTCTTGATCAGATCGGCCAGCGACGCCGTGCCACCCGCCATGATCAGGTTGTTGGGAAACGGTACGGGTTGCTTGCCCTGTTTTTGCGCCCAGTAGCGCGAGTAGGCCATGTTCTTCACTACACCTTTATCGATCCAGGTGTTTTTGGGCTGCGGCAGGCCGTCGCCCGACCAGGGGGCGGCAGGTAGCTCGGCGTTGGTCGGGTCGGAGTAGATCGTCACGCGTGAGTCAACGATTTTGTCGCCCAGCTTGGTTTTGCCACCCGGTTTGCTCAGGAACGAGCGCCCTTCGTCGGCCGAGCGGGCATCCATGCTGAAAAACAACTGTTCGAGCATCACGGCGGCAGCGGTCGGCTCCAGAATTACGGTATACTTGCCCGGCTCCAGCGCCTTGGCATCGGCTGAGGCAGCGGCTTTCTGCATAGCGATCCGCGTGGCAGCGGCCGTGTCGAGTTTCGAAACGTCGCTATAGCCTTTGGCAACGTACCCAGAGCCTTTGCCGTCAGCGGTGCGCACGGTGAGCGAGAAATTGACGTTGGTGCTCGGGTAGTAGGCAAACAGCCCTTTCGAGTTCATCATTGCCTGATACCCCCGGAAGTCGTCCATGAAGCCAGCGGCGGTTAGGTTGGCCGCGCGGGTCAGTTCCAGGCTTTTGGCCACGGCTTCGGCGCGGGCAGCGGGCGTCAGGTTGGCGGTGCTGGAGAAATAGCCGTTGGCTTTCAGGTACGTTTGTGGCCCCAATACACTTACGTACTCGGGATTTTCGGGGGCGAGCCGGGCCAGTTCTTCAGCTCGCTGCACCACTTTCTGGAGCGAAGCGTCGTCAAACTCGTCGATAGTGGCCGTACCCACTTTTTTGCCAAATGCCGACTGTACCACCAGGTTTTGGTTGGTTCGGCTGCCGCTGGTCGATACTTCGTTGCGGGCGTAGCGGATGTTACCGCGTTCTTCGCCCGAGATATTTACCTCGCACTCGTCGGCTTTTGAGTAGCTGAGGACTTTAGTCAGCAGCGCTTTCGCTTCTGCTTCGGAAAGAATGGTAGCCATTGAAAAAAGTGTTCAATGTCCAAGGTCTAAAGTCTAACGTGCCGCAATAGGCTTTGGCCGTTAGCTGTTGGGCCTTGAACTATATTTTTCGTGCTGTATTGATCACATTGACGCCGTTGAAGCGGGTGGTGGCTGAGCCGTGCGATACCGAACTCGACTGGCTGGGTTGCCCCTTGCCGTCGAAGAAGGAGCCGCCGAGGCGGTAGTCACGTTCATCGCAAATAGCCGAGCACGAGTTCCAGAATTCCTGCGTGTTCGACTGGTAGGCCACATCTTTCAACATCCCGGCGATCTCGCCGTTCTTGATTTCGTAGAACAACTGCCCGCCAAATTGGAAGTTATAGCGTTGCTGATCGATCGAAAACGAGCCATCCCCCACGATATAGATGCCTTTCTTCACATCCTTGATCATGTCCTGCACCGACAGCGGCGTTTTACCGGCAGCCAGTGATACGTTGGGCATGCGCTGGAATTGCACCGTACCCCACGAGTCGGCGTAGCAGCAGCCGTGCGAGGCTTTCTCGCCAATAATCGCCGCCTGATCCCGAATGGCCTGGTAGTTCACCAGTACGCCGTCTTTGACCAGGTCCCACTGCTTTGTTTTGACGCCTTCGTCGTCGTAGCCCACAGCTCCGAGCGAACCGGGTTGCAGCTTATCGGCAAAGAGGTTGACGATCTTGCTGCCGTAGTTGAAATTCTTCGACTGCCACTTGTCGAGGGTGGCGAAGGACGTACCTGCAAAATTGGCTTCGTAGCCCAGCACGCGGTCGAGTTCGAGCGGGTGACCCACCGATTCGTGGATCGTCAGCCACAGGTTACTGGGGTCGAGCACCAGATCATATTTACCCGCCTCAACCGATTTGGCCGACAGCTTTTCTTTGGTCTGCTGGGCGGCGGCAATCACGTCTTCGAGCATGTCGTACCCTTTGTTGTAGCGGGTCGTTACACCCGTTACCTTATCGGCGGGGTTGGTCTGTATGTACTCATACCCCATACCTGACGGCGCGCTCAGGGCCTGCCGCGTCTCGAATTTGCCCGACTTCTGATCGATACTGGTTACGTTGAAAATGGGCCAGATCCGGTGCACATCCTGATCGGCGTAGGTACCGTCGCTGGTGGCGATGTACTTCTGCTCATTGACCAGAAACATCACCGAATTGACGTAGTTGGCCCCGTTTTTCATCGCCGCCGCGTTTACGCCCAGTAGCAGGTCGACTTTCTCGGCAATGGGGACTTCAAACGCGTTTTTCTGGATAGGTGTTTTCCAGCTCACCTCGCCATAACCCTGCTGCGGCGCCAGCTGCACCGGCTGCTTGAGCAGGCGGGCGTTGGCTTTGGCGATGGCTACTGCCTGTTCGGCGGCGCGGGCCATGTCGGCTTCCGTTTTGGCGTCGACGATGGCCGCAAAACCCCAGCAGCCGTCGGCAATCACCCGCACCCCTACGCCGTAGCTTTCGGTATTGACAATGTTTTGCACCTTGTCTTCACGCGTGATGACAAACTGGTTGAGGTAGCGCCCGATACGCACATCGGTATAGGTGGCCCCTTTGGATTTGGCCGTGTTGAGGGCGGCGTCGGCGAGTCGTTTTTTGACGGCCACGTCGAGACCCCGTTCGAGCAGAACGGCAGCGTCGACGGGACGGCCGAGGGTAGGAGTGGCGGCGGCCAGCTGGCTGGGAAGAAACAGACCGGCTGTTCCCATGCCCATCAGATTGGCAAAATGTCGGCGATTCATTGGTTGGGTGTACTGAGGTTTGATGAGTGTTTTGCTTGAACGATGGCTAAAGCCAGAAGAGGTGAAAAAAAGCTATAAGGTTGCATGCAGGCCCATAATTCTATCTGCTTGACCTGCACTTTTGGTTCGCCTACTGTGCTGATTTATTGTCGATACAGTGTGCCTATTTTAAGAGCAGTAGAATCAAAATTAGCGGAAAGACCAGTGCTCAGGAATGGCAAAATGATGAACGGCAGACAGCGAAAGGGCTGAAACACAAGTTGTGCTTCAGCCCTTTCAATTGAGTATTAACCTTCTGTGTGAGCAGTTACCTGTTGTCTACACCGCGTCGCTCAGGCTGCTGAACGTGAAGTCCCGAATCTTCATGGGCGGGATCAGGTTGCCGTTGGCCCGGACGGGTTTGCCCAGCGCCTCCACGTTATTGAGCATGATGACGGGGCTTTCGTTGAAGCGGAAGTTTTTCACCGGAAACTTCAACTGACCATTCTCAATATAGAACGTTCCGTCGCGGGTAAGGCCCGTATACAACAGCGTTTGCGGGTCAACCGAGCGGATATACCAGAACCGCGTTACCAGAATGCCTTTCTCAGTGCTCTTGATGAGGTCGGCCAGCGACGCCGAACCGCCCGCCATGATAATGTTAGACGGGGGCGGGGTAGCCGCAACGCCTTTCTTCTCGGCCCAATAGCGCGAGTACGACATATTCTTGACCACGCCCTTCTCGACCCAGGTTGTTTTCACCTGCGGCCGACCGTCGGGACCACCACCGCCAAAGCGACCGCCGCCCCCGCCACCACCGCCCGCGCTAAAGGGCGAGCCGGGGACTTCGAGGTTTTGCGGATCGGTGTAGATCGTAACGCGCTCGTCGAACAGCTTTTCACCGAGTCGGGTGCCGCCGCCTTTTTTGCTTAGAAACGAGCGCCCTTCATCGGCGTTACGGGCGTCGAGGGCAAAGAAAAGTCCGTTGAGTAAATCAGAAGCGGCGGTTGGCTCCAGGATCACGGTGTACTTGCCTGGTTCGAGCGCCCGCGCATTGACCGACGCGGCCGCCTTTTGCATGGCAATTTCGGTGGCCTGCTTCGCGCTGAACTGACTCACGTCGTTGTAGTCCCGGATAACGTACCCAGAGCCGAGGCCATCGGCGGTGCGCACGGTTACCGAGAAATCGGCGCTGGTCGCGCGGTTGTAGCCAAACAAGCCTTTGCTGTTGGCGATGGCCGTGAAGCCCGTTGTATCTTCCAGGTAACCCGCTGCCGTGAGGTTTTTCTTGGCGCAGGGCTCGATGCTGTCGATAGCTACCTGCGCCCGGTACGTTGGGTCGATCTTGGCGGTGCTTTCGGCGTACGACTTGGTGTCCAGGTACGTTTGCGGCCCCAGCATCGGCATGTATTCCGGGTTTTCGGGCGCAAGTCGGGCGATTTCTTCGGCCCGACGGACCGTTTTCTCCAGCGACGCATCATCAAACTCGTTGATGGTGGCCGTGCCGGAACGCTGCCCGAACACCGACGTGACGGCCAGACTCATGTTATTCGACTCGCCCGAGGTCGACACCGTATTGCGGGCGTACCGGATGTTCCCCGTGCGCCCGCCGCTCAACGTCACCGCTGTTTCGTCGGCTTTGGCAAACGAGAGGACTTTGTCGGTGATGCGTTTAGCTTCTTCTTTGGTTAGTATAGCCATATAATGAGGTTCAAGGTTTAAAGTCTAAAGTTCAACGCGGTCCGCCGCTACGGTTGCGCTGTCCAATGAAACAATGACAATGGCCTCGCGATGCCAGCTTTGAACGTTGAACTTTAGACATTGAACTAGATTTTCCGTGCCGTATTGATTACGTTGACGCCGTTGAAGCGGGCGGTGGCTGAGCCGTGCGATACCGCGCTCGACTGGCTGGGTTGCCCTTTGCCATCGTTGAAAGCCCCACCAAGGCGATAGTCACGCTCGTCGCAGACCGCTACGCACGAGTTCCAGAATTCCTGGGTATTGGCCTGATAGGCCACGTCTTTGAGCATACCGACGATCTCACCGTTCTGAATCTCGTAGAACAGCTGCCCGCCAAACTGGAAGTTGTAGCGTTGCTGATCGATCGAGAACGAGCCGTCGCCGATGATGTAGATGCCTTTTTTGACGTCCTTGATCATCTGCTCGACCGACAGTGGCGTTTTGCCCGCTTCGAGCGATACGTTGGGCATGCGCTGGAACTGTACCGAACTCCAGTTGTCGGCGTAGCAGCAGCCGTGCGAGGCTTTTTCGCCGATAATCGCCGCCTGATCCCGAATAGCCTGGAAATTGACCAGCGTTCCGTCACGCACCAGATCCCATTTTTTGGTCGCTACGCCTTCATCGTCGTAGCCCACTGCGCCCAGTGAACCCGGCTGCAATTTGTCAGCGACCAGATTGACCTGCTTCGAACCGTAGTTAAAATTCTTCGATTTCAGCTTGTCGAGGGTGGCAAACGACGTACCGGCGTAGTTGGCCTCGTAGCCCAGCACGCGGTCGAGCTCAAGCGGGTGGCCCACCGATTCGTGGATCGTCAGCCAGAGGTGGCTCGGGTCGAGTACAAGGTCGTACTTGCCGGCTTCGACCGATTTGGCGTTCAGCTTTTCCTTGGCCTGTTTCGCCGCCGCCGTAATGTCTTCGAGCATGTCGTAACCCATTTTATACCGGGTCGTGATGCCGCCGACTTTATCCGCCGGGTTGACTTGCAGGTAGTCGTAGCCCATGCCCATCGGGGCGCTCAGCGAATTGCGGGTCGAGAATTTACCGTTTTTCGGATCTACGGCGGTTACCGTGAAGTTGGGCCCGATCCGGTGAATGTCCTGGTCCGAATACGTACCGTCGGTGGAAGCAAAATACTTCTGTTCATTGACCTGAAACAGGACATTGTTGACGAAGTTGGCCCCGTTCTGCATGGCAGCGGCATTGGCAGCCAGCAGCAGGTCGACTTTCTCCTTGATGGGCACCTCGAAGGCGTTCTTCTTGATAGGCGCTTTCCAGCTCACCTCGCCGTAGCCTTTCTGCGGGGCCAGCTGCACGGGCTCGGTCTGAATCCGGGCGTTGGCTTTGGCGATGGCGACGGCCGTTTGGGCGGCTTTGGCCACGGTGGCTTCATCCTTCGGGTTGGCCACGGCGGCGAAACCCCAGCAACCATCGGCAATCACGCGGATACCTACCCCGTAGGATTCGGTGTTGACGATACCCTGCACGCGGTTTTCGCGGGTGATGACAAACTGATTCAGGTACCGGCCAATGCGCACGTCGGCATAGGTGGCGCCGCGCGCTTTGGCTGCATTCAGGCCGGCGTCGGCCAGGCGTTTCTTCGTGGCCACGTCGACACCCGGCTCTAGCAGGGCTTCCGGGCTGACAGTATGCGAAAAGGCGGGTAGGGTGGGCATCAGTATGCCGGCAGTCCCCATGCCCAACAATTGGTTAAAATCTCTGCGATTCATGGAAAAGAAGTTTACCGTTTCCAGTTTGGCGTTTCCAGCGGCTTCACGCGCTAGTAGTACCCGTGCGCCAGCCAACGCCAAACTGAAAACTCAAAAACGGATTTTATACAGCGTCAGAAAGCGATGAGAAGGTGAAGTCTCTGATTTTCAACGGCGGTACCAGGCTGCCACCAACGCGGACGGGCTTGCCCATCGCTTCGAGGTTGTTGAGCATGATAACGGGGCTCTCGTTGAACCGGAAATTCTTTACTGGGAATTTGATCTGCCCGTTTTCGATGTAGAACGTTCCGTCGCGGGTGAGGCCCGTGTAGAGCAGCGTTTGCGGATCGACGGGACGGATGTACCATAGCCGGGTTACCAGGATGCCTTTCTCGGTGTTTTTGATCATGTCGGCAAGCGAAGCGGTACCCCCTTCCATGATGAAGTTGCCGCCGGGCGGAATGGCCTCGACGCCTTTCTTCTCGGCCCAGTAGCGCGAATACGACAGGTTTTTGACCACGCCTTTCTCCACCCAGGTGACCCGTTTCTGCGCCCGTCCGTCGCCCGTCCAGGCGGCTGTGGGTACGTCGGGATTCAGCGGATCGGAGTAGATGGTGACGCGCTCATCGAAGAGTTTTTCGCCGAGTCGGGTGCCGCCGCCTTTTTTGCTCAGAAACGAGCGGCCTTCGTCGGCGTTGCGAGCATCCATCGACCGCACCATCGCCGCCAGCAGCGACGCATCGGTGTTGGATACCAGCGCGGCCGGCTCCAGAATTACGGTGTACTTACCCGGTTCGAGCGCCCGTGCATTGACCGACGCCGCTGCCTTCTGCATGGCAATGTCGGTGGCTTCGCGGGTGTTCAGCTTCGATACGTCGGTTACGTCGCGGGTAGCGTACCCAGAGCCCAACCCGTCGGCGGTACGTACCGTCACCGAAAATTCGGCGGAAGTTTCGCGGTTATAGGCCGAGAGTCCTTTGCTATTGCCGATGGCGTTGAAGCCCGTCGAGTCTTCGAGGTACCCGGCGGCCGTCAGGTTCTTTTTGCGGCAGGGTTCTAGGCTGTCGAAAGCGGCCTGCGCCCGGTAGGCCGGGTCGATTTTGGCGGTGCTTTCGGCGTAGGGGTTGGTCTTCAGGTACGTTTGTGGCCCCAGCATGGGTACGTACTCAGGGTTCTCAGGCGCGAGCCGGGCGATTTCTTCGGCCCGACGAACCGTTTTTTCAATCGACGCGTCGTCGAGCTCGTTGATGGTGGCCGTACCCGACCGTTTGCCATACACCGATGTGACAGCCAGCGAAATATTGGTGCTTTCGCCGCTGGTCGACACCGAGTTACGGGCGTAACGAATGTTGCCCCGCCGCCCGCCGTTCAGGCTCACGGCCGTTTCGTCGGCCTTCGCGAAGCTCAGCGCCTTGTCAATAATTCGTTTCGCTTCTTCTTGTGAGAGAATTGCCATTTTGAAGGAGTTGTGCAGTCCTCCGTCTTCAGTCCTCAGTTGCGCTGCTAACGTACCCAACTCGTGGTATAGCAGCGCAACTGAGGACTGAAGACGGAGGACTCGTTAACTGTCTTTAGATTTTCCGTCCTGTGTTGATTACGTTGACGCCGTTGAAGCGTGTGGTGGCCGAACCGTGCGATACGGCGCTGACCTGACTGGGTTGCCCCTTGCCATCGAAGAACGAGCCGAACGTGCGGTAGTCGTCCTGATCGCAGAGTTGCGCGCATGAATTCCAGAACTCCTGCGTGTTCGACTGGTAAGCCACATCGTTGAGCATTCCGGCCAGTTGCCCGTTCTTGATTTCGTAGAAGAGCTGCCCGCCAAACTGGAAGTTATAGCGTTGCTGATCAATGGAATACGACCCCCGGCCGATGATGTAGATGCCCTTTTCGACATCCTTGATCATGTCGTTGACCGACCGTTTTTCGGTGCCGGCTTTCAACGATACGTTAGGCATGCGCTGGAACTGTACCGAACTCCAGTTGTCGGCGTAGCAGCAGCCGTGCGAGGCTTTTTCGCCGATAATTGCCGCCTGATCGCGGATCGCCTGATAGTTCACCAGCACGCCATCTTTGATGAGGTCCCATTGTTTGGCCGGAACGCCCTCGTCGTCGTAGCCGACTGTACCGAGGGTGTAAGGCTGCGTTTTGTCGGCGACGATGTTGACCAGTTTCGAGCCGTAGTTGAAGCTCTTGGTTTTCCACTTGTCGAGGGTGGCAAACGACGTACCGGCGTAGTTGGCCTCGTAGCCCAGCACGCGATCGAGTTCGGTGGGGTGGCCTACCGATTCGTGGATCGTCAGGCCGAGGTGATTCGGGTCGAGTACGAGGTCATATTTACCCGCCTGTACGGTTCGGGCCGTGAGCTTTTCCTTGGCCTGTTTGGCGGCCATGATGGCGTCTTCCACCATGTCGTAGCCGTTGCGGTAGCCAACCAACCCGTTGGGGCCGGGAATTTTCTCTGAGGCCGATCCGTCGAGGTACTCGTAGCCCATGCCCATCGGCGAGCTGATAGCGTCGCGGGTCTGGAACTTGCCCGCCTGCCGGTCGGTGGCCGTAGCGGTGAAGGTTGGCCAGATCCGGTGAATGTCCTGATCGATGTACGAGCCGTCGGTGGAGGCGAAGTACTTCTGTTCGTTGATAAAAAAGAGGTTGGACTGCATGAAGGCGGCCCCGTTTTTCATGGCCTCCCCGTTTACTTTCAGCAGCAGATCGACTTTCTCCTGCACGGGTACCTCAAAGGCGTTCCGCTTGATGGGCGTTTTCCAGCTTACATCACCCACGCCTTTCTGCGGGGCCAGCTGCACGGGTTCTTTTTGCAACCGGGCATTGGCCTTCGCGATGGCGACGGCCGTTTGGGCAGCTTTGGCAATGCCGTCGGGCGTAACGTCGGAGGTGGCCGCGAAGCCCCAGGTGCCGTTGGCAATCACGCGCACACCCACGCCGAAGCTCTCGGCATTGGTCACGCTCTGCACACGATTTTCGCGGGTAAACAGGTATTGCTGTAAGTAACGACCGATGCGTACGTCGGCGTAGGTCGCGCCTTTGCTCTTGGCGGCATTCAGCGCTACGTCGGACAGCCGTTTTTTCGTAGCCACATCAATGCCCGGTTCGAGCAGCCGTTCGGGCGAAACGGCGTAACCCATCACCGGGATGCTGGCCACAGGTACGTTAGCCAGCGACAAAGCCCCCAATCCGAGCCCTGCCTGTTGAATGAAGTGTCGTCTATTCATGCACAGTCTTTTGAGTTTCCGTTAAAAATACGGCCAAACGCCGCACACGGCAACAGATTGTGATGAATGGAGCGGATTTTACCGCCATATCCGGAAGCAAACAGACCAGAAGGCAGAAGAATCATGAAATTGTTCACGAATCTGGCACGAACCAGTCAGCCAAGGTGTGATGGCTCCTTCCTAGTTGGCCCGCATAGGCGCGAAGTAGCGGATGGTGTAGGCAAACGTGAGCATCACATACCGACGCAGTACCAGACTCTGCGTGTCTTCGACATACGTTTCGCTGGTGTTGCGCGTGATGCTGCGGTTCTGGTTCAGCAGGTCGTAGCCCGTCAGTCGCCATTCGCCCTGTTTGTTGCGGAACAGGTACTGACCCACGCTGGCATTCAGCAACACGAATTGCTGGTTGTAGCCCGCCGCCCGGCCTGCGTTGGCAATAAAATAAGCATCGGTTTGGGCAAAGAAGCGCTGACCAAACCGATGGAAACCCCGGAAATTGCCCGTGGTGGTCAGGTAGCGGGCATTTTGCTGCGGTTGGGCCGAGTAGTTGGCGATGGAATAGGTGACGTTGCCCGACAGAAACAAATCGGTTTTCTCATTCAGGTTGGTGTTCAGGCTCAGCCCCTGCCCAAGCCCCACCGTCAGCGAACGGTTCAGCAACTGGTTGACGTAGCTGATACCGCGCGAGCCGTTGACGTTGGTGGTCAGGTTAATGTTGACGCGCTGCCCGCCCCAGGTAGCCGGTTTGCCGTAGCTGATAAACCCGAAGAACGAATAAAAGCCATCGGCATTGACCGGCTGAATAATCTGCGTACCGGCCTGCGTGATGGTTGTGGCGTTAACAACGCGGTTGTACGTATTGGTGAGACTCACCGACGCCACAAAATTCTGAAAGGTACTCTGGTTGAACGTGCGGTAATTGAGATTCAGCGAGTGCGAGTATTCGGGCCGAAGTTCGGGGTTACCGCGGCGAATATACAGCGGGTTGCTGTTGTCGTCGATGGGCTGCAACTGGGTAACCGACGGCGCGTTGACGCGGGTGCGGTAATCAGCGGTAAAGTTGCGGCTGCGACCCAGGTTGTACTGGAACCGGGCGTTGGGCAGCATGTTGAAAAACGACTTGCTGATCCGGGTGTCCCTGCTAAGGTTGTCCGATTGCAGCGAGGCTTCCTGCGCGTCGAAACCCAGCGTGTATTGATATTTCACGCGCCGGAACTGGTACGAAATGCCCGCCCGGTTGGTCAGAAAGAGGTTATTGAAGCGGTTAGTCAGGTTGGTATTGACGCGGTCATACTGCCCCGTGGCTTCGTTGAAATCATCGACCCGGCGGTCCGATTCGTTGTTGCTGCTGCTGAGCGAATACCGAAACTCCAGTGTTTTGGCTAAAGATAGCGGCTCGGTATACGACAGGGTTACGTTGTTGGTGATAGCGTCGGTGAGCTGGCGGTTCTGCTGGTTGATGTTGGTGGCAAATGGCCCCGTTCCCGACGTACCTGGCGTGAGCGTACTGCTGCCAGGTACGCTCGTTAGGCTGCCTACGTCCGTTGACCGCGCAAACTCGTTTCGCGATTGATTCAGACCCGTGCTGTTCTGATCGTTGATCGTCGTGACCACGTTGGCCGAGAAGGTGCGCCCCCGCCGCTTGAACTTATGCATCCACAACAGCACGTTGGTGCCCGACAGGTTGCGCCCCTCGTTGCGGAACGTACCTACACTGCTGTTGAGCAGGTTACCGGCCGCGTCGGTGGTACGGCTGTCGCTCGCACTGTTCGACACGTTGGGCGAATAAGTCAGGTTCGGAATGACGCGCAGTGAGTTCATTGAGTCGAGGCGCCAGTTGAGCTGCACGTTGAAGCGGTGCGAGGTGTAGGTGTTGTCGCTTTCGTTCCGGCTGTTGGTCAGGTTCACCGTGGGTGTGCCCCCGTTTCGGCCCGGAATGGTTGTTTCGCGGAAGTTGGTTTGCTGGTTTCGCGTGTTGGTCTGGTTCAGGAAATAGCTGCTGCTCAGATCGACTTTGGTGCCCAGCGCATCGGAGAAATTGAGCCCGCCCGCCAGCGCCCGCGTGATGCCCGTTGGCCCCAGACCCGTGCTGCCTCCGCCACCCTGACCACCGCCACCACCAACATTCGTGACGGTCTGACGACCACCGCCTCCACCGCCGCCCTGGTTGCCACCACCGCCAAACTGCGCACCGCCCGCACCTAGACCTTCGCCCGTAAACCCCTGCTGGTTGATGTTGTTGAACTGCCCAATGGCCGATAGCTGCTGCCCATTATTGAAGCGGTTTACGCCCAAACGTACCTGGTAGCGCGGATCGCTGGACTCGTCGGCACCATAACCCGCTGCATTCTGCCCGAAGACGCCCCGCCGCCGATCGCGTTTGGTGACGATGTTGATGGTGCGGTCACGCTCGCCATCATCGACGCCCGAAAACTGCGACTGGTCCGACTGCCGGTCAAACACCTGTACCCGCTCTACCATATCGGCGGGGAGGTTGCGGGTAGCCATTTTGGGGTCATTCCCAAAAAACGGTTTGCCATCCACCAGCACGCGCTTCACATCCTGCCCTTGTGCTTTCAGGTTGCCATCGCGGTCGACTTCCATACCCGGTAGCTTCCGAATCAAATCCTCGACCTGTGCGTTGGGTTGCGTTTTGAACGAGCCGGCATTGAACTCGAGTGTATCGCCCTTCACGCTCACCGGCGCGCGTTCGGCTTTCACGGCTACCTCGCCCAAGGTTTGCGTCTGGGGCTGTAACAGCAACGTACCCAGCGTCACGTCGGGCCGGTCGGCGGTGATGGTCACGCGCAACGCCTTTGGCTCATACCCCACAAACGTTACCAGAACCCGGTACGTACCTGCGGCCACATTTTGCAGCCTGAAATCGCCGTCGCCACCCGTGCTTTGCACCTGCACAAACGACGAGTCCCGCGCCGTAAGCAGCGAGATATTGGCCTCAAGCAGCGGTTTGCGGGTGGTCGAGTCGAGCACGATACCCTGCACCGTACCGATACGCGGCTGCGCTTTTTGGGCGAATAAAGAAAGAGGAAGCAGCAGCAGAAACAGGAAAAAGTGGCGCATGGAGTGGAAGGGTGTGGCCGGCCTGAGAGCCCTCAGGCCGGATCGATTTTATTCCCGATTGGGCATCGGCATGTTCATTCCGCGCTGTTGCCGGAAATTGGCCATCGCTTTGCGACGCACCTCGCGCAGCTCATCAGCCGAAACGGTTTTGGCATCGGCGCTGGGCAGCAGCGTGGCCGCGTCGACCAGGCCTGCGTTGAGCTTGGTGGCGCGGTAGGTCAGGTCGTCGCTTTCGATGGCCAGCACCACGCCTTTATCAGGCGTAAACTGCGGGGCTGGTGAAAACGTATAGGGAAGATCGGTCGTGACCCACACCGTGCAGGGTTGCTCCTTAACCGTACAGGTGATTTTCTGGCACGTATACCCCAGCAGCTTCTTGGTTTTGTTGGTAGCCTGCCAGTCGGCGGGGCGTGTGACCGGTGTTTCGGAGCGGTACGATTCCTTGTGTAGTGAATCGGCGGTGACGGTCATAATCTGCACCGTTTTGCCCGTCGACAGGTCGGTATACTGCGTTTCCTCAAACGGTGCCCGGAAGTTGCGCATCTGCTCCATCCGGCGCATCTGCTCGGGCGTTGGGGACGGTGGCGGGGTACCATTGCCATCGCCTCCGCCGGGGCCCCGCATCATAAACGTCCGGTTACCGCCCCGAGCCATCGGGTTGCGCTTGGCCCAGCCGCCCCCAAACTGAAAGCTTTCTTCGCCTTCCATCGTTTCGGGTGGGTTGAAGGTCGCGCCGTTAGGCATGGTGCCACCGGGCCGAATCTCCTGCCCGTTGATGTTGATACGCATATTGGCCGGGTCGAACCGGCGCATGGTTTCGTAGGTGATGGTGCCCGAGGTAGGCGCTGTTTGGGCAACTACCGTCCCGACCGTCAGCAGCAGCGCCGCCAGGAGGATGTAACGAGGTGAGTTCATGTTGGTATAGACGCGGTTGGGCAACGCAGCGTTGCATCTTTGCTGTCACCAAGATATGGCCTGTTAGGTGAGGACTAAGCTGCCTGCCAGGTGCTGTGCCGACATACACCTTATCTGTGCCGACCTAGGCCCTGTGTTGACCGACGAACTGATGGATAGCCGCAAGTCAATAAAATATAATGGCGGCTATCGGGCCGTTTGGTGGGTCGCTGCGTTTACTTTGGCAAGACAACGTACCTGAGTTATGAGCCTACCGCCCCGTCAGCGGATTGTTTCGCTGGTTCCGTCGCAAACCGAACTTCTCTTTGATCTGGGTCTTGATGAAGCCGTGGTAGGCGTCACCAAATTCTGCATTCATCCCGCCGACAAAGTCCTTCAGAAGCAACAGGTTGGTGGTACAAAGAATGTGGATATTGAGCGCGTAAGGGCGTTACAACCCACGCTGATTATTGCCAACAAAGAAGAGAACACCCGAGCCGATGTCGAGGCCCTGCAAGCCATCGCTCCCGTGCACGTAACCGACGTCGTTACCCTGCCCGACGCCTACGCCATGATCCGCGAGGTGGGCCAACTCGTTGGCCGAAGCGCCGAAGCCAGCCAACTGGCCTCGCAGATCGAGGCATCGCTGGACAACCTTTGGCACAACGTACCCAGCAGTATAGCTAAATACAAGCCCACTGGGCGAAGGCCACGCATAACGTACCTGATCTGGCGGAAGCCCTGGATGGTAGCCGCCGCTGATACGTTCATCAACGCCATGCTGGCGAAAGCGGGTTGGGATAATGCCTTTGCTCATCAAACGCGGTACCCCGTTGTCTCGGCCGATGATCTGGCCGCTGCCCAGCCCGATTGGGTTTTTCTGTCGTCGGAACCCTACCCGTTCAAAGAAAAACACATCATTGAGTTAAAGGCGATTTGCCCAACGGCGCGCGTCAGGCTGGTTGATGGCGAACTTTTTAGCTGGTACGGAAGTCGACTGCTACAATCGGCAACGTACCTTTCCTCTTTCTTCCCTTACTTTACAGAATAAATCGATTGCCGACTGTATTGATCACCGCATGACTAAGTTTTCGCTAACCGTACTTACCCTATCTGCCCTTTGGTTTAACCTCGGGTGCCAGTCAAACGCCGCTAAAGACCGGACAGCCGCCGACTCCACAGCTACCGCCCCGGAAACGGCCGCCAGTACACCCGCCACCACCTCATCAGTCGCTGCCGATAGCACAACTACCCCCACTACGACCGATACCACAGCGGCCGCAGCCGGAAAAGAGCTGTCTCCCCTCGACTCATTAGGAATGATCGGCCCCAAAATCACGGAGGCCATTCTACCGAAAAAACGGATTCTGGCCTACTACGGCAATCCGCACTCGAAGAAAATGGGCATTTTGGGCGAATACCCCAAAGAAGAGATGCTGAGCCGCCTCGACAAGCAGGCGGTAGCCTGGGTAGAGCAGGATTCGGCCAAAACGCCGGTGCAGAAAGCGCTGCATTTGGTAGCCATTTCAGCGCAGGGAGCGCCCGGTAAAGATGGCAAGTACCGGATGCGTATGTCCGACAAAACCATTCGGAAGGTGATTCGCTGGGCAGCTGAGCACAACTCGATTTGTTTCCTCGATATTCAGGTGGGCCTGGCGCCGCTCGGTCCCGAAATGGAATTTCTGGAGCCGTATCTGAAGCTGCCCTATGTGCACCTGGGTATCGACCCCGAGTTTTCGATGAAAACGGGTGCCCGGCCGGGTACCAAAATTGGTACGTATGATGCCGCCGACATCAATCAGGCGGTGCAGTTTTTAAGCCGGATCGTTCGCGAGAACAAGTTATCGCCCAAGGTGCTGGTGGTTCACCGCTTCACCAACCGGATGGTGACGAACTACAAGAATATCAAGCTCGACCCCAACGTACAGATTGTGATGAACATGGATGGCTGGGGCCCGCCTTCGCTGAAACGTGATACGTACCACGACTACATTCAAACGCAGCCGGTACAGTATACTGGGTTCAAGTTGTTCTACCACAACGACTTGAAGAAAGTAGACCTCCGGTCGAAGCACAAGGTGCCGCACCTGATGGAGCCATCGGAAGTGCTGTCGCTGAACCCCAAACCGATGTACATTCAGTATCAGTAGTAGGAATGTATAGTGTATAATGTAGAATGAATAATGGGCTGGTGCGAAATCAAGGTGCGCCAGCCCATTATTCATTCTACATTATACACTATACATTCCTTTACTCCAGCTTCGTAATGACGCGGTCGTATTTCTCGCGGTGGTGTTTCCAGCGCTTGTGCGACCAGAGCCAGTCGGCGGGGTGCTTTTCCAGGGTGTTGGTAAGCGCATCGCGGTAGCGTTCGATCAGCTCGCCGGTAGCCAGTTCGCCATAGGGTGGGGTGCCAATCTGTGTGAACGTAGCCGTGTAGTAACCCCGACGTACCCGCACCATTTCGATGTAAAAAACCGGGAGTTGTTGCCCCCGCGCCAGCCGCTCAAGCCCGGGGTAGAAGGGCGTATTGCGGTTCATAAAATTGGTCCAATAGGCGTTTTCGGGTCGGTCGGGCATTTGGTCGGCTACCAGCGCGATGATGCGCGGTCGGTTGCGGTCAATCACCATTTGCCGGGGCAGTTTTCCCATTGGCACCGGCACCGGTCCAAACGTAGACCGAATCCGAAGCATGAGCTGCTCGAAAAAATCATTGTGTAACGGCTTATACACACTGTCGACGGGCATGCCATACAGCGTGGCGGCAGCCGGCAACCATTCCCAGTTACAATGGTGCGACGCCAGGCCGATAACGGGTTTGCCTGTTTCCAGGCTGGCCCGCACGAGTTCAGGATTGGTGTAATGAACCCGCCGCCGCAACTCGTCGGCCGAGAGGCCCGGCAGTTTGATGATCTCGACCAGCAGATCGCAGAAATTACGATAGAAGCCGCGCCTTAGACGGGCAATGTCGGCATCAGACCGATCGGGAAATGATTGACGTAGGTTGTCGGTAATGACCGCTCGCCGATACCGGACAACGTAGGCGATGAGCCCATAAAAAACGTCCGATAATCGATAAAGAAACCACAGCGGTAGCTTAGCCAGTAGGTTGACAATGAACATAGAACAAAGATAATAGATCGGTCTTTGTTATCTGTTTTGGCATATCTGGTAAGTTGAGCATATATACTTACTTTTCGGATAGTAATCAAGGCATATCTTTATTATTTTTCAAGGACACGATTGCTTGATAGATAGCCTATTGATACCTTTGCACTGCTTTTTTACAAAAGCATAACAGCTGGGTCATTTAAGTAATTCTATGGCCTCGCTTTAATGGTGTGGATATAGTCGGAAAGCTATTCAGGTGTCCTGAGTAGCTTTTTTCATACCGGTTAAGCGATTGAGTAAAAAATACAGCCAGCTCATTGCCTCAATACAGCATTCATTAAGGACGGTTGTTACCTTTACATGCCCGTTGGACTTAGTCTGCCCGGCTACTACCGTACTTGATATGAAACGTAATGGGAAAATGGTTATCCTCATCGCCGATGACGATGATGATGACCGTGTGTTGTTGCGTCAGGCGTTGATGAGTGCTTCGTTTGATGGCGTCATTGAGTTTGTTGAAAATGGGGAACAACTCATTCAATACCTCGATGCCTGTCAGCAGGGTGAAGCCGACGCGCCACCAACACCTGCTCTCTTACTGGTTGACCTGAATATGCCCATTGTAAACGGGCTGGAAGCGTTGAAGCAGATCAAAGCGTCGACGCATTACCGGCATTTACCCGTGGTGATCCTGACGACCTCATCCGCGGAGCAGGATATTCGGGAAAGCTACAATTTGGGGGCGGCTTCATTCGTTACTAAACCGATTACGTTCTCGCAACTGGTAGAAACCATGAACGCGTTGCAGTCATACTGGCTGGGCACTGTTCGGCTACCGAGGCAATTCTAAGCAAATTCTCATCATTTTTTAACCAGATCGATGAGCGTAGCTTTGCCAAATCAGCGTTATTGTAATAAGCAGGTATCATAGCCGCTTTCTGAACAATGTAATACACGTGGTGAGGGGCCCTAGGCCACTGCTACTTTGTATAAAGACCCTTTACAAAGGGAAGGTTGAACATCAGAGGCCGGTGCATCGCAACTTAGTTGCGGCGTTACTACCTCTGAAATGGTGTGGATAGAAGCGGAAAGCCGCCGGAGATTCTCCGACGGCTTTTTTGTTGCTTCACCGTAGGATAAATCTATTTTATTAGTAGATTAATTCATGTTTATCAAGAAACTAATTTCGATAGCCTAACCGTTTACTGCTCAGCACGGTTAAACTCATCACATGGTTCTTATCAGTAAAACCCTACTTTGCTTATTGCTTTGCCTTGTGGTCACGACGGCAGGTCAATCGACCGATGCCGGTGCTGATCGGATTCTGGGCCGTTGGCTGTTTCCCAAAAAACAGACCTGTGTTGAGATTTACCGTGAAAACGGCCGCTACTATGGCCGTATGGCCGAAGTGAGCGCGAGTGCGGCTGCCAACTATGGTAACATCCGCAATAAAATCGTTCTGACCGACTTGTCCTATGGAGACAACGAATGGAAAGGTGGCAGCATGATTCACCCGTCGTCGGGTGCCCGGTTCGACGTGGTCATGCACCTGACCGACGCCAACACGCTGGTGGCAACGGTCTATAAAGGTGTTCGGTTTATCAGCAAAGATCTGGTGCTTACCCGGCAGGCTCAGGCAGGGCAGTAGGCAATAACGTCAACAAAGAGAAAAAGCCAGGTACGTTGCGTCTTTGAACAGCGCACAACGTACCTGGCTTTTTCTCTTTGTTGGCAAACCGCTTTCCCTAAAGCAGGTCGGTCAGGCGGCGGCCTTCGCGGCCTGTAACGGCATTCTGGAATTCGCGCCGCAGCGCGGCCATCCGCCGCCGCGGGTGAGTCGACATGTATACGGCCCGCATTTTGAGAAGCGAACCAATGAGCAGGTAGGCAAAGAATGAAGCCACCAGAATAATCAGTGAGGACGTATTGGAGATGTTGCGGTGCAGGAACAGGAACAGCACCGTATTGATGAGCGATGCGCCACAAAGCACTGCCGTGGCCGCCGCGTGCGAGAGACCATTGTCGAGCAGAATGTGGTGCATGTGATTGCGGTCGGCCGAGAAGGGCGATTTGCCATTGAGCACCCGCACCATAAAGACCCGCAGGGTATCGAAAATCGGAACGATCAAGACCACGATGGCGATGATGGGCGCGTTGAAAAAGCTGCGCGGATCGAAGCGGTAGGAGGCGTTCAGGTTAACGAAGCGCACGGCGAAGAAGGCCAGAAAGAAGCCAATAAGCAGCGAGCCTGTGTTGCCCATGAAGATCTTGCTGGTGCGCGAGAAGTTGAACCGGAGGAAACCCACCAGGCCACCCGCCAGCGCAAAGGCCATCGTAGCCATGGCGTAATGCTCCGACAGCAGAAACCAGCTACCAAACGTCAGGCTGGCGATCGTAGCGATGCCACCCGCCAGGCCGTCGATGCCATCGATGAGGTTGATGGCGTTGGTGAGGGCGATAAAGACAAAGCAGGTTAGTACGATACTCACCACATCCGTAATGTGATGGAACCCCATAATACCGTAGAGGTAATCAAGTTTCAGGTTGCCCAGAAAAATGAGGCTGCTGGCACTCAGCAACTGGAAGAGGATCTTCTTATTGGGGTCGATGCCGACCAGATCATCTTTCATGCCAATAAAGAACAGGATCGCCGCACCCACGATCGATAGGTTCGTGCAGTACAGATCGGTCGGGTCACCGTTGATGGGCCAGATAAAATAGCTGATGAGTACGGCGGCGAATATGGCGACGCCGCCAAACGTGGGCGTTGGTACAGTATGCGACCGGCGCTCGCCCGGTTTTTCCATCAAGGCTTTCAGCTCCGTGATCTTGATCACGACTGGTACCGAAACGATTGCTACAAAGCAGGCCACCAGAAAGGCCATAATCGCGTAGTAGAGGCCCTGCTGGAAGACAGACTCACCTAGCTTTTGCTGAATGTAGGCAATCAGTAGATCAGGATTCATAGACAGGTCGGTTTCCCGTTTTTCAGACGGTTGAGCGTCGTGAACTTACACGTGGGTTACAAAAATTGTACTTTTATACGAAACGGCAAGACCAAATACTCATTAACTGGGTGTGCTTATTGAGCGGTAGAATTGCCCTATTTTACGTAATGGTTTGAGCCACAGAGTAAACCAGTTAGGTTTCAATTGATTCAATTGCCATGCCAACCGATCTTCCCGATTGGCACGAATGCGATTTTGAACGCTACTGTTACTAACTCCGCCCGTTCGCATCACCACCGTTACTTCTTTCAGATAGGCTACCAGTATCTGATGTTTGTGAATCAGGCGAAGCATCAATTCGTAATCGGCAGCGGAGCGTAATTCCGTAGAAAAATAACCGTACTGCCGGTACAACGCCGCCCGAACAAAGAACGTAGGGTGGGGCGGCATCCAGCCGCGCAGAAACGCGCCGGGTGTATAATCGCCAGCCTGCCAGTAGCGCGTAACCCGGTCGGGATTTGTGCGCTCGGCATAGACCAGATCGGCATAAACGGCATCGGCTCCTGACTGCTCAAACGTATCGACAACCCGGCTGATAACGTCAGGGTGCCGGTATAGATCATCGGCGTTCAGAATACCAATCACATCGCCCGTAGCCAGCCGTATCCCCTTATTCATGGCATCGTAGAGACCTTCGTCTGGTTCCGACACAAACCGGCTGATACGGTCACCGTAACCCGCTACAATGGCCTGGGTGCCGTCGGTCGAGCCTCCGTCCACGACAATGTATTCGATGGTCGGGTACGTTTGCGCCAGCACCGAGTCAATAGCTTCGGCAATGGTGTCGGCACCGTTGTAGACGACCGTGATAATGGAAACGTTCATGGTTACTGAATTTCCCGTTTCCGTACCGCCACCGCCGGGTTTCCCTGGTAGATGGTGTACGGATCGAGGTTCCGGGTGGCTACGGAGTTCACCGCCAGAATAGCGTGTGAACCGACGTGTACACCCGGGCAAACGGTTGCTTTAGCCCCGATCCAGGCGCCCGCATCCAGCGTGACGCTCCCGACGATCAGGTCAAATGTTGATACTTTGTAATTGTGGTTGCCGGTAAGCAACATGGCCCCTTGTGACAGGCAGACATGATCGCCCAGCGTGACTTGGGTGAGGTTGTCGATCCAGACGTTTTCACCAATCCAGACATGGTTGCCGATCGTCAGCAACCACGGGTATTTGATGTTAACAGCCGGTTTGATCAACACACCTTGTCCCACCGTAGCTCCAAACCAGCGCAGCAGGTTCACTTTGAACCCAGCCGGGATGGGGGCATATGAGTTAAACAACCAGGCGTTGATAAAGTGCCATACCAGAATTTTCCAGCGCGGGCCGGGCTTATACCAGCTATTGTCGTAACGCGACAGATCGGTACGGCCGCTGCTGGTGCTGGGTACGTTAGCCCCGGATGCCGGCTGTGAGATCTTTTCCATGTTCACGTTTGAAATACTCGATCAGATCGGCTTTGTCGCGGCCTGCCCGGTTATATACGTCCATCAGCTTGGCATCGACCAGAAAGCGATACCACAAGCCTTGCAGGAAATGCCAGACAAAGCCCTTTCGACCATCTAAGAAACCGAGCTGACCGATATATCGGAACAAAAAGTAGGCGATCGGTCGGGTGAAGAGTGGCAGCGAGGCATACTTCTCTTTGAGGTACCGTTTGCGCTGTTCCTGTGTGCCAAACAGCCGGGGCGTTACCCGCACGGTTTGATCGAAATTATACCGGATATTCAGCAGA
Source organism: Fibrella musci (assembly GCF_041321105.1). Taxonomy (NCBI): domain Bacteria; kingdom Pseudomonadati; phylum Bacteroidota; class Cytophagia; order Cytophagales; family Spirosomataceae; genus Fibrella; species Fibrella musci. The sequence continues at coordinate 474,133 of NZ_JBGGWD010000003.1, read as the reverse complement.
TCAATGACCTCGCGGGTGGCGTAATGGTTGTGCTTGTTGGTCCACCAGGTGAGGTCGTTCAGGTTATGGTCGACCAGATCGTGCACAAATTGAACCGTTTTGGCCGGCTGCTTATCAGGGCCGTCGGTAAGGCGGATGTGTTCGTCCATCCAGGTCTGTTCGCAAATGCCCTGTCCCTGACGCCAGAGCCGTAACAGCCAGATTGGGTAGTAGCCGCCGTGCCGAATCCAGCGATCCATGAACATCACGCGCCGTTTCACATACACACCGCTGACGTCGGCCGGGAGCGTGTGCAGCCGCTGATTGATTTCGTCGGCCAGTTCGGGCAACAAATACTCATCGGCATCCATCCGCATCAGCCAGGTGCCTTTGAACGGCGTGTGCGTAATGCCGTAATTGAACTGAACGGCATAGGTCGTCCAGGGATTTTGCACAACCGTAGCCCCCATCGACCGGGCAATCTCTACGGTCCGATCGGTCGAGAACGAATCGACGATGAAGATGTCGGTGGTCAGGGGGCGCAGGCTTTCGAGGCAGCGGCCGATGTGCTTTTCTTCGTTGTGGGTAAGTATGATTACGGACAAGCCGTTCATGATAGACGTGGTTTGGGAAGGAGGCGGGCGGTGAGTGTACGCATCAGCGGTTTTTCGACCCAGCGGTGAATGCCTATACTCAGCAGGGTAATGCCGACCACAAAGGAAAGACACAGCAGCGAAACCGTTGGCGTGTAGGTCGGAAACAGCCGAACAATCAGCCGACTGAAAAACAGCATAGCTGGCAAATGAACTAAGTAAATCACGTATGAGGCGTCGCCGGTGAGTACCATCCAGCGCGGTAGTCTGAGCGTAAAGGCGTGTTCGAGCGTGAGCAGCCCGGTCAGCAGCAAAAAGCTGGCGACGCCGTAATGTCCGAGCCGGAGCGACAAATATTCGTTGAGCGTATCGGGCAGTGCGAAGAGCCAAACGAGCCCTGCTACGCCCAGCAACGTACCCAGCCACCACTGTGGCGGGCGGCGCGTAAACCAGACGCCCACGATGGCCCCCAGCGCAAACTCGACATTGAGCGGGCTAAACCAGAAATAACTGAGAACGGGTGTTTCGCCCGGCACGAAGTACGACTGCGTGAAGGTAACGTAAAGGCTACCCAACAGAAAAACCACCGGCACCACCCACAGCCGACGCGACAAGATGAGGCAGGCGAAGAGCAGGTAAAAGAACAGTTCGTAGCTCAGGCTCCAGCTGACGCCGTTCAGGATTTTATGGTAAGGTGTTAGCAGAAACGTTGTGAGGTCAGGCCATTGGCTGTTGATACTGTTGCGGACCGACGGCCCACCGGCCAGATAACTAGCCACCATCAGGGCCATCATACCCAGCACCGACAGCCAGTACATGGGGTAAACGCGCACAAACCGCTTGGTAAGGTAGGTACGTAGCTGCCGGGGCCGATCGATATAATCCTGACTGGTGTAAACGATGACGAAGCCGCTGATAACGAAAAACAAGTCGACCCCGGCGAAGCCGCGCTCAAACAGGCTACCCCAAAGCGACGTTTTGGCGTATGATTCGCTCACAAACATTGTCAGGTGAAACGCCACAACCGTCAGGGCCGCCACGCCCCGTGCCGCCTGAATGGTTTGCAATTGCCGCCGATTGGTACCCACCCGAACACCCGTATGGGCTTGCGCGGGGGTAATGGGCGTCGAGGAAGAAAGGGGGGCGTTGGGCATTACTGAACTAACTGATGAAGTAGTTTATGATTTGGGCCAGGTACGTTGGCTGGGTACGTTAGGGGTTGGTCAGGTACGTTCTAGGGGCCAGAACCGATTCATAAGCGGCCAACAACTGCCTAGCAACGGTATTGATGTCATAACGCTGGCGAACCAGTTGCTGGCCATTCTGCGCGATCTGCCGCCGGTACGTCGCATCGCTCAGTACTTTGTCGAGGTTTTGAGCAACGGCCCCGGCAGTTGTGTCGGTGAGGCAGGCAGCGTTGGTTTCGCGAATGGCCTGTTCGAAGCCAACCCGGTCGGATACCAGACAGGCTACGCCCGCCGCCATTGCCTCCAGCACGGCCATCGAAAATCCTTCCGAATACGACGGCAGCACAAACAGGTCGGCATCGGCCAGTGCGGCTTTTTTGGCTTCGCCCGTCAACATCCCGACAACCTTAACCTGATTGCCCAACTGATGTTCCCGAATAAACGCCTCTGCGGTCGCCTGATAGCTATCGTCGGGGCCGGCTAGCACCAACTGCGTGTCGGGGTGTTGCCGGGCGTATTGAGCAAACCCGTCGAGCAGAATATCGAGCCCTTTCTTGACGTGCAACCGGCTCATAAACAGAATCATGGGCTGCTCGGCGGTCAGGCCAAACTGCTGACGGAACGTACCCCGGGGCGGCAACTGCGCAAAATCGGCGGTGGGGATGCCATTGGGAATCAGCACCACGCGCGGGTGGCGGTGGCCCAGGTAACGCAGCAGGTCGTCCTGCTCATCGGGGCTGATGAGGTGAATCAAGTCGGCGCGTTCGAGTAGGCGTTTCTGCATCAGCACGTCCATGATTGTCTTTTTCCACTGATTGTGCTGCACGGCCCAGCGGTCGAGCACACCGTGAATGGTGACTACCTTGGCAACGCGTTTGTCGAGCAGAAAGGGCGCAATACTGCCAAAATGCCACAGACCATGGCAATGCACCAGATCATAATCGTGCAGATGCGCTTTCAGAAACCGATACAGGTCGACCGAAAACTCCCGAAAAAACCGGCTGATAGGCGGCGTCCGGTACATGGGAAACACCCGCGCCCCATCCGGGGCGGGGTACAACGTATCGCCCGGCGAGAGTGGGCTTAAAATGTCGATCTGATGCCCCTGCGCCACCGCGACCGCCGCGTGGTCGTAGATCACGCGGGCAGGGCCGCCAATCGACCAGGTATAGGCACAGATGTGTAGAATTTTCATGCGCGATCAATCAATGGCCTACCGACCACTGACTTGTTTTAAGCCGTCATACATGGCCTTGCCGACGCGGTCGGGGTCGAAAGGCGCCACCAGCCGGACCGATTCACGGCCCATCCGGTCGCGTTCGTCGGCCGAGGCCATGAGCAGTTGCCCAAGCCGTTCGGGTAGTTGTTCAGGTACGTCCGGGGCAAAGGTATAGCCGTTTTGGCCGTCGCGCACCAGATCGACCGCGCAGCCACACCGGTCCGACACCAGCACCGGCAGGCCACAGGCCATCGCCTCGTTGACCACCAGCCCCCACGGTTCCGATAAGCTGGGCAGCACGAATACGTCGGCCAGGGCCAGATAGCGGGGTACGTCGCGCCAGTCGCAGCCGGGCAAGAATACAACGCGGTCGGCCACGCCCAATTGAGCCGCCTGTGCCTGTAAGGCCGTTTTTTGATCCCCCTCACCCAGCAAGATTAGCCCCCATTCGTTGGCTATGTTCGAGGGCGCGGCTTTGCAGGCGGCGGCAAAGGCATCGAGCAAAGCCGCCAGATTCTTGATCTCGATAAGCCGCCCCACGTAAATCAGGTTGCGGGGTTTCAGACCCAAGGCTGCTTGCTGAGCCTGTCGGTGCGGTAAACTAGCGGCATGCGTTTGGGCGAGCAGTTGATTGTCAACCACGGCATTGTTCCGAACCAGAATCCGGCGCGGGTCGGCTCCAAGTTGTACCATGTACTCAGCGGCACGGGTGCCAAAGCAAAAGATTGCATCGCAACGACGCACAAAGGCGGCTTTAAGGCGTTCGCGCCAGCCGGTGCGGGGGTTGTCGAGAGCCGTCGATTCGTTCTGCAGCACTACCCGGCAACCGCGCAGTTTCAGCAACGTACCCAGCAGGAGTTGGGCCGGATCGTAATACCCCGTCAGCAAAACCACATCGGGCCGGAAGGCAAAGGCGGCTTTGAGAAGCCGGCTGATCCGTTGGGACAGCGGTAGCTCATCAAGCGAGCCGTTGTGTAGCACCTGAAAGGGATAACCCACCGATGTGGCATCGGGCATTCCCAGTCCTTTACGGTGGCCTTCGGTAAGGGCCAACTGAATCACCAGCAGCGTATCGCCCGCCCCAAATTGCTGGGCGAGGCGGCTGAATAGCAGCGACTTATAATGGGCCCACAAAATATTATGAACGATCAGTACCCGCATGGTTGCATCAGGCCGGTTGAAGGGCCGCCGTATCGGGTTCCTCGATGGCTACGGGTGGCTGATCGGTGTAGCCGGGCATCAGTTCGGGCGGGTAGTAAATATTGACGAACCGGGCAAAAAGACATAAAGGGTGGAATACGGCCATTTCGTACGGTCGCCCCGCAAACAGGTAACTGGCAAAGAAGAGAAAAAAGCAGTAGGCCCAAAGCGATTCAACGTCGGTCTGACCGCCCCGATAGGCTACCGTCAGGCAGTCTTTCCAGAGGCGATAAAACATGAACACGTAAATCAGGAACGGCACGATCCCCTGGTTGATCAGCGCTTCGAGCATCGGTACGTCCATGTAGAACGTCTTATAGCCGAAACCCAACAGTAGTTTATAGGGTACATCCGTAATAACGTTGATCGTATAATCGACACTGAGCGCCCGGTTGGCCGACGATACATCCAACTCGGCAACCCCGCCCGCCGACTCCGATTCGAGCCCCAGTAGCGCCAGAATGTTTTCGCTGAACCGCTCGTAGATCATGTCTCCGTAAGCCAGGATGATGTCCCAAATGTCGGGGCGCATCGAGATGAACACAAAGAAACCAACGAAGGGTAACGCCAGGATAATTAGCGATGTGGGGCTCACCAGCAGTTGCATCACTTTGCGGGGATTTGTGCGATGCAGGTTAGCGCCCATGTAAATGAAGGCGGCCATGGTCGTGGCCAGAATCGCTGCCTTACTGAACGTCAACATGATAATGATCACGTTGAAGATGACCAGTCCAATACCTAGAATCTTGATAATGGCGTTTTGATTGGGTCGATACGCCCAGAGCAGCGAGCATACAATACCGATTTGGGCGTTACGGGCAAAGACGTGCGGGTTACCCGTCCGCATACCCGGTTCGCCATACTGAATGGCGGCGCGTTGACCGATGGTCCAGTCCGGGTCAACAATAAGCGAATAAACCAGCGCCAGATTAGAAACCAGCGTGAACATGGCCCCAATGAAGGCGACTTCCCGTGATACCTCGTTGGGCATGCAGATCAGCAGAAACATGTAGCCAACGATGAAGGCGTAGTAAACCATGTCTTTGTTTCGCTCGGCCAGACCTACTTCGTTGAACATGAAAGCATAGAGGATACAGGTAGCCAGAAAGGCCATAGCCGCAAAAAAGACGGGCGTGTTGACCCGGTAAAACGTTTTCAGAAACGTTTTATGTACCATCAGCACCATACCGAACAGGATGAACCCCGCCGTAAACACCTCTGATGGCAGCGGAACCTTAACGACTTCTTTGAAGAAAAAGCCCAGTGGGTAGGAGTCAAGCACGATAAACATGCCCAGCGCCATCCGCATCAGATCCAGTCGTTTCAGAAAATCATTCATAATGCTTTAGGCAGCGTAAGTCGATGATAGATATAGCCAAACTGCCCCCGCAGCAGAAACCAGGCAAGCTTGCGCAATCGGCTGTAGCGACGCCAGAACGAAGCGCTCAGACGGCTTTGCAACTGCGGTTGGTAGCGTTGGCTCACCTGCCGATGCTCGGCTTCACCAATGGCCGCGATCTGCGACGACTTGGCGTCGGGCTGAATGCGGAAACCTCCCCAAAACCCAGGTACGTGCCGAAACCGCACGCCCGGCCGCACGCCCAGCCGCGTGACCACTTCGTAGTCCATCACAAACCGGAGTGAGGCATCGAGCCAGCCGGTCTGGGCCAGTAACTCGCGCCGGATAAACAACGACTGGTTGAACACCTGCATGCCTTCGTGGATCTGGCAACCAGCGCTGAACGACGGTACCCGCAACTTTTCCAGAATAACGTCCTGTTCGTTGATGATGTACATATCACCGAAAAAAACGTCGGTCTGTGGGGCCTGTTGCCAAGCACGCGCTACCTGCCAGAGCGCGTCGGGGGCAAACACGTCGTCGGAGTTCTGGTAGGCGACATAATCGCCGGTGGCCCGTTGAAAGCCTTTGTTGATGGCGTCGGTCTGCCCGTTGTCGGGTTCGCTGACCCAGCCAGCCAGATAGGGGGCGTATTTCTCGATGATCGCCAGCGAGCCGTCGGTTGAGCCGCCGTCGATGATGATATACTCCAGATTCGGGTACTGCTGGTTCAATACGCTCAGGATCGTCCGCTCCAGGTACGTTGCCTGGTTATAGGAGGGGGTCACTACGGTCAACTTCGGGAGCGACTTACCGGTGGCCGGTGGCGTGGGGCCACTGGCCGGTCTGTAAGGTGCAATAACGAAGTCGTGCAGAGTGGGCATTTTGTATTTTTCGTAGAAAAGCGACGCAAAATAGCCAAAATTGATTGATTTATCCGACAAAAAGCCAGAAGGTGAGCATATGAACCAGCAAACGGATCAACGATGAACGGGCCGAACGGGTACCGTATCAATCCAGCGGCTTAACTGGCGCAGACGTTCGTGGGCAGTACGCCGCCAGCCACGCCGCACCGTCGGTTCGGGTTGCAGCCCATAGGCAGGAGCGACACGGGTTAGCCCCGACGAAGCCTGGTCGCGCAAGGCTTTCTGATAGAGTTCCAGTAAAGCTTTCCCGTCGGGACGCTGAGCGAGCGTGAAGCGCGTTTGCTGCTGAAACAATCCCTCATCGGGCCGTATCAGGCCCAGAAAATCGGCTGTAAGCAGGGGTGTTGTCTGACCATTGTGGCTTACTTGCCAGCCCAGCGGCGTGTGGCGGAGGCGGCGTTCGGGTAGGTTCCAGAGGGCAGCCTGCAAGCCGGGGTCCTTCAATAAGCGTACATTCGTGAAGAATGTGGGTACGTGCATGAGCCAGGTCTGATCGAGGCATTGCCCGTTACAGAAATCGAGGTGAGCATGTTCCTGTACCCGTTCGTGCCACCAGTTGAGCATCCGGCCAGTTTCGGGATGCCGTCCAAAGCCAATGAACCCACTGCTATAAAGCCCCACGTTTTGGAGGTGCTTTTCGTCGGGCAGCAACTTATCCACAGGAGCCGTCAGCCAATGCGGATTCAGTAGCAGGCTGTGCGTAGACAGGGTATTGAACAGGCTTGACAGCGGCGCCAAAACGTAGGCCGACGGATCGGCGTAGAGTATGCCCGACTGAAAAAAACGGTCGTAGGCAGCCCGAATAAAGGCTGGTTTCGTCGCTGCCCGGAATTCGGTGGGTGTATACCGGGCCGAGAGCGCGGCAATCGCTTCGGGCGCAAACCCGGCATCGGCCAGCGTAAGCAACGGAAACGGCGATTGCCAACCCGTGGGCAGGTTGTGGGCGTTGTCGGCCAGGCCAATGACAAACGGCTGGTCGGGGTGATGTTGGTGAAAACTACGGCCCAGCGTTAGGGCCTGGGGTAGTTGTGCGATGGTACTGACGGTAATGAGCATGCCACTACAAAGGTAGGGGCTTCTCTTACATCCAGCCCATCAGTTTCTGAACGGGCTTGTTGAGTAACCGGCGGACGCTCGTGTAGTACAGCACGGTAGGAGGCTTGATGTATACGCACGGATAGGACCGGTAGGCTTCATTCCCGTTGTCGATCAGCCGTTGGTGATACAGCCGGAATAACGGCAGCAAATCGGGCCGCTGGGCAAAGGTGTAACGGGTCTGGTATTTCGAAATGTCGTTGGGCTTGGTGACGCCGTAGCCGCTGTAATGGAAAAACTGTAGCTCGTCGGTACCATTGACAACCCAGGTGTTGCCTTGTTGCGCCAGGGTACGTTCGTGCACGTTCCAGTAGGCGACATTATAGCCGGTGTGCTTCTCAATCAGCACGTTATCATGGTAAATGGGTGCAAAATTGACCCAATGCTGATCGACGAACAGTCCTTCACAGAGGTCGATTCGGCACTCATATGTCAGGCGTTGCTGCCACCACATCATAAACCGGCGAGCTGTATCGTCGTTGCGCAGGCCGATAAACCCCAGATTGAAAATGCCCGTGTTCAGGTGGTCCTGTTCGTTGGGGGTTTCCCAGTCGGGCGTTGGGGCGATAGTATGCGGCGTGAGCACCATACTGTGCGTATCCAGAGCCGTCGACAGCCGGGTAAGCGGCTGAAAAACAATAATGTCCGGGTCGAAATAAATGACTTTGTCGGGCTGGGGGCGCGGGGCTGGGGGCGTGGGAATTGGCGTAGCTGCATCTGACTCCGGGCTCCGTGCCCATAGGCCCTGCATCCCGTGCTCAAAAAAGTGCGCGATGAAAAACGGCTTGACGGCGGTGTTTAGCTCGGTGATGTCGTAGCGGTCGCACATGCCCGCAAAGTCGGGGATATTCAGCGCGGCTACTTCGAGCATAGGGTAAGCGGGCACCAGCGCAGCCGGCAGATTAGCCGTGCGTAGATCATCCACCAGCCCGATCACAAACTGCCAGTCGGGGTTGGTTTGTCGGAGCGAATCGCCCAGTGTGCGGGCCTGTGCTAAATAGTTAACCGAGCAAATCGTGAAGGCAAGCGTCATGCAGTCGTCAGTTGGTTCAGCAGGCTGAGGAGCTGATCGATGCTCCGGCGGCTGTTGTGTCGTTGGTCGATTTTCTGGCTAAGGCGATGCCCCTGTTGCTGGCGGCGAGCCGGGTCGTTGGCAAGCTGGCGCAGGGCCGCTGCCATGGCGTTGAGGTCTAGGTAAGGCACAACCGCCCCGCCATCGTCTTCGATGAGTTCGGGCGCGCCCCCGGCACCGGCAAAACAAACAACCGGCAACTGGCTAGCTCCCGCCTCGAGCACAACAAGCGGATAGGGATCTTCGCGTGAGCAGAGCAGAAACACGTCGAATCGGGCCATGTAGCGCAACACGTCGGACGTCGGCTCGATGAACCGGACGTGGTCGGTGAGCCCCGCCTTTTCAACATCGTGCCAGAGGTCGTCGCGTAGGGTACTGGGCGGCATGCCCACCCAAACGAAATAAACGGGCGCGCCCGGCAACTGATTGACCATGCGGGCCAGCGCTACAAACAGGTCGTTACCTTTGCGCCATTCGGCATTACCACACCCACCGACGACGACCGCATCCGCAGGTACGTCGAGCAGCGGGCGGCCATGGCTATTGGGTTGGCTGGCCTCAGCTACGCGTTGCCGAATCGTGTCGACGTCGATCAGCGTAAACAGCGAAATTCGATCAGCAGGCACCTGAAAGCGGCTTTCGTAGAACTGAGCGGTTGCTTCCGAAACCGTCAGCAGGTGCTGGGCGCGGCTGAAGAGGTAGCGCAGGTCGTCGGGACGGGTGTAGAGTTGCACCGACATCGTCAGTTCGTGCAGGTACGCGATCACAGGTACGTTGTCGGCGAGGGGAAGCTGCCGCAACCATTGAGCCCCCGACACCGTGTTGACCAGGACCGCATCGACCTGGCCGAGTTTTAGTTCCTGCGCAATCGTGCGCTGATGCCGCCGGTCGCGCCGGTTGGCCTGCCGATGCCACAGCCCTAGTTTTCCCAACACCTTGTCGGCATTGGGGCTTACCAGATGGCCGTTGGTCTGGGGCCAGATGGTAACCGGCGCCAGTGCCCGGTAATCGGCTTCGAGCGGGCCGCCTTCGCCCAACAGCAGGTGCATAGCAATTCCGTCCGCCTTTAGCAGGCGCATCAGATACAGCAGCACCAACTGAGCCCCCGCCCGGTTGGCATCATGACCAATAAGCAACAACCGCATCAGTACGTCTCGTAGCTAGGCTTGGGCCCTTTTTTGGGCGGATTACCGATGTAGACGCCCCAGGCTTCCGAGTCTTTATACAGCGCCGCCGACATGGCCAACAGGGTGCCTTCGGCTACTGTGAGGTAATCGCGGATGGTGCTGTTGACACCAAAGAAGCAGTACGAATGAATGTGGCAATGGCCCGACATTACCACGTGGGAGGTGAAAAAGACGTGGTCGTCGATACGACCGTGGTGGCCGATGTGGTTACCGCTCCACAGTACCACGTTGTTACCGATGGTCGTAAACGGCTGGATGGTGTTATCTTCGAGAATGAAGCAGTTTTCGCCGATTTCGTTGCCGAACGTAGTGGCTTTCGAACTGATGTACGAAATAAACTTGTAGCCTTTGGCTTTGGCTTCGTTGTAGACTTTCTCGCGGTTCCGGTTCATGTTGCGACCGGTCATCGGCGCGAAAAACTGGTAATCGCTGGGTGGGAAGAGCGTTTCAACGTCTTCAAACGCTACAACCGGCAGGCCTTTAAACGACTCATCCTTCAGGTATTCGCGATTGACGGTGAAAGCCACTACCTCGTGGTCGGAGTCGTGCGTCAGGTAAAAATGGGCCAGCTCTGCCGTGTCGAGGACCCCGAAAATGATGATTTTAGCCATGCGTGAGAATGAGTGAATGAGCGGGTGAGTGAATGAGTGAATGTTTGGAATTTATTGTGCAAAGCCGCACCTCGTATTAGTCCAACGATTCACTCATTTACTCATTCACTCATTCACTCATTGGTTATAAGGTCAAACTCGGTCAGCATCGGCCGGATGGCGTCTGCGGTGTTGTTCATCAGAATGTCCAGAATCGACAGCCAGGGGACAAACTCGGTCGCACCGTGCTGTGGGTACGTTACCCGCCGCGCCTGCATAAACGCCAGTTCGCAGCCGATCGAATCGAATCCCGGTTGCGAATATAACTCTGTACCGCCAATCGGGTTAATGTAGCGGTCGGCACCTTCCTGCCGGCAAATGTCGATAATCCGTTCCTGCGCTTTCAGGTGGCTGTTCTGGTAAATGGACGAACTGGCCACCAGCCGGGTGGTAATGCTCAGGTACGTGGTTAGCTCCGTGAAGCTGTGAAAGATATAGTCGGCCACCGAGACATCGGTCTGGCTATCGGCCTGGAAGTTGATGATCCGCTCGGTGATGGGCATCACTTCGGCGAAGAGTGGTGCTTTCCGATAACTCTGCTCGATGGTCCGGAGCAACTTGCCCCGCCATTTCGGGTCGTTGGCCAGCGCAATGTCGCGGATGGCTTTGTTCTGACTCGCTTCTTTCAGCGGTATCGTAAACAGCAATTCCTTACCCCCCACCAGTACCCGATTCCGGTTGACCCAACCGCGATTAATGAAGGCGACATCGTCGTAAAAAACGAAGGTATCGACGGCATTGAGCAACTGCATATAGCCGATGTACGGCAGAAAATACGGTTGCATGATGGCGAGCGTCATAGACAGGCGGGAGAGACGAATTATGAAATATGAATTAGGAAATAGTAGTCACTAGCTGGCAGGTTCTTTCCTATTTCCTAATCCATGATTCATTCCTCTTATTTCAGTTTACGTAAATAATAGTCTTCGCCAGGTACAACCACGTATGGGCTGGTGCGGAGGCTGGTATCGGTGCCGAGGCGAATGTCGCCGGGGCGGGGTTTGATCACGCTCTTGTCGAAGAACAGGTACGTTGCTTCTTTGGGAATGGGCTGCACACCCTGCTCGAACGGATTGATCTGGATAAGCCGACGCGACAGGTGTTTGCCGTAGAGCGGGTACTCGTAGTCGTCGTTGATCGTGCCCAGCGCGACGGTGGCGGTGTCGGGCACCATATCGTCGAAGCGTTTGTAGGGCGCATAGGTATCGGGTCGGCCGATGGTCATCACGCGCACGCGGTCGGCTTCGAATACCGAGGGAAAGGGGTAACCATCGGGCGTTGTCCAGGCGAAGGGTAGGGCGCGAATGTTCAGGAAAACGCTGAACAGCGCCGATAAAGCGCCCACAGCCAGCACCAGCCCGACGTAGCTTTTCAGCACGACATGAGCCGGTTTCAGGATGTTGAGGCGCGGGATGAAGACCAGCAACGCCACAAATTGAACGGCGATCATGCCCGTTTCGGTAAAATAACGGCCTTTGAACGGGTCATAAGGAGCCGAGTAGGCAAGGGCCAGCCAGTGCAGCCCGACGGCAACAGCCAGAAAGAAATGGGCAGGCGACCGCAGCACAAACAGCACGACCAGCACCAGCAGGGGGAGCATCAACCCAAAACCGATAATGCCCCAGTAGGGGTTGGCGTTGGTGAAGACAAACCGCCGCTCGAAAGTGAACGGGACGATCGAAAAGTCGGTCTCGTCATCAAGGCGCATGTGGAGCCGGTCTTCGAGCCAGACGAGCGGCTTGCGCATGGTCCGGTTGAGTTCGGCCCCCACAGGTACGTTCCGCAGGCCGTCGAGGTTGACCAGATCATAGCCGTAGCGAACAACGTTGCGCGAACCTTGCTCCAGCAGGTTTCGTAGCGACCCCGCCCGCTCTACCGACTGATGGCGCAGGGCCGTCGGAGGGCCGATGGGGTGGCCAAAAACCTCGATGTTTTTCAGGTAACCCGTGGGTAGCATCCAGAGGCAGGCGCCGACAACGATAGCCGCCCCAAGCCGCCAGGTACGTTGCCAAGTCGTAAAGAACGAATCGGCCGAAGGTGGCCCCGACCAGAACACGGTATAGACCATGATCATGAAAACCGACGGCAGCAGCAGCGTGAAGGTGACTTTGTGGCCGTAGGCTACCCCAAAAGCCACGCCAGCCAGGTAGAGATAGCGGTACTCCCGTCCAACGCGGTAGCTGAAGAGCAGGTAGATCAACAGGCTCAGGTAGGCCGTCAGCACAATGTCGGTCTCGGTCGTAACGGCCTGCATCAGAAAATCGGGTAGCAGGGCCATACACAACGCCGTCAGGAAACTGGCCGACAGGGTGGTGCGGGCGCTGGCTCCGCGTAGCTGCCCAATACGCTGGGTGATGCCAAACGTGGCGATCAACACCATCCAGTAGGAAAGGTGATGAATCAGTTTGAAGCCATTTTCGAAGCGCCCCGTCATTAAGTAGCCGTAGATCTGAAGCGTGCAGACGCTCTTCGGGTACGTGTCGATGTTCCAGTTGGTGCCGCCGAAATGGCGCATGCTGCCGCGCTGCATGTACTGCACCACCCTGTTGAGGTGGCCGGTCATGCTGTCCCACTCGTTCGGCACGGTAAACACGACGATAGCCAGATTGGTAACCGCCAGAATAGCCAGGGTGAGCAACAGCCCACCATATATCGCTTTGCCAAACAGAGGTAGCTCGCCGAACCAGGCTGCCGCTTCATGCCGCCGGTTTTGCAGCAACGCACCTACGTTTACCGGAGTGGGTTTGCCCGCCAGCCAGCGGAGGCTGAATCCGACGAGGGTTGCGGTGATGAAGACCGCGAAAGCCCAAACCCACTCGTGGTTGGTCTGATAGAGCGCCGACAGGATGAAGCCCGTCAGGATAACGCTACTGGCAAAGAGTAGGAAGGCGGTGAGCAACCAGTCGACAAGCGATGGGCGAGCCACCCGCGCCGCCAGCCAGCCTACGTAGGTTAGAAAGAGAAGGAGAAAGAAGAGCATAACTAGTAATGAATAATGGAGAATAAATACTGTATAATGACTTACTAGTCAGATCAATCTTCGGGCAGGGGAGGATCGTTATACATTACTAATTCTTCATTACACATTCAGTTTATACGCCTACTTCAACGATGGCTTCGTTGACCAGTTGGCAAATCCGATCTACGTCTTCATCGGGCAGGCCGGGGTACAGCGGCAGACACAATACGCGGCGGGCAACATCCTCCGAAATGGGGCACGACTCGGCGTTGGTCAGGAATGACAGCGTGTTGAGCGACGGGTAGAAATAGCGACGCGGCGCAATACCTTGTGCGTTAAGTGCGTCAACCACGTTGAGCAACGCCTGTTCCGACGCGAATACGACTGGATAGTAGGCGTAGTTGTAGCGGGTCATGCCAGCCGTCAGCGTGGGGCGTTGCAGCCGCGAAAAATCAAGCTGACTGTCGTAACGTTCCGATGTAGCCTGCCGGGCATCGATCAGTTCATCCACTTTGGGCAGCACACACAAACCCATGGCGGCGTGCAGTTCCGAGTTTTTGGCGTTGATCCCCATGCTGTAGTACTCGTCGAACTTATGGCCGAAGGTGCGGTAATGCTGCACGGTCGTGGCCAGTTCAACGTCGTCGTCGGGCGTGATCAGGCAACCGCCTTCCACGGTATGAAACACCTTGGTCGCGTGGAAGCTACAGGTGCTGGCATCGCCGTAGCTCAACAGCGAACGACCGTTGTATTCTGCCCCAAAGGCATGGGCGCCGTCATAAATAACCTTGAGGTTGTGTTTGTGCGCGATAGCTTCGATCTGCTCAATCTGGCAGGCGTTGCCATAGACGTGCGTGGCCAGAATGGCCTGGGTACGTTCCGTGATGAGGGGTTCGATCAGATCGGGATCGATGGTGAAGTCATCGGCCCGGATATCGGCAAAAACGGGCGTGCAACCTTCCCACAACAATACGTTAGTAGTAGCGCAGTATGAGAAGGGCGTCGTGATTACTTCTCCCGTAATACCCATAGCCTTGAGCGCAATCTGCATGACGATAGTGCCATTGGAGCAAAAGCGCAGGTTACGAACACCCAGATAGGCTCGCATCTGATCTTCCAACTCTCGAACCAGCGGTCCGTCGTTGGTCAGATGAACCCGCTCCCAGACACCTTCCAGCAGACGGGTGTATTCGGCTAGGTCGGGCAGGTATGATTTCGTAACGTTAATCATGGCTTGATGGGTCGGTCGGCATTCGGCTATGCCATTGTGGTTTGAAGATGCCCTGCAAAGTTACCCGAAGGTAGGTTAGCAACGCTACGCACGGCCAATGACGAATGACAGGCGGTTAACTGACAAAGGTACTAGACCTCTTTGAGCGATTCGAGCGCCTCGACCCGGAACGGGAATTGAGGCCGCACGTAGCCCGGCCATTTGCCATACCAGGCCACGCCTTCGCGGTAGTCTTCGACATCGAACGTAATGCCTTCGTCCATATTGAACAAGGGCGTTACCGTGTCTTTCACGATCATCATCGAGATGGTGTACGTGCCATCGTTCAGAAAATAGCCCGGAATGACGCACTCGCCCTGAATTAACCCCTTGCCATAGGCCTGCGACTGACTGCCAATGTTAAAAATACATTCGCCCGTGAGCGAGTATACGTGCAAACTCAGGTTCAGATTGGCCCGGTCCATCATGTTCCAGAACTCAAACTGAATCCGCATGGGCGTTCTGACGTCGATATGCGTGGCACCCTCTGGGTACTCGGGCACCAGTTCCATCCGCCGGATACGCACGAGGTCATTGCCGGGGGCTTCTTCGGGGGTAGCCCACTCGCGGCGAAGCCGGGTACGTGCTACCTTGCTCAGGTAAGAGGCCACCACCTGGTTGGTTTCGCCCTGCTCGATCAGTTGCCCTTTCTCGAAATACAGCGTTTTGTTGCAAAGCGCCTGCACAGCCGTCAGGTTGTGGCTGACAAACAGAATGGTGCGGCCACTTGCTGAGTTATCGCGCATTTTACCGAGGCTTTTCTTCTGAAAATCGGCATCACCAACGGCCAGTACTTCGTCGACGATCATGATTTCGGGGTTGAGGTGGGCCGAAATGGCGAAGCCCAACCGCACGTACATCCCCGACGAATACCGTTTTACGGGCGTATCCAGAAAACGCTCAACGCCCGCAAAGGCCACAATCTCATCAAACGATGCCTTGATCTCTTCGCGCTTCATGCCCAGCAGCGAGCCGTTGAGGTAAATATTTTCGCGGCCCGTCAACTCGGGGTGGAAACCCGTACCGACTTCGAGCAGACTGGCTACCCGGCCGCGGATACGTACCTGACCGGTTGTGGGTTCCACAATCTTACTCAGAATCTTTAGCAGTGTCGATTTGCCCGCGCCGTTGTGGCCCACGATGCCTACCCGGTCTCCCTGTTCAACTGAAAAATTGACATCGCGCAGCGCCCAGAACTCTTCCTGTGTTACCTCATCATCGGCCTCTTTCTTACCGAACAAGCCTTTCACCGAATGGGTGATGGCATCGCGCAGACTATTGCCGCCCTTGCCCTTCTTATGGTCAATGATGTAGTGCTTGCTTAAATTTTCGACCGAAATAACCGACATAGTGAGGCAGTTTACTGTTCACTGTCTTCTGTTTCCTGTTGGGTTACTCACCAAGTGCATGCACCAAGCGACAAACAGAGGACAGTGAACAGTAGACAGATTTTTTAAATATCGTCTACAAATGAGTTTTCCCGCTTTCGGAAAAACACAATTGACAAACTTAGAAAAATCAGCACGATGGCCGTTGAATATACTAAACTCTGCGGATTCAAGTGGGTCTGCCCGCGGAGTACTGACCATTTGAACCCATCGATGATACCGACCGCTGGATTCAGAATGTAGAACTTTTCGTACGGATGCCCCGCCACCAGGCTACTGCTGTAGGCGATGGGACACAAGTAGAAGCCCACCTGAATCATAAAGGGAATCAGTTGGCCTACGTCGCGGAACCGCACATTAATGGCTGCGAAAAACAGGCCAAACGCAAAAGCTCCCAACATCGCCAGCAATAAAAATAGTGGCAGGAACAAAATGTGCCAATCGGGTACGTATTGATAATAAATCGAGATGCCGATAAACAACCCAAAGGCAATCAGAAAGTCAACAAAGCTAACGGCAACCGCGCTCAGGGGCATGACCAAGCGGGGAAAGTACACCTTCGTGACCAAGTTGGCGTTGGTTGTGATGCTGGTGCTGATCTGCTGAAAAGCGTTTGAAAAAAACGTCCAGATGGTAATGCCAGCCAGCACCATCAGCGCGTACGGCACGCCCGGATCGGGGGGGAGTTTGGCCACGAAGCTGAACACGAACGTCTGCACCAGCATGGTGAGCAACGGGCGGATCAGGCTCCACGACATGCCCAGTGCCGTTTGCTTATACCGAACCGAAATATCGCGCATTGACAGGATATACAGCAGTTCGCGACTGCGCCACAGATCCCGCCAATAGAAGCGCTCAGGACGCCCGGCTTGAATAACAACCTCGTGTGTTTTCATACTATACTAGACGGTCGGTTTAGGGGATCGAAACGATTCCCGCAGGAAAATGGCCACTAAACCTAAGACCAGACCAATGGCTAAACCAGCCTGCATACCCGCTTTGGCAGGTATTTTCCGATACAGTGGCAGAATGACTGGCTCAATGGTGGTAAACAGCGGTTGCTCCCGAATCAGCGACAGCTTCATGTTATCGAGGCTGGTAACGGCGGCGAAGTACTGCTGCTGTAGAAAGGTGCTATTGCGCGTCAGGCGGTTTTCCTGAAGGCGGCCCTCAGCTACCACAACCTGCTGGTTCTGGTTCATGTAGCTGGCCAGCTTGTTTTCAGTACCCGTCAGACGGCGCGAGAGCGAATCGACCCGATTTTCAAGCAGAGTGAGCATCTCACGGGTCTTTTTGGTTTGTTTCTTCTTGTAATCGTCTTCGATTGTCAGCAAGTGGTTCTCGACAAACGCTTTCGACAGAGGGCCATCTTCAGTGGTGGCAACCAGACTCAGGAACGACGATTTCCGGTCAACGGGCTTGATCTCCATTTCACCCGACAGTCGTTCGTAGATGTCATACATCGCCTGTTGTTCGGTAGGTGTGAAGTCTTCCCGTTTTTTTGGACCGGTAAACATGAATTTCTTCAGGGTCTCGTCTTCCTCCCACTCCTTATCACGGATGCCGCTATGCGCCATGTAATAATTGACCAGCAGCGTATCGACGCCGTTGATCTTCACAGTTTTCATCAGCGTGGTTTCCAAAACGGGTTTCGACCGTACGTAGAGCGTGAAGTTTTCGCCGGAGAAAATGCTCGCATCTGGTGTCGCCTGACCAAGGCCAAAAGCGCCTGCCAGAGCACCCAGTTCTCCCATCTGCCCGGTTGACCCTGACCCACCGCCCAGATTAAAGACGATACGGGCAATGTAGGTTGGTTTCTTTTTCGACGTCAGGTCTGTAACGTAGCCGATGACACCACCAATGATCATAATAATCAGCAGTACGTACCAGTTACGGCGGGCTACACCCTTCAATTTGGCTGCCCGCGCCAGCACTTCCTTGGGCGAAATCTGATCGGGTGGCAACGGTGCCGTCACGATCGGTGTGCTTTTAGTTTGAGGCGTGTTCATGTGCGTTGTTGTCTACGTATCTTAATTGCCAAGTAACCGGAATGCAAGGACAGCCGAAACAAGTCCCATCAGGCCCGTAGCAATGCCCGTTGCACTACCAATGATCTGCTGCGGCGTCAGCGGGTTAGTGCGCCGTTGCGGCACAATCACCTCCGCACCCGGCTCTACGCGGGGATAAATGTTGAAAAACATAAACCGGCGTGTACGGTCAACCGAGCCGTTGGCATAGACGATGAACGCCCGCTTACGCTGCGATTGTTCGGTGAAGCCGCCAGCCTGTGAGATGTAATCCTGGAAGGTTTGCCCACCCCGGAACTTAACCGTTGTCGGCAGCAATACTTCACCCTGAATCCGAACAGTTTCGAGTTGCTTCGGAATCCGCAGCAGATCACCCTCTTGCAGCAGGATGTCTTCTGACGAACCCGGGCGAGCCAAAATGCGCTTCAGGTCAATTCCGATTGACTCTTGTTTGTTAGGCTCTACTGACTCAATGTTGACGGCAGTTTTCCGGTTATCGTCAGATAATTCGGTCACCGACCGCTGCCGCTGGGCCAGTTCCTCGGGGCTTAACTTAACGGTACGGATCAGTGTGGCTCCCTGTACGTAGGCCTGCGGGGTCAGGCCACCAGCCATCGACACCAGATCGGATACTTTCTGATCTTTGGTTTTGATGGGGTAAGAGCCGGGCAGGATCACTTCGCCTTCCACCTGTGCGAAGGTTTGCACCTGATAGTTGGGCGAACGCCGTACAATAACCTGATCGTAGGGTTGCAGGAAGAACTTGTTGTCGTTGGTCAACTCCAGGTTGCGGTCGATGCTAAACCGGAATACTTCGGCGATTTGAGCATTGGCTGAACTGGGGTCAACGTCTTTCTTACGCCGGACGACTTCTACCTGTGCAGCAGCGGCTGATTCGCGAAGCCCACCGACTTGCAGGAAGGCATCTTCAAGTGTCATATTCGACTGGAAGCCCAACTGACCGGGGCGGTTAACTTCGCCCTGAATCGACACTGTACCATACTCCGCCAGCTCAAATTTCGACGTAACGTTAACTATGTCTTCACGCTGGAGGGGTAGATCTGGTTCAGTGCCCGCCAGAATTTTGCCCAGATCAACGGTAATGTTCTCCGACGACATGTCCTCCCGGATACGCAGGATGTTTACCCGGCCCAGCAGGGCTTCGCCCCGCACCCCTTCGGCACTGGCGACCAGTTCTTTCAGGGTTTTGTTCTGGTCGAGTGAATACGTACCGGCCCGGTATACGGCGCCACCAATCGTGACTTGGTTTTCGAAGCGATCGAGCAATTGCTCAACCCGCGCAATATCGCCGTCCTGCATGGCAAAGCTCTTGAACTGATCGGCCAAGACGTCAATTACTTTAAGCTCTCGGTTGGTCAGACGGGTTACTTTCACGCGGCTTTTGTAGGCCGTTGCCGAAAAACCACCACCATAGAACAGCAGCCGTTCCATCGTTTCGCCGGGCAACATTTCGAAGATGTTGTTGCGGCGCGTGTTGCCCTGAAGCTCCACGTGAGAGACGTACCCAGGGATGCGAATGTTGTCGTTGTCTTGGAGACGGACGTTGTTGCGCAACACACCGGTCAGCAGCAGATCATACAGATCGAGGGTGGCAACCACACGGTTATTGCGAATCACCTGCACGTTCCGGAACGAACCCAGCTCACTGGGCCCACCCGATGCGTAGATCACATTCATAGCCGACGACAGCGACGAGACCGAATACGTACCCGGCTTGATCGCTTCACCCAGCACCGACACCCGAATGGTGCGAATACCGCCCAGCGTAACCTCCAGGTACGTATTGCGCGGGCCATACGAACTGTTCTTGAGGCCCACGTAGATCTTCGCGAGTCGCTCAGTGATACGCGCTTTGGCCGCTTCGACCGTCAGGCCGGCTACGTGCACCGGGCCTATCCCGCTAGGTAGGTAGATATTGCCTTCGGGTGTAACGGTTTGCCGGATTACGTCCTGCGAAAAACCGTAGATATTAATATTGAGCTGGTCGCCGGTACCCAATACATAGCTGACGGGCGTGGCAATATTCAGATTAGGCTGGAACGTGGTGGCCAGATCGGGGTTATTGAACAGCTCGTAACCGAAAAGTTTCCGGCGTAGCGCAGCCCGTTCGCGAGCTCGTAGGGCTTCCTCGGGTGAGAGGTCGTTATAGCCCTGTTCGTTAACCTGTGTATTGATGTTAGAGGCATTGTCTCCCTCAGCTGGAGCTTCCGTTGGGTTGCCATTGGCATCGACACCGGCCTGACCTGTCTGTCCGTTCTGTCCAGTTTGGGTGGCCTGACCGTTACGGCCCGTTTGCCCGGTTTGTCCTTGAGTAGCCTGTCCGTTGGCACCGGTTGTCTGCCGGGTGCCGGTGTTTCCTTGTTGCACCTGTCCGGCGCGCTGGTTCGGATTCGTGTTGGCACCCTGCTGCGAGGTACGTCCCTGCTGGCTTTGCGAGGGAGTCGGAATGCCATTAGGAAGGCGGGTTCCGGCTGGTAACTGACTGGGAACACCCGATGAAGAAGGAGCCGAAGGAGCGCCACTACTCGGGGCCGGCGTGATCTGACCAAACGTAGCGGGCAGGGTTCCGAGAAGGAGGCCAACAAGGGCTAATGTTTTGGCTGCTGTGCGCTTAGACTGGTCGGAAATAGTGGCAAACAAAGAAACCCGAGAATGTTGGAATTCTGGTAGTTTTTGCATATTTTTAAGATGTCAACCTACTAGAAGTAGGCTGATAAAGACGGTAATGTGTAAACGAAGTTTCTTGTTTTTATGATATTTCAGCACAATCAGCGGGCAAAGTAAACGAACTTTTGCCGGAAATTAAACAGTTTTCTACTGAGTGGGTCAAGGTGGTGGTCGGCTCATTTCGGTATAATTTTTCCAATGTTTAGTAGAGTCCTTCTTAAACCAGAAGACACACCAGCCACCCCTATCCTGATTCAATTTGACATGGCAGAACAAGTAAAGTCACCCGTACAGTACAACGAAGACAGTATTCGATCGCTCGATTGGCGCGAACACATCCGGCTCCGTCCCGGCATGTATATCGGCAAACTGGGAGATGGGTCAGCGGCCGACGACGGGATTTATGTGTTGCTCAAAGAAATTATCGACAATTCCATCGACGAACACGTGATGGGCAATGGGAAAATCATCGACATTAAAGTGACCGACCACCGTATCGAGGTCCGCGACTATGGCCGGGGTATTCCGCTGGGTAAGGTGGTCGAGGTGGTGTCGAAAATTAATACAGGTGGTAAGTACGACTCCGGTGCTTTCCAGAAATCGGTGGGCCTCAACGGAGTCGGTACCAAAGCGGTAAATGCCTTGTCGGGCTTTTTCCGTATCCAGTCGTTCCGCGATGGCCGCACCGTCTGGGCCGAATTTGACCGGGGTGTGCTGGTACGCGAGGGCGACGAAGAAACCAATCAGCGCAACGGAACCCTGTCGGTGTTTGAACCCGACGACACCGTTTTCAAAAATTACCATTACCGGGGGCAGTTCGTGTCCGACATGCTCTGGAACTACTGCTACCTTAATGCAGGGCTGATCATGAACTTTAACGGGCAGAAGTTCGTGTCGCAGAATGGCCTGCTCGACCTGTTGCGCAGTAAGCATAAGGAAGAGGAACTGCGTTACCCGATTATCCACCTGAAAGGGGCCGACATCGAAGTAGCGCTGAGTCACGGCAGCCAATACGGTGAAGAATACCATTCTTTCGTCAACGGGCAGTACACCACGCAGGGCGGCACGCACCAGAATGCGCTGAAAGAAGCCTTCGTCAAGACCATTCGCGACCATTTCGGAAAAGATTACGACGCGTCGGATATCCGGGCCAGTATCGTGGCGGCCATCAGCGTGCGGGTACAGGAGCCGGTGTTTGAATCGCAGACCAAAACCAAGCTCGGTTCGGTCAATATGGCCCCCGACGAAAGCGCCCCCTCGGTGCGGTCGTTTGTGATGGATTTCCTGAAAGACCGCCTCGATGATTTTCTGCACATGAACCCGACAGTGAAAGACGCCCTGAAACGGCGGATTGAACAGTCGGAACGGGAGCGGAAAGAACTGGCCGGTATCAAGAAACTCGCCAACGAACGAGCTAAAAAAGCCAGCCTGCACAACAAGAAACTGCGCGATTGTCGCGTGCATTTGCCCGACCTGAAAGCCGAAGAACGCCTCAACACGACCTTGTTCATTACAGAAGGCGATTCGGCGAGTGGGTCGATCACCAAGAGCCGCAATGTGCAGACGCAAGCCGTATTCAGCCTGCGCGGTAAGCCCCTCAACTGCTTTGGCCTGACCAAGAAAGTAGTTTACGAAAACGAAGAGTTTAACCTGCTGCAACACGCGCTTGATATTGAAGAAGGGCTGGAAAATCTGCGCTATAACCGGATCGTCATTGCTACCGACGCCGACGTGGATGGGATGCACATCCGGCTATTGATGCTGACGTTTTTCCTGCAATTTTTTCCCGATCTGGTACGTAACGGTCACCTCTATATTCTGGAAACGCCGCTGTTCCGGGTACGTAACCCCAAGAACCATAAGGAGACAGCCTATTGCT
Organism: Fibrella musci; assembly: GCF_041321105.1. Taxonomy (NCBI): domain Bacteria; kingdom Pseudomonadati; phylum Bacteroidota; class Cytophagia; order Cytophagales; family Spirosomataceae; genus Fibrella; species Fibrella musci. The sequence continues at coordinate 451,475 of NZ_JBGGWD010000003.1, read as the reverse complement.
ATTCGGAAGAAGAGAAACAGACGGCCATCGACAAGCTAACCAAAGGCGGCAAGAAGGTTGAGATCACGCGCTTCAAAGGCCTGGGTGAAATCTCGCCCGACGAGTTTGGGCTTTTCATTGGCGAAGACATGCGCCTCGAGCCGGTCATTATGGAGAAAGATGCCTCGGTAACGAAGCTATTGAGCTACTATATGGGTAAAAACACGCCCGACCGGCAACGCTTTATCATCGACAACCTCCGCATCGAGAAAGATATAGAGGACGTGGCGCTGGTGTAGTGGTAAGTGGATAATGTAAAATGTACAATGAATAATGGCTTTGTCTGAGCATCGACTTGGCTCAGACAAAGCCATTATTCATTGTACATTTTACATTATTCATTCAAATTTGCCCCATGACTCTCGAATCGCTCCGTAACGACATTGATACCCTCGACGACCAGATTCTTGCGCTGATGAATCAGCGGATGGAACTGGTCCGACATGTAGGGGAACTGAAACGATCAACGAATGCTGTTATCTACCGCCCCGAACGTGAACGGCAGATCATCGACCGACTTACGGCGCAAAACAAGGGCCCACTAACGCAGGCCGCGATCGAGGCTATTTTTCTGGAAGTATTTGCCGTGGCCCGCAACATGGAACTGCCCGAGCGGGTCGCGTACCTGGGGCCGGAAGGCAGCTTCACGCATCAGGCTGCCGAGGGGCGGTTCGGGGGGCTTAGCGCCTACACCGCCCTGCCAACCATCCGGTCGGTGTTTGAAAGCGTGGAAACGGGCCGGTCGCGGTTTGGGGTGGTACCGATTGAGAATAATCAGGAGGGCGTCGTAAACGAAACCATCGACCTGCTCAATGAGCGCGACATCAGTATTGCCGCCGAGGCGCAGATTCCGGTACATTTTACCTTCGCTACGAAGACAGAAGACCTGTCTACGCTGAAGTACGTCTATTCCAAAGACATCGCCTTCCGGCAGTGCAGCCGCTTCCTATACGATACGTTCGATGGCCTAGAGGTCGAATTCGTTCCGGTAGAATCAACGTCCAAAGCCGCTAAACTGGCTGCTCAGCAGCCCAATTCGGCGGCAATCTGCTCGCATATTGCCGCCAAGCTGTTTGGCGTGCCAGTGTTGTTTGACAACATCGAAGACAACGATCTCAACCGAACGCGCTTCCTGATTCTGGCGAAAAACTTCCAGAACCAGCCCAGCGGTCAGGACAAAACGACCCTGATTGCCCGCCTGCCCAACACCGAAAAGCCCGGTATTCTGGCGGCCTTCCTGCAGGAATTCAGCTCTCGTGATATCAACATCAGCAAGATCGAAAGCCGCCCTCTACGCAGCGGCGCGGCGTTTCTGTCGTGGTTCCTGATCGAGTGCGAAGGGCATGTGTCGGAACCCGCCCTACAAGAGATCCTGACCACCCACGCAACGTACCTGAAAAACCTGGGCAGTTATGTAAGGGTGCAATAAAAGTGGTTTGACGTTTCGAGTTTAACGTTTGATGTTGGCGGACACAACCTGCGTCAAACGTTAAACTCGAAACGTCAAACTATTAAAGTACCAGTGCAGGGAGCCAGAAAACGGCGTCGCCGAAAAAGCGGTAGCGGTTGTACTTCTGGAAATAAGTCGGGTAGCGCTGAATGGCGTAGAGCGTGAGGCTCATGATGGCCAGGATAAGGCTGGCTCGTTGCGAAAACCGGGCACCTCCGCCAGAGTCGTCGGCAAAAAAACAGACCGCAAGCGCCCCACCTACCAGCAAAAAGGTCAGCCAGCGAAGTACCAGATCGCAGGTACGTTGTCCCCAGATGGTTGCCAGCGATACCGTATTGCGCTGTACGTTGGGTTCGCGCTGTTCATACACCGAAAAGAGCAGTAAATTCTGGAAGGCGATGCCCAGAAAAAGCAGGGCCTGCACCTTGAACGGCCAGCCAACGAGCGGGCGCTGCACCCACACACTACCCCAGATGCCCGCCGTAAAGAAAATGGCGACCAGAGGCTCCTTGGCAACTAGCACCGGATGCTTCTCGGGCAGTTGGGATACGCCTAATACGTAGAGTCCGCAGAGAATGCCGAGCCCGGCCCCAAACCGGATAACGTTGCCCGGCAAAAAAAAGACCAATATGGCCGAGATGGCCACCAGACCGCCTACCAGACCCCACAACAGATCCGCATTAGCCGCATGAAAACGGTGCCGGGCCGTGTTGGGCAGTGGCCCTTTCCGGATGTCGAATAATCGATCGGCCGTGTACACAATCCAGACCGAAAGCGCCAACAGGGGTGTTGTTGCCCAATGGACGGGGTCCACGTCGGACAGGCGGATGGCCATTCGATTCGAGAAAACGGCGCCCAGTACAACGGGCAGACTCAGGTAGACAAACGGGCGGAGCATGGAGCGCAAAGTTACAGCCCCATCCCCTGGATTTTACGGCTATTTTAGCCTGCTTTTTGCTGTAAAATCGATTGACGACCATTGACGGGTCGGCGCTAGCCCTATGTCACTTAATATCATCTTTCAGACCGGAGATCTCGTGGCGATCAACAAACCGCACGGGTTGCTGGTGCACCGCTCGCCCATCGCTGCCGATGCCAGCGAGTTTGCCGTACAAACGCTGCGCGACCAGTTGGGGCAGCACGTGTGGCCTGCTCACCGCCTCGACCGCAAAACGAGCGGCGTGCTGCTGTTTGCCCTGACCGAGTCGATGAATACAGCCATGCAACGGCAATTTATGAACGGCGAGGTGAAAAAAACGTACATCGCCATTGTGCGCGGCCACACCCCCGACGAACTGACGATCGATTACCCGCTCCGTCGCGAAGATGGCGTATCGCAGGACGCCGTAACCCACCTGAAAACCCTGCGGCAGGCCGAGCTGCCCATTCCGCACGGCAAACACGACACGTCGCGCTATTCGTTGGTTGAACTAACGCCCGAAACGGGCCGAATGCACCAGTTACGCAAACATATGGCGCATATCTTCCACCCGATCATCGGCGATCGGCCACATGGCTGCAACAAACAGAATAAGCTGTTTCTGGAACGATTTCAGATGAATACTATGCTGCTGCACGCCCGGCGGCTGGAATTCAAGCATCCAGAAACAGGTGAGGCGCTGAGCATCGTAGCACCCCTGCAAAGCGAGTTTTCGCGAATGCTGGCCACCCTGTTTCTGGATTTGGATTGAGGCTAATTAGCCAACTACTTTTTTAAAGGCATCCACAAACGTCTTCATCTCGTCCATAGTCCCGATGCTGACGCGGCAGTAGGGTTGCCGGTCGATGTCGCGGGTCTGGATGCCGACGCCCTGCCCAAACATTTGCCCTTCAAACAGCTTCGTTTTCATCTTGATGGGGAAAAGAATGAAATTGGCATATGACGTAATGGGTTCGTAACCTATCTCTTTCAGGGCTTTGGTCGTATAGTCGCGGGCTTTGGCGTTTTCGGTGCGGCAGTACGTCTGCCAGGCCTGGTCCTGATACGAGGCGATACCGGCCATCAGCGTGGTGATGCTGACCGCAAATTCGCCATTCGTGTAGGGCTTGATCTGCGCCAGCATGTTGGGCTGCGCCATAACGTACCCAAGCCGTAGGCCCGCAAAACCGTGGATTTTCGAGAACGTGCGGGCCAACATGATGTTCAGCCCTTCACCCACCAGTTTACCCAGCATGGGGCGGTCGGTGGGTTCCAGGAAATCAATGTAGGCTTCGTCGATCAGAATGGGTACCGTGGGGGCCACGTCGCGGCAGAACTGCGCCAGTTCAGCTGGTGGGACAATCGTGCCCGTCGGGTTGTTGGGATTCACGATATACACCAGACTCAGGCCCGGCGTACTGAGTGCTTTTGCTTTCAGCGCCGCCAGATCATAACCCATATCGGCCGTCGACGGCACGGTGAGAATTTGCCCTTTGGCGGCCGTAGCGCGTTCCAGCAGGTCATCGTAGGTAGGGCGGCAGGTCAGGATGGGGCCACGTTGCGAGAAGGCCGCTGCCGCCGCCATCAGTACGTCCGACGAGCCGGGCGACATCATAATCTGCTTGGGCGTGACGCCTTCGGCATCGGCGATCAGCTTCTTCAACTGGGCAAATTCCATCCAGGCGTAGCGGTTACTCAGCGTAGTCGCTTTTTCGAGGGCCACTTTGGCGCTGGAGGCAATGCCGTGCGGGTTTTCGTTGGCAAACAGGCGGGCTTTCAGCGCCGGCATAGTGTCGGGCGGCAATTGCTGAAGCTGCGCAAACTCACTAAAAAGCCGCTGTTCGGCCAGTACCGATTCGGGGACAAAACTGGCGCGGGCCTCCTGCCAGCGGCTCAGGCCAAGCCCGGCGGTGAGCAGACCTGCATTGCGCAGCCAGGTACGTCGGTTCGATGAAGTACTATCGTTCATGATGCATCAAGGTTGTTGATTGGAAAGGCTCGTGGCTATCTGCCAGCGAACACCAACAAGATACGAATTAACGCACTCGTTGGTATGGTTAACTAACTGAAAGGCAATGCAAAAGGTCGTTGTTTGCGTTTAGCGCAGATTGGGCACGGGCAGAATGGGCATACTCTCGTTGCCGTCTTCCGAAACAGCCTGTACCGCGAAGAAATAATTGTCTTTCGAGTAGGGGAGCGTCATGCCGAGTTTGGTGGTGAAGAACTTCTTCTGCCAAAACGGCATGTGCGTTTCGCGCATCAGCACATAGTACCCGCGCGCTTTGCGGCCGCTATCGGTTTTGGGAGCCTGCCAGTACAGGGCCGTACCGTTCGTCAGGTTACGAACTTCAATCGTGACGTTTTGCGGCGGGGTGGGGGCTTTGGCCAGATTCGCCAGCGTCGCCAGGTTTACGGCGGTGTTTTTCCGCAGGTACTCGAAGTCCATAAACTTAGCGTAGTCGCCGTACTCGATCGCCTTGGCGCCGGTGCCTTCCGTGCGCAGGTCTTGGTGCTGATGCTCGTAGTTTTCATTCATCTCGGTCAGGCGCACCGCCGCAAACCCTCGCTGTACGTAAGGTGTATGGTCGCCGCCGCGCAGGTAACGGTCGTTGCGGTAGATAGTCACAATCTCCAGATTCTCGACGTAGCGCTCGCCCAGCTCTTTAACGTACCTGGCGAGCGTGCGAGCCTTGCCGTCGTTTTCGTTGCCAAACTGCCGGATGTTAACGGCCCGGTCGGTGGTCTGGTAAAGGGGCAGCCCTTCGCTGAACACCCGCAGCCGCGTATTGTCGATGATGCGGGTTTCGCTGCTGTTGTTGCTGCCCATGATGTCGTTGTTCAGCACGGCCTCCACGTTCCATTTCTCCTGCACCGCCCGTTCGCTGAGGTGTTCGGCGCCCAACAGGCCTTGTTCTTCGCCCGTCAGCGTAACGAACACGATCGTGGCCGGAAACTGCGACTTGCTCAGTACCCGACACAACTCGATCACGGCCGCCGTGCCCGAGCCGTCGTCATTGGCGCCGGGGGCGTCGCTTTCGCGGTTCATCACGTTAGTCACGCGGCTGTCCATGTGGCCCTGTACAATGAATACGCGGTCGTCGTTGGGGTCGGTGCCTTTTAGCGTGGCCATCACGTTGCCCATATCGGCGGGCTTATCGATGCGGCGGCCATCAGCGGGCAGCGTCCAGGTATCGAGGGCGGCGGTCATTCGGCCACCCGACTGTTTGGCGTATTGCTGAAACTTGCCCAGAATCCACTGCCGGGCGGCACCAATGCCCTTCTTAGGGTCACTGGTTGTGCTGAGCGTGTGGCGTGTTCCGAAGCGAACCAGCCCGTCGACGTGTGCCCGCAGGCTGTCGGGCGATACCTGTGCCACCAGGTCGGCTATTTGCGGGTCGCGCTGAATGGTTGTCTGGGCAAAAAGAGAGGTAGAAAGTAAGGTGAAACAGAGGGAAGTAGCTGGTAACAGGAGGCGCATGGGCGTTTGTTGATTTGGCGAACGAAACTAACGAAAAAAGCGCAAGCTCATGGAGCCTGCGCTGGATAAGATTGGGGTAAAATCGCTGGAATTTCAGCCAATAGCGAGATAGTATACTGCGTTCGGCTTAAAATCCAAAATAGGCTTTGGCGTTGCGGTAGCAGATGTCCTGCACGATGCCGCCCAGCCACTCAAGGTCGTTGGGCAGCTCGCCGTTGACTACGTCGGTACCGATCAGGTTGCAGAGGATGCGCCGGAAATATTCGTGGCGGGGAAACGACAGGAAGCTGCGCGAATCGGTCAGCATCCCCACGAACCGGCTCAGCAGACCCATGTTCGACAGGGAGTTGATCTGTTGTTCCATGCCGTTTTTCTGATCCAGAAACCACCAGCCTGAGCCAAACTGAAGCTTGCCGGGCGTGCTACCATCCTGGAAATTACCGATCATCGTCGCGAACAGGTCGTTATCGGCCGGATTCAGGTTGTACAGAATCGTTTTGGCCAGCTGATTGGTGTTGTCGAGGCGGTCGAGGTGGCGCGAGAGTGCGCGGGCCTGGCTGAAATCGCCGATGCTGTCCCAGCCCGTATCGGGGCCAAGCTCGCGGAGTTGTCGGGTGTTGTTGTTGCGCAACGCGCCCAGGTGAAACTGCTGCACCCAGCCTTTGCTATGGACGAGCTGCCCAAAAAACAGCAGCATGGCCGATTTGAACGTACCCAGCTCACTCGCCGACAAGCTTTCGCCGTTCATAACGCGTTCAAACGACTGCGCCACCGATGCCCGGTCGAATGTGTCTGAAGAGACGGTTTCCAGCCCGTGATCGGAGGCCCGGCACCCGTGTTGTACAAACCAGTCGGCCCGGCTTTCCAGTGCCGACAACAGGCCGTCGAAGTTCTGAATCGGTTGGCCGGCAGCGCTGCTCAGTTTGGCGATATAAGCCTGAAAGGTGGCCGGGTCGTCGGGCGTCATGGCCTTGTCGGGCCGGAAGGTCGGCACCATCTGGAAACCCGGCTCGGTCGCGGGCAGGGCGGCGTGGTGTTCCAGCGAATCGGCGGGGTCATCGGTCGTTCCGACAGCCGCTACCCTCATGCGTCGCAGCAGACCTTGCGTGCTGAATTCCGGCGATTGCAACTGCTCTGAACACTGATCATAGATGCGGCGGGCCGTGGCGGGCGTCAGCAACTCGGTGATGCCAAAGTAGCGTTGCAGTTCGAGGTGTGTCCAGTGATAGAGCGGGTTACGGAGCGTATAAGGAACGGTTTGTGCCCATTTTTCAAACTTCTCCCAGTCTGACGCGCCGCCGGTGATGTAGTGTTCGGCAATGCCGTTGGCGCGCATGGCCCGCCATTTGTAATGGTCGCCATAAAGCCAGATCTGCGTGATGTTCTCGAATTGATGGTTCGAGACGATCTGATCGGGTGGCAGGTGGTTGTGGTAATCAACAATGGGCATCTGCGCGGCGTAGTCGTGGTAGAGCCGCCGGGCCGGTTCGCTTTGCAGCAGAAAATCGTCGGTCAGAAAGGTTTGCATAGGGTTTTAAACGCAAAGGCGCGAAGGATTTCGCAAAGGCCGCAAAGGGTGAAATAGGTCGCAGCAAAAAAGCGTTGCGCTCTTTGCGAAGCCCTTCGCGACCTTTGCGTTTAAAGCGTTTGATTAAGGCCCAGCATGAGGCCGCGGATTTCGGCTAGACCGCGCAGGCGACCGATGGCCGTGTAGCCGGGGTTGGATCGTTTGGTCGAGCGCAGGTCGTCGAGCATCCGGTGGCCATGATCGGGCCGGAACGGCATTCGCAGGTCCTGGCGACCTTCGGCTTCGCGGCGGCGCTGCTCGGCCAGTAGGGCTTTCACCACGCCATACATATCCACGTCGCCCGTGAGGTGATCGGCTTCGTAGAAACTACCGTCGGCTTCGCGGCGGGTGGCGCGCAGGTGGATGAAATGGATGCGGTCGGCGAGGCGCGTGGCCATGCCGACGAGGTCGTTGTCGGGCCGGACGCCGAAGCTACCCGTGCAGAAACACAGCCCATTGGCCGGTACGTCCACGGCGTCGAGCAGGGCGCGGGCGTCGGCTTCCGTGCTCATCACGCGGGGCAAGCCCAGCATCGGAAACGGCGGATCGTCGGGGTGAATCGACAGGCGAATACCCAGTTCCTGCGCGACGGGGGCAATTTCACGCACAAAATCAATCAGATTTCGGCGCAACTGATTGGCGTCGATGTGGGCGTAGGAGGCCAGCACCTCGCGCAGGGCTTCGATGGTAAAGCCTTCTTCGGCGCCGGGCAGCCCGGCAATGAGGTTGCTCGTGAGCTTGGCCACGTCGGCGTCGGTGGCGCGGTCGAGCCAGGTACGTGCCGCAGCCAGCACTTCAGGTACGTATTCGGCTTCGGCACCGGCGCGTTGCAGAATCAACACGTCGAAGGCACAAAACTCCGTCATGTCGAAGCGCAGGGCCGTGGAGCGGTCGGGCAGTTGGTAATCGAGGTCGGTGCGGGTCCAGTCCAAGACGGGCATGAAGTTGTAACAGACTGTATCGATGCCGCAGGCGGCTACGTTGTGCAGCGTCTCCTTGTAATTGGCAATGTAGTCGCGCCAGTTGCCCTGCTGCTTCTTGATGTCTTCGTGGACGGGAATGCTTTCGATCACCGACCAAATCAGGCCGTGGGCGTCGATAGTTTGGCGGCGGGCGTCGATCTCAGCTTTCGACCAGACGGTGCCGTTAGGTAGGTGGTGGAGGGCGGTGACGATGCCCGTAGCACCCGCCTGCCGAACATCCCATAAACTTACGGGATCGACAGGGCCGGTGGGGTAATCGCCAAACCAACGCCAGGTTTGCTCTAGTGCCATTTCGTAATGCTAATGCGAATCAAGAAGAAGCCGACGGGATGTTTCTTACTATCAGGCGCAAAAAAAGCTGACCCATCTGGATCAGCTTTCGCTATTGTCATCCTGCTTTTTTGCCATCCCGACGACAGGAGGGATGACAGAAAATAGTAATCCCCAAGGCACTAGATCACGTTCATGGTTTGCTCCTTGATTTTCTCCAACTCGTCTTTCATCTGCACCACGTAGCGCTGAATGACCGAATCGTTGGCTTTGGAGCCGATGGTGTTGATCTCGCGGCCAATTTCCTGGGCGATGAAGTTTAGTTTCTTACCGTTGGCTTCCTCGGTGGCGAGGACTTCCATGAAATACACCAGGTGGTTTTTCAGGCGCACTTTTTCTTCTGAAATGTCGAATTTCTCCACGTAGTAAACCAGCTCCTGCTCGAAGCGATTCCGGTCAAACTCCTCGTTGCCCAGCAGGTCGGTGATGTTGCCGCGCAGGCGTTCACGTACGGCCGGTATGCGCAGCACATCCTGCGTTTCCACGTCGGCCAGCCGGTCGGTGATGGTCTGGATGTATTCGCGGAACTTACCTTCGAGCGAGGCTCCTTCCTGCGTGCGGAATTCGTTGCAGCGGCTGATCGCCTCCAATACTGCCTGTTGAATCAGGCTCCAATCTTCCTGCGCCGTATCGACGTTACTGGCCGATTCGGTCAGGTAAACGTTGGGCATGCTCATCGCCAGCCGGAACAGTTCGTCGTCCGACGTGCTGAGGAGCATGGAATTGGCCGTTTCGCGAAGGTCGCTGATGTAGGCCGTCACGAGCGGGCGGTTGACGGTCACGGTAGGGCGCAGATCGGCCGTGCGGGTGATCGACAGGTTGAATTCGACTTTGCCCCGTTCGAGTTGCTGCGTCAGGATATTCCGCACTTCGATTTCGCGGTCAGAGAAGCCCCGTGGCAGTCGGCAAAAAATGTCTAAGAATTTAGAATTCAGTGTTTTGACTTCCGCCGTTGCCGAGAGGCCATTTGCTTCGACGGTGGCAGTGCCGAAGCCGGTCATTGATTTAAGCATGTGTGGAACTCGTAGAGACGCAACCCCTTGCGTCTTTCAGGCGTCAGCAACAGACCTTGGCAAGGGCCAAGCTTATAGTGCTGGTGCCTGGAAGGCAGAAAGGTTACTGTGAAAATGAAGATGGTTGACAAGGTGCTGACGCCTAAGGAGACGCAAAGGATTGCGTCTCTACTTTTTTAATGCATTTGCTTCTAATTCCTGGTAGTCGATGCGGCGGCGGGCGACGTCGCAGGCGGTGTAAATGGCCTGAATCATCGAGGTTTCGTCGGCAAGGCCTTTACCGGCGATGTCGTAGGCCGTACCGTGGTCGGGCGAGGTCCGGACGGCGGGCATCCCGGCGGTGAAGTTGACGCCTTCGTCGAAAGCGATCGACTTGAACGGAATCAGGCCCTGATCGTGGTACATCGCCAGCACGGCGTCGTATTTCCGGTAGGCACGGGTACCGAAGAAGCCATCGGCCGGGAAGGGGCCGTAGACCAACTGCCCTTTTTGCCGCAACTCATTGATAAGCGGCGTGATGATCTCTTTTTCTTCGTTGCCCAGCAGCCCGTTTTCGCCCGCGTGGGGGTTTAGGCCCAGCACGGCGATTTTGGGCCGACGGATACCGAAATCCTGTTTCAGCGATTTGGTCATCAGGTCGATCTTTTGCAGAATCGCCCCTTTGTGAATACCCTGCCGGACGCGCCCCAGCGGTACGTGCCCCGTGACCACGCCCACTTTCAACGTGTCGCTGACCATGAACATGAGGTTATCGGCTACACCGAAGGCACTGGCGAGGTATTCGGTATGACCCGGAAACTTGAACGCTTCCGACTGAATATTGTGCTTGTTGATTGGGGCCGTCACGAGCGCGTGAATCTTCCCGGCCTTAAGGTCCTCAACACCGCGACTCAGGCAGGCAAAGGCCGCGATGCCAGCTTCAGGCGTTACTTTCCCCGGCTGAATATCAACGGGTAGCGGAGCCGGTTTCTCGGCAACGGGGGCGGGTGTTTCTGTCTCGCCTTCGCCCGTCGGTTCGACGTCGGCTAGGGTTGGTTGCGGTATCGGCGGGGGCGAATTTTCGCTGAAACAGGTAATGACGTTGGTCATTTTATGGCTCGCCTGCTCGACTTGCTGAATCCCGTTGAGGTTCCAGTCTTTCAGGTTCAGCAGGTTGCGGTACCGGTTCAGCACGCGCATGGAACCATAAATCACCGGCGTGCAGATCTTCTGCAACTGGTTGTATTGCAAGGCTTTCAGGATTACCTCAGGCCCGACACCGTTATAGTCGCCGAGGGTAATGCCAATGATCAGCCGTTCTTTCTGCGCGGTTTCCGAAATGGGCGCGCGGTCGCCTGAGCGGTGGCCGCCATCCAGTTCATCGTCGGCTTCGAAGACCGAAGCGCCCGCGAACCGGTCAACTGCCATCGGTTCGTAGCGTTCCTGTCGCTCGGGCTGGGGAGGCTGCACGGTGGGTTGCGCCTGACGCAATTCCACAGGCCTCGAGCCAGACCGATCAAAGGCGGGCCGCTCGGGCTGGGTACGTTCCGATTGGGTACCCCGCCCTTGCGGGGCAGGCTGTTCGGGCCGCTCGCCCCGTTCCGGCCGATTCCGCTCGCGCTCGGGGCGGGGTTGCCGTTCGGGTCGTTCGCTCCGGTCGCTGGGTTGGCGCTGGTTGTTACGCTCATTCCGGTCGCCCCGGGTACGTTCTTGGCGGGGTGGCCGCTGCCCGTTGGTTTCGGGCGGCGTACCGGCCGACTCGGGTACGTTGCTGCTCTCGTCGGTATCGTCTTCGGCACCGATAAATGAGGTGTCAATTTCTTCAAACTCCAGATCGTCGTCGAGGGCCGGGGCCTGTTCACCACGGGGCTGGCCGTTTCTGTCGCGGTTCCGATTGCGATTCCGATTGCGATTCCGGTTTCGGCTGCGCCGTTCCTGTCCGTTGTTCGACTCGCCCGATGCCGGATTTTCGCGGCCTTCTGTATTGGCTGGCTGTTGTTCCATTCCAGAAAAACAGGTTAGGGGTTTGCGGCTACAGTTGGCTGTTGGAAGCCGGTTGCCGGGCTATTGGCAACCCTTCACTCGTAAACGCGCAACCTCAACCTATTTTTATTAATTGATAATTACGTTTGCAAGTTACAAACTTCCCCTCATGTCGACACCCCAAGCGGCGATTCTGATTGCCGATGAAATGCACCCCTCGCTGTTTGCCATGCTTGACGAAGCCGGGTTCAGCTACGATTACCAACCAACCATTAGCCGAGGCGACCTGCTTGCCCGGATCGGGCCGTTCGAAGGGCTGATCATTCGCAGTAAAACCACCGTCGATTCCGAGATGCTGGCCGCCGCCCCACACCTGCGTTACATTGGCCGGGCCGGGGCCGGTCTGGACCTGATCGACGTGGCCGCCACCGAGGCGCGGGGTATCCAGGTGTTTCATGCCGGTACCGGCAACCGCGACGCCGTAGCCGAACACGTGCTGGGCATGCTGCTGGCCTTGTTCAACAACATCCTGAAAGCCGACCGGGAGGTGCGGCAGGGCACCTGGGACCGTGAAGGCAACCGGGGTATCGAACTGATGGGCAAAACCGTGGGCCTGTTTGGCTACGGCAACAACGGGCAGGCTACCGCTCGCCGCCTCAGCGGCTTCGGCTGTCGCGTGCTGGCCTACGATAAGTACCGCACCGACTACGGCGACGCCTATGCCGAAGCCGCTACGGTGGAGCAGATTATGGCCGAAGCTGACGTGCTGAGCCTGCACGTACCACTGACCGCCGACACGCGCCAATGGATCAACGATGCCTTTGTCGGGCAGTTCAGCAAGCCGTTTTTCCTCGTCAATGCGTCGCGCGGCGAGGTGGCTTCGCTGACGGCGGTGGTGGCGGGGCTGCAATCGGGCAAAGTGCGCGGGGCCTGCCTCGACGTGCTGGAAAACGAAAAGCTGAAGACCCTGACCCCCGCGCAGCAGGTGGCGTTCGACTACCTCCGCCAGTCGGACCGGGTGGTGCTGACGCCCCACATTGCAGGCTGGACTCACGAAAGCTATGTCCGCATCAATCAGGTGCTGGTGGATCAGCTGGTAGCTATGAAAAAAGCCTGAAGCTACGTCAGGAAAGGGGTGGTGGCGGTGGGCTGCCTACGGGTTTCGATTTATCGTCGGGTAGGGGAATGAACGCCGTGTTGTCGGTGGGAGGGAGGGCAATCCGGCCTGCCTGCCAGTCGGCTTTGGCTTGCTCGATTCGGTCGAGGCGCGACGACACGAAGTTCCACCAGATGTAGCGCTCGCCCAGTGGTTCGCCGCCCAGTAGCATTAGTGTGCAGGCTTCGTGGGCCACCAGCACCGGATCGATACCTTTCGTGAACACGAGCAGTTGACCAGCTTCGTAGGTACGTCCGTTTACCTCCACGCGTCCTTTTGCTACGTAGGCACCTCGTTCGCTGTAACCCAGCGGCAGGCCGAAGCGTGTTCCCGGTTGTAGCACCACGTGGGCGTAAAAGAGCGGTGAGTGGGTTTTGACAGCATTGGTGAGGCCAAACACATCGCCCGCAATAAGCCGTAGCCAAACGCCGGTGTCGGTAAACACGGGCAACTGGTCGATCGTGTAATTTGTGAACGTGGGGTCGCTTTCTTCGTCGGCTTCGGGCAGGGCTACCCACGTCTGTATCATTTCGAGGCTATTCCCGACGAGCAGGTTGGGGTCTTCGAACCGCTCTGAATGGGCAATGCCCCGGCCTGCCGTCATCCAGTTGACGTCGCCGGGCCGGATTACCTGCTCGACACCCAGGCTATCGCGGTGGGTAAGCTGCCCGTCGAACAGATAGCTCACCGTCGACAGGCCGATGTGCGGATGCGGCAACACGTCCATGCTTGTGACGGGCTGCGGGGGGAGCGCCACCGGGCCGCCGTGATCCATGAAGATAAACGGCCCCAACATACGCCGGAGCCGGAAGGGTAGAATCCGCCTGACGGTGAAACCGTTGCCCAAGGAGGCCGGGCGGGCGTCGATAATTTGATCCAGCATAGCAAACGAAAAGAGATAGGCGATTTTATTCCCAGTCGACCTCGCCCAGCCCGAGCCGGATCACGTCGAAGTCGTCGGTGGTGGCGTCGACGATGGTTGAGGGAACGTACCCACCGATCCCCCCGTCGATGACGATGTCGACATCGTTGCGGTATTTCTCGAAGATCAGTTCGGGGTCGGTGCTGTACTCGACCGTGCCGGGCTCTTCGTCGCGCAGGGTCGTGGTGATGATCGGGTTGCCCAGTTCATGGACGAGCTGCCGGGGAATGTCGTTATCAGGTACGCGGATACCGACGGTCTTTTTGCTGCTGTTCAGCAATTTGGGTACCTGGTTGTTGGCTTCGAGAATGACTGTGTAGGGGCCGGGCAGCAGCCTTTTCATCAGCTTGAACGCCGAATTACTTACCCGGGCATAATCGGCGATATGGCTGAGGTCGTAACAGATAAACGAGAAGTCGTTTTTCTGCGGTTTAATTCCTTTGATACGGGCCACCCGTTCTACCGCCCGTGCGTTGTGAATGTCGCAGCCCAATCCGTAGATGGTATCGGTCGGGTAGATAACCACCGCCCCATCGCGCAGGGCGCTCGCCACCTGCCGGATGCGGTTCATGTCGGGATTTTTGGGATATATTTTTACGAAATCGGCAGGCATAAAAAGGAGTTTAAGGTTTGGTGTCCAAGGTTTACGGTTAGCAACAACGTACCCAGCTAAATTACCGGATCAACATTGGATTTGGACCCGTAAACCTTGAGCGCTCTTGCCATAACTTCGTGCTTTAACAATTAGTTGTTTGGCTGTACCTGAATCGCTTCGTTCTATGAATCGCTACGTTCCACTGTTTACGCTGGCCCTGCTGGCAACCCTCACGGCGGCAACAAGCCCCGGTAAAAAAATCGCCGGCCCCACCAGGCCAGGTACGTCGACCATCAAACCCGACGATGATAATGGCGGGCTGAAACTGGCGCCGGGTTTCTCGGCACTCGTCTATGCCGATAACCTGGGCCGCGCGCGCCACGCCGCCGTCGACCCCACCACAGGTACGTTGTTTGTGAAACTCGAGCGCCTGAAAGATGGCAAAGGTATCGTGCAGTTGAACGACACCAATGGCGATGGCCGCGCCGATCAGACGGTGTTGTTTGGCAACTACCCCGGCACGGGAGCCGCCGTGGTGAATGGCTATCTCTACGCCTCGTCGGACACGTCGGTGTATCGGTATAAACTGACCAACGGTAAAGTGATGGCCGATGCACAACCCGAACCCATTGTGGTGGGCCTGACGCTGCAACGGCAGCACGCCAGTAAATCGCTGGCCGTTTCGCCCGATGGAAAGCTGTTTGTCAATTTCGGGGCACCGTCGAACGCCTGTCAGGAAAAAGACCGTCAGCCGGGTTCTAAGGGACAGACGCCCTGCCCACTGCTGGAGAACTACGCGGGTATCTGGGTGTTCGATGCCAACAAAACCAATCAGCGGCAAAGCGATGGTCGGCGGTACGCAACCGGTATCCGCAACGCCGTGGCTCTCGACTGGAACACGGCTACTAATACGCTCTACGCGCTGCAACACGGTCGTGATAACCTCAACAACTGGGGTGGTGCCTTTACCGATGAGGTGAGCGCCGAACTGCCCTCCGAAGAATTTCTGATGGTGAAAGACGGCGCCGATTTCGGCTGGCCGTATTGCTACAACGACCATTACCAGAACAAAAAAATGCTGGCGCCCGAATACGGCGGCGATGGCAAAACGCAGGATCAGTGCGCGGGCAAAGACAAGCCGATCATGGCTTTTCCTGGCCACTGGGCACCCAACGATGTGCTGTTCTATACAGGCAACATGTTCCCGGCCCGCTACAAAAACGGCGCGTTTGTCTGCTTTCACGGCTCGTGGAACCGCGCACCGCTGAAACAGGGTGGTTACTTCGTTGCCTTCATTCCGTTTGGCAAAGACGGTCGTCCATCGGGTAAGTATGAGGTGTTTGCCGAAAACTTTGCGGGTGTCGCCGAGCAGGGTGTACCGGGCCAGAATGCCAACGCTGGTAAACTCGAACTGGCCAGCCCCGGCGATGCCAAACACCGCCCGATGGGTCTGGCACAAGGGCCCGACGGCTCGCTTTACATCACCGATTCGGTGAAGGGCACTGTCTGGCGCGTGCTGGCGAAGAAATAAGTAAAGCTGAGTCCAACAGAAAAGGCGGCGATCCAACCGGATCGCCGCCTTTTCTGTTGGACGGTCGTTGGTTACGCTGCTTCGATAAATAGTTCTTCCGCCGACCGACGCACTTTGGGCGCGGTAGCCAGGAAGTCTTTTTCGGCGTCGCGGTAGCCCAGTACCAGAATAGACGTGCTACGCAGGCCTTTGGCGGGCAGATCGAGCAGTTTGTCGAGGGCGTCGGCGTTGAATCCTTCCATCGGCGTGGCATCTACCTCTTCCGTGGCGGCGGCGATCAGGCCGGTGCCTAGGGCGATGTAGGCCTGCCGGGCTGCCCATTCGGCGCGCGCTTCGGGCGTGCGGGTCAACAGCGACCCTTTGATCGAGTCGGCAAAGGGAGTCAACGACTCAACGGGCGTTTGGCGCGTGTCGGCAATCAGTTGCATATAGGCATCAATCTGCGGCGCTTCGACGGCTGTCCAACTGGCAAACACCAACACGTGGGAGCCTTCGACAATCTGCGGCTGTGGGCAGGCCTGTTCGTGGATCTTGCCGCGCAATTCGTGACTGTCAATTACGATCACGTTATAGGGCTGAATACCGACTGACGAGGCCGACAGCCGGATGGCTTCCAGAATCGTGTTTACTTTTTCGGTGGGAACGGGCTGTCCGTTCATTTTTTTAGCGGCATACCGCCAGTTCAGGGCCTCAATGAGTTCCATACGATGAATTTGTTCAGGTTGTATTCTATTGATTGGTACTTAATCGCAATTGCCGTCGATGTCGCAGGCGGGGGCGTCGGCCGAGAGGTCGGTGAGGGCAGGCTGGGTTTGACGCCATTCGGTCCAGGCAGTGTCTAGAGCGCCAAGAAACGTCTCGGGGGCCTGTGCACCCGACACGGCGTAACGCTGATTCAGCACGAAGAAGGGCACCCCCCGCACACCTACCTGTTGCGACTCATAGATGTCTTGCCGGACGGCATTGGCAAATTGATCGCTGCTGAGCACCTGCGAAACAGCCTCCGCCGACAGGCCCACCTCTGTGCCCAGCCGAAGCAGCGTGGCGTGGTCGGCGGTGTTGAGACCTTCGGTGAAATAGGCCAGAAACAGGCGCTCTTCCATGGCGTCGCCCAGACCCTGAGTCTTGGCCAGCTGAATCAGCCGGTGGGCGTCAAACGAATTGGCCACGACAGCCCGGTCGAGGTCGTAGCTCAGGCCGACTTCGCTCGCCATGTCGGTCACGCGTTCGTTCATGGCCTTGGCCTGCTCCAGACTCCAGCCTTTCACATCGGCCAGGTAGTCGTTGAGCGACCGGTTCGGCTCGGTTTTCTGGTTGGGGTTCAACTGAAAGCTTTTCCAGACCACCTGCACCTGATCGCGCTGCGGAAACTGAGCCAGCGCCTGCTCGAATTTTCGTTTGCCGATATAGCAGAAAGGGCACATCACGTCGCTCCATATTTCGACTTGCATGGTGGACGGAGTAAGTGTTTGTGTTGTCATGATTACACTAGTAGAAAATATAACAGTGTTAGGGTTCAGGCAAAAAAATATCAGTGCGTCAATGATTTAATAAAGCCTGAGATGGCGTCCTGCAAGATCAGTTGACTATACTTGTCTTTCTCCGACGATTGCCCATCAATCATCTGAATCGACACCAGACCGTGCAGAATAGACCAAAACGTGCGAAACTTTAGGTAAGGGTCGGCATCAACGTTGTTGCCGGTTGTTAGCAACTGTTCAATGGTTACGCGAACGATGTCGGAGAAGTGCCGCATTTCGGCGATATGATTCGCCGTTTCGCAGGTAGGGATACCCAGGCCAAACATGAGTTGATAGTACTCCCGGTTTTCGAAGGCAAATCGCCAGTAGGTCTGCGCAATGCCTTGCAGTCGTTCGGCGGGTGGGTGATCACAAAGGGCCTGTTGCCGAATCTGATCGATCAGGCGCTCAAATCCTTGCCGGGTAAACTCCAGTAAAATGGCATCTTTACTGGCAAAATGGCTGTAGATGACGGGCACGCTGTATTCGATGGCGTCGGCAATTTTCCGGATCGAGAGAGAAGCCCAGCCTTCGGCCAGCACCTGTTGCCAGGCGGCCGTCAGAATGCTGTTTCTGACTTCTTCTTTCTGTCGTTGCCGTCGTTCGAGTACGCCCACTTGATACAGTGTTTGCTTTTATAACAGTGTTAACTTTTTGAATTTTGAATTAGTTCATAGCGGTTCAATTTTGGTAAAAAATCGCGTTGCTGACCGTCTGCGAGGCGGGCAAGCGCGTCCGTAATCGGAACTTCTGACGGATTGGCGAGCCTTATCAACTAGAAACAAGCGACCTTAGAACAACATACATGAACACCACTCAACCTACCTCAACGCCCGCATCCGGCAGCCTGCGCGATGTATTCTGGCCCCGGCCTGGGTACGTTGCCACGCCCATTCTGATGGCTATCAACATCCTTGTTTTCGTGGGAATGGTGCTGACGGGCGTGAACATCATGTCGCCGACGGGGCAAGACCTCGTAAACTGGGGCGCCAACTATACCCCCTTGACCTACGGCGGGCAACCCTGGCGACTGCTGACGGCCTGTTTTCTACACATCGGCCTGATCCACATCGTTGTCAACATGATGTCGTTGCGCGTGCTGGGCAGTCAGGTGGAGCCGTTGCTGGGTACGTCGCGCTTTGCCATTGGGTACGTGGTTACGGGCCTGACGGGCAGTCTGGTGAGCTTGTGGTGGCACGACATGGTGGTAAGCGCGGGTGCCTCGGGCGCGATTTTTGGCATTGAGGGCATGCTGGTCGGGCTGTTGCTTACCAATCTGTTCGACGTCGACGCCCGAAAGGCGTTGCTCAAAAACAGCCTGTACGTAGTGGGGATCAACCTGCTGATTGGGGCGGGTATCGGGGCCGATAATGCCGCGCACCTGGGTGGCTTTCTGGGTGGCCTGCTGGTTGGGCTGAGCTATTACTATGTGATTCGCGCCGAGTTGGGCTGGCCCGCGCCGCGCCTGCTGGCCCGCAACGCCGTGGCTTTCGGGCTGTCGGCGCTGGTAGTGGTTATACTGGCGCTCTTTGTTTTTTCGCGATCGCCCTTCTGACGTTTGATACGTACCCAATAGGCGTCAGCCATAAACGTAAAAAGCCCCGACCAGACAGGCCGGGGCTTTTTGTTTCGCAGTTGTATGGTAAACGACCTACGTGTGCTTTTAGTTTATGGTTTGAAAAATTGATCGATAATTTTTCAGAAAAGAACCACTTTTCAACGGCGAGTCCCAATTGTCGCAAAAAGTGGGTCACTCCGTCGCGGAAAGGGGCTGCGGTCCTGGGTGTGAATGTTGGTAAACAGGTCGGTTTGCTGGTAGTATGTCTCAACCAACTGGGCGTGGCCAACATCGTCCAGCGCCTGCCAAACGGCCACTGCTTTGGTCGGGAACATCCGATTGGAAAAGACCGTGATAAAGGGCGCCCCCGGTTTCAGCACTCGGCCTATTTCCCGAAATACCGCCACCGGCTGCGTCAGGTATTGCACCGATACAGTCAACACGCACCCATCAAACTCGGCATCGGTATAGGGGAGGGTTGGCTGCTCGTTCAGGTTTTGAACGAGATAATCGGTGAGTTGCGGGTTCTGGCTCAATTCCGTCGCATTCATACCCAATCCCGCCACGCGCTGGTAGGTAGCATCAGTCGGCAAATGACTGCGCCAACTGCTCATCAGATCGAGGATGGCACCGTCGGGCGGCAACAGCTCACCGAATAGCTGGGTAGTCGCGGCAATGGCCGGTTCGTCGATGTGCACGACCAGCCGGGGCGACTGGTAAAACTGGCCGTCGTCGGTTTCGTCATAGCGGCGAAAATAGGTGGGGGGTAATGCGTCGTCTGGTTGTTCAGGCTGCCTCATAGCCGTTAAACGGGTGAGTGAGCCGTTTCGTTATCGACGTTGGCGGGCGGTTGTGGGTTTATTCGGTACTTTTGCACCCTCAACGCTGAACGGCGAACGTACGTATGATTACCGAATCGACCTCCCACTACGAACATCTTGAGCAGATGTCGGTCCACGACCTGCTGACCAATATCAACCGCGAAGACCAAACCGTGCCGCTGGCCGTGGCGAAAGCGATTCCACAGCTCGAAGCGCTCGTGACGCAGGTGGTAGCCCGGATGCGCGAAGGCGGGCGGCTGTTTTACATCGGCGCGGGTACCAGCGGCCGGTTGGGGGTAGTTGATGCGTCGGAGTGCCCGCCGACCTATGGTGTGCCGCACGATCTGGTGGTGGGCTTGATTGCAGGCGGGGACGGGGCCATTCGGAAGGCCGTTGAGTTTGCCGAAGACGACCCGAATCAGGCCTGGATCGACTTGAGCGCTTACAAAATTGAACCTGTCGACACGGTGGTAGGTATTGCCGCATCGGGTCGAACGCCCTACGTGATCGGCGGCTTGAATCAGGCGCGGGCGGCGGGTTGCCTCACGGGCTGTATTGTCTGCAACCCCGGCTCGGCGGTGGCGCAGGCGGCGGAGTTTCCCGTTGAAGTTGTGGTTGGCCCCGAATTCGTGACGGGCAGCACCCGCATGAAAGCCGGTACCGCCCAGAAACTCGCCCTGAACATGCTGTCGACCAGCGTGATGATTCAGCTAGGTCGGGTGAAGGGCAACAAGATGGTCGACATGCAGCTCTCCAACATCAAACTGCAACAACGCGCTGCCCGGATGGTGATGGATGAACTGAACGTGACAGAAGAGGTTGCTAACGACCTGCTGGCTCGTTTCGGCAATGTTCGTGGCGCCATTGAGAATTACTAAAAAGCGTTTAACGTTTGATGTGATGTTGGTCAACGTTAAACTTTAGACTTCAAACGCCAAACGATACCTCCCCATGACGTTCAACGACCTCAATCTTAACAAGCCGCTGCTGAATGCACTGGCCGACCTGGGCTACACCCAGCCCACGACGATTCAGGAAAAGGTATTCTCGGTGGCCATGTCGGGGCGCGATGTGTGTGGCATAGCTCAGACGGGTACGGGTAAAACCATCGCTTACCTGCTGCCGGCTTTACGACAATATCAATTTTCGCCTGTACATACGCCGCAGTTGCTGGTGCTGGTGCCCACGCGCGAACTGGTGGTGCAGGTAGTGGAAACCATCACCGCCTTGACCAAGTACATGAACGTGCTGACGGTGGGTGTCTACGGCGGCGTGAACCTCAAACCGCAGGCCGCGCAGGTACAGGCCGGGGCCGACATACTGGTGGCAACACCGGGCCGCGCGGTTGATCTGCTGGCGAGTGGTGTATTGAAAACCAAGCAGTTAAAGCGGCTGGTGATCGATGAATTCGACGAAATGCTGAACCTCGGTTTTCGGGCGCAGCTCACTGCCATTCTCGACCTGTTGCCCGCCAAACGGCAGAACCTGCTGTTCTCGGCTACCCTCACCGACGACGTGGAGCAATTGCTGGGTGTGTCGACGCCGGGTACGTTCTTCAATGACCCTGTGCGCGTGGAAGCCGCCCCGGCCGGTACGCCGCTGAAAGGCATTCTGCAATCGGCCTACAACGTACCTAACTACAACACTAAGCTGAACCTGCTGGAGCGGCTGTTGCAGGAAGACGACGCTATGACGAAAGTGCTGGTGTTCGTGGCTACGAAGGCAATGGCCGATCAGCTCTTCGATGACCTCGACGGCCGGTTTATCGACTCAATAGGCGTAATCCATGCCGACAAAGCGCAGACCTACCGCTTCGAGGCGGTGCGGCGGTTTGGGGCGGGCGAGCTGCGCGTGCTTATCGCCACCGATCTGGTATCGCGCGGTATCGATCTGCTGGGCGTGTCGCACGTGATCAATTTTGATCTGCCCGACGAGCCTGAGAGCTACATTCACCGGATCGGGCGCACGGGCCGGGCCGACCAGAAAGGCATCGCGATTGCCTTCATCACTGAGGCCGATGCCGAGCGGCAGGCCGCCATTGAAGCGCTGATGAAGATGGCGATCCCGGTGAAGTCCCTACCCGACAACCTGCCGATCTCGACGGTGCTGACGGAGGCCGAGAAGCCGGAGATAAAGATGAAAATCGTGCAGCCGAAAGCGCCTAAACGGGAGGATGTCGGTCCGGCGTTTCACGAAAAAGCGGCTCATAATCAGAAAGTCAACGTGCGGCGCGATTACGAAGCCGAGAAAAAGGCAAAGTATGGCCGCTCCTATAAGCCCGGCCGCCGGAAATAGACGGCCCGCTTAGGCCGGAAAACCAGCGCTGGCTTTAATCTCTTCGATCTGTTTGCGGTGCCGTTCGCCGTGGGAAGCAATGACCAGCAGGGTCTGGTAGGCATCCAACGTACCCAACATGGGGTGCTCGAAAAAATGAAGCCGCATGTCGGCAGCGGCTGTCTCGGCGAATGCGAGGGTAGCGGCGCGCTGCTGTGCGAACGCATCCATAGCACTGGGTACGTTGGCGAAACGGCCCTTGGGGACGAATGGCGTTGGGGATGAAGTGGTTACGCCCCGGCTGCGCACCGCCTTAATCACGAACAGGTCTGAAACCTTGATGGCCGTGCGCCGGTCTGGCTCGGCAAGGGTAAGCATGGCGGCTTGTGTAGCGTTGAAAATACCCCGCTCAACCAGATAGATGTGTTCAACACACTCGGTGATCGACCAGCGGTCAGGAGTAGTTTTGTACTGTTGTTGGACATCCGACAAGTCCGCTATGGCCTGTTGCAGGGCGTCGCGGGTGGTGTGTAGGATATCGATGACGTAGGTACGTTCCTCGGGGGTGATGGGGCCGTTAGTAGTGGCCGGGTCGCGTTCTTCCATAGGGGCGAAGCTACTGAAAGTAAACCGCAACGCGATGGACCGTGTTACTAGCTAGGTACGTTGCGGGAATCGGCCGCTTCACCTCCTGCCATCACAATTAGCTACTCATTTATTATGCCCGCGTACTCCCGGCCTTTAGCCGCTCTGCTCCTTTTTTTATCGACTCAGGTATCTGCCATTTCGTTTACGAGCAAACGTATCAAAGACATTCCGTACAAGGCTACGACTAACTCTGATTTCAACCCGGAAAAGAACGTGCTCGACGTATATCGGCCTAACGGCAAAGCTGGTAAATCGGCGCCCGTCGTTGTGTTTTTCCACGGAGGTAACTGGGATAGCGGCAGCAAAAATATTTACTGGTTCATCGGGCGGCGGCTGGCCAAACAGGGCGTGGTGGCCGTGATTCCAAGTTACCGGCTCTCGCCCGACGTACAGGTGCCCGCCATGGCCGACGACTGTGCCCAGGCCGTTCTTTGGGTCAAAAACCACATTGCTGAGTTTGGCGGCGACCCCAGCCGAATCTACGTTATGGGCCATTCGGCGGGTGGCGGACTGGCGGCATTGCTGGCCGTTCAGGATGCGTATTTTACCAAACTGGGCCTGGCGCAGAACCCCATCAAAGGGGCCATTCTCGACGATCCGGCGGGAATCAACATGTATGATTACCTGAAGGAAATGAAATACCCGTCCGACAAGCAATACCTGGCCTCGTTCGGTAACAAACCCGAAGGCTGGCGGGCAGTCTCACCGTTTTATCAGGTATCCCGCCCCAGCGGGACAGGCTCCCCCGCCCCGCCGACGCTGTTGTTTGTGGGCGGCAACACGTACCCCAGCATCATCGACGGCTCGAAAAATTTTCACGAAAAACTGCTGGCCTTGGGCGCAAAGAGCCAGTACACAACGTTGCCCGGCAAGAAGCACGTACCCATGGTGTCGCAACTCTTCTGGAAACGCAACGTAATTTACCGCGAAACCCTGAAGCTGATCAACGGAACACAAGCTGGCTAACGTCTGCCGCCGAGTTGAACGGTGTATCCTATGTACGGATAGGCCTTATAGGTGAGATAAAAGGAGTAGTAGGAGGGACCGTACATGTAGTAATTGTAGAAGGCATTCGATATGACGTGTGATGTTATTCCCAAATCAAACGCGTGGAAATTGCCTTTGATGCGTAACGCCGCCGACAGGCGGGCAATCGGCCCGGAAAAATCACGTCTTACGGCGATAGCGTTATCACTAACCAACGCTAGTCTGGGGCTAAGGCGCTGAATCGTGCCAATGGTGATCCGGCCTGCCTGTTGAACGCGTATCGATGAATCGTCGAGCCGGAAAGCATACCCCAACGTGACGTTGCTCTGCGGTTTGCCAAACGATGCCAGCACCTGCCCTAGTAGAGAGCCTTTGGTTTCATTGTCAAAGGTTTGCAATCTGGCAATGTAAACTGGCACGCTCTGCAACTGAGCCGTAAGCACGGCACCCAGCCGGACGCTGTTACCGATGGGCACGCCGATGCGGGTGTAGACCTGCGTGCCGAAGTCGGTATTGGTATAAATAGCTTCACTTAGATAAGACGATGTTTCATACACGAAGTCCCAGGACGGATTGGTGATAATCCCGGCGCTCCAACCGTTGGTGATGCCCACTTCGGCTTCGTTGCGGATCAGGTACGTGTTGCGGTAATAGACCGTGCCCGCGCCGGGCGTGTAGGCGGTTCGGCCACTTAACAGATAGGGCGCCCCGATGGCTTCGGAAGCAATCGCTTTGGGGCCACTGATGGCTACTTCCGTCGCCATTGTCGAGGTGCTGAGGATGTCGGCTGGGTCGATATAGCTTTGGGTACCATTGGCCTGCCGGACCACCACCGCTACGGGTGTCTGGCGAACAACCTGCCCACTGACCGTGGCGCCATCGCGCAGGCTGAATGACGTGATCTTTGTCGGGTTGGCCTGTCTGGCAGGACGGGCTGTGGTGGTGCGGACGATCTGGTTGGGTTGCAGGTACGTTACGTAGTTGCCCGGTCGCTGCACGGCTATGGTGGCGCTGTCTTGCCGGATGATCTTACCCGAAACGACGGTGCTGTCTGTCAGCGTAAAATAAACCGTGGGTGTGCCTTTAGGCGCTTTGAGCGATTGCGCACAGAGGCTGGTAGCCAGTGCCCAGAAAATCAGGAAACCGTAAATTCGTTTCATAAGTGAGCTGTGTAGTACTTACCGATCAGGATTCCAATAGTTACATAACCGTTGGAATGGTAGTCAAAGAAATCGGCAATTTGGTACTACTCATACACACGTGAAACTTACGAAACCGCCACCTGCTTGCGTTGCCGCCGGTGATAGACCGTCATCAGGAAAGCCGGTAGCAGAATCAGGTTCGAGGTCATGCCCATCAGCAGTGTGATCGACACCAGAATCCCCAACGATACGGTGCCCTGAAAGGTGGAAGCCGTGAAAATGGCGAAGCCCGCAAATAGAATAAAGGCCGTATAGACCATGCTGACGCCTGTTTGCCGGATCGTCCGTGATATCGCCTCGGCCACGTCGACGCTTTTGTCGCGCAGTTCGTCTCGGTATTTGGTGATGAAATAAATGGTACCGTCGGATGAAAGGCCGAACGCAATGCTAAAGATGAGGATGGTCGACGGCTTGAGGTTGATGTGGAAATAGCCCATCAGCCCCGCCGTAACGATCAGCGGCACGATACTCGGTACAATGGCAGTGAGGCTCAACCGCAGGTCGCGCAGCAGAATGACGAGGATCACCGATACCAGCCCAATGGCCAGCAGCGTGCTTTCGGCGAGGTTACGCAGCAGGTATTCGTTGCCCCGTGTAAACGTGACGCTGTTGCCGGTGATGTTCACGGCGTAGCGATCGGCGGGAGCGACCCACTGGCCCGTTTCGCGGTCGAAATTAAAGATTGAGTCGGCGCGGGGCTGGAGTTGGTCGATCAGCGCGCGCAGCCGGGTCGAGCCGATGTCGGCTACCTGAAAACTCACCCGCGTGTACCGGCGGCTAGTGTCGACATACGACGCCAGACTCACCGAGCCGGTTCGTTTGGTACCGGTGCCTAGCTGACTGGTATATCGCTGCAGTTTAGCCATTTCGAGCGCCGGGGGCAGCAGGTAATAGCGCGGGTCGCCACCCCGGTAGGCCTGATAGAAGAACTTTACGGCCTCGACCACCGACAACGGCCGGGCCAGTTCGGCATGTTGCCCAAACTCGCGCTGCAACTGCCTGATTTTGTTAAGGGTGGGCGGTGTCAGGACGCGCCCCGGTCGGCCAGCGTCGATGCTGACTTCAAAAGGCAAGACGCCTTTGTACGTCTTCTCGAAATATTTCAGGTCGGTATAGATGGGATCGTTTTTGGGCAGGTCGTCGACCATGTAGCCTGTGGCCCGGATCAGGCTCATACCCACCAGCCCAGCCACGACGCACACGCCGACGAACAGGTATACCGCGGCCCGCCGCCGATGAACCAGCCCATCCACCCACGCCAGGAATCGCGTAACGAGCGGGCTGTCGAGGTGACTGCGGTGCTTTTCGCTGGGTACGTTCAGGTAGCTGAACACCACCGGAATCAGGATCAGCGATGTGGCGAAGGTGGTCATGATGCCGAGGGCGGCAACCAGGCCAAATTCGAGTAGAAACGGGCTGGCCGTGAAGTAGAAAACAAAAAAGCCGATGGAGGTAGTGACGTTGGCGAAGAAGGTGGTTTCACCCACTTTGGCAATGGCTACGCTCAGGGCATCGCGCTGCGATAGCCCTTTGTTGAGCTCGTCGTGGTAGCGATTGAGCAGGAAAATGGCGTTGGGTACGCCAATGACGATCAGGATGGGCGGAATCAGTCCCGACAGGATGGTGATATTGTAGCCCAACAAAACCAGATAGCCCACGGCCCACACCACACCGACCGCCACCACGGCCATGCTGATGCCCACCACAGACACCGAGCGGAAGAAGATAAACAGAATGGAGGCCGTAACCAGAAAGGCAAGGCCCATAAACAGCCCCATCTCGCGGCTCACTTTGGCCGAAAACTCCGTGCGGATGTAGGGAAGCCCTGACAAGTGCACCGTTGTATGATGCCGCTCCCCAAACGCATCGACTAGGTGCTCCACCTGCCGCACCGTAGCGATTCGCCCCTTGGTATTCAGCTTCTTCTGATCGAACGAGACGGCCATCAAATGCGCCCGGCCCGATGAGTCGGTAACCAATCCCTGATAGAAGGGCAGGCGACCCAATGTAGCGCGCAGGCTGTCGGCTTCGGCTTGGGTTTTGGGTAGCTCTTTGGCGACGGGCTGAAGCTGAAACCGGTCGGTGCTGTCGTTAAGCGTGATGGTATACAGCCCCGTGTTCGACACCACATCGCGGATGCCGTCGATCTGTTTGATTTGCCGGTTTAGCTGTTGCCAGTCGCGCAGGAAGGGCAACTGGTACATCGAATCGGTTTCGACGCCCACGACCATGATATTGCCATCTTCGCCAAACCGGTCTTTAAACGCCTGATACTGCTTAGAATCGGGATCGGTTACGGGCAGAATTCGGGCAAACTCGTAGGACAGCTTCACCTGGGCGGCATGGTAGCCCATGAACACAGTGCCTAGCGCCACCAGGATGAGCAATACCAGCCGATTCGATAAGATAAACGCAGCTATTCGGGACCAAATCATGCGGCAAGTTAGCCAAAAGTGACCGGCCCGCCTTATTTGTCCAGCACAACCGTGCCATCCACGACATAGCCACCTGGCTGGGTGCGTAGGTTGTAAAGGCGCTCAACGGCCTGCCCCGTCGTACCGACCCGAACCACCTGATAGGGCACGAGCCGGTCGTTTTCATAGCGGTATAGCGTGTCACCTGCCGAAACGTCACCCAGTATTTTGCGGCCGGTGGCGGTCAGCACGGGATGGGTTGCGGTGGCTTCCAGCAGCACGGGCTGGGCCGGGTACGTGGCGCGGCTGGCGGTTAGCTCCTGCGTCGGTACGAGCCACACGCCTACAAGCCGGAACGTACCTGCGTGCGTGTCGACGGCCGTTACCGGGGTAGGAGTCATGGCTTTCGTGGTCGCATCATAGCCCAGAATCACATCGCCGGTACGTACCTGACTGATGGCTTTCGTGTCGCCGTTGGGCAGCGTTACGCGGGCGGTGGGACCGAAGCAGAAGTTGTATTCTTCCTTCTTCTTAACGCCGTCGTCGGTTTTGTTCGAACCGCCGCCACCCATCAGGGCACTTAGTTCGCGGCTCAGTACAAACGTCAGTGTCGACATTAGGCCCGGCTCTTTTTCGCCAACGTATTTCAGGTCGTCGATATAGGCATCCCAGGCTTTGCGGTCACCGCCTGCGCCGGGGATCACAAACGATTTTACCTCGTTGGTTTTACCATTCTGGTAAATGGCCAGCAAGCCAAGCTCTTTGGTATCGGCGGCGCTATAGACTTTGTAGAGATAGATTTTCCGTGTGATGCCATCGCTATAGGTAAACACGTAGGCGGGGCGGTCTTCGTAACGCTCCAGAATGAAGCCACCCGATTTGAAATAGGTGTCTTTGTCGAGGTTGGCGATGCGGATGGCTTTCACCGCCGTAGCCTGATCGGCCGTCAGTACGCCGGGCGACGATTGGGCCATCACCCGTTGAGCAAAAAAGTTGGTAATCAACGCCGTCAGCAGCGTGAAGAGGGAAGTAATGAGGGTGCGCTTCATAAAATACTAGTTTTCAGTCTTCAGTTTACAGTTTTCAGTGGCTATGTCTACAGACCTGCCCGCCTTTTGCCAGGCTACTGGAAACTGTACACTGAAGACTGAAAACTGATTGGTTTATCCCACCCGGGCGTGGATGGCTTCGACGGCGCGGCGGGCCGAGGTCAGGGCACCGGCCATCCAGGCTGTCAGGTACGTAGTATGTTCACCGGCAAAGTAAATGGCCCCGTCGGGTTCGAGCAAGGCGGGATATTGTTTGCGGCGGACGGTGTCGTCGTATAGTGCCCAGCCTCCCTCCGAGTAGGGGATGCGGTGCCAGGCCAGCGAAAAGGCGTTGTCGAACTCGGTGGCGTATTGGGGGTGAATCTTCTGCCCCTGCGCCAGGGCTATTTGCTGGCGTTCGGCTACGGGCAAGGCGCCAACGGCTTCGGCCCGGCTGTAGAAATTGTAATAGCCGATAAGCACGCCCTTGGATTTCTGGAAGCCAAACGACGGATACCAGATCTGGTTGATGTCCATGTTGGTGCGCGAGATGCCCCCGTAAATGCCATCGTCCTCTTCCCAGAACCGGCGTTTGAATTGCAGCCCAATTTTGCCAGTTTTGATGTACGGCACAAAATCGGCGGCGCGTTTGACCGTCCCCGACAGATCCGATTCGAGATTTTTGAGCACGGGCAGCGGCAACGTACAGACGCAGAAATCGGCCAGTAGTTCGGTGGGCTTGCCGCCTTTCTGATATACCACCCGCACCCCGTTTTCGGTTTTGCGGAGCTCAGTCACGGGGGCGTTGAACAGGATTTTACCAGCCAGCCGTTTCTCGAAGGCTTTAGGAATGGCATCCATGCCGCCAACGGGCTGAAGCAGGGTCGTTTGCTGTTCGTAGATGTAATCGCCGACGTTGTAGAAAACGGGCTGCATGAACCCCGACCGCAGGATGTCGGTGAGGCCGTAGGGGTCGGTGGTGATGCCCGCTGTGGCGCCCGCACCGGGTTCGGTTTTGTAACCGCGTCGGTTGGTGCCTTTGTAGAGATGCGCCGTGTTGAGGTCGCCTTCGTTCTTCAGAAAATCGACGAGCTTTTCGATGTCTTCCTTGGTCAACTCTTTGTCGAGCGCGCCCTGATCGAGCGCTTTGGTGAGCAGTTCGGCCGTGTAGCCGCGCATGTCGTTGTGGTATTCCTTCACCCGGATGCGCCGGTTGGCAAACTGATTTGTACCGGCAGCGCCCTCAGCCTGATCATTATACAGATAGGCGGCCTCGTTCCCTCCGTTGAAAATTTCGAGTGGTACACCCAGTTCGCGACAATACTGGAGCGTGAGCTGATGATGGTGCGGAATGCGGGCAGCCCCGCCGTTGAAATAATACCCGTCGTCGAAGCGGCAGGTCTGCGCCGTGCCACCCAGTTCAGTCTCCGAAGTACCACCCCGGACTGTCCAGACGCGCCCCCCCGACCGGCTGCGGGCTTCGAGCACAGTGCATTCGTAGCCGAGTTTACCCAATTCCCAGGCCGAAGCCAGCCCCGCCAGCCCGGCGCCCAGGATAACCACCCGGCGGGCTTTGCCATTAGGGCCAACCCCATTGGGGGTCAGCGTAAAGGCCGAAGCAGGGGCCGGTGCCAGCAAACCCCAGGCGAGCAGCGATGCATATCCCGCCGAAGTCGAATGAATAAAATCGCGTCGTGTCATGGGTAGAGGTCAGCACAAACAGTTCTGAGCCTGTGAAAATACACATACGCATGATTAGAAGCGTGGCTGATCAAAAGATGTTTAAAACGTACAGATTTTGCTTGTGATTATGCAAAATTGCCAAACATCATTTGGCGAACGGGGTAACGCGTAATCAATTATTGGGAAGATGTGGCAGCGATGGCCTAAGCAGGTACGTTGAGGTAGCTGGTTGGAAAAGTCTGGCCAAGCGTTCATTGAACGGGAGCCACGCGCAGCAGCACGGCGTCGTGGGCGGCCAACTGATGCGTAAACGTTTTTTTGAATTGCCCTTTATAGGCTTTGCCCCACACGTCGCGGATGTTGGCTTTTTTGGGAATACCTACATCGCTCAGCGTCAGGGTAACGGGGCGGCTTTCGTCGGAAAGGTTAAAGATGGCCACGTTTTTGGTCTGCCCGTCGGCGGCGTCGGAGATCCAGATCGCGATATCGTCGGTGCGGCTCAACGGTCGGGCGTTGGTTGCTTCCTGATTCACGGCTAAGCCTTCATCGTTGGTGAGCAGGCTGGCCGTAAAGGGGGTGCAATCGGGCAGGTTACCGTCGATCAGTAGCGGCGATTTCAGCATGCACCAGAGGGTCATACGGGTACGTTGCTCGGCGTCGGTGAAGGTTTCGCTGGGTACGTTGTCGGCCCCGTTTCGCTTCGGTCGCCAGCCTAGTGGCAGGCGGCCGGCGTCGGGCCAATGGCCGGCACTGGCTACCATGGCCCACTGGGCGCCAGCATCGAACTGTTTTTTCAGTTGTTCCCAGTTGGAAAGGGCGTCGTTGCTGATGCGAAACAAGTTGGCCTGTTCGCGCAGGTGAGCGCTACTATCGAATGGTTGCGCAGGGGCGACACTGAAGATGATGGGCCGCCGTAACTCGTCGATGGCTTTCCGCACGGCTTCGACTTCGTCTTTGTGATAGACCGGCTGGTTTCCCGGCAGCCCCATGTCATCGAACTTGAGGTAATCGACATTCCATTGGCCATACAGTTCGAGCAGGGAATTATAGTATTCCTGAGCGCCGGGTTTCCGCATGTCGACCCCATACATGTGGTTGAGCCACGGGCACACATTGACGGTATCGGCGATCTGATCGGCGGTGATGCCGTCGGTACCCAGAATGGGCGTTTTGGCCCAAACCGCCTGGCGGGGAATACCGCGCATCACGTGCAGGCCAAATTTAAGGCCCAGGCCGTGGAGGTAGGAGGCCAGCGGACGCAGCCCTTGCCCGTCTTTCGACGACGGAAATTTGCGCGGATCGGGCAGGAGCCGGCCGTGCGCATCCATATTGAGGAGTGGTACGTAGGTGCCGTTGGCCAGCCGCGACTGATTGGGATTGCCGCCGTTATCTTCCGGTGGATTCGGATAAGCCCAGCTATAATCGACAAGCACGTATTGCCAGCCATGATTGCTGAGGTTCTGGGCCATGTAGTCGGCGTTGAGGCGAACCTCGCTCTCCAGCGCCTGAGGCTGCAACGCCATATGGCTGGTCCACCCCATCGGCGGCGTTTGCGCAACGGGCGCGGGCTGGGCCAACCCCAGCGTGGCCGTGAAGAGGCCCACTATGAGCAGCGGAAATTTCATACGATACAACGAAGACTATGAGGAAAACACCAATGTATCTCAGCACCTAGCAAAATGCGGGCCTATTGTTACAAAGAGGCAAAAATTGGTGGGGTCTCGTTGTCCGTGGGCTTCGTTAGGAAGGCAGCGCCGAGAGGTTAACGGCCTCAACGCGAGTAATTTCGGGTACGGCGCGAAGGATCGCGTCTTCCAGGCCTCCTTTGAACGTCATGGCCGACATGGGGCAACTGCCGCACGAACCCATCAGTTCAAGCCGCGCGACACCCTCTGTCGTTACGTCGAGTACCCGTACATTGCCGCCATCGGCCGCCAGATAAGGCCGCATGCTATCGAGAGCTTTCTCAACGCGGTCAATCAGGGGGTTGGTTGCTGTTTCAGCCTGCATAAATCGTTGTCCTGTTTCTGTAAAAATACGAAGTAACCGTCAAAGTTTGATGGCTGTCATCGATCGTTTCGGCGCAAAGCGGGCCTGTTTTCAAACCCCGAGCCCCTTGACCTATCCCTGACAGCCATCCGCGTTGACCCAACTAAACGCGGGTGAATTCGACCCGCTTGGTCTGATCCTGCGTAGCGTTGCGGATGGCGACCCGACGAGCCAGCGCCTCGGCGGCTTCGCGGAAGGCTTCCGTAGCCGGGCCTTCGTCGGAGACCAGCGCGGGTTTCCCTTCGTCGCCCGCCTCACGAACACTCTGCACCAGTGGCACCTGACCCAGCACGGGTACGTCGAATTTCTCGGCCAGTTGAGCCGCTCCGCCACTGCCGAAAATATAGTACTTGTTACCGGGGAGTTCGGCGGGTGTGAACCAAGCCATATTTTCCACGATACCCAGCACCGGTACGTTGATCTGCGGCTGCCGGAACATCGCCAACCCTTTGATGGCGTCGGCGATGGCTACCTTCTGCGGCGTCGTCACGATGATGGCGCCGGTAACCGGCACCGTCTGCACCAGCGAAAGGTGAATGTCGCCGGTGCCGGGGGGCAGGTCGATCAGCAGGTAGTCGAGTTCACCCCACTCGGTATCCGAGAAAAACTGCTGCAACGCCCGGCTCGCGACCGGACCGCGCCAGAGCATGGCCTGATCGGGTGGCACCAGAAATCCGATCGACATGAGCTTGATGCCAAATTGCCGGATGGGTTGGAGCCGGTTCTGCCCGTCGATCTGAACGATCTGCGGCTGCATCTCTTCAGCACCAAACATGACCGGAATCGAGGGGCCGTAGATGTCGGCGTCGATGATCCCCACTTTCGCGCCCGACTTGTGCAGGGCCACCGCCAGGTTAGCCGTGACGGTCGATTTCCCTACGCCGCCTTTGCCCGAGGCCACGGCGATGATGTTTTTCACGCCGGGTAGCAGAGGCGCATCGCTACGGGTCGAGGTAACGTTGGCCGTCATGTCGACCTGCACGGCCACTTCCGGCCCAATATGCGTGTGGATGGCATCTTCGCACCGCTGCCGGATAAGCTCTTTCAAGGGGCAGGCGGGGGTGGTAAGCACCACCGTAAAGCGCACCGAATCAACACCCAGCACTACGTCTTTGACCATGCCCAGCGAGATGATATCGCGCTTCAGGTCTGGTTCTTCTACGTTGGACAGGGCGGCCAGTACCGTCTGTTCGGTGAGTTTATAACTTGACATAATTTCTCTGGAGGATGGTGAAATAGGGATTATGAATTATGGAGTAGCGGAGCTACCAGCCAGTATTCGTTGTACAGACCAATTCATAGCTCATATGCCTAGTTCATAATCCTGTTAAGCGTTGTTCAATGTCGGCTCGTTCGGCCGTGGTATCTATCGTAACGGGTAGGGTATCGAAGCGGTTCAGCAGGGTTTGCAGGAACTGCCGATGGGCGTCGGTGGGGCCGTGCAGGGGCCGGTGCGCCATCGCGCGCCGGATCTGACTCCAGGCCGTAACGAAGGCGCAAAGGTCGGGCGAAAATGCGCTGTCGGCAAATTTGGCGAAGACATAGTCGTGCGCCTGCGCATTGGGGTGAATCAGGTCGGCTTCGTAGAACCGGTAATCGCGCAGATCGTCCTGCACGAGTTCATAGGCCGGAAAGTAGTGCGTTTGTGGGTGCCAGACGGGCAGTTCGGCGCAGAGCGTTCGCAGCAGCGCTTTGCTCGCTCCATTGAGCGCCAGCCCATCCCGCACGTGCCGTACCGGACTGACGGTGAGTACGATTTGTAGCTGAGGATTCTGCCGACGGACCAGTCGCAGCAGGCGTGTCAGGTCGTCGCGAACGTGGTCGATCTGGCATAAATATTTCTCGAATAACGTACCCGGCATCTTATGGCAGTTGGCCACGACGCGCCCCGTTTCGCGGTGCCGGTATACCACTGCCGAACCCAGCGTGAGCAAGAGCCAGTTGGCCTGCCGCAACGCGTGGCCTACTTGTTGAAGGCGTTCGTGCAGTAACGCCGCCAGCGCTTCCTGCGAAGTGGCCCAGAGCGACGAGTGAAAATCATAGTGAAACCAGAGACCATCGCGCTGCACGTAGCCCTCGGGGGCGGGAGCCTGTTCCGTGAGTGCCAAGGTAAGGACCTGACTGATCGACGCCGGGCTGAACAACGTACCCAGCGGATTCACCAGTACGTTGAGCTTATGGTCGGCGAGGCGTTGCCCCATTACCTCCGCAAAACACGAGCCAACCGTAACAATCCGGTCGGTCAGTTGAAGCGAAACAGGAAGTTTGTCGGGCGTTAGTTCGGTACGAAACTGCATACCTGGAAAACAAAAAAACGGACCTTTTGAGTCCGTTTTTTCTTAAACCTGTACGGTTTGCAATTACTCGCCTACAACCTCGACGGTTACGGTTTTCTTCACCTCTTTGTGCAGATCGATCGTCGCCTGGTATTCGCCCAGCGTTTTCACGTCTTCGATGGTGATTTTCTTCCGGTCGATGTCGATGCCTTGCTCACGAAGGGCGTCGGCGATCTGCGTGTTGGTCACGCGGCCGAAGATTTTGCCCGTTTCGCCAGCTTTAGCCGCGATGGTCAGTTTCATATCGCCAATCTGATCGGCCAGGGCCACGGCGTCGTTCTTGATTTTCTCGACTTTGTGGGCAGCCTGACGGATGTTTTCGGCTACGATTTTCTTGTTTGAGGGCGTTGCCATCATAGCAAACCCCTGCGGGATCAGGTAGTTACGACCATAGCCGGGTTTCACCGTAACAATGTCGTTCTTATACCCCAACCCAGTGATATCGGTCTTGAGAATGATTTCCATTTCAAAAAAGGTTTGATGTCTAACGTCTGAAGTCTGACGTTTGGAGGCGGAGCCAACATCAAACGAAAAACTTCAAACCTCAAACGCTATTTCAGTGAGTCGGCTACGAAGGGGAGTAAGGCAAGGTGACGCGCCCGTTTAACGGCCTGTGCCACTTTACGTTGGTATTTAAGGCTGGTGCCCGTGATCCGGCGGGGCAGAATACGACCCTGATCGTTCAACAACTTCAGCAGGAAGTTGGGATCTTTATAGTCGATGTATTTGATGCCGGCTTTCTTGAAGCGGCAGTATTTCTTGCGGACTTCGCCGCTGTTCAGCGATTCGTTCTGGAGGCTCATGGTTATTTTGCTTCTGCCGTTTCTTTTTTCTTCCCAATCTGACCGTTCCGCTTGCGGGCGTTGTAGTCAATAGCGTGCTTGTCGAGAACGATCGTCAGATCGCGCAGGATGCGCTCATCACGGAGGTACTCAACGTTCAGTTTGTCGATCAGTGACGGTTCGCACTGGAACTCGAACACCTGATAGAAGCCCGTATTCTTGTTTTTGATCGGGTAGGCCAGCTTCCGCAAACCCATGCTGTACTCGTGGACAATCTCGGCCCCGGCGCTGGTCAGCAGGGTACGATACTTGTCAACGGCGTCCTTTACCTGAGATTCAGATAAAACGGGAGTCAAAATGAACACCGTTTCGTAGTTCTTTTGGAACATGATAGAAGTAAGTTATTTAAAATGAGGCCGCAAAGGTAAGAAATAGATTGTATGCGTGCAAGCGACTTCTGATTCGTGTTGTCTTATATACGTACTCACTTAATAGTTTAAGGTTAACTTCTTATGTCACAGTGTAAACTATTTGTGTGTTGTGCGTGCGAAAGTGGACATTGGTGGCATATGTTTTGCGTACTCTTAGCGCATACACCTACCTTGTCATTTAACTAAATGGTGAATCGTTTACCAAAAAATCGCTTATCCAAATTCAGTCTTAAACTTACAAGTAGCAATATCCGATTTATTGGTGCATTGCTGCTACTGCTTTGGGTTGTGGGCAAAGGAACAGAAGCGAATGCCCAGATATGTACAAATGCCAAACTGTTGGTGGCTAACTATTCGACCAGCAACGTAACCACGTATACCAACATAACGACGACCCCTACCTTTTCGGGTTCGCTGGTTGCTAGTGGTGCCGGGCTAAATAACCCTAACTCGATTTTGTTGTATCGGGATACACTGTATGTCGCCAATGGAGCGGGGGGAACTGCTGGGGCTGGTTTCATCCGAAAGTATAATCCCATAACGGGCGCTCAATACGGCACGGGCAACTTCACCTCTGGTTTAAGCTTCCCCGAGCGGATGGTCATTGGGCCTGATGGTAACATGTATGTAGCCGACTACAACAGCAACTCCATCAAGCGAATAAATATTAATAATGGTGTCGTACTGAACACGTTCACCTTGGTTACGCTCACTGGCCAAAACGTGCTTGGTATTGAGTTTGTAGGAACGGATATGTACGTGACACGTGGCACCATATCGAATGCCGCCGGGCAGTTGGGTCGTATCGAACGATACACGTTCTCGAATAACTACACGACCCTAAGCCTGCCTACGCTTATAACGTCGTATACAGGAGCAACGCCGCGCGGTATTACGCTTGGTCCTGATGGATTAATCTATGTTGTTGTGTTTGTCGGTAACGCAACAGCGGCTAGTTATGCTGCTCGAATTGAGCGATTTGCGCCAGGTCTCGTGACAGTTCCCACCACGTTCGTCAATATGGATGCCGGCTCTAACCCCTATCAGGGCCTGAACTGGAGCCCGGACGGATTTCTGTATGTGGCCGACTTTGGAGAAAATATAATACAGGTTTATAATTCGTCGGGAACAGAAATAACCTCTCGAAATGTCAGCGGGTTGAGCGGTCCACACTTCGTGCAATTTTATTGCCCTTGTGCCGCTACTACCGTCTTTACACCCTCGAGCCTGACGGCCTGCTCGGGGGCTACCAGCGTGGTGCAAATCACGACGACGAACGCCAACCCGCAAATCACATACCGGTATGCGTCGAGTTCGCCCAATACAACGATCTCCGGACCAACGACCACCACGGCAAGTTCGACCAGCATTACCATTAACTCGACGACAACGAGCACTTTCTCGGTAACGATCACCGACCGTATCGGCTGCTCGGCGGTGGCTGGTGGCACACTGACGGTTAACGCGCTGCCCACGGCTGCGCTCAACAGCACGGCGATCTGTGCGGGCCAGACGGCCACGCTGACCGCCACGGGGGGCTCGAGCTATACGCTGGCCAACACCGGGGCGGTGAACACCACGGGTACCTTCTCGGTCACGCCCGCGGCTACGACTACTTACACGGTAATCGTTAGCAACACCAGCGGGTGTACGGCCACGGCCAACGGTACAGTCACGGTCAATGCCCTGCCCACGGCCAGTGTGACTCCCAGCACGACGGCGATCTGTGCCGGGCAAACCGCCACGCTCACGGCGGGCGGAGGAACAAGTTATCGCTGGTCGACGGGCGCCACCACGACCAGTATTCCGGTAACCACGGCCGGGACGTATTCGGTGACGGTAACTAACGCCAGTGGGTGTACGGCCACGGCTTCAGGCACGGTTACGGTCAATGCCCTGCCCACGGCCAGTGTGACTCCCAGCACGACGGCGATCTGTGCCGGGCAAACCGCCACGCTCACTGCGGGCGGGGGGGGGACATACCTGTGGTCAACCGGTGCGACCACGGCCAGTATTCCGGTGACGACCGCCGGGACGTATTCGGTGACGGTGACCAACGCCAGTGGCTGCACGGCTTCCGCCAGCGGCACCGTCACGGTCAATGCCCTGCCTACGGCGAGCGTGACGCCCAGCACGACGGCGATCTGTGCCGGGCAAACCGCCACACTCACGGCGGGCGGGGGAACAAGTTACCGGTGGTCAACGGGCGCGACCACGACCAGTATTCCGGTAACCACGGCCGGTACGTATTCGGTAACAGTAACCAACGCCAGCGGCTGTACGGCCGTGGCTTCAGGCACCGTCACGGTTAATGCCCTCCCTACACCGACACTTAGCAGCACGGCTATCTGCGTGGGCCAGACCGCTACGTTGACTGCCACGAGTGGATCGAGCTATACGCTGGTC
Organism: Fibrella musci; assembly: GCF_041321105.1. Taxonomy (NCBI): domain Bacteria; kingdom Pseudomonadati; phylum Bacteroidota; class Cytophagia; order Cytophagales; family Spirosomataceae; genus Fibrella; species Fibrella musci. Next base: position 413,391 of record NZ_JBGGWD010000003.1, on the reverse strand, counting down.
AACACTGGGGCGGTGAACACCACGGGTACGTTCTCTGTCACGCCCGCGGCCACTACTACCTACACGGTCGTGGTCAGCAATGCCAGCGGGTGTACGGCCACCGCCAACGGTACGATCACCGTCAATGACTTGCCCACGGCGAGCGTGACGCCCAGCACCACGGCAATCTGTGCCGGGCAGACGGCCACGCTCACGGCGGGCGGAGGAACGAGTTATCGATGGTCAACAGGCGCGACCACAACCAGTATTCCGGTAACCACGGCCGGTACGTATTCGGTAACAGTAACCAACGCCAGCGGCTGTACGGCCACGGCCAGCGGCACCGTGACGGTCAACCCGGTTCCGGTGGCCACTGCGGCAAGCACCACGGCGACCTGCGCCAACCCGGCGACCGTATCAGGTACGTCCAGCCTGACGGCATCAACATACAGCTGGACGGGTCCCAGTGGCTTCGTCAGCAGTGCTCAGAGCTTTACCACCAACACACCCGGTACGTATACGCTGGTAGTGACGGCCAATGGCTGTAGCAGCAACGCCGTGACGACCACTGTGGTGCAGGATATTGTCGCTCCCCAAAATGTAGCCGCCACTAACAACGGGCCCATCACGTGTGCACAGCCTACCGCCACGGTGTCGGCGTCGAGCAGCACGGCGGGCGTCACGTATCGGTGGAGTGGACCTAACAGCTTTACCAGTAGTGCCCAAAGCTTTGCTATCGCGGTGGCCGGTACGTATTCAGTGACGGTGACCAGTACCGCCAATGGTTGTACAGCGGTTACCACCACGACCGTGACCAGCAACACGGCTCCACCAGCGGTTACGTTGTCGTCGGCTACGGTCTGCGCTGGCCAAACGGCTACGCTGACTGCCACATCGGGGCTTACTACCTATGCTTTCTCGGCAGGCCTGACGCAAGTTGGGGGCTCAACAGGAAACACCGCTACGATCGTAGGCAGCGGAACCGGTACGACTGTATATAGCGTAACGGCTACCAATGCGGTAGGTTGTACGGCGGTTGCCTCGGGCAGCGTGACGGTGAACCCCAACCCGGTAGGTACGGCCACAACCAGTGGAACAATCACGTGCGCCACTGCGGCTACGGTGTCGGGTAGCTCAAGCCTGACGGGTTCGAGCTACAGCTGGACAGGCCCCAGTGGGTTTGTCAGCAGCGCTCAGAGCTTTACCACCAATACACCCGGTACGTATACGCTGGTAGTGACGGCCAACGGGTGTAGCAGCAGCGCTGTAACGACCACTGTAACCAGCAATACCGTCGCCCCCACGGCCACGTTATCATCGACGGCTATCTGCGCAGGCCAAACCGCTACACTGACGGCGGGTAGCGGCGTAAGCTACGTGCTGAATCCCGGTAACCTGAGTAACAACACCGGTACGTTTACGGTGACGCCGGGTGGCACCACCACCTACACAGTTGTCGTCACAGGAGCGAATGGCTGTACGGCCACCGCCAACGGTACGGTCACCGTCAACGCCTTACCCACCGCCAGCGTGACACCCAGCACCACGGCGATCTGCGCGGGGCAAACCGCCACGCTCACGGCGGGCGGAGGAACGAGTTATCGATGGTCAACCGGCGCCACCACGGCCAGCCTGCCAGTGACGACCGCCGGGACGTATTCGGTGACGGTAACTAACGCCAGCGGGTGTACGGCCGCGGCTTCAGGCACGGTTACGGTCAATGCCCTGCCCACGGCCAGTGTGACTCCCAGCACGACGGCGATCTGTGCCGGGCAAACCGCCACGCTCACCGCGGGCGGGGGGGGGACGTACCTGTGGTCAACCGGTGCGACCACAGCCAGTATTCCGGTGACGACCGCCGGTACGTATTCGGTGACGGTGACTAACGCCAGTGGCTGCACGGCTTCCGCCAGTGGCACCGTCACGGTCAACGCCCTGCCTGCACCGACACTTAGCAGCACCGTTATTTGCGCTGGTCAGACGGCTACACTGACTGCTTCAGGAGGGGCTAGCTATACCTTGACGCCCGGCAACTTAAGCAACACCACAGGTACGTTCGCGGTCACGCCTGGTAGCACCACCACTTACACAGTGACCGCTAGTAATGCCAGCGGCTGTACGGCTACGGCCAGCGGCACCGTGACGGTCAACCCGGTTCCGGTGGCCACTGCGGCAAGCACCACGGCGACCTGCGCCAACCCGGCGACCGTATCAGGTACGTCCAGCCTGACGGCATCAACTTATAGCTGGACGGGGCCCAGTGGCTTCGTCAGCAGTGCTCAGAGTTTCACCACCAACACACCCGGTACGTACACGCTGGTAGTGACGGCCAATGGCTGTAGCAGCAGCGCCGTGACGACCACTGTGGTGCAGGACATTGTCGCTCCCCAGAACGTGGCGGCTACTAACACGGGTCCGCTGAACTGTACGAACCTCACTGCTACGATATCCGTATCGAGCAGCACGGCGGGGGTAACCTACCGGTGGAGTGGCCCCGCAGGCTTCACATCAACGGCGCAAAGCTTCACGACCGCTACCTCTGGTCTATACTCAGTGACGGTTACTAACCCGATTAACGGCTGTACCACGATCACGTCGACTTCGCTGAGTCAGGACATAACTGTGCCGGTAGTTTCGGCTACGGGCGGACAGATTGCCTGTCAGGCTAGCACCATTCAGTTAGCGGTCACGTCGACACCATCATCGGGGGTTAGTTACCGTTGGACGGGCCCCGGCAGCTTTACCAGTGCCGTCCAGAATCCAGCCGTATCGATCATCGGGACGTATACGGTTACGGTCACGAATACGACCAATGGCTGTGCCGCAGCAGATACGGCGATCGTTAGCAAGCAGGCCTGCGCCAGCCTGGGTGATTTTGTCTTCGAAGACACCAATGCAAACGGTATTCAGGATGGCGGTGAGCCAGGCATTGCCGGTGTCCTGGTGCAATTGTACCTCAACGGCAATGCAACACCGATTGCCACCACGACAACCAACGCCAGTGGCCTCTACAGCTTCACGGGCCTGACGCCGGGTAATGGCTTCTCGTATGTGGTTGGTTTTGGTACGCCTTCTGGCTACATACCGACTACGGCTAACCAGAACGCTAATGCCAACGATGCCCTTGATTCAGATGCCGACATCGCCACTGGCCGCACGGGTAGCTACACGCTCTCGGCCGGTGAAAACAACCTGACGGTCGATGCGGGTTTCTACCGTCCGGCCAGTCTGGGTGATCGCGTTTTTGCCGATGCGAACCGCAACGGCATCCAGGATGGCGACGAAGTGGGTATTGGTGGCGTGACTGTGCAACTGTACACGGCTACGAATACGCTGATCGCTACCACGACGACCAACGCCAGCGGACTGTATAGCTTTACCGGCCTGACGCCGGGGGTGGCTTATCAGGTTCAGTTCACAACGCCGACGGGTTACTCGGCGACGAGTGCCGATCAGGGGGGCAATGATGCGCTTGATTCAGACGCCAATCCCGCCACCGGCCGCACGGGCAGCTACACGCTGGCTTCCAACGAAACCAACAACACGGTCGATGCCGGCTTCTATTGCATCCCGCCGGTTGTGTCGGCGACGGGTGGTGTGCTAACCTGCGCCAACCCGAGTGTTCAGCTACAAGCTACGTCGAATCTGGCGCCATCGACCTATAGCTGGACGGGCCCGGGTGGGTTTACCAGTAGTGTGCAGAATCCATCAGCAACGCTACCAGGTACGTATACGGTCGTGGTGACCAGCAATGCGGGTTGCTCGGCTACGGCTGTAGCCACGGCTACGGTTACGCAGGATGTTAGCCTTCCGCAAAATGTGACGGCCAGCAACGACGGACCGCTCACCTGCGCCAGACCAACGGCTACGGTGTCCGCAGCAACCAGCACGACTGGCGTAACGTACCGCTGGAGCAATGGGGCAACCACGGCTTCGTTCAGTACGTCGATTGCCGGTACGTACTCGGTAACCGTAACATCAGGCAACGGTTGCTTTGTCACGGCATCGACAACGCTCATCGACAACACAGCCCCACCAGTAGCCACCATCACGGCGAGCAACACGGTGGTGTGCGCGGGTGAAGTGGTGTCGCTTACGGCGAGCGGCGGTACAAGCTACCGCTGGTCGACGGCTGCAACGACAGCTACCATCTCGGTAACCAGCACAGGTACGTATTCGGTGACGGTAACCAATGCCAACGGTTGTACAGCGGTTGTCAGCCAGGCCATTACCGTTAACCCGCTGCCGCAACTGACGGTCAACTCGGCAACGGTCTGCGCCGGTACGTCGGTTTCACTGACGCTGAGCGGTTGCGAGGGAGGCACCGTTCGCTGGTCGACGGGCAGCGCCAGCGCTACGTTGCTCGTAGCCCCGCTCACGACGACGACCTACTCGGTTACCTGTACCCTCCCAACGAGTTGTTTCTCGACAACAGCCGCCACGGTGACCGTGACGGGTGCGCCGACATACACGACCAACCCGACCCTTACGCTGGCTACCTGTACGGGCAATACACCGAACAACAATGCCCGAATCGACTTTACCGCTCTGCAAAATACTGTGCGGGCCGACATCGTGCTGGGTAGTAGCTATGGGGCGGGACCTGCGTTTGGCGCGCCCAGCAACAAGATCGTGGCTGGTAATACGGTTAGCTTCACCAACCTGCCCAACCCAACGCAGCCGCAGGATTATACCGTCCGCCTGTTCAGCAACGACGGAAGCTGCATTACCGACGTGGTGGTCACGGTTGCGCCTGCTGACTGCCCCTGCCAGACCAAGTGTGTTTCACCGATCGTGGTACGGATCGTGAAGCCGTAAGGCCTCAACGGGAATACTACCAACGCAAAAGACCCGACCGATATGGCCGGGTCTTTTGCTTAAAAACTAGCTGGGTAAACTACCGAAAAGAGTGCCTATTTCACGGTAAATTCGCCCTGACCGATGCGGAAGCCTTCCGAATAGATTTCGATGATATGGCGGCCTTCGTTGAAACGCTGCCCACCCCGGCCATACACAAACGATATCTGCTGTCCCGTGTTGTCGTAGTCGATCCGTTGCATGGCCGTATAGATCATGTCTTTGTTGGCATACGTAAATTCGCCCGAGCCCGTAGCCATGTCGGAAATAACGGCACCGGCCGGGTCGAGAATACGCAGGTAAATGTCTTTGGCGTTTTTCTCGGTCAGCGGGTTCTGCGACAGCCGGAACGATACCTTCACTTTGTCGAGCCGCTTGGCTTTGTAGGTGCCGCCGTCTTTTTCCTTGCCGCGATCGTTGAGGGCCGTCACCATAATATCGTCGGCGTGTAGGGCGGCGGCCACGGTTACCTTATCGCTCAACTCTCGATTCTGCGCCTGCACGGCTCTCGTTTTGGAGGCATAACTCGCTACCGTGTCGACCAGCGTTTGCCTGTCTTGTCGGAGTGTGTTGTTCTGAGCCGACAGCGTCTGATTCTCTTCGTTCAGAATTCCGTTTTCTTCGCGTAATCGGGCAATCTCTTCATCCTTGGCGGCCAGCAGGCTCTGGTACTGCGCAATTTTCTGCTGATACTTACGGGCGTCGAAATTTTGAACGTCGCGGATGCGCATTTTATCGGCTTCGACCTGCTCTTTAACTTTCAACAACGAGTCGACGCTGCCGCCCAACTGTTGAATTTCGGCGATTTTTGCATCCAGTTGCGCCGAAATCGAATCGAGCTTCATCTTCGTGACCAGTACCTCCTCGGTCTTGGCGGCGATGGTGGCATCTTTGGTTTTGTTATTTTCTTTCTCCTGAATCCAGAAATAAAGCAGCAATACGTTCAGTGCGGCTAAAGCTAAGAGGGCGATTAACAGGATGTTACGGCTGCTGTTTCGTTTTTCGGTTCTTTGTTCCATAACAGGATACGAGGTGATGCGGTTAGATTTACAGTGTACAGAATAGGAGGTGTATACCAGCAATTACTACTCAACGCAGGAAGCCTACGCCTTTGGTATAGCCTACACCTCGTCAGTCAAACGGCGTAAATCACTTCTTCTGAGGCCAAAAACTACAGCATTCTTTACTAAACTCAAATGCAGGGCACACATTCTTCCCAAACGGCGATGAGCGAAAGGCCTGATTTTGACCGTTGGGACTGCTCAATCGGTACTTATATCGGTTGCCTTTCGTAGTGAAGGGGTGACAAAAAATAAAAAATTGTAAAACCGCGTCCAATGTCTATTGCCACCGCTATTCAACAAATTGACGCTCAGCTAGCCGGTCGCGCTACGCTGATTGCCGTCACGAAAACAAAGCCTGTGCCTATGTTGCAGGAAGCCTACGACGCCGGGTGCCGTCATTTTGGCGAAAACCGCGTGCAGGAACTGGTCGAAAAGCAGCCGCTGCTCCCGGCCGATGTGCGCTGGCATCAGATCGGGCATCTGCAAACCAACAAAGTCAAATACATCGCGCCCTTCATCAGCCTGATCGAGTCGGTCGATAGTGAAAAGCTGCTGATCGAGATCGACAAACAGGCCCGCCGCCATGACCGCGTCATCGACTGTCTGCTGCAAATCTTTATTGCCGACGAAGAAACGAAGTTTGGGTTTGCCCCGTCTGAGGCGATCGACCTCCTGCAAGCCCCCGCCCTCGACGAACTAACCCACGTTCGGATTATAGGCCTCATGGGCATCGCGACCAACACCGACGACGACGCCCAGGTACGTGAGGAATTTCGAGAACTGAAGCAACTCTTCGATGCCCTGCGCCCGATTCAACGCCCCAACGTTGCCCTGACGGAACTCTCGATGGGCATGAGCAGCGATTACCTCATCGCTATCGAAGAAGGCAGCACCATGGTCCGCGTCGGCAGTGCTATTTTTGGGGAACGAAACTGAAAAAGTTGTTTGACGTTTATCGTTTAAGGTTTGCCTGCGCCTATGCTAACGTGGTATCAGGCGACATCAAACCTTAAACGATAAACGTCAAACTCGCCTCATGTATAAATTCTTTCTTCAGACCGGGGCCGTATTGGGCATACTGGGCGTTTCGATCGGTGCCTTCGGCGCCCACGGACTGCGGGCCAAACTGGAAGCCGCTGGCCGCTTCGACACTTTCGAAACGGCGGTGCGCTACCACTTTTACCACACCTTCGCCCTTGTGCTGGTGGGCGTGCTGATGCAGCAAATGGCCAGTAACCCGGCGGCGGTAAAGTGGCTGGGCTACTCAGGCTATAGCTTCCTGATTGGCGTACTCATCTTCTCCGGATCGCTCTACATACTGTGCCTGTCGGGCATTACCTGGCTGGGGGCCATTACACCCATCGGCGGGCTGTTTATGATCGCTGGCTGGGCACTGCTCTGGTGGGCCGTGCGGTGATTACAGCGTGGCAACCCCGGCGACCTTGCTGAAATCGTCCCAAAACGAGGGGTACGATTTCGCCACCACGCCGGGTTCTTCGATGATAACCGGGTAGCGGGCCGCAATGGGTGCAAAAGCCATCGCCATCCGGTGGTCGTCGTACGTATCGATACGTACGGGCGATGCACCGGGCTGGGGTACGTTGGCGGCCCGCACGTCGTAGCGGTGGTTGGCCTCCACTTCTACAAGGTCGGCGCCGAATTTGCGCAGCTCGGTCTGGAGCGCAAGTACCCGGTCTGTCTCTTTGATTTTCAGGCTTTCGATGCCCGTAAACGTGGCCGGAATCCCTTTGATGGCGGCACAGACAGCCACCGTTTGGGCCAGATCGGGGCAGTTGGTGAAATCGACGGTGATGTGGCTGGCGGCGGCTTTCTTCGTCAGCCGGTATCCTGTGCCCGTGTACGTTGCCTGTACACCCAGCTGATCCATAATCCCGACAATGGCGCTGTCGCCCTGAAGTGATTGGTCTTTCAGCCCTAGCAGTTCGATGTCGGCTTCGTCGGCCAGTGCGACTACACTAAACCAGTAACTCGCCCCCGACCAGTCCGACTCGATCGTGTAGTCGGTAGGCTGATACGTACCTGCCGGAATATGAATGCGCTGTGCCTGCCAGTCGGCTTCGGGCTGAACACCAAACGCAGCCATTTGCTGCAACGTCATGGTGATGTAGGGCACCGAACCCAACGTACCTGTCAGATTCAGCGTCAGTCCGTTGGGCAGGTAGGGGGCCAGCATAGCCAGCGCCGAGATATACTGGCTGCTGACGTCGCCCCGAATGCTCAATTCCTGTAGGCCCGTCGACTGAAAGCCCCGTGTCTGCAACGGCGGGTAGCCCTCTTTGCCCAGATAGGCGATATCAGCCCCCAAGGCGCGCAAAGCTTCTACCAACAACCCAATGGGCCGCTCGCACATGCGGGCCGTGCCAGTCATGGTTTTGGTTTGTCCCGTCAAGGCAAAGTAGGCCGTCAGAAACCGCATCGTGGTGCCAGCGTCGAGCACGTCGGCGATGGCATCATCGGCGCGGAGCAGGCGAATCATGGTCTGCGTATCGCGGGCCGACGACAGGTTATGCAGGTGGCAGCGGAAGTTGGTGAGGGCGTCGAGAATCAGGGCGCGGTTGCTTTCGCTTTTCGACGAGGTAAGGGCGATGGTGGCCTGAATCGGTTGGCCAGTGGGCGTTACAGTAACGGCATTCATGCTGCAAAGCAACGAAAAAAACGCCGGTTCCGGGCCAATTAGCCGATAGCGGGTTGAGGATTGGCCGGGGGAATCTGCGCCAGATTCAGCCAGAATTGTTGCAGATGCTGTACTGTCTTTACCAAATCAACGTACTGGTTGGGCTTTGTAATAAAGGAGTTGGCACCCAGCGAATACGCCCGCATGACATCATCGCGCTGGCTGGAGGTGGTTAATACCACAACGGGTAGGGTGCGGTAAGCATCTTGTTGCCGGAGATACTGCAAGGTCTGAAACCCATCCATCACGGGCATATTCAGATCGAGCAACACCAGAGCGGGCCGTGGACCGGTTTCCCGAAGTTGATTGAGCAGTTGCTCACCGTTGGTGAAGAAAACCAGCTCACACGCCTTGCTTGCCGACGCGAAGGCGGTGCGAAGCAGGAACTGATCATCCTCGTCGTCTTCGGCAATATAGATGGTATGCTGGCTCATAGGGTTAACGAAACCGTTAATGCGTATAAAGGTAGGCGTTCAAATTGGTAGTTATGTTATTTTGTTCAACATCGCAGAATTAAATTCTAAACATTTTTTAGTGGGAAGTATGCTTAAACGACACTGAAACGGAATCCGATCTGGAAGTAGATAGCCGGCGTCAACGGCCTGTTCTTAAAAAAACTACCAACGGCTACGGATAGGGTTTTTCAAGTTTATTGAGCGGCCCCTTTGGGCAACAGATCAACAAACAGACTAGAGCGACAGTCAATCTACTAAGCACCCAATAGTCTTTACTATGAACTGTAAGTAAATGTTGATCAGTTAATTGTAAATTAATATGCCTTGCAGAAAACCGGACTGCACTAGCCACTTGACTGACGAAGTTTTCGATTAAAAACAGACAGTAACATGGCCGATTAATACCTACTGCAAGGAATCGTTGGCGCTTATCCGTGTCGAGTATAGAGAATAAATAGACTTCCAGTTCAGCCTACCGACGGAAAATTGCGACTGTGTCAACCTGCCTGTTGAATTATTGTTCCACAAATTTTTTGTCAAAAAACCAGCCTGCGGGTTGGGATTTTAGCCGCCTCTAAAGCGTCCACAGTACTTTCAACCGGTTCCGGGTATTGATCGGGTATTTTCGATACGATAGTTTGTAACAGATGCCTCCCCCCAGGATGAGCAAACCGGCAGGAATCAACGCTTTCTTATCGAAAACATACCGACCGCCCCCATCCAGCGCCCGCGGGTTCACAAAATCGGCGACCAGAAAGATTATCCCCGCGGCGGGCAGCAGGTAAGCCGCCTGATTGACGAACGGGATCTGCCGCCGCAAATAGACCTTCCGTACATCGGCGAGCGGGAAACCAAGGGGCTGTGCCTGATCGTAGAGTTCGTTCTGAAAAGCAATGGTAAATGCTGTGTCGCTTACGCTCATCAACGGGTAGCGGTACTTCTGCCCGTCGGACCAGGTGCGGAAGGCCATGGTTTCGCCGGGGAAAATCCGGTACCGCCGAAACTTACCGAAAAGGCCCGTGCGGTCGACCGCCAGGTAGCGGGTGTGGGGAGCGGGACGTTTGGTCGAGTCGGCCGCCAGAAAAGCGGGCAGCGTATCGGTAGATGGAGGGTAAGCAACCGGCGCGGTTGTGCTGCGGAGGGGTGGTTCCTGCATACGCACGCCCGGCACACTGCCCGGTTGAGCACGCGCTACCAGCGACAGTAACCAAAGACTTAACAGTAGAAAGGCGGGTTTCATGGGATCAACGGTTCACGTGTTCATAACCCCACGAATCCGGTAAAGGTTGGAAAGGACGAGGCAGCGCCCCGGTTTTGGGTCATTTACTACTAACGCCACCCGATACAATCAGCTTCATGGCGTCGGCCGATGCCATGTTGAGTAGCTTGACGTTGGCGGTAGGCACCACGTACAGTTCACCCGAAAAGGCGTAGGAGTGAGGCATATACACCATCACGCTGTCGACCAGATCGAGGTGGCTCAAATCGGTCTGCGTCAGGAACCCCACTTTGCACAGGCCTGCTTCCCGATTGATGGTAACGAGCACCGGCTGATTGAACTTCTTCTTGTCGCCCACAAAGGCCGAGATGAGGTCTTTGACGGAAAAATAGATAAGGCTAACCAGCGGCAGATGCCGGATGGACCCTTCAAACAAACCGCCCAGCGATTGCGGAATGACGGTGGAAATCAGCACACCCGACCCCAGGATCAGCAGGGTAACGATCAGAAACCCAATGCCGGGGATGTCGATATGCACCAGCCCATCGACCCAGATAAAAACGCTGTAGATGATGTAGATGGTCAGCCCCAGCGGGACGATGGCCAATAAGCCCCGACCAAAGTACGTGATGAGCCGACTTGTGAATGGATGTCTCATGGGGGTAAAGATAACAGGGAATGGTGGGGGTGGCAGGGGGAGCAAGTGGGTTGAATACAATCCCTGTGCCGAAGCCGCTCTGCCAACCCCGCCATTCCCTGTTATCTTTACCCCTATGATTCAAGCCAATACGCTTCGCTCGTTTACCGAGCAGATTTTTGGGGCCATCGGTTGTTCGGAAGCCGACGCCCGTTTAGCCGCTGATGTGCTGGTTTCTGCCGATTTACGCGGCGTCGATTCGCACGGGGTGGCACGCCTGCCTGGGTACGTTCGGCTCTACGACAACGGCCGGCTCAACCCCACGCCCGACATCAAAATCGTCCACGAAACCCCATCGACTGCCGTGGTCGACGGCGACCGCGGGCTGGGCCTGGTGGTGGGGCCCTGGGCCATGCAGGTGGCAATCGAGAAGGCACGCGTGGCCGGCACGGGCTGGGTGGCCGTGCGCAACTCCAACCATTTCGGCATTGCCGGTTACCACGCCCTGCTGGCCACCGACCACGACATGATCGGGCAGGCCATGACTCATGCCGCGCCACTGGTAGCTCCCACGTTTTCGCTCGACAAACTGCTGGGCACCAATCCTATTGCCGTGGCGATTCCGGCTGCTACCGAGCCGCCCTTCCTGGCTGATTTTGCCTCGACGGCCGTTGCCTACGGGAAGCTGGAGATTCTGCAACGCAAGGGTCAACCCGCCCCGCTGGGCTGGGCGCAGGATGCCGACGGGCAGCCCACGACCGACTCAAACGCGGTAAAGAATGGCGGAGCGCTGCTGCCGCTGGGCTCCGATCGCGAGCACGGTAGCCACAAAGGCTATGGGTTGGGAGCCATCGTCGATATTTTTTCGGGTGTGCTGTCGGGCGCCAACTACGGCCCTTGGGTACCTCCTTTCGCGACGGCTGGCTTCATGAGCGCCAACGAAGGTGTGGGCGTGGGTACGGGCCATTTTTTCGGAGCTATGCGCGTCGATGCGTTCCGACCCGCCGCCGATTTCAAAAACCACATGGATACCTGGATTCAGCGGTTCCGGTCGGCCAAGGCGGTGGAAGGGAAACAGGTGCTGGTGCCCGGCGATCCCGAACGGCTGATGGAAGCCGAACGCCTGCAATCGGGCATTCCCGTGCATGAAACGGTGGTGCAGCAACTGGAACAATTGGGCGAGCGGTTTGGGCTGAAACTGTAACGCCCCCTGCCTACACCCTAGATTTCTGCCCGTCACAGGGCAATTTTTTGCCGTTCATGTCTTTACGTCATGAACGGCTTTTTTGTTGCCTGCTAAACGCCTCCTTTCCAATGAAAACGTACCTGATTGCGCTGTTGCTAACGTACCTGACAACGCTGACGGCCCTTGCCCAGCCGACCTTTACCAATCCGCTGAAGCCATCGGGCCCCGATCCGTGGGTGTTGCAGAAAAACGGCTGGTATTACTACATGAACACCACTGGTCGCGACCTCACGCTCTGGCGTACCCAAAACCTGGCCGACCTGGGGCAGGCCGAACGCAAGGTGATCTTCACGCCCCCCGCCGGTACGGGTTATTCCAAAGAACTGTGGGCACCCGAAATTCATCACCTCGACGATCGCTGGTACGTTTATTTCTCCGCCGACTCGCTCAATAACCTGAGCCACCGCGTGTGGGTGATCGAGAACCCCGCCGCTGATCCCTTCACAGGTACGTGGACGGTGAAAGGCAAAATCGGGGACGCCGACGACCATTGGGCCATCGACATGAGTGTGTTCGATTTTCGCGGTAAACGCTACGCCGTCTGGTCGGGGTGGGAAGGCCGGAAAAACGGGCGTCAGGATATTTTCATTGGCGAAATGACCAACCCCTGGACGCTGAAAAAAGGACGGCGTCACAAGATCAGTCAGCCGGAATATGACTGGGAAAAACACGGCGACGTACCGGCCGACTGGCAGAAAAATGGCGAAGTGCCGCAAATCTGGGTCAACGAAGGCCCCGAGGCCCTGCAACACGATGGTCGCCTGTTCCTGGCCTATTCGGCCAACGCCTGCTGGCTCGACTACTGCCTCGGCCTGCTCACTTACAAGGGCAAAGGAAGCCTGCTGAACCCGAAAAACTGGACCAAGAACCCCCAACCCGCTTTTGTGCAGGCACCCGAAAACGGCGTCTATGCACCGGGTCATGGTGGCTTTTTTACGGATGGTGCCGGGCAAAACTGGATGATCTACCACGCCAACGCCAACCCTAACGATGGCTGTGGCAACAAACGGGCGCCCCACATTCAGGCCTTTACCTGGAACGCCGACGGAACCCCCAACTTCGGCAAGCCCATTCCGAAGGTGCCTACGGCTGCCCCAACGCGCTGATTGCGTGCGCTCTGGCACGTACCTGCGGCGTCAGTAGGCTAAGTCCTGACAACATTTTTGGCCTGTGGTGCGTCTTTACTATATGACTCAACGCAGAAACTGGATACAACTGGGTCGGCTGGGAACGCTGCTGCTGGCCCTGACCTTCATCCGCTGTTCCGACAAAAAGCCGACTGGCCCCAACTGGCCCGCACAGTTGCAGGCTACCCGCCGCTATGCCGATTCGCTCGGTATCGACAGCACGCGCTTTGCCAACAGCAACCCCGCCGAAGCCCGCCAAACGCTCGAAAAGCTGATTACCGAAATCCGGTATGGGCATGAACCCGACGATCAGTCGTTTGCCAAGTTGACCGAGACGGTCGACACGGCGGTGGTGGGCAAAGCCCTGCGGGCTGGCAATGTGGCGGCTGCGCTAAAAACCGAGGGCCCCCGGTTCGCTCCCTACAAAGCCCTGCTGGCGCAGTATCAGCAGGCGCGGCAAACGGCTACGCCCGAGCAGCGGAAGGCGATCGAACGAACGCTCAATTATTACCGCTACCTCAGCCGCTTTAGCAACGAGCAGTTTATTCTGGTGAATATTCCGGCGGCGCGGCTGGTGGTGTATAACCAAGCCGGACAGCGCACCCTCCCGATGGATGTTATTGTGGGGAAGGCCGACAAAGCCACGCCCCGCTTCAACTGCAACCTGACCGAGATTGTGGCTTACCCGTACTGGAACGTACCTGAGAGCATTGCCAAGAAGGAGATCCTGCCGAAAGTGAAGGCCAGTGCCAGCTACCTCGACAGCCAGAATATGCAGATACTGGATGCCCGCAACGAGCCGGTCGATCCGGAGTCGATTGATTGGGAGAATGTGTCGGCCAGCGATTTTCCGTACCGGTTTCGGCAAACGTCGGGCTGCCACAATTCGCTGGGCCTGATCAAATTCGTGCTCAACGGACCGCCCGCCATCTACCTGCACGATACCAACGCCCGCGAACTCTTCGACCAGACCACCAATCACTGGCGCAGCCACGGTTGTGTGCGGGTGCAACAGCCGGTGGAGCTAGCCAACTTCGTGCTGGGCGCTACCAAATTTGACGAAGGATTCTACAATCGTTGCCTCGTCGACCAGACCCCGAAATCGTTCAAGCTGCCGAAGCCGTTCCCGGTGTTTGTCACGTACCTACTGGCCGACGTCGACGATCAGGGCAAGCTGGTGTATTACAAAGACGTGTACCGCCTCGAAAAGAAAATGGATCTGGCCGCCCGGTAAATACTGGTCCCGTTATTCTTGCCCATCCTGTTTTTTGTCATCCCGACGTAGGAGGGATCTTAAAGCATCCTTACTCCCAAGTTGGGAAACCTTAAGATCTCTCCTGCGTCGGGATGACAAAAAATGGGATGGCTGAAAACGTACCTAAATTGACTTACCCTTTCAGAAAGGTCGACTCTTTCAGGTATGTTTCGTTGGGCGAATAGATAAACAGGCACGAACCACCCGCGATGGTTTTCACGATTGAGGCACACTCGGTGGGCGAGACAGCGGGGCAACCCTGACTGCGGCCCAATCGGCCGGTGCGCTTGATGAAATCTTCGCAAACATAATCGGCGCCATGCATCACGATCGCCCGCGAGAAGGCGTTGTCGTTCCAGCCCCGTTCCAGCCCTTTCAACTGCATCGACAGGCCATGTTTGCCCTGATACAGCCCCATTGTCTGGTAAAAACCAAGGCTCGACTGGTATGACGAATTAGTATTGGAAAACTTGGTTGGTAGTAGCTCTCCCGAGTTGCGCCCGTGCGCTACGTAGGTGTTGAACAGCAACTTATGTTTAGCCAAGTCGATGATATACAGGCGCTTCTTACTCGACGGCTGGCTCATGTCGACGATTGACAGCAGCGGCCGGGCAGCGGCCATACGTTGCATGCCTTTCAGCGCCAATGCATAGACATCACGGCTGAGTCCACTGGCGGCAAGGCCTAGCTCATCATAAAGAACGAGGGCTTCGTTGGTATGGGTTGAGGGTGCTACGGTGAAAGCTGACGTGGCCTTTTCGGCGGTTACAGTCAGCGGAGTTGAAGACGTGTTGGGCTTTTCAGAGCCTGTCATCGAAAGACAAAAAAACGACAGGGCAATCAGCAATGGTTTAGTCATGCAGTCAGCAGCGTGTTCGTTAACGTCGGTGAGTATAGATAACGACTACTCTACCGATTTAATTCGCTAAACGACACGATTTGACTCCGCTACTTCCCGGCCACCACTTTCAGAATGCGGCCATCACCATGATCGCAGAGGTACACTTCGCCCGCACGATCTTCACCAAACGCCGAAATCGTGCCCGCCCGATCAAGCACCTGCTGCGTGGTGGCGCTGTTGCGTCCGGTGGGCGTTAGGGCCCATACCCGGCCGCTCGCATAGTCGGCAAAGAGGTATTTGTTGGCCAATGCCGGGATCGCCTTCCCTTCGTATACGACGCCACCTGTCACCGACACGTCACCGTTGTTGTGGGTGTACTCGTAAATGGGATCGATCAGCGGGTCGGTGGCCTGCTCGCCGTTTTTGTACGGGGCGTTGGCCTCGCGGATACGCCAGCCATAATTACCGCCTTTGGTGACGACATCGATCTCCTCAATCTTGTTCTGCCCCACGTCGCCAACCCAAAGGCGGTTTTGCTTGTCGAAACTAAAACGCCACGGATTCCGCAGCCCGTAGGCATAGATCTCCTCGCGCCAGCCGGTTTTGTTACCAACGTACGGATTGTCTTTCGGAATACCATAGTGCCCTTTTTCGGTACTATTCACATCGATACGCAGCATTTTGCCCAGCAGGCTGGCTTTGTTCTGCGCGTTGTTCTGAGGATCGCCGCCACTGCCACCATCGCCTGCGCCAATGTATAGGTAGCCGTCGGGGCCGAAAGCAATCTTGCCCCCATTGTGGTTGGCGTAAGGTTGCCGATAGGTCAGAAGAACGACCTCTGAAGCCGGGTCGATCTGCCGGGCGTCTTTGCTACTGGCTTTGAACCGGCTGATGACCGTTTCGCGCGGATTGTCTTTGGTGTAGTTGACGAAGAAAAAGCCGTTTTTGGCAAAGTCAGGGTGAAAGGCGAGGCCCAGCAAACCCATTTCGCCGCCATAGGCTACGCGTTTCTGAATGTCGAGGTAAGTGTCCGCGACGGGCGCATTACTGGCCTGATCGACCACCTTGATTCGGCCAGCCTGCTCAACCACAAACATGCGGTTGGTGCCGTCGCTGGCGAAAGTGTATTCAACGGGTGAATCGAAGCGGAGTTTGGGGTGTGCATTGACTGTACGTACCTCTGTCGCGCTGGCGCTGGTTTTTGGTTTTTCGCCGGCTTCGCAGAAACGGGCTACCAAAAACGAGAACCCACTCGTAGCGGCTAGTGAGGCAAGCAAAATATAGATGGTTTTGTACAGCATACCTGGGTACGTGTCAAATCAGAGGCCAAACCGCGCTGCCGAACTATTTATAGGGGTAATTGTTCGGCAATCAACGGTTTTGCCCTATTTTCCCATCATCATATACCGCCTCCTTGATTCGGTTGTGTTGGGCCATCGCCCCAGTTTGGGGAAGCTTAGCCACTATGTGTTTATGTCTACTTCTTTAACGACGTTTCTGGGCCGACTGGCTGCTCAGGGCAAGCAATACCAGTATCGGCTGCCCTCGCGCCCCGATGCCGGTCGATTTATCGACCAACTCATGCGAATGCTGTTCCCGGTTACGCAGGATTGCCAGTCGGTAACGGCCAACGTGGGCGAAACGTACCTACGCCTCAACGAGCAGTTGTTATGCCTGCTGCAACCCATACGCCCGAATCTGGCTACGTTGCCCGAGGCCGTAGCGCATCGCTTTTTCGATGAACTGCCCGACATTCACGAACATCTGTTACTGGATGCGCAAGCCATTGCCGACAACGACCCGGCGGCGGTTAGCATCGAAGAGGTGATTGCCGTGTACCCAGGTTTTTACGCCATCGCCGTTTACCGGATTGCTCATGCGCTGCTCAACGCGGGCGTGCCGCTGCTACCCCGGATGCTGACGGAATATGCACACGGCCAAACGGGTATCGATATTCACCCCGGTGCGACGATTGGTCCCTCGTTTTTCATCGACCACGGTACGGGCGTCGTTATTGGCGAAACGACCATCATCGGCGCGAATGTGCGGGTGTATCAGGGCGTAACGCTCGGGGCGACGCACATTGCCAAATCGCTGGCGCAGAAAAAGCGCCACCCGACCATCGAAGACAATGTGGTGATCTATGCCAATGCGACGATTCTGGGAGGCAACACCATCGTTGGGCACGACTCGGTCATCGGCGGGAACGTCTGGCTTACCGAGAGTGTCCTGCCTTTCTCACGGGTATACCACCGCAGCCAGATCGACGTACGAACCATTGAACAGGATGTGTAACTGAAGAATGAATAATGTACGATGTATAATGCATAATGAGTGCGCGTTAGCCATGCGCCACTCGAGCCATTGTACATTGTGAATTGTACATTATACATTCATTTTTTCCATGATTGCCGTTTTACAACGTGTTTCTGAGGCGGCTGTCCGCATTGATGGGCAGGTCGCCGGGCAGATCGGGCGGGGCTTTCTGGTCTTGCTGGGCATCACCCACACCGATACCACCGACGATATTACCTGGCTCTCGAAGAAGATTGCCGGTATGCGCGTTTTCAACGATCCCGACGGTAAGATGAACCTCGATCTGGCCGCCGTGCAGGGGAGTATTCTGCTGATTAGTCAGTTTACGCTCCACGCCAGCACCAAAAAAGGCAACCGTCCCAGCTTTATCGAAGCCGCCCGCCCCGAGGTAGCCATTCCGCTCTACGAGCAGCTAATCGCCCAACTGAGCGCCGACATGGGCCATCCCATTCAGACGGGCCGGTTTGGGGCCGACATGCAGGTATCGCTCCTCAACGACGGCCCCGTCACGATTATCATCGATACCAAAAACCGGCTCTAGCCCTTCTTACTTTCCGTACTCGGCTGGCCCGACCGGGATGCGCATGACAAACTCGCCCGTGCGGTCGCGGTACAGGTACGTCATCGTGACACTGTGGTCGCGTAATTCAGCCATCGCCGGGTTGGTTTTTACCGACTCGATCAGCATCGGTTTGGTTTGGGCTTCGAGCTGCGCCACGTCCACGGTCATATCGGCCCGCACAAGCGCCGTGAGCGTATAGAAATACTGCAATTCCGTCGTCGAGGCGGCGTGGGCGCTATCGAGGCGCGTACCGGCGTCGACCTGAATCGGGCATTGCCGGTTGATTTCGGTCGCCGCCTGTTTAAGCTGATCTGTAATGGCCGCCGACTCGGCTGCTACCTGATCGTAGATCGCCGTCGAGACCGAGTCGGTGGGCGGTTGGGCGGTCGACTCGGCCTTTTTGCCATCCGAACAGGCCAGTATAAGCAGCAGGAGCGGGGCCGCAACAAGTAGGGAACTGCGCATAAATTGCTGGGTGTACCTCACAACATGGCCGCGCCGAATACGCCTGCGCTGTCGCCGAGTTTCGGGCGGAGGATGGGCGTGTGCACAACGCCACTGTTGAAAATGTATTTTTTGATGCGCTCTACGCCCTCGGTGTAGAGTTCGTCGATGCTGCTCACGCCGCCGCCCAGCACGATTGCGTCCGGGTCGAGCACGTTGGTAATGGTCGAGATGGCCCGGCCGAAGTACTCCAGCATACGGTCGATGGTCAGGCTGGCAATGGGGTCGATACCGGCACGGTGGCGCTCAACGATCTCTTTCAGTTTCCGTTTTTCGCCACTCTGTTCGTAGTAGAACCGTTGCAGTGCCGTTCCCGATAGCACCTGTTCATTGCAGCCGCGTTTGCCGCAGTAGCAGTCGTAACCATGCTCTTCCAGGATGTTATGGCCCCACTCGCCCCCGATGCCGTGCAACCCGTTGATGACGAACGGCCGCCCGTCGAGACCACGAATGACCACGCCGCCGCCTACGCCCGTACCCATGATCACGCCAAACACGCTCTGGAAATTGGGCACTACTTCGGGCACCGCACCTAGTGTTGCCTCGGCCAGCGCAAAGCAGTTGGCGTCGTTGGCCAGTTCGACCGACGTACCCAGCCGCTCAAGCAGGGCCTGCTTCAACGGCTGTCCGTTCAGGCAGGTCGTGTTGCAGTTTTTCATGGTCTGCGTGGCCGGATCGAGCGTGCCGGGCGTAGCGAAGCCGATGCGGTCAGGTACGTAGCCGGTTTCGGCTTTGAGCTGATCAATCAGTAGTACAATCCGGTCTACGATATGCTGGTAACCCAGATGCGCTTCGGTGTCAATGCGTTGCCGAATCACCACCGCGTCGGGCGAAGGAGCCGACAGAATGACGCCTTCAATTTTGGTACCGCCCAGGTCGATACCCCAATAGGTTTGCATGAAAGAGGGTTTGACGTTTAATGTTTGATGTTTGACGTTGCTTTTTGGACTTTTGCAGGCTGATGCCAACGAACTGCTTACAGAATCAATGAGGCTCGGTCACGAACCGTCAAAATTCTGAAAAGCAACGTCAAACATCAAACATTAAACGTCAAACTAACTATGGCTTTAACTGTAGGACAACAAGCCCCCGCTTTTACCCTATTCTCATCCGATAAAAAAGAAGTAGCGCTGGCCGATTATGCCGGGCGCAATGTGGTGCTGCTGTTCTTCCCGATGGCGTTCACCAGCGTGTGCACCGCTGAACTCTGCGAAATGCGCGACAACCTGCATGTCTACCAGAAGCTGAATGCCGACGTGCTGGCTATTTCGGTCGACTCACCGTTCACGCTCGACAAATTCAAAGCCGAGCAGGAACTCCCTTTCCCGTTGTTGTCAGACTTCAACAAGGAGGTATCGGCGGCCTACGGTGCCCTTTACGACACCTTCGTGATGAACATGCACGGTGTCAGCAAACGGGCCGCTTTCGTGATCGGCCCCGATGGCTCGCTCAAATACACCGAAGTCCTCGACAACGCCGGTAACGTACCCAACTTTACCGCCATACAGGCAGCACTGAATTAATGAGTGATTGAGCGAATGAGTGATTGAGTGACTAGGCTAGCGCAAGCAAAATAGACGCGCTGGCTTATTCACTCAATCACTCAATCACTCATTTGCTCAATCACTCAATGTCTTATGTGGTATACAGATTTCTTTCACGGGTTGCCGCAACGTACCTGGAAGGCCGCTCAGACCGACGAGCAAACGCAGCTGGAGCTGGAGCGGGTAATCGAGTCGATGGAGTTTGGCCCCGGCGACCGCGTGCTCGACGTGTTCTGTGGGTATGGCCGCCACGCCCTGCCCCTGGCCCGCATGGGGGCCGAGGTAACGGGTATTGATATTTCGGCCGAATCGATTGCTGAGTTGCAGGCCGATGCCCAGCGTGAAAATGTACCGCTGCGGGCCATTCAGGCTGATTTTCTGGTGACCCCCCTCGATGCCCTGGGTGGACCGGGCTCGTTTCAGGCCGTGTATTGCCTGGGCAATAGCTTTTGCTTTTTCGAGCATCAGGCCATGCAGGCGTTCGTGGACCGGCTGGCGACCCTACTGGAACCCGGCGGGCGGCTACTGGTGCAGTCGAGTATGGTGGCCGAAAGCCTGTTTCCTGATTTTCAGGAACGTACCTGGATGCCCGTGGGTGACGATGTGCAGGTGCTGATGGAGGCAGAGTATGACCCCCTCACGGCCCGCCTGACGCAGCAGCTGACTTACTTCCAGCATACGCCCGCTGGCGTCGAAACGGCGCAGCGAACAGCCGAATACACGATCTACACGGTTGCCGAATTGGTCGGGTTTTTGCGGCGGGCCGGCCTCGTGGTACTGGCTGTATACGGTTCGGTCGAAGGTGATGATTACCGCATTGGTGACGAGGGCGTTTGGCTACTGGCCGAGCGCATAAGTCACTAACTATTTATCTGAAAACCACTAATGGATTATTCTATTAAACCTGTTGCTTAACATATTGTATAATGATTGTGATTTTTTCCTGAAAACGGTATGCCGTTTGATAGTTTGTTAAGATAATGGGCTAACTTTCAGCCAGATTAACGCCGTTAACTTACCAAGCTTTACTTACATGGAAGTAGTCGAGCGCAAGCAGCGCACCCGCGAACAGACGCGGACGGGTATTCTCCAGACCGCCAAAGACATTGCCCGCCGTGAAGGCTGGCAGGCCGTCTCGATTCGGAAAATAGCCGACGCTATCGAGTATAGTGCGCCGGTTGTTTATGATTACTTCGATAGTAAGGACCGTCTGCTCGATGAGGTTCGCAACGAAGGCTTCCGTCACCTGCGCCAGGAATATGAGCGGCTGGTGAAACTCTACCGCGACCCCGAAAAACTGCTCTACGAAATCTCACTGGTTCAGTGGCATTTTGCCGTTCAGCAGCCCGAACTGTATCAGGTGATGTATAACCTGAATGGAGCCAATTGCCAGGTATCGCTCGACGAGTCGGATGAAATGAAGGCTGTCAACGAAATCGTCTGCCGGATCATTTTCTCCTTCATTCCGAAGTCGGCTGAGAGCATTCGTCGGCTTTATTTCGAATGGTGGGCGACCTCGCACGGCCTCATCACGCTGGGGCTCCTGTTGCGCGGCCAGCAACCCATCGATACTTCTGAGCAGATTTACCGAGAAACACTCCGCCGGTTCATCCGCAACCTGCGTTAGACGAGTTGTAGAATGGTGGCTTGTGAGTGATGAAATGGCTTCTTTAGAGGCTCCTTATTTCATCACTCACAAGCCACCATTCATCATTTCGGTAAGGTTGCGCGTCTGGGTAAAAACCATAGGGGTTTAAGATACCGCCGTGTATCTTGCTGCATGATCCGCCCGTACGTACTCCTGACGCTACTTTTTCTGACCGGTGTGGCCTGTTTTGGGCAGTCGGCCCGGTCGCAACCGCCTGCAACCGATTCGGTTTCCTCATCCAAAACGTTTATTGATGGCGTAAGCGATGGCTTTAAGGCGTCTGCAAAAGCAGATACGGGTACGGTAAACGTGGGCAAAAACGGCGGTATGTCGGGTGCCTACTGGCGCTTCAAAACGGGCGACGACATCCGATGGGCCAACCCCGCCTACAACGATCGGGCCTGGCAACCAAAGGTATCGCCCGCCGATCCCCTCAACGGTAATAAGTTGCTGTGGCAGTCGGGGAAGGGCTGGTTTCGCCTCCGATTTCGATTGCACCCGAAGCTACTGGCCAACGAACCGACGCTGGTTGTTGATCAAACGGGTCGGTCTGAAGTGTATCTGGACGGAAAGCGGCTGGCCGTGTTGGGTACGACGGAGATGGATACGATTGGCATGCAACGGCTAATCCGGTTCATTGCGCTGCCCATCACTGATACCACCGCCCATGTACTGGCCGTACGTTACTCACTACGGCGCGACGCTGTCGTCAAAGCTGATTTCGACGAAGGGGCCTTTTCGATGAAAATACAATCGGCTGATCTGGCGCCGGTAGCGCTGCTGGTTACGCAGTTGGTGCAGACGGGCTCGGCATTTTTGCTGACCGGTATTTTCGGTACGTTGGCCTTACTTCATTTTCTGTTTTACCGAGCCAACAAAACCCAGAAGGTTAATAAGTTGCTGGGCTGGGAGATGCTGGCCTTTTCGGTATCATATGCCACCCGCCGGCTCGATGATTTCACGGCCACGCTCACGACCAATTCGGTCATCGATACCATTAGCGAATTGATGATGCATGTTGGGCTAGCTTTTCTGCTGACGGCCATTTATCGCTACCTCAACCTTAAATACAACTGGTGGTATTATACGGTGGTTGGCTTATTGGGGCTGACGCCGCTGTATCGGTTCTTTGTTGGGATTGTGCCCTACGAACTGGATTCACTCGTCTATTTGGTGCTGGGTATTGAATACCTGCGCGTAAGCTGGATTGGCCGCAGGCGCAAAGATGCTTACTCCCGCCTGCCTTGGGTATCGATCCGGACCGCCCTCTATTGTCTCCTGACCCTGCTGGTGGTCATGATCGTGATTGCGCTCATTGAAGTGGTGAAGACGGGTTCTGGCGATATAAATATTAACCTGGGCTGGCTTTCGGGTGTCTTGTTCGTGACCACCATGTTTGGGCTGCTCAGCTTCCCGGTGGGGTTGTCGCTCTCGCTGGTGCAGGACTACGGCCGTACGTACCGCTCGCTGGGTGATAAATTAAAAGAGGTGGAGGCCCTCTCGGCCCGTACCCTGATGCAGGAGCAGGAGAAGCAAGCCTTGCTGGCGCAACAGAACGAAACGCTGGAACGGCTGGTGCTGGAACGGACCGCGGCCCTCGATCAGTCGCTGACCGACCTGCGCGCCACGCAGGATCAACTGATTCAGCGCGAAAAGCTGGCTTCGCTGGGCGAACTGACGGCCGGCGTGGCCCACGAGATCCAGAACCCGCTCAACTTCGTCAATAATTTCTCGGAAGTATCAGTCGAGCTGATTACGGAGCTGGAAGAAGAGCAGGCCCGCGCCGTCACTGACCGCGACGAAGGGCTGGAACGGGAGATCATGGCCGATATCAAGCAGAATGTCAGCAAGATCAACGAACATGGGAAACGGGCCGCCAGCATTGTGCGCGGCATGCTGCAGCACAGCCGCGCCAGCACCGGCCAACGTGAAGCAACCAACCTGAACGCGCTGGCCGACGAATACCTCAAACTAGCGTATCACGGGCTGCGGGCCAACGACAAGTCGTTTGATGTGTCGCTGGTGACGCACTACGATCCGGCCCTGCCTACGGTATCGGTTGTGCCGTCCGATATTGGGCGGGTGCTGATGAATTTGCTGACCAACGCGTTTCATGCTGTGCGCGACCGGTCGGCGCAGGCGCGTCAGCAGGGTATCGACTACAAACCCACGGTCACGCTGACGACGGAGCACGAGGCAGGCCAGGTACGTATCCGCGTGCACGACAACGGGCTGGGCATCCCCGACTCGGTGCGGAGTAAAATCTTCCAGCCTTTTTTCACGACCAAACCCACCGGGCAGGGCACGGGCCTTGGCCTGTCGATCAGCTACGACATCGTGACCAAAGGGCATGGCGGCACGATCGGGCTTGAATCGGAGCCGAATAACTTCACGGAGTTTGTGGTTGAATTGCCCGCGTAACCACTCACCTTCGAGTACGCCACCATAACTACCAGTACTCATGAAAATTGCTATTATCGGCGCGACCGGCATGCTGGGTAAGCCCGTAACGCAGGCGCTTATCCAGGCAGGGCTTCCGGTTCGGATCATCGCCCGCAACGTACCTGCCGCACAAGCCCTGTTTCCAAAAAGCGAGGTTGTTTTCGGTGATCTGCAACAGCCCGATTCGCTGGTGGCGGCGCTGGCGGGCTGCACCGTAACGTACCTGAGCCTGTCGGTCAAACAAACCGAACGACCAACGGATTTCCATACTGAATCAGAGGGCCTTCGCCACCTGCTGTTAGCGGCCAAAACGGCGGGCGTGAAACGAATTGCCTATATATCGTCGATTGTGATGCGCTATCAGGGCATGAACGGGTTCGACTGGTGGGTATTTCGGCTCAAGCAGGAAGCGGTGGCGCTCATCAAAGCATCGGGGCTGGACTACAGCATTTTCTATCCGTCCAATTTCATGGAAACCATGCTGACCACCCAACGCATAGGGTCGTTGGTACTGGTGGTGGGTACGTCGCCGGTGAAGCCCTGGTTTATCGCCGCCCACGACTATGGCCGACAGGTGGCACGGGCGCTGCAACGGGTGCAGGCGGGTGAACCGCAGGAGTATGTGATTCAGGGACCCGAGCCCGTTACACAACTCGATGCCGCCCGCCGGTTGGCTAGCAGCTACAGAAAAGCGAACCTACAAGTCGTAGCGGTGATCCCGGCGATGCTTCGGTTGGGACGTCTGTTCTCGCAGCAGGCCGACTATGGCTGGCACATCGGCGAAGCCCTGAATCGCTACCCGGAGACCTTCGAGGCCCAACGTACCTGGGAAGAACTCGGTAAGCCAGCTACGACCATTGAGCTGTTTGCCGAAACCGCCAGCTGACGGAGCGGCACCCCTTACGTTTTAACGGCTGCCCCGATACAGTACCGTCGCTTCTTCCAGCTGTTTTGGCCTCCGGGCGACACAATCCACAATTTGTTTCGCCTCCTCTTTTCTCCCGTCTTCATGCAGCCAACTTTACCTGCTTTCCGGGTGGCCTTCGTGGGCCTGCTGGTAAGCCTTTGCTCGATTCACACCCAGGCCCAGCAAGCCGCTCCAATTCCCGTCGTCAAATTTGGGCAGGTAACCGCCGCCGACTTCACCGTGAAACCAACACCCGTCGACACCACGGCCGAGGCGGTCGTGCTTTACGAATCGGCCAATACGCGCTTCAGCCTCCGCAACCAACGAATTCTGCGCCAGACCGACTACTACAGTAAAATCAGGATCAATAAAAAGTCGGCCTACGACCGGGCAACCATTGAGATGGCGCTGCATGGCGACGGACCAACGCGCGAGTATGTCCAGAACATTGAAGGGGCAACCTACACCTTGCAAAATGGGCAGGTGACTAAGCAAAAGATGGATAAAGCGGCCGTGGTAAACGAACGTGTATCCAACACCCTGACGGTCCAGAAACTGACGTTGCCTGGCGTGCAGGAAGGCTGCATCATCGAATACCGTTACACCCGGTTCTCGCCAGATGAAGAAACGCCCCCGTCGTGGGCCTTTCAGCAGGATATTCCCGTCATCTGGAGCGACTATAAATCCACCCTCTCCAACTACTATCACGTCAAAGTGATCATGATGGGGTATCTGCCCCTGACGGTCCACAAAAGCACGCCGGTATCGGGTGGGCTGGTGCCGGGTATTGCCGATGAAGGGGCGGTGGAATCGCATTACGCGGTAGCCAATGCGCCCGCCTTCAAAAACGAGGCGTACATCACCACGCCCAGAGATTACCTCTCCCGCATTGATTTCGAACTGGCGAGCATAAATATTCCGGGCTATCTTCAGAAAGCTTATTCGCTCAGTTGGTCCGATATGGATCAGACGCTGCTCGGGCTGGAGTCGTTTGCGAATCAGTACCAGAAAGCGCCGTATCTGCGGAGCGTGGCTGATGGGATTAAGGCCAAATACCCAGTAGCCGATACCCTTGGGCGGGTGACGGCCGCCTACGACTACCTGCGGAATGCCATGACCTGGAACGGGCAGGGCAACGTACAGAGCGACCGCCTCAAGAAAGTACTGGAACAAAAGAAAGGCGATGCGGCAGATCTGAATTTTATGCTGATTGGCCTGTTGCGTGAGTTGGGTCTGAATGCCAACCCCGTCATCCTGAGTACCCGGGATCACGGGCAGATCAACGAAAGCTACGGGATGTTGCGCCAGTTTAACTACGTGGTGAGCCACCTCACCCTCGGCGGCAAAGATTTTCTGCTCGATGCCACCGATCGGTTCGTCCGGCCCGGCGTGCTGCCCTACCGGGCCCTGAATAAGCTCGGTCGGCTCATCTTGCCCAACGGGAACAGCCGATTTGTTCCCCTGACCACAACCGAACGGGATACCGAAGCCAAGATCGGTGCCTTTACGGTATCGGAAGATGGCGAGCTGAAAGGTACGCTTTCTCATTCATACAGCGGCTACGGGGCCATCGATGCCCGCGAGTCATACAAATCGCGGGGCGAAAAGCAGTTTGTCGATGACGTGAAGCAGAAGAAACCCGACTGGCAAGTCGAGCAGGTATCGTTTACCAACGTGTCGGAACTGGATCGGCCACTGACGGTCAACTATACCCTGACGGTCGCCGAGGTGGCTCAGGTAGTTGGCGACCGTATGTACCTGCGCCCGATGCTCACGGAGGGCCAACAGGAAAATCCGTTCAAGCAGCCGGAGCGGCAGTATCCGGTCGACTTTGCCCACGGTATGGAGACCATCTTTACGACCACCTACACGCTGCCCGCCGGTTACACGGTCGAAGAAATGCCCAAGCCGGTGATCATCAGCCTGCCCGACAAAGGCGGTCGGTTTGCTTATCAGGTTCAGTCGTTGGAAAACCGGATCACCGTGGTGAGCCGAGTGCTGATCAGTAAGCCGTTGTTCATGGCCGATGAGTATGGTGTTCTGAAAGAGTTCTACGAGAAAATCTTGCAGAAACACGGGGAGCAGATTGTGTTGAAAAAGAGTGGTTCCGCACCGATTGCTGAGCAGACGAACGTACCCACCGCCAACCCGAAAAGCGGCAGCGGTGTAACCCCCCGAAAGAAATAATGGCAACAACACGTGTGCCGCGCATATGGGCAGCCTTGTGCGCGTGCAGTATCGGGGGGCTTACCGGCCAACAGGCGCTGGCTCAAACCGACAATTGGGCCGTCAGTAGCATTCCTGCCTCTATGACCGTCAACGCCGACGCCGTGCTTCGGTACGACGAATCGACGTTTATCGTGAAGTCGCCGGGTGAGGCGGTTCGGCGCGTTCGGCAGGTCATTACGATCCTGAATGAAAAAGCCGAGGCCAAGGCGAAACTGGATGTGCCCTACGACAAATTCTCGAAGGTAACCGATATCGAAGGAACGCTTTTCGACGCAGCGGGCAAGCCGGTCAAACGACTTAAACGGGCTGAGATCAGCGATATGGCCTATGTTGACGATAATTACCAGGACGACACTCGCCGGAAAGTGGCCATTTTTTCGCGGCAGCTGGCTTACCCCTACACCGTCGAGTTTCGGTATGAATACGTCACCCGCAACATGATGGACTACCCGGTTTGGGCGCCGCAGGACGACGAACGGTTGTCGGTCGTCCAGAGCCGGTTTCGGGTAGAGTTGCCCGCCGATTTGCCGTTTCGCTACAAAGAGGTCAACCAGCCCCGGCCGCCTGTATTGTCGAAAAGCGTAGCGGGCAGCAGCGAAGTCGTCGGCTACAGCTGGCAGGCCGACACGTTGCGGGCCGTTGAAAGCGAGCCACTTAGTCCGTCGTTTGAAGAAAGCGTTCCTGTGGTCTACACGGCGCCCAGCCGGTTTGAGGTACAGGCCTATTCAGGTACGTTCAGTTCATGGAAAGACGTGGGTACGTTCTACTACACCCTCAACAAAGGCCGCGATCAGTTGCCCGAGGGCGTCAGGAAAGAAGTGCAACAACTGGTAGCCGGTGAAAAAACGGCGGCGGGGAAGGTCGCCAAAATCTACGCGTACCTGCAACGGCAGGCGCGGTATATCAGCATTCAGTTGGGTATTGGGGGCTGGCAAACTATCGAAGCAAGCCGCGTGGTGCAAACCCACTACGGCGATTGTAAGGCCCTGACTAACTACACCAAAGCCATGCTGGCGGCGGTGGGAATTCCGTCGTTTGAAGCGCTGGTACGGGCGGGTAGCAATCGGTCGGATATTCGAGTCGATTTGCCGGGCTTTCAGTTTAACCACGTGTTCCTGTGTGTACCTAATGCCGGGCAGACGCCAACCGATACGCTGTGGCTCGAATGTACCAGTCAGCACAGCCCGGCGGGTTATCTGGGCGATTTCACGGGTGGACGCACGGTGTTGCTGGTAACGCCTGAAGGTGGCAAACTGGCCCGAACCCCGGCCTACAGTCCCGAGCAAAACCAGCAACAGCGCCACATAGCCGTCACGTTGGCTCCGGATGGTGGTGCAACGGCGCAGGTACGTACCCGGTACACGGGCCTGCAACAAGAACCCTATAGTGCTGTTGTGCACAGTCTGAACCATGAACAACAACGTGACTGGCTGATTCATCACAGCGATTTGCCGTCACTCGATCTGAAGCAGTTTACCCTGACTGAAACCCCCGGCCGTATTCCGGCCGTGATCGAGACCCTCACGCTAACTACCCGGCGCTGGGCGTCGCCCAGTGGGACGCGGCTGTTCCTGCCGCTCAACCTGTTGTCGACAGTTAATACGGCTCCTGTGTTGTCTAGTCCCCGCCGCCAGCCGCTGGTGCTCTCGCACCACTATAATTACGAAGATTCGGATACAGTCACGTATACGCTCCCGGATGGCTATGCGCCCGAATTTGCCCTTACGCCGATGCGCGTCGACTCGAAGTTCGGCAGCTACACGGCCCGTACAGAGGTGAGTGGCAATCAGTTGGTGTACGTGCGCCGACTGCGCATGCATCAGGGGCGGTATCCGGCCGAAGCCTACGCCGAATACGCTGATTTTCGGAAGAAAATCGCCAAAGCTGACCGCGCTCAGCTAGTGTTAGTGAAAAAGGAAATCGCCACCACTACACCGCCGAAATAGGCGCGTAGTGGTGGCGATTCGACCCACCCAGTAGAGGGGTTTATTGCCGTGGCCGACGGTTGCCGCCACCACCACCCGAAGGCGTAGTGCCACCGGCGGGTGCCTGCTGTTGCGGCTGGCCACCGTTGTCGCCGCCACCGCCGTCTTTCACGTCGTCGTTGTTGACCGAACGCTTACGGCGGTTGCCACCATCGAAGCTGAGTTTACCAAACCGGTAGCTAAACGTGGCCCGGATACCCGCGTTGAAGAGGTTCTGAACGCTCTCCTGTGAGAATACCGCCGAACTTGTGGCCGACCGCTGGGTGAAGGGATGGTTGAAGAAGTTCTCGCCAGCTACCCCAAAGCTGCCGCGTTTCTCGTCGAACTCGTGCCGGATACCCACGCTGTAGAACATAAAGCCGCCTTGGTAGCCCTGGAGCAGAATCTGACGACCCCGGGCAAACATGTTGGCCTGAACGCCCCAGTTGTTTTTCAGTTGCAGACTGGCAAAAAGCCGTCCCGAAACCACAAATCCGGAGTTGCTGGCCCGCAGTGCCAGATTCGGGCTATTGTTGGTCAACGTCGAGTAATAGACGTCGCCGCCGCCGCCCAGTTGCAGTTTCGAGAACAGCGTGGCATTACCGAAGAGATTAAGACCGTATGAGTTCTGCTGACCGATGTTCGCGTAAGACGTCCGCAGGACTTGTTGGTAAACCGGGTTGGTCACGTCGCCAAAATTCTGGCGGAGTGTGTCACGAACGCTCTCGATCGAGTTGTTGGTAAAGCGCGAGAACAGCGAGATATTCAGGTAGACCGATTTGATGTTGGTGCTGGTGCTGAACTCGAAGTTATCGGTCAGTTCGGGGCTCAGCGACGGGTTACCCACCACGATGTTCAGCGGGTTGGCGGCGTTGACGTTGGGGTTCAGGAACTGAATACCCGGCCGCTGTAGTCGGCGGTTATACGCCAGCTTGATCGTCTTGCCGCTTTTGAGCTGCCGCGAGATGTTGATGCTCGGCACCAGATTGCTGTAGTTCGGAATCGAGTCCAGCCGACGGTTCAGCAGCGCATCTTCACCCGTGGTGGTGCGTAGGCGGGCATTGATGGCCGTGTGCTCATACCGAGTGCCAATTTTCAGTGTGTACTTGCTGAGCGTCGTCATCGTATACGAAATGTAACCAGCTACTACGTCCTGATCGTAATCGAGTCCGTTGGGCTGCCGGTTGGGGCTATTGGTATAGGCACCGTTTTCGCCACTGGCCACCAGATAAGCGTAGTCGCTACGTACCTGGCGCAAAATCCCTTTACCACCCATTTCCAGCAACTGGTTAGTCTTAAGCGGCGTTTGGTAATCCACCTGGAACGTCGACTCCTGGTTGCGGCTTGTGTTGTCGTTGCGCTCGCGGCTCAGAATGCTTTGCCCGGCAATGGGATCAAGAATATTGGCGACGAAATTGTTGGTCCGGTTATTCTGGCTGAACAACGTCAGGATGCTCAATTCCTGCTGTGGCTTGAAGGTCTTGGTAAAATCAAGGTTCACATCGACAGTACCCGACAAATCTTTGACATCGACATCGCGCACGCCTGTGTTAACGACCGAGTTCGACAGGACATTCGTGCTGATGGTTGTCAGGTTGTTCTGAAAGTTCATCTGATTCCGCGCACCATACCGAACGCTGGCCGTCAGGGCTGTCGTTTTATTGATGTCATAATCCCAACCCAACTGATACTGGCCAAACAGGCCCTCGTTTAGTGTGTTGGCCGTTTGAGTGGTCAGCGTGTTGCCAGTTCGCTGGCGGTTCTCGAAGCTACCCCGCACGTTGTAGTTGGCTCGGCCAAAACCGTTGAGCGAGAAGCCCATTTTACCGGTACGAAGATTACCCTGCAAACCGAGATTGGCCCCGCGGTTACCCACGCCCGAATCGAGGTTCAGCGTAAAGCCCTGGAGGTTATTTTTCTTCGTAATGATGTTGATGATCCCGGCTGAGCCTTCGGCGTCGTACTTGGCCGAGGGGCTGGTAATCACCTCTACCGTTTTGATCATGTCGGCCGGGATCTGCTTGAGAGCGTCGGCCACGCTGCTGGCCACGATGGTGCTGGGCTTGTTGTTGATCAGCACGCGCACGTTACTGCTACCGCGCAGGCTCACGTTGCCGTCGAGGTCAACCGTTAGCAGCGGCACTTTGCGCATAATATCCGTGGCATCGCCGCCTTTCGAGGTCAGATCGCGTTCGGCGTTGTAGACGAGCCGGTCTACTTTTTCTTCGACAATGGCGGCTTGCCCGGTCACGACCACCTCCTTGAGGTTACGTACCTCGGGTGCGAGCAGGATGTTGCCGAGGTTGATACCGTCGTTACTGCGCTGGAGCTTCACGCTCGACAGCACCGCGTTGCGATAGCCTACGAAGGAAACCAGTACCCGGAAGTTACCCGCGGGCAGGCGGTTCATGGTAAATTTGCCTTTATCGTCGGCTACAGCTCCGTCGATGGGGCGGTTGGTTTCGGGGTTGATCAGCGCAATGCTAGCAAATTCAACCGGCTTGCCGGTGAGCGAATCAACCACTACCCCAATGATCTTGCCACTACCCCGGGGGGCATCACCTGCGCCGCCGAGGGTTGGCGCTGTAGTACCCGTTGGTGTGGTAGCTCCGGTTGGCTGGCCAGCTGGTAATTGGGCCGGGTTATTGGGTTGGTTTGTTGCTGGTGCCGTTGACGGAAGCCCTATCTGGGCAGGCGTGGTGGTTGTGGCAGGTTGTGTGGTATCCGATTGGGTTGCCGGGTTGATGGGTTGCCGGGTGGCGTTCTGGCTCCCGCTGCTATCAGGTCTTGTCTGGCGATTGCTTGTGTCGGGTAAAGCGGTTGCTGGCTGGCGGCGGCTGGTATCGGGCAGAGTCGTGGCAGGGCGGCGGCCACTGCTGTCGGGCAGCGACGGAACCTGCGCCCAGGCTGCGCCAGACGACAAGGCTAGCAGGAGGCCCGCCAGCACGTAAGAAGGTAATTTATGTGACATGAAATCAGGTTGTTTCGTTGAGTTTATCCGCACACTACGGAAACAAAATAGAAACCATTGCGGCTAGCTATGTTGCATTAAATCGCAAAAAGCCGCGCAATATTACCTGTAGTAACCGACTATGGACAACTTAGTTGACGAAGGTTACGATTCTGCCGATGAATGGTAAAAATGTGTAGAGCAACCGGCCCGATTGGGCCACTGTTAAGCGAAGAGCGCGGATTTGCCTTCCAGCGCTGGGTACGTTACCGGGGTTAACACGTCAGGTACGTTGCTGTCGTCGGTGCGCGACGTTATTCGTTTGCTGATCGCGTAGCTGTGCATGTGGCTGGCCGGGTACGCATCAGTCAGCAGCTTGATCGCCTCGGTCTCGGTCAGGTTTTCGTGTAGCCAGGCCTGTTCGTGATCGCGGGTGAGCAGGCAGGGCTGCCGCTTTTTGGTGTTATGAATGGCAGCCAGCAAGGGGTTCGCGTCGGTCGTCAGCAGCGAGAAGGTCGTCACGACTTCGCCCGTATCGGGGTCGGCCCATTCGTCCCAGAGCCCGGCAATGCTGGCAATGGGTTGATCGGTGGCCGATAGGTAAAACGGATATTTCTCCTTGCCCTCGGTATACCACTCGAAGAAGCCCGTCACCGGAATCAGGCAGCGTTGGCCCCGCTGCGCCGCCTGGCGGAAGGAGGGTTTTTCATAGATCGTTTCAGAACGGGCATTGATGGTCTGGGCTCGCAGCTTATCGGCATCGGGCTTTGCCTTTACCCAGTGCGGAATCAGTCCCCAGCGAATAGCCTGAAACTGATTGGGCTGCTGACGCGTCAGGATGGGGTAGCGCGGAAACGCATACGCATTGACGTGGTACTGCGGCCCGCTGTGCACATCGGCCGGTACGGTGGCGTCGTAGTGTTTTTCCAGTTCGGCCCGATCAACGGCAAGGGAGGTATGATAGCACATAAACACACAACGCGGTCGGCCCCCTCGGTGTTATGAGTCGGCCGACCGCGTTGGTCAATACTGAGCGTCTGGCTAAACGAGCAGGCTATTTATTTCGCGGGTTTCTTGAAAATCGATTCGTCGACGGGGGCGTTGAAGTTGATTTTCTCCGTCGTCATCGTGATCGAGCCCATTGCGCCAGCGATCGACATGGTTTTGGGTACTTTGATACCCTGAACGTCCTGGTAATCGTCGAGACCGATTTCGCCCGTTTGGCCGTTCATCGTCCGTTTGATTTTTGCTACCAGGTACGTATTGGCGTCGAGCCATTCGTCAAACGCATTGCCGTCCTTGTCTGTAATTTTCAGGTGGTAGCCATCGTGCTTCTTGTCGAGCGGTTCTTTGCCAACCAGTTCAACCTTGTAGCCTTTGTCTTTATAGCCAACCAGCGCGCCAAACGGATCGAGCTGCCCGGCCATCTGCTTCATTTCTTCGGCGGTCATGTCCTGCGGTTCGCCGGTGCCACCCATCATGGCAGGCATCACTTTCCAGCCCGTTGTACCATCGACCACCTGAATCATGGAATTGCCCATAACCGTCGACTCAGAGCGCATCGATTTTCCTCTGACAATGACCGATTTGCTCGGAATCTCCATGCCTTGTACGGCCAGGGAGCTTTCAGAAACAATCGTTTTGACACCGTTCAGTTTATCGAGGCCGCCCAGCGCGGCAATGTGTTTGTCGACCAGTTCATCGACGGTTTGGGCCTGCGCCGCCACCGACAGCAGTATGGCCACCGTAGCAGCCCATAGTTTAGTTGTTTTCATTGGTATTGGTTAAGTGAAATGATAAAGACTTGGTTAGTTGCCTTCGGCGTCATTGATAGTCAGTTGCTGCGCGTCATTGGTAGTTGTTCGTTGGACGAATTTCCAAAGAAAAACAATGAATGACTAGTAATGACGCCGAAGGCTAATGACCATCAATGACGCTTAATTTACCTTGGCCGACCACCACCGGTTGCCGGTTGCTGCTGCCCGCCGCCGTCAGTGCCGTCGCTCTTCACGTCGTCGTTGTTAACGCCTTTGGCTTTTTTACGCGGTGCGTCGGCCGTCATTTTGCCCAATTTGAGGCTGAAGGTCAACCGAACCCCCCGGTTGTATAAGTAGATGTTGTTTACCTGATCGAACTGGGGTGAGGTCAACGTGTTGCGGATGTTGAAGCGATCCGACAGGAAGTTCTCGCCCGCCAGACCGAGGCTGTACTTCTTGTTGGCCGATTCTTTCCGGACGCCGATGGTGTAGAAGCCAAACGCACCTGAGCGACCCTGTAGCTGCAATTGCGCGCCAAATAGGCCCCCGAAACCCTGCACGCCCCAGCCATTCTTGAATGTGGCGTTGACAAATGTACCACCGCCCGGTACAAACCCTTCGTTGGTGATGGTGGTTGAGGTGCGGTCGAGGTTCAGCGTTTGACCCGACAGGCTGGCGTAGAAGATATTGGCAAACACCCCGATGTTGATCTTCGACGTGGCCGCTACGTTGGCAAACAGGTTGACACCGTAGGTACGTTGCCGACCGATGTTTTCGAAACGCGTGACGATGGCCCCCTTCAGCGAATCGGAAGGCTGGCTCACCTGCACAATGGCGTTGTCGGTGAAACGGGCAAAGAAGGTCGCGTTGATAAACGTTTTCTTGATGGTCCGGCTCAGACCCAGCTCCAGGTTGTCGGTCAGCTCGGGGCGCAACTGGGGGTTCCCCTGCGTAATCACCTGCGGGTTGGCCGCGTTCTGGTTGGGGTTCAGCTGTTGCAGACCCGGCCGCTGAATCCGGCGGTTGGCGCCCAGTTTGATGGTCGTGCCCTTGACGGTCTTCGACGCGTTGATGCTCGGCACCAGCACGCCGTAGTCGGCTACCCCCAGGTTACCACCCTCGCGGGTCCGGGCGTCGATAAACGTGTGTTCGTAGCGCATACCGCCTTTGAAGGTGTAACGGCTTTTGGTCGTGTAGGTATACGACACGTAGGTGGCGGCGATGTTCTGGTTGTAGGTCAGTGCCCCCGCCGTACCGTTGTTAATTGTCGAGAACTCACCCGTAGGCCCTGCCAGCAGGTAGCGGTAATCACTGTCGACGCGCCGCATAATTCCTTTCGCCCCCACTTCGAGCAACTGGTTTTTCTGAATGGGCGTCTGGTAGTCGGTCTGAAGCGTGAATTCCTGGTTCAGGTTATTGTTCAGGTTCTGCTGACGCCCTGTCAGTTCACCCGTTCCACCCAGCAGGTTCGCAAAAAAGTTGTTGGTCAGGTCGTTGCGGCTGTAAAGCGTCGAGATGCTGAACTCCTGCTGCGGCTTGAACGTGTGCAGGTAATCAACGTTCATATCGACCGTGCCCGAGAGGTTCTTCACGTCTACGTCGCGGCGGCTTGAACTGGTCGGTGTGCCGCCCGTGAAGAGCTGTGTGAGGTAATCCTGCGAGTTGACCATGTTCTGGGCGCTGTATTTCACGCCCGCCGTGATGCTTTGTTTCTCCGTGAAATCGTAGTCGAAACCAAGCCGGTATTGCCCGAAGCTACCCGACGTGGTGCCGCTGCCGGTTTGCCGGGTCTGCGTCGTGTTGTTGGGGGTACGGCTCGTCTGTTGCAGGTCGGTGAGGGTTTTCACGTTGTACATGGCCCGGCCGAAGCCTCCGAGCGTGAAACCCGCTTTGCCTTTGCGGTAGTTGCCGTTGAGCGACAACTGCGAGCCCCGGTTACCCACGCCGCCGTCTACGTTCAGGTTCAGGCCCTGAAGGCTGTTCTTTTTGGTGATGATATTGATGATCCCGCCCGATCCTTCGGCGTCGTACTTGGCCGAAGGGCTGGTGATCACCTCCACCGTTTTGATCTGGTCGGCGGGGATTTGCTTAAGGGCGTCGGCCACGCTGCTGGCCACGATGGTGCTGGGTTTGTTGTTGATCAATACCCGGATGTTGCTGCTACCGCGCAGGCTCACGTTGCCGTCGAGGTCAACCGTCAGCAGCGGCACTTTGCGAAGGATGTCGGTGGCATCACCGCCTTTGGCGGCAATGTCTTTATCGGCGTTATATACCAGCCGGTCCACTTTCTCTTCGATGACGGCCGCCTGACCAACCACGGTTACCTCGTTGAGTTGCTTGACGTTGGTGCTGAGCAGAACGTTGCCCAATTCGAGCGATTGGCCATTGGTAAGTGTCAGGTTGTCAATGGTTTGGTTGCGGTAACCCACAAACGAGACCAGCAGACGGTAATTACCCGCCACCAGTTTCGACAGAGTAAACTTGCCTTTGTCGTCGGCAATGGTGCCATCGACAGCTTTCCCGCTCGTGCGGTCGTAAAGGGCCACTGAAGCGTAGTCGACGGGTTTGCCCTGCGTTGAGTCGATGATGAAGCCAGTAATTTTGGCCGAACCTTTGGGGCTCTGATCGCCTGCCGTGCCCGGCAACGCTTTGGGTTGTGCCGCCCCCCCCATACTGGGAAACTGTGCCAGTGCCGGTGTTGCCAGCGTAGCGATCAGCAGCATGGCCCAGATGAGTAAAAAATTCCGTTTCATAAAAACAGGTTGTTAACGCTACGAAGTTGGCAACGGCACGGACTTGAGTAAACGAAAAGCGGATGAAAGGACAATCCGGCGGGATGGAAGTGGCAACGGGCCGTATGAAAGTGACTGGCACCATTTTTTGATTATGCTGTTATTTTGATGTGAGGTAACCTGTTCTGTACCTCTGTAGTCTATGCCATCAACCGTCCGAGACCTGACTCCCCGGCAGATCGTTGCCGAACTCGATCAATATATTATCGGCCAACACGAGGCCAAGCGCAACGTGGCCATTGCCCTGCGAAACCGTTGGCGGCGTATGAACGCCCCGGCCGACATGCAGCGCGAAATCACGCCCAACAACATCCTGATGATTGGCGCCACCGGCGTGGGGAAAACCGAGATTGCCCGCCGCCTCGCAAAACTGGCCGATGCCCCGTTTATTAAGGTAGAGGCGTCCAAGTTCACCGAAGTTGGGTACGTTGGTCGCGATGTGGAAAGTATGGTCCGCGACCTTGCCGAACAGGCTGTCAATATGGTACGGGCTGCCAAAAAAGAAGCCGTCAAGATCCGGGCGCAGCAGATTGTTGAAGACCTGATTCTGGACATCCTGATTCCGCCCGTCAAAGGAGCGGCGGCTGCCGGGCAACTTGGCTTCGGGCACAGCAACGGCTCCGACCAGAATGGCGACGGCATCCCCGACGCCGATGCTGAACTGAACGAACGTACCCGTGAGCGCTTCCGGCAGAAAATTCAGGCGGGCGAACTCGACGACCGCAAAATTGACATCGATGTGCAGCAGAGCGCCGCGCCCAGCATTGGGGTGATGGGTGGCTCCATCGACGAGCTGTCTATGATGAATATTCAGGAGATGATCGGCGGTATTATGCCCAAGAAGGGTAAAAAGCGCAAGGTGACCATCGCCGAGGCCCGCAAGATCATGCTCGAGGAAGAAGCCGCCAAGCTCATCGACATGGATGAGGTGAAGGAAGAAGCGATTCGAAAAACGCAGGATGCCGGCATCATCTTCATCGACGAAATCGACAAGATTGCTACCAACCGGTCGGGTGGGGGCGGTGGCCCCGATGTCAGCCGTGAGGGCGTGCAGCGCGATCTGCTACCCATCGTGGAAGGCTCGTCGGTGAATACCAAATATGGCGTGGTCCAGACCGACCACATTCTGTTTGTGGCGGCTGGTGCGTTCCACGTTTCGAAACCGTCGGATCTGATTCCGGAGCTGCAGGGCCGTTTCCCGATCCGGGTGGAATTGCAGAGTCTGTCGGAAGACGACTTCTACCAGATTCTGCGCGAGCCCAAAAATGCCTTGACGAAGCAGTATGAAGCGATGATGGCCGCCGAAGGGGTGTCGCTGACCTTTGCCGACGATGCCCTGCGCGAACTCGCCCGCATTGCCTTCGAAGTCAACGCCGAAGTGGAGAACATTGGCGCCAGGCGGCTACAAACCGTACTGAGCCAGCTCCTCAACGAGTTTATGTTCGACATCCCCGATACCATCACCGCCGGTTCGACCGTCGAGGTCACGCGCGAACTGGTGCAGGAACGTCTGACT
Organism: Fibrella musci; assembly: GCF_041321105.1. Classification (NCBI taxonomy): domain Bacteria; kingdom Pseudomonadati; phylum Bacteroidota; class Cytophagia; order Cytophagales; family Spirosomataceae; genus Fibrella; species Fibrella musci. The sequence continues at coordinate 374,885 of NZ_JBGGWD010000003.1, read as the reverse complement.
GGCCTGGTCAAAAACCGCGACCTGAGCCAGTACATTTTGTAAAGAAAGGTATTCACCACAAAGCCACGGCGTACGCAGAGACTTTCAATTGCTTCTCTGCGTACGCCGTGGCTCTGTGGTGAACACCTTATTTCCCGCTACGTACCTGACGGTAGATGCGGATACCAGCCAGCAGGAGCCCGATGAAGGCAATGAGGCCGAGTATTCCCCACAGCATACTGAGCGCATCTTTCAGCACAACCAGAAAGACGATGCTGACGAGGAAGATCGTGGCCACTTCGTTCCAGATACGTAATTGCATGGACGTGTAGCGCAACTCGCCCCGCTGTTGCTGCCTGAAAATGACATGGCAGTAGAGGTGGTAGGCATAGAGAAGCACCACAAAGCCCAGCTTGTAGATCAGCCAGGTGGGCGTAGCCCCGTAATTGTACCAGGTACTCAGGCCCATGATGAGCGTTACGACCGCCGAGGGCCAGGTAATGCCATACCACAGCCGACGCTGCATCAGGCTCAACTGGGCCTGCAAGGCCTGCCGCGCCGGCTCGGGCTGCTCGGCGGCCTCGGTGTAATAGATGAATAGCCGGGGCATGTAGAACAACCCGGCAAACCACGTCACGACGAAAATGATGTGAATGGCTTTAATATACAGGAACGACATAGGTAAACGCGTTTGTGGCCTGCCCATGCTGGCAGACGTACCCACAAGGCGGCGGGTTGGCACGGCGTAAAGCAGATTACCAGACCTGCGCCTGCATCTGCTTCACTACCTCGTGGATTGCTTCGTCAAAGCTACTAACGAGTGCGCGCAACTCATCAGAATCGTCGCCGATTTGCGCCAGTTCCTCAATCCGGCGTACCACATTGACCTGTGCCGCCACGCCCATGTTGTCGACAGACGGTTTGATGCGGTGCGCCAGGTACTTCACCCGTTTGAAATCACCGGCAGCGTAGGCTTCGCGTATCTGCGTAGCGGTGGCGGGGGTTTCGGTACAAAACAGCTGTACCATCTGCCGAATAAAATCCTGGCTGCCCCGGCTGATCAGTTCCAGCTTGTCCAGATTGTAGAGCGGGGCGGCAGGCGCAGCTGCGGGTTGGGGTGGATTCAGCCACTTGGTAAGCTGGGCAATCAGGTCTTTTTCGTCGAACGGTTTGCCCAGGAAGTCATTCATCCCGGCCTGAAAACACTCTTCCTGCTCGCTACGGATCACACTAGCGGTAAGGGCAACGATGGGAAGTGTGGTGCTGATCTCCCGGCGGATCAGCCGGGTGGCTTCCAGTCCGTCCATGACGGGCATCTGCACATCCATCAGCACCAGATCAAACGGTTCGGTGCGTAGCAAGTCGACGGCTTTCTGGCCGTTGACGGCCTCTACGATCGTTGGTCCATACGATTCCAGAATCATCTGGACCACCATCCGGTTCATCTCGTTGTCTTCAACCAGCAGAATACGCTTTTTACGCAGAAAATCGTCGGGGGGCGCCACTTCGTCGGGGGGCGTCAGGCTGGCGGGCTGGCCAATGGCAAAGCTAATCAGTACCTGAACCGTTGTGCCTTTGCCCGGCTGACTGTCTACGCTGATGGTGCCACCCATCATTTCGACAAGCTGCTTGGTGATGCTCATGCCCAGCCCCGTACCGCCGTAGCGGCGGCCAATGCTGCCATCTTCCTGGGTGAACTTGTTGAAGATTTTTTCCTGAAAGGCGGGTTCGATGCCGATGCCCGTATCGATCACCTTGATGTTGACAAACTGCCGGTTTCCCTGCTGGTAGCCCTGGCAATCGAGGGTTACGCTGCCCGTTTCGGTAAACTTAATGGCGTTGCCCAGCAGGTTGAACAGAATCTGGTTGAGCCGGTAGGGGTCGCCGAGCAACACCGGCGCAATGTCGGCGTCGGTGCGGGTGTTCAGGCGCAGCCCTTTTTCGTCGGCCTGCCCGGCCAGCACCTGAGTTGCAGCCTGAAGCAGATTGGGTAAGTTGAATCCGATCTGCTCCAGCGAAAGCTGCCCCGCCTCAATCTTGGAGAAGTCGAGAATGTCGTTCAAAATGACTAGCAAGTTGCTGGCGGCCGAGTTGATCATGCTGAGCAGAAACTGCTGCTTGTCGGAGAGCGTCGTTTTGGTGAGCTGCTGCCCCAGGCTCAGAATGGCATTCATGGGCGTACGAATCTCGTGGCTCATGTTGGCCAGAAACAGCACTTTTGCCCGCGACGAGTCTTCCGCCGCTTCTTTGGCCACGCGCAGGTCAGACTCAAGTTGTTTCTGCTTCGTAATGTCGAGGTGAATGCCCGTCGACCCAATCACCGCCCCGTCGTCGGAGTAAATCGGCGCCCCGCTGATGAGCCACCACATGGCCTCGCCGCGTTTGTTCTTGATGGCCACTTCGTAGGTATCTACGTGGCCGTCGAGTCGGCTGGCGTTTTTCTCCTTCATCACCTGAACATGCTGCCCGCGCAACAGCATGTCGGTCGCAATCTGCCCAATCAGTTCGTCGGCGTCGTAGCCGCTCATGGCGCAGAAACTCTGGTTGGTATACACGATACGCTCGTCCAGATCCACCTCGATCAGGCCCAGGTTCATGTTTTCGATAATGCGCTGGTACTTTTCTTTCTGGCGCAGGGCGGCGTCTTCGGCTCGTTTCCGGCGGGTGATATCGGCATATTTCCAGAGGTGGCCCGTATACTCTCCCTCGTTGAAGAGCGGGATGTAATCGCGCTCAAAAATGCGACCATCGGCCAGCGTCAGTTCTTCGCCCAGCACCGGCTGCCGGTCGTGCAGCAGTTGAGCCACCTGCGCCACAAAGGCGTCTGGATCGCTGAAGAGCGATTTGCTTTGGTCGGCCATCCCCGAGCAGTCGATACCGGTGAGTTGCTGCGGAGACATAGGAACGGCAAACAGGTCGCAGAAATACTGGTTGACCAGCACGATGTGGCGGTGTTCGTCTTCCAGCAGGAGCCCGTCCTGCAATTGGCTCATCAGGTTGGTGAGTCGGCTAGCCATCCGGCTCAGCGGTTGCTGCGACTGAACCGGCACCGTGAGCGACCCCGAAACACCCCGAAGGCTGCGGGTATTGGCCGACGACGTGAAGACGTACCCAAGGTCAAACCGGTAGGCATACGTACCGTCGTGGGCACGGATGCGGTACGTTACGCTGAAGTGGGCCTGATGCCCCTGACGGATCGCGGCTAGCTCATACGACCAGGTGGGCCTGTCCTGCGGGTGTAGCAGCGCGAGCCAGTCGGGAGACTCGTCGAGGTAGCCAAGTTGCTGGTAATAGGCCGGTGAACGGGTGAGTACGTCGGTTTGCAAATCATACGACCAACTGGCATCGCCCAGCCCCGCCAGCAGGGTCTGCCAATGCTCGTTGAGCCGGGTGTTTTCGGCCTGTAGCGTGCAAACGGTTTGTTCGAGCCGTTGCTGCTCAGCCCGCAACCGCTCAATCTCGTCGAGCAACTGCTGATGAGATTGAGCGGTTGCGGACTCACCCGATGGCCTAACCGATACCTGTTCCATACCCACACGACGTCACCAATGAACCCGCGCCGGCTACGCCAGCGTCAGCTCATTGTTCTGAATCATTTTATAGATGGTAGACTTGCCAACGTCTAGTTTTTCGGCGACGAGTACAACGTTATTGTCATATTTACTCAGATATGATTTGATGATCTGGATGGTGTACTGGCGAAGCGTTTTGCCTTCGGCCCCCACGACCGATTCGTCAGACTCCGAGGTCAGCATCAGGTCGTCGGGCCGGATTTCCTGCCCGTCGCACATAACGGCAGCCATCTGCATGACGGCCTTTAGCTCGCGCACGTTACCCGGAAAACCGTATTGCAACAACTTATCGGTGGCCGTCGGTGAGATCGCGGGCGAGGTGAGGCGGTTGTCTTTGCAGAATTCATCCAGAAAGTGCCGCGCCAGCAACAGCACGTCGGTGGCCCGGTCGCGTAGCGGCGGCAGCACGATGGGCAGGCCCATGAGCCGGTAATAAAGGTCTTCGCGGAAACGCCCCTGCCGAACTTCATCTAGCAGGTTTTTGTGCGACGCGACCACCAGCCGGATATCGAGCTGAATCCGCTCGTTGCCGCCCACCCGCACCAGTTCGCGCTCCTGCAATACCCGCAACAGCTTGCTTTGCAGGGTCAGGTCCATTTCGGCGACCTCATCCAGAAAGAGCGTGCCTTTGTTCGCTTCTTCAAACCGCCCGATTTTTCGGCTGACGGCCCCTGTAAAGGCGCCTTTCTCGTGGCCAAAAAGTTCGCTTTCGGTCAACTCACGTGGAATCGCCGCCATGTTGACGGCCACGAAAGGCTTCTTCCGCCGGTCGGAATGGTAATGAATCGATTTAGCCACCAGTTCTTTACCCGTGCCTGTCTCGCCTGATATCGACACATTAATGTTGGTGCGAACGGCTTTCTGAATCAGCGTGAAGACGTGGCGAATAGCCGGGCTGTTGCCGATCAGCAGATTGCCGAAATCATATTTCTGCCCCAACGCCTCACGCAACTGCTCGATTTCGCGCTTCAGGTTCTGATTTTCCCTGATTTTCAGGATGGCATTCCAGAGCAGGTCTTTTGTGCGATCGTCCTTAACGAAATAGTCGTGCACCCCTGCCTGTAACAACCCGACGGCCGTTTCGACGTCCTGCTGTCCGCTGATAACAATCACGGGCGTATCGGGCAACTGCTCCCGAATCTGCCGCAACAAGTCGGAGCCGTTGATATCCGGCAATGAGTAGTCCATTGTAATCAGGTGCGGCGGTGTCAGGCGTACATGCTTCAGACAGGCCTCACCAGTTACAAACCGGTGTAGCTCATAATCCGGGTTCATTGACAGGTGATACTTGAGCACTTCTCCGTACCAAGGGTCGTCTTCGACGATAAAAATACGGTAGGGACTAGCAGGCGTCATGGTGTCATTTGGACGATCTTACAGACTCTGAAGTATATAATAATTATGCCAGTATCAAGCCAGAATCGCGGTTTATGAGGCTAGAACCGGCCATCCAGGATGATCTTTCTCATGTAAATAGTCTCATATTTACTAAGTTAGCTAAAACGGCGTATAGAATTCAAAGCGCCTCCAGTTTTTTGACGAGTCGGTAACTTTTAAGAAAGGAGTGGCTGAGTTGAATAAACGTGGTGTAGGCAATAATGAGGCCGACCTGTAGCAGGAAGACACTGGAAATGCTTAGAAAAAAAGAACCAAGCCAGGAAATCGCCATTACCAGCGCATGAACACCCACCAGCCGGATCGTAATCTGCGAGTGCGCAAATCGGTGCTTCAGCAACCAGTGATGCATGTGGTTGCGATCGGGCGTAAAGGGAGAAACTCCTTTGAGGATACGGCTGCCAAATACCCGCAGCGCATCGATAATCGGGATCAGGCAACTGGCCGTAATCAGGATGACCGCCTGCGGGGCGTAGGTGTTGCCTTGCTGGTAGGCTCCTTCCAGCAGCGCTATGCCCAGTGCGGCCGTCAGAAACCCCAGCACTACTGATCCGCCGTCGCCCATAAACAGCCGGGCAGGGCGCCAGTTGAACCGCAGGAAAGCCAGCAGCGCGCCGGTCAGGGGGCCGAGCAACAGTAGCCAATGGGGTTGACCGAGAAGCGCCGCCAACGTACCCAGCAGTACCATGTTGATGAGCGCCAGGCTACCCGCCAGCCCATCGACGCCGTCGATCAGGTTGAACGCGTTGGCCATGCCCGTCAGGATCAGCACTGTCAGCCCGTATTGTATGGTCAGGGGCAGGGCCGTGATACCAAACAAACCATGCAGCGAGGTGAGCCGGATGCCGTAGTGCGCCACCAGCAGCGCGCAACCGATCTGGATCAGTAGCCGGACAGTGGCCTGCAGGTTGAGCCGGTCGTCGAGCACGCCGGTTACCAGTAGCACCAGCAGCACCAGCGCGAGGGCAGCATTGGCACTAAAGAGCTGTTGCAGTGGCCAGTAAATCAGGGTGGTAATCAGCAGTGTCAGGCCGATCGCCAGCCCGCCAATGGCCGGAATAAGCTGCTGATGTACTTTGCGGCTGTTGGGTCGGTCGACCAGCCCAACCGCCGGGCTCAGCCGGATCAGGAGCGGAAGTAGCAGCCAGCAGAGGCCCAGACCGATTGCGAAACCGGTGAGCAGTGTTATGAAAGTGGGTACGTTCAGGTGCATGAGGCGAATGGGAAAGAAAATAATAGTTGGAAAAGCGTGTTGGATTAGCTGGACAAGCGTAATAAGCTCTTATTCGTAGAAGTAAGCCGGGGTGCTGAGGTGCGCCAGTTCTGATTCGACCAGCCAGTGGGAAGGCAACTGCCGACCCGCTTTCGAGATAAGCGTGCTTTTGGCCGACGTCTGCATGACGGTACGGACCAGAAACGCGTACTTCTGGGCAATCACCGACCAGGTGTAGCGCCGATGGGCAATGGTTTTCATAACGGCTGCCTGGTATTTCAGGTCGGCGATAGACGTACGCTGGATATGCCGCACCAGCTCGTTGGCCGTTTTGAAGAACAGCGCCCGATTTTCGGTGGTTGTTCGATTGTAGGTTACGTCGAACGCGATGACGGGCAGGCCGAGGTACATGGCTTCGACCAGCGACGGGTTGGTGCCCCCCGCACTATGGCCGTGAATGTAGACGAGGCAGTTGCTACGGAGCAGATCGAGTTGCCGCTGATCATAGATCGGGTCGAGCAGCAACAGGTTGTCTGTACCACGATACTGCTCACGCAACTGAGCCCCGTAGTCGCTGTTAGTCCAGTTGCCCACCATCACCAGGCGATGACGCGGTAACTGGGCAAACGCTTCTAGCACTAGGTGGATGTTGTTTTCTGGTTCGATGCGGCAAACCGTAAACGCATAGGGGTTGGCCAGGAACGGATAGTACTCCCTGTCGGCGTTGGTGGGTTTCACGGCCAGGGTATGGTCGGCCCCGTATTCGATAATGTGGCTCAGCGTTTTGTACCGAATGGCCGTGTAGTTCTGGATCGACTCATTATCCGAAATGTCGGCGTGAGAATACCGCACGGCCAGCCACTCGGCCGCCCACAGATACCAACGGGCGAGTTTGCGCCATTTGTTGCGCTTCCATTCGATACCGTCAATCGATATGATGATCTTCTTGCGGGTGAACCACCGCACAAATGGCAGCATGATCCCCCCGCTTACGCCCAGAATCAGCAGTACGTCGGCATAAAGCAGTGCGTGGAGAATGCTGATGCAATCGTAGAGAATGCTTTGCAGCCCGTTGGCATCAAGCGGCAGGTAAATCAGGCGGGCCCCTTTGTAGTGGGTTTGTCGCTGAGCCGCACCATATTTCTTCGTGGTGCAGTAGACCGATATGTCCAGCTCGTTGCCCAACTGATCCACCAGATGCTCGGCCAGTGTTTCAAAACCGCCGTATTTGGCCGGAATGCCAACGGTACCGATAATGGCTACAGTAGTCTTACTCATGGGTTTTTCCTTTTGTTGCTACCGAATAGCTTAAGGCGTGCCAAACTCGAAAAAAGCCGTTAGGGAGCCGTTTTTGCCTGTTTTCGCCAGCTTCTGTTCCAGATTCTGGAAAACCATTCCACAATGGAAAAGAAGAAGGACAGGCCGTCACCCGGGCGGAACCGGCGTAGCCAACCCAGGTACGTTCCCTGTCGATGGCTAGCCTGCTGCGGTACGTACCTGGCCGCGTATCGCCCCTGTTCGGCGGTCGGCAAGACATGTCAACGGCGTATTGGCATTCAAAAAAGGGGGTAACCGGGTCGGCACATAGTTCCGAATTCCGGAATGATTTCCAGAATCTGGAAAGGGCCGTGACGCTTTTGCCCGTAAATGAGCTGGTTGAGGGGACAGAGCGGGTTGGCGTTGATTTTGCAGCGCTTTTGCCACCTACCTCTTATCTCCTGCCCCTCACATTATGCACGTGTCAATTGCTCAGTATGCCGATGACCAATGGTCGACGCACGCTATCAGTAAATCAGCTACCGATCAGGCGGCTCAATTGGTGTTGTGTTTTGCATCGAAGGAGTTACTGGAGTCGCCTACTATCTACGATACTGTGCGAGCCCGCTTCCCGACAGCCGAGATTGCTCTGTGCAGCACCGCCGGTGAGATTTACCACGACCGGGTGCAGGACGATACGCTGGTGGCGGTGGCAATGTCGTTTGGGGATACCCACGTCCGAACGGCTTCTGTGAACATCGGTGATTTTGCTACCAGCCTCGACGCGGCCCGCCAGCTAGCCAGTCTGCTGCCTGCCGACGAACTCGCCTATGTGTTGATATTGGCCGACGGAGCGCTGGTAAATGGCAGCGAACTAGTGAAAGGGCTCTGCATCGACGATCAGCAAATTCTGATCACGGGTGGGCTGGCGGGCGATGCGGCCAAGTTTCAGTCTACGCTGGTTGGGCTCAACGGCCCGCCCATAGCCGGGCAGGTAACGGCGATCGGCTTCTACGGGCAGAAACTATTGGTGGGCCACGGGTCGGCGGGCGGCTGGACCATGTTCGGGCTGGAAAAGGAAATCACGCGCGCCACGGGCAACGTGCTGTATGAGATCGACCACGAAAACGCGCTCGATCTGTATAAAAAATACCTGGGCCCAGACGTGGAGCAACTGCCGGGGGCTGCGCTGTACTTCCCGCTGTCGGTAACGATTCCGGGCGAAGACAAGCCCGTGGTGCGGACTATCCTGTCGATCGACGAAGCGCAGAAAAGCATGACGTTTGCCGGCGACGTACCGGTGGGCGCGCGGGTACGTTTCATGAAAGCCAGTTTCGACCGGCTGACGGCGGCGGCGGCCACCGCTGCCCAGCAGACCGCCCTGCCCGGTGGGGTCGAGCCCGCATTGGCGTTATTGGTCAGTTGTGTCGGGCGCAAGCTTATTTATGGCCCACGTATTGATGAGGAAGTAGAAGCCGTGAGCGAGACACTGGGTCAACAGGTGCCGCTCATTGGTTTTTATGCCAACGGTGAGCTGTCGCCCGTCAATGAGGGAGGCAGTTGCCAACTGCACAACCAGACCATGACGATCACCGCTTTTTATGAGCTACCATAAGCTGTTGCAGAAGCAGATTGCCCGCTACCTGCCCGACAGCCTGCAGGCCGACCCGGCGATGGCCCGCTTGCTGGAGGTCGTCAGTGAATCGTACCGCGCTCTGGAACGCGACCGGGAGCTGGCCGAGCGTGCGTTCACGATCAGCGAAGACGAATATGTACAACTGAACAAACGGCTTCAGCACGAGCTGGACGTCAAGAAGTTATCGGTCGAAAAACTAACCGAGGCTGTCAGCACTGTATCCGGCACGGATCCCCAGCATGACAGCGACGATCTGCTGGGAATTGCCCGCCTGCTCAATCAGCAGGTATCTAAACGCAAAAACGCCGAAGAGGTCTTTACCTCGCTCATTGCCAATATGCAAAGCGGGGTACTGCTGGAAGACGAACAACAGCAGGTCGTTTTTATCAATCAGGTGTTTTGCGACCTGTTTGACATCGACACGCCACCGCAGCAACTGCCAGGTACGTCTTGCCAGGGCCTGATGGAACGCATCTGCCAACAGGCGAAAGAACCCCACCTGGTGCGCCGCGATCTGGCCAACACGCTGGCCAATCGCTGGCTCCTACAAGGCTACATGCTGGAGCTGGCCAACGGCAGAACCTACCAGCGCGACTATATTCCGATCTACATCGATAATGCCTATAAAGGGCACTTGTGGAGCTACACCGACATCACCGAGCGCAAGGCTAACCAGGACGCGCTCGTGCAGAGCGAGCTGAAAAACCGGCTGATCATGAACGCCGCGCTGGATGCGATCATCACGATCGACCCCGGCGGATTGATTACGTTCTGGAACCCGCAGGCCGAAAAAATCTTCGGCTGGGTTGCCGCCGAAGTCATTGGCAAGCCGATCGCGGAGGTCGTTATTCCGCCAACGCATCGGGCGGCGCACGAGGCGGGCATGGCCAATTACCGAATCACGGGTATGGGCGAGGTATTGGGCAAACAGATTGAGTTGCCCGCCATCAATCGTGCGGGTAATGTGTTTCCCATCGAACTCTACATCATCCCGGTCAAACAGGGCGACGATGCCTTCTTCTGCTCGTTTATCCGGGATATTTCGGTGCGAAAAAAGACGGAACAGGAACTGGAACGGCTGTCGCTGGTAGCGAGTGCCAACAAAAATGGGGTGGTACTGGTGGGGCGCGACGGCCGCATTTTCTGGTCGAACGAAGGCTTTTGTCAACTCACAGCCTACGCCAACGACGAAGTTATTGGCCGGACCCCCATGGAGTTATGCCGGGGGCCTTTTTCAGATCGGGAATCGCTTAGAACGATGGTCGAGTCGTTTGAAAAAGGCATCCCGTTCGATATCGAAGGGATTCACTACCGCAAAGATGGCAGTTGGTTCTGGGGCCGTACCGAAGGACAACCGGTGGCCAACGAAGCAGGCACCGTCACCCACTATTTCTCGATCATCGAGGATATTTCGGCCGAAAAAGTAACGCAGCGCAAGCTGAAAGAATACGAAGAGCGCCTACGCATGGCCCTGGCCAACGTAGGCGATAACTATTGGGAGCACGATTTCAGAACGGGGAAAACTTATTTTTCAAACCCGTCGAATAACCTGCTGGGCTATCAGCTCGACAAGCATATCGACGTTGCCGACCTGTGGTGGAGCCGGGTACACCCCGACGACCGCCACATGCTCGAAGAGAACGACCGGCAGTATAAGCTGGGGCTGATCACGCAGCACCACAACGAATACCGGATCATCCACCGCGATGAGTCGGTACACTGGGTGCTCGATCGGGGTGTGGTTACGGAGCGGGATGGCGACCAGAGGCCGCTGACAATCATTGGCACTCATATCGATATCACCCGGCAGAAAGAGCTGGAGTTGGAACTCACCAAAGCCAAAGAAGCGGCCGAAGAGCTGGCCCGGGTTAAAGAACTGTTTCTGGCCAATATGAGCCACGAAATCCGCACGCCCATGAACGCCATCATGGGTATGGCCAACCGGCTGTCGAAGACCAGCCTGCACCCCGATCAGCAGTATTACCTGTCCATCATTCAGTCGGCTACCGATAACCTGCTGATCATCATCAACGATATTCTGGACTTGTCGAAAATCGAGGCGGGTAAACTCACGCTCGAACAGATCGGGTTTGAACCGAAACAGGTTGTCGACCGGGCCATGCAGGTAATGATGCACAAAGCGGAAGAAAAAGGGCTGCTGTTTACCAATTCGTTTTTCGACCCACGCATTGCTCCGGTATTGCTTGGCGACCCTTATCGGCTCAACCAGATTTTGCTCAACCTGCTGTCGAACGCCATCAAATTCACCCAAAAAGGGCACGTCAATATTAGTTGTCACCTGCTGAAAGGCAGCCGGAACCGGCAGTTGATCGAGCTGACAGTGAGCGACTCGGGCATCGGGATGGACGAGGCCTTTACGAAACGTATTTTTCAGACGTTCAGGCAGGAAGATGAATCGGTGACACGCCGGTTTGGGGGCACGGGCCTCGGCCTGAGTATCAGCCGTAATCTGGTTGAGCTAATGGGCGGCACCATGCAGGTGAAAAGCAAAAAGGGCGTGGGTACGTCGGTGTCGTTTCAGATTCCGTTTCAGAAAGGCGACCCCGGCAAACTGCCCGTCAAAGAAACCGGCGAGACCAACACCGATCAGTTGCCGGGCAAACGCATTCTGGTAACCGACGACAACGAGATGAACCGACTCGTGGCTTCGACCATACTGGCGAGTTACGGCGCCATTATTGAGGAAGCGCAAAATGGTCTTGAGGCCATCGAGAAACTAAAGCAGCAGCCTTTTGATTTGGTGCTGATGGATATTCAGATGCCGGTGATGGATGGCGTAGAAGCCACCCGAATCATCCGGGCCGACATCAGTGCGCAACTACCGGTGATCGCCCTGACGGCCTTTGCTGTGAAAGGCGATAGCACCAAGTTTATCGGGGCGGGTCTGAGCGATTACCTCGCCAAGCCGTTCGGCGAAGAACAGCTACTGGCGATGGTGGTGCGGTGGCTGGAAAAAACCGAACAGGCCGCGCCGCCCGTTGCCGCGCCTGAGCCGCCGCTGTATGACTTATCGACGGTGATGAATCTGGCAAAAGGTAATCAGTCGTTTGTTGATCGGATGGTTGAGTTGTTCATGCGCTATGGGCCCGAATCGGTGCAGGAAATCAAGACCGCTTACGCCGCCGGGCACTTTGAACAGGTCCGCAAGGTCGCGCACCGCGTTAAGCCTTCCATCGACAATATGGGTATCAGCGCCCTCACGGCCGACATCCGGGCGATCGAAGCCAACGCCGAAACCTGGCAGACCTCGCCCGAACTGGAAGCCCTGATCGATAAGCTCGACGGGGTAATCAACCGGGTTGTCGAACAACTGAAAAATCGCGCCTGATGGGCTACTCTCAGGCTGCCTCAGCCGGGCTGGGGTAGCGCTGAGGTACGTTCCCTGGCATTGTCGACGGGTCGAGCGAGGCGAATGCCTGGAGCAGCCGTATCTGGAAAGTAGTGGTCGAAAACTGGTCGGCTCGCTGGCGGGCGGCCTCGGCCAACTGCCGGTACAGGACCACGTCGGACGAGAGCCGCCGGAGGGTTTGCACCAGCATCGGCAACTGCCTCACGTCGATCTGAAAGCCCTCTTTGCCGTTCTCGATCAGTTCGCAGATACCCCCCACGGTGGGCGTGATCACGGGCCGCCCGCAGGCCATCGCTTCCAGAATCGTCAGGCCGAACGTTTCGACCCAGGCGGTGGGATGCGACAGGTTGAGCACCACATGCGCCTGCTGGTAGAACGGGATGGTATCGGCCTGCGCCGGGTACACGAAGCAGTTGGATGGTGGCGAAGCGGTCTGCACAAAGGCGTCGACCTCGGCCTCGCCCGCGTTCAGCACCAGCATAAACTGAATGTGCGGCAGGCTGCGCGCGCACCCCACAAATTCATGGATGCCTTTGTAGGCTTTGTTGGAACACAACATTAGCGCCGTAAAAGGCGACACCATGTTGGGTGAGCTGATTGGCCGTGCCTGTTGCAGGAACGAATCGGGCAGGGCGTTATAGATGAGCTGGCTGGTGGGGCGGCGCAGGCCCGTTTGCTGTTGCGTGTAGGCCGATACAAACAACACCCGCCGCGCCGTATAGTTGGCAACGGCCCGAAGCCACGCCTTCAGCAGGCGGGGTTTGAGACTCACCTCGTGCACGTGATAAACCACCGCACAACCCCGCAGCCAACCCGCCAGCGCGGCTCCAAACGGCAACAGCGTATTGATGTACACCCGATCTGTCGAGCGTAGAAAAAATAGCAATTTGACGAACAGCCGCGCCTGCACGAGCAGGTAGTTCAACAGGGTCACCAGCTTGACCGGCGACCAGCGGTAGGGCAGGGCGTGGAGCGTAACGCCCGGCAGGTCGCTGAGAAAGCCGCAGCCGCCCGGCGTGGCCGTAAACAGGTCGACGGTATGACCATCTTGCCGGAGGGCGTCGAGGGCCTGCCGAAAAACGAGCGGGCTACCGCTCCAGTCGTTCAACAAGTGAATGGCAATAATCCGGTTGGTTTTCATGCACGGGTGGCGTGACGGAAGGGGTTATGGATAAAACGGTTTGGTAAATCTGCCGCAGTTGCTCGCCCCGCACCGACCAGTCGAAGGCCGTTTCGAAGCGTTGCCGGGCCAGCCTGCGTTCGTGCTGGTAATGGGTGGGTTGCCGCAGCAGCGCACAGAGGTGGTTGGCCATCTGGATGGCGCCGGCTCCCAGATCGTGATCGGACACACGCAGCGCCGTGTCGGGGTGGACAAAGCGACCGGGGCCTTCGTTGTCCCAGCAGATAACGGGCAGGCCGTAGCTCATGGCCTCGGCCACGACCATACCCGCCCCTTCGTGCGACGGAAACAGAAACACCGAGGCCGAGCGATAGCAGGCTGCGACCTCGTCTTTAGGCAACCAATTGATGAGGTCGGTACACTGCCCGATCTGTTCCTGTTCGATCAGCTGCCGGATCAGCGGCTCGGCGGGGCCGCTGCCTACCAGGGTGAGGCGGGCGCGGCCTTGTTCGGTGGGGGTGAGCTGATGGTAAAACTGGGCAAAAGCCCGAATCGTCGTGGTAAACCCTTTCAAGGCCACAAAGCGACCCACCGATAACACCCGGAAGCGGTCGGTCGGGGTCGGTGCAGGATCGACGGGGGGGGAGGCTACCGACGGCACGATGCTGTAGCGGTGGGCGGGCAGGTGCAGGGCTGTTGACGCGGCTTCATTCATGCAGAGCACGTGCGCGGCGCGGCGTTTGCTCAGACGCAGCCACGGGTCGAACGTCCAGAAGGCGCGTTTCAGGGTCCACAGCAGCCGGTCCTGAAGCCAGGCTTTGCGGCCGTGGGTACGTAGTTCGGCAGTCGGGATAGGCGGATGATGCCCCACCGGCCCCCAGATAAGCGGTTTGCCCAGCAGCCACAGAAAGGTGGGCGTCCAGTCGTTGTGAAAATTGACGTTATGGACCAGATCGACGGGGAGGCGTTTACGCCGCAACCAGAGCGCCAGGCTTAGCTGCCAGCCGTAATAATAAATCATCGACAGCAGCGGCCCTTTTTTCCAGAAGCGCAACCAGGCGGGCCAGTCGAAATACAGAAACTGAATCCGCTGCCGGAGTGGGGCCAGGTCGGGGTGCTCGTCCCAGTACCGGTCGATGGCGGGCTGGTTATTGGCCCTTGTAACGGCGATAACGCGCTGGTAACGGGCAATCTGGAGAATGAAATGCCAGCCCATGCCGTCTTCCGATCCCTTGTACGGATTGACTGCATAGGTAGTCACCAATACGGTGGGTAGGTTAGTAGTCGGCATGGATCGGCTGAGGGCTGGGTACGTTTGTATGGTCCGAATCTGCAGGTACGTCCATACGACCCGAATCGGCGGGTACGTTATCAGGTACGTGGGTGCGCAGGCGCAGCAGCCGGGCGGGGACACCACCGATCAGGCTGTTGGGCGGAAAGCTCTGCGTGACGACGGCCCCGGCGGCCACGACACTACCCGCACCGATGGTGACTCCGCTGAGTACGGTGACCTTGCTACCAATCCAGCAATTCGCTCCAATCAGGATGGGTTGCCGCTCAACACCCTGTAGGCGGATGGGTACGTCGGGGTCGCTGAAGTGGTGGTTTTCGGGGTGGCAGCTGAAATACTGCCCGATGATGCAGTCGTCGCCAATGATAAGGCCCCCTGCCCCGCCAAGATAGGCGAACTCCCCGATGCCCACGCGGTCGCCCAGGTGAATGAACTGGCCGGGGTTGTCGAGCGTGGTAGAGACAACGAGGCGGCTGAACGCGCCCAGACTGACGTGGTCGCCCAGGTGGATGCCGCCCGTGCTGATGGCCGAGCAATAGACGTGGTCACCCAGTTTGAGAAAACGGCCCCAGCGAATCTGCGGGAGGTTGAAAAACCGAACGCCCCGGCCGCGCAGCATCGCTTTGGGGTTGCGCCCCTGCAACAGCACCCGGCTACCCCGCAGCAAGGCCAGCCCCTGCTGCCAGCTAAACGCCCATATGAGCGACATACTCAGCGTCGGCGCCAGCCGAAACTGAGGGTTACGAAGCCGGATGATTCGTTCGAGCAGCGCTTTCATAGCGAATAGGTCTGGATACGGTCAAGAATCTGGTTGAGGGTGCGGGGCAGGTGCTGGTTGAGCACCGGCAGGTAGTCCGACGACGGGTATCGTTTCTGGAGGCGTTCAAACAGGCGCAGGTATTGGCCCGTCAGTTCGGTGATGGTAGCGGCGTCGAGTTCCTGTTTGCGGCGCAGGATGTCGTCGGCGGGGGCATACAGAAACACGTTGAGCCGGGGTTTCAGCAGCAGCGCATAGAGGCCTGCAACCAGCCCCGTCGGGAGGTTGATGTTGCTGCGGCGCCCGTCGTTGATAAAGTCGAAATAGTAGCGGTCGTAGAGGACGATGTAGCCCCGCCAGACGTATTTGACCTGCACGTAAAACTGACCAAACAGGTAGTCGGCATAGTAATAGGCGAAGCGCAATAACGAAGAGACGCCGCTCTGGTTGGTACCCTGACGTGGCAATGTGCTGGCGGCCCGCTGTTCGGCCTGCGCTTTGCCGTATTTCCAGGCGCTCAGAAT
Organism: Fibrella musci; assembly: GCF_041321105.1. Lineage (NCBI taxonomy): Bacteria > Pseudomonadati > Bacteroidota > Cytophagia > Cytophagales > Spirosomataceae > Fibrella > Fibrella musci. The sequence goes on along the minus strand of NZ_JBGGWD010000003.1, from coordinate 358,771 downwards.
AGGTAGCAGTGAGGGCCGGTGCCGCAACACTACTACCCGCTGTCGCAGTCGCTTCTCGATCTGGTAGCGTGTTTGCTCGATCACCGTCGATTTGCCCGCTCCATCGACTCCACTGAACGTGACGATAAGGCCGCGCCGGAAGCCAAACGAGCGAAGCGTATCCAGGCCGTAAGCCAGCCGATTTTGCAGGCCCTGCCATCCTCGATTAGCTGCCTGTTGCCGCACGGAGCGGGTTAGCTCGGCCGGGTTAGGTACGTCGGGTTGGGTAGCAAACAGGGAGCGGTAGCGGTCGGGCAGGGGCGCGTTGTTGAGGCCGTAGAATAGGCGGAGGTAGGTCTGCGTGTGCGTCAGGCTGGGTACGTTCAGGCCGTGCGTGGCGCGCGTCGCTTCCTGCCAAAGCGGTTCGGCAGGCATAAAATCGAGCTGTTTGCGTTTGAACTGCCAGATCAGGTCGACGTGTAGGCAGGAGCCGTCGGCACCAAACAGATGCAGCTGATTCATGAACGAACGCGGCTCGGCTACGAGATGGCGCGTCAGCGGGTGCTGGCGGAGGTAGGCCGCGAGTTGGGTAGCTACCGGGCGCGGCAGACAAAGGTCCAGGTCTGAGGTGTCGGGCAGGTTGGCCAGTTGGTCGCACTGAAGCTTGAGGGCCGCATGAGGGCGATCGTGCAGCCAGAAAGCCAGGTCCTGGAGCAGCAGCTGCCGGTCGGTGGCTACCTGCCGCCGGTGAAGCCAGTAAGTCAGGGCGTCGTTCCAGGTAGCCAGCAGCCAGTGGATCTGCCGATGCCAGTCGGGCTGTCGGCTGTAAACCGAGCCGTAATAAGTCAGCGTATGCGTGAGGTAGAACAATTCGGCCAGCTCGGTGTCGACGCCGTGCTGCTCACAGAAAAGCTGCCATTCCGGTTCATTGAGCGTGCTGTCGATCGTCTGCCGAATGGCCCGGTAGCCCCGATTGCCAATGAGGATATGCGACTGGTAGATGAAATGAAACAGATCATACAACCCCGGCAGCGCGTCGTGCTGCAATTCCCAGTCGATCACACAGAGTCGGTTGTGGCGCAGCATGAGGTTCCAGGGTGTAAAGTCGCCGTGGGCTGCTGCCAGCGCCACCGACGGCTGGCTATCGAGGTGCTGCATGAGCCGTTCGGCCTTGTCGAGCAGACTCACCGGCAGCCGAGGGTCGTTGGTGGCGCGGAGGTCGGCCAGGGTTTGCTGGGCCTGTTGCCAGAAGGCGGCCTGCCGCAGCGGTTGCCGGTGCCAGTGTCGGCCCGCCAGTTCCCGCAACACCCCGGTGGGCAGGTCGGTCAGCTGGTTGACGGGCTGAATTCCCACAGTACCCAGATCTTCCTGTAGCAGCACGCCCTTGCTGTGGGCATACACGGCCGGTACGTCGACCAGTCTGAACGGCTGTGCCTGCACCTGCAGCAAAGCCAGGGTTTCGCGTTGTATATTCTGAACGGCGGGTTCAGCGAGGGCAACTTTCAGGAAACAGCTTTTTCCCGCCATCGTATCGAACCAGATGACCAGCTTGCGATTTGGACCGACCGTGCCCGTAAACAGCGCCCAGCGGTTAACCTGGGTACGTTGCAGCAGGGCCACCCCCGTTTCGGTGGTATAAACCGTCAGTGAGTCGTGGGCCAGCCAGCGGCCTAGTTTCAGCCGAAACAATACTTGTACTACCCACACAAACAGCCGCGCCCGCCAGTTGCTGCGGTGGTAAAAGCGCAGAAAATCGGGTTGGGTAGCGTGGCTGGGCCACAACCAGCGAATGCTCCCGTCCGGGTTGCGGTACAGGTGGCAGGGCAGGGGGTGATCAAAGGTGGCCGAGGGAGCGAAGGCCAGTGGCAGACCAACGGTTTTCAGCCCTGCTTTGATCATCCGGCTATCGGCAGCGTAGCGGTGAGTTCTCATGCCAGCGCGTTGTACCAGTTCTGTGCCAGTTGCCAAAAAAGGCGTAAACAAGCGGAATAAGGACCTTGGGCGCCAGGTACGTTCCGCCGACAGGAAAGTCATTCCAAAATCTGGAATGGAGGAAAGTTAGACGCCAACCAGTTCGGGGCGTCGCCGACGCAGATACAGCCGTTCGCCGGGCGTCAGGCGGGGGTTGACCGACAGGCTGATGTAGAAAATCAGGAGCTGGTAGAACAGGATGCCGTAGTTGGTTTCGCCGAAAATGCCAAACTCGGTGAAGGAGTTGATCATGATGGGAATAAGGACGCCCACGCAGATAAGGCTCCTTTCGCGTTCGGCCACCTGCAAAAAGCCCCGAATCGTGAACAGCAACTGGAAGAAAACGATGGTGAAACCCACGAAGCCCAGGTTCATCAGCACCTGAATGAAGGTGTTGTGCGTCATTTTGGCGGCGTAGGTGAACACATGTTCGCCCTGGAAATAGTCGGTTTTGGCAATACGCATAAACCCAAAGCCGAAAAAAGGCGCTCGGGGCAACCCCTCGGTGATCAGCGCCGTCCAGAACGGGAGCCGGCCGGTCATGCTCATGACCTCGTCGAGACCTCCGCCGTTTTCCTTGATCAACAGTTTTTCGACGGCGACCGGCACGGCGAGCACGGCCCCGGCATACATCATCAGTTTGAGGCGGGTGTTGGACGACTGCCGGATGTGGAAAAAGGCGATCAGCAGGCACCCGATGGTCGACGAGCGCGAACCCGTCAGGACGATGGCCCACATCAGTAGCCCGATTTTGACGATCGTCCAGACCACGCGGTGCTGCCGGTAAAAGTTAAAAATAAAGCAGGAAACGCCCACCGCGCACAGCATACCCAGTTCGTTGGGGTTCATGATGAACCCGCCGAGCCGGGCTTCTTCGCCGCCGTGTGTGAGCCGGTAAAAGGTGTCGGGGTCGACGTACATGCCCACCAGGAAGATAGAGATCATCATCATGACGGCGTTGCCGATGACCTGATACATCTTGACCATGCTGCCCGCAAAGAAATGATCGAGCAGGATGAAGCAGGCGATGAAGTAATAGCAGAACACCAGCCCCTCGAAATCCATGAACCACTGCAAACCCGAATAGCCGGGGTCGGTCGACCAGGTGATGGAAACAAAACCCAGCAGCAGGTAGGCCGAATACAGCAGCGGCGAGAGGCTATGCTGCCAGCCAAACGACGCCACCGCCCCGCGTTTGATGATGACCCGATACAACCACCAGATGGAGCTGGTCATGGCAATCCGGCTGATCACTTTGATGACCCGCGTGATGGCGATGTTGTTGCTCCACGTAAAGAAGCCGCCCAGTTTGATGAACAGAATGACGGTGAGCCAGAAACTGACCATCCGCAGGAAACGGCTGTGATCGATGTCGGTGGTGCGTTGGAGCGTCATGGGAAGAGGCGGGCGTTAGGCCAGGGGGTGGTGGCTGATGAGCCGGTACAACTGATCGAACAGGTCGAGCTGACGGGGCCAGTTGAAGGCTTCGTCGACCATACGCCGGGCGTTTTGTTGCAGGCTCGTGAGCCCGTCGGTCTGCCACTGCTGGTAAAGGTGCGCGAGGCCATCGGCTACGTCGGCAGCGGTGCCCTGCCCCGCCACGTACCCAGCCCCAAACGACCGTACGGCATCGCCCACGTTGGTGGCCTCCGATACCAGGCAGGGAATGCCCAGCGAGGCGGCTTCGAGCACCGCCACCGGCAGGCCTTCATAGCGTGAAGCATGGACAAACACGCTGCACTGCTGGAGCAGACGCAGCTTATCGTTGCCAAACTGACTGCCCCAGAACGTGACCGACTCGCCCAGACCGAGCGCGTTGGCCTGGCTGGTCAGCTGGGCGCGGTGGGGGCCGTCGCCGAGCAACCACAGTTGAGCGCCGGGTACTGCCTGGCGGAACTGCGCAAAGCCATCCAGCAGCCGGTCGAGCCCCTTATGATCGCTATCCAGCCGGCCGCAGAAGCCCACGACAAAGTCAGACGACACGCGTGGTGCCGGGGGCGTGGTAGCCGAAAAGCCGTAGGGAATAAGCACCGATTTCTGGTTCGGGAAAATCCGTTGCAGGCCGTCGATTTCACTTTGACCCAGCGCATGAATGGCGCTGGCACCGACCAGCAATGGGCGTTCGAACAGGTTGAAATAAAGTCGTTTGCGCAGGCGGCTGCGTTGCAGGGCGTGCCAGTTGTAGTTGCCGTGGGGCGTGATCAGGTACGGAATCTGATGCTGTTGCAGAAACCGCGCGGCGGCGTAGAACCGGGGTACAAACCCGCCGTGCAACTGCACCACGGTGGGTTTGTGGTGCAGGATGGCCCGTTTCCAGACGGCATCAATCCCAAACGGATTGCGGCTCGCGTTGAACAGGCGCGTGGTGTAGGTACGTTCCGGGTAGTCGTGCACGGGGTTGGCCGAGAACCCCCAGACCTCCACGGCAAACCCGGCCTGCTGCTGTTGCGTAGCCAGCTCATGCACGACCTTGTTGACCCCGTTCATTCGGGCCGGATTGGCCTTGCCGAGAATAAGGTGAATGATTTCCATGGGAATAAACCGTTGTGTTGTAAGACCAGCAGCCAATAGGCCAGCAGGATAAATTGGGTGAGAAACAGGCCCGCCAGCACACCCCCGAGCCCGTAGTGGCCGATAAGCCACGAGGCCGTACCGAGGCTGCCGAGGGTAGCCAGCGCGTAGCCCACGAAGTAGTGCCGGTTGAGCTGCCGCACCCGTAGCAGGAGCCGGATGGGGTAGCTGCACACCACCAGCACGTAGACCGCCGCGAGCCCGTACATGACGTAGGCGAAGGCCCGGTAGTCGGCCCCGCCCGCGAAGGCGAGCAGCGGCTCGGCCCCGAGCGTGAGTAACAGCAGGATCGGCCCAACGCCCAGCAGGCTTTTGAGCATGACCCCGCGCAGGTACGTGGTCAGCGCGGCGGGGGTGTGAGCCAGTTGGGCTGCACGGGGGAGCACGTAGCTTTCCAGCGCCTGCAACAACACATTGAGCAGCCCGAAGATGTACTGCGCCAGTCGCAACGCGCCCAGCGCCGCCGCGCCCAGCCACCAACCCGCTGCCAGCACAAAGAAATTGCCCGCCAGCCACTGCGTCAGGGCCGAGAGGAGCATCCAGCCGCCCTGCTGCCGGTGGTGTTGCCCCACCAGCGCGAGGTCCGCCAGCCGTAATCGGCCGGGCCGCAGCCAGACCAGCCCCAGCCCAACAGAAGGCAGAAAGGTCAGCCCCACGATCCAGAGGGCCGACGTCAGCGACAACGTACCCAGCCGATGGCTTCCCAGCAGCAACAGCAGTTGGCTGGCGTTGGTGAGGCTGTCCAGCCCCAGCGCGCGATCGGCCCGCTGTTGCGTCAGCAGCAGTTTTCGTAAAAAATCCTGTAACAGGTAGAGGCCCGTGGCACCACCGGCGGCCACCAGCAGGCGCGCGTCGTAGCCGGTAAAAAAGAAGGGCAATTGTGACGCCAACGTACCCAGCCCACCTAAACCCAGCAGCCAGCCCAGTTGGGCGTAGAGCAGCCCGTCGGTGTAGCGTTTGCGAAGGGGCTGGGCGAGGGTTGCCCACACGATGGGGTAAATGCCGCTGCCCACCGCCTGCTGCACCGACAGCAGAAAGAGCTGGCACAAGACCACCGCCGAAAACTGACCGTAGGCCACCGCCCCCAGCGACCGGGCCAGCAGCAGGTTGGTCAGGAAAGCCGAACCGCTAACGACGACCTGATCGGCCAGCACCAGTCCTTTTTCCGAGGCCAGTTCGTGTCTGATACGTTGCGCGATCATGCAGGTAGGGCTTTGGGGATCGATTGGGTGGGGCGGCGTCGGCCCAGCTTCCGTAAAAACTGGAACGCCTCGCGGAAAATCGACGGGGTATAACCCGCCCGGTTGAGCACAAACTCCATGGGGGGCAGGTGCAGGTTTTCCTTCAGCAGGTCGGCTTCCAGAATGCGGTTTTGCCGGGTACGTCGGCTGTCGAGCAACAGCAGGTTCAGCGTGGCTGAAGCCATCAGCATCGCCGCCGCCGATTCCTGCGTGAGGGGCGCATTTTTGATGATGACCACATCGAAGCGGTTGCGCCAGTTGCTGATCAGCGGGTCCCAGCTGATGGGCCGCTGCCAGTGTTCGTCGACGAGCGGCAGGTCTACGTAAGCCACATCGGGCTGGTCGATGCCCGCCGTCATGGTGCCGTCGGCGTCGACTACCAGCACCGATTTGCCCAGGTTGGCCATAGCCTGCACCAGCCCACGGGTAACGGTGCGCTTACCTTCGTGGGTATCAAACGACGACACCACCACTACCGCACCCGGTTCGAGGCGCTGCTTCAGGTCCATATGCAGCGCCCACTGGCGGAAGAGCAACTGCGCCTGCGTGGGTTTGGCCAGAAACGGGACAGCAGCGGCAACGGGCGTCTCGGAATTTTTCTGAATGAGAGTTACGGAGCTTACCCGCGCTTTCATGAAATGCACGCCGTAGATGATGAGCACACTGAACAGCAGGCTCAGGAAACCCGCCAGCACTTTGGTAAGCATGGGGTTGGGCGAGATGGGCTTCGTGGCCACTTTCCCTTCCGTGATCACCCGGTGAAACGAGATCGTAGCCGCGCGGGCAATGTCGGCTTCGGTGCGTTTCTGGTGCAGAAACCGGTAGATCTGTTCGTCGAGGCTGAAGTTACGTTCCAGCACCGTCATGGTTTTTTCCTTGGTAGGCAACCCCACAAACGTGGCCTCGGCCTCGCTGATGGTTTCGCTGAGGTCGCGGTGTTTGATTCTCAGGTTGGTCAGCGTGTTGTTGATGCTCTCCCGCATGTAATCGGCAAGGTCGTTCATCTGCGTATCCAGGAGCCGCACCTTCTCGTGGTCGGGTGTGTAGCGCACCAGCAACTCGCGGCGGTCGCCCTGCAACTGCTTCATTTTCTTGATGATCTCGGTCGACAGCAGATCCGTGAAGGCTTCGAAGTTGGGCGCGGTTTTAAGGAAATCGGGATGCTGCCGGATCGAGCGGCTCAGGCTGTCGATCGCCAGCATATTCATGTGGACGCTCGATAGCTGTTTTTTCAGGTCCGAGATCTTGCGCAGGTCGGTTTCGGTTTCCTGCCGGATGTTGATGATGTTCTTGTTGTTCCGGTAGGCTTCGATGGCCCGTTCGCTCGCCGACAGCCGATCCTGATAGGCTTTCAGCTCTTTGGCCAGAAAGCCAGACGTAGTGTCGGCGGCCCGGTATCGGTCGTTGACGCCATCGGCAATGTAGGCCGCGGCAATGCCATTGACCACGTCGGCGGCTTTCTGGGGCACCGGGCTTTTGTAGCTGATGCGCAGCACCGGAATGTCTTTGTCCACGGCCATCACGTCGAGGTCGCCCACCACCGACTCCACCACGTTTTCCTGACTGCGGACGATGAACTCGAACCGGTCGTTGATGACCAGGTTCGGCCGTTTGGCCAACAGAGCATCGTTTCGCCCGATAAAGAGCGTGCCGTCGTCGAAGGTGAGAATTTGGTTGAGTTTACCCTGAAGGGTTTTCCCGCCCGGCAGCGTGATCGTCAGCAGCGTGTCGCGCCGGATCGCCAGCCCAAACGGCTGATTATAAAGTTTGGGGTTGGTGAGCACCGCCGTGATGCGAACGGGCGATTGCCCATACAGATCGGTTTTGCGCAGGCTGCCGACCCGGTAGATGCTCACGGCCAGATCGAGGTTCGACAGGGCTTTGGTCAGCAGCACGTTCGACTTCAGCAACTCGACCTCCGCCAGAATCTTGTTGGCATTGACAAACACGTCAAAATCCTTGTAAAGGTTGGCGCTGGGCGCTCCCTCATTGACGTCGGCCAGCTTGATCTTCGCCATGCTGTCGTACATGGGCGTGGCGTATTGCAAATACCGCCCCGCCAGAAACAGCGCAATGGCCATAACCAGGATGGTGAAGGGGAGGCCTCGCACAAACGGCCCCAGCAGCCCCAGCGTTTTTGATAGCTCCGACATACGTTTTTGAGTTTACTGTCTTCTGTTCACTGTCTTCTGTTCACTGTTTTCTGTTGGCTGTCCTCTGTTGGCTGACGCCCGAGTACGCTTGCGCAAGCCAACAGAGGACAGCCAACAGAAGACAGTGAACTGTATTTTAGAAGAACGTTTTGAAGAGTACCGCGAGGGTGGTGATGGCACTGGCGATGGGCAGCACACTCGGCCCGGCCCGCTTGTCCCAGAACTTGCCTTTGCGGGCAGGTACGTAGATGATATCCCCGGGCAGGATAGCGATATTCCGCCGGTCGAACTGATCGATGTGCGTCAGGTCGATGGTAATGGTATGCGGTTGTTCGTTAATGGTACGGATCACTTTCACGGCCTGCCGGTCGGCATACATATCGAAGTCGCCCGCCCGACCCACCAGCTCGACCAGCGAGTTGGTTTCTTTTTCGATGAGGAATTTGCCGGGGCTTTTCAGTTCACCCAGCACGGTTACTTCGCGGTTCAGCACGCGCACGTCGATGATGGGGTCGACGAGCCACTTTTTAAAATCCGTCAGCAGGCGGTCGCGGGCTTCCAGCAAGGTAAGGCCGGCCAGGTGCACCCGCCCGATTTTCGGCACGGCCACGTCGCCGTTGGGATCGACCAGCACCCACTTGCCGTAGACTTCGTTGGCGCTGTAGATGCTGTAGAGCGAGCCTACGCTCAGGTCGTCGTGGTTCCAGATGCTGATGCTGACCTTGTCGTCTTTGCGGATGCGGTACTGCGTATTTTGCTGACCAAAAAACGAAGAATCGACCAGCGTGGCGCTCGGGGCGGCAGGGGCCTGGAAGAGATTCCGTGGGGCGCAGCCCGACAGCCAGCCCGTCAGGGCCATCAGCAGAACAACGATCAGCGGTCGTAGCATCGGTTTCATATGGCCCCCAGCATCGTCAGGAATTTCTGCCAGCGACCCCGCGGACGTTGCTGCAACAGCGCCATCACCTGCCGGATTTTTTTGAGCACCAACTCGATCTTCTCGAAGTCGTTCTGGCCTTTGATGATGTAATCGAAGGCACCGTATTTCAGCGCATCGACGGCCACCTGAAGGTCGTCCTGTCCGGAGATGACCACCAGGTAAATGTCGGGGTTGAACCGTTTGATCTTCCGCAGCACGTCGAGGCCGTCGAGTGGCTCCATACGGTAGTCCAAGAAGATGACGTCGGGCTGATCGGTGAGGTGGTTGAGGCACTCCTGCCCGTCGCTAAACAACGTGATGTTGTTGTAGCCCAGGTTGCGGATAAATTGCTCGTAAAGGTTCTGGCAAAAGAGGTCGTCGTCGACGATGAAGATGGAAAGAGACTCGTTGCTGTCCATAGCTGATAGGTTTGATCAGCCATGAGTCGAAATTTGTGCCAGTACTATAAATTCACTGATAATCAGTTATTTAGTATATGTGAGCTTCGCCTGAATTCCCGCCGTTGGAAACCTGTTCCATTTTGTGGAACGGGCAATCAGGTCGTGTGTTGGGCCGTTTTCAAACGACCTACGGCTGCAACAGGGGCAGCGTGACGGAGAAAAAAAGGCCATCGTCGTCGACGCGCATCGTGCCGCCGCCCAACAGCCGGAACTGCGTTGCGATGTTGACCAGCCCAATCTGGTTCGACAGCACCCGGCTGTTTTTACGTTGCAGGTTGTTGCGCACAACAAGGTGCCCATCCGGCTGGCTCTGAATCTGAATCGTCAGCGGCTGTTCGGGCAGAATTACGTTGTGTTTGACCGTGTTTTCGAGCAGGAGTTGCAGCGTCAGCGGCGGGAGCAGCCGCTCATAAAACTGGATGTCTACATCCTGGTCGAGATGGATGTGCTCGCCATAGCGGGTACGTAGCAAATGAAAATACGACTGGGCAAAATCCAGCTCGGCGGCCAGCGTAGCCAGTTGGGTCTCGTTGCTGCGAAGCAGGTAGCGGTACACGCTCGCCATTTCTTCCAAAAACAGCTCGGCCTGCTGCGGGTCTTCTTCGATCAGCGATGAGAGCGTGTTGAGGCTGTTGAAGAGAAAGTGTGGGTTGATCTGGCTCTTCAGGCTTTCAAACTGGCTTTGCAGGTTGGCTTTCTTGAGTTCTTCGGTTTCGCGCAGCTTCTGTTCCCAGCGTTCGAACGCCCGGACGCCCTCGTAGAGTGTAATGACCAGGATCACCACCAGCAGTTCGTAGACCATCGCCCAGCCCAGCCGCCCCGGCTGCAACGGAAGCAGCAGGCCATCGGCCCAGACGTATATGCTGTAGATAAGCACTACGGCAACGTTACCCGAACACAAACACCAGCCTATCAACCACAGCAGCCGGGTAGGAATCTGGCTGAGGTGTGGAAAGAGCCGGTTGACATATAATCCCGCTATGTTGTTGACCAGCCAGGTGGCAAAGGCAGGCACCAGCGCCACCACCGTGGCAAATACCAGCGTACGCCAGTCCTGCCAGTAGCGATTTCCCAGTAAAATCGTGTTCAGAATGACCACGTAGAGGGGAATGATCACCAACTGCAAGAGTTCATCCTGATTGGAATAGCGCGTAGCTTTCATTTCATGGGCGCATTCGTTAGCGAAAGGGTTTCCAGTACCTGCTCTTTCCGCGCCAGCGGCAGGCGCACCACAAACTGCTGACCGTTGTCGGTAATGAGGGGTTTCGGTAAACGGAGCGCTTCGAAGCGGACAGCCAGGAGGCTGAGGCCCCCCTGCTGAGTGAGCACAACGGCCCGTTTGCGCTGAATGCTGTTGCCAACTACCAGCGATCCGTCGGCCTGCGTCGACAGGTGCAGGGTCAGCGGCTGGTCGGGTAACAGCACGTTGTGGCGGAGGGCGTTTTCGATCAACGTCTGTAACGACAGCGGCGGTAACCATTGGTCGAGGTACTGATCGCCGATGTTGATCTCCCAGCGCAACGAGTCGCCGAAGCGGGTATCGAGCAGGTAGCGGTAAGCTTGTAGAAACGTCAGTTCTTCGTCCAGCGTGACTAACGGCCGCTGCCCCGCCTGCAACAGGTAGCGATACACGCTCGACAGTTCATCGAGAAACAGGCCAGCCCGGCTGCGATCTTCGGTAATCAGCGCCGATAGCGAGTTCAGGCTATTAAACAGAAAATGCGGATTGACCTGATTTTTGAGGTTGTCGTATTGGCGTTGCAGGCCAACTTTCTTGATCGCCTCCGATTCCTGTACGGCTTCGCGGTATTTCTGAATGTAATAAGTGAGTTCGTAGAACGTACCTACAAACAGCACGCAGACCAGCCCCACGGTGATGAGGCGGGCATAGACGGTCCAGGTGATGGGAATGGTGGCTACGTTCGTGACGTCGGACAGCCAGATGATCAGGGCCTGTAACGATGAGGTAATCACGAAGTATCCCCCGAAGGTGATCAGTACCCGCCGCCGGGTTTGCCCGATGCTGGTGTAGCGCCGCCGCACAAACAGCAGCCAGCGCATGGTTATTTCCCACATCAGTAACGCGTAGCCAATCCCCACCGCCGACCAGATGGCGTAGGCAACCAGGTCGTAGTGGCTGTCTTCCAGATACAGCAGGTTCGTCATCAGAATGACGAGCGGTATGCAGATGGCCCGGAGCCAGACATCATTGGGGCGTTCCAACGGAATAAGGTAGAGGGGATTACAAACGTACCAATTCTACAAGCTATCTCACAGCGCCGAACCCCGCAACCTGGCGTGGTTTTGGCCAGAAAACCCGTTCCGCGCCGGGCTGGGTACGTTCCGGCAGGCCGGGGCTCGGCCAGCGGCTATCCAACTTACCGGAGGCGTAGTGGCGGGCTATACTCCACGGCATTCGATTGATGAGCGGGTTTTGTGCGCTTACAGGGAGCCTGGTCAATTGGCTGTTGACCAAAACTAATCTGTTGATCGTCTCGACTCAATCGGCAGACGGGCGAAACAACAAAAGTGACTGATGAAGCGGAACAAACCCGTCAGCAATTGGCCTGACCAGCTTCGGGCTGCTGAAAGCGCATAACCTGTGCCAATTGGGTACAGAGCCGGTAAGTCCCTGATCGTAAGCACCAGCCGGGAGAGGAACGCGCTTTGGCTGCGAAACCAGAACGAATTATCTCCATAAAAAAGCCCGCCATGCCGGATGGCATAGCGGGCTGGTAACGTACCTGACGCGCTCAGAACCCGGCAGCCTGCCCGTCTTTGCGCGACTCGGTGGCGCCGTGGTAAATCTTGTTTTTGGCGTCGTACATAATGGCCTGATAGCCGCCGTAACTCCCTAGCCCATAGCCCACGTTATGCCCCTTGATCATCAGGGCGCGGATGGTTTCGTAAGGGTAACCCGATTCGAGCGTGATGGTGCCGACGCCCGTGCCGCGCTCGCCGGTCGGTTCCGACGAACCCGCGTGGTCGATCCGGGGGGCGTCGCCGGCTTCCTGCGGGTTCATGCCGAAATCGATCATGTTCATCACAATCTGCACGTGCCCCAGCGGCTGAAAACTGCCGCCCATCACGCCGAAGCTCATAAACGGCTGCCCGTCTTTGGTGATGAACGCCGGAATGATGGTGTGAAAAGGCCGTTTGTGGGGCGCGTAGGTGTTGTTTTGCCCGTCCGTCAGGCTGTATAGCTCGCCCCGGTTTTGCAACGTAAAGCCCAGGCCGTCGGGCACCATGCCGGAACCAAATCCGCGGTAGTTGCTCTGAATCAGCGAGACCATATTGCCGTCACTGTCGGCTACGGTCAGGTAGATGGTGTCGCCGTCTTTCAGGGCCGGATTGCCTGCTTCCACGCTCGCTGCCGCCCGGTCGTTGTTGATCAGTGCCCGGCGTTTGGCGGCGTAGGGTTTGGCAATCAATTCCTGCACAGGTACGTTGGCAAAAGCCATATCGGCATAGTATTTCGCCCGGTCTTCAAACACCAGCTTTTTGGCTTCCACAAACCGGTGGATGTGCTCGGGACTTCCCCACGGAATTTTCGAGAAATCGTACCCTTCCAGCACGTTGAGCATCTGCAACACGGCAATGCCCTGCCCGTTGGGCGGCAGTTCCCACACGTCGTAGCCCCGGTAGTTGGTCGAGACGGGGTCGATCCAGTCGGAGGTATGTTCGGCCAGATCACGGTAGCTCAGAAAGCCCCCGTTTTTCTTCATAAACGCGTCGATCGTGCGGGCGATGTCGCCTTTGTAGAAGGCATCGCGCCCGCCTTTAGCCAGCTTGTCGAGCGTATTGGCCAGCGCCGGATTCCGGAACAGCTCACCCCGTTTTGGGGCAGCGCCCGTGGGTGCATACACGTCCATCACGTTCGGGAATTTACCCATTCGGGCAATCATGCTGCCCCAGTAAAAGGCGGCTTCATCGTGGACGGGATACCCCTCGCGGGCGTAGCGGATGGCGTGCGACAGGAGGTCGGGCATGGGCGTTTTGCCAAACCGCTTGTGCAGTTCAAACCAGCCATCCACGCAACCCGGCACCGACACCGGCAACGGCCCGGCCGACGGAATGTGAGTGAGACCGCGCTTCTTGAGTTCGGCCAGCGTCAGGCTGTATGGCGACCGGCCCGAGGCGTTCAGGCCGTAGAGCTTGCGGGTTTTAGCGTCCCAGACAATGGCAAACAGATCACCGCCGATGCCATTGACGTGGGGTTCCACCACACCTTCCATCGCGTTGGCGGCAATGGCCGCGTCGATGGCGTTACCGCCTTTGCGCAGCACGTCGATGGCGGCCTGTGTCGACAGCGGGTGCGAGGTGCAGACCATGCCTTTCTGGGCCATGACCACCGCCCGCGTTGCAAACGATTTACCCGTCAGGCGGTCCTGGGCGGGGGCAGACAAAACGCCGGCTACGAAAAGCCCGGCCAGCAACAGACGCATTATAACTGTATGCATTCGACAGGAGGTTAACATCAGCTAAAATAGCAGATTTTAACCACCCGCCCCAGCGTCACGACTGCACTTACGGACCCGGCCGGATCAGTGAGCGCAGTCGTGACGCTGGGGCGGGTGCTGCTGAGGGGCTTCATCGCCTGCCGAACGAGCGGGCATCGGGCAGGGCACGGCTCATGACAGAACGGCGGCGGGTTTGCCAACCGACTGAGCCAGTAATTCGTTGATGTAGCCTTCGGCCAGCTGATTCGGGTTATACTGGCCAAACTCCTCGCTTAGCCGACGTACCTGACGCCGGTAGACTTCGTTGCTCAGGATGGTTGCCACGGCCCGGCGAATCTGGTCGGGAGCAGGCGTTTCGGTGCGCAGGTCGACACCCACCTGGCAATAGGCGATGCGGGCGGCAATTTCGTTTTTGCCTTCGTGCACACCTGCGGCCACAATCGGGAGCTTGTGTTGCAGCGCCAGCATCACGCCGCCATAACCGCCGTTAGTTACGTATACATTCACGTACGGCATTACGGCGTTGAAATCGATGAAATCTTCGATGATGAAATTGGCTTGCGGATAGCGCTGCCGGAGCGCCAACGTACCTGAGCCACCCGTAGTGGCAATCACCAGTGTGTCGGGGTCGTTTTTGTAAGCTTCCAGCGTGGGCACGATGATCTTCTCGACGTTGCGTTCGACTGTGCCCTGCGTCACGAGCACCACCCGCTTGTGAGCCAGCGTTTTGATCGCCTGCTCGAACGGCTGCTTTTTCGCCCGGGCATAGGGTAACATCGGACCGATGAACCGCACATTGGGACTGATGCGCTTGCGGGGAAATTCAAAACCCGGCACGCCGCTTTGCAGGTACAGGTCGGCCTGCCGAACGGCGGCATCAAACAGAAAACCCGGCACCGGCTGAAGACCGTATTGCTCCCGCAACTGGTTGTGCAGGTCGTTGGCGGGTTTCAGCATGACATCCTGCACCAGGTAGTTGAGCAGGCGGCTCACCAGCCGACCCAACCGGCTTGCCTGTGGTTTCATGCCCAGGCTGGTCGGGGGTACCCAGTCGTCGGATTCGGTGAGTGGTACCACGCCCACGCCCACCACTTTCACCGGTAGCAGTTCGCGGAGGAACGTACCCCCGACGAAGCCCAGGTCCTGCACGAGGATGTCGAACGGCCACTCATCGTAGATGGCTTTGAGGTCCTCGATCTGTTCGGGCACCCGAAGCAGAAAAATCTGGCTCAAATCGAAGCGAATGCGGGCAATCGCCCCTTTGATGGTGGCCCGTTCGGGGAAGAGCTGATCCAAGTTTTCCTGGTTGACGGTGCGCGTTTTTACATACGGGTAATGGTGCAGGCCAAGCTGGGTTACCTTCTCGCCGTAGTGCCCACCCACGAGCCAGCGGACATTGTGCCCGAGTTGGCTAAGGTGAACGGCCAGGTTGGTGAGGGGGCTAAAGTGCCCGTCGAAGGGCATGGTGGCGAAGAGGATGCGTTGGGGTGTCATGTCTTGTTCTGATTTGACGTTTCCCCAAAAATGGCCGTTAACCAAAGCCCTGACCAATAGATAATCGGATGAAGCGTCATAAACTCGCTGTGAAGCAACGGGTATGTAACTTCGTTCTGAATCCGGTTTGACGCAGCTTATGGCCTTATCTTTCCCCACCTACGAACAGTGGTTGCTTTTTTTTACGGGTGGTGCCACCATCATACTGGCGGCCAACCTCGTGCAGTGGGTCATCCGGCGCGAACGAATCTACCTCCTTTACAGCGGATATATTCTGGTGTGGGTCGTTTCGTTCGGCATTCAGTTCATCGATGAGCCGGCACATATCATTGCTTTCCTGCGAACGATCAATCTGCCGCTGTTCTCGTTGCTGTACCTCGAACTGGCCATTGTCTTCCTGAATCTGGCGCCGCAAACCCGCCTGATGCGCTGGTACCGTCTGATGCAGTGGACGTGGTTGCTGATGACGCTGCCAACGGTGTATTTCAATCTATTTTCGTCGCTTTGGCAAACCAGCTGGCACGCAACCTGGCTGACCATCTGTCGGCTGGTGGTGATTCTGGGCACGAACCTGACCATCATTTACTCGTTCTTCACGCAGGTCAAACAAACCGATAAGCTGGCCCGCTTCTTTGTTATAGGTACCGTTGCGCTCTGGATCAGTGAAATTCTGGCCTCGGTTTCGGTGCTCACCCACCAGGAATTAAGCGCCAAAGAACTGGAAAGCATGCCCTTACCCCTCAATCTGGGGTTTATCGTGCAGGTCGGCATTCTGCTGGATCTGGCCTGCGTATCGCTGGGCCTGTCGTACCGGCAGCACCAGCAGGCCGTGCGCCAACTGATGGCCGAGCAGGAACTGATGCGCGAGCGCGAACAGCACCTGCGCCAGCAACTTCAGGCCGATCTGGCCCTGCAACAACTCCGGCAGCAGCATACCGAGGCGCAGATGCGTGCGCTCCAGAGCCAGGTCAATCCGCATTTTCTGTTCAATGCGCTCAATACGCTGTCGGCGCTGATTGATGAAAACCCCCGGCAGGCAACCGATTACGTCGATGAACTGTCGAATGTATACCGCTACCTGCTGCGGGCTGCCGATCAGGAGCTGACGCCTCTCAGCGCCGAGCTGGATTTCATTCAGTCGTATTTCCACCTGCTGAAAACCCGCTTTGGTAGCAGTATTCAGCCAGTGGTGAACGTGGACGAAACCTTACTGGAGGCCAGTCTGCCGCCACTGACGCTGCAATTGCTGGTCGAAAATGCCGTCAAGCATAACCGCGTGCTACCCGAAGAACCCCTGACGATCCGGCTTCGCACCTCGGCGGCGGGGCAGCTGATCGTGGAAAATAACCGGCAACACCGCAACGTTCGGGTCGAGTCGAACGGGGTTGGCTTGTCGAACATCGCCGAAAAATACCAGTTGCTGCAACAGCCACTACCGCTGATCGAGGAGGTGGACGGCTGGTTTCGGGTGACGTTGCCTTTAGTTCCCGCCAATACCCCTTCCCGTAAAAGCGCGCTGCCTAGCTGATATGACGGGAAAACGGCAGCGGCGATTAGTCGTTACTCAGAGCTTCTTCACCTGCAACGCTACCTTCGCCTGCACCCGGATACGGGCCTGAACGCCGTCGGGCCGAATGGCGATCTGCTGCGGCGTAAACCGAAAATCCTGAATAGCCAGACTGGTTTTTTCGCCCGGTTTACCTTTGGCAAAAGCCTCGGTTATTTTCTGCGGCAGTTTGGCGATATCGTCGCCCAGCGGAATGGTCAGCAACGTACCCAGCAGCCGCACCAGCCCCTTGTGCACCAGCCGGTTGTTTAGCCCCGATAAAACATCGCTGGTGCCGGGGTCGAAATCCAGATTCTTTACAACCAGCGTGTTGGTGAGCGTGTCGAACTCGGGTCGGCCCCGCAGGTAGATGGTGCCGTTGAGCAGCCCGCTCACCTCGGTTTTGGCAATAAGCGACTGTTGGCCGCCATAGACCGACACTTTCCTGATCGTCAACGTACCCAGCGCCAGTTTGGGCGGCTTTTTACCCAGATTGAGGGCCAGAATCCGGTTGATGTCGGCATAGGGAATCGAACTCGTCAGGTGCAGATCGGACACCGACGGCAACTGGTCCCGCTTCTGGAGAGTGGGCAGTATGGTGGGCGTGTGTGCGGGTTCCTGCGGTTTCATTTCGGTTTTGGTTTCAAACGTAATACCCAGGTGCGACGTGATGCTCTGGTTATTGCCCGTGATGGGGCTGGCTGCTACGGCCACCGGCTTCGGCAACAGCCACAACCCAAATTGCCGGTCGATGAGCAGGGGTTTCTGCATATCCCGCCAGATTGGGCTCACCAGCTGATCGAGCCGCAACTCCTTGTAAATCGCCGTGTCGATGGCCGCTTCAATACTCGACTGGTACCGGTCGAGCAGCCGCTGCGCCAGATTGGTCAGTTCGATTTCCTGCCCCAGAATCCGGATTTCGGGCTTGATGATCCACTTAAATTGGGTAAACTGTACCCGGCTGGCCAGCCGCCAGTTGGGCGTTACGGTCAGCGGGCTCTGAAAGCCGATGTCGAGGGCGCAGAAGGGCTTGTCGGGCGGGGCGGGGTCGCCGCTGAAGGGCTTGGCAACCCACAACTGAAGGGGCGTCGAAAACCGAAGCTGCTGATCGACGTAGGCGATGCGCACCTTCCCCGACCGCGCCACCCGGAACGGGAAGATGCTGCCCTTTTTTCCGCCGGATGTGCCTTTCCCCACCAGCACCGGATCAAGTTCCCGGTTGATTTTTTCTTCCAGCTCCGTCAGTTGAAACGTAAGCGACCCGGCTACGAATGACTTGGTTTCTGGCAAGGGGGCATCGAAGCCTTCGGCTTTAGGCGGGGCTGGATTTACGCGCTGACACTGGCTCAATAACAACAGCAACGCCAGCCCCAGTCCATACCGGCTGAGTACAGGTAACTTCATTGAACGGAAGGAGTGAATGTGCATCTACGTTCAAGTAACCTTTGGGAAAGCCGTCTGTTTACGATCAACCCCGGTATCTAGTGTAACGCCTGCTCGATGGTGCCCAGCAAATAGGCTTTGGGGTCGCTGAAATACTCCCAGAACATCACGCCCGCCAGGTCGTGTTTTTGAACGTACCGGCACTTGGCTTTTACCGACTGCTCATCGTCGTACGACACAAACCGGCGCAGGGCGGCATTGTAGAGATAGGGGGCTTTGGCCCGCCGGTCCCAGCGGCGCTCGTAGGCCGGGTTGGTGAGCAGGCTGTCTTTGATAAAGGTGTAACCACCACCCCGCTCGACTTTCGTAATGGTGCGCGGAAAGGCTTCAGGGTCGGCGGTTTGTAGCTGCCAGGCGCGCCCGTAAAACGCGACTCCCAGCACCAGCTTACTGGCCGGAACACCCGCCTGCCGGTACAAGGTCACGGCCCGGTCGCCCGACTGCTCATCGTCGACCTTACCCGACGGAAACAGGTTGGTGTGGTGCCCGGCCTGTGGGCCGCCCGTGAAGAAATCATACGACATCACGTTGATGTAATCGAGGTATTGCTGCGCCTCGGCCATGTTGGTGTGCGTGAAAATCGCCGGAAAACCGGGCAGGGCCGTGGTAATCAGGTAGGATTTGCCGGTTTGCTGCCCAAGGCCGTTGAGTTGTTCGCGCAGGGCTTTGAACATCAGGGTGAAATTTTCCCTGTCGTCAGGCCGAAACACGTTGTCTTCGCCTTTCATACCCGGATATTCCCAGTCGATGTCGACCCCGTCCAGTCCGTAGTCCCGGACAATAGCGGCGGCGGAAGCGGCAAACGCCGTGCGCGACGTATCACTCAACACGGCATCGGAGAAGTTTTCGCTCCAGGCCCACCCCCCAATCGAGATCAGGATTTTCAGGTCCGGGTTTCGGCGTTTCAGGGCGTTCAGTCGGCGAAAATTGGTGGAGTCGGTAGCGAGGTTGTGCAGCCACGCCCGGTTATTTTTTACGTCGACAAAGGCGTAATTGATGTGCGTCAGCTTCTCCACGGCGATCGCCTCGGTATCGACAAGCCCCCGAAAGCCGCCCACGTAGGCCAGCACGATGGGTTTGGGTTTTGGCCTGAAACTGATGGTCAGGAGCGAAAGAGCGACCGTACTGGCGAGGAGAAGGAGACGAAGCATGTGGGTACGTTGCGGTTTACAACGGTAAAGACGTACCTGCCCCTAAAGCTAATGCTGGTCCAGGTACGTATGCGCTAAAGCGAACGTACCTGGACCGCCGCGACCGTTGCGTGCTTACTGCCAACTGATAGCGCGTTTGCGGATGCAGTGGTTGTAGGTATCGAGGGTAAACAGCTCGCCCTTGCTGTTGACGGCCATGCTGTAGGTGCCATGCGTGGTGCCGGGGCTCGTATCGGCGTAATCGCTCGACAGCACGCGACCCAGACTGTGCACGTAGTCGTCGGGCGTCACCATAATCAGGCCGCTGCCGGTGTCTACCACCACGATCAGCCGTTTGTTGACCGGGTCATACTGCACCCGGTAGGGCTGGTACACGCCGCTTTGGCTACGAGGCCGGTCGGGGGTGTAGCCGGTGCTCAACTTCAGGTACGTCGACATGGTACCGTCGGGCGTGACCATCCGGACGCTGTTGTTGCCCCAGTCCGGAATAAAAAGATTACCGTCCTGATCGAGGGTGAGGTCTTCGACGGTGCAGACCTGCGCGGCCGCGCCTTTCCCATCGGCGTATTTGCAGACGGCCGTGTTCTCCAGCGGTTTGCCCACAAAGGTCGACACGGTATTGGTGCTCAGATCGACCTTGCGAATGCAATGGTTCCGCCCGTCGCCGATGTAGAGCATCCCGGCTTTGTCCATGATAATGCTCCAGGGGCTGTTGAACTTGGCTCTGGCCAGTGGCCCGTCGCGATAACCAAACGAATAGCCGCCGTCGGGGTCGGGGCCGCCACTCAGGCGGGTCACCTGCCCGGTGTTGCTGATGCGGAAAATGCCGTTGGGTACGCCGAGGGCGTCGCCGCTTTCGATGGCATAGAGCGTAACCCCGTCGCGGGGGTCAACGCACAAGTCTGTAACGGAGGCCAGTCCTTCGGCAAACGTCGTGACGTTCCCCGCCGGATCGACCTTGCGGATTACGCTGCCGCCATAGTAGCTGATGCGCTGATCGATGACGTACAGGTTGTCGTTTTTGTCGACGGCCAGTTGGCTGGGGTAATTGAATTTGGCCGCTTTGCCTTTACCGTTGACAAAGCCTTTCTGCGTGTCGGTGCCTGCAATGGTGGTGATGGTCACGTAGGGTTTCTTGCCGACTGGGGTGCCCGGCGTACTTGGTACAATAGGGTCGGTAGGGGGTTTAGTGCAGGCTAATGTGCCCAGCATGGCTGTCAGCAACAGCAGAGAGGTAGTAGATCGGTTCATCGGGAGGTCGCCGGAGCGCATGTTGTGTTATGTTCGATGGACCAAAACTGCACGGGTGCCGATTGCCCCCGAGCGCTGACTCCGATGAACCGGTAAACCCCGCCGGTGAAACCGCATTATACTGCATTCAGAACGATGCACGTACCTGATAGTCAACGCGAACGTTATGGATGGCTGAGTTGGTAAACAATTACGCGCAATTCTGTAGCTTTGGGTACCTGACTCTTTTCGTTCTGCTGTTCATGAAGTCGCTGAGCTACTCTCGCTACGACTGGCTGCTTCAGATCCTTGTGCTGCCCCTGTATATCGGGTTGCTCAACTGGATTCTGATCGGTGACGCTTACTGGCAACATCCGACGACGCTGCTACTGGCTACCGGTATCGCGTTTGTCGAATCGTTCCTGAACTGGCTCATCAACAACCAGGTCGCGCACTACACCAACCGCACCTTTACCGATCCCCGCCAGTACCTGAAACGCGCCATTATTCGCTACATAGGTACTGCTATCACGTCCAGCGTGAACGTGAGCCTGTTGTTTGGCGTGTATTGGGCCATCGACCTGCCCAACTTCGCGGCCGACCCCGTTCGGTTAGGCTTCGCCATTCTGTATACCCTCGTGATCGTGGCGCTGGTTGTGATCACCTACGAGGGCATCGAAAGCTACGATTACTGGCAGCAATCGCGCCGCGAGGTCGACACGCTCAATAAAGCCCAGCTTCAGGCGCAACTCGACGCGCTCCGGCAGCAGGTCAACCCGCACTTTCTGTTCAACAGCCTCAATGCGCTGATTTCGCTCATCGAGGAAGATCCGCGTCAGGCTGGTGCCTTTGCCGAAGAGCTGAGCTCGGTCTATCGGTATCTGCTGCGGAGCAACGACGCGTCGCTGGTGACGCTGGCGGGTGAGCTGGACTTTATCAGTTCGTATTACCACCTGCTCCGAACCCGCCACGGCGATGCACTGACGCTGGTGACCCATATTGAGCCAGGACTGGACGCCTGCCAGCTGCCACCGCTGACGTTGCAACTGCTGGTGGAGAACGCCGTTAAACACAATGTGGTGCTACCCGAGCAGCCACTCACGATCACCATTGCCACCGACAACCAGCGGCGGTTGGTGGTGAGCAACACCCTACAGCGAAAACCCAGCCGGGCCTTAAGCAACGGCGTGGGGCTGAGCAACATTCTGGCCAAATACCAGATGCTTGGCCAGCCCGCGCCCCTTATCGAAGACAACGGCGCGTGCTTCCGGGTGACGCTGCCCCTGCTACACCCCACCACCGAGGCCCGCCCTGTGGCCGAAAACCGCGCATAGGCCCAATCTGTCCTGAGTGCAGTCGTGTTTCAGGTGACGTCAGCGTTGCGTGCCAACCTACGCGCCAGGTGGCGTATTCTGCCAGTTCAACCCGCGAAAAAGACGATCCATACCGAAACGCGTTTCGGGCCGGTAGGGGAGGCGCCAACTTTACGGCGTAATCGAACAGTAAACGCCGCTTCGGCACCTTCCTCTTACCATGAACAAGTCAATACTTTTCCTCGCGTTGGTCGCGCTGCCTGTTAGTTTGTCGGCCCAGACCAAATCCGCACCGCGCAAGTCGGCGGCCTCAACGGCCCGCTCATCGGCCAACAGGCCAGCCGTTCGTAGGGCACCGGCCAACCCTATGATTATGGCTAAGGCGTCGGCCACACCGGCTCCTGCCCCCAACGTACCCAGCACCGCAGCGGCCGCACCAGCCCCCGCCGTTGTCGAGAAACCAGCGGCTGCCACCCCCGCCACGGCGGCCCCGGTAGCACGCCCGCAAACCAAAACGGCCCCTGTCGTACAGGCTAAAGCGGTTGCCCGGTCGGGCGAAGATAGCGGCTTCCGGGTGGGCTTCCGGGCCGGCTTTGGCGCGGGCTCGGTAAGCGGCCTGAACGCTGCCGATCTGGGTGGCGCGCAAATCGACCCCGTCACGGGCTTCCACGCCGGCGCCGTGCTGAGCTTTGGCCGCCGCGCCTTCACGGTGCAACCCGAAATACTCTATGCCCAATACGGTTTTAAAGCCGTGGCCGGTTCGAATTACCTGCAATTCAAATTCAACGTGATTGAAGTACCGCTGTTACTGAAATACACGTTTGGGCAGTCGAATGCGCGCTTTTTCGTCAACGCAGGCCCCACGGCAACGTACCTGCTCGGTGGCACGCTGTCGGTGCGGGCGGATGGCGAAACCGGCGAAGCCCCGATCGAACCAGGACCGAACGATGGCCGCGTCAACTACGGTGGTTCGTTGGGTATCGGTGCCGCCCTTCAAGCCGGACCGGGTAGCCTGCACATCGAAGCCCGCGGCACGTACCTGACATCCAGCGACTCAGATGGTAACCTGCTCAATGGTAAACTGTCAGTTGGCTACCTGATTCCGATTGGGCGATAGGGGCAAGCCATCTGTATCCGTACCGATGGGCTTCGGCCCGTCGGTACGGATACAGATGGCTTGCCTATGTTGAGGTTGAAACGAATCAGGGCATGTCAGATTCTTGATCGCTGTTTTTATATCGTTCCGCGACTTATCATACCTATCGGCAAAGCAGGAATTTTAACAGGCGGAGTAGTTTGCAATTTTTATCTGTAAAGTGACATAAGGTAATGGTATAAGTGTTTGGATGGTTTCGATGATTAGTGTTATTTGTGCCTAGTTTGCATGAATAAGTAGCGTAAAGACTGATTGTTGATTCCATACCTAATGCCACACCTTTCTCTGTGTCAACTATGTCCTTTAGAACGAAGCAACTCAGCCTTGCCGGGCTTTGCCTTGTGTTTTCGTGTTCAGCTATAGCACAACACACTCCAACGGATTCTTTACGAACAGATTCACTCTATGCACCGGCTGCCATTACCGCCAGCTATATTCCCTCCATTCTACCTCCATCGCCTAACGCTGCCTCATTGGGCCGCTACGGCGATATTCCTGTCAACCTCAGCAATGGCTTACCCAATCCCAATCTTACACTAGTCGCGGAGGCCGATAAGGATATTAACTGGTCGGTGGGTCTGGCCTACAATTACCCGGGCTTTATCCCGTCCGCCGAAGCCGGACCACTGGGGCACGGTTGGGCCTTGCTAGCCGGAGGGACCATTACCCGTACCGTGCGAGGTATCGAGGACGAAAAGAACCAGGGAGCTGGTGGCCAGCAGGGATATTATTATAGCCGGACCCAAATTGGCAACCTACTCAACACCAACGGGAAGGTCATCTGTACGAGCTGCCCCCAGGGTTTTATTGATGGTTCACTCGATGGGCAGCCCGACCTGTTTTCGTTTCAGGCTGGGCCACTCAGCGGCCAGTTTTTCGTTGGTGAGGATGGTCAGTTCAAGATCGTATCTGACCGTAAGCTGCTAATTGATTGGGTGCTGTGCAACACGGCTTCGCCTATCAATGGCATGCCGCAGCGCAATATCATGGGCTTCCGGCTGACAGCAGAAGACGGCACTGTTTATGTCTTTGGTATGAGCAGTTGTACACAGCGGCCATTGACTAATATCGAATTAGGCTACAACGGTTCCGACTGGATTGTCAACGCCTGGCACCTGACGCGCATCATCAGCCCGCAGGCCGGACAACTCGACTTTACGTACGCTAACCACTGCATCCCCAACGCCAACGGCATCATCAACCAGCGCACGACGTCGACGCGGCGGTCGGCCCGACTGACTCCTATCTCTGGAACGGGAAGTACGCAGTATGAAGAAACCATTAATCAATCGGCTCATGCCGAAAACCACCTTACTCACATCCGGGCCACCAACTGGACACTGACGATCACGACGAAAGATAGTTTGTCGATGCGGCTGACCCGGCGGCTGTCGGTTTGGGCCAAGACCTCGGCTACAGACTCAACCTTGCGCCGCACGTACCTGTTCAGCTACGGCGACTACGACCGCACCGCCCTGCTGACGAGTGTGGTGCAACAGGCCGATGGCCGGACAGATTCGCTCTATCGCTTCGACTATTGGGGCAAACGGCCTACCTCGGTGGACGGTACTACTTTCGGAATCGACCATTGGAACTTCTACAACGCCCAAACGGCGAATACCACGCTGGTTCCCCAACTGGGCGGCAATCGCACCCCAAATCTGGCCGCTACCCGGCTGGGTGCTCTTCAACGAATCCGTTACCCGACCGGTGGCTCAACGGCTTTCGACTACGAGCAAAATGAGTTCAGCTTCGTGCGCGCTGACTCGACCTACTTCAATAGCCGGGGGCAGGCTCAGGGCCTCCTGGGCCGACTACCCCACGGAGGGCTGCGACTAAAGACAACCACCGACTCGCCTCTTTGGGGTGGCCCCCCCATTGTACGGCAGTATAGCTATACCAAGTTTGACAATCCCGCCCTCAGTAGCGGTGTAGTGGCCGAGCTAAGCAATCAGGCAGCTTATGGCATGGCGCTGCCACTGGAATACAACTGCGGCTTCGGGCAGGCAGCCTGCAATGTAACCTACTCAGTGTACCGTTCGGATCCATTCTGGCAGATGGCCCGAAATCCGGTCTATTACTTCAACGTTTCTGTGCAGACGGGTAGTGAGCAGCTTACGCAGCATCGCTTCACCTGGCACCGCGACTACGCCGACTCGCTGGGGTATTCATATGGGGTATTGCACAGGCTGGCGGGGCCCACGGGTGACTTGAGCATGGCCCGTTCACTACCCCGGTCGGTGAGCCACTTCAGCCATGGTACGTTGATCAGTGAAACCCTGTGGACCTATGCGCTTCTTGAGCGTAGCCGGGCGCGCTCCTACTTCTGGGAGGTATTTCTGAACGTCAATGGGCAAACATTCATTAACAATAAGGGCTATTTTGCCTACTCGGGCTGGGTGCAGAAGCTAAGCCAGACCGAAACACAATACTATCAGGGGAGCCGCATTAGTCACACGACGTCCTTCAGCTACGCGAACGCCACGTACCTGCAACCCACCCGCATTACCGAATCCGACTCAAAAGCCGTGTCGCTGACCATGCTGGCGGGGTCGCCACCCAGTCGCCTGCTGGAAACTACACTCAAGTATCCTTACGATTTCACGGGTAACCCCACGCTATCGGCCATGACGGGGTTGAATCAGATTAGTCCCGTCATCGAAAAGCAGGTTAGCTTAGTCGAAACCAACCCGTCGGGAGTGGCGAATACGACGCCCATTCGGCTGGAAACGACCACCTACGGTTCTTTTTCGGGACCGTCGATGGCGATTTATTATTTACCCACCCGCATCGACTACCGAATTGGAACCGGACCGCTGCAAAATGGAGTCGAACTGCTGGGTTACGACAGCCGGGCCAACCTGACGAGCTACCGCGAACCCAATGGACAAACAACCCGCCTGACTTACTTTACCGATGGTGGGCGGGCCGACAAACCCCGGGCCTACACCGTTGGAGGCGGGTCGGACGGGTCGGCGCTGGCCCGCATGGGGGCGTTCGAGTACGCTCCGCTGCTGGGGCTAAGCAGCCAGACGGCCTTGAATGGGTACGTGACCCGCTACGAATACGATGGATTTGGGCGGTTGCTCCGTAGCCGCGATACCGACAATAACCTGCTGGCGCAGTATGCCTATCACCTGCCTGGTCAGCCAACGCCGGCAGGCATCGGGGCAACGCCTTCCGGCACCTTGCCCTACATAGTGACCCAACTGGCCCGCGAGGCGCAGACGGCGATGAGTACGGCGCCGGCCCAAACTCAGACGCAGATTGGTTACCTCGATGGGCTAGGCCGACCGCTGCAAACGGTGAACTGGCAGGTTACTCCCGAAGGGGTCGATGCCGTGGGCGCCACAACCTTGTACGATGCCTACGGCCGGCCGGGGCGGCAAGTGCTTCCTACGCGTGGCGACGGGGCTTTGGGCGTTTATCGGGCCGATGCCGAAACGCTGGCAGCCACTTTCTACAATGATGCCCGACCGATTCAGGAAACGCTGTTTGAAAATACGCCACTGGCTCGTCCGCTACGACAATACGGGCCGGGGCAGGCATTTCGCAATGCACAGAAAGATAAGTTTGTGGAGACTCGCTACGCTACCGGCGGCAACGAGGTGCCGCTCTATACGGTTGTTACGGGTGGATTCAGTACGTCGGGCAATTACCCCTCCTCGTCTGTCTACGCCACGCAGACGATTACGGAACGAGGCCTGTATCGTATTGACTTTAAAGACAAAGCCGGCCGGGTGCTGACTCGCTCCCAGCAGGCATTGGCGGGTGATCTCAGCAGCTTTCAGCTTACGTCCTACATTTATGATGACCTGGGCCAACTGCGATACGTGGTGCCGCCAAAAGCACATGGGCAACTGGGAACCATGTCGGCCACATTGACACCGGGCGGCGACTTGCGATTGACAGCCAAGGCTGGACCACTCAAGCTGCAGGCGGCCCAACAGGCTGGTAATGCCTCCGCCGTTACGGCGGGGGTAACGGTCAGCGACAGCGACCCTCTGCTGCTGGAGGGCTGTTACGCCTATCGGTACGATGGTAAAGGTCGGGTGATCGAAAAGCACGTACCTGGCGGGGGCTGGCAGCGTATCGTTTATGACCGGCTTGACCGACCCGTGCTGACGCAGGATGATGCCGATGGGGGTGAGTGGAGTTTTACCCATTACGACGCCCTGAGCCGACCCGTACGCACCGGCCGGGTAGTGGCCTCAACGGATCGCAGCAGCCATCAGGCGGCTTTTGACGCCTTCGCGGGTACGCTCTACGAGAGCCGCAGTACGGCAGCAGGCGCGGTGCTGGGATATACCAACAGCAGCGTACCCGCCGCCTACGTGGTAGGCGAAGCCGGGATGCGGAGCGTGAGTTATTATGACGACTACACCTGGCTGGACCGCACCACTTCGCCGGGCAATAGCTATACCTTCAATGCCACCGCAGCTTTCGGGCAGGGGCAGCTGACCAACCTGACAGGCCTGCCAACGGGCGGGCTGGTGCGCAATCTGGAAACGGCAGACTGGTATCGTAGCCTTACCTACTACGATGCCAAAAGCCGCCCTATTCAGCAATATGCTCAGGACGTAACCGGACGCCTCAATCGCACCGATATGCGCTATCGGCATAACGGGGAACTGCTCGCCCGGCGCACAAGTATCGGCAACGTAACGGAACTGACCGAGTGGAGCTACGACCCGATGGGGCGCCCGCTGACGGTCGATCATCAGATAAACAATCAGGCCCGGCAGCGCATCGCTACGTACCGCTACGATGCCGTCGGGCGACTGAAGCAGAAGCTACTGGGCGGTGTGGCCGCTCAGGGAACGTACCTGAGTGCCCAAAGTGGCCCCTGGCAGGGAACATCGACCTGGCAGGGGGGGGGCGTGCCGAGTACATCGGCCTTGGTGGGCATTCAGCCCGGCCACACCGTCAGCGTGATAACGCCCGTATTACCGGCCGGCCAACTCCGATTGGCGGGTGTGCTCAAGTTTCAGCAAGGTATGAAGCTGGGGCTGGTAGGTACGGCTTATGAGGGTGCCAACGTGGCTAACCCGTTGCAGACCGTAGAGTATACCTGGCACATCCGGGGCGGGTTGAAAGGCCTCAATGCCGATGCGGCAGGTAACCTGCAGGCCGGTAAGCTGTTTGCGCTGGCCCTCGACTATGAAGCCGATACGACCTACTACGACGGCAACATCCGTCGGCAACGCTGGCGGGGTGGGGCCGATAACACCGAACGAAGCTTTACGTACGACTACGATGGGCTGAACCGCCTCACCAAAGCCCAGTATGCCGGGGCGGCGGGCGAAGACTACAGCCTGCCCACGCTGGCCTACGATGCCAACGGCAACCTGCTGACGCTGATCCGCCACGGGCGCAAGACCAACGGGCAGTGGGGGGCCATCGACGGGCTGGCCTACAGCTATACCAGCACCCACAGCAACCGGATCAGCGGCATCTGGGATACCAGCAACGAGGCGGCGGGCTTCACGGATCGTACCTCGGGCCCCGATTACAGCTACTGGCCCGATGGCTCGCTGAAGAGCGATGCCGGTAAAGAGATCACCCTCATCGAGTACAACTACCTGAAGCGGCCCCGCAAGGTGACCTTCGTGGATGGGCAGACCATCGAGTACCAGTACGACGCGGCGGGGGTGAAACGGCGCCAGAAAGACCGGGCCGGGGTGTGGACCGACTACGTGGGGCATCAGCTGTGGCGGTCAGGTACGTTGCTGCAAGCGGCGCATGGCGAGGGGCGTTTGACCAACACGGGTACGGTGGCCGCCCCGACCTACCGCTACGAGTGGGGGCTTGGGGACCATCTGGGCAACCTGCGGGTGGCGTTTGTGGGGGGCAGTGGCACTATTGCCCAGGCCGTGCAGTGGGAGGGGCTGGGGCCCTGGGGTGAGAGCCTGCCCACGCTCACAGGTACGTCGAGCACCACCTTTGCGAATCTGTATGTGTTCAGCGGTCACGAGCGGCTGGTTGAGCTGGGGGTGTACGATGCCAAGGCGCGGGTGTACGACCCGGTTGTGCCTCGTTTCTGGCAGCTCGACCCGCTGGCGGAGGCTACCTACCCCCAAACGCCGGTTGGGTACGTAGGCAACAACCCGGTGGGGGCCACCGATCCCACGGGGATGCTCTCGACGGATGAGTACGCGAAGTGGGCTCGAGAACAGGAGGCTCTGGCGGGCCGGGCCGAGCAGCAGGGGCTGGGGGCCTACTCGGCGCTCAACAATCAGGACGGGCCGGGGGACAAAAACAAGAAGGCTAAACCAACTCAACAGAACTCGCAGCAGGGACGTACCCAACAGGCCACCCCGCAGCCGCAGGCTCAACAAGCCGACGCGGGAGCCGGAGCGGTGTTGGTCGGCACGGCGTCAACGCTAGGCAAAGTGGGTACGATGGTGGAGGAAGTGACGGTGGCGACGCTGGAAGGCCTTGCCAGCATTGGCCGATTGGCGGCAACAGGGTTCGGGGCTGGGCTGGCGATGTTAGCTAGTGGAGCTATCTTGCATGGGGACCAGACAGCAACAAGAGACTCGGAGAAATACATTCCTCTGTATCGAAACGTGGGCGAAAATGAACTCAGTAGTTTTATAAGAAAGGGTTATAATTTTGGCACAAACGGTGCTTCGTTAGACGTGAAGGAATTTTGGTTTACGCCGCAGGGGTTAGAATTTTGGAAATCAACGTCTTTCGCTAAACCCTACACAATAGTCATAAACATCCCTGTCAGTATTGTTGGTCCGCATAGACTAGTCCAAATACAAGAACTTGACGGTCATCCTGCCGCTGTGGTAAATCCCCAAAACATGAACTTATTCAATAAGGCGAAACAAACTATAATGATTCTCAAAGAATGAAGGCTAACGACAAGTTTATTACAGCTAGGGTTCATTACCAAACCACCAATCAACGAGGATTTTATAAGCCTGTAAAGGAGGGTTTACGTTGCTCTTTGTGGCTAGATGAGTCTAATTTCACTGCTGCGGAATGGCGTAGTATGTCGAAACCAGTATTGTTACCTGGTGAGATATGCGATGTAGCCATGCTCACTATTAATTCGAAAATATGGGAACACGTGAAAGTTGGAGACAAAATGTTTTGGGGCGTACCCTACGAAAGTATTGGTGAGTTGGAGATATTAGGTCTTGATACTTTGGAGTTTATTCCAACGAGTTAAAATCAGTGAATAAAGAATGACTATAACTCTGTTTCGTCCTGTGAATAAGGTTGAACTTTCCTTGATTGAGCAATTGAACTGGACCGAATTCCCGCCAAGATTGCCCCAACAGCCTTTTTTCTACCCTGTTACAAATATTGAGTATGCTCGACAAATAACTGTAGAGTGGAACGTTCCAGCATATGGCAATGGGTACGTCACTCAATTTGATGTCGACAGCGAGTACTTGCAACGTTTTAATGTGGAAACAGTAGGCAGTAGTATGCACACTGAATTTTGGATCCCTGCTGAAAAACTGCCTGAATTTAACCAGCACATAGTAGGATTGATCAAGGTAGTAGAAGCATATGAGTCGAATTATTGACCCGTGAATTAGTTGGTAAAGCCATTTTACTTGTATATAGCCAACAGGCCTTGCAATAGCACTAGTTGCCTTGCCTGACTTTACAGACTTGTATACGAACTAATAAGTAGGTATTGCCGAGTACAACTACCTGAAGCGGCCCCGCAAGGTGACCTTCGTGGATGGGCAGACCATCGAGTACCAGTACGACGCGGCGGGGGTGAAACGGCGCCAGAAAGACCGGGCCGGGGTGTGGACCGACTACGTGGGGCATCAGCTGTGGCGGTCAGGTACGTTGCTGCAAGCGGCGCATAGCGAAGGGCGTTTCCACAAAACGGGTACGGTGGCCGCCCTTCAAGCCGGACCGGGTAGCCTGCACATCGAAGCCCGCGGCACGTACCTGACATCCAGCGACTCAGATGGTAACCTGCTCAATGGTAAACTGTCAGTCGGCTATCTGATTCCGATTGGGCGGTAGGGAAGTTGGTTGTCATTTGGCTACGCCGTCATTCGTGGTCATTCATTGTCATTTGGCTGCGTCGTCATTAAAGGTCATTAACAACCAATGACGCGCAGCCAATGACCATCAATGACTACCAATGACGGCGCAGCCAATACCCTACTCCGGCTGAATGAGCGGGAGGGTAACCACAAATTCACCATCGACTTCGAAGAAGGTGGGCGCTGCCTGCCCCAACATCTGGTACTTGGCCAGAATGTTACCCAGCCCCACGCCATTACTCAAGACCCGCGACGGCTTCTTTTGCAGCGTATTTCGTACCGAGAGCCGGGCTTCTGCGTCGGTTTCAATCCGGATCGTCAGGGGTTGGTCGGGTAGCACCACGTTGTGCTTGACGGCATTCTCCACCAGCAATTGCAGCGTCAGCGGTGGCAACTGGTAAGCCGCAAGCTGCTCGTCGATAGCCACTGTCAGCGTCAGGCCCGCGCCGTGCCGGGTTTTGAGCAGGTGGAAATACGAATTGATAAAGTCCAGTTCGGTGGTCAGGTTGGTGAGCCGACTCTCGTTGGAGCGCAGCAGGTAGCGATAGACCGAACTCAGCTCGTCCAGAAAAACCCGTGCCTGTTGCGGATCTTCTTCAATCAGCGAGTCAAGCACGTTAAGGCTGTTGAACAGAAAATGCGGATTGACCTGCTGCTTCAGTGCATCGAGCTGACTTTGCAGGTTGGCGATCCGTAGCTTTTCTTTTTCCTGCTCGGCCTGCTTGAGTCGTTTCTGATTCTGCGTCGAGTCGTGAATGTAAAGGACTGTTTCGTAGAGGGTCAGGTAGAAAACAACGATGATGACCGATTGGAAGACATCAACGCTAAACAGCCGGAAGGATAGCGTGAGGTTGTTGAGCGTAAAACTCGCCGCCTGATCGGTATTGCGGAAATCAGCCAGCGTTCCGTACCGCACCCAGAACCGCAGCACTGCCGACAGAAAACCAAGGATCGACGCCGCCACAACGCCCGTCAGGAACGTGAGCAACAGGCGCAGGAGGGTTTTCCGCCGCTGGGGGAACCGACGCCGGAAAAAGAAAATCACGCCACGCAGGACGTGCCAGTACGTGACGAAAAGGAACAACGTCAGCGCAATGCGCAGGAGCAGATTGCCGCTGAGGGGCTGCTGGAAGACACCCGCGCTGCCGGTGTAGATCACCATCAGCAACGTAATGCCCACGATGCGTAGCCAGCGGTCGTTCAGCGGTTCCAAGGGGGAGGGCGTATCAGTTAGAAAGCCACAGATTACGGGCTAACCGGTTCATAAACAAGCGCGATACCCACGAACCGGAACATGTAGCCGATGAACCGTCATTTCGGAGCCGTGACGCCTCGGATCATCCGATAAAATCTCAAGCCATAACGACAGGCGACCGGTCGATCATCCGCTTAGTTTGTGTCAACATCATAATCGACCGATGACCGATAATCAGGACTTAATCAGCCGGGCCTACGAGGGTTTCAATGCCCGCGACATCGACGGCGTGCTACAGTTGTTGACCCCCACCGTCGACTGGCCAAATGGCTGGGAGGGCGGCTACGTGCACGGCCACGACGCCGTCCGCGATTACTGGCAACGGCAATGGCAGGAAATCAACCCCACCGTGACGCCCGTCTCGTTTCGCGACCTGCCGACCGGCCAAACGGAGGTGATCGTGCATCAGCTGATCGAAGATAAACACGGGGCGCTGCTCACCGACGGTCTGATAAAGCACGTATACACCATCGAGGGTGGCCTGATCTGCCGCATGGACATCGTGAAGCCGTAGCCGCATTCGCTTGAGTTACTCTATAGCCATGCAGCAGTATTGTGCCCAACTTGCCAACAAAGGCGGGGTGAGCTGGTTAATCGGGTAGTGTACTCCTTCGATAGAGCTCCTGTATGGCCGTTATTGGTGAATTGATTAGAAAGGCCATTGATGTATATGGCTTCGTGACGTCGGAGCCCAATCCGGCTAAAGCACAGCGCGACGTGCTCCGGCATCTGCTGGAAAAAGCCCGGCTGACGGCTTTCGGCAAGCGGTATACCTTTACCGAGATCCTGCACAGCGCCGACCCTGTCGCTGCCTTCCAGGCGGCTGTGCCCGTGCACGATTACGACAAACTACACGCCGACTGGTGGCATTACCTGGAAGAAGGGCACCAGAACGTAACCTGGCCCGGTGGTCAATCGTATTTCGCGCTCAGCAGCGGCACCACCAGCACCAGCAAAGCCATCCCCGTCACCGACGAAATGCTCGATTCAATCCGGAAATCGGGTATTCAGCAGGTGATGAGTCTCAAAAACTTCGACCTGCCCGCCGATTTCTTCGAGAAACAGATTCTGATGCTGGGCAGCAGTGTCAATCTGATTCAGAAAGACGATCATCAGGAAGGCGAAATCAGCGGCATCAGTGCGGCCAACATCCCGGCCTGGTTCCGGGGCTATTACAAACCGGGCACCGAGATTGCGTCGATTCTGGACTGGGACGAACGCGTGCGGCGCATTGCGCAGGAAGCCCCCGGCTGGGACATCGGCAGCCTGAGCGGCATTCCGTCGTGGATCGAGATGATGCTGAAGGAGGTAATCGCCTACAACAAGCTCGACACCATCCACGACATCTGGCCCAACCTACAGGTGTATACCTCGGGTGGTGTGGCGTTTGAACCCTACCGGAAAAGTCTCGAAACGCTGTTGGCCCGCCCCCTTACCTACATCGATACGTACCTGACGTCGGAAGGGTATCTGGCTACGCAGAAACGACCCGATACCGAGTCGATGGCGCTCATTGTCGACAATGGCATCTTCTTCGAGTTTGTGCCCTTTACCGACGACAACATGGACGACGCCGGGCGCGTGCGACCCGACGCCAGGGTGGTCGCGCTGGAACAGGCCGAGGAAAATGTGGATTATGTGCTGCTGATTTCGACCGTATCGGGCACGTGGCGGTATATGATCGGCGACACCGTCATGATTACCGACAAGCAGCGCGCCGAAATCAAGATCACCGGCCGTACCAAGCATTTCCTCAACGTGGTGGGCGAGCAGTTATCGGTGTTTCAGATGAATCAGGCGATGCAGCAGCTACAGCAGCAGTTCGACATCGAGATTCCCGAGTTTGTGGTGGCGGCGGTGCGCAAAGACGGTGAATACATCAACAAGTGGTATATCGGCGCCAACCGAACATTGGCCGACGTTCAAGTAGCACCCGCCCTTGACGAGGCCTTGCAGGCTGCCAACAAAAACTACAAAGTTGCCCGCACCAAATCGTTGAAAGGCGTAGAGGCCGAGGTCATTCCGGTCGAAAAATTTTACCGCTGGAGCGAGGAATTCAAGAAACTGGGTGGACAGGCCAAGATTCCGCGCGTGATGAAAGAGGCTGATTTTCTGGAATTCGAGCAATACATCGGCAGCCTGGTCTAGCGTCACAGCGCGGCGCGCTGGGCGTCGAGTTTCTCCGCTTCCAGCCTACGTACCTGCTCCGTGATCTCTTCGGGCGAAACATACAGCCGGGCAATTTTGTCTTTGTATCGCTGCGGCAATTCGGTATGGTCCAGAATAAACCGTTTGGTGGCAATCAGGTAGTGGCCCAGTCCGTGCCTGACTGCGTAGCCATCGGCCAGTTGTTCGGCTTCTTTAACGTACCTGGGCGACAACAGATACGACAGCCCAAACCGCACCATGCCGAGGTTGCTGCGTTGTTTGTAGTCCATGATGTGCCCCAACTCGTGGCCGATCCAGCCAATCATGATCTCGTCGGGCAGTTGGTGGATCGGAATCGCCGTGTGCGTGAGCCGGAACAGCGCACTGATGTAGATCCGGTATGAGCGGTTTTGGCGAGACCCAAGTAAACTATTGAACACCGGCTGCGCCAGCATCACCGACGATTTGATGTACTGTTTAAACTCGAAATGAATGACCGTATCGGCCAGTTCCGGGTAGAACGACAGAGCCGTCAGAACGTTTTTCTCGATGATGGCCGGAATATGCTTATGCTGCCCAAACGCAGCTAGTTCGGGCGTGATACCAGTCTGTTGGGCCTCTATACTGGCGGCTGTCGTTGGTGTTTCCATACCTCGTTCGTTGGATAATAGTCTAACTCGCTGCCCCGCCGTTGGTTCGATTACGGGTTACGGTAAACGTATTGATTAGTCCAGCTATGGTAATGATTTTCCGCCATCCCGACGATAGGAGGGATCTTGAAACATCCGTGCCAGTGAGTCAGCAATCATCAGGCGCCCCTAGCGTGGGGGCAACTCAAAAGCGTACGCCTCTCAAAAAAAACCTGCTTTATCGTACTATTAAGTTTACTAAATGGCTTTTAAGGTGTTGTTGTTTTGCTGACCTTCGGTTAGCTATGAAACACACAGTCCTGCTCAGCTACAAATCTGGTTTACGTTTCCTGTTAATAGCCGCTATGCCGCTATTACAGATGTGTCGGCAAACCGACCCAACTCCCGCCGATAACACCGTATACACCATCGCCGAGGTTGACCAGCCGCCGATGCCCGAAGGAGGGAAAACCGCGCTTTATCAGTTTTTCGCTGCCAACATGCGCTATCCGGCCGAAGCGCAACGGGACAGGGTTATGGGCAAAGTCGTTGTCGATTTCGTAGTAACGAGTCAGGGACGTATCACCGATGTACAGGTGAGTCAGCGGTTGGGGGGCGGTTGCGACGAAGAATCTGTTCGGGTTACGAAACTGATGCCCAACTGGATTCCGGGCCAAAAAAATGGGCAACCCGTGAACGTAAAAACGAGCCAGCCTTTTTCATTTACGATGCTGTAAGGGCATTGTGACGAGAAAAAGAGTTTATGACGATTCACGAAGTAGCGGAAAAAGACCTGAACGACTGGCTGCAACTGGCCTTGGAACTGTGGCCCGATTATGACACCGCCGACATGCAGGCGATCTTGGGTACGATTGATCAGTCGCCCAGAGAAGCGGGCTTTCTGGCCCGCGACGAACGGGACAAAGCCATTGGTTTCATGAACCTGTCGCTGCGTACCGATTACGTGCCGGGCGCCAGCCAGACACCGGTCGCCTATCTGGAAGGAATTTACGTACAACCCGACCGGCAGGAACAGGGCATTGGTCGGGCGCTGATCAGCCGGGCCGAGCAGTGGGCCCGCGAACAGGGCTGCACCGAACTGGCTTCCGACGTGTTGTTCGACAATCAACTGGGTCAGGCTTTCCACAAACGAAGTGGTTTCACCGAAGTCGAGTGGGTGGTCTCGTATATCAAACAGGTGTAAAACATGGGCAATGAGCCCCCGCAGCCACGTACCCAGCCTGACAGATACCGCTGGGTACGTGGCTGCTGCCAACAGATCAGGTATCGATTGGTTACCAGCCGTTTGCAAAAATTAATTCTCTTTCTGGCTTATTCTGTTGGACTTAACGCAGATTGGCGAAGGCGGTAACGTCGCAGTTTACATCTTTACATATGTACCAGGTTTCGGCCTGTGTCAACGGTAAAGAAGAAAGGCGTTACGAAAAGCGTATGAAAACAGGACAGTGCTACGGCTGGATCATCGGTTTAGCGTTGATGGCACAGTTAGGCTATGGACAAAGTAGAAAAGCCAGTCCTCACCTGATTGACGCTGTCGGTATCAAGCTCACCACCACCGGCCCCGGCATTATGCTCAGCCGGACGTTGAGTACCACGCACCGACTGGATCTGGTGGTGCAGGGGCAGTACATCGCCTACCGCAAACCCATTAAAGTCGATGTCTCGTCGGAGTCGTACCTGAACGTTGCCCCCGACCTGATGATCGGGCTGGTGCAGGCGGGCATCAACTGGCATCCGTTTCGGCGCAGTTCGTTTTTTGTGGCGGGCGGTGTGGCCTATAGCTGGCACCCCTATATCGGCGCCGTTGCCACCACCGACACCAAGTTGAAGCTCGATGGCCTCGAACTCACGCCGGAAGACGTGGGCACGGTTGATCTGCGCCTGCAATGGCAGTCGGTGCTTGGGTACGTTGGGTGGGGCTTTGGCCGCGCCGTTCCCCGCAAACGCTTCGGCGTGGGGTTCGAGATGGGGGTCTATTACCTCGGCCGCCCCCGTGTAAACCTCGCTTACGAAGGGTTCCTGGAAACGACGACGCTTGACGAACAGGTGCCGATCGTGGAAAACAACCTGCGCAATTACCGATACCTGCCCACCCTGAACCTCCGGCTGACGTACAACCTAAATCGCCCCACGTTATGACCCACCGGATTCTCTCTTTCGCTGTGCTCGTGCTGGCGGGCGGCCTGTTCACCTGCCAGAACCCCATCGACGGCGTTAAAATAGGCCTGAAAGACCCGATCGAACAGGGTGTCGTGGAGATTCGCCTCTACGATCCGGCCAACAACCCCCGCCCCACCGACAACCGGGTGAAAGTGGCGGGGCCCGATGCCAACCGGGTCGTTACCACGCTCAATACCACCAAATACAAAGTCAACCCGGAAGGCGTACTGCTGCTGGCCCCGGCCCCCGAAACAGTGCTATCGACCCAACAGCCGTTTCGGTTTACGGCGGTCGTCGAAACCAACGATTACCTCACCGCCCTGCAACCGATGGTACTCACCAACCCCAGCCGGGTCGGGCGCTCGGTGCGGCAGGTCAGCCTGAGCAAACCGCCTCGTTCGTTGCTGCCGGCGCGGTCGTCGGGGCGCGCCGATGCATCGGGAAACGTATCATCAGAGCTAACGGCCACGACCAACGGCCCGGCGACCGATGCCTGGCGAGCATCGGCAGTGCTCGCGACCGGCACCAAACTGACCGACCGCGACGGGCAGGCCGTTGGTGGTGCCAACACGCTGCAACTGCTGTACGTACCCAACCGCTACGACGATGCCCTCGGGTACGTACCTGGCGGTGGTATTCTGTCGAACGTGGCGGGGCTGCCCGGCAAACCCGCGCTGGGGTCGATGCGGATTGTGTCGCTGGCGGGTTCGGTAGCGCTGGAACTCTTCAACGATTCGTATCAGCTGGCCACTCAGCTGGCCCCGGCAGCGCGCTGGACGATGGACATAAACCCGGCGACGACCAACGTAGCGACGGGGCGCGTGGTGCAGCCCGGCGACTCGATTCCGCTGTATAGCTACGATGCGTTTCTGAACCGCTGGCAGGCCGAAACCCCCGGCGTGGTGGTGCGCAATGCCCAGACCGGCAAGCTGGAATACCAGGCGACGGCGAACCGGGTGGCTACCTACGTGGCTACCTGGACCGAATCGGTTTGCGACGTGGGGCCGGTGTTCAGCATCACGAGCAAACTCGCCAACGTCGACGTCAATTACCGCTGCGAACTGATCGACGCCGACAACGGGCAGCGCGTAACGACCTTCTACGCCAACGTCAATAACGGGGCGCTGATCCGGATTTCGAATCAGCGCAACGGCCGACGCCTGAAACTGCGCATTTACGACGAAACCGACGCCTGGGGAAAAGGCGCCAAAGGCGGACTGATCGCCGAATCGGCGGTTGGGCAAGCCTGCGAACCCAAGCCCATCGCGATCAGCCTGGCCGAATTGCCGGTGCCGCCCGTTATCAAACTAGCCCTCGATTTCCGTTGCCCGGCGGGTAAAACGCTCGATGAACCGTCGCTGCCCGCCCAGATTATCACCCAATACAGCGAGGTGGGCAAGGAATCGTGGCGCAGCCTTATCACGGCCACCCGCACCGTTCGCAGCGTGAGTTCGTTTAAACTGCAAACGGGGCGGCGCTACGATTTCCGGGCGAGTACCGACGGTGGCGCTACCTGGCCCCTGCGCGAGAATAACTACCTCGTCGAGCAGGCACAGTGGACGCTCAAAATCAACCTGGATTCGTACTGTAAATAAAGCGCTAGCTCAGCCAGGAAACCTCGATGCGGTCGCCCACGCGCCGCTGTCCCCACCGGGCATCGGCCGAACGTACCTGGAAGGTGTCCGTTTCGATTACCCACAGTTTGGTAGCCTCATCGAACCATATGCGGTTGATCCGACCAGCCGGTTTGTCCGTCGGGTACGTTGGCTGATCGGTCTGGATGCGCCCTTGGTGGAGCGTAATGACCCGGTCGGCCAGTGAAGCCACGTCGATCCGGTGGTGACTGACCAGCAGGGTAGTGGTACCCCAGTCGCGGTGCAGATCGAGCACCACCTGCCGGAGCTGATCGGCGGCGACGGCATCGAGGGCCGAGAACGGTTCATCCAGCAGCAGCAGTTGTGGCCGCCGCACCAGCGCCCGCGCCAGTGCCACGCGTTTCTGCTGCCCGCCCGACAGTTTCGCCGGTTTCTGATCGACAAAGGGCGTCAGACCGGTGGCTTCGATCAACTGGTCGGCGCGGGTATGTTCGCCGCTGGGTGTTACGAACAGAATATTGTCGCGTACCGTGAGGTTGGGGAATAGCGCCGCATCCTGAAAGATATAGCCGACTGAGCGCTGTTGCGGGCGCCGGTTGATGCCCCGCCGGGTATCCAGCCAACACTGGTCGTTCACCGAAATACGCCCTTCGTCAGGTACGTCGAGCCCCGCCAGCAGCCGCAGGAGCGTGGTTTTGCCCGAACCCGATGGCCCTACCAGCGCCGTGAGGCTACCCGCCGTCAACGTCAGATTTACATCCAGTTCACCGGCGCCATCGGTAAACAGGCGGGGCAGTCGCAGGGCGGCGTCGATCATACCGTCACCTGTTTGTTGATGCTATAGACCAGCAATAAGATCGCAAACGACAAGCCTAGTAGCAGGGCGGCATAGGCATGAGCCGTGTCGAAATGCAGCAGTTCTACCTCGTCGTAAATGGCGATAGACGCTACCCGTGTCTGACCCGGCAGGTTACCGCCGATCATCAGTACCAGCCCGAATTCGCCGATGGTGTGCGCAAACGACAGCACGATGCCCGTCAGCAGCGCCGGTTTGCAATTGGGCAGCAATACGCGCCAGAGTGTCCGCACGGGCGATTGGCCCAGCGTGTAGGCGGCCTCGCGCCACGAGGCGGGCAGGTTTTCGAGACCCGCCTGAATGGGGTGCACCATAAACGGCAGGCTGTAGAGCAGCGACGCCACCACTAGACCGGGGAATGAGAAAACCAGTTGCAGGTCAAAGGTTTGCAACAGCCAGGCCCCGAGGCGGCTCGTGGGGCTGAAGGCCAGCAGCAGATAAAACCCCACCACCGACGGCGGCAGCACCAGCGGCAAACTCACCAGCGATTCGACGACGGGTTTGAGCCGAAACCGGCTTAGGGCCAGCCAACTCGCCAGTGGTACGCCGATCAGCAGCAACAGAAACGTAGTGACGCTCGCCAGCCGGAGCGTAAGCCAGATGGGTTGCCAGTCAATAGGCATGAGGAAAAGCATTAAACGGTGGGTGTACGATACCCATATTGGTGCAGTATACGACGCGCCGCCGGGCTACGCAAAAATTGAACGAATTGGGCCGCCACCTTGGGCTGCGTGCTGCGTTTCAGGATGACTACGCCCTGCGCTATGGGCGTGTAGCCCGGCGGCGGTAGGTCGATCCAGTGTCCGCGTTGTTTCAGGTTCGGGTCGAGCACGACGGATTTGGCCGTAATCCCCACTTCTACCGCCCCCGACAAAATATACTGATTCACCTGCGCGATGCTTTCGCCATAAACCAGCCGTGCCTTTACCGCGCCGAGCCGTTTTCGGTACGTAAGCAGCGCAATAGCTGCCGCGCCGTAGGGGGCCGTAGCCGGGTTGGCAATGCCGATGTGGCGCACTGCCGGGTTTTGCAGTACCCGCAGATCGGCCGAGAGGGGCAAGTCGGTCAGGGTCCAGAGCACCAGCGACCCGTAAGCGTAGGGCGTCGGCGCGGC
This sequence comes from Fibrella musci, assembly GCF_041321105.1. Classification (NCBI taxonomy): domain Bacteria; kingdom Pseudomonadati; phylum Bacteroidota; class Cytophagia; order Cytophagales; family Spirosomataceae; genus Fibrella; species Fibrella musci. The sequence continues at coordinate 317,878 of NZ_JBGGWD010000003.1, read as the reverse complement.
GGTAGTCAGCTTTTGCTGGTACAGCGCTTGTGGGTACGTCATGTCGGCCGAGAGAAACACGTCGTAGGGAGCGCCCTGCTGAATCTGGGTCGTGAGCTTACCCGACGAACTCACAATAGCGTCGATCTGAACGCCGGTCTGTTGCTGGAAGGCCGTCCGCAACGCTTCCATCACAAACTGGGCATTGGCCGCTACTGCCACGCGCAACGGTTGTGCCTGTAAGCTGCCGGTCCAGCATACGAGCAGAAGAAGAAAACGTTGGCCGATCGAGTGAAGCATTGGCGTATGGCGGGTTAGGGGTTGGCCGAGCGCAGATCGAGCGAAATCACGCCACGTACCCAGCGGGTAGGCTTTTTCTCGTCGGGCACAATGATCCGATACGGTCCGGTGCCTGTTGGTAAAGCCGCTCCGTCGGCGCTGTCGGCTAGTAGAATCGTGCGCGTAGCCAATTCCGGGTCGAGTTCGGGCAGGGAAAAGACAACTTCGTAGCCATCCGCCGCCTTGACCACCAGGTAGTTCAGTAGCTGTTTGCCCCGCAGTTCGCTGCCTGTTTTCACCCCGGCCTGCTTCAACAAGTCGATGAGCGGAACGCCTGAGTAGCGGTGCAACTGACCATCGCGGTCTTTGCTCGTAACCTCCGTGTGCGGCATGGCCTTTATCGCCGCCGGTTCCAGCGACAGCGGTTTGGCTACGGCTCCTGAAACCGTCAGGGTCTGGGCGTAGGTCGTGCCCAGCAGCAGTGAGGCCGCGAGCAGCAGGCAGAGTTGGCGCATGACAGGTGGTATTGACGTTATTTCCGTTCAAATATAACGCTATGCTTCAAACTACCTTCGTGCCGGGTTGTAGGTGCCTTGTTTTCAGAGGTAACGGCCTGCTGGCAACGTACCCAGCCGTGTCTGGTAGATAGCGTGTGGGCGGGTACGTTTCAAAAAATTTTGGGCAATGCTGTAATGTTTGGCCTGTTCGGTCGTCTTTGCCAGTGAGATGGACCTACAGGCGTTTAAGCAACGGATCTTACCCGTTCAGAACCGACTCTTCCGGCTAGCTACGATGTTTCTGCGCAACCGCGAAGATGCCGAGGATGCGTTGCAGGATGTGCTGCTGCGCCTGTGGTCGAACCGACAACAACTGGATACCTACCAAAGCGTGGAAGCCCTGGCCGTACAAATGACCAAAAACCTCTGTCTGGACCGATTGAAGGCCCACGACCGGCAGAAGGGCGTCGACAATGCCGATTTGGGGAGCGTGGCCACCGACCAATTGTCGCCGCACCGACAGACGGAACTGGCCGACAGTGCCACCCAACTGCGACGGCTGATCGATCAACTGCCCGACACGCAGAAGCTGGTGCTGCACCTGCGCGACGTGGAGGAATATTCCTTCGAGGAAATCGAGCAAGTAACCGGGTTGCCGATCAACACCATCCGCGTCACCCTGTCGCGGGCCCGGCAACGGCTGCGCGACGGGTACGTTAAACTGAACGACTATGAAGCCAACTATTGATGACCTGCTGACGCGCTACTATGCCGGGGAAACGACCCTCGACGAAGAGCGGCAGCTTCGCGATTTTTTCCAACGTACCCAGCCCCTGCCCGAGCATCTGCTACCTCATGCGCCCCTGTTTCAGTACGTGACCAAGGCGCAGACCGAGCAACCCTCGACTGACCTAGTTGCCCAACTGGACCGGAAACTCGGGCCGCAGCGCACCACGCCCATGCGGCAACTGACGAGCTGGAGCCTGCGGCTGGCAGCGGGGGTAACGCTGCTGCTGCTGGGCTTTGTGGGCGGGCGTTACTATACCCGCTGGCAACCCGCCGCGGTGGGTACCGAACTGGCCGAAGCGGAACAACCGGAGGCCGATTCGATTAAGAAAGCGCTGGCCTTCGACGCCATGACGCAAACCTCGGCCAGCGACCGGATTCATGCCGTTAACCAGAGTTCAGAACTTGGGCAGGCCGACCGCGAGATCACGCAGTTGCTGATCAACACGCTCAACTTCGACGCCAACGTCAATGTCAGGCTGGCGGCTTGTCAGGCACTGCTGCGATTCGAGGGCGAGGAAGGCGTCCGGGAGGCGTTGATCCAGTCGCTCCGGATTCAGAAAGATCCCAACGTGCAACTGACGCTGATTGAAGCGCTGGTGGCGATCAAAGAAAAACGAGCAACTCCCGAAATGCAGTGGCTGGCCCGCAACCAGCAGGTGCTGGATGTAGTCCGCCTCAAAGCCGAAGAGGGTATCGGTGCCCTAAGCAAAGTCACGAAATCGACGTCGTGACCTCACCCCCGGCCCCTCTCCTTGAAATAAGGAGAGGGGAGGCTTACCAAAATTGGCTCGTGTACAAGGCAGCTTGTAAGGATGAGGTTTCCTATTTAGTCTCCCCTCTCCTTATTTCAAGGAGAGGGGCAGGGGGTGAGGTAAACTATTAACAATCAACTAATTACATCATGAAAAAAATGCTGTTGCTGGGCATCGGATGCCTGGCCCAACTGACTACGCTCTATGCGCAGGAGTACAAAACCAAACTCGCCAACAGCGGCGACCAGAAAGTAATGATCCTGATGGATGCCGGTAACCTGAAAGTGGAAGGGTATAACGGCAACGAACTGATCGTGCAGACGTCGGCGAAGATGGAAGCGGCTCCCGAACGGGCCAAAGGCTTGCGCCCGCTCTACAATTCGGCCGTCGATAATACCGGAATCGGGCTGTCGGTGACGTCGGAAAACGGGGTTGTGCGGATCGAGAAGGCGACGCGGAAAGACATACCCTACACGATTCGGGTACCCCAGAAAGTCGCCATCCTCTATGAGCAGACCAATTGGCAAAAGGGCGACATCACGGTGCAGAACGTGGAAGGTGATCTGGAAATTCGCACGAAAAACGGCGACATCAACCTGCGGAACGTGACCGGCCCCGTGGTGGCCAACACCACAAACGGAGAGGTCAACGTGGTGTACTCGACGCTGAACCAGAGCAAACCTACCGCTATTTCGACCATCAGCGGGGCCATCGACGTGACGCTCCCCGCCTCCACCAAAGCCAATTTCAAACTCAGTTCGATTACCGGCGAAATGTATACTGATTTCGACCTGGGCCTGAACAAAAAAGACGGCATGACCCGCATGGGTGGTGGACACTCCATCAACGGCACCACCAACGGCGGCGGCGTTGACCTTCAGCTGAAAACCATCAGCAGTGATATCTACATCCGTAAACAGAAATAATGCTTCCTCCTCAACCCTTTTCGTTTGATTGTCATGAAAAATTCACTGCTTTTCTTATTGATCTGGCTGCTGATCACGCCTGGCTTCGCGCAGAAAATCATTACCAAAACGTTGCCTGTAGCCTCAGGGCAGGCGGTGCACCTGAACTTACGGTTCGGTGATAATATTCAGGTACGTTACTGGGACAAGTCGGAGGCGTCGGTGCGTATTTCGGCAACGATCAACAACGGCAAACTGAACGACGCGCTGACGGTCGAGACGGGGTCCGATGCGCAGGCCGTCAGCCTTAACACTGATTTCGACAAGGAACTCATCAAGCAGGGGCGGGCCGAAGATTGCCCCGGCAACCGCACGAACTGGAGCACCAATCGGGATGGCAGCACGTATTCGGTTTGTAGCACCATCAATTACGAGATTACGCTGCCGCGCAAAGCTGCGCTGCGTGTCGAAACGATCAACGGCAACATCGACATTCAGGGCGCCATCAGCCCCGTATGGGCCAAGTCGATCAGCGGGTTTGTCGACGTGAGCTGGCCGGGATCGAAGGGCGCCAACGTATCGATGAAAACCATCACGGGCGAGGCCTATTCCGACCTGACTATCGATTTTAAAGGCAAACGGCCCAAGCACCCCATCGTGGGGTACCTGCTGGAAGGCACCCTGCTGAGCGGTGGGCCGGAGGTTCGGCTGGAGTCGATCAGCAACAACGTTTTTCTGCGGAAAGAAAAATAGGTGATCTTTTTTCGTGGTTGTGCAACGCTGGGGCACATATCGCATCTCTCCCCATACAAAGTCAGTCCTCTCAGGTGCACCGGTAGGGCGAAGGCTTTCGGTTTACCCCATATTCAGGCTGGTTCGTCCCATTGTCAACCCGGGCGGCTGTGCTGCATTTAGTTTTGGGCATTAGGCTTCGTCTACCTCGTGTACCAGTCATGAATGGTCAGTAAAGCGTACCGGTTATCGACAACAACATGACGTTCCACCTGACAGCGTAGCGTAAGGATCGCTTACTATCAATCAACCACGTATGAAACTTTTTCTAGCTGTAGCCGCTCTGGCGCTATGGGTTGGGGATGCTGTTGCCCAATCCGATCACACGGTTAGCCTGTCTGGGTCGCTGATCGACTCAGCCACGACGCAACCGGTTCCGTTCGCCACGGTGGCCGTGCGCGATGCCGCCCGGCTGATTGCCGGCATCACCACCGACAGCGCAGGTACGTTCCGGCTGCCCAACCTGCCACTGGGGCGCTACACACTCGCCCTCTCATCGGTGGGTTACCGGCCAAAAACGCACCCTATTACCCTGACGGCCGATGAGCCCGTGGTGCAACTCGGTGCGATTGCGTTGCGGTCGGAGAGCCGGACGCTGGGCGAAGTCACGGTGACGGCGCAGAAGGCGCTCATCGAGGAAAAAGGGGATAAGCTGGTGTATAATGCCGAGAAAGACATCTCCAACGTGGGCGGTTCGGCGGCCGACGTGCTGCGCAAGGTGCCGTCGCTTAGCCTCGATCTGGATGGCAACATTCAGATGCGGGGTAACAGCAACATCAAGGTGCTGATTAACGGAAAACCATCGGCGATGATGGCGCGTAATCTGGCTGATGCGTTGAAACAAATGCCCGCCGACAACATTAAGTCGATCGAGGTCATCACCAGTCCCGGTGCCAAATACGATGCCGAAGGCGCGGCGGGGGTAATCAACATCATTACCAAAAAAGCCTTGCAGGGCTTCAACGGGTCGGTGATGGCCTCGGTAGGTAACTTCAACCGCAGCACCAATACCAAGCTGGCGCTCAAAACCAAGAAGCTGGGCGTCTCGCTCTCGGCCAATGGCTACCAGTTTCGGAACATCCGCGAAGGCCAGACACGGCGCACGACGTTGCTAAACGGGCAGCCACTTAATTACCTGTATCAGGACACTAAAGCCGACAACACCGGCACGGGCGGCTACGGCGAATTCAGCCTGGATTATGACCCGGATTCGACCAGCCGGATCAATTTTGCGGCCAATGCCTGGGGCGGTTCGTATCCTAACAACAGCTCGGTGATCAACCGCCTGACCGACCCGGCGGGGATTACGCTGCAATACTTCCGCAACGATATTCGGTTCCGCAATCCGTATGGCAACAGTCAGTTCGATCTGGGCTATACCAAGACGTTCCGCAAACCCGCCGGGGTGACTTCGGAGAAAGAGTTTACGCTGCTGACGCAGTTCAGCCGGATGCCCGACAACTACTTTTATGACACGGACCGCTACACGCTCAACGAAGTCGAGCAACTGAGCTACCGGCAGCGCAGCACCAACTACAGCCGCAACAAAGAGTACACGCTTCAGGCCGATTACACGCACCCGTTCTGGGTACGTATGCACCGCGATACGGCTCAATTGAAGCTGGAAGTGGGCCTGAAGGCGATCCGGCGCGACATTGGCAGCGAGTACCGGGTGGAGCAGTCACTGGATGGGCAGCAACCCTTCGTGGCCGACCCGAGCCAGTCGAACGATTTCGACTATAATCAGCAGATTTATTCGGGCTACACGGCGCTTCGGGTAGAAACCAAACAGAAGTGGAACCTCAACCTGGGTGCCCGCTTTGAACGCACCGAGATCAGCGGCAATTTCCTGACGACCAAAACCTCGCTGGCGACGCAGTACCAGAACCTAATTCCGAGCGTGACGATCTCGAAGGGCATCAAGTTGCACACGATCAAGGCCAGCTACACGCAACGGATTCAGCGGCCGCAACTCTGGTTTCTGAACCCCTGGGTGAATGCCAGCGACCCGCGCAACCTGCAAACCGGCAACCCCTACCTGAACCCGGAACTGAACCATGCCGTCGAACTGGGGCACAGCGTGAGCACGAAAGGAGGGCTGTCGATCAACACGGCCTTTTACTGGCGCATGACCAACAACGCCATCGAGTTTATCCGGACGGTGGACGAGGCGGGCGTATCGCTGAGCAAACCCCAAAACATCGCCCAGCGTAAAGCCTACGGGCTGAACGTCAACCTATCGGGGCAGGCCAATAAAAACTGGACGCTGAACGGCGGTGCCGATGTGCGGTACGTCGATCTCAACAGCCCCGGCCTGAACCAGCGGAACAGCGGCGTGGTGGGCAACTTTAACGTGAGCAGCACCTATAAGCTGCCCAACAACTACACCTTACAGGCAAACGGGAATGTTAACTCGGGCTGGATTAACCTACAGGGCCAGGGGACGGCTTTTTACTGGTATGGGTTTGCCCTGAAGCGCGAGCTGATGCAGAAGAAGGCGAGCCTCACGCTGGGGATCAACAACCCATTCAACCGGGGGGTGTTGCAGACCAACAGCCAGTCGGCGCCCACGTTTGAGTCGGACACCCGCTTTTTATTCCTGACGCGCTCGGCCCGGCTGGCCTTTGAGTGGCGGTTTGGCCAGATGAGCGCCGGGGGCAAGCAAAGCCGTAAAGTGCAGAACGACGATGCCGGCGGGCGCTGAGGGCTGCCCGGCCAGACGAGCCGCCACTGATGCCGGTAAGCCATCATAGCGGTTCGTCGCCGTCGCCCTTTACCCAGATCGATACGACCGTCTCGCCTTCGGCCGGACTGTCGATTACCAGCCGCCCCTGGTTGAGTTCGAGGATTTTTTTGACGATCGCCAGGCCCAGACCAAAGCCCTGCTGCTCATACTGGCCGCGCTCAAACTGCTGGTAAGGCGCTATTTGCGAACTGAACTCCGGCCGAAACGGCTGGCCCTTATTCACGAACGTGAAGCGGTAGAGCGCGCCGTCGGGAGCCCCGCTGATCTGTATTGGCTGCGTTTGATCGGAGAATTTAATGGCATTGTCGATCAGTTCTTCCAGGCAGATGCGCAGGTTTTCGCCCGATAAGCCCAGGGGGGCACTTTGTATAGCCAACTCATAAGGCACCGACCGGTCGAGCCGATGCCGAACGGCCTGTAGATAGCTCTCAACAAGTTGATGGGTAACCACCGTGCTGCCCGTTGAAAAATGAGTATAGGCTTTTTGGGTGGGGTCGAGGCTCATCAGGGTATTCATCAGGCGACTGTTGTCCAGCGACCGCTTCAGCCGCAGCCCACTCAGTTTGATCATCGTCATCATGGAAACGGCTTCGTCGAGGGTGTACCGCTGATAATCATTGATCAGGATAGACGAAAACCCGATGATGCCGGTGAGGGGCGTATTGTATTCATGAGCCGAAACCGTTGTGAGCGTATTACGGTAGGTCTCCATCTGCGTTTTCAGCGCGCTTTTGCGTAATTCTTCGCGTTTCAGCCGGCTGTCGATGGTGTGCAACAAACTTTGAAAGGTGAACGGCTTGGTGAGGTAATCGTCGGCCCCCAGGTTCATTCCACTGCGTATGTCCGTCGGATCGGATTTGGCCGTCAGAAAAATAAACGGCGTAGTGGCAAAGGCCCGGTTGGTCCGGATTACGTCGAGCACCTGGTAGCCGTTTATTTCTGGCATCATAATGTCGCACAGAATCAGATCGGGCGACAGCAGCATGGCCTGACTGATGCCGTCCCGGCCGTTGTTGGCGGTCTCTACCCGGAACCCGCGCAGGGTCAACAGCTCTTTGATGTTTTCACGTATCTGCGTATCGTCTTCAATCAGTAATATCTGCGTATCCATTGGTTAGGTGGCTGTTAAGACAGCGTACGGTGTGAAACAGAATCATTGCCCGCGCCAACGAACGTTCCTTCGGGCGCGTCAACGGGTAGGGTAATGGTGCAACAGGTGCCTTTTTTCTCTTCGCTCTGGATCGTCAGCTGGCCGCCGTGTCGTTCCACAAACTGCCGCGAGATGACGAGCCCCAGCCCGGTCCCCGATACCCCATTGGCGTTGCTGGCCCGGAAGAAGGCCTGAAACAGCATCGACACCTCGTTGGCCGGAATGCCAATGCCGGTGTCGGTGACCTGGATGATCAGGTACTTGCCGTCCTGGAACGAAAGGCGCAACGTCGGGTTGGTTTTCGAAAACTTAAAGGCATTGGAAAGCACATTGACGATGACGTGGCTAATCAGCTTTTCGTCGAGAAAAACAGGATGTGGCGTGCCTTCCACAATAAAATCAACGCTACGGTGGTCGCTTCGCTGGCTGAAGTGGGTGCTGATGACGTTCTGAGCAATCGCTACCGGATCAAGCCGCTTGGGGCTAAACTGTATTTTCCCCGCTTCGATCCGGCTGATTGTCAGCATGTCGGTGAGCAACCCGCTAAACTGAAGTATTTCTTTTTCGATAACACCCAGGTGCTTCTGGATCGCCGTGCTGGCGTCAGGTACGTCCAGATACAGCTTTATCAGATCGACACTGGACTGAATCGTAGCCAGGGGCGTCCGAAACTCGTGCGACGCCGTGGAGACGAACTGCGACTTGAGGTGGTTCAGCTCCTGTTCATGCACCAGCGCCTGCTGAAGCACAAGTTCTTTTTCTTTCTGGGTGGTGATGTCGTTGGCGATCCCGATCTGCCGGATAGGTTTGCCCGCTTCGTTGCGAATGATGAAGGTGCGGACCGACACCCACGACAGCGAACCATCCAGGTTTTTGCGGCGACACTGGATCTGCGACTCCTGGCCCGACAAATACTGCGTGATGGCTTCGCTGACAATCGGCATGTCTTCCTCGTAGATGTCTGGCAAAAAGGAGAACGTGTCGTCGTGCAGGCTTTGGCAGCTGCGGTGCCAGACGCGCTCGTAGGTCGGGTTGATGTAGAGCAACTGGAACGGATCGACCGAATGGATCCAGAAGATTTCATCCACATTCTCGGCAATCTCCCGGAAGCGCTGTTCACTTTCGCGTAGAGCCTCTTCGGCCTGCACCTGCTCCGTAACGTCCCAGATGACGCCAATATGGCGCACGATGTCTCCCTGCTTGTTTCGGATCAGTTTACCGTTGACTTTGACATAGCGGAGTTCGCCATCGGGCCGGATAATCCGGGCTACGTTGGTAATCGTATCGCCCTTGATGTTACGCTTGTACTGCTCCCAGAAGGAGGCGAGGTCGTCGGGATGAATCAGCCGTAGATAATCCTCGTAGTAGAGAGTGGTTTTGCTCGTCGGGATGCCATAGATTTCGTAGGCCCGCTCATCCCAGAACAACCGGTTGGTTCGCGCGTCGGCTTCCCAGATTCCCTGGCCCGCGGCCTGGGTGGCGAGCTTGAGGCGTTCGTTGAGGCCACGTAGCTGCGTTTCGACCTCCTGCCGCTGGGTAATGTCGCGGGCCGACCCATACACGACATGATTGATCCCGATGGCATTCCATTCGATAATCCGGTAGTGGCCGTCTTTACGGCGCATGCGATTGATCTGGTTACGAACCGGCTTCTGTAGAATCGGAACCAGCAGATTGGCGTATACAAACTTCTGTTCGTCGGGGTGGATGAGCTGCAGAAAGGGAATTGATTTCAGCTCGGCAGCTGAGTACCCCAGCGTTTCCTGAAAGGCCTGGTTGACGTCGGAGATGTTGCCCCGGCTGTCTGAAATGCAGTGCATGTCGAGCGCGCCTTGGAAGAAGGTATTTAACTCCTGATTTTTACGCTGAAGGTTGATCTCCGCCGTCTTCAGCGCCGATATATCGGTAGACAGCCCCACGTAACCGATGATTGTTCCATCATTGGCCTGAAGGGCGCTGGCGGCCAGCAGGATCGGGGTACGTTGCCCAGTCTTCGTCAGGGTGACGCATTCACAATAGAAATACCCCTGCGTGGCGAGCGACTCGGCAAAGAAATCCGTCAGGGGGCGCCCCCGGCCATTCAGCCGGTACATCACAACCGGTAACGGGTTGGTTGCCGGCCCGGGCTGGAGGTACACCATGCGCCCAATCAGTTCATCGGCCCGATAGCCCAGCAGGTGTTCACTGGCCTGATTAGCCGTCTGAATCACACCGTGGATATCCGTCGAAATGATCGCTTGTCCCGCGTGTCGTAGAATGGCCTGATGAAGGGTGGAGAGCCGCCTAACTTCCTGGGTACGTTCCTCCACCTGTTGTTCCAGGTCTTCCGTGTAAAGCCTGAGCTGCTCATCAAGCTGCTGCTGATAAAGCACGATTGCCAGCGGACCAGCGAGCTCCTGTGCAATCTGAAGATCGTCTTCCGAAAAGAAATACGCTTCGACCGCCATCAGACACAGCGCGCCGATGCATTTGGTCTGGCTGTATAGGGGAATGATAAGCTGCGATCGAAAAGCACCCGGAAGGATAGACGATTCCGCGGTAGATAGTGCGGTGTCGGGTTGTATATCAGGGTGATAACTGAAGGTTTCTGGCTGGCTTTGGTCAAACCACCGACGAAAATAGTGGCCCGTTACCCTCACATCCGGATCCATCGCTAACTCACCATCAATGGCCTGGCATTTGGCGACGGCCCAGTCCTGGCTGGTTTCAAGTTGAAAGACCGTGATCTGGCCACAGGGTACCATGAAGTACAGGTATTGCATCGCGATCCGGAGCGGCGACTGATCGGCCATGCGATAACTGAGCAAGGCATGATCGATGGCGTGCAGACCTTCCAGCCGCTGGCTGACGCGCCGAATGGCCGCTTCCTGTTGCAGCCGGGATAACACGTTGGCGACGAGCGTGCCGAAGGTGGCAAGAAAAGCCACGTCGTTCTGGCTCCAGGTATACGGTTCATCTACTGTGTAAAAACCGATGAAGCCCTGCGTTTGGCCTTGCTGAACGAGCGGGACGGCCACCATCGACTTGACCGAGATAAACGAAAAGAAAGCCCTCTCCCGATGTTGGTCCGGGCCGAGTTCGTCGATGCGCAGGCAAATAATTTCGCCTTTTTCCAGCTTGGGCTGCATCCAGGAAAAACACTCTTTAGGGCGCGTCTGGATGCGTTCTTTTCGAGGCACAATACCCGGCGCGCACCATTCATGGATACAACGGCCCTCTTCGTAATTACTATTGTAGGTAAACACCGACGCCCGCTGTGCATCGATATGCTTGCTCACCTGCCCCAACGCGTCGGCAATGCAGCAGTCCACTTCGTTGGCCTGTAGGGTAATGAAGCGGCTGGAAATAGCCGAAAGGGTGGATTCTATGGCTAAATGACGCTCTATACGATGCTTCGACTTTTTTTGTTCGCTTACGTCCTGAACGGTCACCATCACAAGTTGCTCCGTCCGGCTCAGGGTAACATCGTGCCAGACCGGTTCGCCATGCAACCAATATTGATTACTCAACTGCTGTGGCTGACCTGTTTGAAGAACCGCCACTAGCGGAGCTAAAAAAGTAGCTTCCTGTCCGCGCTGAAGTAGCTTACTGACAGGTAGGCCATTCAATTCTTCGATGCTTAGTTGACAAATTGTAGCAAATGCAGCATTGACCAGCTTGTAACGAAAATCAATAATTTTTTTCTGGCTATTTCGAATAGGTTCTAAGAAAGCAACACCTTGCGATGAAGTATCAAACCAAAATTGTAATAAATGGTCCATGAGTGAGTAAATACACCGCTCGTTTCAAGTAGATAGTATACCGTTTATGATCTTCTTAATTGTTGATGTAGAAGCTGCTAGCTATCAGGTAAGCAACCAATTTTAATTTTTTGGGCAAAATAGATGCCAATACTTAGAGGATTATAAGTAGTTAGGCGATGTTGTACACATAGTGTATGTGTCAAAGGTAAGTTGATTCACAATAATATATGTGAATATTGTGAAAATATACTTAGCTGTTTCTGTAATAGGATATTAGTAACTAATTACTATATCAAAATTTGTAATTATTTTAATATTTTATTGTGTATTTTACAAAAAAGAAGATTTTTTAGTTGATTTAAATCATAAATTTTTAGGCTCAATCAGAAATAAATCATGTGCTGATACACCCTAATTTATTTCTGATTGAGCCTAAAAAAATAATTGAGACGCACGTTTATATGCAATCGCCAGCTGGAAAAAGATTATTAAGTGCCGCCTAACTACTACAGTCAATTATTACTTATTAGTTAGTTAATGATAAAATTGTTAGTTAGGTTTTGCTGCCTCAACTGCGCTTCTGTGCTTTGTCGAAATACTGCCGCATGTATAGCAACTGGTAGGTAACAGCCGTGTTCCAGTAGGGCCAGTTATGGCCACCGGGCCGGGTAATGTAATCGTGGGCGATGTTGCGTTCCAGCAGCTTGTCGTGCAGGTTGTTGTTGACCCGGAAGAAAAAGTCTTCGGTGCCGCAGTCGATAATCAGCGACAGCGAGCCGGGCGTGAGCAGGTGCAGCAGGTTGATGACCGTGTTTTGTTCCCAGCGCTCGGGATACTGCGCATACGTACCCAGCCGTTTGGCAATGTCCCAGTTGTTGGGAAACGGCCGGATGTCGACCCCGCCACTCATACTGCCCGCCGCCCCGAACACGTCCTGATGCCGCATCGCCAGGTACAGCGCGCCGTGCCCACCCATGCTCAGGCCGGTAATGGCGCGCCCCTGCCGGGTTTTGACTGTTTTGTAATGGCTATCGACCCAGGCGACCAGTTCACTGGCTACGTAGGTCTCATACCGAAACGCTGGATCGGCGGGGCTATCGAAATACCAGCTGCCGTAGTTACCGTCGGGACAGACGACAATCAGGTTCTGGGCATCGACAGTGGCCGGGAGCGCCGCCGATTTTTTGATCCAGTCGCCGTAGTTGCCGCTATAGCCGTGCAGCAGATACACCACCGGCAGTTCGGCCCCGGTCGTGTACGAATCGGGCGTCACCACGACGGCCTTGATCGTTTTTTTCATCGACGGGCTGTAGGTGTCCACCGTGTCGACTTTGGCGGCGAAACTGAGGGTAGAGACAGCGAGGAATAGAGGCAGCAGGTACGTTAGGCGGAAAAGGTAGCGCATTGGGGAGTAGGGGGGACGTGGGGGATACGTGACGGTTTGAGATGTGATGGGTTTGAGACGTGACGGGTTCGAGACGCAAGGGATTGCGTCTCTACGGGGTTGGGGCTGTGACCGGCTTCTGGTTCAGGGCTTTGCGAACGGCGGGGGCCACTTTGGTACCGAACAGTTCGATGGCACGTAGCGTGTTGGCGTGCGGAATACCATAACCGCTGATGGTCTGGGCGATGTAGCGCGTGTTGCCGAACAGCTCGTGAAAATACAGGATCTTGTCGATGATCTGCTGCGGGCTGCCCACCATCAGCGGGCCATGCTGACGCATCTGCTCGAAATGGCCCCGGCCGATGGGCGCCCAGCCCCGCTCTTTGCCGACGCGGTTCATCAGCGTTTGGTAGGGCGGGAAAAACTCGTCGGCGGCCTGCTGCTCGGTATCGGCCACGTAAAACTGGGAGTTTATGGCAAGCTGCAGCTGGGTGGGATCATGCCCGGCTTGCTCGGCGGCCTGCCGGAATAGCTTCACAAACGGCACAAACCGATCGGGCGTACCCCCCAGAATGGCCAGCGTCATGGGCAGGTTCAACGTACCCGCCCGCACGGCCGAGGCCGGTGTGCCACCAACGGCGAGCCAAATCGGCAACATCGGTTGCAGCGGACGCGGATAGACGCCCCGGTGGTCGATGGAAGGGCGTAGTTTCCCTTGCCAGTCGACGATTTCGTTTTGGTTGATAGCCAGCAGCAACTCCAGCTTTTCGGTAAACAACTCGTCGTAGTCGTTCAGGTCGTAGCCAAACAGGGGAAACGACTCGATGAACGACCCGCGCCCCGCCATAATTTCGGCCCGGCCGCTGGAAATCAGATCGAGCGAGGCGAAATTCTGAAACACCCGCACCGGATCGGCCGAGCTGAGCACCGTCACGGCGCTCGACAGCCGGATCGTCCGGGTTTGGGTGGCGGCTGCTGCCAAAACCACTTCCGGGGCCGAAATGACAAAGTCGGGCCGGTGGTGTTCGCCTAGTGCAAACACATCCAACCCGACTTCATCGGCCAGTTTGATTTCTTCCAGCAACTCCTGCATCCGACGATGCGCGTTGATGGCTTTCCCGGCGACACCGTCGGGCTGCACTTCTCCGAAACTACTGATGCCTAATTCCATGCGGTTACTTGACAGGTCTGTTTATAAAACAGCAAATGGCCCGGCCAGTTCCTTTCAACACATCAAGTCAAACCTATAAGGTCTTCGAGACCTTATAGGTTTTTATATAGGCTACTTATTCATCTGCTTCAGGTGCTCGTCCAGCAGTTTGATGAAATAACCACCCACTACCGAGCGGGCCTGGAAACCGACCTGTTTGGCATCGGTTGTTTCGTGCCAGTCGGACAGTGGTACTCGCGTGGGGGTCTCGTTGGCATACTTCCAGATTGGCTCAACCAGCGCCCGGAAATCCCGGTCCGAGTCGGCCATGGTGGCTGTCCAGATAATCCAGTCTGACTTGGTGTAGGTCTTGCGGCTGTCGAGCGGCAGGCCATAGGGCTGCTGCTTTTTCAGGTAAAAATCCATTTCGTCGCGCACCACTTCCTTCGGAAACACGTCGAGACCCAATAGCTTGTCCCACACGATGTTGTATTTCTGGCTCCAGCTGCCGGGCGTCTTGTCGAACGTTAGCGCGTAGTGCGGTCCGTCGTCGAGTTTATCCATCGTCATCCAGCGTTTGGCCAGATCGCGGGCGAGCGTCAGGTGTTCATCGGCGGTTTTCTGGTCACCAAGTTGCGCGGCCATCTGCCCGTAGCACGCAATCCCGACGATGGCTTTGGCCGACAGGTTGGCATTGCGGGCGAGGTGACCGGCAAAGTCATCGGTGCAAAGCTGGTTGCCGGGGTCGAAGCCGTCGCGCTTGAGGAAGCCAACCCATTTGGTGAGGGTGGGCCAGTGTTCGCGGGCGAAGTTGGCGTTGCCGTCCATTTTCACGGCGGCGGCGGTCAGGATGATCATGTTACCGGCTTCTTCCACCGGCATGTCTTCGCCGTAGGTTTGCCCGTTGGCGAGTGGGTACGTGCCGATGTCATGCGCCGGGAAATCTTTCTTCCACCGGCCTGATTCGCTGTAATCGAAAATGAATCGCAGCAGCCCTTTGGCCAGCTCGTTATTGTACAACAGGAACATGGGGGCCGATGGGTACGTGACGTCGACGGTACCGATGGAGCCGTTGGAGAAATTCTCTTTCGACAGAAAGAACACATCGCCTTTCGGCCCCGCCACGATTTTGTGTGCGGCAATCGCCTGCCGATAGGCCAGCTGGCAGAGGTCGGCGTATTCTTTGCCACCGGCCTTGCGGGCATCGGCATAGAGCTGCTTATCGAAATCGGTGCTTTTCTGGCGCAGGCGGGCGTAGTCGGTTTCGGCGGCCTGCAACGTGTTCTCCATCGTCATGTTCGGGTCACGGTGCCACCAGCCCCGCAGATTTTGCCCGAAATACTGCACCGAATACACGTCGTCGTACCCCAGCAGCAAGTGTTTGGCCGCGCCCGCTTTCGACACATTGCCCAGATTGAGCACCGTCGCCAGCGTGACGTTGCTGGCCACGTCGGCCGCGCTTTTGGTTGCAGGTAGTTGGCCTTTGGTGGCGAAGGCCTGCTTGAGGGCACCCGGCGTACCGGTGACCACGCGGCCATCAGCCCCCTGAGGAACGGCGAGGTAGGCGTAGCCCCAGTCGATGCGAACGTTGTCGCCTTTCTTACCCAACACCGGCTGCGCTTTAGTGCCTACGGCGGCAAACGTCAGGCCGGAGCCCTGCCCGGCTTTGGTGACCACATCCTGCCCCGGCGTGTTGGTCGCGACGGTGGCCGACTCGCCAAAATACACCTGCACCGAGTGGGGCTTGTTGTCGCGGGAGCGGGCCTCGAACGTCACGTAGCTGACGGGGCGAGCCACCACTTCCAACTCGTCGAGCAGCAGCGGCGACAGAAAATTGACGTGCAGATCGACAGGGCCGGCCGTAAAGGTGTAGTCGGTTTGGGTGGCGGCTACGCGGGCTTCGGTTTGGGTGGCAACTGGCAGGGTGGCCGTGGTGGCCGGGCTCACCAGCCCTACGTCGATGAAGGACGCGCCCACCGGGCTCACGCAATGCACCGCCAGCACGTTGCGGCCTTTGCGCAGGGCTTTCTGGCCCGCTGCCGACAGGGGCAGGTAGAGGTATTCACCCGCGCAGCAGGTTTTGTTGAGTAGCAGTGTTCCGTTCAGATACACCTCCACATCGTCGTCGTGGCTAATGGCCAGCAGCAGTTTGGCGGGATCGACGTTGCCGTCGTAGGTAAACTCGCGGCGGATATGAATCCCGTTCTTGTCAGTACGGCTGCTGAGCCAGGGCGTGCGCGATTCGGGCGTGTCGCCGAAGGGACCGGGCCCAGTTTTCCAGCCGGTTGCCGCGTAGTCCAGTTTTTCCCAGCCTGCGCCGGGGTCGGTGAGCGTATACTGCGCCGTGTAGGGTTTGGCTTCACCGGTGGGCAGCAGGGCGTTGTAGACAGTCGGGACCGCGCCCAGAAACTGATAGACCTTGCCATCGACTCGAACAATGCCTTCGAGCGACTGCGGTTTGCCGGTCCAGTGGCGGGTGGGGCTGTCGGTCAGCTTATCGGTCGTGCTCCAGATACTGAAATAGGGGTCGTGGGTAATAAGCGGGTATGCAGGCGGGCGCAGGTCCTGGGCAACGCCGGTCGTAAGCGACAGGGCAGCGGCAAGCAGGCCAACGGAGAAGGTTGAGCGCATGAAGAAGACGTTTTCAGGTACAGGTATAGGTGGCAGCTACCACCCATTTCAACAAAGGCTTTACCAGGTAATTATTATCCTTTGTCCCGGTTCCAGGTTGATTGGCTGGGTTTTGCCGCCGCCCACAAGGGTCGTTTGGCCGCCCGTTTTCGAAAAAATCGTCGCTTTTACCGGCCGACCTTTCTGCCAGTCGAGGCTCAACTCGAAGCCACCCCGCGCCCGCAGCCCCGATATGCTACCCGCCGGCCAGGCGTCGGGCAGAGCGGGTAATAGCCGGATTTCATTGTCGGACGATTGCAGCAGCATCTCGGCGACGGCAGCGGTTCCGCCAAAGTTACCGTCGATCTGGAAGGGCGGGTGGGCGTCGAACAGGTTCGGGTACGTACCACCACCCCGGGCGTATTCGGTTTTGACGCCATCTGGCAACACAAAATGGAGCAGTTCACGGTACATTTTGTAGGCGTGGTTACCGTCCCAAAGGCGCGCCCACAGGTTGATGCGCCAGCCTTTCGACCAGCCCGTCGTTTCGTCGCCTTTGATTTCCAGTGTTTTGCGGCAGGCCTGCGCCAGTTCGGGCGTGCGGTCGGGCCGAATCTGGTGGCCGGGATACAATCCGAACAGATGCGACTGATGCCGGTGCTTGGGGTCGACGTCGGCCCAGTCGTAATACCATTCCTGGAGGTTGCCCGCCTTGCCGATCTGGTAGGGATGCAGGTCGGCTAGCGTCTGTTTCAGGGTCGCCTGAAAATCGGTGTCGGTGCCCAGTACCTGCGCGGCCTGTAGGGTCTGGCTCAGGCATTCGCGCACCATCGCCAGATCGGCCGTGCCGCCAAAGAGCGTTGCGCCTTTATAGCCCGAGGGCGTCAGGTACTGGTTCTCGGGCGACGTGCCTGGCGAGGTCACGAGTTTCCCGGCTTTGTCACGCACCAGCCAGTCGAGGCAGAATTGGGCGGCTCCTTTTAGCAGCGGGTAGGCCGTTTCGCGCAGGTACGTCTTATCCTGCCCGAAGGTGAAATGCTCCCACAGGTGCGTGCTGATCCAGGCCCCGCCCATGTTCCAGTTGGCCCAAACGGGGTCGCCCTGCCCGAAGTCGCCCACGGGGTTGGTCATGGCCCAGATGTCGGAGTTGTGCGCGACGGTCCAGCCGTTCGCTCCGTAGAACGTACGCGCCGTGACGGCCCCCGTTTTGGCCAGATTGCCAATGAACGACAGCATTGGCTCGTGCATTTCGGGGAGGTTGGCGGTTTCGGCGGGCCAGTAATTCTCCTGAAGGTTGATGTTGGTGGTGTAATTGCTGCTCCAGGGGGGGCGCATGTAAGGGTTCCAGATACCTTGCAGGTTGGCTGGTACGCCCGGCGTGCGCGAACTGCTGATGAGCAGATACCGCCCGAAGTTGAAATACAACTGTTCCAGATCGGTATCGGGCTTACCCTCGGCGTAGCGCTGCAACCGTTGATCGGTGGGCAGGTTGGGAATTTTTTCGGCCGACGTCAGGCGCAGGCTCACCCGGTTGAACAGCCGCTGGTAGTCGCTCACGTGGGCGGCCAGCAGTTGCGCATACGATTTGCTCATGGCCCGGCTAAGGCGCTCGGTGGCGATGGCTTCGTGGGGCAGGCCGTTGGTGGCCGGGTCTTTATCGAACCCGTTGAAGCTGGTGGCGATCGACACAAACAGCAGTGCTTCGGTGCCGCCTTTCAGCGTCAGCGACGTGTCGGTGGTGGCAACGGTGCCGCCGTCCTGTGTTTTGATGCCCATCAGCGTGGTAAAACGCGTGCCTTTAGCGGGGTCAAACACAATGGCGTTGGGGATATTGCCCCGGTAGTTGGGTTCGGCCTTCAGGGGCGCATAGCCCGTCGCTTTCAGCACGTTGCCGGTGGCGCTCACCTGGTTTCGTAGCTGACTGTTGAAGCGTACCGTAAAGCCCAGCGCGCCTTTTCGGCTGCTTTTGAGCCGGACCACCATGATCTGATCGGGTTTCGAGATCAGGTAGTCGCGGGTGTAGGTAACGCCGTTGACCGTGTAACGTACCTGCGAAGTGGCGTCGGCCAGGTTGAGCTGCCGGTAGTAGTTGGGGGGGTCGGTGGGGGCATCGGTATCGATAAACAACGTACCCAGCGGCGCATACGACTCCGAGAATTTGCCCTGTAGCTTTTTCTGGAGCTGATCGGCCAGTTGGTAGTTTTCGTTTTGCAGCGCTTCCCGAATGGCGGGTACGTTTTTGTACGCCTCCGGGTTCATGTTGGGATCGACCGGCCCGCCCGACCACAGCGTGGCGTCGTTGAGGTAGATTTTATCGGACCGGACACCGCCGAAGACCGACGCGCCCTGGGTGCCGTTGCCCAGCACGAGGGTTTCTTCAAAATACTGCGCGGGCTGCTGATACCACAGCGTTTTGTCGGGTTGCTGAGCCAGACAAACCGATAAGCCGAGCGAGGTGGCGAACAGGAGAGAACTAAAAGCTTTCATAGCAAGTGAGGCGTCCCGTACCATCGAGCCAGAACAAGGTGCATGCGGGGCGTCTGGTGGGTTGATCCGTATAGATGGCGGGTGACCTTTAGTAAAGTACCGTCCGGGGCGTTGATACCCGTACAGTACCCACCAAAAGGCGTGTACCGTGTTCATTTAGCTGGATTCTGCGGCCATCAGCGGGCGTTGATGGTTATGGTCCTATGAGCCGATCGCTTTATCCGTATCTAATCTGTCTGTTGCGCTGTATGGGCCTGCTGCTGCCAGGGCTACCCACGCCGACTGTGGCGCAGAGCTGGGCGCGGCGCGTGATCGAACGCGTTCTCAACGACACGACACCCGCCAACCAGCCGAAGTTTACGTTTTACCCGACCATTAGCTATGCCCCCGAGACCAGCCTCGAACTCGGCGTGTCGTCGTTGTACCTGTACCACGCCCGCAACGATGTAAAGCGCAATCGACTGAGTGAATTGCAGGCGTTTGGTTTCTTGACCATCCGTGGGCAATACGGCCTGAATCTCGAACACACCATCTACGGTGATCGGGACCGCTGGCTGTTTCTGGGGCGGGGTCGGCTGCAACGCTTTCCGCTGCTATACTACGGCATTGGTCCTGATACCAAACCCGACCACCCGGCTACGATCGATGCGCTCTCGATTCAACTGCGCGAACGGGCCATGCGAAAGCTGGCACCCAACCTGTTTGGCGGTATCGAGGTCGATTTTCAGCGGCTGAGCCGCGTGGCCGTGGAGCAGCCCGATCAGTTTACGTACCCACCACTGGTCGGGGGCGAGGGGTCGGCCAATATCGGGTTTGGCGGCGGACTTATCTACGACACCCGGCCCAACGTGCTCAATGCGCGGCGGGGAATGTTTGCCGAACTGGCTTACCTCAACTACAACCGGGCGCGGGGCAGCACGTTTTCCTTCAACAACATGCTGGCCGACGTCCGGCTGTATCGGACTACGCGACCGGGGCAGGTGCTGGCCTGGCAGGCGTATGGCGTCCTGACCAACGGCAACGTACCCTTTAACCAACTGGCGCTGCTGGGCAACGAAATCATCATGCGCGGGTATTACGCGGGCCGGTACCGCGACAAATTCTACACCGCCACCCAGGTTGAATACCGTTGGCTGCCCTTGCCGTTCAGCCGTCGGTTTGGGGCGGCTGTTTTCGCGGCGGTGGGTACCGTAGCGCCCTCCCCGCGCGACCTGCGCCTCGACAAACTGTTCCCCACCGGTGGGGCCGGGGTTCGCTACCTGTTCTTCAAGAAGAAAGACGTGTACCTGCGGGCCGACGTGGGCGTGACCCGCGAAGGGCTGGGTTTTTACATCTTCACGGGTGAGTCGTTTTAACCGGCTCGTAACTGAACTGAATCACCACCCGGTCGTCGGCATCGACAGCGCCTTCGTAAAGTGGCGGATCGGTCAGTTCGTCGATATCGAGGTCAACCGGAACGTACCCAGCCGCCTCCACGGCTTCGGCGGCATAGGCTTTGGCAACCTGATGAATGAGCGCCAACCGCGAATACACCGACCCGGTTGGCGATTGAGTGGCGCTAAGCTGCCCGACGCGTTCGGCAAAGTCACGGGCCGACACGTCGATGGTTTGCTGGGTACGTTGCTGTTGCATGGGTTCAGGCGACTACCTACTGGAGTAACCCTATTTCGTCGGATGGGTTTGCCCGTCGACGCTCAGGCCGTCAGTCCGAGCGCTTCGCTTGTCAACTCCCGGTTGATCCAGGCAGCCGCTTTGACGCCGTTAGCCACGGCAATCGCCACCTGCCGGAAGGGCGTCGTGGCATCGCCCACCGCGAATACGCCGGGTACGTTGGTTTCGCCAAACTCGCTTACGTCGAGCAGGCCGCTTTCCGTCAGGCGACAGCCCAGCTGCGTAGCCAGGTCGGAGGATTGCCGGAAAGGAACGCGAGCAAAGAGTGCGTTGGGCTGCGCCAGCGAGCCGTCGGTGAACCGCAGGGCCGTTAGTTGGCCCGCTTCGTGCTCGAGGGCCGCCACGGGTTTTTCGACGATCGGGATCTGAAGCTGGTCGAGCAACTGCCGCTGATCGGCGTCGAGCGTGGCGGGGCCGTCGGTAAACAGGGTGAGGTGGCGACTCCACTGCTGAATGAGCGTGGCCATCTCGTAAGCCGTTGCGCCGTTGGCCAGGATGCCCAGCGGTTGGCCATGCACCTCGTAGCCGTGGCAGTAGGGGCAATGCAGCACCGACCGGCCCCAGCAGTCGGCAAAGCCCGGCAGGTCGGGCATCGTATCGACAACGCCTGTTGCCAGCAGCAGTTTTCGGCCCGAGGCCGACTCACCCGTCGCCGTCGTTACTCGGAACCCGTCTGCCGTTGGCTCGGCCCTGATGACCGTTCCGAAACGTACCTCGACGGTCGGGTAGTGGCTCACCTGCTCGCGGGCGATGGCCGACAGCCGGGCCGGAGTTTCGCCGTCGCGGGTCAGAAAACTGTGCGAATGGGGTGTTTGCCGGTTGCACGGCTCCCCCGCGTCGATGACCCGCACGCGGCGCAGCGCGCGGCCCAGCACCAGGGCGGCGCTTAGTCCGGCGTAGCTGCCGCCAATAATCAGCGCATCGTAGGGCTGTTGATTTGTCATCCGAATAATTGGTTATTCCCAGACCGGGAAGGGGTCCTGAAAAGCACCCCTGTTTTCCATATGCTTTAGTTCCAGTTCCGTACACAGGCATTCTTCCAGCTCGACGGTGATCTGTTCCTGATTGAGGTCCTGCCCGATAATGACCAGCTCATTTTGCCGGTCACCGAACCGTTTGTGCCAGCGGGCTTCGATCTGCGATTGGTTGTCCAGAAAAGCGGCATACCGGCTCCGTTGGCTGAAGGGCATGGATGCCCACCACACCCCGGCCCGTTCGGCCCGCAGGCTGCCCCCGGTCTGACTGAAGTTCAGCGCATCGTCCGGCCGCGAGGCTAGCCAGAACAACCCTTTGCTGCGAAGAATACCGGCTGGGAAGTGTTCGCTCAGGTACGTCCAGAACCGGGCCGGGTGAAACGGTCGGCGCGCCCGAAAAACAAAGGATGCGATGCCGTATTCCTCGGTTTCGGGCGTGTGCCCAACGCCATTATTGTGATTTTGAAGCTCCTGAATCCAGCCCGCCGACTGCGAGGCCTCGTCGAAGTCAAACAGATGGGTGTTCAGAATCTGCGCCGGATCGACCTTCGAAAACTGCGATTCGATGAGCCGGGCTTTGGGGTTGAGCTTGTGCAGAATGGCTTTCAGTTCGCCCACGCGGTGGCGGGGCAGCAGGTCGGTTTTGTTCAGGATGATGACGTTGGCAAACTCGATCTGATCGGTGAGCAGGTTCACGATCGTGCGCGTATCGGCTGGGTCGCTGTTGAGGTCGCGCTGATGCACGGTATCGACCGACCCGAAATCGCGGGGGAAGTTGTAGGCATCCACCACCGTCACCAGCGTGTCGAGCCGGGCGAAGCGTGAGAGGTCGATACTGGTATCGTCATCCGCCGAATCGTCGGACCGAAAAGTGAATGTCTGCGCAACCGGCAGCGGCTCCGAGATGCCCGACGATTCGATGAGCAGGTAGTCGAAGCGATTTTCGCGGGCGAGTTTTTCCACTTCCAGCATCAGGTCTTCGCGCAGGGGGCAGCAGATGCAGCCATTGCTCATTTCGACGAGCTTCTCTTCTGTCCGCGACAGCGTATTCTGGTCTTTGACCAGTTGCGCGTCGACGTTCACCTCGCTCATGTCGTTGACGATCACGGCGACTTTAAGTCCCTGTTTGTTGTGCAGCACATGGTTGAGCAGGGTGGTTTTGCCCGCGCCCAGAAAGCCGCTGAGCACGGTTACGGGTAATTGGCGAGTGGTGTTCATGGGTACGTGGTGCTGTTTAATGAGCGTGATTTTTCCGGCAATGGCGAATGTTGGCAACGTGCGTACCGGCCAGACCCAGTGAGGCCGCGTAGGCCAGCCAGGCCGCTGATTCGTGCGCCGATTCGAGGAGTATACCCGCCATAAACAGAGTTAAAAAGCCCCACAAGGCTCGGTTAATGGCCCGCGACGTGTGCCGCGACGCCGACCAGACGGCCGCGATGTTGATGGCGATGAAGATGTAATCCAGGCTCAGAAACCCAATCCGCAGCGAATCGTGGCTGAGCAGGGTGGATGTCATGACCAGAACGGGCGTGACGAGGCAGTGGACGAGACAAAGCACGGAGCCGGTGATACCGAGATAATCCGCTCGATTGCGGGCAGGGAGCGTGTAAGGCATACGGATGCTTATAAATGCAACAATGTTGCAAATAAAAGGCAAAGATTGCCTCGCTCGACGGGGTGGCTAAAATAAATGCAACAATGATGCAAATGTGATTAGCCCGTTTTGCGCCTGTACCAGGGTGGAAGGGCCGGGGGCGCCCAGCCAAGCGTCAGGTACGTTGTCTGCGTCAGCCACAGGGCAACGTACCTGACGCAGCTACTTTTCCGTCTCAGGTACGTTACCCGGCATTAAGGAACGGGAAATCTAGCGGCGTTGGCAGAGCCAGATGGTAAGGTTGCCGCAGGTGGGGTCGCTGACGACATGGGCTACGACCGTGAAGCCCTGTTCGTCGAATAATGCCTGATACTCGGCGGTGTCGAGGCTGGCGTGGTAGAGCGGTTCGCCCTGATAAGCGCCAATGGCCTCACCGTGAACGGAACCACTAGTAAAAAGGAGGCAGGCGTTGGGGGCGGCGTAGCGCCGGAACACGCCCATCATGTGCCGCTGATCGGCGTGGGGGAGGTGAAAGAAGCTATTCCAGGCCAGAATGGCGTCGTAGGTACGTGGTAGCTCCACCGTGCGCATGTCGCCCACCAGCCACGTGTGGTCGGGGAAGCGGCGTTGGCAGAGTTCGATGGAAAGCGGGGCGGCGTCGACACCCGTGAGGGCGCAGCCCTGCTCAATGAGGTAACTGGCGATGGGTTCGCCCATGCCGCAACCCAGATCGAGTACGGCCGCGCCCGGTGGGAGTAGCGTTAGTAACCGGTCAAGCCAGCCTTTCTCGACCAGACTCCGGTCGCGGTCGTGGTCGTAAGCCAGAGCGTGGCGCTGGTAAAGGCCAATGAGTTGATCGGCGGGCATAGGCTGGGTATCCCGCTCAGGCGGGGCGGGCGTTTCGGGTTAGTGACGGTTGGCGTTGTGCTTTTCCAGGAGTCGCAACGTGTGGTCGAGTGCCTGCGGCCCTTCCCAGTCATCATGGCCGGGCACGACGATGCGGGCTTTCCCAAAGCGCTTTTTCACGTTCCGGATCGAGCCACTCCAGGCGGTCAGGTTCGACTCGCCGACGTACCCCATCCCGAACGCCGCCACGCTCTTCACGAAGCAGCCGCCGTGCAGAATGCGCTCGCCCGGTAACCAGACCACGATGTTGTCGACCGTATGGCCTTCACCCGGAAAATAGGTGCGGATGGGTACGTTGCCGATCGTGAAGGTAGTGTCGGCGGGCAGGATGCCCTCGGGCGAGGGATAGCCCTGTTTCACGGTTTTCTGCGCGGTCAGCGGCGTGCTCACGACCCGGATACCCGCCTTTTGCAACGCGACGATGCCGCCCACTTTATCATCGTGAGAGTGCGTGACGATGCAGAGCCGGACGGGTAGCCGCAGGCTGTCGGCCACCCAGCGGAGTAGTTGTTGGGTGTTATCGGTGTTGCCCTCGGTATCCCAGCCCGTGTCCAGCAGCACCACGCCGTCGTCGGTGCGGACAATCAACCCGTTGGACGGCACTGGCTCGCCCTGATACATCCCGTAGGTCGTATGCACAAACACCCGATCGCTCAACCGACTCACGCGCAGCGGCGGCTTCTGAGCCGTTTGAGCCACGGCTAAGTGGGTAAGCAAAATGCTAATAGACAGAGCGAACAGAAAACGCATGGGATGGGGGCAAGAGGTTGATTGAGTGCTAGTTAGCCTGAATGCAAGATTTACTGAGATTGACATCTTTTGAGTACTCGGTCCAACAAAATTAAGGTCAACAGCTGCCAGAAAAAATGGGATTGGCTCCTGATATTTGTATTTTTCGTTGATTCGAGTGGCAAATAATACACCCCTACGCATAGATAGCGACATTCAATAGTAGCGACAAGCACCGTGTTTGATACCTTCTGTGGGCCGAGAGTAGAATCAACCCAAGTCTGGTTTTCAGAAGCGGAACAGATGCTAGGTGCGTAAGTACAGGAAGAATAAGGTGGATAGACGCGTATTTATTGCGTCTATTTAAGAGTTATGTGTAAGCCAAGAACAACCGGAAGAAAATGAAAATAAAAATTGATAAGTTTAAGAAGATTGACTCCGTAGAAGTTGAACTACAAGCATTAAATATTTTTATTGGAACTAATAATTCTGGGAAAAGTAGTTTTATACAAGGTATTCAATTTGCAATTTCAAGTGCTCAGACTCTTAGATTAAAAAGTGTTCCTTGGAGAATCCAAAACGACTCACAAACACTTAATTTGGATTCAACAGACTTTCTTTATACCCCAACGCGACATATAGAGAATCTATACCACGGCAAAAGGCTTGTAACTTCTAGAAGAAGGTCAGATAGAGTATCTATGAATTTTAGCTTCAATGACGGAGATCAGACGGCAATAAATGTCTCAAGAGGAAAAAACGGAGGTTTTGCCACTGTAGTAACTGGTAAGAATTTTGGTCAAAAGATAAACGACATTGACAACCCATTTTGTGTTTATGTGCCTGGAATTGCTGGAATTCCAATTCAAGAGAAATTTGAAGTACCAATAGCAATAAAAAAATCTGCGACTCGAGGAGACAGTAATAATTATCTGAGAAACATTTTACTGGACATTTCGAAAAGTGATTCCAAATGGAATGCATTTATATATTCAGTAAATCAAATTTATTCTGACATAACAATAAAGGTTGAATTCAGAGATAGGGTTTCAGAATTTATTGATGTGTCTGTAAGTAATGAAGGCATTGAACTTCCTCTTGATTCCATTGGTACTGGACTTCTTCAAACAATTCAGATATTTTCATATATTGAATATTTCAATCCGAGAATTATTCTTTTAGATGAGCCGGATTCCCATTTGCATCCGACCAAGCAGAAGCATCTCGCTAATGAATTACTTCGTAGGACAAATGATAACGAGCATTTGAAGGTCGTATTTTCAACGCACTCAAGATATATTCTTGAGACATTAGAGAATATTGCTAATGTTGTTCATTTTCAAAATGGAAGGTCTTTCCCCAATATTCAAGGAAGTAAAATATTATTAGATATTGGTGCTGCTGATGCTGACTATTTATTCTCAAAGAAAAATCTTAAATATATTGTTGTTACTGAAGATAAAGTGGATAATATATCTGAGAAAAAAAGTTTTTTAAAGAATTTCCTTATCGCTAATGGGTTGTCTGAAGACGAGTTTGTGCTTCATTCATATGAAGGATGTACAAAGGTAGATTTTGCAAAAATTCTTGAAGGATTTGTTAGAAAGCAAATTCCCGGTGTAAAAGTTATTGTTCATATCGACAGAGATCAAAAGGTAGAAGGTGATCGAGATTTGATTAAATTGGAAGATGATTGCGAGAAACGTGAACTGTTACTTTTTGTAACTAAGTTCCAAGAAGTAGAATCATATTTTTGTCAGCCACAACACATTTCAAAAGTTTATGGGCTTGACATAGATGTTTGTTCAACGCTATACGAGAATTCTGTCGATTCATTAGCCGAAGAAACGAAAAGAAAGCTAAGCAATTTTATATTAAGAGAAAGAAAAGATTTGTCTCTCAATAAAGAAGGTAAGCAAGATATTGCGATAATTGACAAAATGGTTGAAGGATGGTACAATCAATTCAAGAACGAATTGTGTCCAGGAAAAGAACTAATGGGAAAGGTGAAAAATGAAGTCCAAACAGTTCACAGACTCGATCCTAATAAAATCATTGAAACAAGTGAATATTTAAAGGATGTAAAATTCCAAACATTATTAGCATAGATGGCCTACACATAACAGCAGTTTGGCAAAATGGCGGTTTTAGTGTTTAATTCAACATTAGTTCTTCGATTGAACTTTTGTGCAAAACTGACCATTTGTACTTCGATTTCCGCCACTTCGCCAAGCTGCAAACCGTTACTAAAAGAACCCCGCTCCCATTTTTCTGTACAAAATCTTGCCGGTAGGAACATTAGATGCGTGTAAGTTATTCTCCGTGAGCGAATCTGTAAAGTCAGCCAGCGTAGTAAGTGCTACGCTCGACCATAACGACCTGATACAAGTGGAAAGGCTTTTCGGACTAATTCACGGATCAATAAAGGTTATCTCAACTCGGAAATGAACACAGGCCCGCTACGTAGTCTTTGCTGCCGTCGGTGACCCAGGCGTCGAGTTGGGCGGGGTCTTTGAGCTGCTGACCGCGCAGGCGGGGCACCACCAGGTAGCCACAGGGTAGGTCGGTCAGGGCCGACATGTCGCTCCAGAGTTTTTCGATCTGCGCCACGGGATAAATGTCTTCCTGTCCGTGGCCCCAGCGGTACTTCACGTCTTTGATGGTCACGTAGCTTGGAATCCGGTGGGCGACGCTCCGCACGGCTTTGGCCAGTTGCGCCTCGTCGCCCCGTTGCAGGTCGGCGCGGGTGAGGCCGAAGAGTTGCAGCAGCGGGTCGACCTGAATCCAGGTGGTGTTGGAGTTGTAGTAGCTCAGGTTCAGCTCGTCTTCCTCGCGGGGCTGCGCCAGGCCTTCCAGCAGCCGGACGTGCCCGTTGACGCGCGCCAGTCCACCCCCACGGTCCTCGATGCGGCGGGGCACGACCTCAAACGTCAGCACATTGCCCGATTCGAGGTGGTAGCCCAGCGCGGCGGGGTCTACGTCGGCACCGAGCGTATCGATGTTGTGGAGCATGAGCGTTTCCACCGACGGATGCTCGGCCAGCAGCTTCGCCAGCGTGCCGTTACGCAGCAGGTTCGAGACTTCGTACCAGTGGCCAAGGGGCGAAAACCGCTGCGCCGCGATGTTGTCGACGTAGTCGGTGCCTTCGCCTTTCGACTTGGCCCACGCGATCAGGGCCTGCCGCCCGGCGTCGCGCACTTTCTGCTTGTTTTCGTCGAGTAGCTCCTGCGGCATTTCTTCCCACAGAAAGCGCAGGTCGCGCTCCATTGGCACAAACCGCTGCCCGATCGACCGCCCCGGCGACAGGTACGTTGGTCCCGCGTAGCCGAAGTTGCCCGTCAGTGCCAGCTTCTTGCGGATGGGCTCGTGGGTCATGTAACTGGTAGCCACCACGTGCGGGATCGGGGTGCCATACTGCTCGGCCAGCTTGCGGGTTTTGGCGAGGTGAATTTCCAGAAAACTCCGGTGCGTGCCCTCGATCTCGACAAACGGGTTGATGGTCTTGATCACGCCCGCGCCTTTGGTCCAGCGGCTGCCGATGCCCGCGCCCAGACTCAGCACGCCCACTTTCCCGGCCCGAATGGCGGCTTC
Organism: Fibrella musci; assembly: GCF_041321105.1. Lineage (NCBI taxonomy): Bacteria > Pseudomonadati > Bacteroidota > Cytophagia > Cytophagales > Spirosomataceae > Fibrella > Fibrella musci. Next base: position 289,150 of record NZ_JBGGWD010000003.1, on the reverse strand, counting down.
GCCCCGATGCGCCGAGGCCATTACCCCATCGAGTTGTACGGCATCGCCCGGCTGCACGTCGTCGATGCTGGTGTCGACGGGCAGCCGGTTGCGCGACAGGCCGATGCGGCCTTTTTGCAGTTCTTCGCGAATCTCTTCGTGCTGAATGAAGTCGAACCCGTTGTCTTTCTTGATGCGATCGGCTTTGTCGTTTTCGGCGCTGCGGTTGCCGCCCGAAGTGGGGTCCGATACCTTGAAAAGGTTGCTGACCACCGTGCGCAGCAGCGGGTACGCCTGGTTATTCTGTTCGCAGTGGGTGGTGAAAAAGTCGATTTCGGCCCGGCGTCCGTAGGGAATCGACGCGGGATCTTTCCGCACCAGTTCCGACACGTGAATGCCGTAGTACGACTCGGGCATCAGCGCGTCGTTGCCTTCGTGCAGCGAGGCCCACGAGCCGCGTGGGTTGATGCTCCAGTTATATACCACCGGCTCCATCGCAAACGGCAGCGAGTCAGACAGTTCGTTTTTCGTCGTTCGCAACAGGTCCAGCACCTGTAGTTTGTAGTCCTCGTACTGCGCCGGATTCACGAACATACCCATACCCCCGCCCGACATACCGCCGAGCATCAGGAAGCCATAATAGTCGTCGCCGAACTGTTTTTTGGCTTTGGCAATGATTTGTTCGGTGAAGTAGGTCGACGCCCAGGGGATGATCGTCTTGATTGGCCCCTCCCAGTTGCGGGCGGTGTTGGCCCCCAGCTTTTTGACGTCGCCCTCCCGGATGGCGCCCAGAATGTTGTCGAAGATCTGGTTGGTCTGCTGGCGGGCGGCCCATTCTTTCTCGCCCCGGAGCAGGTACTTTTCGGTGACCATTTCCAGAATCGGCCCCACGTTCGAGGCCATGCCGCCGTGCATCAGCACCAGCGAGTTCATGATTTTTTCCTGAATGTCGGGGTGAATAGCCTCGCCCTCGAGTACGCGGTGGCGGGGCAGCAACGTACCCCGGCTGATGCCGTATTCGGGATCGCCTTCCTGCGCAAACGTACCCTGAATGGCTTTGATGCCGGGCCACACGCCGCCCGAATCCTGCCAGCCGCCGCCCGAGCCGCCGATCCATTCGCCCAGAATGGCCCGCGACGCCACCAGCCGCCGTTCGTTTTCGTCGAGGCCGCCTTCGAGGTTGCGGGTTTGGCCCGTCGCGCGCATGAGCAGGCTGATAATGCAGCCCAGCAGGTTGGTCGACACGGCAAAACGCGAGCCTTTGGGGATGTCGTTCACTTTCGTGACCAGCTCGATGCCCATGCCGGGCGCCACAATCCGGGCCAGAATCTCGGCCAGCGACTGATTAGTGCCTTCAAACGAGGGGGGAATGAGGCCCGATGCGATCACGCCCGCTTTTACGAGACTCAGGTAATCGTTGCCGAAGTTGAACAGATCGGCCAGGTCGGTGACGTCTTTCGTTGTGTTCAGGTCGACGCTCGTCAGGCGCAGGACGGGTTCCGAAATGACCCGCACGTAGCCGTGCAGCGGTGGCCGGATGTCTTTGTCGCGGCCAAACACGCCCAGGTCGATGGAGATGTTGATGACACGTGCGCCCTCGGGGTAGTCCATCCCCAGAAAGAAAATATCCGACCAGCCGCTGTGGGTCAGGTCCATGCGCACGGAGGTCTGTTCGTGCAGGATGGGGTAGAACAGCGAGCCGTCGGGCCGTTGCAGCAGCCGGGGGTGAATCCGGATGGGGTGCTCGGCTTGGTGCCCCACGCGGAACATCCACTGGTTGCCCTTGCTCGACCGCACGCTTTTACGTACCTGATCGGCCAGAATCTGGAACGAGAGCTGATGGTAACTGTCGGCCAGGGCGCTGAAGAGCGTGGCGCTCGGCCCCTGTTTGTCGAGGTCGTGCAGGAACCGCACAATCGCCTGCTCGAAACGGCGGGCCAGCAGGTCTTCGAAGCCGGCGTAGGGAATCTTGCCGATGGCCGGGGTTTCGGGGGCGTCGATGACGGCAAACCGGAAGCCCGCGTAGAGGAACAGAATGGCCCGTACCTTGTCGTAGAGGTTGGGCGTGGCCTTCCGGAAGTCGTCCAGTTCGCGCAGCGCCTTCAGCAGATTCGGCGTCGACAGCGTCCGGCTCAGGTCAAAGAACGATCGGTTCCGAACGGCCGGGTCCGTTGACGTAATGGTTTCTATGAATACGTTCATATGGTCTGTGCAATACCCCCCGCCCTAAAGGGGGCCTGCTGGCGCGGTAGTAGTGGTGCGTCAGCAATAAGGTTGCACCAACAGGCCCCCTTTAGGGCGGGGGGTATTGTCGGCGGAGATACTAGTGTTTACCCCAACTGCGCCTTGCGGGAATTGGCTTCGGCCAGGATGTCGACCATCGACGACAGCGTTTCGTCGTGCGCTTCGCCGGCCAGGCCCAGCGCCATTTGCGCCCGCAGGAGGCCGTTGCGGCCGCTCAGGTCGTAGCGGTTGCCTTTCACTTCCAGTGCCAGGTACGTTTCCGTGTCGGCGAGGTCTTGTAGCGCGGGTGTGAGCCTCGCGTTGGTCTGATTCTGCGCAATGTGTTTTTCCAGAATGGCGAACACCGTCGGCGTCAGCACGTGCATCCCGAAAAAGCAGAGGTAATAGCCTACCCGCAGGCCGGGCGTTTGCAGCTCCAGCTCGGCGATACTCAACGACGGTTTTTCGATCAATTTTTCGATCTGATAGACGCCGCTGCGGTTGGGTACGTGTTTGCCGGTGAGGGTACCGTAGCGGCCAATCTGGTGTTCGATGGTGGGGTTCACGGCCGATACCGAGCAGTTTTCCTGCGTGGCCAGCTCGATCAGCTGGGTGGCGCAGCGTTTGCCCACCAGGTTCGATACGTAGAGGTAATCGCCCAGCAGCAGCAGAAAGGGCTCGTTGTCGACAAACCCTTTGGCGCAATGCACGGCGTGGCCATAGCCCAGCGGTTCGGGTTGCTCCACAAACTGCGTCCGGCTGATGAGCTGATCGATCTTGTCGGCTTCTTCGCGCGCCCAGTCGACGTCTTTGAACGACTTGACCAGATTATCCCGCAACGAGGTAAAGGCACTGATGTAGCGCGGACCGTCGCCGGGGGCACAGACCACGCAGATCTCCTCGATGCCACTCAAAAAGGCTTCTTCGGCAATGGCCTGAAGTACGGGTTTGTGCAGCCCGTCGGTGTCGATCACCGGCAGCATGGCTTTCTGGATGGTATCGGCAACAGGGTACAGGCGCTCGCCCCGGGCGGCAGCGGTAATAACGGCTTTTCTGATTTTCATTGAGAACAGACGGCAGAGACAATTGGAAGCCCAAAGTTTGCCAAAAAGACGCACCGAACCCAATGCAACCACCGATTCCGGGCGTTGGTCTATGCAATGGATTGCGTAGGTACGTTATCGGAGCGCCTGAGGGGTACGTTGGCGGGGCTGGGTACGTGGTCGTTGGGGAGAAATGCGGCTTCGTCGTTCACTTCTGTTGGTTCATCGGAATGGCCGCGCCGGTGGGCGGGTTCGTGGCCCATTTTTGTCATCGTAAACAGCAACTACGATGAACACCACCTACCCGCATACCATCGAAAACAGCCAGGGCGAACGACTCACCTTTCTGGGCGTTGTTCGCGAGCCCGATGGCGATAAGCTCCTGGGCGAGAACTTCGTCGCACCCGGCAGCGGCCCACCTATGCACGTGCACTGGCTTCAGGAAGAATGCTTCACGGTAGTCAAGGGCAAACTTGGCTACCAGATTCTGGGCCAGCCCGAACGGTTCGCCGGTGTGGGCGAGACCATCCTCTTCAAGCGCGGCGAGGCTCACCGGTTCTGGAATGCTGGCACCGACGTGCTTCAGTGCAAAGCGTGGGTAAAACCCGCCAACACGCTCGTCTTCTACCTGTCGGCCATTTTTGCGGCGCAGAAAAAGTCGAATAACCTTCGGCCCGAACTGTTCGACGCGGCTTACCTGCTGACCCGCTACGCCAGTGAATACGACATGATCGATATGCCCCGGTTTGTGCGGCGGGTTGTCATTCCCGTCGTCTACACCATCGGTAAACTGCTGAACAAATACGGGCACTTCAAACATGCCCCCGTCCCGGTGACCGCAGGCTAGAAACGATCGACGACGTGGTCATCCGGCCCCTGGCCGTTTGTATCGGTTGCCCTCGGGGGCGCCGGTGCAAACGGCTTTTTTGCGTGACTTGAGTCGGCGCCGGAGCATGACACCGTTTCGACTACAACAACCGTAGATTTGGCTACGTTGCCCCGTTGGCTGACCCTGACCTTTGTTGCCACCAAACAAACAGCAGCATGAACGTTATCGTAACCGGGTCGCTGGGCCACATCAGCAAACCCCTGACGCAGCAATTGATTGACAACGGGCACCGAGTCACGGTGGTCAGTAGCAGCCCCGATCGCCAACAAGCCATCAAAGCCCTGGGCGCTACTGCCGCCATTGGGATCATCGACGACGTGGAGTTTCTGACGACCACGTTTACAGGTGCCGACGCGGTGTATTGCATGATTCCACCGGCCCACTTTGCCGAGCCCGACCGTCGGCTCCATTACAGTCAGGTGGCGACGAATTATGCCCAGGCGATCCGGCAGGCCGGGGTGAAGCGGGTCATTCACCTGAGCAGCTTTGGGGCCGATCTGGCCGAAGGCACGGGGATCATTCTGGGGGCTTATGACGCCGAAAACATCCTGAATGAACTGACCGGCGTGGCCATCACGCATATGCGCCCGACGTACTTCTATTACAACCTGAACGCCTTTGTCGGGATGATTAAAAGCACGGGCCGCATTATGGCCAACTATGGCGGCGACGACATTATCCCGATGGTGGCGCCTGTGGATATCGCCGACGCCATTGCCGATGAACTCAGCACGCCCGCTACCGACGATCGGAAAATTCGCTACGTAGGCAGCGACGAACGAACCGGCCACGAGGTGGCCCGCGTTCTGGGAGCGGCGATCGGTAAGCCGGAGTTGACCTGGACGCTCATTTCCGACGAGCAGGTGCAGCAGGGTATGGAAGCCAACGGCCTGCCCACCATTTTGGCGGCTGGTCTGGTTGAGATGTATGCCAGCCTGCGCAGCGGGGCGATGGCTGCCGACTATTACCGGAACAAACCCGCGCTGGGCCGGGTCAAGCTGGAAGATGTTGCCCCCGAGTTTGCCACCGTATTCAATCAGCCCTCATAACGTACCTGCATCATGGTCGGAAACCAACCGCTTCTGCTGAAGACGATCCGGGAGTATCACCACTTCCGGAACCTGCCCCGCCCGCAGCATCCACTGATCAGCGTGATCAATGTGGCAGATATCCACTCGAAAGGCGACGAGGAGCCGAAGACCCTGGTGCAGCAATTCTATTCCATTGCCCTGAAACGGATGACCAATGGTCAGATGAAGTATGGTCAGCAGGTTTACGATTTTGAGGAAGGCGTTCTGTTTTTCATGGCCCCCGGTCAGGTCTATTCGATCAACCCGGGGGCTGGTTTTCACCATTCAGGCTGGATTCTGCTGATCCACCCCGATTTTCTGTGGAATACGCCGCTGGCCAAAACCATCAAGCAGTACGAATACTTCGACTATTCGACGAACGAAGCCTTGTTTCTGTCCGAAAAAGAAGAGGCCATCCTGACGGGCATTATCCAAACCATCAATCAGGAATATCAGGCCAACATCGATCAGTTTAGTCAGCAGATCATCATCTCGCAGCTGGAGACGCTGCTCAACTATTCCGAGCGGTTTTACCACCGACAGTTCATCACCCGGAAAATAACCAACCACCAGATCCTGGACCGGTTGGAGGCGCTGCTTGCGGATTATTTCAACGGCGATTCGATTGAAAAAAACGGACTCCCGACGGTGCAGTACATCGCCGATACTCTCAACGTGTCGCCCAACTACCTGAGTGGCCTGCTCAGAACCCTGACGGGGCAGAGCACGCAGCAGCACATCCACGACAAACTGATCGAGAAGGCAAAAGAGAAACTGTCGATCACCGATCTGTCGGTGGGTGAAATCGCCTACGCGCTGGGGTTCGAGCACCCGCAGTCGTTCAGCAAGTTGTTCAAGGCGAAGACCAACTTGTCACCGCTGGCTTTCCGGCAGTCATTCAACTAAGCCAAGCTATTGGCTACTTTAGCGGTATGACACAGCGCTACTATTTTGACACGTCAGTTTTTGGGGGAGTATTTGATAGCGAGTTTGACGAGGAAACGACACAACTGTTTGAGAAAGTAAAACTTGGTCAGCTGACCTGCGTCTACTCTGACCTGACCGAGCAGGAATTAAGTAAGGCACCACAGCAAGTGCGAAACTATTTCGACGCCCTTGATCGGAACTGCATAGAGCGCGTCGAGGTGTCTCTGGAAGGCTTCCAGCTCGCTCAGACGTATATTGATGAAAAAGTAGTTGGGGCAACAAGCTTCGCTGACTGTATTCATATTGCCACGGCTACACTAAGTAAAGTCGATGTATTGGTCAGTTGGAACTTCAAGCACATTGTTAACATTTTCCGGATACGAGGGTACAATTCTATAAATTTACGTCTCGGGTATCAGACCCTTGAAATCCGTTCGCCAAAAGATATCATTGGGTATGAAAACGAAGGATAGAAAAAGTAAAGCATTTGACACTGTCAAGACGTTTCGTGAAATCCGAGAGCGCATCTCCCAGGAAACGTACGGTATGACCTTTGATCAGTTTAAGACGTTCTTGTCTCAAACTGCAGAAAAGCCGGCGCCTAAGGTTGATTGATAATGCCCTGAACGGGCCGCCATTTTTTTCACACTGAACTGGTCGTTCAACTAAGCCAGCACCGGTTCGGGGCGTTGCCAGCGGTAGAGGTAGGGGGCTTTGTTGGCGGCGCCGGTAAACTTCTTTTCGAGGCGTTCCAGCACATTCATGTCCAGCATCTTCTTCTGGAAATTATTGCGGGCAAACGGCTTGTCGAAAATGGCCTCGTAGAGTTCCTGCAACTCTTTCATCGTAAACGTTTCGGGCAGCAGGTTGAACGCCAGCAGGTGCTCATCTAGGTGCAGCCGCAGCGTATCCAGCGCATGCGCCACCATGTCGTGATGGTCCATGATCAGCGTGGGTAACTGCCCGATCGGGTACCACTCGATCGACTCGTCGATCTCATTTTTTTGGGGAACCACCTTGCTGATGTCGACCAGCGCGTAATAGCCGATCGAAACAAACCGGCGGGTAACCCATTCGAGCGCTGTCCGGTCGAGGCCCCGCTCAATCATGCGGGCTTCGTTCTGCTGGAGTAACCGATCCATGAAGTCGCGGTTGCTCCGGTGCGCGTTGCCAAATACCCTGAACTGCTCCAGATAGATGGCCCGCAAGCCGGTACGTTCCTCCAGAATGCGGCGGGCGGCTTCGTCGATGCCTTCGTCCTGCAAAATGTACCCGCTGGGGAGGGCCCAGAAATCGCCCCGAAAGTCCAGTTTCGGCACCAGCACTTTAAGCTGTTTGTCCTGGTAGCCGAAGATGACGCAGTCGATGGAGAGCTGATGAATGTAATTGTGTTCGGGCTGGGAGTGCATAGCTGAGCGGACAGGAATCGGTGCGGCGGCCATCGGCCGTAAAACACAAACGCAAAATAGACGACGGGCCACCAAGCTGCCAAAAGGCCACCGGGCAGCCGGGTAAAATCGTGGTACTACAAATGTATTGAATTGGATAAAATTTATTGTCTAAACTGTAGACAATAAGAAAGTTTCTCCTTTACCTTTGCTTCATTCGTTGAGTAAAAACGCCAATTCATATGCGAGAAAAGTCTTTTACCACCAGTCTGTTGGCTGTTGGTCTGTGGTGCCTGATGCTGGCCGCCGTCGCGCAGGCTCCCAAACGTAGTGTGCTCGTCTTCAGCAAAACGGCCGCCTTCCGCCACCAGTCGATCGACGCGGGCAAAAAAGCGCTGGCCAAAATGGCAACTGAGAAGGGTTTCGAGGTACGTTTCACGGAAGATGCCACCCAGTTTGCCGAGTCGAATCTGAAGCAGTTCAACACCGTTGTGTTCCTGAACACCACGGGCGACGTGCTCACCAACGAGCAGCAGTCGGCCTTTGAGCGCTACATCCAGGCCGGTGGTGGGTACGTGGGTATTCATGCTGCCACCGACACCGAGTATGAGTGGCCGTGGTATGGCCAACTAGCTGGCGCCTATTTCCTGGATCACCCGATGCCCAATAACGTGCAGAAAGGGAAATTCATGGTGAAGCTCAAGAACCACTGGGCTACGCAGGGGATGCCCGACGAATTTGAGCGCTCGGATGAGTTTTACAGCTTCAAGAACATTTCGCCCAAGATCAACGTCCTGCTGACCATCGACGAAAAGAGCTATACCGGTGGCAAGAACCCTGATTTCCACCCTATGAGCTGGTATCAGGAGTTCGACGGCGGCCGCTCGTTCTACACGGCGATGGGCCACACCGACGAGTCGTTTTCGGAGCCGCTGTTTCTGAATCACCTCTGGGCGGGTATCAACTACACCTCGGGTGGCGATTCGCCGAAGTCGCTGGATTTCGCCAAAGCCCGTCCCGAAGAAAACCGCTTCGCCAAAGTGGTGCTGGAAGAGAAACTCGACGAGCCGATGGAACTGAGCGTACTGGGCGATGGCCGGGTATTGTTTATTCAGCGCAAAGGCGAAGTGCGGCTCTACAACATCAAAACCAAAGAGCTGAAAACCATCGCCAAGCTGCCCGTTAGCGTCAAATACGTGAGCAAGGAAGGCAAGGAGTCGATGGGGGAAGATGGGCTGATGGGCCTTAACAAAGACCCCAACTTCGCCCAGAACCACTGGATCTATCTCTACTACTCGGATCCTAAGGAGTCGAAAAACGTACTGTCACGCTTCGAACTGCGCGGCGATGAGCTGGTGATGAGTTCGGAGAAAAAGATGATCGACGTACCCACGCAGCGCGAAGAGTGCTGCCACACGGGTGGGTCGATCGCCTGGGATCGGGCTGGTAATCTGTACCTGTCGACGGGCGACAACACCAACCCCCACGGCTCGAACGGCTTCAGCCCCAGCGACGAACGCGACGGCCGCAGTGCGTGGGATGCCCAGAAATCGTCGGCCAACACCAACGACCTGCGCGGCAAGATCCTTCGCATCAAGCCGCAACCCGACGGTACGTATACGATTCCCGACGGCAACCTGTTTGCCAAAGGCACGGAGAAAACCCGGCCCGAAATTTACACCATGGGTCACCGCAACCCGTTCCGCATTTCGGTCGATCCCCGCACCGGGTACGTCTATTGGGGTGAGGTAGGTCCCGACGCTGCCAAACCCGGCGCTGATCGCGGACCGGCTGGTCACGATGAAGTCGGGCAGGCTCGCAAAGCCGGTAACTTCGGCTGGCCGCACTTTGTGGGCGACAACAAAGCCTACAACAAGTACGATTTTACGGCGTCTAAGTCGGGCGAGAAGTGGGACGCCAACGCCCCCTCCAACACCTCGCCCAACAATACGGGCCTGACCACGCTGCCCCCGGCGCAGAAAGCCTTTATCTGGTACCCCTACGACGCCTCGCCCGAGTTCCCGCTGGTGGGGGCCGGTGGCCGCAACGCCATGGCCGGGCCGGTGTTTTATGCCGACGATTTCAAGGGTGCTCCCAACGCGTTCCCGAGCTACTACAACGGCAAACTGCTGACCTACGACTGGATGCGCGGCTGGATTATGGCCGTGACGATGGACAAAGACGGCAACTACCAGTCGATGGAGCGGTTTATGCCGAGCTACAAATTCAGCAACCCGATGGATATGGAGTTCGCTGATAACGGTGACCTGTACATGCTCGAGTACGGCTCAGGCTGGTTTACCGCCAACGACGACGCCCGCCTAATTCGGATCGAATACAACGGGGGCAACCGCAAACCGCAGCTTCAGGTGGCCGCCAACAAACTGGGGGGCTCGGCTCCGATGGCATTGAACCTCACGGCCAAAGGTACGACGGACGCCGACGGCGATAACCTGACGTATACGTGGAAGGTCACGTCGAAAAATGGTTTTACCAAGGTCATCAACACGCCCGATGCTAACCTGACGCTTGCCAGGCCAGGTACGTATAAGGCAGCGCTCACGGTCAACGATGGCAAGGGTGGCGTGTCAACGCAGTCGATGGACATCACGGTGGGCAACGAACCGCCCGTGCTGAGCGTGGACATGCCCGGCGGCAACAAGTCGTTTTTCACGCCCAACAAGCCATTTAGCTACGACGTGAAGGTGCGCGATAAGGAAGACGGCACCCTCGGCAAGGGCATCGACCCCGAGCGCGTGGCGGTCAACATCGATTACCTGGCCGAAGGGTACGACAAAATTGCCATTGCGCAGGGGCACCGCTCAGCCGATGCCAGCGCCCTGTTTGCCGGTGGCAAGAAACTGATCGAAGCCAGCGACTGCAAAGGCTGCCACAGCATCACGAAGAAGTCGATCGGGCCGGCCTACGTAGACGTGGCCAAGAAATACAAAAACGACAACTCGGCGGTGGAACGTCTCACGAAGAAAGTGATCGCCGGTGGGGCGGGTGTCTGGGGCGAAACGCCGATGTCGGCTCACCCACAACTGGCAACCGCCGATGCCGCCGACATGGTCAAGTACATTCTGAGTCTGTCGGGCGACGCGGCTACCAATTCACTGCCGGTGAAGGGCGACTACACCGCCAAACTCCCCGCTGGCGATAAAGGCAAAGGCGTTTACATTGTCCGGGCGTCGTATGAAGACAAAGGTGCTAAAGGCTTACCGTCGCTGCGGTCGGAGCAGACCTACGTGCTGCGGAATGCCAAGGTTGATGCGCACAGCTTCGACCAGTACGACAACGTGAACAAGATGTCGTTCGGGGGTAATAACCTGGCGATGCCGGCCAAGTCAGGCGCGTACATGAGTCTCAAACAAACCGACCTCAGTGGTGTAACGGCGATGCGCGTAATGGCGATGGCGCCCAAACCGCAGGTTAACGCCAAAGGCGGTAAAATCGAATTACGGCTCGACAGTCCGACCGGCAAGCTCATTGGCGAATCGTCGATGCTGACTCCGTCGGAGAAGATGGATTTCAACCCGTCGCAACTGATGATTCCGGTGAAGCTGCCGACTCCGTTCGACAACAAACCGCACGACGTGTACCTTGTGTTCGTGAACCCCGCTGAGCCAACAGGCACCCTGATGATTGTGATGGGCACCGAAGTGATGCTGGGTTCCGTCGGGCAGTAGGTTACGCTTTGCCTTCGCCGTCATTGGTAGTCATTCGTCGTAAAAACAATCAATGACTACCAATGACGGCGAAGCCTAATGACCATGAATGACGACTAATGACCTTACCTTCTAACCGTTTCTTTTATGAAAAAGCTAAATCTGTTCCTTTTCCTGCTGTTCATTGGTGTAGCCACTACAGGCTTCACATTCCGTCTCGCTCCCGACGATTTCTACGCGGGTAAGTGGGATATCATGATTGTCGGTACCCCGAATGGGGATGCCAAAATGGTGGCCGATCTGGTCCGTAAAGACGGTAAACTGACTGGCCAACTGACCCCGTCTGACGCGAACGCCGAGAAGATTCCCATCGAGAGCATTGAAGAGAGCGCCAATAAACTGAACCTGACATTTACGGCGCAGGGGTACAACGTCACGATGGAACTGAATAAAGTCGACGACGATAACCTGAAAGGGTCGATCATGAACGGCATGTTCAATGCCAGCGCCAAGCGCATCAAGAACTAAGGGCAGTCCTGCCTTTTTATCAAACCTATAAGGCCTGGGCGGCCCCGTCCAAACCTTATAGGTTTTTTTGTTTAAAGTGCCTGAAAAAGTAAACACCTTAGTTTATAGCATGAGAGCAAGGGCATTGGCCGTTGTTATGAGCCCTGTTTTTCGTAACGTCCGGAGTACATCGTGGGCTGCTTTAGGTGGATTACGGAGGTTGGCTACCTGGGCTAGAAAAGCTTGTAATACGGCTTCTGGATCTAGCTCGATCAGCTGAGCAATAAACACGTCAGGGTGCTGCGCGTCAATAGCATACAAGCTTAACCGGTCAGCAGGAAAGTCTTTGAGATTAGCCGTCACGATAAGCTGAGCTTGACCACATATGGCAGCGGCCAGCACATGCCGATCGTCGGGATCAGGTAAGTCTAGGACGTTAATCAGATTTTGGTATTGGTGAACAGTAGCTTCTGGAAAAGCGCTGTTCATGGCGTCTGTCGTCTGCGAAAGTTGCTTAGCGGTGAGATCGGGCCGGTTAAGTAGCAGGTTACGCGTCCATTCCTCCTGAATACGATCTGTCCACTTGGGTTTATATAGGTTAGCGTCGGCGAGGTGCAATAATAGATCACGGATGGGAGCCGGATAAAGCACACAGGCATCAAGCAACGCTACAACCCCTAGACTTCCTATCATTCGTAGCCCAAGTTAAGCTCCTGCGCCTGTTGCGCCAGAAACTGCAACTGTTCTTTTCGGCTTGTTTTCTGCTTCGTGGCATAAACCAGTACATCTTCGAGCAATAAACGCCGGTGACTCCCTACCTTTTTGAATGGAATTGCCCCTTCCTCCAATAACTTGACGACATGCGGCCTTGACACGTTCAGCAGATCTGCTGCCTGTTGCGTGCTAATCTCTGAATCGGACGGAATAAGCGAAATGGCTTTGCCTTCTGCCATACTGGCAAGAATCACCGCTAGCAATTGCAAGGCTTTAACAGGTACGTTGAAAGACAGCGAGTTGGTATGAAACTCGATCCTTTCTTGCTCGGATTTATGCTGGGCCATCGCTTTCACTAATACCGGCAAAGACTCGCGGGCTACCTGCTGATCCTGTAGCGTAGGTCTGTTAACGATCGTTTCCATGCCTCTTATTGGATGTTCTGTAGGTGTCAAACGAAATAAACGAAACAGCAGTTCCTCATAAGTAATACGCTCCGCTTGACAGTACCACATATCAGGAAGCTGATTGATAAATTGCCTCTTTGGTTTATCGTTAGCCGATCGCTGATAACAAGGTATGAGATCATTAGCAAGTGCATATGCAGTCAACGATTCGTTTGATGCAATTACTGATGGTAGCTAAGAAGCTTTTAGAATGGAAATATGTGGTTTATCTAGCGGCTCACTTGACGGATTTCAGCAGGCAAATAAAAAGAATGAGCATGCGGCCAATTGGTCTTTTTTTTGGGGGAATCCTACTGGGTTTAGTTGCCAGTTTCTCGGAAACAATGGCGCAGCAGGCCGGGCAATTAGCGGCTGACGAAAAGCGGCTGGTGGCGCTGCGGGCGCGAGTTAAGGAGCAGGACTTCGAGAAACGAACCCGCTACAGCGCTCAGTTTGACAAGGCGTTCGTGGCGTTGCTCAGGGCAAACCCCCAAACGTTGACCTATCCGTTTCGGCAGTTGTCGGCTAAAAATGACCTGCGCGTGGTAACGTCAGCTGACGGTACGTTCAGAATCTACAGTTGGGACGACGAACTGGGTGGAACGATGCGCTCCTTCACTACGGCCTATCAGTGGCGGGATGGTGGTCAAGTGGTCGTGAACGTACCCCGTATTTACAAAGAGGAAGGCGATGCGGGTAGTTTCTGCTCGGCCATCTTTACCGTCGACGTGGGTAAGAGGCGATACTACCTGGCCGTGGAAAACAGTATTTTTTCGACCAAAGACGCCCGGCAGTCCATCGCGGTCTACCGCGTCGATAAGAACCGGCTCATCAGCACCGACGCGCTGTTCAGAACCCAACGTAAGCAGTTTGCCCGAATCGACGTTGACTTCGATTTTTTCAGCGTCGTCGACCGGCCCGAGCGTCCGCTTCAACTGATCACGTACGATGCGCAGCAGAAGATCGTCGCTATCCCGGTTGTCGATGACAAAGGCAAGGTGTCAAATCGCCGTATCCTCTATCAGTTGACAGGCGACCACTTTCAATTTATTGGCATCAAGGCAGCTAAAAGCAAGTGACGCCACCTGAAAAGCTCTGAAACTCACCGGGCCTGACCGACCAGCGCATTGGCCTTGTTATAGGCGTCGAGGCAGTGGGAGAGGGGCTTGCCCTGCTGGTGAATGCAGTCACAGAATTGCTCGCAGGCGGCCGGGTTGCTGCTATCCGGGCACTGCCGCTGACAGTCGCCCAGGGTGTTGCGCGGCATCAGGTCATAGATGGTCGTGACCGTCAGCACGACAAGGACCATTGTGGCGAACACACCGCCCAAAAAGCTGATTGGAAACCGGTTACTCAATACGCGTTTGGGAGCACCCGTGTCGGCAATCGGAGCCGGAATAAAGATGAACTTCAACCGATCATAATGCCAGCCGAGCAAATACAGATTGGCCAGCACCATCAGCGGCGACGTAACCAGCGACCCCTCGAAGCGAACCGCCAGCGAGAGTATACAGATGTTCAGGATAATGGGGAAGTAGAGCAGTGCCCCCAGCAGCACCGTTCGCGGAATCAGCAACAGAACGGCGGCGATCATTTGGGCAATGCCAATGAATCTGTAGTAAAAGCCGGTATGGTGCAGCGCTTCCAGGTAGTTGCCCATCGGGTGATTCACTGATAGCGAGGTAAACCGTTCTCCCACAATCTTAGTGAATCCCGACGGCAGAAAACCAGCCGCCAGCGCTATGCGGACGAATACCGTAAAATACCGGAGCCAGCGGTTGTGCGTTACCTGCGCATGAATGCGGTCGAGTGTAGCTGATAGATCCATAATGAGTAAAGCCCGTCGTGGCGCGTATAGAATTGGTTTTTGAGGAAGTTTACGAACGTACCCAGCGTGATCGCGGCAACAGAACAGTAGCCTGTCAGGTCCTCTAATGGCTTTGCAAGACAAAGTACTTTTTAAATTTATTTATTTCCAACAGATAATCCGTAGAATTTCGGACAAAAAAGCCATACCGATTGGGCATGGCTAACACGACGCCAGCATGCCGCGAGCAGGCGGCTGACGCAGACTGGGGTACGTTCCTGTCGGTTACGCCAGCTTCTTGCGCAGCCAGGCTCTCACCGGTTCATCGTACAGCTTCAAACTGGCATATGCCAGCACGATAGCGCCCGCAAAGGTGAGCAGGGCGTAGGGCCAGGCCTGCCCCAACGTGATGCCCTTGTGGTTGCTGACCCAGGCCACGTAGAAATAGACCAGCACGTAATGGGTCATGTACAAGGGGTAAGATAGGTCGCCGAGAAACTGACAGATCCGTTCTTCCGTCCGGCTGTGGACCACACCACTGGCACCGATGTAGACGATGAGGGGAAAGATAACAATGATGCAAACCGCTTCGTAGAGGCCATTCAGCCAGAGGTACGTTGCCCCACCGAGTCGTGGCATAAACAAGACGGCCGCCACCAACAGGCTGCACCAGACGAACGCGTGTCTGATGCGAACTGGCCGCGCTGTCCGCGACAGCAGCAGACCCGCAAAGAAGGGGAACAGGGTGCGGGTAATGCCAATGCGCATGTGTTCGGCGTTAAGGGTCCAGCCGCCGGTAACGTCGCCGTTGGGATTTGTCAGCGCAAAATGGACCAGCAGAGCACCGGTCAGCGCGACAAACCCGGCCAGGGCTTTATTTGATAATTTCCGGAGCCCTAAGGCGTAGAGGATATTGGCTATGTACTCGAAAAACAACGACCAGCCGACACTATTGAGCGGGTGCATTTCCTGCCAGCCGCGTATGTCCATCGAAAGCGGTATGGGCAGCAGCGTATAGCCGATCAGCATCACGACGAGCAGCTTCCAGACGGGTACGGTATGGATAAGCGGCCAGATGGTAGAGTCGGTGAAGTAAAATCCGATGGCGCCCAGGGTCATGCCCAGCACAACGAGGGGTTGCAGCCGCTCGAACCGACGCCGGAGAAAGCCGCCGATGGTGAGTTTATCCCACCGGTCGTCGTAGGCATACCCGATGACATAGCCGGACAGGAGAAAAAAGAAATCGACGGCCAGGTACCCATGATTGACCTTGTTATCGAGGTGGCTGCTGGCAAGCGGCTCGGTCAGGTGAAACAGCACTACGATGATGGCGGCTACTCCCCGTAGTCCATCCAGGATCTGGTAATGTGGCTTAGTGCCCAGTTCGTTATTATTCATCAAGACAGCGACGCGCCAACACAACGCGATAAATGGACTAAAGAAGGAATGGACGACAATCTTTAGTTACTTTATCGGTAATGCTGCACTAGGGGTATGGCGTCCCCTGCGTTGCTACCCGCGCTATTGCTTATATAGTTGAGAGGCAACTTTCGCTGTTGAGGTATAATCGTCTGGGTACGTTACAGCAGCTTGTCGGGAGTGATGGGTAGCTCACGGACCCGCTTGCCGGTGGCGTTGAACACGGCGTTGGCGACGGCGGCAGCTACGCCCACGATACCCACTTCACCGATGCCTTTGACGCCCATTTTGTTGGCCCGCTGATCGTCTTCGCGGATGAAAATGGCGTCGAGGTTGCCGATGTCGAGGTTACTGGGTACGTGGTAGTCGGCGAAGGAGCGGGTTACGAAATTGCCCCAGCGCGGGTCCGTTACCGATTCTTCGGTCAGCGCCATACCGATGCCCCAGACGTTGCCGCCGATGATCTGCGAACGGGCGGTTTTGGGGTTCAGGATGGTGCCCGCGCCCGTCACGGCCAGAAACCGGGTTACTCTCACCATACCCGTTGAGGCATTCACGGCGACCTCCGCAAAATTGGCGTTGAAGCTATGGGCAGAGTATTCCTCGGCGCTTTCCAGGGGCTTGGTATCGACCCGCGTCTGGTACTCGGTGATTTTCTCCGCCAGCATCAGCTGCATCGCGGTCGGGGGTACAAAAAACTGCTTGCCCGAGCGGAGCACCAGCTCCGACGTGATCTTCTGGCAGGCTTCGTTGACGGCGTTGGCGTAGCTCGACGCGCCCACCGAACCCACCGCCCCGGCCGCTGGGGGCAGGTCGGAATCGCCGATGGTCACCTTCACGTTTTGGATGGGTAAGCCCAGCGCGTCGGCGGCGGTCTGCGTCAGGATGGTATACGTACCTGTGCCGAGGTCGGCCGCGGCCAGTTCGACGGTCGCCAGCACGTCGTTGCCGGTCCGTTTCAGCTTCACGATGGCCGACGTAGGCCGCTGATGCGCCGGGTACGTGCCGCAGGCGACACCGTAGCCGATAAGGTAATTGCCCTGCTGATTTTGCCGGGGTTCCGCTTTTCGCTTGTCCCATCCAAAGGCGTTGGCGCCTTCGCGCAGGCACTGCACCACCGTCCGCGACGACCAGGGTTTACCGTTCGAGGGGTCGCGTTCGGGTTCGTTTTTCAGCCGCAGTTCGATGGGGTCCATCTTCAGCGCGTAGGCCAGCTCGTCCATCGCCGATTCGAGTGCGAAGCTGCCCGTCGATTTGCCGGGGCCGCGCGTGTAGGTCGGCAGGATCATGTTCATGGGCACCACCCGATAGCTGATGAGCGAGTTGGGTACGTCGTACATGAGCTTCGAGCAGTCGCCGCAGGGTTCGATAAACTCATTGTTGATGGCGCTGTGGGTAGTGGTCTCATGCGCCAGCGCCGTCAGTTTGCCGTCGGGCGTAGCGGCCAGGCTCACCTTCTGCACGTTGTGCTGCCGCAACCCCACCGAATTGACCATCTGCTGCCGGGCCAAGGCCAGTTTCACGGGCCGGTTTACCTGTTTAGCGGCTACGGCTGCCAACACCAGATTGGCCCATTGCCCCCCTTTCGACCCAAACCCCCCCCCGATGTAGGGCGACACGATACGTACCTGATCGGGTTTGAGGTTGAGGGTGGCGGCGGCGGCACTCTGTGCCCCGTTGACGATCTGCGAACTGTTGTAGAGCGTGACCCGGTCGCCGTTCCATTCGGCAATGGTGGCGTGGGGTTCCAGCGGATGGTGGTGCTCGATGGGTGTTTCGTAAACCGCTTCCACTTTGATCGCCGCCTGACTCAGTGCCGCTTTGGCGTCGCCCCGTTTGGCGTCGGCCTTGTCTTTGTCTTTCGGCATCACAGCCTGCCCCATCAGCTTCTCAAAATTGACTTTGGCGTCTTTTTTATCGTAGGTAGTTGTCACCAGATGCGCCGCGTGCCGGGCCTGCTCGAAGGTCTCGGCCACCACCAGCCCAATATGCTGTCCGTGGAATTCGATCTCGGGACTCTGCAACAGGGCACCCCCGCGCAGGCCGCCATTGACGTTCAGCTTCGGGGCGTTCTTGTGGGTAATCACGGCCAATACACCGGGTGCTTTTTCGGCCGCCGCCGTGTCGATGTCGCGAATCGTCCCGGCGGCAACGGTGCTTTTGAACAGCACAGCATACGCCAGATTTTTTACCGGGAAATCAGTCGAATAGGTGGCTTTGCCGGTCACTTTGGCGATGCCGTCGATACGGCTAACGGGTGTGCCGATGGATTTGGTGTTCATACGAGTTGTTGTAGGTGATCGGGTAGATGATGTTTTTTTGTCATTCCGAGGCACGAGGAATGACAAAGGCGGTGTTTGGTAATGGGTGAACTGGCTGACGCACAGGAGACGCAAGGGATTGCACGGTCCGCCGCTGCGGTCTCTACCAGTTAACCAATTATGCCTTGCCGCCGTTTAGGGCTGTTTGCAGGGCCAGTACGATGCTGCGTCGGCCTAGCTCTACTTTGAATTTGTTGTGTTCCAACGGTTTGGCGTCGGCCATTTCAGCCTCGGCAGCGCGTTTGAAATTATCGTCCGTAGCGGTTTTGCCGACCAGAAACTGCTCGGCTTTCAGGGCGCGCCAGGGTTTGTGGGCCACGCCGCCCATCGCAATCCGTGCCTGTTTAATCGTGTTGCCATTGCTCAACTCCAAACCCACCGCTACCGACAGCAGGGCGAAGGCATAGGAAGCCCGGTCGCGTACTTTCAGGTAGTACGAATGCTCGGCAAAGGCGTTTTTAGGGAGGTCGATCGCCGTAATCAGTTCGCCGGGTTGCAGGTTGGTGTCTTGCTCGGGTTTATCGCCCGGTAAGCGGTGAAAGTCCGTGAAGGCGATGGTCCGTTCCTGCCCCGCTGCGTTGCGCACCCGCACCACGGCATCCAGCGCGGCCAGCGCCACGGCCATATCCGACGGGTACACGGCCACGCATTTCTCCGACCAGCCGAAGATGGCGTGCAGGCGGTTGATGCCTTCGAGCGCGCCACAACCCGAGCCGGGCGCGCGTTTGTTGCAGGGCATCGACACCTCATAGAAGTAAGGGCAGCGGGTCCGTTGCAGCAGGTTGCCGCCGTTGGTGGCCATGTTCCGGATCTGCCCCGACGCCCCCGCCAGAATGGCCTGCGTCAGCAACGGATACTGTTGCCGGATGAGCGGATGGTTGGCCGCGTCGGTGTTTTTACCGAGTCCGCCAATCGATACGCCACCGTTGTTGGCACCCGTCGTGATGGCCTTGATCTCGGTGAGTTTGAGCCCGCTGATGTCGACCAGCGCGGTGGGGCGCTCCACGTCTTCCTTCATTAGGTCGAGCAGGTTGGTGCCGCCCGCCAGGAACTTGGCGGTTGGGTTGCCTGCCAGTTGGGTCAGCGCGTTGTTGGCGTCTTTAGCGCTGGAATAGGTGAACGGTCGCATCGAGTGGTTGACCCCACCCCCAGCCCCTCCCCCTAGTTTAAGGGGAGGGGAGTTGAGGAGGTTATGTTGGTTTGTGGTTGACTGACTGGCAGCCAATTGGATTCTGTATAGCTTGTGGGGCCTATGCCGAGAAGCGGAACTGTTGCTCGACGGGTTTGCCTGTATGCACTTCCTGAATGGCCGCCACAATGTTGGGATAGGCGCCGCACCGGCACAGGTTGCCCGACATCCGCTCCCGGATTTCGTCGGGTGATAGTTGCACCGGACCGGCCTTTTTCCGCACGTCGGTAGTTACGTAACTCGCGTCGCCTCGGCGGGCTTCGTCGAGCAGGGCCACCGCCGAGCAGATCTGACCGGGTGTGCAGAAGCCGCACTGGAAACCGTCGTGTTTCAGGAAGGCCTCCTGCACCGGATGTAAGGTGTTACCCTTGGCGATGCCTTCGATAGTCTGCACGGTTTTACCCTCGCAACTCGCGGCCAACGTAAGGCACGACAGCACCCGCTGCCCATCGACAATGACCGTGCAGGCGCCGCATTGGCCGTGATCGCAGCCTTTTTTGGAACCCGTCAGGTCGAGGCGTTCGCGCAGTGTATCGAGCAGCGTCATGCGCGAGTCGACGGTAAGCTTACGGGCCGTTCCGTTGACTTTGAACGCCACATTTACGCCATTTTCGATGGCGCTGGGAGCGAGCTCGGCGGCGGATGTTTCGGGCAACGGTCGTGTGAACAGTTGCTCGGCCACGGCTGATTGCGCCGCCAGAATGCCCCCGCCCGCGAGGGTCATGAGCTTGAGAAAATGCCGCCGGTTGACGCCCGTGTCGAGGATCTCGTTCAGGTCGTCGGGCATCAGATCCGCAAACAGTTTCTTCTCGTCCTCCGTCAGGTGAGGGGTTTCGTTTTCGTCTAGCATGCGCTTCTACTATAAAACAAGAGTGGCTCCAGGCTGTGGTTAGCCTGCTCATTGTATAAAACGAGCCAGACGTACCGGTTGTTACCAACTAATTGACGCGTCGGCGGTCCCCGGCTCTTTTCTGGCCCATGAGCCACCATAATCTCGAACACAGTTGACGCAGCAAGGCACAGGTTCTGCTTTGAATTTGGTAACTTTGGCTCATGCCAAAGACCGAAACGCTCGAAGAGTTTTATCAGCACAAATTCAATCACCTACCCGACGAGCTACAGGCCAACATCGGGCAGGTGAACGTGTTTCGCCTGGAAGAGTGCCTGGCTCCCAACGCCAGCCCGGTGCAGTATAGTCGCCGGGATTTTTACAAGATTTCGCTCATCCGGGGCCGCAACGTCTATCACTATGCCGACAAAAGCATCGAGATCGACGGACCCACGCTGCTGTTTTTTAACCCGCAGGTGCCCTATACGTGGCAGCCGCTGGCGGAAGATACCACCGGCTATTTCTGCATTTTTCGCGACGCGTTTTTCGCCGGTCGGTTTGGTGCCGATCTGACCGACCTGCCCGTGTTCAGGCCTGCTGGCAAACCCGCCTACCCGCTAACGGCCGATCAGGACCGGGAGGTGAGTGCCCTGTACGAAAAGATGCTCGCTGAACTCAACTCGGCGTATACGTTCAAATACGAGCTATTGCGGACGTACGCGTCTGAGCTGATCCACTACGCACTCAAACTACGGCCTGCCGAGACGCTGTATCAACACCCCGACGCCCGGGCCCGGCTGACGGCTATCTTTATCGAATTGCTCGAACGGCAGTTTCCGATTGAATCGCCGGGGCAGCGATTTGCCCTGCGCTCGGCGGGCGACTTCGCTCAGCAACTCTCGGTTCACGTCAATCACCTGAACCGTTGCGTTCGAGACACGACGGGCAAAACCACGACCGAACACATCGCCGAACGCCTGTCGGGCGAGGCAAAGGCCCTGTTGCGCCACACCGACTGGAACATCGCCGAGATCGGGTACAGCCTCGGGTTCGATGAACCGGCCCATTTCAACTATTTCTTCAAAAAGCGAACGGGTATGTCCCCGTCTGCTTTTCGGCGTGTTTGAATTTGGTAAGTATCCGCTTGAAATGGGTAAGTGCCTGCGCTGGAAGAGCGGCTACTTTTGTGCCCGTCAACCAGATAACAACATGACTAATCAGGCACAACAAACCAATCAGGTATGGTTTATAACCGGCGCTTCTAAAGGCTTCGGACTCGAACTCGTTCATCAACTGATCCAACAGGGGCACCGGGTAGCGGCGACCTCCCGCGACGGGGCCGACTTACGCCGGGCTGCCGGTATCGAATCGGCCGACTTTCTGCCGATGACGGTCGACCTGACGACGGAGTCGAGCGTCGCTGAGGCGGTTCAAGCCACCATCGCGCAATTTGGCCGGATCGACGTGGTCGTCAACAATGCGGGTTATGGACAGTTGGGCGCCCTGGAAGAGCTGACCGACGAGGAGGCCCGGGCCAACTTTGAGGTGAACGTATTCGGCACCCTGAACGTGATTCGGCAGGTGATGCCGCAACTGCGAAAACAGCAGTCGGGGCATATTCTTAATATCTCGTCGATTGCCGGTATCTCGGGTAGCTTTCCGGGCTGGGGCATTTATTGCGCCACCAAGTTTGCTGTCGAGGGCCTGTCGGAATCGCTGGCTGCCGAAGTGGCCCCGTTCGGTATTAAAGTAACGATCGTGGAACCGGGCTACTTCCGCACCGAGTTTCTGGCAGCGGGTTCGTTACGAGTCGCCGAAAGCAAGCTGATGGCCTACACGCAGGTGCGTGAGTCGGAGGAAGCGCATCAGTCACAAATCCGGGGGAATCAGCCGGGTGACCCGGTGAAGGCGGTTGCAGCCATGATTCAGGTTGCGGGTGATGTCAACCCGCCCCTGCACCTGTTGCTGGGACGGGATGCCTACGCCATGACCGAGGCTAAAATCGAGTCGTTACAGGCCGATATGACCGCCTGGAAAACGCTGACGCAATCGACCGACTTTGCTGACCTGGCTACAGCGTAATGTATTGAACCACAATAAAGAAGCCGGACTGCGTTGCTGCGTGGTCCGGCTTCTTTGTTACGCATTGGTTAATGGCTCCGCCAACGTACCTGAACGTACCTACAGGTTGTCGAACTGATACGTACCGGCGTCGAGCTGTTGCAACGTACCTGAGCCGGGGAGCCGCAGCGTTGCGGTAGAGTTGGGCGGGATGGTGACGCTGTAGGTGACGCCCTTCTTGGCCCGTTTCCAGGCCGACCGGATGGTGCCGTATGGGCCCTCATGCGACGCTTCGAACTGGTCAAGGCCCGCCACGAAATGGGGTTCCAACAGCACGTGCTTGAAGCCCGGCAGGTTGGGGTCGGGTTTAATGCCGCCCAGCGCCTTGTAATACCACGCCCCGATTTCGCCAAACATGATGTGATTCATCGAAATATCGCTTTTGGCGTCGATGGGCCAGTTTTCGTACAACGTCGTCGCCCCGTTTTTGATCCACCAGCCCCACGACGGGAACGTCTCCTGCGCCGCCACCCGGTAAGCCAGATCGGCCTGCCCGTTGTCGCTCAGGGCGTTCAGGATGGTTTTGGTACCCAGCAGCCCCACGTCGATGTGCGTGCTGTCGGCCACGACCCGGCTGGCGAGCGACGTGGCAATGCGGCCCCGGAGGTTGTCGGGCACCACGCCCCAGTGCAGCGGCGCGCTCAGTTCGGTCTGGATGCCGGTGCCGTAGCTGCCCGCCGTTTGGTTGAGGTACCTGGCGTTGATCGCGTTCCGGATTTTAGCGGCCAGGGCAACGTACCTGTCGGCATCGGCCTGCCGGCCCAGCAATCGGGCCACATTTGCCAGAATCGACGCGTCGGTGAAGTAGTAAATCGACGAGGTCAGCTCGACCGGCGCTTTCGACTTCACCGGTACCCAGTCGCCCAAACCCCAGGTAGTCAGTCCGGTCGGGCTGATCTCGGTGATGTGGTCGACGTAACGTTTGATGTTGTCGTAGTTGTCGGCCAGAATTTTCTTGTCGCCGTAAAACAGGTACACGTTCCACGGAATCAGCGCGATGGTGCTGGTCCAGTCGGGGCCGTTCCCCCATTCGTAGCCCCAGCCTCCCGTTGGGATGATGGAGGGCAACACGCCGTTGGGCTGCTGCTCATCGCGGTGGTCGGCGAGCCATTTTTCGTAGATCGTGATGCCGTCGAAGCTATACAGCCCCGTTTCCACCGCAATGTGCGCGTCGCCGGTCCAGCCGTTCTTTTCGCGTTGCGGGCAGTCGGTGGGGTAGCCAAACAGGTTCGAGAGGTACGAGTTGTTGGTAGCCGCCCAGATTTTGTTCAACGTCGGGTCGGCCGAGGTCACCTGCCCCACCACGGGTACGTCGCTGTGCATGAAATAGCCCGTCAGCGCCTCTTTCGTGAGGGCGAGCGGGCGGCTCGTGGTCACCTCTACGTACTGAAACCCTTTGTAGTTGAAATGCGGCATGAAGGTTTCTTCGCCCCGGCCGCTCAGGATGAAAATGTCGGTCTGGAACGGGTCTGACGTACCCACAGGCCGGTAGTGCGCGTCGATGTTGGACTGATCGACCCGGCCGTTGGGATACAGCCGTTCGGCGTGTTTGAGGCGGATGGTCGTGCCCGCCGCTCCTTTGATCCGAAACTGACTCACCCCGGCGATGGTCCGGCCCAGATCATACACAAAAACGGTGTCGTTGATGCGGGTGATGCGTTTGGCCGGAATGGCTTCCACGTTCCGGATGGGGTGCATCGCCTGCGCCACGATGTTGGTCGAGGGTGCCGCCCGGTAGGCCACGTCTTTCCAGGTCGAGTCGGCAAAAGCGGCCGTATTCCAGCCGGGTTGTTCGCGGCGGGCGTCGTAGTGTTCGGCGGTGTAAATGCTGTTGAAGACGATGGGGCTCAGGCTCGTTTTCCACCCTTTGCCCGACGAAATGGTTTCGACCGAGCCATCGGTGTACGTGATCCGCAGGTCGAGGCAGAACGTAGGCCGGGCGCGCCACGGGGCCTGATGGAAATACCAGACGGCGGTCGACTGATGGTTGTACCAACCGTTGCCCAACAGCACGCCAATGGCGTTTTTGCCCGCCTGAAGCTGCGGCGTTACGTCGTAGGTAACGTAGAGCGTCCGCCGGTCGAAGCGCGTGTACATGGGGTCGAGGCGGTGATTGCCGATTTTCTGCCCGTTCAGGTACAATTCATACAGTCCCCCCGCCGCAATGTAGGCCCGCGCCGATTGGATGGTTTTGCTGGTCGAAAACGTCTTCCGAAAGTAGGGAGCGGGTTTCAGGTCGATGTTCGTGCCGTCGCTGATCCAGGCGCCCTGCCAGTTGCGGCTGTTGCCCATGCCGGTTTCAAAACGGGCCACCGCCGATGTCGATGCTTTGTTGTCTTTGTCCCACACCTCGACCCGCCAGTAATAGGCCGTAAACGGTTGAAGCGCCGGCCCGGTATACGTTACCAATTGGGCGTCGGAATCGATACGGCCCGATGTCCAGCCCTTCCCCAGCGCGAGCGAATCGGTGCCGACGTACACCTGATAGGCCGTCTGCTTGGCCCCGTTGCGGGTGTCGGCCAGTCGCCACGTCAGCCGGGGTTCGGGCGAATCGATTCCGAGCGGATTCACCAGGTATTCGCAGCGCAGCCCAACGGGCAGGCAGGGCGGGGCGGGGGCCGCTTTGGCAGTTTGGGCGATGAATAGAACGAGAAGCGTGAGCAGAGTAAGGAAGAGGAGGTTGAGCAGGAGTCGCTTGATCATAGGGCGCGCAGGATGGGGAGGTATCCCAACGACAAAGTCGTTTACTGCCCCCTTTTTAACCCCTTAGCCCGAAACTTCCTGGCTGATGTTGCCGCCCAGGGACGTACCCAGCGCCGTTGGCAACGTACCTGAACGACACCCGACTGACCAGAGGCTCGATTAAGCGTGCCTGAATGGACAAAAGAAGCTCGAAGCAGCAACCTTCTGCACTGGCTTTAGTTAGCTGTTATAGTCTATCGACGTAGTATGAAACTGTCGATGGGCCTTACTCAACAACAGCATACAACCATGAACAAGGAAAATCAGCTGAACCGACGCCAGGTGATCGGCGGCATTGGCGGTGGCCTGGCTACCGTTATGGCGGCGCCTATACTCGCCAACGCATCGACCGAACCTGTGAACGCACCGCCCGCGCCCGCTTTGCAGGACCCTACGACCAAGTACCCCAAGCCGCCGTTTAAAGAGCAGCCACAACCCTGGCCGGGCCTCGCCAGCAAAATGGACCCCCGTCCCGATCACGGCGAGCAGAGCTACAAAGGCTCGGGCCGCCTAACGGGCCGGAAGGCGCTCATCACCGGCGGTGATTCGGGCATGGGCCGGGCGGCGGCCATTGCCTACGCCCGCGAAGGGGCCGACGTAGCGATCAACTACCTGCCCGCCGAAGAACCGGACGCCAAAGAAGTGATTGCGCTGATTAAGGCGGCGGGGCGGAAAGCGATTGCCATTCCTGGCGACCTTCGCGACGAAGCCTTCTGCAAACGTCTGGTCGACGAGGCCGTTAAAGGCTTGGGTGGGCTGGATATTCTGGTCAACAACGCGGCCCGGCAACAACAGCGGGCGTCGATTCTGGAGCTGACGTCGGAAGACTTCGACGCCACGATAAAAACGAACATCTACGCGCCGTTCTGGCTGACGAAGGCCGCTCTGCCCCATATGCCACCGGGTTCGGCGATCATCAGCACAACGTCTGAACAGGCCTATGATCCGTCGCCCAATCTGTTTGACTACGCCCAAACCAAGGCGGCGAACATGAACTTTGTGAAGTCGTTGGCCAAACAGCTTGGTCCCAAAGGGATTCGGGTCAACGGCGTCGCACCGGGTCCGATCTGGACACCCCTACAACCCAGCGGCGGCGCGACGCAGGAGAAACTAAAAACCTTTGGCGGTGATACGCCGCTGGGACGCCCCGGCCAACCCGCCGAACTGGCGTCGATCTACGTGCAACTGGCTGCCAGTGATGCCAGCTACGCCACGGGACAGGTCTATGGGGCTGCTGGTGGTAACGGCCAGCCGTAGTTATATTACGTGCTGTCAGATCCCCGATCTGACAGTTTTTGGGTCATCGACCCAGCAACGGCAAACTCAATGTTTGGCGAGTCGGCCGACTTTGCGGCAATTGAATTGCCTCTCGCTGGGTCTGGGACCCATATTCTATCAGATCGGGGATCTGACAGCACAGCTATCACTCGGGTGTCAGCACCGGCCAGCCTTTGCGGAAGGTGAGCTGCCGAAACGCCAGGCGGGCTTTGCCTTTGTCATCAGCATCGTAAAAATGAATGGATACCAGTTGCCGTTTGCCGTCGCGCAGTAACCCCACGTGCCCCGGCCCGATATAGCGGCCTTCGGTGCGCAGAACTACCGTGCCCCCGCCGGCGGTCAAATCGCGCCCCGACTGATCGACGAACGGCCCAAGCGGACTGGTCGACCGCCCAACCACGATGTAGTAGGTGCTGTTAAGCCCTTTGCAACACAGACCGTTGTTGGCGAAGAGGTAATAATAGCTACCCTCCTTAATAAGCGCCGCCGCTTCCCAGTCGGACTGCCGCCCACCCGCGACGGTTTTCACCGTAGCGCCTGCTTTGAGTTTGCCCGTCAACGTATCGATCTCGACGGCACCTAAACCACCATGAAACGAGCCGTAGGTGAGGTACACCCGGCCATCGGTATCGCGCAGCAGGCTGGGGTCGATGGCGTTAATATCCGTCCTTACTTTCGACGAAACCACCATGCCCTGATCGGTCCAGCGGTAGTCGGGCGATTGCGGGTTTAGGGTAGGGGAGGTCGCTATGCCAATGGCCGACACCGGCGACCCGAAGGTCGAGCAGGAATAGTAGAGAAAATAGCGGCCGTTCATCCGAATGCAGTCGGGTGCCCAGAAATGCCCTTTGAAGCCGCGCACCGTGCTGTCGATCCAATTGGGCCAGGTGCCTTTCTCGAAGACCGGCTTTTGCGGCGTCCAGCGCTTACGATCGGGCGAGCTAACCGCCTGAATGCCGTTACCCGTCGCGAAGTACCAATACGTACCCGCTTCGTTCAGGACCGTGCTGGGGTCGTGCGTCACGATGTCCGGGTCTTGCGCCAGCGTCGTGAGGCTACCCAGTAACCCCACCAGCAGGCCGATCAGCGCACTCATTCGGATCATCAACATTTGGATGAATTGGCTGAAAAAAGAAAGCGGATAAACCTGGCGAACCCGGTTTATCCGCTTCAGGGGTTCCGTCAGTTAAATCGAAATTTTCTGTACCGGCGTATAAATCAGCTCGGCTACCCCAACGGTCTTCACCCCGATGCGCGCGAAGAAGTACCCACGCCCACTGAGCGAGGCTGGCAGTGCCAGCGAGAACGCCAGGCTTTTCGTCAGGTCGGCGAGGGCGGTACCGCTGAGGTTGACGGCCCCGGCGTTGTTCGTCGCATCGACATACTGCGTCGTGCCCACGTAAAGCGTCGCCCGCTCGATCGCCCGCCCGGTAGCCACCTGACTCACCGTACAGCTTGCTGTCAGGTTGGTGCCGCTCCGTTGAATGGTCGGATTCCGGATCACGAAATAGGGCTGCACCGGTACGTCGACCTGCACCGCGCCACGTACCTGTACCTGAATGGTATCGGTGTTGTCGACCCAGGGACCATTGCCCCGCAGCCGCACCAGCTTGTAGTTGCCGTCGAAGACAGTGGCCGCAAACGACCCGTCCTGCGCCACGTAGACCGGAATTTTGGTGTAGAGCTGAAAGCCCGGTTGCCATAATTCCAGCTGAACGCCGTTGGAACGTACCCCCACCGGCTGATTTTCGTAAACAACCCGCCCTGTGATGGTCGAGGTTGGGGGTTCGAAGTTGTCTTTGGCGCAGCCACCCAGCAGGAGACTCCCCGCCAGCAGACCAAGATATATCGCTTTCATAGTCGGTTCTTAGTGAAACGGATTACGAACTAGTTTAGGATTATTGTTGAGCACCGCCTGATCGATCGACGAGTAGTAGTTACCCAACTGGAAGAGGCGCGGCGCCCGGAAACGCGGGGCCAGCAGTTTCACAAACACATACTTGCCGTCGCGGGCGTCGCCGGGCCGCACAATGCGGTAAGGGTAGAGCGCATACATCATCGCCTCGGGGTTGGTGGTGTTGCCGTTCCAGACTTCGTGGGCCGTGCGCCAGCGTTTCAGATCCCACACGCGGTGGTCTTCAAACGCCAGCTCCACCCGCCGCTCGTTCTGAAGCCGGGCCAGCGTGAGCGTGGTGAGGCTGTTGGCCGGGAAACCTGCCCGCTCACGTACCTGATTCACGTAGGTCAGCGCTTCGCCGGTCTGGCCAAGTTCAAAAGCCGCTTCGGCGGCGTTGAGCAGCACTTCGCCCAGCCGGAAACGTACCCACCACATGTCGCTCCGGATACCGCGCGTGCTCGACAGCGGTGCCGGATCGATGTATTTCCGCAGATAGAAGCCTGTGTTCGATACCTCCGTCTGCGAGCGTTGCGGCCCCGAGCCACCCGTCAGCAGTTTACCATCGGTATAGTTCGACCCCAGCGTACCACCCTCGACCACCTGATACGTGCTGTTGGCTGCGTTCCAGACCATTACTCCCGCCTGAATCTGCACTTCCTGTCCTTTGAAGCTGGTGCCGGGGTAGATAACCGTTCCGTAGAGCCGGGCGTCTTTGTTGGTAAACGGCCCGCTCAGGTTATCGTAATAGATGTAATCCCTGTCGTCGGGCGTGCGGGTTTTCAACGTACCGGCGCTGCCGTCCAGGTACTCATACGCCTCCACGAGGTTCAGCACGGGCGTAACGTTGGACGACGACAGGTTGTCTTCGCGGATGTTGCGGGCAATGTTATCGTAGCTGAAGCTGTGGCGTTTGTCTTTGGCCGTCAGGAAATCCTTCGCCAGAATCACTTCCGAGTTGTTCAGCTTCTTGGTGATGGCCTCGAAGAAATTTTCGCCCAGGTTCGGGTTGGCCTTGTAGAGCCGGTAGGGGCCGCCAATGACTTCTTTGGCCGCTTCCAGCGCTTTGGTGTAATACTCCTGCGCTCGTGCCGCCGGAATGCCTACTTCGCCGCCCGGTGTGCTGATGGGCGCCCCCATGCGGTTGTTGTATTTGGCAATAGAACCCGCGTAGAGCATGGCCCGGCTTTTCAGCGCCATCGCCGTGTACCGGTTGGCGCGGGTGTTGCTGCCCGCGTTGCCCAGATCGTTTTTGATGGCGTCGAGTTCCGTGGCAATGAAATCATACACCTCCGACTCCTTGTTGCGCGGAAACTGCAACGAGGTAGGGTCGCCGCTGAAGTCGTAGATGAGCTGCTTCGTGATGATGGGTACACCACCCATCCGCTTTACCAGTTCGAAGTACATGTAGGCGCGCAAAAACCGGAATTCGGCCGAAAACTGCGCCTTCTGCGCGGCGGTCAGGGCTGTACTTTTCGTTTCGATGTTTTCCAGCGCCAGGTTGATGTCGCGGATGAGGCCGTAATCCCACAGCCGCCAGCGGTCGAACCCATACGAGATGATGTTGTTGGGGCCATCGTTGTTGCCCGACCACATAGCCTCGTCGTAAGCCGCAAACTGGTCCCAGCCGTTGTCGATCTGGGTGTGGGCCGGCAGCCGGTCGTAGTAGTTGGCCAGCAGGCTCGTAATCAGTTTGGTATCATTCCAGACCTGGCTTTCCAGGATAATGTTGGGTGGCTGGCGTTCCAGAAAATCGTCTTTACAGGCCGTTAGACTGAGGGTCAGCAGGCCAAGCGACAGGTATTTATGTATGCGTTTCATGTGTCAAGTCGGGTCAAATGGGTTAAAAGCTCAGCGCAAAACCAGCGTTGTAGAGGCGTTGCGGCGGATACACCAGCGCCCCGTTGGACGAAATCTCCGGGTCTACCTCGATCGCCTTGAGGTTGTCGAACGAAACCAGGTTGGTGCCGTTGACGTACACCTTCATGGCCGACACGCCGAATTTGCCCAGGAACGTTTTCGGCAGGTTGTAGCCGATTTCGAGGTTACGCAGGCGCAGGTAGCGCACGTTGGTGACCCAGAAGTCGCTGCGGCGGCTATAGTTCACGTGGCTGGGGCTGTCTTTCCGCACGGGTGGGTACGTGCCGGATACCCACGGGCTGTCGGCGTTGAAGGGGTCGGCCCGGTGCCAGCGATCTTCGAAGATGTAGGACGGCGACGTACCGTTGTTCTGGAACGGAATCTTCTGCTCGACCTCGCGCCGGAACGTCTGCAACCCTGCGCCTACGACGTCGACCTGTAGCGTGAAGCCCCGGTAGCCAAACGAGCCGTTGAACGCATAGTTGAAGTAAGGCGTGGCGCCTTCGGCATAGCCAATGGGCCGCTCGTCGAGGTTGTTGATCACGCCATCTCCGTTGACATCTTTATAGATGAAATCGCCGGGGAGCTGCGTGCGGTTGCCCTGCCCGTCGTTGTCGACGCGATACTCGTCGATTTGCTGCTGTGACTGGAACCGGCCCTCGACCTGATAACCCCAGTTGATCCCCGACCAGCGATCGACGGCCGAGTTGCGGTACTGATCCCACGAGTTGCCAAAACGGGGTTTGTAGATGTCGAGGCTCCGCTGACGGGCCAGCGTGGCGTTGGCGCCGAGGGTATAGGTCAGCCCACCCACCTTGCCTGAATACGACAGCGCACCCTCGATGCCCCGGATGGCGTCGGAGTTGAGGTTGGCATTGGGCAGGCTATAGCCCACTTCGCTGGGTAGCAGCACGTCGTACTGCGCAGCGGGCAAGCCGGTACGTTTGCGTTCGAAGACATCAAACTGCCCCGAAATTTTACCGCCAAACAGCCCAAAGTCGATACCCACGTTGGTCGAGATGTTGTTCACCCACGACAGTGTTGTGATGGGCAGGCCGCGCGGCTGTACGCCAATGACGTAGTTGCCGTTGAAGATGGCGCTACTCGACAAGAAGTTGTAACCGGGCAGGTAGCTGAACGGCGCGACAATGAAGGCGTCGTTGATCAGGTCGCTACCAGTGCGGCCGTAGCTGGCCCGTAGCTTGAACTCGCTGATCGTGTTGCCGACTTTGTCTTTGAAGAACGGCTCTTCGCTCAGCCGCCAGCCCAGCGACGCGCCGGGGAAGAAACCGTACCGCCGACCGGGCGCAAACAGGAACGACCCGTCATACCGGCCCAGCAACTCGACCAGGTACCGTTGCTTGAAGTTGTAGTTGACCCGACCAATGTAGCCCGCCCGCGCCGTTACGTTCCATTCATCAATCAGGACATCCTGGTTGGCAAAAGACATCAGCGGAATATAGTTGTTGGGCGGAACGGTGTGCACCACCAGGTATTTGTTGTCGGTATCGTAGCGCTCGTAGGCCGCTACTGCCGATAGCCCGTGGCTGCCAAACTGCTTGTTGTAGCTAGCCTGCAACTGCATGAATCGGTCGGCTATGTTGCGTTTCCGGCGTTCGCGCCAGGGGTTCTGGTTACCACCGCCCGGCACCACGTTGTAGCTATCGGTAGCGGCGTCGTAGGTGTAGGCGTCGTAGGTGTACTCAAACCCGTCGAAATCGAAATTGGTGAAGTTGTAGGAATACGTTCCCTTCACATTCAGGCCAAAGTCGAGGTCATACTGCGCCGTGAAATTGGCTTTGACCGCCCGCCAGATTTCGCTGATTGTACCGGTGATTTCTTTCCGGTAGGTAGCGGGGTTCACGTTTACGTTGTGCGTCTGGGCGATGTAATTCGGGTTGTCGTTGGCGTAGGGCCGTTCGGTTGGCCACATCGAGAAGATACTGAGGAACGGGTTGAAATAGTCGTCGAGTCCCGGAACACCCACCTGAAAACGGTCTTCGATGCGCCCGCTGATCTGCGTGCCGATCCGCAGCCGTTTGCTGAGGCCCGCCTCAACGTTGGCCTGGAAGTTACTCCGCTTGAAGTTGTAGTCCCGAATGAGCGCGTCCTGCGTCAGGTGGCTGGCCGACACATAGTAGGTGACATTGTCTGACCCGCCCGACACGCTGGCGTTGATATACGCCTGGGGTACGTTGGGCCGCATCACCATGTTGTAGTAATCGAAGCTCTGGAACCCTTTCTCGGTGCCCACGCGCCATTTCTCCAGTTCAGTCGGGGTAATGCTGGTGGTAATACCCCGGTTCTGATCCGACTCGGCCAGCGCCCGCACGTGCTGATAGGCATTGGCGGGACGGGGGTAGCGCGTAAAGTTTTGTAGCCCGTAATAGCCCGACAGGCTGATGACGGGTTTCTGCCCGGCTTTACCCCGTTTGGTGGTGACGAGTACGACGCCGTTGGCGGCCCGTAACCCATAAATAGCGGCCGAGCCGTCTTTCAGAATGGAGATGTTCTCAATATCGTTGATGCCTAAGTTGTTGAATTGACCCGCGTCGGCCACGATGCCGTCGATGACGTACAGCGGCGCACCCATGTTACGAATCTGAATGTTGGTGCCACCACCCGGCCGGGCGTCGGTCTGTCGGGCCGTAATGCCTGGTACGCGCCCAACCAGTGCGCTCGACGTGGCCACGGCGGGCGTCCGGATGATGTCATCGGCCTTGACCGCCGCGACTGACCCCGTTACGGTTCCGCGCGACTGCGTACCGTAGCCCACGACGACCACTTCATCGAGCGACTGATCTTCAGCCACCAGCGTGATCGCTAGTTTGACTGAATTGCCAACCGTAATTTCCTGTTTCTGGTAGCCTACAAAAGAAAACACCAGCACGGTGTTGGGGTCGGGCACGGTAATCGAGAACTGCCCCTGATTGTCGGTGGTGCTCCCGCGCACGGTGCCTTTGATGACCACGTTGACACCGGGCAGGGTTTCGCCCTTTTCGTCGGTGACCCTGCCCGTCACCACAATGTCGGCAAGGGGGGCGGTCATCGTGCGTCGTTCGGTTTTTGTCTCCGTGCCGCCGGGCGCTCTGGCTATGGTAGTCGTAGCCATCATGCCACAGGCCAGCGAAATGAGGGCGCACATAGTTGCCTGGCGATGCGGCAAGCGCTGTACTGATCGTCTCATGAGTCTGACTGTTTAGAGGGTTTTTAAACGCTGAATGTTAGGAATAGAAAGGAGAGCTAATCATCTATCTGTGAAGTAGAATAATCCTAAAAATCAAAGCTATAATACTGAGTTATTAAAGAGAAATTAAAGTCAAAAAACAGTCAGTATCCATCAATAGGTATTATGTAAATTGAAATTTGGAAAGGCGATATATAAATAAATTGCATTTATTGACTCAAATTTGACATGATGCTAAGTAAATTGATGATGACAAAATGGTGCCAGTAGATACTCGCTTGGAGAGTGTATCGTTACGTTGGTTTGTCGGCAATAGTTTGATAGTAGACACGCTGGCATACCAAAAAAGCCGCATCAGTTTTAGCTGACGCGGCTTCGGTGAAAAAGGTAGGATCGAGAGTTAGCGGGTCGCTTGGGAAGGCATCAGGTACGTGCCCGGTTGCGTTTCCAGACCTGAACGGCTTCGGCCAGGGTCATATAGGAGATTCCCCGGCGGTGGTTGTCGCGGCTGATGTCGTAGAGCACGCGCCAATGGTGGCATAGCACCCCCCAGGCTACCCACAACGAAAAGCCCGGTTGGTAAATATGCGCTGGTTCGGCCCCGGCTCCGTTCAGTTCCAGAATACGGATATGCCGCCCGGCGTACAAATCTGCTACGCTCCGGCAACGCAGGTCATAGCGGCCATAATAAAACCCATCGATGGGCCTGCTGATGCGGTCGAAAACACGGGTCAGTTCGGGCGTAATCAGGTGGTTGGCGTTCAGGAATTTGGTGCCTTTGCAGTGGTTGCCAATCGACACCAGCCGGATCGTTTCGCCGGGCGCGGGAATGTGGTGCAGGTAATCGCCGTATCGGGCCGTCAGGGCGGGTAGTTGCAGCAGGGCGCGCTCGTTTTGCCCGATGAGCTCTTCGATGCAGTTGCGTCCGTTGCCCCGAACCGTCAGAAATTCTTTCTGGACGATGGATGAAATAACCCCCTGCGCCTGCCCCGGCCGCCGGTAATAAAAGATACCCAATTCGAGCGGCTCGTCTACATATTCCTGAATCAGAAAATCGCCGGGGGTTTGCCGGGCGTAGGCCAGTAACTGCGCCGCATTGTCGATCTGCTCGACCCGCCAGCCCCGCTCGCCCACGTTGGGCTTGGCAATGGCTGGGTACGTTATCCCGCCCTCATCAAGCAGCGTAAGTACCGATTCGGGGGCCGTGGTGGCCGACACGAACAGCGTTTCGGGTTTGAAAACCGGATCAATACGGTCGAGAATATTGATCTTGGATTCACCCATCAGCCCTCCCGTTTCGATGGATGGATTAGCGGCCGAAAAAAAGAAAAATGATCGGGCCCGGAGGGAGAGCCAGAGGTGGTACACAAAGACAGGCAGATAAACGACTGCAAACGGCCAGTATTCCCAGTGCCGCAGGCGGATGAAAAATGGGGTGTTGAGCCGTAGCCGGGGCAGGCGGGCTCGGAGGGATGCCCACCCGCCGGGGTTCTGGATGGTTGAACTAAGCGGTTGCATACAACAATCGGAGGGTTTGATAAGAAGAGCTATTCTGAATCAGGTCTTCGTAAAGCAGGGTCGTTAGCTGACCATTGTGGGTAACGCTGGTGAGGCTGAGCGTAAGGAGTTCGCCCCGACGATTCATACGCAGGTCGTTTTGGGGATCGCCGTCGCCCGCCGACTTGTGGAAGTGCCGAATGGCTTCGACCGATGGCTTGACCTGCTGCCCCAGCCACGTTCGGAACCACTGCTCCCGCTTGCCCATTGCCTCAGGTGAGTAGAGCGTTACCGACGACCAGATGTGCGGCTGACGTGGGTCTTTCGCCTGTAGTGATCGTTCGGTGCCGGTCCAGCGCAGTTCGGTGAGCCGTCCGGCTTCTCCCACCAGCAGGGTAAACGGCTCGATCCGGTCAAAATCGTAGGCGGCAGCAAACGCATCGACGGATGGGTAGTCGAAAAAACAGAGACTAATCAGCCCACGGCTGTGTCGGTAAGGTGGCTGTGGGCGGTGGGGGCGGAAAGCACCGTTGAGCAGGCAAACGGTTGTGTAACCGTTGGTAGCGATCCAGGTTCCCTGGCCCTGTGGGTCTTGCGGAAAGGTGATAAAGTGGTCACCAACGCGGACTTCGCGGGGCGGATGGGCGGCCGGGCGAAGGGCTTTTTCGTCGCGGCTGTGGGTTAACGCGAAGCCAGTAGGGCCAAGGGGTACATAAGTGGCAGTGCACATAGCAAGCGGTGAGCGATTGGTATAGCTATGGCAACTGGCAGGCCAATTAATTTTTCTCTCATAAATGACTGATTAATAGTAGTTTACAGGATTTAAATAACTGATAGTGATTACGTCGATTTACGATATATCGTAACCATTACGGTCTGTCGTGACGAATCAGGGGCGTTGGATACCCAGTTTCTTCATCCGTGAATCGAGCGTGGTGGGAATCATGTTCAGGATTCTGGCGGCGCCCTGTTCGCCGCTTACTTTCCAGCGGGTATGCTCCAGCACGGCCAGAATGTGGTTACGCTCGCAGTCTTCCATCGTCATCAGGCCCGTGGGTTTGGTGGCGGGTGTTTTTCGCCGTAGCCAGTCGCCCAGTTGAAGCCGCCGCCCCGACGAGATGATGAGCGAGCGCTCGATCACGTTTTCCAACTCGCGGATATTTCCCGGCCAGTGGTAGTCAGTGAGCGCGTCGATGACCTCGGGTGGAACCACCTCGATCTGCCGCCCGATACCGGGGCCATGTTTGGCGCAAAAGTGCCGCACCAGCAGCGGAATGTCTTCCTTGCGGTCGCGCAGGGGGAGGCTCGTGATCGGGAACACATTGAGCCGGTAGTACAGGTCTTCCCGGAAACGGCCCTCGCTGATTTCGCGCTCCAGGTCGCGGTTGGTGGCGGCAATTACCCGCACGTTGACTCGCAGGGTTTTGGTGCTGCCCAGCCGTTCAAACTCACCCTCCTGTAAGACCCGAAGCAATTTGGCCTGTAGGTCGATGGGCATCTCGCCAATTTCGTCCAGGAAGATTGTGCCGCCGTTGGCGAGCTCGAAGCGCCCTATTTTCTGTGTGGCAGCCCCCGTAAACGCGCCTTTCTCGTGGCCGAAGAGTTCACTCTCGATCAGCGTGGCGGGCAGCGCTGCGCAGTTGATCTTCACCAGGGCTTTGGTTTTGCGACTGCTTCGGTTGTGTACGGCCCGCGCCAATAACTCTTTGCCCGTGCCCGACTCGCCCAGAATAAGCACCGAGGTGTTGGTGGGTGCTACCTGCTCAACCTGCCGAAGCACCCGCCCGAAGGCTTTACTCTGGCTCACGATGTCCTCGAAATTGCTGGTTTGCCGGATCTCGTCGCGCAGGTAGGCATTTTCGGCCTGAAGCTGGTTTTTGAGCTGTTCGACCTCGGCCAGGGCTTTCGACAGCGACTCGGTGCGTTCGGCGACGCGGCTTTCGAGCTGGGCGTTGGCGGCTTCGAGTTCGCGCTGCAAGCCGCGTAGGGTCAGGTGGGTATGAATCCGGGCCAGCACCTCCTGCAACTGAAAGGGTTTGGTGATGTAGTCCACCGCCCCCATGTTGAAGCCGTTCACCTTGTCGATGGTGTCGGAGAGTGCCGTCATGAACAACACCGGAATCGCCTGCGTGGTGTCGAGGTGTTTAAGGCGACGACAGGTTTCGAACCCGTCCATGCCCGGCATCATCACGTCGAGCAGAATCAGGTCGGGGCGGGCCAGTTGGGCTTG
Organism: Fibrella musci; assembly: GCF_041321105.1. NCBI lineage: Bacteria > Pseudomonadati > Bacteroidota > Cytophagia > Cytophagales > Spirosomataceae > Fibrella > Fibrella musci. Next base: position 251,922 of record NZ_JBGGWD010000003.1, on the reverse strand, counting down.
TTCGATCGCACTTTTGCCATCGCGGGCCACCAGCACCTTGTAGTGAAACCGGGTCAGGGTTTCAAACAACACGCTGATGTTGTTGGGCATGTCATCAACAATCAGGATGGTGTGGTTTTGCCCGACGCCGTCGGCAGCGGCGTCGTCTACGTAGGTGTTCATACCAGATCTAAACAGGCTTGAAGGTATTTTTTGATGGTGCGAATGTCGAATTCGGCCGCTGCCTGCCGGAGCGTTTCGGCAAAGGGCAGGTAGGCGGCGTTCTGGCGTTCGATGCTGTCGAGCCGGGCCAGTATCTCCTGAATATCGCCCAGCCGGGCCAGGCCGTAGAGGGCGTTCAACTGGTCGGGATGAGGTCGGTGAACGGGCAGATGGTTAGCCCGGTTGGCCCGCCCACCGGCTTTGGTCGACGGGTTGAGTGGCTGGGTTTGCCAGGTCAGATTGAGGTGCTGACCAATCCTGGCCAACAGGGTATCGAGGTTGACGGGTTTGGGAATGAAGTCGTCGAAACCGGCCTGTTGGCTGCGCTGCTGATCCTGCATAAACACCCGCGCCGAGAACGCGAGCACGCGCGTCGATTGTGTAGCGGCGTTGGCCCGTAGTAGCTGAAGCGCCTGATAGCCATCCAGGTCGGGCATAACCAGATCCAGCAAAATCAGGTCAGGCTGATGCGCTATGGCCAGTTCAACGGCTTCGCGGCCACTGCGTGCTTCGAGTAGGGTAAAGCCCAGTGGTTGCAACAGCTGCGTCAGTACGGCGCAGTTGGCCCAGCCGTCGTCGACGATGAGAATGGTTTTTCGGGCACCAACGTACCCGTTGATGTGCTCACCTGTGGGAATAGAGCTGGGTACGTTGGCTTTACCGGGCGCCTCGGGCAGACTGAGTGATAGCCTAAACTGGGTGCCCTGCCCCGTCTGACTGGCCACATACAGATCGCCCTGCATCAGTTGCACCAACTGGTCGGTGATCGAGAGCCCCAGGCCGGTCCCTTCGACAAACGCATTGGCTTCGCGAATTTGCTGGAAAGGCAGAAAGATGCTGGGCAACTGATCGCGGGCAATGCCCACGCCGGTGTCTTCGATGCTGAACTGAAGAGTAGGCAACGCGCCATTTTGCCCCGCCTGCCAGTCGGCCCGGAAGGTGACGGTGCCCACCGGGGTAAACTTCACGGCGTTGCCCAGCAGGTTCAGCAGCACCTGCCGGATCTTTCGCTCGTCGCCCACCACCCATTCGGGCAGGGTATCGCTCAGGTACGTGTCGAATACCAGCCCTTTCTGCTCGGCCCGCACCTGGGTTTGCTGGGTAATGTGGTGCAGCAGATCGGGCAGGGAAAACACCTCGGCGAGCACCTCCATCCGGCGCGCTTCAATCTTCGACAGGTCCAGCACGTCGTTGATGAGCGCCAGCAGACTCTCGGCGCAGTCGTGCATGACCCGGATACCCCGCTGTTGCTGGTCAGACAGGAGCGGGTCGCGCCTGAACAATTGGGTGTAGCCCAGAATCCCGTTGAGCGGCGTGCGGAGTTCGTGGCTCATCGTGGCCAGAAAATCGCTTTTGGCGCGGTTGGCGGCCTCGGCTTCTTCCTTGGCTTCGGCCAGTTCGCGGGTACGTTCGAGCACGGTAGCCTCCAGCTGTTCCTGAATGCGCAGGAGCCGTTCTTCAGCCACATTCCGGGCGATTTCGGCCCCCGCCCGCGCTGCTAGTACCCGCAGGATGCCCACATACTTATAGTGGTCGGTCATGGGGCGGTTGTCACTGACGGCCAAATGCCCGATCACCTGCCCTGCTTTGTCGTAGATAGGAACCCCGAGGTAGGCTTCTACGGGGGCTTCATTGAAGTTATTGGCCAGATTGGCTGGCAGGTAAAAGGTGCGGCCCCGCATCACAATGTCGCAGGGCGTACCGGCCAGATCGTATTCGATGTTTTCGTGCAGGGCGTTGTTAACGCTGAAGGCCAGCGTGCGCAGCCGGGTCTTTTCCACGTTGCTGCATTCGGTGACCACCGCATACTGCACGTGCAGGGTAGCGGTCAGTTGCTGCACCAGCGACTGAAAAAAGTCGATGCCCGTATCGGCGGCGGTGCCTTCCGAGATCCGCCGCAACGTATCGTCGAGCTGCGACCGTTCCGTAACATCGCGGACAAAACAACACAGAAAATACTGTATGTCGATCCGGACGAAATTCAGGCTGATCTCGACCTGCCGCTGGTTGCCGTCGGGTTGGGCCTGAGGCAGATCGAGCGTCAGGGTGTGTTCCTGCTGGAGTTGCTGCCAGAGTTGCGCATAGCGTTGCGGGCCGATGGTCGGGTAAAGGTGGCCAAACGTGAGCGTGTCGAGCGCCGTGGTGTCGTAGCCAAGCTGTTCGCGTGCCGCACGGTTGGTTCGGCGCACGCGACCGTCCTGATCGACGAGCAAAATCGGTTCCATCGCCTGCTCGATGGTAGGATACGACAGGTGCAGGACCGGGTCGGGTATGCGACTAGCGGTAGTCGACGGGCTGGTTTCCATAGATGAGGCTCATATCGCTGGCAGGGCAACCGCCAACGACGTTACAGAAAGGGCTGCAATTCCTGGTCCGAACCGTCGCCAACGCACCAGACCGGCCAGATTGAGCCTGTTGGCCACCCAGCGAGTCAATCGGGCGGGGTAGCGTGCACGCGCTTTTTCGGTCATTTCATAAAAGTTACGAAATATCGGGAATCCTTCGCCTAAATCGGTCTGGCCGGTCTAGGCCATAAGGTGCCCGTTTGGGCCATGCGGCCCCGATTGGCGGCCTTTTTAACCCGACTGGCCCGGCTGGAATGGAATTTGGCAAAGGGACTGGTAACACCGCGTGGTCATGGTTGTGAACCAGACCCGGATGGTGGTTGAACCGACTCAATCAAAGTTGCTATGCACCTGCTTTCGTTCCTGTTTCTCGCCCTCACCCTGTCGTATGGAGCTGTCGCCCAAAATCCGGCTACCCGGAAACAGCACTACAACCTGGACAACGGGCTGGCCATTCAGGGCTATGACCCGGTCGCCTACTTCACGCAAAACAAGGCCGTCAAAGGCTTGGCGGCCAATGCGTTTTCGTACCGAAATGTGATATACTGGTTTGCTTCGCCCGCTAATATGAAGGCGTTTCAGGCCAACCCCGACAAATACGAACCCCAATACGGCGGCTGGTGCGCCTACGCTATGGGCGCCAACGGCGAGAAGGTCGAAGTCGACCCCGAAACGTTCAAGATCAAAGACGGAAAGCTGTTTTTGTTCTACCACACCTTCATCAATAACACCCTCACCAAGTGGAACCGCGACGAACTGAACCTGCACAAAAAAGCCGACGCCAACTGGCTGAAGCTGGCCGGGTCGCCGTCGTAACCGTTCCGCTGTCTAACTCACTCATTACCATGACTAAGCTTATGCTCTATCTGCTCTGGGGCGCCCGTGTCGTAGCGGCCGTTATCATGCTCCAGACCTTGTTTTTCAAGTTTACCGGCGCGGCCGAGTCCGTTTATATTTTCTCGACGCTGGGTGTCGAACCCTGGGGCCGGATCGGTGCCGGGGTGGTGGAACTGATCGCGTCGATACTCATCCTGCTGCCGCGCACCAGCTGGGTAGGCGCGGGGCTGGCGCTGGGGGTGATGCTGGGGGCCATCGGGTCGCACCTGACCATCCTGGGCATTGCCGTGCAGGGCGATGGCGGCTATCTGTTCGTTCTGGCGCTGGTGGTAGCGGTTTGTAGCCTCATCGTGCTGGTGCTGACACGTACCCAGTGGCTTCTCGTGCTGACGGGCGTCGTCGCGTCGGTTTCGGGTGCAAAATCAAGCCGTCTCAATGTCTGACGCCCCATCTTCCCACCGTATCCAACGCCCGCATCCTGCTATGTCCCTGAAAACGGCCAGTACCGATATTCTGCTACAACTCGCCGAGGTGATCGGCCAACTGACAGACGCCGACTACGCCCGTCCGCTGGCGGTACTGTCGGGCAACACCATCGGTAAACACGTACGCCATATTCTGGAGTTTTACGAACTCCTGACGCACAGCGCTCAAACCGGAACGCTGAACTACGACCGCCGCCAGCGGGATGCCCAACTCGAAGTAACGACCGACGAGGCCCTCCGGCGCATCGGCACCGTCGACCGGGCCGTTCAGCGGCTTGATCTGGAACAGTCGCTGTTACTGGAAGCCGATTTGTCGGTGGCGGCAACGAGCTTCCTGCAACTCGGATCGACGGTAGCCCGCGAACTGCTCTACAATGTCGAACACGCCATTCATCATATGGCGCTGATTCACGTGGCCGTTCAGAACGCCTTTCCGAAGGTGGTGCTGCCGCCTCATTTCGGCGTGGCTTACTCCACCGTACAGCACCAGTCAACCTAGTTCCAACCCCCGGCGTTATGCTGCTTCTGTTCTGTCTCGTTAGTGCCATCAGTTTTGCCGGCTCAGTGCATCCGGGGCCGGTCAATCTGGCCGTGGTACAGGCCACGCTGAGCCAGAGCCGCCGGGCCGGGTTGTGGCTGGCGCTGGGCGGGAGCCTGCCCGAGATCGCCTACAGTGCGCTGGCGGCGGGTGGTCTGATGCTCCTGCCAGCCAACTCACCCTGGCTGGTGTGGCTGATGTACCTGCCTGTTCCGGTGCTGCTTGGGGCGGGGATCGCCGCCTTCCGACAACGACCCGCCCCGGTTGTCGACATGGCCAGCGCACCATCTGTAGCCCTGCCGTTCTGGAAAGGGTTGGTCCTAAGCGCTACCAATCCGCAGCTGCTGCCCTTCTGGTCGGCGGTATGGCTGTGGCTTGGGCAGGCGACCGTTGGGAGCCAACGGTTGTTGCCGACGGGGCAGCCAGCCAGCCAGTGGGTGTTTGCGCTGAGTACGGCGGTGGGCGCCTTCGGGCTGCTGACGACCTACGTCTGGCTGGCCGACCGGCAACGGCATCGGCTGGTGACGTACCTGAGCGGCCCATGGGTTGGCCGCCTCACGGGCGCCGCTTTCATTGGTATGGCGCTGTGGCAGGCGCTTCAACTGCTGCCGGGTTGAACTGGCAGCGCTCGCTTTTAGCATTCATTCAACTAGTCAAACCAACCAAATCATGACGCGGTATATCGTACAAATCGCCCTGTTTACCCTGTTCTCACTCGCCACCGCGCTGACGGCACTGGCGCAGAAACCGCCCGTCTTTGCCCCTGATGGCAAGGCTATTCGCGGCTACGATCCCGTGGCGTATTTCACCGATAGCAAGCCCATGCCCGGCGACCCGGCCATCTCGTATGTCCACGACGGGGCCACCTGGTACTTCACCAGCACCCAGCATCGGGATGCCTTCAAGGCCAATCCGGCCAACTACGCGCCGCAGTACGGCGGCTATTGTGCGTTTGGGGCGTCGCGCGGCTACAAAGCCCCCACCGAAGCCGATGCCTGGACCATCGCCGACGGAAAACTGTACCTGAACTACAACACGAAGGTGCGCACGGAGTGGAATAAAGATCAGGCTGGCTATATCAAAAAAGCCGACGCCAACTGGTTGACGATCAGTAGTAAATAAGCACTATAGTACTCACCCTTAACTTGTTGAATGTATGCGCAGAAGTCTGCTAATGAGTGGTTTGCTGACGATGCTGACACTGTCGGCGGGGGCGGGTCCGTGGCTGCCGGGTGCCCGCAAAGGTTTTCTCCAGATTGGCTATTCGGGCCTGTATTACAACAGCGTCTATGGCCCGGCGGGTACTGAAGTACCGGCTTTTCGCAATGCCAGCGACGTGACCGTGCAGCTCTACGCCGAGTATGGACTGGGTAAAAAATGGGCGATTCGGGGTGTGTTGCCTTACAAACGGCTGCATACCGAAGCCAGCACCAATCTGGCGGTCAACCCCACCCCGGCGGGTACCCTGACGGGCCTCGGCAACGTGGGGCTGGGCCTCAAGCACGCCCTGGTGGATGGCATAACCCTTGGCGTCGACGCCCTGGCCAATACTTTTACCAACAACGACCGGCTGGGTCTGCGCACGGGTTACGAAGGCTGGACTGTACTGCCTTATCTGTCGGTGGGGGCGGGTGGGCAACGTACCTATTACTTTGCCGAAGTGGGGTATGGGTTCATGACCCAGAATTACAGCAACTTCCTGAAAGTGAACGGCGAATTTGGGTATAAACTGTTGCCCCGCCTGTGGGTGGCCGGCACCATCGACTTCCGCCTGCCCGCCCGGAACGGCCCATTCTTCAACACCGAAGCCTACCAGTTTTCGGCAACGTACCTGAACGATCAACAGTTTCTGGGCGCAGGCCTCAAAGGCCTGTACGATCTGGTACCCGATAAACTTGGGCTGTCGGCCAGTGTCATTGGGGCGCTGGGTGGCGAAAATGTACCCTTCTCGCGATCCTATAATGCTGGTATTTTCATCAAGTGGTAACCCCAACCAATCAACGACTATGAAAGCCCTGTTTCTGTATTGTTTGCTGCTGGCCACTACGCTGCTGACGGCCTGCCAATCGCCTGAAACGCCGCCCTTCAGCCCAACCGGTACGAGCCCCGTGGTCAGCACCACGACGGTCAGTATGCCTGTCGGTATGAGTACCACCACTGGTACCGACGAGCCAGCGCTGTTGCGGGGTACGTTTGTGAGCAATGTGCATCCGACCAGCGGCACCGTGAGCCTCCGCGAGCAGGACGGCAAACGAACGTTGGTGTTCAGCAATTTTCGCACCGACGGCGGTCCCGATCTGCGCATTTACCTGGCCGAAAACACGTCGCTGCGGAACTTCATCGAGGTTTCGAAACTCAGCAGTACGACGGGTGCCTTCTCCGTCGAGTTGCCGCCCGGTGCCGACCCGGCCCGCCAGCGCTATGTGCTGATCTGGTGCAAAGCCTTTTCGGTGCTGTTCGGGAATGCCGAACTGAAATGAGAGGCGGCCTGCTTACCTGCCTGCTGCCAGCGTTGCTGACGCTGAAAGCCACGGCACAGCCTGCTCCAGGCCTGCCCCCTGCCGCTTCAGCCAGCCGTTTTTTCACGACAACGGGCGGCAGTCTGGCGTTTCCGGTGTCGATGCTGCGCCAGGTGACGCAGTGGGGGCGCGGTACAACCGTCAACCTCGAATACCGGATCAATTCCCGATTGTCGGTGGCTGGTGCCTGGGATGCCAACATCCTGCCGGTGCAGAGCAGTCGGCTGGCTGCCGACCTGGACCCGACGCTGAAACGCAGCATCAGTCAGCTGAAAGGCGAGTACCAGACCAATGCGCTGGGCGTATATGGGATCTGGTACGGAAAACAGCGCGCGTTAAGACCCTACCTGACAGGCGGGCTGGGGCTCACCAGCATCACGGTGCCCAGGTTGCTCTACGAGCCCAACAGCCAGCTGGTGTCGCTTGGATCAACCACCCGACTATCGATTTTTGGTGCCGGGGGCGTAGGGCTCAACTGGCAGTTTTCGACGCCAGTAGCTGCGTTTGGAGAGGCCAGCGTCTACGTGGTGCCCGCCAGTTCGCCCGTCGTATCGGGGGCCAACAACTACGTTACCCTGAAGGCGGGGCTGCGCTTCCCGCTGTTCTGAGTAGCGCTCGGTAACCATGAAAACGCCTTTTCGGAACGTACCTGGCAATCGGCTGGGTACGTTCCAAAAAGGCGTTTTCAATTGGGTTGGCTAGGCCAGCGTTTTGCGGGCTTCGCGGTCAGGGTCGTTTACCAGCATGGGCGCGTCGTCGAGCACCATCGTTTCGCCGTTCTGGCTGGTGTAGGGCTTCCAGTTGGGCAGGCCACCGCCGTTGGGGTTGCCCGTTTTGGCGAAGTTCAGGAACGAATTGGCCATCTTTTCCGAAAGCGCGCGGGGGCGTTTGCCGCCACCCGTGTGCGTCAGCATCAGATCGGTGTTGTAAAACCAGAAGCAGATGTCGTCGCAGTGGAAGGCTCGCATCCGGCCATCGAACAGCGGCGGTTGCCAGCCAAACCAGGCTACGTAAACGGGCGCTTTTTGCTGCGCTGCTTTGGCGTCGGCGGTAGCGATGGCATTTTTCCGGTTCGACATAATCAGCGCCCAGATTTCGATGGGGCGTGCCTTCGGGAAATTCTTGGCGTACGCCTCTACAATCTCGCCCGATTTGTCGCCGAAGCGGGGTTTTATTTTCCCCTTTACCTCATCCAGCGAAATGCGTTCCAGGGCCGCATCGGTCCGGCTGGGGCTTTGCTCGTGGAAGGTCGAGCAGATCAGCAAGGGGATGTTGGCCGAGAACTGATTGGCGTCGGTAAAGAAAGTACCGCCGTTCAGGTACGTGCCATCGGATACGGGGGCGTATCCACCGCGCGGCAGGTTGAGCCGCCGGGCTTCGGCGGCCATTTTGTCGGCGGCCCGGTTGGCAATGTCGATGTATTCCCGCCACGGAATCTGCTGGAGCTTGTCGATGTCGCCCGGCTTCAGCCCGGCTTCTTCCATCACCTTCAGACCCAGTTTCTCGGCGTATTCATTGTTGGTGCCCGATAGTGAACTACCGCTGAGAGCCACTGCTTTGTGAAACAGGCCTTTGGCTGAGGGCATGTTCATCAGGCTCGTTACTTTGGCACCCCCGCCCGACTGCCCGATGATCGTGACGTTGTTGGGGTCGCCGCCGAAATTGGCGATGTTGGCCTTCACCCATTCGAGCGCGGCCACCATGTCCAGATTCCCCACGTTGCCCGAGGCCGGGTGCCCACCGGCGGCTTTCAGGTGGGTGTAGCCCAGCGGCCCCAGCCGGTGGTTGAGCGAGCAGAATACGACGTTACCCAGCCGGGCCAGGTTTTCGCCATGGTAGCCGTCCTGCTCAATGCCGTTGCCGTTGGTAAACCCGCCCCCATGTAGCCACACGATCACGGGGCGTTTCTGCGTGTCGAGCGCGGGCGTCCAGACGTTTAGTTTGAGGCAGTCTTCCGATACGTCGTCGTAGTTCCAGTGGTCGACAAACGAGGCGTATGGATTGGCGTAGCGCTTCTCCATGATCTGCGGGGCCGAGTTGCCCCACCAGAGCGCCGGGCGCACGTCGGTCCAGGGTGTAGGCTTTTGCGGGGGCATAAACCGGTTTTTGCCCGACGTGTCGGCACCGTACGGGATGCCCAGAAACTGATGGATACCGCGCAGAATAAACCCTCTGACCTTGCCATACTCGGTGTTGGCAATGGCGATGGTATCACCGACAAACAACACCTGCTCGTCGGCGGTGGGCTTAGCGGCTTTGGGCGGGCGCGTACCAGCGGCCAGAGTGGGCGCCGCAACGCCTAACCCCGTCGCTGAAGCGGCGGCGCTAACACCCAGCGACTGTAAAAAATTACGTCTTGATGCGTTCATAAGTAACGGTGATCAACGGTTTAGAATAAGCTGACGTTCAATGAGCGAGCTGGTTACTAAAGAGCGGAGATCATGTCTTTTTACTATCCGCCAGCGATCAATTGAATACGCCAAAAGCCCAGGCCTATAACCGGTTATGCTGAACCCGTTTGGGCGAACAAATGCCCCGACCGATGCCCGGCCCAATGGCGACTGGGCGTTTATCATGAAATTGTTAAACTACGGGAGAAACCGCCCCGCGAGGCCGACAACGAATGCGGGTAAGCTGTAGGTTTGTGGTTGCTCCTGCATAACCCCTGCATGATGGATACCCGACGCGAATTTCTTAAGAAAGCGGCCCTGCTGGCGGGCGGTGCCAGCCTGCCCGACGGCCTGCCCGCTTCTATTCAGAAAGCCCTGGCCATTGCGCCCAAGCCGGGCACTACGTACCTGGATGCTGAGCACGTGGTGATTCTGATGCAGGAGAATCGTTCGTTCGATCACTGCTACGGCGCGTTGCGGGGTGTGCGCGGTTTCAACGACCCGCGGGCCATTACGCTGCCCAACAAAAACAAGGTGTGGCTACAGACCAACGCCGCCGGCCAGACGTTTGCCCCGTTCCGGCTGAATATGTGGGAGACCAAAGCCACCTGGATGAGCTCGCTGCCCCATTCGTGGGCCAATCAGGTCGACGCCCGTAACGAGGGGAAATGCGACCGCTGGCTCGATGCCAAGCCCTCGGGCCACCCCGAATACGCGCACATGCCCCTCACGATGGGCTACTACGACCGGGCCGACATTCCGTTTTATTACGCCCTGGCCGATGCGTTTACGGTCTGCGATCAGAATTTCTGTTCGTCGCTGACGGGCACAACCCCCAACCGGCTGTATTTCTGGAGCGGCACCATCCGCGAAGACGAAAACGCCCCGGCGCGGGTACGGAACGAAGAACTGGACTACGACAAACCAGCCAGCTGGTCCACCTTTCCCGAACGGCTGGAAGCCAACGGCATTTCGTGGCATATCTACCAGAACGAGATCAACCTGTCGACGGGCCTGTCGGGCGACGAAGAGGCCTGGCTGGCCAATTTCAGCGATAACCCGCTGGAATGGTTCACGCAGTATAACGTGCGGTTTTCGGCCAATTACCAGCGTTTCCGGCAGGCGCGGCTCCAGCAGCTACCGGCCGAAATCGGCGCCTTGGAACAGCAACTGCCTACCCTGCCCGAGAGCACCAAAGAAGGCAAGGCACTACGGCGGTCGCTGAAACAGAAGAAAGACCAGCTGGCCCTGCTGACGGCGGAAGGCGACCAATGGCAGGCCGATCGGTTCGAACAACTGCCGGAACGGGAGAAAGCCTTGCATCAGAAAGCCTTTACCACCAACACCAACGACCCGCACTACCGCGAACTGGCCAGCCTGTCGTATCGGGAGGGGGGCGAAGCGCGCGAGGTAGCCGTGCCCAAAGGCGACGTGCTGCATCAGTTCCGGACCGACGTGCAAAGCGGGCAACTCCCCACCGTATCGTGGCTGGTGGCGCCCGAAAACTTCTCCGACCACCCCGGTGCGCCCTGGTATGGGGCGTGGTACGTATCCGAAGTGATGGACATCCTGACCCAGAATCCGGAGGTGTGGCAAAAGACCATCTTCATTCTGGCTTACGACGAAAACGACGGCTATTTCGACCACGTACCGCCCTTTGTGCCGCCCCATCCCGGCCGCCGCGACACGGGCCTGACCTCGGCCGGTATCGACACGCGCACGGAACACGTTAGCATGGAACAGGAGTTGAACCGGCCTGTTAGTCAGCCCGAAAAAGGCGCCCGCGCCAGTGCCATTGGGCTGGGCTACCGGGTGCCGCTGGTGGTGGCCTCGCCCTGGAGCCGGGGTGGGTACGTTTGCTCGCAGGTGTTCGACCACACCTCGACGCTTCAGTTTCTGGAAGGTTTCCTGAGCCACAAAACGGGTAAGTCCATTCGCGAAACCAACATCAGTGACTGGCGGCGCACGGTCTGCGGCGACCTGACGTCGGTATTCCGGCCGTATGGGGGTGAGCCGATCAAGCTGCCGACGTTTGTGCCGAAAGACACCTTCGTGGAGAGCATCCATAAAGCCAAATTCAAAGAGGCACCGGCCAACTTCCGTGCGCTGTCGCCCGACGAAATCGCTCGCCTCAATAAAGGGCAGAACAGTGCGGCGTTGATGGCCCGGCAGGAAAAAGGAAGCCGCCCCGCCTGCGCCCTGCCCTACGACCTGCGCGTGGATGGCCAACTGACGGCCGACGGGCAATTCCGCCTGACATTTGCCGCCAAAACGGATCGCTTCGGAAAAAGCACGGCGGGCGCACCGTTTATGGTGTACAACATGGCCGATCATGCGGTGCGGAATTACGCCGTCAAACCCGGTGATCAACTCACCGACTTATGGCCTGTAGCCGAAGGCGCAACGTACCTGTTCCGGGTGTACGGCCCGAATGGCTTCTTCCGCGAGTTTGCTGGCGGGGGTGACTCGAAGAACGTATCGATCCACTGCGACGAAGCCGTATCGGCCAGCCGCTCCACGCCCGAAGTGCTGATTCGGGTGACGAACCAACGTACCCAGCCGGTAACCGTCGAGCTGGTGTCGAACGCCTATGGCTACCCGACGCAACGGCAGGTGCTGCGCCCGGCTGGTGAACAAACGGGGCAAACGACGCTCAAACTGGCCGTGTCGAAGAGTGGCGGCTGGTACGATGTCAGCATCCGGGTGGTGGGCGACGCCACGTTTGAGCAACGCTACGCCGGACGCATCGAAACGGGCAACAGCAGTGTCAGCGATCCGCTTCTGAGCTAGAACCTAGGTCGATTGGAGGCACAGCCGGTCCATACGTACCTGGGCAGCTAGGCTACAGGCCGTTAACCGGCGTCGGCGAGCGCCCGACAGCGGGCGAGGCCAAACCGTCAATTGAAAGACGCCCTGAAGGCCAAAGGCGAGAGGCTGGTTTTGGTCTTGAACAGTTTGCTGAACGACTGCAGGTGCTCGAAGCCCAACGCATACGCGATTTCGCTCACCGACAGATCGGTGGTTGAGAGTTTCTCCCTGGCTTTGTCGATCAGCTTATCGTGAATGTGTTGCTGGGTGTTTTGTCCCGTCAGCGTGCGGAGCAGATTACTGAGGTATTTTGGGGAAACAGTTAACTGGTCGGCCACGGATTGTACCGATGGCAACCCGCCTTTGTCTGGCGAGTCATTGTCAAAATAAGCATTCAGCAATGCGTCCAGCCGATCCAGTATCTGGTGGTTCGCTTTCTCCCGGGTGATGAATTGCCGATGATAAAATCGATCCGAATAAGTCAGCATCGTTTCCAGCTGCGCTATAATGATCGGCTTGCTGAAACGGTCGATGTTGGCGTTGTATTCCTGCTGAATGGTCTGAATAATCTGATTAAGAAAAGCTTCTTCTTTCTCCGACAAAAACAGGGCCTCATGCAGGGCATAGCTCCAGAAATCATACTGCCTGATGGTTTTGGCCAGCGACGTATTCCACAGAAAATCAGGATGAATGGTTAACATCCATCCTGATTGGTTCAAGGCTTTCTGGTCGTCGACAAGGGCGAGCCGGATGACCTGACCGGGGGCTACAAACGACAGCACACCTTCATTGAAATCAAACGGCTGCTGCCCGTACTTCAGCGCTACATTGGCTACCCGTTTCAGCGAAATGCTGTAAAAGTCAAAGACCAGACTCGTCGGTTCGTCGTGATGCAACTCCTTCACATCGCCCACATTGATAAGGCCTATGAGCGGATGCAGCGGTTTAGGCAACTGCCTGAATTCATGAAACTCACTGATCGTTTTAAACCGTTTCATCGGGTCAGTCTTCTTTCTGTATCTCCAGCACAATTTTACCGCGCACATGTTTGGTCTCGCTCTGGCGGTGAGCCTCGGCCACTTTCTCCAGGGGAAATACCTGGCTTACAACGGCTCTTACTTTACCCTCGTTGATGAGCTGAGTGACGCCATCCAGTGAGGATGTGTAGGCGGTTATACTGCCTTCGCCAACCATCGTAGCCTTGGCATTCTTTTTGGCCATCGCCGCCAAAAAAGCATCCGAGAAGGGCTCATCCAGGTGGGTACACACAAAGATACCGCCCGCTCTGATTACCTCTGCCGACTTCAACCTGACGCTCTCATCGCGAACGGGCGAGGCATTGAATACCACATCCACATCGTGCAACAGGTCTTCAAAGGGCTGGTTGCGGTAATCAATCACCTCATCGGCTCCCAGCTCCTTCAAAAAATCAGCGTTATAAGCTGATGCCGTTCCAATCACATAGCCGCCCATTGCTTTGGCAAACTGCACCGCCAGATTACCTACGCCGCCCGCTGCCCCGTGAATCAGTACCCGCTGCCCCGGTTTTACTTTGCCCGTATCGACGATGCCATTCCAGGCGATCAGGGCACAGGAAGGAAGCGCGCCAGCCTCATTGAAGCTGATGTGGCTGGGCATAATCCAGAACTGACTGGCTTTGGCCGCAACGTATTCGGCGTAACTACCGTCGCCGGGAAAATTCGGGACGCCGTACACATTATCGCCTTTTTTAAACGTCGTTACCGCACTGCCGATCTCCTCAACGACACCAGCCACATCCAGACCCAGGCCCAATGGTAATGTCAGGTATGACCGTAGGGCTTCGTTGCCACCCTGACGAATGACGTAGTCGGCCGGATTGACACTGCTGGCATAGACTTTTATCAAGAGTTCGTCGGGTGCCGGAACGGGCCGTTCGATCTCGTCCAGCTTCATTACGTCAGGACCGCCAAATTCATGAACTCGAATCGCTTTCATACTAAATCGTTTTTCATTGGTTGATGCTGCAAAGGTCAGTGATCAGTCAACAACCGATTTAGTAAGAATGCCCTTTGTCTTAGCCAAAACAGCCGGTAAGCCTTGTTTTGGAATAGCCTGTTCGGTAGCCTGGCTGCCTAAACATACAGGCCGGCTAACATTAGTCGGCCTGTATACCAGAGTCACTTCTTACGAAAAGAACCGCCTGCAACCCCAACCGGGGTTACAGGCAGGGTAGACATAAGTTAGCGCACCAGCACCAGCCGCTGTACGAGCCGTTTCGTGGCGGTTTGCCACTGCACCAGATACGTACCTGAGGGCTGCTGATACAGGTCGAGCGAGTACTTATTCAGGCCGGGTTGCCCCTGCACCGATTGGCTCGAAACCAACGTACCTGTCAGGCTCAGCACTGACAGGGTAGCGGCCTCAGCGGCATCTGTCAGCACCTGTACACGAACAGGACCGTCGGTCGGGTTCGGGCTGAGGGTCATTCGGCCGTCGGCGGGAAATTCGGCTGCTGAAGCGGCCATCCGTGCCGCGCCGTTCGGCGTTTCGATCCGGACATGATCCAGATAAACCGGGTTCGGACCAGACGTAGGCATGTTGACGACCAGGCGCTTGAGGCGCGTCGGGTTACCCAGTTGCGGCATCGTTACCACCACTTCCTGCCACACATTCGGCGTCAGCGGGAGCGTGTACGGCTGACTCGCCTGGCTGTCGTTTTCGGCGTAGGTAGTCAGCGTCAGGGTTTTGTTCGTCGTCGGAAAGAGCCAGAACCGGATCGTGCTCTGCGCCGAAAGCGGCAGCGCCGTTTTGCGAAAAATCGACCAGGCTCCCCAACCATCGAACGTCAGTGCGGCCGACTTCTGGCCCACCTTCACCGGACTGGTGTTGGCGTAGTTTCTGGCCAATCCCCACGACCAGTCGTCCCAGCCGGGGTTGAACGCGTCGTCATAAATCAGCTCCACGGTCGATGAACCCGCGCAGAAGGCGGTCGATACGCTCAGCGGCACGCTCGTCACCAGCCCGTTGCCCGCTGCGTCGGTGGCGCGTACGGCAAAGTGGTAGCCCGTGCCGCAAGTGAGGCCCGTCACGTCCAGCAACGTACCTGATACCGTCCCGTTCAGCAGCGTGCCGTTCTGATAGACTTCGTAGCGTGCTGCGTTGTCGATTGTTGGCCAGGTCAGGCGCAGGCTGGTGGCGGTGACGTTGCTGACCGATACGTTGAACGACCCTTCGAGCCGGACGTTATCGACGTAGATCAGATTGACACCCGGTTCCTGCGACTGGATAGTCAACCGCTTGATCTTCGCCGGATTGGCCAGCTGTGGCATCGTAATCACCACCTCCTGCCAGGTATTGGGCGTTGGCCTGAACGACACATACGGGCTGAGGCCGCCTTCATTTTCTGAACTGGTGCAAACGCCGATGGTCTTGTTGGTGGTGGCGTACAGCCAGAACCGGATCGTCGTTTGCGGGGTCGGGATGAACGGCGTGGTACGCGTGATGGCCCAGCCGCCCCAACCGTCGGTATAGTTGACGGCCAATGACTTTTGCCCCACCTGCACCGGGCTGGTGTTGGCGTAGTTTGAACTGACCGACCAACCCCATTCCTGCCAGTTGGTGTTCAGCGCTTCGTCGTAAATCACCTCGCTGCCTGATGGTACAGGCGGCGGGCAGGCGGTGGTCGTCGCCGTGGCGGTGTTGCTGTTGGCCGATACATTCCCCACCGCATCCTTGGCCCGCACTGCGAACGTGTAGCCCGTGTTGCAGGTCAGATTCGATACGGCAAACGACGTACCTGAGACGCTGCCCACAACCGTGCTACCCTGCAACACCTCGTAGGCCGTAACGCCCACGTTGTCGCTCGATGCCGTCCAGGTGAGTGTCAGGCCCGTCAGGCCCACGTTGCTCGTCGCCAGGTTCGTTGGGGCCGTGGGCGCCTGCGTATCGGTTTGCGCGCAGGCCGGGGTCGTTACCGGCAGGGCTGCACTCTGGGCCGATCGGTTGCCCATCGCGTCTTTCGCCAGCACCGTAAACGTATACGACGTGTTGCACCCCAGCCCGTTCACTGTCAGCGACGTACCCGAGACACTGGCGTTGATCAGCGTGCCGTTCTGGTATACGGCGTAGCCTGTCACGCCCACGTTATCCGTCGATGCGGCCCAGGTGAGCGTCAGCCCCGTAGTCGTTACGTTGCTGGCGGCTAGATTCGTCGGGATCGTCGGTGCCTGATTGTCGGTATACGTACAACTGGCCGACATCACCCAGATCGTATTGCTGTTGGGCGATCGGTTCCCGGCCGCATCGATGGCGCGAACGGTCAGCTCGTACAGGCTGTTGCAGGTCAGGTTTGTCAGATCGACCGACGTGCTCGTAACGTTGCTCAGAATGACCGTGTTGCCCTTCAATACCTCGTAGGTGACGGCGCCAGCGTTGTCTGTCGATGCTGTCCAGGTTAGGCGCATGCTGGTGGCAGTCACGTTGCTGTTGGTCAGGCTCGTGGGGGCTGTGGGGGCCTGCGTGTCGGGCGTATCGGCACCGGCTACGAGCCGGATGTCATCGACAACGAAGCTCTGCGCCCCGCCCGATCCGTCGGTCATCGAAATCCGCTGCACCTTGGCGGGGTTCCCCCATTCGCTCCACGGAATCCGCACCAGCGTCCAGGTGTTCGGTTCGGCAGTGATCGTGTAAAAATCCGACGTCGGGCCGGTGTCGACCTGACTCATGGCGACTCGCACCCGTTTGTCGGTGCCGTAAAACCAGAATTGCAGCCCGCCGGGGTAGGTAGCCGTTTTCAGCGTGTCGCTGTTACGCAGGCTAAGCCCGCCCCAGGCCGTCGTTACGTTGACCTTCAGCGATTTCTGCCCCAGCTTCACCGGATCGGTGTTGCTCGGGTTATTGGTGCTGTTCCACGACCAGTCGGAAATGGTGTTCTTCAGCGCGTCGCCGTAGAGGATGAAATCGTTTGGGCTGGGCGCGGGCGTGTTTACCGTTACGGCGTTGCTGGCGTTCGAGCGGTTGGCCGAAAAATCGACGGCTTTCACGGTGAACGTGTAGCTGTTGCTCGGCGACAGGGTGTTGAGGCTCAACTTCGTCTCTGTCGTTTCGGTGAGTTTGGTGCCGTTCTGGTACACCTCATAGGCCGTCACACCCCGGTTATCGGTTGAGCCGGTCCACGCCAGTTTCACCGAGTAAGGCGACAGTTCCGACGCCACCAGGTTGGTCGGGGTGGTGGGTGGTTCGGTATCGGTGGGGTCCGATGACGGCATCATCAGGCGGCTAAGCAGGCTGATGTACGGGGCCTGGTTGTAAATGGCGACTTCGGTAACGACCCACGAGTTTTCGGGCCATCCCGTGTTCCAGTCTTTATACCGCTTTTGCAGCGGCTCATTGCGCAGGTAGCTTTCCGTGCCGTCATACTGATTGAGGTGGTTAGGGCCACCCGGCACGTACCCCGGCGCGGGGCCTTTGGGCGAGGTGAGGGCGTTGTCCCAGTCGGTGCCGTGCTGAAACCAGGTGTGGTAGATCTCGTTCATCGACGCTTCGGCGCCGTAGGCTCCCATGTTCGACAGCATAACCTTACCCTGTGCGTTGACCCCGTGAAACCAATGCAGGTACTCGGCGGCCACCTCGCGGTACAGCGCCTTGTTGCTGGTATTCACGTTGAAATTCACAAAGTCGAGGTTGGCTACACCCGCGTTGCCACGTACCTGATTGCTGCCCCAATGGTACTGCGCATCGGCCATATAGGCCCGGTACAGGTCCGTTTTAGCCGCATAATCGTTGATCGACAACACGCTGTTCTGCTGACTTTTCATGGTGCGGATCGCCGAGGCGACCGACGGTGTCGCGGCCGGATTGGCGGCGTAGCGCAGCAGCGCCGTGTGCACGTGCATCAGGTAGGGGCCCCACCACTGATCCGCCATTGGACCGATCTGATTATACTGGGCGTCGACAAACGCCTTGTACTCCGCTTTGCCCGTTACTTCAAACAGATAAATCGCCGCGACCAGCGCCGACTGCCGTTGAATAGACGCCGGTTTGTCGGCATCGCCCGACCGAATATCCTTGTCATCGCATTCCGTCTGGAAACTGGTAAAATTGGCCGTCGTCACGTGGGCCCGGTTGAAGGCCTGCTCGGCGCGGGCAATCAGGTCCTGCGCGTAGGTGGCCAGGCTCGGCGTGTTGCGGTACACCGCCCCCGCCACGGCAAACATAGCCGCACCCGACAGCGTCGACGACGTGCATTCGGGCAGGTAATAGCGTGGGCGTTTGTCGGCGCTGGGCGGCAGTCCCCCGTTGCGGTCACTTTCGTCGTAGTTATCGACGCCCACTTTCAGCAGCAGCCCGCCCGTGCCGGTGGCGTCCTGCATGCGCCGGATAAAATCCAGCTCCCATTTTACTTCGTCGAGTACGTCGGGGATACCGTTGCCCGATTCGGGTATACCGAAATTATCGCCAAATACGGCCGGGTTGAGCCGGTACGCTTCCAGCAGCAGCGCTACGGGTTCCTCGGCGAAGGTCACGTACTTGTTCATGTCGCCCGCGTCCATCCAGCCGCCGTGCAGGTCTTTGGCCGTGCTCATATCGCCCTTGGCGTAGCGACTGGTGGCTTGCCGATCCTGGCGCGGCCACTCGTGCGTGGCGGCGTCGGCCCATTTGGCGTCGGTGTAAGGCGGTTGCTTGGCAAAATTAATCCGCTGGTAGAAATACGTCCGCATGGCCGCTTTCAGCACCTGATCATACACGTTGTCGCCAATCTCGAACCGGTACGACCCGACGTTGTTGCCCACATCGAAGACATAATACGACCCCGGCGCGTTGACCGACGAGAAGTCGAACCACCAGCCTTTGTCGCCCGATTGCGCCTGCGTGACGCCATCGCGCCAGACCTGCAACGTACCTGAAAAGACCACGGCATCGTCGGTCCATCGACGTACCTGATATTGGTTGGCGCCGGTGCTGGCGTTGAAGGGCGTACCGGCATTGGCACCCACCTGCGGACTCACGACAACAGCCACTTTGCGGGCGTTCTGCAAATACCCGAACTGATCGACCCGGATAAAGGCCGTGGTGCCGGGTGGTGCGGCCAGACTTCGGTAAGCCAGCAGCAGCCACACCAGTGTCCATGTGATTTGTTGTTTAACCTGTTTCATAAAAGATAGGAAGGCCCGCGCCCCGAACGGGCGTTAGTAGTGAACAGCGCAACTTCCGAGGCCAAAGCGCGCGGACAAACCTATGGCGACCCCATCATCTGACCCGGCACGAGACGGATGAAGCGGCAGAAGTGATGGTTGAGTTGGCAAAGGCGATTAAACGAGCCCCTGCGTGGTAAGCTCTGGCCAGCACACTGGCCTCACGACCGATCCGGTTAATCAGGATGAGTTGGAAGTTACACCCACTTTTAAATATCTTTGTAACTAAGATATTTAGCTAACAAGATAAATGGGAGATGATCTGGCCAATCGCGTAAGGAAACTGAGTCAGCAGTATGCTTACACCTCAATTCAGATGCACGAAGCCATTGGCCGAAAAGCGGGGCTGTCGGGCACCGATCACAAATACCTGGGTTTTCTAATCGAGAAAGGGCAGATGACCGCCGGTGAACTGGCCACACTCACCGGGCTGACAACCGGCGCCGTAACCGGCCTGATTGACCGGTTTGAGAAGAAGCAGCTAGTGAGCCGACAACTGGCCGAGGGCGACCGGCGCAAGGTGATCATCGTCCCGAATACCGAAACGATCATGGCGCTGTTGGTGCCGCTTTATAAAGACTTTCGGGCGAAGTCGGCCGACCTGCTAGCCTCGTTTTCACCCGATGAAATCGCCGTGCTGGAAACCTACTTTCGGAAAGCCATCGCCATCATGGACGAAACAACCCAGACACTCAACGAGCAATAAATATGGATACAATGGATTCGCTGGTGCTTGGCTTTCAGGCTGTTGATCAAACGAAAGGAGCGCTTGTCGGCGGGAAGGGCGCCAACCTTGGAGAGCTTGCCCGGATCGACGGCATCCACGTGCCGGCCGGTTTTTGCGTGACGACCGCCGCCTACAGGCTCATCATCGAACAGGCCCCGTCGATCAGCGCGTTACTCGACCAACTGGCTCGGCTGACGGTAGCCGACCGCGCCCCGCTGGCGAGCCTGAGCGCCCAGATTCGCGAGGAGATCGAGGACACCGCTATACCGTCGGCCCTTCAGGAGGCGATAGCCAGCTGTCTCGAACCGTTCGGCGAGCAGCAAGCCTTTGCGGTGCGGTCCAGCGCCACGGCCGAAGACTTGCCCACGGCTTCGTTTGCCGGTCAGCAGGATACGTACCTGAACATCATCGGACAAGCGGCTGTGCTGGCGCATATCCGTAAATGCTGGGCGTCGCTGTTTACCGAGCGAGCCGTCATCTACCGAATGCAGCATGACATCGATCACCGGGGCGTTCAATTGGCGGTGGTGGTTCAGCAGCTGATTTTCCCGCAGGTTGCGGGTATTCTGTTTACGGCCGACCCCGTTACGTCGAACCGGAAGGTGGTGTCCATTAATGCCAGTTTCGGGCTGGGCGAGGCGCTGGTGTCTGGCCTGGTGAATGCCGATACCTATACAGTGCGCAACGGCCAGGTGATCGACCGGCAGATCGCCGCCAAGAAAATGGCTATCTGCGCGGTAAATAGGGGCGGTACAGAACAGCAGCCGGTTGCTCCTGAGCAGCAACAGCACCCGGCGCTTACCGACGAGCAGGCCATCCGCTTGGAGCGCATCGGGCGGCAGATCGAAGCTCATTTTGGTAGCCCCCAGGATATCGAATGGTGCCTGATGGATGATACCGTCTACGTCGTTCAGAGCCGACCCATCACGACGCTGTACCCGATCCCGGAAGCCGCTGACGGTAAGAACCACGTCTATATATCGGTTGGGCACCAGCAGATGATGACCGACGCCATGAAGCCCTTGGGCTGGTCGTCGTGGCAGTTCATGGCAAACGCGCCGATGCACACCGCCGGCGGCCGGTTATTTGTGGATGTGGCCCCGATGCTGGCTTCGCCGGCTGGTCGGCAAAACATCCTGAATGTGCTGGGGCGGTTCGATCCACTCATCAGCGACGCCCTGACGACCCTGGTGGAGCGGGGTGATCTCATTCCAACTTTGCCTGACAGCGAACCAAACGCGGCCGATAGCCAGCCGAAGGCGTCGCTGCCCGATTATCAGACGCTGAAAGACTACGACCCGGCCATCGTGGCTGACCTGATCCAGCGCAGTCGGGCGGCCATAGCTACCCTGAAACAAACTATCCAGACAAAATCGGGACCAGCCGTGATCGACGTGATCCGGGACGACATCGGTGCCGTGAAGCGCAGCATATCGCAAAGCTTCGGGGTGATCATGACGGCGATGAACGCGGCCTTGTGGATCAACGAAAACGTGGCGGCGTGGCTGGGCGAAAAAAACGTAGCCGACACCCTCACGCAATCGGTCGAGAACAACGTTACGTCGGAAATGGGGTTGGCCCTGTTGGATGTAGCCGACGCGATTCGCCCTTATCCGGACGTCATCGAGTTTTTGAAACGGGAAAACCTGCCCCATACGTTTCTGGATGACCTACCGATGTTGGCCGGTGGGCAGGTGGCCCGCGGGGCGATCTGTGGGTATCTGGCCAACTACGGCATGCGCTGTGCCGGTGAGATCGATATCACCAAACCCCGGTGGAGCGAACGCCCCGATACGCTTGTGCCCCTGATTCTCAACAATATCGACAAGATGGTACCGAATGCCGGGAAGCGGAAATTCGAGCAGGGGCGACAGGCCGCGCTGACCAAGGAACGGACATTGCTGGAGCGGCTGATCCAATTGCCCGACGGAACCCAAAAGGCGGCCGAAACTAAGCGCATGATCGACCTGGTCCGCAACCTGAGCGGCTATCGCGAATACCCCAAATACGACATCATCAGTCGCTACTTTGTGTATAAACAGGCGTTGCTTAGGGAAGCCGAGCGACTGCGGCAGTTGGGTGTCCTTTCCGACAAAGAAGACAGCTACTACCTCACGTTCGACGAACTAGCCGACGCGATACGTACCCAGACGGTCGACTACGCCCTGATTGACCAGCGAAAAGCCGACTACAAACGCTTTGAGAAACTGAGCCCACCCCGGGTGATCACGTCGGAGGGGGAAATCCTGACGGGGCAGTACCGGCGTGATAAGCTACCAGTCGGGGCGATTGTCGGGCTGGCGGTGTCGGCGGGTGTAGTAGAGGGGCGTGCCCGTGTGCTGCTGAGCCTGGAAGAGGCGGATCTGGGCGAAGACGATATCCTGATTACGCCCTTCACCGATCCAAGCTGGACCCCTTTGTTTGTTACCATAAAAGGCCTGATTACCGAGGTGGGCGGTCTGATGACTCACGGCGCCGTGATTGCCCGTGAATACGGCCTGCCCGCTATCGTCGGCGTAGACAATGCCACGAAACGGATTCGCGACGGGCAACGCATTCGGCTGAACGGCACGGATGGGTACGTTGAAATTTTGTGAACAGGTACGTAGGATGTGCGCTAACCCGCCTTACTAGATCGCAGAAACAATAAGCCCTGTAAACGCCCCCGCTATGGCAAAAGAACTGTTGGCCGATGAGCGCGCTGAACTCATTGAGACGTTGAAGACCCGCTTCGAGAAAAACAAAAAACGCCACACTGAGCTCGACTGGGTGAATGTAGCCGCCAAACTGACCGCGAACTCCGACAAGCTGTGGTCGCTGCGGGCGATGGAGCAGACCGGCGGTGAACCCGACGTGGTGGGACATGACGAACGCACGGGCGAATACATTTTTTATGACTGTTCGGCCGAAAGCCCCAAAGGCCGCCGCAGCCTCTGTTACGACCACGACGCGCTGGAAGCGAGGAAAGAAAACAAACCAGAGCATAGCGCCGTCGGGATGGCTGCTGAAATGGGTATCGAGCTGTTGACGGAAGCCCAATACCGCGAACTACAGACGCTCGGCCAATTCGATGCGAAGACGTCGAGCTGGCTACAAACACCCGCTGCCATCAGGCAACTGGGTGGGGCCCTCTACGCTGATTTTCGCTACGATACGGTCTTCGTGTACCACAACGGCGCTTCGTCGTACTACGCTGCCCGTGCGTTTCGGGGCGCACTGCGGGTCTAAACCAGACAAAGGGCTGCTGAAGCATGGATGGGTAAAACGCGAAAACTGCACTATGTATATATTACTTACTTGTGTGTAAGTTTGGCGCAAATTAGTAACCTGTGCGAGTTCCGCTGTCCAGACAACTGACCCAATGCCTGCTGTGGCCCTGTATGGCCTTTACGCTGGTTGCCCTGATCGACTTGTGGGTGGGAGGCCAGCAGCGCGTGTATCAGAACACCGTCGTTCTGTGGCTATTTGGCCCACCGTCGCTGGTATTTGCCGGGTTCCTGCTCAACAAAACCATCGTCTTTAAGGCCGACAAGAAAGTTCGGAAGCGTGACAGGCTGGTCCGGCTACCTGTTTCGTCGTTCTTTATGGTATCCAGTATGGTGGCTGCCTGCTTCTTTCTGGTTGGTGGGTTGATGTTAACGTTCGACGCGACCAGTCGAACCAACGGGCTGGTACTGGCGTCGGTTAGTCTGTTGGGGCTTGTGGGGGCAGCCGTAAGCCTTGATCATCCCTGCATCTGGCTTTCGGATACGTGGAACCTGGACGACCTGTTTGAGCAGGTCAGCAACACCCCGGAGTCCGAGTTGCCCGCTTATCAGGACGGGGCTTTCTCCTACGGCGACAACGCCTTTACGGTGCAGCTCGAGGAGGAGACCCGACAGATCAACTGGGCCGACATCACGTTGATCCGGGCGTATAAGCTGGACCTGTATACTGTCGACTGTATTGTTATCGAGATTCACCTGTCCGACTCGTTTGTGGTCATTAACGACCAAACAGCTGGCCACATGAAATTTATGGAGACGGTCGCTGCCCGGCTACCAAACGTCAACCGCGACTGGTTTATGGCGGTGGCCTTTCCGGCCTTCGAGCTTAATCTGACGATCGTTTACGAACGGCAGCCGGCCGACGACCGAGCGGACGATGTTGTCGCTGAAACCCCCACAACACACGGCTAGCAGCCGGTTGGCCCGCCGTATTTTTCAGCCAGGCTGGATTAGGCCGCTGCCCCAACCGGCTTTAGTACATATGCCGTTAGTATCAACAAGTATCATCCTGAAACGGGTGGCCTCAACGGGCCTGATCGGGCTGGTTGGAGTTGCCTGTCAGCCCGACGCGCCGAAACAGTTTGCCTTTGCGCCCACGATCACCGTGTTTGCGTCTAAACCCGAGGCCAAACCTGCGCCGGTAAATCGGCCGCCCGGCAACGTACCTGAAGGCATGGTCTACGTACCCGGCGGCTACACGCGCAT
Organism: Fibrella musci; assembly: GCF_041321105.1. Classification (NCBI taxonomy): domain Bacteria; kingdom Pseudomonadati; phylum Bacteroidota; class Cytophagia; order Cytophagales; family Spirosomataceae; genus Fibrella; species Fibrella musci. Next base: position 227,425 of record NZ_JBGGWD010000003.1, on the reverse strand, counting down.
CGGCTCAGACGAGGGGCTGGAGCAGGAGAAACCGACTTTCTGGGTGTTGGTTAAGCCGTTTCTGATGGATCAGCACGAGGTGACGGTGGGGCAGTTTCGGGCGTTTGTACAGGCAACGGGTTTCAAGACGCAGACCGAAGGATTTGGCGACGGCGGCGTTTTCAACGATACCACCAAAGAATGGGAACTGGTCAAGGGCGCCAACTGGCAATACCCCTATGGGCCCAAGGCGGGTCCCGCAGCCGATAACATGCCCGTGACGCAGGTGTCGTGGAACGACGCCCAGGCCTACGCCAAGTGGGCGGGCAAGCGCCTGCCGCACGAGATCGAGTGGGAACACGCCGCCCGCAACGGAGCCAACAGCACCACGCTCTACCCGTTTGGCAACAGCCTCAGCCGCAACGGTAAATTCCTGGCTAACACCTGGAACGGCAAATTCCCCGACCATGACGAGGTGAGCGATGGCTTCCACCGCGCCGCGCCGGTAGGTACGTTCGGGACATCGCCCATTGGGCTGTCGGATCTGTCGGGCAACGTGTGGGAGTGGTGCGACGATCCCAAAGTGCCCTACGCCGACCTGCTGGGACAGGTGCCGGTACGCATTACCGAAGCCACCGAGCGGGTGCAGCGGGGCGGCTCTTACCTGTGCGAGCCGGGTTGGTGCCACGGCTACCGGGTGTCGGGGCGGTCGGGGAGTACGGCCGAAACGGGGCTCATGCACGTGGGTTTCCGCTGCGTCAAAGACCTCTGATCAGCGCATCAGCGTAATCGTCGTGACCGACCGGGCCGCCAGCGTGAGCGTACCGAGTGAGGCCGTGCGTTTGCGTAAATCGGCGGTATCGGTGGTTTCGTAGACCGCCACCTGTCCCGGCTGCCGACTCAGGCCTTCCAGCCTCAGGGCACGGGCGTCGCCGGGGTTCACCAGCACCACCACCAGTTGGTTGCCATTGGCGCTACGGTAGGCCGATACCAGGGGGCTGGTATCGGCGCTGTCAGGTACGTTGGTTTGCGCAGCGATGCGCACCATACCCGGCCGCACAAAGCGTGCGTAATTGCCCAGCGCCCAGAGCGTCTTGGACGCGAGCACGTCGCCGTCGAGCTGATTCGGACCGTTTTCGCCCATCTTACCGCCATTTTCCAGGTAGACCAGTCCGTCTTTGTAATTGTTGGCACTGATCGACAGCCACCATTGCCACGACGTCGCGTTGGCCAGCGTCAGATCGGCGTGGATCACGCGCGCCACGTAGAGGGCGGTGGTCATGCCCAGATCGCGCCCGCTGCCGTCGATCTCGCCCGCGTTGTCGCCCAACACGCAATACTCTGACTGCCAGAAACCGACGCCCACCTGCGTCAACTTAGCGTCCAGCTGCTGCCGCACCGATCGTAACTGACTCGTTGGGGAGGTCGTGAAATAGCTATGCCCGCAGACGAGTTTCTCCACGTTGGGCAGGTCACCGATGTAGGCCGGGCTGCGGGGCGAAAAGAACGCCTCAGCCACATTATCCTGCCCCGTCTGGCTGCGATTAGTGCCGCTTTGCGAGAGGTAATTGAGCTGCCCGGCTTCGCCCAGCGTCAGGCGGGTGTTCAGCTTGCGGGTGCTCAGTTCGCGGCTGAGCGCACGGGTCAACTCGGCCATGTCGACGTTAGTGGCGGGCGTGCCTTCCTGCGTAGCCATCCGCTGCCCTTTCTTGATGCCCCAGTCCCATTGTGGTTCGTTGAACGGGCTCAGGTACTGCATAGTGAGTCCCTTTTTGTCGAAATACTGCGTCACGTCGGCCAAAAACCGGGCGTAGTCACCCAGGCGCTGCCGCTTAAAATTATAGTCGCCCAACGTACCTGAGGCATACGCTTTGCCATTGGCCGTAAACTGCACCGGGGGCGAATTGGTGAAGCCGAGCAGGTAGGGCACCTTGCGACGGTGAGCCGCCTCCATAAACCACTGCTGCCCGGCCTGTTTGGTCCAGTCGTACGAACCATCGGGCTGCTGAAAACACTCCGACCGGCGCCAGGGACTCCGAATACCGCTCGAATCGCCCTGCTCGGTGCTGCCCGCGCCAATGTTGAACCGCCACAGCGACAGGCCGATACCTTTGGGATTACCCGCCCGATCGACGTCCATACTGAAGAGCCAGTCGGCCACCTGTTCGCGTTTGGCCAGTGGGTAGTTTTTGCCCACAAACTGCGCCGACCAGCAATCCGACGCGCCAAAACTGTGCATGGTCTGGTAGACCTGGCGAGGGTCAAGCCGAACCACAAGCTGGGCTGGCGCGGATGACTGGGCTAGCCCGAACTGGCTGATTACGAGCAGAAAGCTAAAGAAAAATAAGCGAAGGGTATGTCGTTGAGTCATATGGAGAGATGGTCAGCGGATGATTTACTTACCGTAGTTGGGTTGAAACAGTGGGGAGGGCACGTGGGCCTCGGTCATGTACCGGCGCATCGTAGCCACAACGTCGGGGTGTTGAGCGGCCACATTCGTTTGTTCGCCAATGTCCCGGCTGAGGTCGAACAGGAAAAAGGTCTCCTGCCCTCGCTTAGGCTCCAGACTTACGGCCTTCCACGAACCACTGCGCACGGCCCGGCTGAAGCCTCGCTCCATAAATTCCCAGTAGAGGTAAGGGTGCGCGGGCTGGTTTTTTCGCCCCAACAGCGTCGGCACAAACGAAATACCGTCGATGCGGGCGGGGGGCGGCGTGTTGGCCAGTTCGCAGAACGTGGGGAGGATGTCGTAAAAAGCGCCCACAAACGCCGTGGTCGACCCCGCTTTGACCCGACCGGGCCAGCGCACAATAAACGGCGTACGGATACCCCCGTCGAACATGTCACGTTTGACGCCCCGCAGTAGTCCCGAGCTTTGCATGTAGCTGACGTCTTCCTGGGTACGTCCGCCCTCTATGTGCGTGCCATTGTCGGAGGCAAACAGCACCAGCGTGTTGTTGGCCAGCCCTTTCTGGTCGAGTTTTTCGAGCACCTGCCCCACATACTCGTCGATCTGCGAGACCATGGCGGCGTAAGCGGCTTTCGGTTCGGGCTGCTCGCCATAATGGCGACCCGCCGGCCAGGGTTTTTCGGGCTGAAACCGGCTTTTGCCGCTCGCATCCCGGTACTGGTTCAGGTACTTGTCGGGGGTGTGCAGCTCGGCATGGGGGAGCGTAAAGGCCAGATACATTAGAAATGGTTTCGTCGTCTGCCGATCCAGAAACGCCAGTGCCTGTTGGGTAAAGGCCTCGTTGTTATACGATCCGGCGGGCTGCTCCACCTTCACGGTAGCGCCGTCTTTGATTTGCCACAGAAACGGATGCTGCTGGAAATGCGCCTCCTCGTGATTGACGTGACCGAAATATGCATCCCATCCTTTGCGGTGCGGCGCGCCCTCGGTGTCGGGCATGCCCAGCCCCCATTTGCCAAACATACCGGTGGTGTAATTGGCTTTTCTGAGCAGCTCGGGAATGATGACGTCTTCCTGCCGGAGGGGTTTCTCGCCATTGCCCCGAATCTGGGTATGCCCCGTGTGCTGCCCCGTCATGAGTGCACAGCGCGAGGGAGCGCAGACCGTGCTGCCCGTGTAGAAATCGGTGAAGCGCATCCCCTGCGCCGCCATGCGGTCGAGGTTGGGCGTCTGGATGAGCGCGGGTCCGGCGCTGGCCGCCCGGTAGCAGCCCACGTCGCCGTAACCCATATCGTCGGCCAGGATAACGATGATGTTTGGCGGTGTTTTGGTGGCCGCTGCCGTCGTTTTTACTGACGAACAGTGTTGAAAAAGGCCTAGTCCGAGGCTGGTTATAAGGAGCGCGAACCCTAATGCTTTCATAATCATTCGCTAACGGCAATCGCCGTCCGACTGCTTACCTAAAAGCAGACGGCGGGCAATACCTACGGATGAGGTAAGGGCGCAGGGTACGTTCCGGTCGGCACGCGGCCCCCCGTTGGTTGTCATTCTGGCCCCTTTTGGCTGTGGCGTTGGCGTTGTAGGTTTGCAGCAACAAACAACAAATCAATTGAAGATGCGCACGCTCAAATTGCAGGTACAGGTAACGGTCGATGGTTTCATGGCCGGGCCCAACGGTGAAATGGATTGGATGACCTTTCCCTGGACCGACGACATCGGTCAGTACGTAGCCGACCTGTCGGCACCGGTCGATACCATTCTGCTGGGACGGAATCTGGCGCAGGGTTTCATCCCCCACTGGGCGGCCCACCCCGACGAACCCGGCGCCGACCTGTTCAACAACGCGCCCAAAGTCGTTTTCACCCAAACGCTCGACACCTCGCCCTGGGCAAACACCCGGCTGGCTAAAGGCGATTTGACCACTGAAATCAACGCGCTCAAAAACGAACCCGGCGGCGACCTGATCACCTATGGCGGCGGTACGTTCGTGGCGTCGCTGATTCGGGCTGGGCTGATCGACGAACTGCATCTGTTTGTCAACCCGGCCGCCATCGGCAACGGCATGGCGGTGTTTGGCGGGCTGAACACCACGCAGGCACTAACCCTGGTGAAGTCCGTAGCCTTTGCGTGCGGGATCGTGGTGCTGCACTACCAGCCCAAACGCAGCGAATAACGCGCTACAGGGAACGTACCTGAAACTGCGGCAAGGCGACTAACTGTGGTGGATACTACGTAGCTTTAACCCATGTCGTTTTATACGGATCAACTCGTCAAACTGACCCAACAGCTCTACGCCAACGCCGGGCAGACGGCGCGGATCGTGCGGGCGCGGCAGTTTATCGACGCCCACTTTGCCGAGCCCCTGACCCTCGCCGATATGGCCGCGGCGGCCTGCTGCTCGCCCTACCATTTCAACCGCGAGTTTAAACGCCACTACGGGCTGACGCCGCTGCACTACCTGACCGACAAACGCATAGCCGAAGCCCGGCGCCTGTTGAGCGCCGACCGGCCCGTGGCGGAGGTTTGCGAGGCCGTTGGCTACGAGAGCCTGAGTACGTTCAGCGCACTGGTGAAAAAGCGGACGGGCCGGTCGCCAGGTACGTTGAAAAGAGCAAGAATGAAGAAATAAACGTGGGCCTGACGGCGCAATTTTGCCGGAAACAGACCAAACCCCATGCGCATCGACGTAACCAGCCTACTGGTAGATGACCAGGCCAAAGCGCTTGCTTTCTATACCGATATTCTGGGCTTTCAGAAAAAACGCGACATCCCGCTTGGCGACGCCAGCTGGCTCACGGTTGTGTCGCCCGACCGACCCGACGGCGTTGAACTGCTACTGGAACCTACCCACTTCGAGCCTGCTCAAACCTTCCAGAAAGCCCTGTATGAGGCGGGTATTCCGCTGACGGTCTTTGCTGTAGACGACGTGCAGCGCGACTACGAGCGGCTGTCAGCGCTCGGGGTGGTGTTTAGTGTGCCGCCTACCCAGATGGGTCCGGTGCGGCTGGCGGTTTTCGACGATACCTGCGGGAATCGTATTCAACTCGCGCAGACGCTGTAATGTACCAACGTACCCAGCATCCCACAACCCTGCTTTTGTTGCTGATAGCGGGGCTGTGGGGTGCAGGCGTGGCGGCTTATTGTCGTTCGGCCAGTTGGATCGCCGCGTTCTTCTGGGCGATGTCGTTGTGGATCTTCGGTACCGTTTTCAGGTATTCATAGATGGCGCCCACTTCGTGCTCCGACAGGCCCATTTTGGGCTCCATGGGATAGCGCAGGATGCTACCGTCGGGACGAACCCCGTTGCGGACGGCGCGGATAAACTGCTCTTTGTTGTATTTTTTGCCGATCCCGGTCTTCTCGTCGAACGTCAGGTTGGCCGTGACCACTTTCTGACCACCCTCGCCGACCATCTCGATACCACCGCCATAATAGCCTTTGGTCTTCGCCGGCGTTACCTTGTCCTGATCGATGAGGTCGGCCGAGTGGCAGGCGTAGCAGTCGCCGAACGCGTCGGCGGTGTATTTACCCAGCGCGACCAGGTCGTTGGTGTCGGGGCGCGCAATAATTGTTTGCGGGTAAGGCAGAGGCTTCATCAGGGTGTGGGTCAGCAGTGTCGTAACAAAGCTCAGCTGCGACGGCTGTGGCTCCTGCGCAGTGGCCTGCACCGGAAACCGATCGGAGCGCAGCCAGGCCACAATCGACATCAGGTCTTCGTCGGCCAGATTCGGGTATTGGGGCATCACGGGTGCATACGAACCGTCGCGCCGGATGCCCGTCCGCAGGAAATAAAGCAGTTCGCCGTCAGACCAGTTGCCGATACCGTGAACCTTATCCTGCGTGATGTTTCTGGAATAAATCTTGCCGAACAGCGCCGGTACTTCGGCCATGTATTTGCCGGTGAGGCGGTTTTCCTGATTGGCGTGGCAGCTCATGCACTGAATGCTGGCGATTGCTTCGCCCCGGGCCACGCGGGCGGGTGTTACCTCGACCGAGATAGCCGGAACGGCGGGCGGCGTGTAGGTGGGTACGCCCGTGATGGCCACGTAGGCGCAAAAACCAGCCACCGCGATCACGACCCCGCCCAGCGCGAGGCCCACGATCTTCATCACTTTTTTCATTGTCGTAGTTGTTGTTTGAGGACTTACGTGGCAAAACTCGCCGGGCTCAGGCGCCCGGCCAATGCCAAACCGGCTGAACCGACAAAAGCCCGCCATGAAGCGTCATGGCGGGCTTGCGGAACCGTTGGGTACGTCGCTTACTGAGCGGGTGGTTCGATGAGCGGCAGGGTTACCACAAACTGGCCGTTGGCTTCTTCAATCACCGGCACCGGCTGCCCCAGCATCTGGTATTTGACCAGAATGTTGCTCAGGCCCACGCCGTTGCTCAACACCTTCACGTGGCGGCGTTGCAGCGTATTCTGCACCACCAGTTGCGCCTGCGGGTTGGTGTAGATGCCAATCACCAGCGGGGCGTCGGCCAGAATGGCGTTGTGCTTGACGGCATTCTCCACCAGCAGTTGCAGCGTGAGTGGCGGAATGAGGTAGTGTCGGTAATGGTCGTCGATGTGCATCTGAAGCTGAATGCCCTGGGTGTAGCGCGTCTGGAGCAGGTGGTAATACGAATCCATAAACTGGAGTTCGTTGTCGAGTGCGGTCAGCTCCTGCGCGTTGGTCTGAAGGATGTACCGGTATACGCTGGCAAGCTCGTCGACGAAAGCCTCGGCCTGCGCCGGAGCTTCGGCAATCAACGACGAGAGCGAGTTGAGGGAGTTGAACAGAAAATGCGGGTTGAGGTGAGCCTGCAACGCCCGCATCTGCACCTCCAGCATCTCCTGTTGCAGTTGCTGCACGGCCAGCCGGCTTTCGAGCTGTTCGCGGTGCCGGTTCTGGCGTTCCTGTTCCAGCTCCTGGGCAATCAGGGCACTGGTAACCGCTGCCTGCCGTTGCCGGTAGTTGAGGCCTAGCCCGAAACAAAGCAACTCGCCCAGAATGCCCAGTTGAAACCAGCAAAGAGGGGCATGCCAGAACGGCGCCTCGTCGGGCGTGACGGGGTACATGAACGTCAGCACCATAGACGCCAGCCCACCCACGACCAGAAACGACGATCCCGTTACGAAATAGCGGGTGGCCGTTGTTCGAAGCCTGAACAGGTTGATGATGCCGTAAATCGCCAGCACGGCCAGCAGCACCCGCATGCCCGTGTGCACCCCGTTGAAGCGGCCGGGTTGCCAGACCGTACTCACAAACAGCGCCCAGAATTGAATGATCAGGTAGCCGACAATCAGGGTTTTGGCCGTCTGAAAGAGCCGGAAGAGGCGTGGCAGTCGCCGACGTACCTGAATGAAGGCATCGGCAAAATCGAAATAGATAAAATACCCGATCGACGGCACGCAGGCCTTGATAAACAGCGTGACCGGGACCGACAACTGCGTATCGATAACCGGAATGCGGGCTCCGAAGAAAACGAGCCAAACCAGCATGTAGAGCGTGTAAAGCCCATAGATACGCTCCCGGTAGATCGACCATTGAACGACATTCAACAGTAACATCGATACAATCATGCCAACGAACAGATCATTCCAGGTTTCGAAGGTCATGCCGGGGTGCGGGTTTGGTGAAACAGATGAGTTGATGAACCGCCAATATACCAAATGGCGGCGGAGACCGTGCCGGTGCCCATCAGGTGGCTTCGGCGCGGTCTCCGGCTCGGTTTAGGCTGGTCAGGCCGGGGTTAAACCGCTTTCCAGGTGATGATGGTCGTGAGGGTTTGCCCGTCTTCCACCATCGTAGCTTTCACTTTCAATACTTTGTTCGACGCTTCCAGCACCGTCCATTCCGAAGTGGTACCGTCGTCACCGTCGATGATTTTCAGCTTTTTAGTAGCCTCATCGTAGGTCCAGGAGCCGGGTTTGCCGGGGGCGGGCTCGTCGTTGCAGGTCAAAGCGCCACTATCGCCAGCCAGGCTGCCTCCTTTCTGAAAGGTGACGGTGTCGTCACGGTCGCAGGCGCGCAAAAAAGCCAGCAGGTCTTTATCAACGACACCGTCGCCATTGAGGTCCATGGGCGGGTCGAGTTCAAAGCTAGCCATCTGCCAGCGAACGCCTACAAAGGCGGCGGTTGTATTACCGTTGTTGCCGCCGCCCGGACCGGGTACAACATCGGTTTCGCCTTTTTTACAGGCGGTTACCGATACCAGCAGGCCGAGCAGGAAGGGGAGGGCGGAGCGAAAGAAACGTGTCATGAGTGTACTTGTTGTTTGGTTGAAAAATTGGCTTTGTTCCCGACGCAGCGGCCGGTTGTAGGGGGGTGTCGTTCGACGGAACAAAGGTGGGCAGGCACCAGCCCTCAGCGGATGCGTAGCTTTCGGGAAGCGTCGTTTCGGGTTCGTAAAGCGGCAGAAATGGGTGATTAAGCGGAGAAGGAGGGACGTGGGAAAGGTCAACGTCCGAGGTTGAATGGCCAACGTATAAGGCACGAGACGTCTCGATTAGGTGTACCGCCTACACGCTGCCCCTCATGACAGTGGCCTTTGGCCATTGACGATTCCCCCGGCTTCCGGTTCACCCCCGTGCTATGTCGGTTCAGGTGGGGTTTGTGTTGGTTCAGGCAGGTTGGACATGGGCGTTTGCCTGAGCCAATGCATCTTGACCAGTACGACTTACCTATGAATCAGTACGGAACTTGTGAATTCGCTCAATGACATACGACTCAGGCTGCTGGGGCCGCCTGCCCTATTCCTGTTCGGCACCATCTTTTTTCGGCTGAACTGGTATTTCGAGTTGTCGGCGCGCGACATCATCAAGTCGAACCTGATTGCCCTGAGCGCGGGCTTTTTGTGTTGGGAAGTAACCCGGCAGGTGGTGCTGGGTATTCAGCAGCGTTACCCCGGCCTCAACCAGACCAAAACGCGCTTCGGCTGGTTGCTACTGGCGTTGCCGCTGTTGGTCAATTTTGCCTGGTTGGTGCGGCAGGTGGCGCACCTGATTGCCGATAAACGTACCTGGTACTGGCCCGATCCCGCCGATTACACTTATTCTCTCGGCATCCAGATTTTTTACCACTGCGTGTACATGGTGGTCTACGAAGGAGGCTATGTGCTGCGGCAGTGGCGACAGAGCTACGTCGAGATCGAGACGCTGAAAAAAGCCAACCTGCAAAGCCAGCTCGACTCGCTCAAAAATCAGATCAACCCGCATTTTCTGTTCAACAACCTCAACTCGCTCTCGTCGCTCATCAGCGAAAACCCGAAGCAGGCCGAGGCCTTCGTCGACGAGATCAGCACCGTGTACCGCTACATGTTGCGCAGCAACGAATCGGACCTGACGCCCTTGCGGCACGAATTGTCGTTTATTGATTCGTATTTTCATTTGCTCAAAACGCGCTATACCGATGGCGTCGAGTTGTATGTGTCGGTGCCGGAGTCAGACCAGACGTACCTGATTCCGCCGCTCACGTTGCAGGTGCTGGTCGAAAATGCCGTTAAACACAACATTATCCTGGCCGCGCAACCGCTACAGATCGAGATTCTGGTGCGCGAGGGCAAGCTGATCGTGCGCAACAACCTGCAACGCAAACCCGCCCGACCCGATTCCAGCCAGCTGGGGCTGGTGAACATCGCGACCAAGTACCGCCTGTTGGGCGAGGGGGGCATCGATATCCGCGAAGACGACGAGACCTTCAGTGTGGCGCTGCCGTTGCTGTCGCCCGAGCGAGCGGGGCCGCTCAGTACCGAACCGGTTCCATCCGGTCTGTAGTCGCTTCACCGGATAAACGGGTCGGTTCACCGCTATTTTTACCCCTTTCGCCCCCTTGCTACTGGCCTACGCCCGTCATCTGCCTTACTTTTAATCCGCTAACCGTTGACCATGCTCGCCCGAGCTAAAGATAAAAAGTCATGCTAAACGTATTTATTGTCGAAGACGAAGACCTGGCCGTTCGTAAACTGACCAAGCTGTTGCAGGAAGTGGACCCGTCGATTGTGGTGATGGGCACGGCCGCCAGCGTGCGCACCGCCGTCAACTGGTTACAGCAGAATCACACCTCGGGCGATCCGGCACCCGATCTGATTCTGATGGATATCGAACTGGCCGACGGCCAAAGCTTCGATATTTTCGAACAGACGCCCGTGGAGTCGCCCGTGATTTTTACCACGTCGTACGACGAATACGCGTTGAAAGCCTTCAAGGTCAACAGCATCGACTACCTGCTGAAGCCCATCAAGCGGCGCGATCTGGAAGCCAGTCTGGAAAAACACCACCGGCTGCGGAGCCTCAATACCACGACGCCCCCCTCGGCCGACGCCGGGCGCGTGTCGATCGACGTGCTGGTGCAGCAACTTCGGCAGCAGATTCAACCTACCGACTACCGCAAGCGGTTTCTGGTGCGCCACCTGCAACAGTGGGTGCCGGTGGAAGTCTCCGACGTCGCTTACTTTTATTCGGAAGACGGCGTGAGCCTGTTCCGCACCAACGGCAACCAGAAATACTCGCTCGACTACACCCTCGACGAACTCGAAGCCATGCTCGATCCGTCGCAGTTTTTCCGGGCCAATCGCCAGTTTATCATCGACATCAACGCGGTGCAGCAAATACATCCGTATTTCAATAACAAGCTGAAACTGACGCTGAAACCGGCTCCCACCGACGAGGTGATCGTGAGTCGTGAACGGGCTACCGATTTCAAAAAGTGGATGGGTAAGTAGCCCAGCTACTCACTTTTATTAACATTGAGTGGTTGAGCGGGTTCGTCAGTATGACCGGGCAGGTTTCCTCGCTGTGCCGGTTCCAAGCGTATGCTGGCTGACTATGATCTGCTTACCAACGAAGGCCAACACCCTCGTTTCCTCTTCGACCAAACCGATCCTGTTCCGTTGCTGCGTGTATCGGTGATTGTGCCCGTCCGCAACGAAGCCGAGGCCATTGCGCACACGCTCGATGCACTCCGGTTGCAACGTACCTGCGCAGACCAACGGCTCGACCCCACTAGTTACGAAGTATTGGTACTGACCAATAACTGCACCGACGATTCCTACGCGCAGGTGCGTCGGTATCAGCAGCAATATCCCGCGTTTCAACTGCATGTGGCTGATATTCAGTTGCCGCCCGAGCGCGCTCATATCGGTACCGTCCGGCGGTTGCTGATGGACGAGGCTTGCCGTCGTTTGGTACAGGCGGGCCACCTGCAGGGCGTGATTGCGTCTACCGACGGCGACACACTGGTGGATTCGCACTGGATTGCGCAGATTCTGACCGAAATCGAGGCGGGCAATGATGCCGTTGGCGGTCGAATCCTGACTCTGCGCGACGACAGTCCGGCTCGCCTCCCTCATCTGCGCGATGCGACCTATCGTTGCCTGCTGGCGCGCGCCGAAGCGCAGGTCGACCCCAGCCAGCATGACCCCTGGCCGCGGCATTTTCAGCATTTTGGGGCTAGTCTGGCCGTTACCTGTCAGGCCTACGTGCGGGCCGGGCGGCTGCCGGTCGTACGCTATCTGGAAGATGACGCCTTCTTTAAAGCCCTTCAGCGCATCGACGCCAAAATACGCAAAAGCCCACAGGTACGTGTCTACACGTCGGCGCGGTTGCAGGGGCGGGTTGAAGTAGGGCTGTCGTGGCAGTTGCAGCAATGGACCAATCAACGGGAGGCGGGTTGTTGCCAACTGGTCGAAGACCCGGCTGTGTCATTGGCGCGCTTTCAACTCCGCCGCGATCTGCGCGATGCATGGCAGCACCGGTTTGAACTGAATAGCCTGATTCGGCTGCGGCCAATGGCTGAAATGCTGTCGGTTACGACGGGCTGGCTCATGGCCCGCATGGCAACCTGCACGTATTTTGGTCAATTCTGGGAGCAGGCCGATGCCCAGTTCGCCCAACGGCCACACCCCGCGCCTGTCCCCATCACCGAAGCCATTCAGCAGTTACGGATTTTAAAGAGTGAATGAGTGAAAGGGCTGACGCATTTATTGTGCATGCGTCAGCCCTTTCACTCATTCACTCTTTATCTCGTGCACTCTCTAACAGATCCAGTCGGTATTTTTCGTGGCGCTGGTTGAGCAGGTGGCGGAAGGGCTGGCCCTCGCCCGAGAGCTCCATAAAGGTGTCGTGTACCTGATCGCCCGTGAGCGGATAATCGGGCACTACGGGTGTCCAGTGCACCAGCAACAGGTGCCCACCCGGCTCCAGGTGATCGAGGATCTGCTGACGCGCTTTCAGCAAATCGGGCATCGACCAGTAATAACCTACTTCCGATACTACAATCAGATCGAATAACTCGTCGGGAAACGTGTTGGGCACGGCCAGGTTTTTGATACGTACCTGCGGGTTGCCAGCCAGTCGCTGCCGGGCTTGCCGCAGGGCCGCCTCGCTCACATCGACCGACAGCAACCGCCGACACCGGCTGGCCAGATGCTGGGTCAGCACGCCGATCGAGCAGCCAATTTCGAAGGCTGATTCATAGATGGGTTTGGGCAGTGCGGCGATCGTCGCGGCGTATTTGTCGCGCTCATATGGGCTGGTCGTAAACTGCCACGGATCGTCGTTGGCGGCATACACACCGTCGAAGTAATCGGCACCAAGGGTCGTTTTTTCAGAGTTCATGATGAAGGAGCGTTGAGGGGAAATTAACGGCGCAGCCAAATGACTACCGAATAACCTTTTCGACAAACAATTCGTAGGGCGCGTCGAAATGGCTGAGCAACTCGGGCGAGAGGTAGAACGCCGACGGGTCGTCGTCGATCAGCCTCGTCACCTGCGATTGATGCGCCTGAATGGCCCGCTTTTTCTGGTCGACAGCCGTGTGAATATCAATTTTCAGCACGATGCGCTCGTTTGGCTTTGGCAGATCGTCGGGGCGGCCCAACTCCCAGAGCCAGATCAAATATTCCAGCACACGCGGTTGGGTAGAAACGGTTTGGAGCGCGCGCTCCAGCAACTGGTACGTGGCCCGGTGGTCGGGGTGGGGGTCGCGTTCATAAGGCACCAGCACGGTCGTTGGCCGAAACGACTGAATCTGTTGAGCCAATGACGCCGCCTGCTCATCGAAACCGGGCATACCAGCCTCCGGCACGTGTCGGTCGGGCAGGCGCAGAAACGTACTCATCGTTTCGGGTATGCCCAATTCAGTGAGTGCCGCCCGGGCCTCGACTTCCCGCAAATCGCGCAGGCGTTCGGCTGGGTACGTTGGTGAATTGGGATGCGACAGCGTACCGTCGCTCACAAAAACCACGTGAACAGGGTAGTCTGCCTGCCGCAGCAGCGCCAGCGTACCGCCGCACCCGAGGGATTCATCGTCGGGGTGGGGGGCCAGCACCAGCGTTTTGCCCAGTGCCCGCGCATCGATGGGCAGCGGGTCTTCGCGTAAATAATTAGCCAGAGAATGGGTCATCATCAGAATGCAGGTACGTTGGTGGCATAAGTAATCCCACGCCACCGTCGCGCCCGACAGCTTAGGCCCACAGCCGGTGGGTTGGGGCGGATTGTTGACTAACGTACGTACCGATGTCGGCCAGGGTCGCATCGGGCGCGGGTTGCCGCAGGTACATGGTCAGGTCGCGGTGAATGCGCTCGAAGGGGAGGGGGCGCAGCAACCCACGCGCCCCAACCGACCGCTCGGCCAGTTGCATCACCTTCAGGCAGATTTCTTCAATGGCCGTGCGGGTCATGTTGGCATAGGCAACAACCCGGGTGGCGCTGTCAGCCGCATCCGCCTGCAACCAGGTATCGTTGTTGGTACCGGCGGCGGTGAGCCACTGATTGCCCGATTCGATTCGGTAGGCCATTTCGGCCAGCCGCGTTTTCTGAAACACATCGTCGGTGCGGCCCATCGACCGTAACATATCGCGGGTGGCTTCGAGCAGCGCTTCGGCCCCGCCCAGCTGCACGGCGGCAAACCGGATGGCCCCACCGCTGAAATACGGTTGCCGGAAGTAATCGCCCGGCTGACCGAGCAGGTCGCTTTCGTCGAGTTCGACGCCTGTGAAATCAAGTTTGAAGCTAGCCGATGCCCGCATGCCCAGCGGCTTCCAGAACCGGTCGTCCTGCCCGATTACCTTGGCATGTTCCGTCGGTATGATGCACATCTGCCAGCCCCGTCGTCCGTCGCCGCCAGGGCCGGGCAGCAGTTCACCCGTGATGAGCGGCCGGTTGATCCAGCCCGCCCCTGAGCAGAACGTCTTGTGGCCTTCGAGGGCATAACGGCCGCCGTCCAGCGCGTGGATACGTACCCCGTCGTCGGCCTGCGTGTTCCAGACACTGAACAACGCCCCGCGCTGCACATCGGCCTGCCAGCGCCGGTTCTGCTCCGACGTGCCGAACAAATGCGCCAGCAGCAAGGCATTGATGTGGCCTTCATAGACCCGTCCGACGGCCAGATTCGCCGCGCCGATGCGCTTCAGCAGGTGGAGCAACTGGGCCGTATGCTGACCGTTCTGGTCGAGGGGCTGGCCGGGAAGGGTCGCCGCCAACAGGCCCGAGCCGGCCAGTAATTGGAATGCTTCTGCCGGGAAGTCGCCTTCCTGATCGGTATCCGGGGCCAGATCGGCAATTGTCGCTAACACGGATTCCAGGGTGCCGGGCGTGTTGTGCCAATGGCTGGATTGGGGCGGCACAGGGGGCATGCCCACCTTTGATGGTCGTTCGTCGGTGATCATAACAGGGGTTGATTGGGCTGGGCGACCAGCAGCCTAAAGGGCCGCCCCAGCTTGTATAAAGTCTTAACCAATCGACCCGAAAAGCGCCCGGAAAAAAGATTAAACGGGAAGGTCGCGGCAATGGGCCGTTAAATGGGAAAGCAAACGCCGGATGCCGATCGGCATTCAATGGCTACGACTCAGCTTATGACTAACAAACCACTGCTTTGGAGCCTGTTGGGCGTTGGGGCGGCGCTGGCGGTTCGGCATATCCAGCGCACCAACCGCCGTTTTGATTTTTTGGGTAAAACGGTTGTCGTGACGGGCGGCGCCCGCGGGCTGGGACTCGTACTGGCCCGGCAACTGGCGCAGGAAGGAGCCCGGGTCGCGATCTGTTCACGTACCCAGCACCAACTCGACGCCGCCGCAGACGAGTTGCGCGCCTACAACGTACCTGTACTGGCCTACCGCTGCGATTTGACCGACGCCAGCCAACGCGAGGCTTTTTTTACGACCGTACGCAACACGATGGGCCCGGTCGATGTGCTGATCAACAACGCCGGGGTCATTATGGCGGGCCCTTACGCCAACACCACCGACGCCGATTTTGAGGAGGCCATGAACATCAATTTCTGGGCGGCCTACCACACCTGCAATGCCGTACTGCCCGACATGCAACGCCGCCGTACGGGTCGCATCGTCAATGTATCTTCGTTTGGGGGGAAAGTGTCGGTGCCGCACCTGCTGCCTTACTCAGCCAGCAAGTTCGCCCTAGTGGGGTATTCGGAAGGGCTCCGCGCCGAAGTAGCCCGCGACAACGTGTTCGTGACGACCATCTGTCCCGGCCTGATTCGTACGGGTAGTCCGCGGCAGGCGCTGGTTCGTGGACAGCACGAAAAGGAATATGCCTGGTTTAAGATCGGCGATTCGTTGCCAGGCCTGGCCGTTAGTGCCGAATTGGTTGCGCAGGAAATCATCGAGGCCTGTCGCTATGGTGAAGCCGAACGGATTATTTCGATCCCCGCCAAACTGGCCGGCGCCATTCACGGTCTGTTTCCCGGTCTGGTCGCCGATGTGTCGTCGTGGGTGAACACGCTCCTGCCCGACCCTGCCTCTGACGGTCACGACAACCCCCGCCGGGTAGGTAAAGACCTGGAAACGCCCATCACTCAGGGCTTGCTAACCGTACTAACCGACGAAGCGGCCGTGCAGAATAATGAGTATTGATTGTAAACCTATAAGGTCTTAGACGGGGCCCGCGCGGCCCCCGTCTAAGACCTTATAGGTTTGACGGTCTAGCTGTTGCTACTGCTCCAGCACACCCAGCCAGCGGCCGTAGGCGTCCTGATAGGCCTGTTGGGCCCGCATATCGGGTTCGAGCGTACGTACGACGCGCAGACCGCTGAAGGCTTCGTCGCGGTTGGCGTAGTGGCCCAGACCAAGGCCTGCCCCACGCGCCGCGCCCTGCGCCCCATCTGTATTGTAGAGCTCGACGGTGGCACCCGTCAGGTTCGTGAAGGTGGTGGCGAAGAGCGGGCTCAGGAACATATTGGCTTCACCCGCCCGTACGGTTTTCAGACCAACACCTACTTGTTCCATCACCCGAATGCCGTAATACAGCGCGAACACGATACCTTCCTGCGCGGCCCGCAACATGTGCGGCAGGCCGTGTCGGTTCAGGTTCAGGCCGGCGAAAGAAGCCCCCATGTCGCGGTTTTCGAGCACGCGCTCGGCCCCGTTACCAAACGGCAGGCAGGCGAGCCCATCGGCACCAACGGGGGCTTTCTGCGCCAGCTCGTTCATCTGTGCGTAGGAGAGTTGCCCCTGAAACAGCGTGTTGCGCAGCCAGCTATTCAGAATGCCCGTGCCGTTGACGCACAGCAGCACACCATAACGCGGGGCCTCAGCCGTGTGGTTGACGTGCAGGAACGTATTCACCCGCGATTGCGGATCGAACTGCGCCTTGTCGCTAACCCCATACACTACGCCCGACGTACCTGCCGTAGCGGCGATCTCGCCCGGCTCCAATACGTTAAGCGACAGCGCGTTGTTGGGTTGGTCACCCGCCCGGTACGTTACCGGTGTGCCTTCGGTCAGCCCCATTTCGCCCGCAGCCGTAGCCGTAAGTTCGCCCTGCAAGCCGAACGTGGGGCGTAGCGGGGGCATGAGCGAAGGCGCGAACCCGTAATACTGCATGAGGAAATCGGCGGGGCGGTTTTCCAGAAAATCCCACAGAATCCCTTCCGACAGGCCCGATGCCGTTGTCACGACCTCGCCCGTCAGGCGGGCGGCAAGGTAATCGCCGGGAAGCATGAAGTGCGCGACGTTGGCATACACGTCGGGTTGGTTTTCCTTTACCCAGGCCAGTTTGGCGGCTGTAAAGTTGCCCGGCGAATTGAGCAGGTGGCTCAGTACGCGGTCATGACCAAGGGCTTCCAGCGCGCGGTTGCCGTAGGGAACGGCCCGGCTGTCGCACCAGATAATGGCGGGGCGCAACACGTTTAGCTGGGCGTCGGTCACCACCAGCCCGTGCATCTGGTACGAAATTCCGATGGCTTTCACATCGGCGGCGGTGGCTCCGGCGGCGTTCATCACGGCCCGTACCGCTTTGGTTGCGTTTTGCCACCACAAATCGGGCTGCTGTTCGGCGAAGCCCGGCTGAGGGGCGTCCATCGCCATTTCGGTTTCGGGAAAAAAGGCCGACGCCACCGCCGAATTCGTATCGGCGTTCAGCAGGCAGGCTTTAACAGACGAGCTGCCCAGATCAAGTCCAAGAAAATACATAGTGAGTTGCGGTCATTTAGTGCCACCGGCTTGCCGTCTTTTGTTGTTTTTCAATCATTGACAACGAATGACCACGCGTGACAGCGAAGCGAATGCTCAATAAATCGTAATTTCGGCAGACTTTACCTATGCACACACACAAGCAAGCCGTTTTTATTGGGGATGTTCATGGTCGCCACCACTGGGAGAGCGTCGTGAAAACCTGGCTCGAGCCCGCCGATCAGATCGTCTTTCTGGGCGATTACTTCGATAGTCATGATCTGAACATGACGACTTACCGGATCGAAAGCAACTTCCGTAACATTCTGAAGCTGAAGCGGCAGCACCCCGATAAAGTGCGTCTGCACTTAGGTAACCACGATTTTTACTACCTCTACAACAACCCGAATTACATCGGTTCGGGCTATCACGAAGAGGTGGCTTCCGCCTGGCATCATTTGCTGGTCAAAAACCTGGATCTGTTCCGGCTGGCGTCGCGCTTCGACAGCACATTGGCCAGCCATGCCGGTTTCACCAACTGGTGGTTCGACGAATTCAAGAAGACGTATGAGCAACGTACCCGGCAGACCTTCACTACCGATAACATGGTGCCGGTACTCAATCAGTTACTGAGTCAGAAAGCTCCCGACCCGCTCACCGACCTGATTGCCGCCGTTGGCCTGAAACGCGGTGGAGTAATGCCTTCGGGTGGGCCCATCTGGTGCGATCAGCGCGAACTGGAAATGGACCCGCTCAAAGGCTTCAACCAGACCGTTGGTCACACGCCGCAAATGGGCGGCCAATACACCCAAAGCCTGTGTACCGGTGGCGAATGGCTCACCTTCAACGACATCGGCGAGTCGCCTATCCGCCAACCCTTTGTGCTGCTTTACAACAACGCAGATTGATAGGAAGGGTCAGTTGGCTGCGCCGTCATTGTTGGTCATTCGTTGTAAAAATTTTCAATGACCATGAATGAGGGCGTAGCCAACTGACGCGAAGCAAATGACAACAATTATGCTCCAACCTAACGATACGTACCAATACGATTTTCGCTTTTCGCAGGCTGATGTAGAAGCCTTCGCGCAGGTAACGGGCGATAACAACCCGCTCCACCTCGACCCTGATTTCGCCGCCACGACGCCGTTCAAACGCCCGATCATCCACGGCATGCTGGGCGGCAGTGTGTTTACCAAAGTGCTGGGCACCGAGTTTCCCGGCCATGGGTCGGTATACATGGGGCAGACCTTCGAGTTTCTGCGCCCGATGTTCGTCGACACCGATTATCAGGTGACGTTCACCGTGCAATCGACTGATCCCGTGAAGCACGTGGCGCAAATTCTGGGCGAAGTGCGCGATGCCCAGACTAACAAAATCACCATGCGCGGCGTGGCCACGCTCATGCACCGGGAAAAGATCTGACGCGTCACGCCGGGATACCCCCCGCCCTAAAGGGAGCCCGCTGGCGCCAGCCATACGCATGCGCTAGCGGGCTCCCTTTAGGGCGGGGGGTATTCTACTCTGCTGTTAGCTTTTGCGCGGTTTGGCGGCGATAGCCGTAATGGCCGCTACGAGCCGGTCGAGGTCTTTGGGCGAATGGTATACGTGCGGCGTTACGCGAATGCCGTGAATGGATTCCCAGTCGATCCCAACGGTATGAATCTTAAACTTGTTCATCAGTTGGGCGTCGATCTCGGCGGGTTTCATACCATCGATAGAAAATAGCCCAACGGCCCCTGCCCACTCGGGTTTGAGCGAGGTGTGGAGGGCAACGCCAGGTACGTTGCGCACGCGCTCCATCCAGTAATTTTTGAGGTAGTGCGCTCGCGCAAATTTGCGCGCCGACCCGATGCCGTTGTGGTAGTCGACCGCCGTGCCGATGGCCATTTCCGACGCAAACGAACGCGTGCCCAGGCTTTCGAACTTACGGATGTCGGGCCCGTCGGGTTCGGTGTTGGAGAGCAGCGCCCACACGTTTTTGATCTTGTTTTGCCGGATGTAGAGCAGGCCACTGCCGAAGGGCGCCCCCAGCCATTTGTGCAGGCTGCTGGCAAAATAATCGCAGCCCAGATCGGGGATTTTAAAGTCGAACAGGGCAAACGAATGTGCCCCGTCGGCGATCACCTCGATCCCACGTTTGTGGGCTTCGTCGGCGATGCGGCGCACGGGCAGGATCTGGCCCACCCAGTTGATCATGTGCGTGACGTGCACCACTTTGGTCCGCGGCGTGAAGGCCCGCACAAACTGATCGACCAGACTCGTTTCGTCTTCGCTGGGGAGTTTTAGGTCCAGAAAAACGAGCTTGATGCCGTCGCGTTTTTCCCGCTGCCGCCAGGCGTTCAGCATGTTGGGGTAATCCTGTTTGGTCAGCACCACCTCGTCGCCCGCTTTCAAATTCAAACCGAAAATGACCGTATTTAGCCCCTCGGTGGTGTTGCGGTTAATAGCAATTTCTTCCGACGAACAACCCGCCAGATCGGCCAGTTTGTCGCGCAGGGCTTCTCGTCCCTGATCCAGAATCCGCCACATGTAGTACGACGGCGCTTCGTTGCAGTACTGGTAAAAGCGGATATGAGCATCCTGCACCACTTTCGGCTGCGGACACACCCCGCCGTTGTTCAGGTTAAGCAACGTAGGCGACACTGTATAGTCGGACTTGATCCTCGCCCAGAAATCTTCGTCCTGCGCCCACTCGGCGGGCGTTTTCAGATCCGCACTCGGTAGCGGCTGGGCCTGACTGTCGAGCAGGAAGGGGGGAAGCGTGAGCGCCCCAGTGGTGAGGGCGGTGGATTGACGGAGAAACTGTCTGCGGGAAGCCATAGCGAGGTTGATACTGGCAAACGATGTGTTTCCTGAAATAGCCGAATTAAATTGGGTTAATCAAGTAATAGTCAATCTAATAGTTTTGTGTATACGTTTTCGACTTGCCAATTACTCTGTTTTTATTCTGCTGTACTAGCTCTTTTGTCATGTCGACCGGTCCGCCGGTGCGGCAGGAGGCATCTTGAGGTATCCTGCCGCACCGGCGGACCGGTCGACATGACAAAAGAGCGGTACGACAAGGAAAACGTTAGGCTTGGCCAACCAGCAGAATCAGGAAGAAAAGGTTCATGCCCCAGCCGGTCAGGCGGGTCATCCACATGGCGGCTCGGTAGGTGGCGGTAGTAGGGTCTTGCCAGATGCGGGCGGTGACGATGGCCAGATAGATCAGGCCGGGAGTCAATAGCGCCGCCATTAGCCAGAACGGCCACCCGCCGCTATAAAAGATGAAGAAGCAGACGGCCGAAATCAGCAGACAAACCCAGGCATTCACGAACGTACCCCGAACGCCCATCAGTCGGCTGATGGTGAGGTCGCCCCGGCTGGCATCTTCGTCGTGCTGATACACCTGCGTGACGGGGTACAGCGCCAGGATATTCAGCGTCGAGATGAACGTACCCAGCCCCAGGCCAGCGGGCCACTGAGCAGGCTGAAATACGGTAGACAGGCTGATGTTATGGACGATGACGTACGTCATCAGAAAGACAAAACCACCCTGAAACGTGCTGATCAGCAGCCAGCTGGCAACGGGGCGTTTTTTGATGCGGATGGCCGTATGGCTGTAGGCTTTCATGAACGCGCCGTACACCAGAATGAAAAATACAAACTGACCATTAATCAGCGCGCCGCCGATCAGCGCCAGCGCTTCCAGCCCCATCGATACCCAAAACAGCGTCCGGTCGACGGGGGGCGGCGCTTCGAGGCCGTTCACGCTGCCTTCGTCGCGGTCATAGTAGCTGTTGAAGGTGTTGGCAGCGGGGTACATAAGCACGTGAATGACCACCAGTATCCACAGCACCCGGCCCCAGTCGGACGAGGCAAGGTTGGGCGGCAGCGTGAGGGCAAACAGGCAGACGGGCAGCAGGTATTGCGAAAACGGCAGGCGCAGGTGCAGCCAAACGTCGCGCAGCGACATGGAGGTGGCCGTAGTCGGCGTGGGGGGTAGAGTTGGGTTCATGGGGTTTATCAGACGCAATCAACAACCTTACGGGTAGCGATTAGTTATAGCTATGCAACCTGCGAGCAACGACGAATGCAATCATCAGCCAGCTTTATCAACGCCATCGGCACAGCCGTTCCCACCCATCAGATTCCACAAACGCAGATTGCCCGGTTCATGGCTGAGGCGCTGGGCATGGACGAGCGCGATCAGCGCCGGCTGTCCGCTTTATACCGACAAACCCGCATCGACCAGAGGCATAGCGTGTTGCCCGATTATGCCCGCTCACGTGGTGAATATACATTTTACCCGAACACTGAAGGCCTGGAGCCGTTTCCGACGGTCGGGCAGCGAATGAAAATTTATCGTGAGGAAGCTGTACCGCTGGCAATCAAGGCGATAGAGGATTGTCTAGACACGTACCTGACCCCCGACGGGCGCGGTTTCGACAAGCAGCGAATTACCCATATCGTGACGGTGAGCTGCACCGGCCTGTATGCGCCCGGCCCCGACATCGAGATCATCGAAGCCTTGGGCCTGCCCGGTACCACGCAACGGCTGGCGATCAATTTTATGGGTTGTTACGGCGCGTTCAACGGGATCAAAGCCGCCGATGCCATTGTGCGCTCACAGCCCGACGCTGTTGTGCTGGTGGTGTGCGTGGAGCTGTGCACACTGCATTTTCAGAAGAAAACCGACCTCGATAATCTGCTCTCCAACGCCCTGTTTGCCGACGGGGCCGCCGCCGTGCTGATCGAAAGCAAGCCCCGCGCCGACCGGTCGATGCGCCTGCGGTCGTTTTTCTGCGACCTGCTGCCGTCCGGGAAAGCTGATATGGCCTGGCACGTTACGGATTACGGCTTCGAAATGACATTGACCTCGGAGGTACCTTCCGTGATTCAGCAGGGCATCGGGCAGATGTTGTCGCGGCTGCTGGAAACGAGTGGCCTCACCATCGGCGATATTGGCTCGTATGCTATGCACCCCGGTGGCCGGCGGATTCTGGAGGTAATCGAAGGACAACTGGGCCTCGACAACGCCGACAACCGCTACGCCTACGAGGTACTGAAGCAGTACGGAAACATGTCGTCGGCAACGGTGCTGTTTGTGCTGAAAGCCATCTGGCAGGATATGGAGCACGCCGTCCCAACCGACGAACAGACCTTCAATATCCTGAGTTGCGCGTTTGGCCCCGGCCTCACGCTGGAATCGATGATTCTGGAGGCCAGTTATTGTGGAACAGCTCAGGTCGTTGGCGAACACCAGAAAATGCAGGCTGTTTCCGTTCTTTGAGCGAGGATGCCAAAGTTGCCGGGAGCACCCGGCCTAACGGCCCCGCTGCACCAATGCCCCGGTTTATTTTCATTCACGGAAACGTCGACGTACCTGCTTCGTTTGAGCGGCTACTTCCCTTTCTGCCTGTAGGCGAAACATGTTGTATTGACTTGGAGCCTACGTTTCGCAATTGGCCACCCAACGTACCTGTCGATGCCGTGGAGGTGGCCCGTCAACTGGCCATAACCTACGCCATTGGCCCTGATGATGTGGTGATCGGCCATTCGATGGGTGGCTGGATCGCCGCTCATCTCAAAGCCCTAACCGGAGCGACTGTCATTCAACTTAACTCCTGGACCAACCCGCGCAAGATCAACGCGCCGACGCGTAATCTTCGTGTGTTTAAAGCGTTCGTCGATAGTGGTCTCTATCAACACAAATGGGTGATCGGGATAGCTAAAAACGCCGCCAGGTTTTGGACGTCCCGCGATAGGGTGCAGGCCTCGCTCGACCGGTTGGCGGTTATTGATCCGGCTTATCTGTACTGGCAATATCAGCTCATTTTCAGCCCTGTTGCGCCGCCCAGTAACCTACCCGACCTGCGCATTCATTCGCGCCGCGACCCGGTTATTCGCCCACCCGATGAACCTTACGTAACCGTCCCCGGCGATCATGTAGCGCATTGGGGGTACCCTGCCGAAGTCGGTAGCGCGATTACTACTTTTTTAGCGAATCCGTTGTAAGTCAGCAGAATAATGTTCCTTATCCACCTCGCATCAGAAGCCATATACATTCAGGAGCCATATGAATAACTACCGGCTGGCCGTGTTGATAGCTTTCGGGTTGTTGAGTTGCCAACAGACCCGGCAAACCAGCACAACCTCGTCACGCATCGACTCGGGGAGCGCAGAAGCTACAGATAACGCAGTCCCAAACCCGGCAACCAGCAACACTGTCTTCACAGGCGACACTGTGCGCGTGTCACTTGGGAAGGAGGCGTCCCCGGTGACGCTGAGCGTGCGGTCGGATTCGCTGCATGCGACGGTTATCTGCGCGCTACAGGTGACTCAGCCCGGAACGTTATCGGCCGAAATCATGCCGTCGGAAAAAGGCCAGAACATTCGGTTTTCGCAGATTTACCTGTCTGATGGCAAGACAGATGGTCCGTTCGGGCAAACGCTCACGTATGCGGTGAAGCAGGCGGGGCTGGTACAACTTCGTGTCAGTCCCAGTCAGATGGCCAGCGGCCCTTACGCAGGTACGTTCACGATCAGGCTACAACTAAAGTAGCCACCCTTCCCTGGTAATAGTACCGCCGATTGGTGTTTACTGTAACATACTGAAATGCAGGGCCGCGACGCCTGTTGGAGCGGGGACGGCGACAATAAACCGGGCATTACGCTTGTGCAAATCCGGGCGCACTACTGCAGGATCGATGCTCCAGCAGGTACGTATACCGTAAAAAGCCTTCACCGATCAGGTACAGGTACGTTAGCGGCTGGATCGTAAGGCACGTAGTTAGGCAGGCTACTTCAGCACGTTCCAGTCGATGAGGCCCCAGCGGGTGAGGCGGTAGAGCAGCGAGACTTTCAGCACGCCCAGGCCGTAGATGGAACTGCGGCGGAAATTGATCGACGAAGCTTCCTCGAAGTATTTGGTAGGGCAGGTTACTTCGGCAATCTCGAAGCCCTTGTAGAAAATCTGCGCGATCATCTCGTTGTCGAAGATGAAATCATCGTCGTTGTGGGTGAAGTCGAGCGCCCGCAGCACCTCGCCCGAAAACGCCCGGTAGCCCGTGTGGTACTCCGAGAGCTTCTGGTTCATCAGGATGTTCTGCGTGAGCGTCAGAAAACGGTTAGCGACGTACTTGTACATGGGCATGCCGCCTTTCAGCGCCCCTTTGCCCAAAATCCGCGAGGCAAACACAACCGGGTACAAACCGTTGCCAATGATCGAAATCATCGCCGTGAGCAGCAGCGGCGTGTACTGATAATCCGGGTGGAGCATCACTACAATGTCGCCGCCGATTTCGAGCGCCTTGCGGTAGCAGGTCTTCTGGTTGCCCCCGTAGCCTTTGTTGATGTCGTGCCGGATTACGTGCTGAATACCCAGTTGCCGAGCCACGTCGACGGTATTGTCGGGGCTATGGTCGTCGACCAGGATAACGTCGTCGACGAGGTCGAAGGGAATTTCACGATAGGTACGTTCGAGCGTAAGGGCGGCGCGGTAGGCAGGCATCACTACCACCACTTTTTTACCATTGTACATAAGGACAAAGCTACGGAGGCCAGACGGTATGTACCAATTTCGTGCCAATGGTCTTACCGATATATGATCGATAACCAATGTCGGTGCAGACGCAGGTACGTAGGTTACCCGCCTTGTTTCATCTGATTTATAGGTAGGCACTAACTTTTCCGGGCCTGTGGCGTTACTTTGCTGTGTTATTCCTTACGTATGTTCTCCAGCGAAACTTTGTTTTTTCTCGGCTTTGCCGTTTTTGTTCTCTTTGTGATGTCGCTCGATCTGGGCGTTTTTTCGTCGAAAAAAGCCAGACAGAGCCACGTCGTCAGCTTTAAGGAAGCGGCTTTCTGGAGTGCGGTCTGGGTAGGCCTCTCTGTCATCTTCTACTTTTTCCTGAGCCGCTACGGCTATCTGGTGCATGGGATTACCACGCCGCAGCATTTGCAGGAAGTGCGCGACAAATACGCCGATCACGTCGAACTGACCGCCAGTACGTTTGCCGAAAACCTGGCAATCTTCCAGAAAAATATGGCCCTCGAATACATCACGGGCTATCTGGTCGAGTACTCGCTGTCGGCCGACAATATCTTTGTCTTTATCTTGATTTTCAGTTCGTTCGGTGTCCGTGAGCGCTATTACAAGAAAATCCTGGTTTGGGGGATTCTGGGGGCTATTATTCTCCGATTCGTCTTCATTTTCCTCGGCGCGGCCCTGCTTCAGCGCTTTGAATGGATCATCTACATTTTCGGGGCGTTCTTGGTCTATACGGGTGCACAACTGTTTTTTCAGAAAGACGACGACGAGCAGATCGACACCAAAAATCACCCGGTGGTGCGGTTTGTGTCGAAGTACTTCAACGTCTACCGGCGCAATGTGACCGACAATTTTTTTATACGCCGAAAGTCGGATAACAAGCTGTTTGTCACGCCCTTGTTCATCGTGGTCGTTGTGGTCGCGTTCACCGACCTGATCTTCGCCGTCGATTCGATTCCGGCCATTTTCTCGATTACGAAAGATCCCTACATCGTCTTTTTCTCCAACGTGTTCGCCATTATGGGGCTACGGTCGATGTTCTTCTTCCTGTCGAGCATCATGAGCCAGTTCCGTTTCCTAAAAACGGGGTTGGCAGTGCTGCTGACGTTCATCGGCGTGAAGATGCTGCTCGAACACCAGCTGGAAGACTGGGGCTTCAAACCCGTCTACAGCCTCTACGTGATTCTGGGCATTCTCGCCACCAGCGTGTTGGCTTCGTATCTGATTCCCGAGAAAAAAGTAGAGCAGTAGACGTTTGGGTTCGCCACAGAGACACGGAGAGCACAGAGGAAGTTGTAGGTTCATTGGCTGATGAATTCTAAAAAAAGCCTCTGTGCCCTCCGTGTCTCTGTGGTGAAAAATCTAGAGTAACCGCCAGACTGCCGAAATCAGGAACAGGAGCAGGGCGGCGGGTGTGAGCACCTTCCAGCAGAGGTACATCATCTGATCGATGCGGATGCGGGGCAGTGTCCAACGTACCCACATCTGCACCAGCACCGCCAGAAACGCCTTGCTGAACAGCCAGAAGATGGCGGTTACGTTGCCCCAGACCGTACCGGGTTCGCCGCTGGTCCAGTCGGCCAGCCGAACGGGGCCAATGTTGGGCAGGGGCGTGTTCCAGCTACCCAGGAAGAGAATCGCACCCAGAAACGACACGAGCAGCATCATGGCGTATTCTGATAGAAAGAGCAACGCCCAGCGCATGCCCGAATACTCGGTCTGAAAACCCGATACGATTTCGGATTCACCCTCGGGTAGATCAAACGGAGCGCGGTTGCTTTCGGCCAGCGTGCAGATAAAAAAGATGACGTAAGCGGGGAGCAAAAACGGATTCCGGAAGATATTCCAGGCAAAAAAGCCACCCCACTCGGTCACGTCGATACCAGTGGCTTTCAGGCCAAACAGGTAGTTAGTCTGAGGCGTGTAAATGCCCTGCTGAAAGCTAAGTTCCTGGAGGTTCAGCGTTTGCCCGGCCAGCACGGCGCATAGGATGGTGAGGCCCAGCGGAATTTCGTAGGAAACGATCTGTGCTACTGAGCGGATGGCCCCAAACAGCGAGTATTTGTTGTTCGACGCCCAGCCCGCCATAAGGATACCCACCACATCGAACGACAGCACGGCCATGAGGTAGAAGACGCCCACCGCCGCCGCCGACCCTTGCAGATCGGGTGTAAAGGGCAACACGGCATAACCCGCAAACACCGACGCGAAGATGACCGCCGGAGCCAGCAGAAACAGATTCCGGTCGGCCGCGCGGGGCACGATGTCTTCTTTCTGAAGGAGTTTCAGCAGGTCGGCGATGAGTTGGAGCAGGCCCCATTTCCCCACCTCCATTGGCCCCAGCCGGTCCTGAATAAAGGCCGATATCTTCCGTTCAGTATAAACACCGATCACCACAAAACCGGTGGACAGGGCAAGGCAGATGGGTAAGGCGAGTAGCAAGGCGCAGGTACGTTAATAAACGGGGCAAAGGTAACCTAGTATAGGTTAATCTTCTTTGTTATCGCCGAGGGTCGCGTTAGGATGGTGCAAAAGGTTAGGGGGCTTATTTGGCCGTTTGAGTTCGTGTGCCTAAATGGGGACGTAGGTGCGTTTGATATCAATAAGGCTGGCAGGGACTGTGTACGTTGAGCTAGGGTCATCCAGTTCGGAGAGGTAGAATATTAATGCAAGAGACGCAACAAACTGGCTATAACCGGGATACGCCAATACCTCCTTATGAAGCAGAGGTGTTTTTAGGGATTAATTTACAGGGTGTTAGGTACGTAGAAACGTGAAAAATCCCGTGGTAGGGTGGGGTTAGGGTACGTAGGTTTGAGAATAAATTACTAATCGTTCAGATCGCTATGAAACAACCGCTACCTGCTTTGGCATTCCTTATTCTACTAATTCTAATGAATACTGTCGCCTGTGCACAGGCCACTACCTTCTCGTTCGAACTGGATACAAGCCGTGTGACTGAACCAGCTAAGAGTAACAAACCACATATCGTATATGTAAAAGCCAGTGCAATGCCGACTTCAACCGTATCTGTAACACTGACTGACTTGCTTACAGGCGATGCTTCGGCTACACTGGATTATTCCTTTACACCTAATCCTGCCACGCTAACTTTCGGGCCAGGTCTTCAACAGATTCAGGCTGTAATAATTGAGTTAAAGACAGATAGCAAGGCAGAAGATTTCGAAGTTATCAACCTAAAATTAGCTGTACCAGCCCCCAATGCTGTTGGAGGTAAAGGTCTCCATACCATCGTTGTGAATGACGTAGATCAGGACAGCCCGTCGCTGTCTCCGTTCCGAATTGCCATTGGCTCTAACTTCGATTATTTAAACAATGCAGCAGAATTGAAGAATCTTTTTTTCGGCTTTGAGGCGTTTGCTCCTACGGCTTTCAACAAAAAAAAGAATTGGGCACTCAGTGGTTTCCACATTGGGTTTGGCTGGAGTCAAAACTTTTCGGCAGACTCTTCTGGTAATAACAGAATTATCCAAAGCCAGGCCATTGGCCGAATCAATTCCGATTGTACGCTCGTGCGAACAAGTGAATACGTTCGAGGAACCACGCAGCGGATCAACAACTTCAATTTTTTCGCTAGTCATCTGGCCCGGTACTGGTTCAATGAAGCGGGTACTTTAGAAGCTTATTTTACTATCCGCTTTGAAGGTATCCGGCGTAATTTCGATACTCGATACACCTACGAACTCGATACTGCAAATGTCAGCCGAGTAAAACGACCGATCTCCGCTTACCCAACGTTTAATGATGTCACTAAAGTGACAAATCGACAGCAATCTTTTTACGATTTTTATTTGAGTGCTGGCTTTCCTTTTAAATGGGAACCCTCTTCCGATGCCGTTGAACTTAGGTTTAATCCTATGTTTGGCTATGGCTGGTTTTCCTCGCCTTTTCATCAAAGCAGCCCCGGACGCTTCGATCGATTTTTTTACGTAGCTCAGTTAAGTATAATCGAAAAAAAGTTTGGCTTTCGGATCGGAGGCGAGGTTAGAGGGAGCTTCGGCGGACTGGCACCTTATTACACACTCACGTTGTCGAAAGTATTCACCCTCAGAAAGTTCGAGGATTACTTTACGTTAAAGAATTAGTCCTCGAACTTTCTAAAACGATCCCAGCAAGTCTACTTAATATCAGGAAGGAGGCTAATCGTCTTCATTCTCGTCGAGCCACTCACCGAGGGCGGCGTCGGCCTGGGTAAGGGCCTGTTGCAGGTCGCGAATGTCGGGGGGCGACTGGTAGACGGTACTGCCGTCGACGATGCATTGGATCAGCGCTTTCGTTTGCGGGTGGTTGATGTGGAGTTCGTAGCCTAGCTCGGCCCACGCGGCCAGGTTAGGGAACAGATCGTCGAATGTCATTGAGGTAATCTCGTTGGTTGATGAATTGCCTTCGCGGTTGGCGTACATGACTAACGCCAACCGCGAGGCATTGTATTGTCTTTACTGCACTTTCATCGTGGTTTCACCCGCGCCGGGTTGTCCGGTGAGCGTGGTGCCCTCGGTGTGGATGTTGAGCGTCGTTTTAGCGTCGGAGGCAAAGAACGATACGGTGGCTTTGCCGGTGGCATCGGTTGTCACCATCGGTGCCCAGTAGAGCGTAGCGCGGTAGTCGGGGCGGACTTTCTCTTCGGGCGTCGGGTTATCGTAACGGGGGGCGTAAAATTCCCGCTTCGGCATATACCCCACCACTTTCTCGACCCGCACACCGGGTACTACCTTGTTCAGGTAATCGCCCGTATCGCCCCCGCGCCGGGTAATCACGTTGATACCGCCGCCCGCGCCGCGTGAGCCCAGCATAGCCGCGCCCGCGCCTTTAATCACGTCGATATACGCTACGTCGCGCGGACTCATCGAGGCCACCGCCGATTTATCGACGGGCATGCCATCGATCATGAACTGCGGTTCAATGGGGCCGCTGAAGTTGGCCGCCCCCCGAATTTGTACCGATGCATCCATGCCCGTGCCCGTGACGGTCACGCCCGCCACCCGCGCCCGCAGAATGTCGAAGACGGTGAGCGCGCCTGCCGAGTTAATATCATCGACTTTGATACTGGCATCGGGACGACCAAATAGCCCCCGTTGCTGGGCATAGGGATCGGCCTTTTTGGCTTTAACCACTACCGCCTGCAACTGAATCTCGCGGTTGCGCCGGATCTGCGCCTCAATGGCCTGATATTCGCTCTGCCGCTTCAGGAATTCGGCCAGCTCGTCAAACGCCACGTCGAACGGAACGAACGGCGGGCGAACCAGCCGCACAGCGGGCGAGAATAGCTTGTCGAGTGTGACCGTGAAGTTTCGGTTGTTGCCTTGACTGGCCTGCACAAACACCGAGGTGGTATCGACCAGATCGGCCTCAGCGACAAGAAAGCGCCCTTGTGCGTCGGAGGTGGCCGTAAACAGGTCGCGCGTCGAATCTTTTCGGGTCATCATCACGGTCAGGGCTACGTTGGCGGCCGGGTTACGCGACGTACCTCGGTACACCGTTCCCGTGAGCGTAAGCCCCGGATCGACGGGGAATTGCGTCGCGGCCAGGGTTTCGGCCAGCACCTTATCCCAGGTGAAACGCCGCCAGCCCTGGGTCGCCAGCAGCAGGTCGAGCTTCAGCAGCCGGTCCTTATTCGCCGGATCAAAATAGTATCCCGGCTGTTCGATGTAGCCCGTCAGGTCGGAGGTAAGCAACAGGTACGTCAGCAGCGAGGGGCCGTAGGGGCGGGGTGTGGGTTGCTGCCGGGCGTCGGTAACGGCCATCGACAGGTTGGCCGCCACGGGTTTGCCCGCCATATCCGTAGCCGTTACGTCGAGGTCGATGCGCTGCCGGGGGCCGGCCGTGGGGCGGCGGGGCGTTACGGTCAGGTTGATCTGATCATTCTGCGACGAATAGGCCAGCCGCTCGCAAACGGGTTTGCCTTTGTCGTCGAACAGCGTGATCTGGACGATGCCTTCGGGGCATTTGTTGCGCGGGATTGGCACCATAAACGATTTACGGCTGATGGCGGCCTGCGCGGCATGAACGGGTTGCCCGTTTACCTGAGCCACAATCGAGAGCTTGGCCCCCGACGTACCTGAAGCCGGTGCCGTGGGCTCGACGTTGTGGGTCACATACACCCGGATGGTTTCTTTGCTGCCCAGGTTATCCACCAGCATCACATAGCCTGAGGCTGCCGGGGCGGGCATGGTATACGACGTGAAGGGCGTAGTGGTGCCCGCCGGGCGGGCGTAGGCGGTATAAGTTCTACCCGCTTCGGGCATAAACTGAAACTGCCCCATGCCCAGATGCTGACTGTCGAAACCCATCACCGTGTCTTTATCGGCCATGATGAACCCATGCACATTGAGGCCCACCCCCGACGAACTGACGGCTTTGAAACCCACCCGGCTGGTCAGACCCGTTACCAGTTGACCTCCTTCGGGCAAAAATTGCAGATCGAACCGCAACGGATCGTCGCCCGTCGACCCGCTGGGTTCGGGGGCTTTGGGGCTAATGATATCGACGGTTTTGCGGAAATACCAGTCTTCCGAGAAGTTGCGCATCCAGTTGGTGTAGCCGCGCAACGTGTAGCGGCCCGTCGGCATGGAGTCGGGGAGGGTCAGGTACCCTTCGCCAAAACCGCCCGCCTGTCGCAGGCGTGTGTCGAGCAGAATGCGTCGCCCGTTAGGACTCACCAGATCGACAAAGACGGTGCCGCTGGCGGAGTCGATGCCGCGGTTCCCGCCCAGAAACAGGTAGCTTTTGAGCCAGATGGTCTCACCCGGCAAATAGGCGTTACGGTCGGTGTGCAGATACGCCTTTTCGTGCGGATACTGCTCACTGTAAAGACGAATTTTGTCCAAGATACGGTTGATGGGATCATCATCGGCCGCGCGAAAGGCTACGACGGCCAGCAGGCACAGCACCCCGCTGTACATAAACAGTAAGGGGCGAAAGCGAAAAAGGGGCATGGAATTTGAATAGGTTTTAAACAAATGTAGCGTCCGTTTGCTAGTCGGACGGTTAAATTAGCAAATTCTAACCGCCTCTGATGACCACTTCTGCCTTAAAAACTGCTTTATTAGTCGGTGCAACCGGTCTGATCGGCGACATATTGCTTCATCGGCTGGTCGAATCGGCCCTTTATGACCGTATTACCGTACTGACGCGCAAGCCGCTGGCCTGGCAGCATCCCCGTATTCAGGAGATTCCGTTTCAGTTCGACAAGCCCAATGGCCTGCTCGTTCGGGCCGACGATGTTTACTGCTGCCTCGGTACCACCATCAAAAAAGCAGGCTCCAAAGAAGCGTTTCGGCAGGTCGATTACCAGTATCCGATGGACATCGCCCGGCTCGCAAGGGAGAACGGTGCCTCGCAATTTGCTATTGTAACGGCAATGGGTGCTAGTGTGGAGTCGTCTTTTTTTTACAATCGGGTAAAAGGCGAGGTTGAGCGGGACCTGACGGCCCTACGCTACCCTGCGCTGCTGATCTTCCGGCCCTCCCTATTGCTGGGCGACCGGCAGGAAAACCGGCTGGGCGAACGAATCGGCGCGGGGGTGATGCGCCTGTTGTCGCCGCTGATACCGGCCAAATACAGGGGCATCGACGCCGGAAAAGTGGCCAACGCCATGCTTACGACCATGCAACAGCAACTGAGCGGTAGGCACGTTTTTGAGTCTGATAAATTGCAGGACTATTGAGCCAACTGCGATGGTTTTGTATCTTGGGTGCTTCGCTGTAGCTTTCACCCCAGCTTTCACCGTAGCATACAACCTCGCCTGATGAAACAAAAGCAGACGCTCAACGGACAAACGCAGTCGCAGAGCACCGAGCCGCAAACGTTCACATTTGCCGATTACCAGTCGGAGAATTTCTTCGACGAAATGTTTTCGCCCGATGGTCAGGTACGTCCCGGCTACCGAGCATTCCGGCAACGCGTCGAGCAGCTTCGGCGGACCGAGATGATCAGCCGTCAGCAGGCCGCCGAACGGACGTTGATGAGTATGGGGATCACCTTCAACGTGTATTCGGAGGGTGAAGGCACCGAGCGTATTATGCCCATCGACATCATTCCGCGTATCATCGAATCGGCGGAGTGGGATCAGATGGAGCAGGGCCTTATTCAACGCATCAAAGCGCTGAACCTCTTTATCCATGATCTCTACAACGAGCAGCGCATCCTGAACGACGGCGTGGTACCCCGCGAGCTGATCGAGTCGAGCAAGTGCTTTCTGGAGCCCTGCCTGGGGCTGCGCCCGCCTAAAGACATCTGGTGCCACATTACAGGTACCGACCTGATTCGGGGCGACGATGGCGAGTTTATGGTGCTGGAAGACAACCTGCGTTGCCCGTCGGGGGTGTCGTACATGCTCGAAAACCGCGAGCTGACCAAGCAGACGTTCCCCGAAGTGCTAGCCCAAACGGGCGTTCGGCCCGTATCGGATTACCCGACACGCCTCTTGCAGATGCTGCAACACATCGCCGACCGACCCAACCCGACGGTGGTGGTGCTGACGCCCGGTATCTATAATTCGGCTTACTTCGAACACTCGTATCTGGCGCAGCAGATGGGCGTTGAACTGGTCGATGCGCGCGACCTGGTGGTGTCGGGTGGGTACGTGAAAATGCGCACCACCAAAGGCTTCCAGATTGTCGACGTGATTTACCGACGCATCGACGATACCTTCCTCGACCCCAACACCTTCAACCCCGATTCGCTCATTGGCGTACCGGGTATTTTCGAGGTCTTCAAAAAAGGGCGGGTGGCTCTGGCCAACGCGCCGGGTACAGGCGTAGCCGACGACAAGGTGGTGTATGCCTACGTACCCCGGATCATTGACTATTATCTGGGCGAAAAACCGCTCATTCAAAACGTCAGGACGTATATCTGCGGCGAAGACGACGATCGGCAATATGTGCTCGACAACATTGCCGATCTGGTGGTGAAGGAAGCCAACGAAGCGGGCGGCTACGGCATGCTGATCGGCCCCAAAGCCACCAAGAAAGAGCACGACGCCTTCCGCAAAAAAATTGCCGCCAACCCGCGTAATTACATCGCCCAGCCCACGATCTCGCTGTCGCGTGTGCCCTGCCTGATCGACGACCACGCCGAAGGACGCCACGTCGACCTGCGCCCCTACATCCTCTACGGTGAGCAGATCAACGTAATCCCCGGCGGGCTGACCCGCGTGGCGCTGCGCAAGGGATCACTGGTGGTGAATTCCTCGCAGGGCGGTGGGGGCAAAGACACCTGGGTGTTGTATTGAGCCAAGGCCAACTAGCCGCACCACTGTTGCCCGGCGTCGCGTAGCTTTGTCGCGTGATGACCGTACAGGAAGTTTTTGGCTATGGTATGGCAGTGCTGGTCGGGGTCGTGATTGGGCTGGCCGGTGGCGGTGGGTCCATCCTGACGGTGCCGATTCTGGTGTATATTTTTGGGATTCCGACGGTGCTGGCTACCACCTACTCCTTATTTGTGGTGGGCGCAACCTCGTTGATTGGGTCGATCAACCACATCTGGAAAGGGCGCGTCGACCTGCGGCTGACGGCCACGTTTGCGTTGCCTTCCTTTCTGTCGGTTTACCTGAGTCGACGGTATCTGGTGCCCGCCCTTCCCGACCCCTTGTTCTGGCTGGGTACGTTGCCTGTGACCAAAAGCAACGCCATGTTGGTGTTTTTCGCCCTGGTCATGCTACTCGCCGCCCGCGCTATGATCCGCGACAAACAGCCCGAACAGGGCCTGGCCCCCGATGGTCGGCCGCGCTACGTACCCCTGGCTCTCGATGGGCTGGCCGTCGGGCTGCTCACGGGCATCATCGGTGCCGGCGGTGGTTTCCTGATCGTGCCTATGCTGGTGTTGCTGGCGGGCCTGCCCATTCATCGGGCCGTGGCTACGTCGGTGCTCATCATCGCCGTCAATTCGTTCGTTGGTTTTCTGGGCGATGTACAACACACGCAGCTGAACTGGAATTTTATCCTTCCCTTCACGGGTTTATCCATTGGTGGCATTTTTCTGGGCATGTATCTGTCCCGGTTTGTGTCGCCCAATCGGCTTCGCAAAGGCTTCGGCTGGTTTGTGCTGACGGTTGCCATCTATATGATCTGGAAAGAATTGTTTTAACACCTCACCCCCGGCCCCTCTCCTTAAAACAAGGAGAGGGGAGACTTCAAGGGTAACCTGCTCTTGTTCAGTCAGACTGAACCCAGTCTGCTGAAAGGGGCTTAACTAGCCGTTGTATTCCCCCCTCTCCTTAAATTAAGGAGAGGGGCTGGGGGTGAGGTCATAACCTATGCATGTCGAACAACTCTATACGGGCTGCCTGGCGCAGGGAGCGTATTATATTGAAAGTGAAGGCGAAGCGGCGATTATAGACCCGCTGCGGGAAACCACGCCTTACGTGCGGAAAGCCGAACAGGCCGGGGCCCAGATTAAGTACATCTTCGAGACGCATTTTCACGCCGATTTTGTGTCGGGTCACCTCGATCTGGCGCGCAAAACCGGCGCGCAGATCGTTTACGGGCCCAATGCCAACACCGCCTATCCGGTGCACCATGCCAAAGACGGGGAGGTGTTTCAGCTCGGGAAAGTGCAGATCAAGGTGTTGCATACACCCGGTCATACGCTCGAATCGACAACGTACCTGCTGCTCGACGAAACGGGACGCGAGCATGCCATCTTTACCGGCGATACCCTCTTTATCGGCGACGTGGGTCGGCCTGATCTGGCCATCAAAGGTAACCTCACCGAGCAGGATCTGGCAGGCATGCTCTACGACAGCCTGCACGCCAAAATTCTGCCCCTGCCCGACGACGTGATCGTTTACCCAGCGCACGGGGCTGGCTCAGCCTGCGGGAAGAACATGAGCAAGGAAACCACCGACCGGCTGGGCAATCAGAAACGCTTCAACTACGCGCTTCGAGCAGGTTCGAAAACTGAATTCATCGAGCAGGTACTCAACGGCCTGACGCAGGCTCCGGCTTATTTCGCCGAAAATGCCCGGCTTAATAAGGAGGGCTACGAATCGCTCGACCGGGTGCTGCAACGAGGTAGTCAGGCTCTGTCGCCGGAGGCGTTTGAAGCCGCCGTTAATGAAACTGGTGCCTTGGTGCTTGATGTACGCGAAGCGGCTGAGTTTGCCAACGGCTTCATTCCCAATAGCATCAATATCGGGCTGAACGGGCAGTTTGCTCCCTGGGTGGGCGCGCTGATCCCTGACCTGAAACAACCCATTGCGCTGGTAACGCCGGTGGGGCTGGAAAAAGAGACGATCGTGCGGCTGGCGCGGGTTGGCTACGACCAATGCATCGGCTATCTCGACGGGGGCTTTGTGGCCTGGCAGGCAGCGGGCCATGAAGTCGATACGGTCGACTCGATTTCGGCCGATGAATTTGCGCGGCGCTTTGCCGAGCAGCCCGGCGCGCTCGTCGTTGATGTTCGCAAACCCGTTGAATTTGAGGCCGAACATGTGGCCGATGCTGAGAACATGCCGCTCGACAACCTGAACGAGCATCTGGCTCGGCTGCCACGTACCCAGCCCGTGTATGTGCACTGCGCGGGCGGTTACCGGTCAATGGTGGCCAACTCCATCCTGAAAGCCCGTGGCTTCGATAACGTCGTCAACGTGGAGGGCGGCATGGGCGCGATCAAAAAGACCAACGTACCTGTGGTGGCAACCCAGTCGGCGCACTAGCCAGCTCATAGGCGTAGGCGAAACTCACCTGCCCGGATGTTCGTCCATCCCAAGCCGGGGGAGGGGTGGGTTGAGTAGTTTGGGCAACACCTTCAACCGGAAGACGCGCGCCCCGGCTACGTCGAAGTCGCAACTGTAGAACCCGCGCTCTTTTACACCCCGGTATACGGCCGTGTAATTGACTTTGGCGGGCCAGCCGTTGAGGGCCAATTCGCCCATAATAGCATCGACTGCCTTACGCAGGTTGGAAAAGAAAACAACCGTAGGTTCGCGCTGCCGAACCGTGTTGAGTGAGCCAATGGGTAGTACGGTTACTTCGTAGATGGTAAGAGCCTGACTGCGCATAGTCCACTCAATCTAGGGTAAGAGTCAATGAGTTGTTGATAAATTATCAAACTATTTTTCTAGTGATGGTAAAATAGTGCCAAAAAAGCCCTCTGTCAACCAAACAGAGGGCTTTTGCCTGTATACCAAAAGTGCAATACGCAAACAGGGTGCCTAGCGATAGGTCACTGCTTCGACGGCCGCCAGGGTCCGTTTCACGTTGGGCAGAATGGCTTCGATGAGGGTCGGGGCGTAGGGGAGAGGCAGGTCGAGGCTGTTCACCCGAACGACCGGTGCGTCGAGGTAATCAAACGCGTGGCGTTGGATGTGGTACGTCAGCTCCGACGAAATCGCCGCCAGAGGCCAGGCTTCTTCCACAATCACACAGCGATTGGTTTTCTTCACCGAGTTGATGATGGTAGCGTAATCGATGGGGCGCACCGTACGGAGGTCGATCACCTCGGCGTTCACCCCATTCTTAGCCAGTTCATCCGCCGCTGCCAGCGCCACTTTCATGATTTTGCCAAACGACACGATGGTAACGTCGGTCCCTTCGCGCACGACCTTGGCCTGCCCTATAGGAATGATGTACTCTTCTTCGGGCACCTGCCCTTTATCGCCATACATCAACTCCGACTCCATGAAAATGACGGGGTCGTTGTCGCGGATCGAGCTTTTTAGCAGCCCTTTGGCGTCGTAAGGGTTCGAGGGAACCACCACTTTCAGGCCGGGCGTATTGGCAAACCAATTCTCGAAGTTTTGTGAGTGTTGGCTCGACAGCATGCCCGCGTTGCCGGTTGGGCCGCGAAAGACGATGGGGCACGAATACTGCCCGCCCGACATCGACATCACTTTCGCCGCCGAGTTGATCACCTGATCGATGGCAACGAGCGAGAAGTTGAACGTCATGAACTCGATGATGGGACGCAGGCCATTGATGGCCGACCCGACCCCGATCCCCGCAAAGCCTAACTCGGCGATGGGCGTGTCGATAACGCGCTCCGGCCCGAATTCGTCGAGCATACCCTGACTGACTTTATAAGCCCCGTTGTATTCGGCTACTTCTTCGCCCATCAGGTAGACCTTCGGGTCAAGGCGCATTTCTTCCGACATGGCCTCACGTAGGGCTTCGCGGAATTGTATTTCTCTCATGGAACTGTGCGTTGAAAGCTGCTTACGAACCGAACGGGCAGTCGGCGACAGCCGTTCAGAAGACGCCGCAAAATTAGACAAGGATAGCCAGAGTGGCAACGCTCATTGCGACAGATGCCATACCCCGCTAGCTGCTGCGCTACTGAAGCCCGATCCTCCCTGCTAACGACAATGGCTGGCACGAATTGACGACCGCTTCTCAACAGGAAATACCTATCGTTATGTGGTTGACTTCGCCTGGTTTTGGTAAACTGTACTACATTTTCTGTAATTTTATGTCATCATATGCACAGTAACTGGTCTGGTTTTTGGTGTCGACTACGTCAAATAGTAAATAAATCAACGGCTGACTACTTATGAATGTATTAAACCGGTCTGCGGGCAAGCCTGCGGTGTTCGAGACGACCAGTACCGGTGTCAATCGGCTCCGGTTGTATGAGCGGTATGGGGCTGTAGCGCATGGGGTTATCTTAAAGATTGTGCCCCACCAGCAGCACGCTCAGGAAATTCTGGTTGAGGTGTTTGTTTCGCCGGAATTACAGGCCAACCTACCCTTTTCGGCCAGTACAACCTGCACCATCATCCGTCTGGCTAGAAAAAAGGCGCTTGAGTATAGACAAAAACAGCAGTTCCCGGCTCATAAGGCTACTGAATCGCTTCAACAGCACGAACATATCTTTAACCTCCTTTTCTACCAGAACCACTCGCCCGAATCCATTGCTGAAGGGTTGCAGATTCAGCGCCCGGCTGTATTTAGTGCCATCCGCGAATTTTTCGGTTGTCTCCCTTCTCCAAAATCCTACTGACTGTGAAAAACTACCAGTACCTGACTGATGGCTTACTAGAGACGTACCTGCTGGGCGCGCTGTCTGATAATGAACGGGAAGATGCCAGACAGCTTCTCGCTGCTGACCCGGACGTATTGGCACAATTAGACGAATTGGAACTAGCTATGGAGCAGCATTTTCTGGAGAACGCCGTGCCCCCGCCACCGGGTGTCAGGCTGGCGTTGCAAGAGCGGCTGTTTGGCTCGGAACTGAAGAAATGGGAGGAGATCCCAACACAGGCCCCCCCGACTCCCGACCCTGAATCCAGCCGGTCGGCCTACGTGGATGTGGAGGTAAGCGATACGTACCTGCGCGTGCACAAATACTGGCGGGCGGCGTTTATCGCGGTGTTTGTGCTGTCGAAAATATTCCTGGTGTTTGGCCTGTATCAATACTTCAAAGCCAACAGTCTGGAGCAGGAAATTCTGCGCCTCAAAGCCAGTCAGCAGACTGCTGCGCCATTGAAAACGCCCTAGTCGTTTTAGAAACCTATACGGTTTTAAAACGGGGCCGCCTAGGCCTATAGGTTTGGGGCTGGTAGATCAACGCGCTACCCGATAGCATAATAGCGTCTTTTGTGCTCGAAAAGCCGATTGTCGATGGCTATAAAAAGACTGGTGAACACGATCAGGCTGAGCAGAAAAACGCCGATATAAAGTAAGCCTTTCTTTCGCAACGAGAAGAGATAGATCACTACGGCCAGCAAAGCCAGAATCAGCACCACCGAGCCTGAAAAGGGGTTGAGACTAGTGGCAAATGCATGGTGCAGCATCAGGAGGATGCCACCAAAGAAAGCCCGCAAACTGGCTTGTAGATAAGGGTGCATGAGCTGTAAACGTGGACCGTATGCACTAAAAGTAAACAACCTGCGGCATTTAGTCGACTCAAATTCGGCGGCTAGCTACCGGTCCGTTTTCCAGGTTGAGTACGCCGCGCGGGCAAACAGCCGAGCAGATACCGCAGCCCACGCACGACGACCGCACGATGTCCTGCCCCTTTTGGGCGTAGGCCCGCACGTCGATACCCATTTCGCAGTAGGTCGAGCAGTTGCCGCACGAAATGCACTGCCCACCGTTGGTGGTGATGCGGAACCGCGATTTGAACCGTTGCACCAGCCCCAGATACGCTGCCAGCGGGCAACCAAACCGGCACCAGACGCGGTTGCCCATCAGCGGATAAAAACCCGTACCGACCACCCCGGCGAAAATGGAGCCGATCAGGAATCCGTAGGCTTTCCGCACCGTATACGAGTCCAGAAAGCCAAACAGCGCCGACTGCCCGGAGAGGTAGCTATACAGCACGAGCGCGGTCATCACCACGGCAAAGACCAGTACGCCATGCACCAGCACGCGCTCGATCTTCCAGGCTTTCAGGGATTTGTCGGACAAGTGGCGGTAAGGGTCGCCCAGGGTTTCGGCTAGCCCGCCACAGCCGCACACCCACGAGCAATACCAGCGCTTACCCACAAAATAGGTGATCACCGGCACACCCACCGCCGAGAGGCCCGTTCCCCACACAAACATGAAAATGCCCAGCGTACCAGCCTGTAGCTTGGCCTTGATTTCGTAGTCGAAAAAGAAGTCGTAATCGAGTGGCCAGATGCTCTTCAGGTCCTGATAGGGCGCGTTGAGCAGGCTCATCAGCTCGGGAATGAGGAACGCAAAAAACAATTGAAAGGCCATTACCGAGTAGGTACGGTACTGCTGGTAGCGGCTGTGGCGGTAGTTGATAAGCATCCTGACACCCATCACCAGCACGATCGCCGTATACAAAAACCCATATAGAAACCACCGGCTGGCAGGGCCGCCGTTCAACGCACGGCTGACGGGGTCGACCAGCGCGGTCCAGTTGGTCAGGTACTCGGGATAGAAGTAAAGCAGAATATAAAACCCGATCAGGAACGTACCCAGCGCGATGCCTATCCAGCCGCGGTGCGTGGCGGAGTGGCGCACCAGCCCGTCGTTACGAACCCCCGGCTGATCATTGAGGCGGGGGAGTGCATACAGCAGTCCGCCCAGCATGGCCACCCCGATGCTCAGCCAGAACCAAAGCCCCGCCGCATCCATCGGCCCACCGCTCGTCGAGCGCTTAACCAAGTCGAACAGATACTCGTCGTAGATAACGGCTTTCCAGTTCTGTTTCGCCTGCTGTTCGGCGTTATAGCCGTCGATGGCCCCGCGCAGGTCACTGATAAAGCGTAGGTTCGAGGTGTAGTCCTGGTCTAGTATCGGTGCCAGTGGGGCTTTCAGCGCCACCTGATGCTCGGGTTTCAGCGTTTGCCGAACGACCTCGCCGGTTAGGCGGAACGTACCCAGCGTGAGCGTATATAGCCAGACAGCAAAACCAAACAAAAACAGGCCAAGGCCAAGCGGGCGAAGAAAGGACGGGTAGCGCATGGGGAAAGTTAATGGATAATGTATAATGTACGATGAACAATGAATAATGGCTTCGCGATTGTCAGCCTATTGCCTGCTTTTGCTGTGGGTACGTTGCTATCGTGCATTGTTCATTGTCCATTATACATTGTCCATTAACTTTCCCCCATGTCCATCACGTTTATTGGTGCGGGAAATGTTGCCTGGCACCTGGCCCCCGCTTTAGAAAACATCGGTCATCACGTCGTCGCGGTATATAGCCGACAGCTCACCCACGCTCGGCAGCTTGCCAGCATCCTCTACGATGCCCGGCCCGTCTCTGACCTGAACATGGCCGACAATCCATCGGATCTGTTTATTCTGTCGGTGCCCGACGACGCCATCGATGAGGTCTGTTCGCGGCTCGTACTGCCCGAAGGGGCCACGCTCATCCACACCTCGGGCGGGCAGTCATTGGCGAAACTGCGGCATCTGATGGACGTCTACAGCGACGTACCGGTGCGTACCGGCGTTTTTTATCCGTTACAAACGTTCACGCGGGGCCGGAATCTCCTCGATTTTGAACAGATTCCGATCTGCATCGAAGCCGATAACAAAGACACCGAAACGCAACTGGTTACGATGGGGCAGGCGATCAGCACCATCGTGTATCTGGTTAGCTCGGCCGAGCGGCGGGTGCTGCACGTGGCGGCTGTGTTGGCCTGCAATTTCAGCAATCACCTGATGGCCCTGGCCAACGACATCACCAGCGCCGAAGACCTCGAATTCGACCTGCTTAAACCGCTGATCCGCGAAACTGTGCGGAAAGCCCTCGACGCCGAGCACCCCGCCGACGTGCAGACCGGCCCGGCCCGGCGGCACGACAGCCAGGTGATCAACAGCCACCTAACGTACCTGAGCGACCGGCCGCAGGTCGCTCAGATTTACAGGTTGTTGACCGCGAGCATAGAGGCCCGCTACTAAGCAAATGGGCTGCTTGCCCACCGGTAAGCAAAAGCCCGGACGACAGCTCAACGTACCTGGCTCCCCAACTGCGGCCGTGCCATACGATTTCGGAGTAGTTTTAGCAGGCATTCACCCTTTCACTTACCTTTACTGCCCTTGTTTTACCCGTTTTAACTTAATTCTTGCATGAAAATTACCGTAGTAGGAGCCGGGGCCGTTGGGGCGACCTGCGCCGATAACATCATCCGCCGTGAACTGGCCGAAGAGGTCGTACTGCTCGACATCAAAGAAGGACTAAGCGAAGGCAAAGCCCTTGATATGTTTCAGACCGCCACGCTCTGCGGATTCGACACCAAAATTACCGGCAGCACCAACGATTACAGCAAAACGGCTGGCTCAGGTGTGGTAGTCATCACGTCGGGTATTCCGCGTAAGCCGGGCATGACTCGCGAAGAGCTCATTGGCACCAACGCCAACATTGTGAAGGGCGTAACGGAGAATATCCTGCAACACTCGCCCGATGCGATCATCATCATCGTATCGAACCCAATGGATACCATGACCCAACTGACGCTGCAAACGTCGGGTCTGCCCAAAAACCGGATCATCGGCATGGGCGGTATCCTCGATTCGGCCCGCTTCAAGACGTACCTGTCGCTGGCAATGGACTGCCCACCCAACGATATTCACGGGACGGTGATCGGTGGCCACGGCGACACGACCATGATTCCGCTGACGCGCCTTGCCACCCGCAACGGCGTGCCCGTAAGTCAGTTTCTGGATGAAGAAACACTGAAAAAAGTAGCGGCCGATACCATGGTGGGCGGTGCCACGCTGACGAAACTCATCGGTACGTCGGCCTGGTATGCACCCGGCGCGGCGGTGGCCGAGCTGGTCGAGAGCATCGTGCGCGATCAGAAACACATTTTCCCCTGCTGCGTGGCCCTCAACGGCGAATACGGCCAGTCAGACATCTGCCTGGGAGTGCCCGTTGTGATCGGCAAAAACGGCTGGGAAGAAATCATCGATTACAAACTGAACGAGGAAGAGCAGGCTGCCTTTGCCAAGTCGGCCGACGCCGTCCGCAGCATGAACTCCGTG
Source organism: Fibrella musci (assembly GCF_041321105.1). Lineage (NCBI taxonomy): Bacteria > Pseudomonadati > Bacteroidota > Cytophagia > Cytophagales > Spirosomataceae > Fibrella > Fibrella musci. Next base: position 183,714 of record NZ_JBGGWD010000003.1, on the reverse strand, counting down.
CTGTAATGAATGAATAATGTACAATGCACGATGTATAATGTACAATGAGAGCTTATTGCGCTATTAGCGGTCGCGAAGCCATTGTACATCGTGCATTATACATTATTCATTATAACGTTTTTTCCCGTTGCCTCAGAGGCATGATGTAAAATGAGGGCCCAACCTGCTTTGTGGATTGTGAACTTGTTTCATCATAGGTTAGTAATCGCAAAATACGTCGGTCTCTGGCCGACGTATTTTTTGTTGCATGGCCCGCTGACCTCGTTCTTTGTGCTTTCTCGCTAAACCCTTTTTTACGCTCATTATGCAAAAAATCATGCTTTCAGCAGCGGTGCTGGGCCTACTCTGGACCACTGCCTGCCAATCCTCAACCAAAAAAGCAGATACTGAAATGGCTAATACCCCGGCTGCCGGTACGCCCGAAACCGATTCGACCAAGGCTGACACCAGCGCCATCAATTACGCCCTGCCCGACCCGAAGGCGTTCGACGGAACCATCGAAGGAAAGAAAACGGCGCTCTACATCCTCAAAGGCGATAAAATTCAGGTAGCCATTACCAATTACGGCGCCCGCATCGTCAGCCTGATTGCCCCCGACAAAGACGGCAAGCCCACCGACGTAGCGCTTGGATTCAGCAACATCAGCGACTACGAAAAACCAGGTGCGGCGTTCTTCGGCCCGGTTGTCGGGCGCTTCGGAAACCGGATCGGCAAGGCCACGTTCACGCTGGATGGCAAGACATACAAAACGGAACAAAACAACAACGGCAACACGCTGCACGGCGGACCAAGCGGTTTTCACAGCCATGTCTGGGATGCCAAGCAGATCGACGACAAAACGCTGCAACTAACGTACCTGTCGAAAGACGGGGAGGGCGGGTTCCCCGGCAACCTCACCACGACGGTTACCTACTCGATTGTCGATGGCAACGCGCTGAAGCTGGAGTATAAAGCCACCACCGACAAAGCCACTCCGGTGAACCCGACGAGCCACGGCTTTTTCAACCTGAACGGCGAAGGCAGCGGCACCATCAACAACCACGTGCTGATGATCGACGCCGACCGGTATTCGGTGGTCGACAAAGGGCTGATTCCGCAGGGCGAGCCGCAGTCGGTAGCCGGTACGCCGTTCGATTTCCGCAAACCCACGGCCATTGGCGCGCGGGTCGATACGCCGAACAACAAGCAACTGAAATTCGCGGGTGGCTACGATCACAACTGGGTAGTGAATACGAAAGTGGGCACATTGGCCAAAATTGCGGAAGTCACGGGCGACAAGTCGGGCATCAAGATGACGATCATGACAACCGAGCCTGCCATTCAGTTCTATGGTGGTAACTTCTTCAACGGGAAAGACAAGGGCAAATATGGCCGGGCCATCAACCTGCGCGAAGCGCTGGCGCTCGAAACCCAGCACTACCCCGATTCGCCTAACCACCCCACGTACCCCAACACCATCCTGAAGCCGGGACAGACCTACACCCAGACAACGGTGTACGCCTTCGGCCAGTAACCAACTGTAGAGACGCAATCCCTTGCGTCTCCCATGCGTCAGCATAGATCCCAGGTACGTTATGTGGCTGACGCAAAGGAGACGCAAGGGATTGCCGCACCGGCGGACCGGTCTCTACGGGTTTTTGCTTGTATGAAAGCACTTTACTGTTGGCTGCTCCCCGTGACGCTACTGGCGCAGCCGAAACCACAGCAGTTTTCGCCTAACGCGCTGCCCGCTACGCACGGTTTTTCGGCGGAACGACTTAAGCGCGTCGATGTGCTGCTACAGGGCTTCGTCGATGAGGGAATCGCGCCGAATGCCATTGCGTTTGTGGCGCGCAATGGGCAAGTCGTGTTGCACAAAGCCTATGGCTATAGCAACCTCGAAAAAAAGACGCCCGCTCGAACGTCCGACATCTACCGGATTGCGTCGCAGAGCAAGGCCATCACCACCACTACGCTGATGACGCTCTTTGAAGAAGGCAAATTCCTGCTCGACGACCCCATCTCGAAGTACATCCCGGCGTTCAAAAACCCGACGGTGCTGGTCAGCTACGACAAAAACGACCCCGCCAAAGGCAATTACGAAACCCGACCCGCCAAGTCGGAAATCACGATTCGGCAACTGCTGGCGCACAACGCCGGTATACCTTACGAACATCCGCTTGATGGGCGCGTGGAGTTTCGGGTGCCATTTTTTGGCTCAAAAGACCCCGACAAACTGGAAGAGGTCGTCAACCGGCTGGCCAAGCGGCCCTTGCTGAAAGATCCCGGTGACGGCTTTACCTACGGACTCAACACCGATATCATTGGTCGGCTGGTCGAAATCCTGTCGGGTCAGCCACTCGACGTGGCGATGCGCAAACGCGTGCTCGACCCGCTGGGCATGAACGACACGCATTTTTATCTGCCACCCGGTCAGGCGGGTCGGCTGGTCGAGTTGTATGCCAAAACCACCGATGGGCCGCTGATCGTAAACCCCAACGACACGTACCGCACGTTTTCGGTGTCGGGGTCCAAAACCTACTTCTCGGGCGGGGCGGGGCTGGTGGGTACTGTCGAAGATTATGCCCGCTTTTGCCAGATGCTGCTCAACGGCGGTTCGTTCAACGGCAAGCGTATTCTGGGGCGTAAAACCGTCGAGATGATGCTGCGCAATCAACTGGGCGATGCCAGTGTCTGGGACCGGCAGGACAAGTTTGGGCTGGGCCTTATGCTCATCACACCCAACAGCCATTACGGCGATCAGGCCACGCCCGGTTCCTACACCTGGGGCGGCATGTATTGCTCCGAATACACCATCGACCCCACCGAAAACCTCGTGATGCTGGTCTTCACCAATGTGCATCCTTACGCGTATTATTCCGATTTCGTTCGTAAGTTTCGCATTGCTGTCTATCAGGCGCTCGATTAAAACCACCCCTGCCCCTCCTTGTGAAGGAGGGGTATACTGACTATGAAACTTACCATTACCACCAAGATCGTCATCGGCTTTGTGCTGGGTGTCTTGATCGGCCAAATCCTGCACAGTACCTATGATGCCGACGCGGCAGCCGCCATTGGGCAAAAGTTCCAGATCGTCAGTAAGGTATTCCTGAAACTGATCAAGATGATCATCGGCCCGCTCGTGTTCTCAACGCTGGTAGTGGGTATTGCCAAACTCGGTGATTTTAAGGTGGTTGGCCGGATCGGTATCAAAACGCTGGGCTATTTTTATTTCGCCACCATCCTGTCGCTGATCATCGGGCTGGTGGTGGTCAACATTACCAAGCCGGGCTCGATTCAAAGCTGGCCGCGCCCCGCCGCCGGTACGTCGGTGGGTATTGAAGGCAAGAAGCTCAACTCGATCGAAGAGTTTATTCTGCACATCTTCCCCGATTCGGCGTTCCGGGCGCTGGCCGAAAACGAAATCCTGCAAATCGTGGTGTTCTCGCTCTTCTTCGGTGTGGCGCTGGGTGCCATTGGCGACAAAGGCAAGAGCATTACCAAAGCCCTCGACGCCCTGAGCGAGCTGGTATTCAAGATGGTTGGGTACGTGATGCAACTGGCGCCGTTTGCCGTGCTGGGTGCCATGGCGGCTGTGGTCGCCTCAAAAGGCCTGAGCATCCTCGTTTCGTATGCCTATCTGTTGCTGTGCTTCTACGGCGGGCTGCTGTTCTTCGTGTTTGTGGTGCTGTTTGCCATCTGCACGTTCATGAAAATCCCGTTCTTCCGGCTGCTGAAAGTGATGAAAGATGCCCTGTTGCTGTCGTTCAGTACGGCCTCATCGGAGGCGTCGCTGCCGCAGCAGATCAAGGTACTGGAAAACTTCGGCGTCTCGAACCGTATCATCGGCTTCGTGCTGCCGCTGGGCTACTCGTTCAACCTCGACGGTTCGATGATGTATATGACCTTTGCCACGGGTTTTCTGGCGCAGGCCTACGGCGTCCCGCTGTCGCTCGAACAGCAGGTACTGATGCTGCTCACGCTGATGGTTACTTCCAAAGGCATTGCTGGGGTACCGCGCGCTTCGCTGGTGGTCATTGCCGGCACGATGGCTCTCTTCGACCTGCCTACCGAAGGGCTGGCACTTATCCTGGGTATTGACCCATTCCTCGACATGGGCCGCTCGGCTACTTCGGTGATGGGCAATGCTGTAGCAACGACGGTGGTTGCCAAATGGGAAAACGAACTCGACCTCAACCACGTACCTGTGTTGCAGGAAGAATAAGAACCAGCATCGGATAACGTACCTGGAGCCTGCTTCTTCGATGAGGCAGGCTTTTTTGTTGATAGGTCAGGTACGTATGTCGTTTTGGTGATGGCTGCTAACGTTTGGGAAAGAATAGTTTATGATTACAGCCGTTTCGGTAGCAAAACGGCAAACCATTTTCCTCAACAAATGATTACTTCATCAACAAGATCACAGTTGATCACTCAACTCCATGAACGCTCATATCGACAGCCTGAATGCTGCGCTAGCGCCAGTACGGCAACGTTTGTTGACTCATCCCATCTATCAGGCCGTGCAGGACCTCGACGGTCTGCGCGACCTCACTAAGTACCACGCCTTTGCTGTGTGGGATTTTATGTCGCTGTTGAAAGCCCTGCAACGCGACCTGACCTGCGTAACGGTGCCCTGGATGCCCGTTGGCTCCGGCACGACCCGCTACCTGATCAACGAGATCGTGACGGGCGAAGAAAGCGACGAAATGCCCGCCTGGCTAGGCGATCCCAACGACCGTATCAGCCACTTCGAACTCTACCGGCTGGCGATGCAGCAGATGGGCGCCGAACCGACACTCATCGACGGTTTCCTGGATCAACTGCGGCGGGGTACGTCGGTAGAAGCCGCCCTGCAATCGACTGATCTGCCCGAGGGCGTCCGGCGGTTTGTGGCGTTTACCTTCGAAGCTATCGCCACGGAGCAGCCGCACATCATGGCGTCGATTTTCACGTTTGGGCGCGAAGACCTTATTCCTGACATGTTCCTGGAATTTGTGCAACGGATGGACGAAGCCGCGCCCGGCCCGCTCAAGACGTTCCGGTATTACCTGGAGCGCCACATCGAGGTCGACGGCGATCACCACAGCCACCTAGCCATGCAGATGGTGAGCGAATTGTGCGGCGACGACAGTGTGCGCTGGCAGGAAGCCACCGACTGGGCCATCCGATCGATCGAAGCGCGCATTGGTCTTTGGGATGCTTGCCTGGCTCACTACAGCGAACTGGCTGAGGGCAATTGATAACGGAATAAGTATACGTTTACACTATTGCCTACCGCTTAACAAATAAGTAACGAAGCGGGCAATAGAATTGGCAGGGGAGGCGGGCAATCGGCGTATGTTTATACGAAATTGCTCGCCTCCCCTGTGCGTTTTGCTGTCATCATATTGTCGATTATCGGCTGGTTGGTCAACACCGGGCCTGCGCTTGGCCAGGCGGCCGAGTTGCGGCGGATCGATAGCTTACGCACACTTTACAAGCGCCCCGTGGGCCCAAGGCACGCCGAACTGGCCATTCACCTGTCGGATGCGCTTCTCTACAGCAACGTAACGCAGGCACGCGACTACGCCTTGCAGGGCCTGACTTTGCTGAAACGCTTCCCCAACGATACGCTCCACCTGATCGCCATTAACAATCTGGCGGGGGCATACTCGACAATGGGGCAGACACACCGGGCCGACTCATGTTTCAAAGTAGGCGTTCAACTGGCCAAAGCCCAGCACAACAATGACAAGCTGGTCAGGATGCTGATGAACCTCGCCATCACCTATGTCGACGAAGGCCGGAACGCCGAAGCCCTGCCCATGATGCGGGAAGCCCTGGCGCGCGCGGCCGGGCCCGAGCAGGACGAAATCCGGCCATTGATCGTCAATAACCTGGGTATGCTCTACGATAACCTGGGTAATTATGGGCAGGCACTGAGCCACTACCACCGGGCGCTGCGGGAAGCCGACCGGCAGAACGACCAGAACGTGATGGGGCTGGCCGAGGGCAACATCGCCAACATCTACTCGCAGCTCGATAATCCACAGCGGGCTATTCAAATGCTCAGGAAGGCCGCTGGTCATTTTATGGCGTCCAACGATCCGCCGTCGGCTAACTTGTGCCGGTTGATGATTGCCGCCAATTACCTCGACATGAACCGGCCTGATTCGGCGCAGCCACTTGCCAACTGGGGGCTACGAGAAGCCCGGAAAACCAACATGCAGACCCAACTGGCCATGGCCCATGTGCTGATGGCGCGTCTCTGTCTGGTGAAACGGCAGGCGCTGCAAGCTGAGCGCCATGCGCGGCGGGCGCTTACGCTGGCGCGGCAGGAAAACGAGGGAATGCTGGCTCAGTCGCTGATGTATCTGGCTAAAGCTACCAGTGCGCTGGGTCGTAAAAACGTGGCCATTGGGCAGGCTCGCGATGCCGTACTGGCAGCTTTTCAGGCCCATAACAAAAACGAACGCCGGGAGGCCAACACCATTCTGGCCGAAGTATTGGAAGATGCAGGTCAACCCGCCGAAGCGCTGGCCGTCAGAAAGGCCAACGAAGCGCTCAGCGACTCGCTCTACACGGCGGGTTTCCGCGACCAGTTTTCGTACCTGCAGGTCACCTACGAAACCGAGAAGAAAGAGCAGCGAATTGCTTTTTTGGACCGCGAAAACGAGCTGCGCAAGTGGCAGTTGCGCTGGCTGGTAGCCGGGCTGCTACTAGTGATGGGACTGCTGGCGGTGGTGTGGGCTCTTTACCGGCTCAAGCAACGCGACGCCCGACGGATTCAGCGGCAGAAAGAGCAGATCGAACGCCAGTCAGACCAGCTGACGCTGCTTATGCGCGAGCTGCACCACCGCGTGAAAAATAACCTGCAAATCGTGTCGAGCCTGCTAAGTCTGCAATCGGGGCGGCTCACCGATCTGCAGGCGCGGGCGGCGGTGCGCGAGGGACAAAGCCGGGTCGAAGCCATGTCGATGCTGCATCAGCGCCTCTATACCAACGACGATGTCACGGCCATCAACTTCAGCAATTACGTAACCGATCTGGTCGAAAACCTGATGACCACCTACGGCTATCGTCCCGACGACTTCGACCTGACGCTCGACATCACGCAGCAACGCCTCGATACCGATACGGCCATTCCGCTGGGGTTGATTATCAATGAATTAATTACAAACTCGTTTAAATATGCTTATCGAACCGTCGACCGGCCAGCCCTGACCGTGCGGCTGGAGACCATCGACCCGCCGCTACTGGGCGCTGGCCGGCCTGCGCAACTGCGGCTGACGGTGCAGGATAACGGACCGGGCTTACCCGACGGCCACCCCAGCCTGTTTCGCACCGAGGCGATGCTGGTTGATATGGGTACGTTGCCCGGTGAGGTCACCGCTACCGTGCCCCCGGTAGTTCGCTCAAAAACATTCGGAATACAGTTGGTGCAGTCGCTGACGAAGCAATTGCGGGCTACCTGCCAGTTCCGGTCAGGCAGTGGGCTGGTCTTCCAGCTCGATATGCCCTTTCATCTCGTTTAGCTTACCCTATGAATGCAATTTCTATACTGATTGTGGAAGACGAGGCGATCCTGGCGATGGACCTTGCCCAACGCCTCTCCGATCTGGGATATACGGTTGTCGACACAGTCGACAATGGCCCGCAGGCGCTCAACATTGTGAAGCAGATGACGGTCGATCTGGTGCTGTTCGACATCAATATTAAAGGCGAATGGGATGGTATCGAGTCGGCGCGGCGGTTGCGGCAGTTGCAGCCTATTCCGTTTATATTTCTGACGGCCCTCACCGACGGTCCCACCATCGAACGCGCCCGGCAGGTATCGCCTTCGGCCTACATCACAAAGCCCTTCAACGACCTTAATCTGCGCATCGCCATCGATCTGGCGATTCACAATTTTGCCTTGCAAAAGTCGGCCCTGTCGCCGGGGCACGTGACCAGCGAAGCCAGCGAGGCGATGCTGAAAAACGAAACGCTGCTGCTGGTAAAAGACCATTTCTTCATCAAGCAGAATTATCGGTTTGTAAAGTTTCGGCTCGACGATGTGTTGTTTCTCCAGTCGGAAGGTAACTACACCGATATCGTGACGCGCGACATCAAGTATACGCTTCGGGAGGTGCTCAGTAAGGTGATCGAGAAAATGCAAAGCCCCGAAATCTGCCGTATTCACCGGTCCTACGCCGTCAATACACGCCATATCGATAGTTTCAGCGAGGGCGAAGTGCTGGTGGGCAAGCACGCCCTGCCCATTGGCCGGTCGTACCGCGACGAATTCATGAAAGGGTTCGAGTTTATGTAGCGGGGCGGAATCCGTATCTTTGGCTATGCTGAAGAAAGACCGTTTCCGCTTCCTGATCGACTACTTTACTACGCATTTTCCCACCGCCGAAACCGAACTGCACTTCAGTAATCCATACGAGTTGTTGGTGGCAGTCATCCTGTCGGCGCAGTGTACCGATAAGCGCATCAATCAGATTTCGCCCGCGCTGTTTGCCCGTTTTCCCGAGCCTGAGTCACTGGCGGCGGCGTCCGTCGAGGAAGTGTTCAGTTACGTCCGCTCGGTGTCTTACCCGAACAACAAAGCGAAGCATCTGGTGGGCATGGCCCGGTTGCTGATGAGTGAGTTTGGCGGAGAAGTACCAGCCACCGTGGCTGAGTTGCAACGGTTACCTGGTGTAGGGCGCAAAACGGCCAACGTGATTGTGTCGGTGGTTTATAACCAACCGGCGATGGCGGTCGATACGCACGTGTTCCGGGTATCACACCGGCTTGGGCTCGTGCCCAAAACGGCCACTACGCCCTTGGCCGTTGAAAAAGGGCTGATGGCGCACATCCCGACGGCGCTCGTGCCCCGGTTCCACCATTGGCTGATCCTGCACGGCCGCTACGTTTGCATAGCCCGTTCGCCCAAATGCACCGAATGCGCCCTCAAACCGGTGTGTAAGTATTACGAAAAGAATGTAGAATGAACGATGTATAATGTACAATGGGGGTTGCCCTTACGTCATTGTACATTATACATCATTCATTATACATTAAAACTGCTCCAGCCCAGAGAAGAAGAAGTTGCCTTCGATCTGCGCGTTTTCGTCGGAGTCAGAGCCATGGATGGCGTTGGCTTCGATCGATTTGGCAAACAACTTCCGGATGGTGCCCTCTTCGGCCTGTGCGGGGTTGGTGGCCCCGATCAGTTTCCGGAAATCGGCGACTGCGTTTTCTTTCTCCAGAATCATCGGCACGATAGCCCCCGACGACATGTAGTTTTTCAAGTCGTTGTAGAACGGCCGTTCGCTGTGTACGGCGTAAAATTCACCGGCGCGCTCAGGCGTGAGCCGGGTTTTTTTGATCGCTACGATACGGAAGCCTGCTTCCTCGATCAGTTTTGTAATGGCACCCGTATGGCCCTCGGCAACGGCGTCGGGCTTAATCATGGTGAATGTGCGGTTTGTCGTCATTGATGCGTGAGCAACGTTTATTTGGCCGCAAAAGTACGGCGAATTCGGCGGGAAATTTGCTCTTGCTAAGAAGTCGTCCGTAACCACCGACTTTGTATACCAACTTTCGGGTCCGTCTTCGTTTAGCTGGAAAAGCGTACCTTTACCGGTAGCATCCTCGCTGTCTCGCCGATTTCCCGGATTAACCGAATGGAGTTTATTGCTGCTGATCTTGCGGCCTATGCCGATGCCCATACCTCGCCCGAAAGCGAGACGCTTCGTCGGCTCAACCGCGACACCCACGCCCATGTGCTCCGTCCCCGAATGCTCTCCGGGCATATTCAGGGCCGTTTTTTAGCCATGATCGCCCAGATGATCCGGCCGCGCCGTGTGCTGGAGATCGGGACGTATACGGGGTACTCGGCGCTGTGCCTTGCCGAAGGCCTCACGCCCGACGGTCGGCTCATCACGCTCGATAATAACGAGGAACTGGCCGATTTTGCCCGCGGCTATTGGCAAGCGAGCCCCTGGGCGGCGCAGATCGAACTGCGTCTCGGGCAGGCGGCGGCGCTGATTCCGGCACTCGACGAGGTGTTTGATCTGGTCTTCATCGATGCCGATAAAGAAAACTACGCGCTCTACTATGACCTCGTTTTCGACAAGGTGCGCCCCGGCGGGTTTATCCTGGCCGACAACGTCCTGTGGAGTGGTAAAGTCGTGCAGCCCGTAAAAACCTCCGATCGTGATACGCAGGCGGTAATGGCCTTTAATCAGAAAATTCACAATGATTCCCGTGTCGAGAACGTCCTGTTGCCTGTGCGCGACGGTCTGTTGCTCGTTCGTAAGCGGTAACCTACACCCTATGAAAAATCGCTTTGTCTACTTAATCGCTTTTGTTGGCTTGCTCTGGCCGGGTCTGCTGGCGTTTACATTCGGGCAGTCGGTGCCCATGACCCCGCCCGACGCGCCCGATCAGGTGCAGTTTGCCGACCTGACCGTTCGGTTCGAACCTAACGCCCGGCGCCTGGTGCAGCAGGATATCAACGCCCTCATGGTCAATCGCCAGTATTGGGACGCCAAGCTCGACCGGGCGCAACTCTATTTCCCGATTATCGAGAGTGTGCTGCTGGGCGAAGGCATTCCCACCGATTTCAAATACCTCGCTCTTCAGGAAAGCTCGCTCACGCCCGATGCCGTGTCGTCGTCGCAGGCGGTGGGTTTCTGGCAGTTCAAGCGCGAAACCGCCGGCGATTATGGCCTACAGGTGAATGAGGAGGTCGACGAACGTAAAAACATAACCGCCTCAACGCGCGCTGCGGCCCGTTACCTGCGCCGTAGCAACGGCATGTACAACAACTGGGTATCGGCGCTGTTCTCGTTTTACCTGGGTACAGGCGGTATCAGCCAACTGGTATCGCCCGACTGGGCCAACGCCAAAGACATTACGCTCGACGGCCGCACTGACCGGTACATTCTGCGCTTTTTTGCCCATAAAATTGCCGTCGAATATGCGTTCAAGACGCATCAGTCGACCGCGACGTTCTCGCTCATCGAATACCCCAACGCGGGTGGCAAAACCATCGACGGGCTGGCGGCCGAACTGAATATCAACCCCGCCGACATACGTACTTACAACCGCTGGCTGCTGATCGACCACGTACCTACGTCGGGAAACCATGTGCTCACCATCCCGACGCCAAACAGTCAGATCAACGACCTGCGTCAGCGCATTGCCAAAACATCCAATCAGCCCCTTAAAAACGTTGCGTCTGATGATGTGGGCTTCCCGGTGTTGCGGAAAGTAACCACCAACGCGCGCTCGGCCGACGACCCGATTCTGTATGAAATCAACGGGTTGCCGGGGATTCAGGCGCAGGCGGGCGACAACCCGGGTTCGCTGGCCAGCAAAGCCAAAATCAGCCTGTCGAGCTTCCTGCGCTATAACGAACTTACCGACCGTGATCTGGTAACGGCGGGCGAGGTGTATTACCTGGCTAAAAAATACAAGAAAGCGCTGGTGCCGTTCCATACGGCCCGCGCCGATGAGTCGATGCGCAGCATTTCGCAACGCTACGGTATCCGGCTGAAAAAGCTGTTGAAATACAACCGCATGGACCGGGTGCAGAAATTGCAGGTGGGTCGAGTGCTGTGGTTACGGGAGAAACGCCCGTCCAAAACGCCCGTCGAGATCATCAACGGCCCTACGCCGCCAGTGTACGACCCCACGCCCGCGACGCCGTCGACCACCCAAACGCAGCCGGTGGCCAGCAATGGTCAGATTCCGCGTAATGCCTCGGAACGGCGGCGTTATCAGCCCAAACTTGTTGGCAACGCTACCCCGTCGGCCACGCCCGTCGACCAGCCCGCTACGGAGGTAGCCACAACCACGAAACCAACTACCAGTGCACCGCGCACAGCTACCCCCACGCCAATACTGACCGCGCCACCCATGGCGGCCGACGTACCCAGCAGCCAGCCCGCTGAAGTGACGCTGCCCCGCTCGGATGCCGGTTCGCCACAACGGACGATCATCGTGCGGTCCGAGGGTGAACCCCTGCGGGAACGGACGACCCCGGCCCGCACCGACGTGAACCGGCCAACCAACTCGGGTACAACAGAATCGGTAGCTACCACACCACCAAAACGCCGCCCGGCCGACCCGGATCGGAGCGTTCCGACTACCAGTCAAGCTGGCAACGTACCTGACGAACCGACCAGCCGCCCGAAGCCCACCAGCTACCCCGAAACGCCCGACCCAGAGTTGAGCCGGACAGCACAGACCCGCCCGCGTCAGGCTGCGCCACAGCCTTCGCCGCAGGTTTCACCCACAACGGCCATTGGTGAGCGCGACGCTACGTCGACTCGCAACCGGGAGGGGAGCGTACCGCCGCTGCCGCCGATGACCAAACCGCGTACCGAGGCAGCGCCAAGCAGCGGCGGCCGCACCATGACGCATACCGTCGAAGCCGGACAGACGTATTACAGCATCTCGAAATACTACGGTGTGACGGTCGACGAACTGCTCGACGCCAATTCGTTGTCGTTAGACAACAAACTGTCAGTGGGTCAGAAACTAAGCGTGCGGAATGTTCAACCCGGCTACCCTGTCGGCCAACCCGTAACCGTAACACCGCCCCGCTCAACGACTACCACGACCGAGGAGCCGGAAGCGCCCGTTACGCCGCCCGCAGGTCCCACCTATCACGTTGTGGCGAAGGGCGAAACCCTGTATAGCATCAGTCGGCAGTACAGCGTTACGGTGGAGCAACTGGTCGAGTGGAATAAACTTCCCGATATGAATGCCCGCTTAGGCCAGAAACTAAAAGTTAGCGAGTAACTTCGGGTATGATTCTCATCGACCATACTGTCATCAGCGACGACGTTGCTGACCAGTTTTTTGTCTGCAACCTGGATAAGTGTAAAGGCGCCTGCTGTGTCGAAGGCGACATGGGGGCTCCCCTCGAACGCGACGAACTGGCGAAACTGCGCGAAGTCTACCCCGAAGTAAAACCTTACCTCTCGCCCGCCGGTGTGCAGGCTATTGAAGCTCAGGGCCTGTATGAAGCCGACGAAGATGGCGACTACGTAACCACCACCGTTGGTGGGCGCGAGTGCGTTTATGCCATCTACGACGATCGGGGTATCCTGAAATGCGGGATCGAAGCGGCTTACAACGATGGCAAAATCAACTGGAAAAAACCCATTTCGTGCCACCTGTATCCGATTCGGGTCACCAAATATGACGGCTACCACGCACTCAACTACGACCGTTGGCCTATCTGCAAACCGGCCTGTGGGTTTGGCAAAGAGCTGAACGTACCTGTGTACAAATTTGTCCGTGAGGCCCTTGTCAGAGCTTACGGGCAGGTCTGGTATGATAAACTAGTGGCCGAAATCGAGGGTGAAGCCAGCTAGATACCTTCATGGCATAACCAGCTAAGAAAGAAGGCAGCGGTCATCCGCTGCCTTTCCTTTTTTGGGTGAATCCGATAAAGAGAGGAACGTACCTGAAGGCTACTTTTTCTTCTCTTTTTCGGTTTTTCGGGCCTGTTCGCGCTCATAGTCGAGGCGTTGGCGCTTATCGGCAAGAAGATTGCGGTAGAGGCCGTTCAGCACATAAATATCATCGACCTCGTCGATGAGCAGATGAAGTTGTTCGCGGATATGCTCGATTTTCATGGTCAAAGGCGGAAAGCGCGGGTGACTTTGACCATAACCCCGCCCGTAAAAAAACGTTTCGCACAAAACGCGTCATTTTCGAGAATATTGGCAACAATCTTGCGTGAAATCAGTAAACTTGTCACAGAGGATCGTCACCCCGGCATAACTGCTATGAAACAATCGCTACTTCTTTGTTCTTTCTGTCTGATTGCCGCCGCCACTCAGGCCCAGGATATTACCCAACGGACAACAGTTGAACGGACGGTATCAGCCGGTCAGGCTGTCGATGTACAGGCGTTTGAGGCTATCTCGGCCCGCAATGTCGTAGAGCGTTCTGCCACGGCAAGCTACACGGCAGGTAAGGCTATTACACTGACGCCGGGTTTCGAGGCCCGCGCCGGTTCGGTATTCCAGGCGACCATTGCCAACGTAACGGCTAAATCGTCGGAAGTCCGGCCTGAACTGCTCGTATCAGCCACGCCTAACCCCTTTCAGGAACAGACCGTTATTGAGTATACCCTGCCCGAAGCAAGCACGGTGAAACATACCCTGACCGACGAACGAGGCAGCATCATCCGTCAGAATCAGTCGGAAGGGGTGCAGCCTGCCGGTAAGCACCGCGTCGGTGTCGAAGGCACAAACCTGTCGACGGGCATCTACCTGTATCAGATTCAGACCGGCAATCAATCAAAAACGATCCGCCTGCTGAAGCAGTAGGTTCCTTTGCCCCATTTGGTTTGACGTTTAGTGTTTGGGGTTTAACGTTGTACGCTGCCCAGCCAACGTTAAACCCCAAACACTAAACGTCAAACTTTTTTTATGACCCTTCGCGAAGCGCAGGATACTGTCGATCAATGGATTAAAACCGTTGGCGTGCGGTATTTCAATGAACTGACCAACATGGCGATCCTCACCGAGGAGGTGGGGGAACTGGCGCGCATTATGGCCCGTCGGTACGGTGAACAGTCAGAGAAAGAATCGGATAAAAACCGCGACCTCGGCGACGAAATGGCCGACGTACTCTGGGTGCTGATCTGCCTCGCTAACCAGACCGGCATCGACTTGACGGAAGCACTCGCCAAGAATATCGACAAGAAAAACAACCGGGACGCTACCCGCCACCTGGACAACGAAAAGCTTCGTTAGGGTGAAATCAGGCTGTTTTCGGGCGTTTCCAGTAAAAGTAAAAAGGAACACCCGTAGCCATTAGCAGCAGCCCCACGCCCGCTTCGTACGGGCGGTTGATGAGCGTGTTGATGACCAGATACGCACAGAAGGCGATGAACAAGCCGGGCACCACGGGGTAGCCGATCACCCGGTAAGGCCGCTCGGCATCGGGCATGCGTTTGCGCAGGATGAACACGCCTACGGTGGTAGCTCCATAGAAAATGAAGGCCGCAAAAATGAGCATGTCGGTCAGCGTGTCAAACGAACCCGACAAGACCATGAGCGTCGTCCAGGCGGCCTGTAGCAACAACGAGCGCGACGGCGTCTGAAAAGTAGGGTGGAGGTAATCGATCCGGCTGAAGAACTGCCCATCTTTCGACATCGCATAGAACAGCCGCGACGCCATCAGGATGGTGATGCTACAACAGTTGAAGGTCGTTACCAGTAGCAGACACGACAGAATAAGCGAGCCGATCGAGCCGGCCATAGTACCCGCGACGGTTACTGCGGCGATGCTGTTAGGCTGTCCCTTAAGCGCTGCCAGATCGCCTACCGGTACCACATACAGATAGACCAGATTCATCAGCAGATACAACACCATGATGGACAGCGTACCGATGGTAAGCGCCCACGGCAGGTTGCGCGAAGGATTCTTGATTTCACCGCCGATGTACCCCACCGTGTTCCAGCCCTCGTAGGGCCAGAATGCACTGAGACAGGCCAGTGCCATCGCGCTCAGCAACGAACTGCCCGACAAGCCGGTGTCGACAGGTTGCAGGTTAGCTACGCTGCCAGCTCCGGAAACAAGCCCCATGATGACAAAACCGACCATCACAACAACCATGATGGCGGTTAGGGCGCGGCTGATGGCCTCCCCGGTACGTAAGCCCCGAATGTTGAAGGCGGTTTGCCCCCAGACCAGCGCAATCGCCAGCAATTTGACGCTGCTGTTTTCGAGCGGGTGCAGCCCCAGCAGCGAGAAATTGGCCCAATTGGTGGGCGTGGCGGGTAACGGAATCAGTGAATTGACCGACTGCGCAAAGACGTAGGCGATAGAGGCAATGGAGGCCGTGCGGATAACGGCGAAGTTGGTCCAGCCAAAAAGAAAGGCAAAGAAGCGATTATAAATGATGCGGAAGTAGACATACTCGCCGCCTTCGCTGGCGAGCATACTGGCCACTTCGGCGTTGCTTAACGTACCGGCGAGACTCACCAGCCCGGCCAGTAGCCAGGCCAGTAACACCAGCGTGGGCGAACCCAACTCGGCAGCCATCGGCACCACTTTTTTGAACACGCCGGTGCCAACTACTGAACTAATGACAAAAATAATAGCCGACGAAAGGCCAATCTTAGGCCGGTTGTCGGCTATTGTAGTGGTAGGCGAGGAAGAGGCAGGTGTCAAAGCGGCGTAATAGTCAAAGTCCAATGTCCAAGATAGCGAGGATCGTTGAACATTGGACTTTGATGGACCATTACGGTCTTAATTTACCGCGTTCAGTACGGTTTCTTTCAGGTCTTCCAGGCCGGTTTGCGCCCGGTCTTTCAACCGATTGGCCTTGTACCGAAGACGGGTTTCATCGTAGGCGTTTTCGATCGGGCTGCGATCATTCCAGACCTTCAGCACGAATAAACCCGCAATAGCCAGCGCAGCAATCCCCAGGCTCAAAGCCACGTTCTGAGCGGTGTGCGACTCTTCCTCGGCTTCGTTGATATCCTTCATGTCTTGCCGCGATGCGTTGGTCACGGCTGAGTCGGGCAGCAGGTGCGCCATCGCTACGGTAGCTTTGTTAGCAACTCCGTGCACTACCTTGTCTTTGCCGCTCATCAAGGCCTCATAGCCCGTTTTGGCCACGTCGGCGGGCGACGTCTCGCGGGCTTTATCCTGCGCCTTGGTGTTCATCGCGCCGGCTTTATTAAAAAAGTCGGTATCCGTAGCGCCGGGCATCAGCACGGTCAGCGTGATGTTTGTATCCTTAATTTCGTTGCGCAGCGCTTCCGAAAACGAATAGATGAATGACTTCGTGGCTCCGTAAACCGCCATCAACGGGTTAGGCACCACCGAGGCTACCGACCCCAGCATCAGAATCTTGCCTTCATTGCGTTGCACCATATCGTGCAGAAACAGTTTGGTCAGCCCTACCAACGCAGATACGTTTATTCGGATGATGTCCATTTCCTTCTGAAGGTCGGTTTCCGTAGCAAACTTGCCGTATTCGCCCATCCCGGCGTTGTTGACCAGCACATCGATTTGGATGCCCTTGCCGTTGATCTCATCATAAATCTGCTGAGGAGCCTGTTCGTCGGCCAAGTTCTTGGCGATCTGCGTCACCTTTATACCATATTGTTGCTCAAAGCTATCGGCTACCTGCGACAGATTGTCGTCGCTGCGGGCAACCAGTACGAGGTTATAACCATCTTTGGCGAAAAGGGTGGCGAGTTCGCGGCCAATACCGCTGGTAGCTCCCGTAACGAGAACTGTCTTGTCTACATGAGCGCCGGTCTGATTTTCCATCGGTTGAGGTTTGTTTGGTATCTCAACAAAAACAACCGGCTTAGTAGAGAAAGGTTTTTGCTACTTAACTAACGTATTTCGCCACCAGCCACCGATACCATCTCGCCGGGGTTGAGCTGCCGCACCTGCTGATGACCCAACAGAAGGTTCAAATGACCCTCCCGCAAGGCTACATTTGTCTGGGCGTCGGTGTGGATAATTTTAAACGTCGTGCCCGTGGCTTCGGCCGTCAAATGTTCGGTATGTACCCGAAAAGCGTTGGTGACGCCCCCCGCCGGTGAGTTGACTACCTCAAACTCGGCCGTGCCGTCGAGCCAGACCGCGCGGGTCAGTTCGGTATGTACGCTGCCTTCGGCTGTGCTCTCTCGCGCAAAACCGCGTGGCGTAAAGCGCAGGCTGCTGTGTGGAAACAAACGTACGTGCGAACCGTCGGGCAGAAGGATGAGCCGGGCCTGTGTGGTGGTGGTGATGAGCCGCGAAGCTTCCTGCGTATATTGTTTATACACCGCCAGCCCCAGCAGCGACACAATGCAGGCCGTTGCGGCGATAGCCCGAACAAAATACCACCAGCCAATGAACCGACGTACCTCGGGCCGCAGGCTTCGCACCTCTTCCATGTCCTGTAGCGATCCCCGAATGCGCCGCCAGAGCGTATCGGCCTCATCGGGCAGCAGGGCGGGCAAGGACAGCGAGCTACTCGCGTGCAGGATCAACGAACGGGCCTGATCGAAGCGCGCCGACAAACGCGGCTGCTGATCGAGCAACTGTTGCCAGAAGGCCGCCACCTCTTCGTCGTCGGGGTGTTGCACCCAACGAACAAACAGGTCGTCCGCAGCCAATTCTTCGGCAGTATACAGCGCGTAAGGCTTCATTCAATGAAAAACAGACCGGCTTTTACCGGGTGGATATATGTTGCGAAAGGGCCGCAAAAATGCTTTCTACTTGACTCGTTTAAAAGGTATCTTTCTATGCCTATTATGCGGGTATAAACAGAAAATACCCTTCTTTTAGCGGCTATTTGTTATCTAAATCAAACTATGTTATCCCGCCGAACGCTGCTTAAATCGGCCTTGCTGGCTCCCCTGTGCAGCCAGTTGCCCAACGATGCCCAGCCCCAGCCACTACCCCTGCAAAAACCGCCTCGGCTGAAACCCGGCGACACCGTCGGCTTAGTGTGTCCGGCAGCCCCAGCATATAGCCGTGAACAGGTGCAGATTACCGTTGAGTCGTTACAGGCTCTGGGTCTGAAAACCCGGCTGGCCCCTCATTTCTATGACCGGTATGGCTATCTGGCGGGCCGGGATGCCGACCGGGCGGCCGATCTGAACGCTTTTTTCGCTGATCCGTCGATTCAGGCGGTGATGGCCATGCACGGCGGTTGGGGCTGTGCCCGCCTGCTGCCGCTGCTCAACTACGAACAGATGCGCCGCACCCCCAAAATTCTGATCGGCTACAGCGACATCACGGCCCTGCTGTTGGCGATCAACGCCAAAGCCGGACTGGCGACCATGCACGGCCCTGAGGGAGCGGCTACCTGGAACCGCTTCACCGTCGATTGGCTGAAACGGGTGTTGATGGATGGTGAGCCGGTGCTATTTCAGAACCCGACCGACAAAGGCGATACGCTCACGCAAACCCGGGACCGGATTACGACCCTGCACTCTGGCATAGCCCGTGGTCGACTGCTGGGCGGTAACCTGACGGTGTTGAGCCACCTCATCGGCACGCCCTACGTACCTGACTGGAAAGGGGCTATTCTATTTCTGGAAGATGTTCACGAAGAACCCTACAGCGTCGATCGAATGCTAACCCACCTTAAGCTGGCGGGCGTCCTGGAGCAGGTCGCGGGGGTAGTTTTCGGTAAATGTACCAAGTGCGAAACCGAGGGTAGTTACGGCTCACTTACGCTGGAAGACGTGCTGGCAACGTACCTGGAACCGCTGAACGTACCTGCGTTTTCGGGCGCGATGATCGGTCACATCGTCGATAAATTCACCATTCCGCTCGGCATCAACGCCGAAATCGACGCCACAAAAGGTACCATCCGCCTGCTGGAATCGGCAGTGGTATGAAAACGTTTGAGGTTTAAAGTTTAAGGTTTGACGTGCTCTCGACAGGCTAACGTCAAACCTTAAACTTTAAACCTCAAACGTTCAAAAGTTACTTCTTCGGAGCCGGGGTCGTCGCAGCGCCAGTGGTAGCACCGGCTGGCTTCGGTGTAACGCCCATTTTCTTCAGTACCAGATCCGAGATGTTGCCATCTTCGGGTGCGTACAGCAGGATAACGGCCGTACCGGCACCAGCGTCGAGGTTGAAGACGTGCGAATAGCCATTTTCTTTGGCCACGGCATCTACGTTCTTCTGGATTTTCTGCAATACCGGGCTAACCAAGTCCTGGTATTTCTTCTGCAAAGTGCCCTCGGCATTGCGCTGGAACTCCTGGAACCGCGTTTGCAGGCCTTGCAGCTCTTTTTCGCGGTCAGCCCGGATCACCTCCGACATCTGCTGAGCACCGGCTTCGTAGGCTTTATATTTATCTTCAAACTCTTTCTGAAGGCGCTTTTGCTCGTTTTCGAGTTGGGTGCGCTGGATCGTCAGTTGGTTTTGGATTTCTTTTGCTTCAGGAGCCTGCTGAAGCAGGTAGTCCATGCTGGTATATCCGATTTTAAGCGGAGTCGCGGCCGTTGCCCGGGGGGCAGAGGTCGTTGGGGCTGACGGAGCAGCCGTTACCGGCGTTGACGCCTGGGCTTGTGCCCGTGCGCTCAGGCCCCCCATTAACAGGGCTGCGCCAAGCGCCATGACCAGATTCTTTTTCATTCGACTGTGTATTGGATTGTTTAGTTAGGTTTTACTGCTTTTGCTGTTGAGCGGCGGTCGGTTTTGCGGGAGCCGCTTTCGCCTTCTGGCTGTCAGGGTCGAGGCCCAGCTCCTCCATCACGTAATCGGTATAATCGTGCTTAGGGTTGGTGTAAAGCATCATCATACCTTCGCTGGATTTATCGAACAGGAAATCAAGCTTACGCTGCGTGGCTACTTTATCGAGGACTCGCTGTACTAACTCCATTGGCACTTTCATGAGTTCCTTCTTTTTCTGGAACAGAAGGCCCTCATAGCCAAACACTTTGTTGTTGTATTCCCTTGCTTCGCGCTCCTTGTCGTTAATGACCCGCTGCCGCTCCCGTTTCATGTCGTCGGTCAGCAAAATCTCTTCGGCCTGGTAGGCGCGTTGCATTTTTTCAATCTCGGCCTGCTTATCCAGAATGTCTTTCGACCACCGGTCTGCAAATTGGTCGATTCCTTCCTGCGCCTTCTTGTATTCGGGTAATTTGCTGAATATGAACTCCATATCAACGTACCCAAACTTTTGAGCAACGGCTGGAACTGCTCCACCAATAAGCCACAAAGTTACTAAGAACAAACCCCTTTTCATAGTTGTGCGGGCGGCTGTCTGTTGGTTAGATGTGTTTAGGTAGAGAACGTTTAATGATGAGAAAAAATGTACAATGTATAATGAACGATGTACAATGGGCTAGCGCAGGAACAATTGTTGGCGCGTCAGCCCATTGTACATCGTTCATTATACATTGTACATTTTCCTACCGGAACTGCTGCCCGATGGTGAAGTGGAACTGACCGGTGCCTGCTTTCTGAACACCCGGGATTTCGTCGAAGCCCCAACCATAGTCGATACCGATCAGACCGAAGGCTGGCATGAAGATACGGGCACCCGCACCCGCCGAGCGGCGTAGGTCGAAGGGGTTATACTGCTTGTAGGTCGCCCAGTTGTTACCCGCTTCCAGGAAGCCCAGCACGAAGATCGTTGCCGATGGGTTCAGCGAGACCGGGTAGCGTAGCTCGGCCACGTACTTACTGTAAACCACCCCGCCCTGGTTGGCTTCGTTAGGAGAGGCCACGCGGTTGTTGTCAAGCGTCAGCACCCGGCGGTCGGGGTAACCGCGCAGACCGATGATGTCCTGCGCCAGCGCAAACTGTCCTTGCCCGGCCAAACCAGAACCACCCAATACGAACCGCTCAAACGGACCGATAGCCGTGCGCGAGTTGTAGCTGCCCAGGAAGCCCATGTGAGCGCGGGCGTTCAGTACAAACTTGCCCACTGCGGTTTGGAACCAGCTGGCATCGAACATCCATTTGTGGTACTCAACCCAGCGGTAGGGGTTCGCTGCATCGGGCTGGTAATCTTTCGACCGGAACACCGAATAAGGCGGCGTAAACGAGCCACTCAGCGTGAACGACGAGCCCAGACGTGGAAACTGCGGGTTGTCGATGCTGTTGCGTGAGAGCGTCGTATTGAACGTAAAGTTGTTCGAGACCCCGTTGCTATAGCCATTCCCGAAGATGTTCAGGTTGTTGAGGTCATACTGCTGATAAGTGATCGAGTTACTCAGCGAGAAATAATCATCGGGCACTTTCAACTGACGACCCAACCCCAGCGTAATGGCCGTGTTGGTATACGAACCGATGGGGACGGCACTACCCGACCCCCGGCTGTATAGATCGTAATAGTTGTATGACCGGTATACGGTATGGCTCAGGCTCACCGACAACGCGTTGGGCTTGCGACCACCCAGCCAGGGCTCTACAAACGACAGCGAGTAGGTCTGGAACTGCTTGCCATTGGCCTGGAAACGGATCGACAGCCGCTGACCATCACCGGCCGGAAGCGGGCGCCAGGCGCTCAGATTGGTGATGTTGCGGGCCGAGAAGTTGTTGAACGTAAGGCCCAACGTACCTACAAAGCCGATATAGCCACCCCAACCACCCGACAACTCGATCTGGTCATTCGGTTTTTCTTCGACGTTGTATTCAATGTCGACGGTCCCATCGGCCTGCGGAATCGGGTTGATCCCAATCTTCTCCGGGTCAAAATAACCGAGTGTCGAAAGCTCGCGCTGGGTACGTATGATGGCCGTCTTCGAGAACTTCTGACCCGGCAACGTCCTGATCTGGCGCATCACCACGTGATCCGAGGTCTTGGTGTTGCCGTTCAGGATGATGCGGTTGATGGTCGCCTGCTTGCCTTCGTAAATCCGAATGTCCAAGTCGATTGAATCACCCACCACGGCGCGCTCTACGGGTTCGGCGCGGTAGTAGAGGTAACCATCGTCCATGTAGAGCGAGCTCAGATCCTGGCCGGGGTTGCCGTTCAGTTTCTTATCCAGGTCTTCCGGATTGTAGACATCGCCTTTTCGAACGCCAAGTACTTCACGCAGCCGGTCGCTGGTATGCAGGTAGTTGCCTTCGAAATTAACATTCCGGTAGTAGTATTTTTTGCCTTCCGAGAGGGTTAGCTTAATGCCCACGGTACGTCCGCCGCTGTTGGCGATCGAGTCTTTCTCAATTACCGCATCGCGGTAACCCAGCTTGTTGTAGTAATCGACGACCTTGCCTTTGTCTTCCTCAAATTTCTTTGGTACAAACTTCGACGGCGAGAACACCCGGCCGAAGCGCATCTGCTTGGTGCCCTTCATCTTGCTGCGCAGGGCACTTTCTGCCACTTCTTCGCGTCCGGCAAACTCGATATCACTGATTTTTACCTTCTCACCCTTCGCAATCTGAATCCGCATGGTGGCGTTATTGCGGGTGCTATCGGGAATGGTCGTCACCTTCACTTTCGCGTTGAGGTAACCCTTCTCGATGTAGTACTTCTTCACCGCCAGCTGCGCATTCTTGATGTCGGTGTTGGTGATGATTTTACCACGCGTCAGCTTCACCTTGTCTTTGAGCGACTCCGATTCGCCTTTGCGGATACCAGCGTAGGTAATCTGGAACAGGCGCGGCCGTTCGTTGACTTTAAAGCGGAGCCAGAGGCTATTGCCTTCGACTTTGGTAGCCACCATTTCGGCGTCGTAGAGGAGCCCTGAGTCCATCAGCTTCCGAATGGCTGAACCCTGTGCTTCACCCGGTAGCCGAATTTTGTCGCCTTTCCGCAAACCTGTTAGCGAGAGCAACGAGTTTGGGTCGAGAAAGCGCGTTCCGCTGAGGGTAAGGCCCGCAATAGTGTATTCTTTGGGGTTGGCGTAATCGGTCAGGGTACTGGTCGGTGCGGGTTCAGCAGCAGCCGGTGCACCATAGCCTACGCGGACTTGTGCCCAGGCCCCTGTGGTGGCAGTGAGCGCTGCTGTCAGTAAAAGACCGGCACAGAGAAAGTGTTTCACAGAAATCAGTTTTCAGTTTTCAGTTTACCGTTTTCAGTTGCGCTGCTACCTGCTCAGCTAAATACGCTGGCGAAGCAACAGAGGACAGTGAACGGTAGACAGAGGACTCATTTTATAACTTGCTCAGACGTTTTTCCGAAGCGGCGTTCCCGTTTCTGGTAAGTCAGAATGGCTTCCCAGAGGTGTTCGCGACGGAAATCGGGCCATAGCACGTCGGGCATGTAGAACTCAGAATAGGCTAATTGCCAGAGTAGAAAGTTGCTGATGCGCATTTCGCCGCTGGTACGAATCATCAATTCCGGGTCGGGCATGCCACCGGTTGCTAAGTAGCTGCTGAATAGACCCTCATCGATGTCGCCAGGTTGGAATCGTCCTTGCTGTACTTCGGTAGAAATTCGCCGCACCGCCTCGATAATTTCCCAACGCCCGCTGTAACTGAGGGCGAGTGTGAGCGTCAGGCCGGTATTTTGCTCAGTGGCCCGGATGGCTTCCTGCAATTCACGCTGACAATCAGAGGGTAAGCTCTCTGTGTTGCCAATCGTGGCCAGGCGCACGTTGTTATCCATCAGGGTTTTGATCTCACCCCGAATCGTGTGGACCAACAGGGTCATCAGGGCGTCTACTTCCAGCTTGGGGCGGTTCCAGTTTTCGGTCGAAAAGGCGTAGAGCGTCAGGTACTTAATGCCCAGTTCGGCGCAGCCTTCTGTAGTGTCCCGAACGGCTTTAATTGCGTTCCGATGCCCGAACACCCGAGCGGCTCCCTGTTGCTTGGCCCACCGTCCGTTTCCGTCCATGATAACGGCGATGTGTTGGGGGAGATTGCTCGGGTCAATGTGGTCTTTCATTCAACCGATTGATTTTTAACAACTTTTAAGTAAGGCTGGCGACGTTTCCCAACGCCGCCTACCGGACTGCGAAGTTACACAACCCGTCAGCCGTTTCAAAATATACTAGTTGAGTAGGAAAAGGGTGATTGGTGGTCATTTGCCTTTGGCGTCACTAATAGTCATTAGGAGTCATTGGTTGTTCATTACCATGAATGACAACGAATGACAACTAAATGACGCGCAGCAAATGACAACCAATGATCATTAATGACAATCTGGCACACAAGTTGATTATACCTTTGCGCGTTACAACAGACAAGCAGTTCCCGTAATGTGTCTCTTATGAATCGTTTCGTACTCTCTTTTATCGTGCTGGTAGCATTGCTGGCTGGTTGCAAAAAAACCGATGATCCCACCAATGCGCAACCCAAGACAATCAGCGACTTACTGACCGAAACGCCGACCTTCTCGTTGTTGCGGGCGGCGGTGCAACAGGCGGGGATGGCCGATGCCCTCAAAGGCGCACAGCTGACGTTGTTCGCGCCGACTGATGATGCCTTTAAAGCCGCTGGGTTCAGCACGCCGGAGTCGTTTCAGAACGTTTCGGCCGATCAATTGAAAGCCATTCTGCGCTATCACCTGATTACGGGAGCTGTTTCGACCAAAACGCCGGAAGTAGCCGGGGCCACGAACGTAGCTGTCGAAGCAGGCGACAAGAAAATCCTTTTTGTAACGAATTCGGCGGATGGGCTCTTTGTAAACGGCACCCGCGTAACCCAGCCTGATCAGGTTGTAGCCAACGGGTTTGTGCACACGATCGGGAAAGTGCTGATGCCACCCGCAGCGGATGTGGTAAGTGCCGTGAAACTGCGTACCGATCTATCGTTGCTCTCAGCCGCCGTTGCCCGCGCCGCCACCGTCCGCCCCGACCTGCTGACGATTCTGAACGGTACGACGACCAACGCCAACCTGCGGCAGATCACGGTCTTTGCGCCGAATGATGCCGCCTTTGCCGCCGCTGGCTATCGCACGGTAGCCGACATCAATGCCGCCCCCGCTGCCACGCTGGCAAACATCCTGACCTACCATGCTGTTCAGGGGTACGTGTTCTCCAACCAGCTTAAGGTAGGGCAGCTCACTACGCTGAACAGCTCAGCCAACAACAAGATTACACTGGCACTGACCAATAATGCGCTGACGGTCAAAGGGAATAGCAACGCCGTCGCGGCTACGATCAAAGAAGCCGACATCGTAAGTGGCAACGCGGTCATCCATGTAATTGATCAGGTTTTGTTGCCGTAATTTGCGGCATGACCCTCACCGACCTTAGTAATCGTATCGCGCGCTTAACGCCTGAAAGCCAGCGGCTTTGGGGGAGTATGGGCGTAGGCCAGATGATGACCCACTGCACCGATCAACTGCGGATCGTGCTGGGCGAAAAAGATATGAAACTGCGCGGATCAGCCTTCACCCGCCTGCTGACGAAGTGGGTGGGGCTGTACCTACCTATGCGGTTGCCCAAAAACATGAAAACCATCGCGGAGCTTGACCCCAATCGCCCGCTGATGACCCAACCCACGGGCTTTGCCGACGATCGGGCAGCACTGCTAGCCGCCCTAAACCGACTCGGTAACGTACCTGAGAATCACCGGTTCGCACATCCCGTATTCGGCCTGCTCACCAAAGCCGAAGCCATCAAGCTGTCTGCTATTCACCTGGATCACCACCTGCGGCAGTTTGGGCTTTGAGGAATGAATAATGAATAATGTACGATGCACAATGGGGCTGACGCGAAATACACTGGCGTCAGCCCCATTGTGCATCGTACATTATTCATTCCTTACAATCTCCCTGTCATTTTGGTGAGGGCGAGCAGGTGTTCACTAACCTCGGTGGTAAGCTGACCGGGTTGGAGGCGCCATTGCCAGCTGTAACCACCCAGCCCCGGCGTATTCATGCGGTGATTTTCGTCCAGATTCAATAAATCCTGCACGGGCAGAATGGCCAACCGGGCCACCGACTGCATCGCCTGACGGGTGAGCAGCGGTACCACGTTTTCTTCCGTGACGGTGGTGCCCAGGTAGTCGTTCAGGCGCTGATGCAACTCGGGCTCGCCCTGACGGAACCAGCCCAGCGTGGTGTTGTTGTCGTGCGTGCCGGTATACACCACGTTGTTGAACGTGTGGTTGTGCACAATGTGCGACGAGGTAGACAGGTCGTCGCCATAGCCAAACTGCGCTACCCGCATACCCGGAATGCTGTAATGCGTCAGCAGCGGCTGAATTTCCGCCGACCGTGCGCCCAGATCTTCTGCAATCAGGGGCAACTGCACAAACTGCCGGTACATGGCCTGAATGAACGCTTCCGTGGGGGCTTTCACCCACGTACCTACCTTGGCCGTAGGCTCCGTCGACGGGATCTCCCAGTACATGTCGAAGCCCAAGAAGTGATCGAGGCGCGTGAGGCTGTAGAGCGACATCTGATGCCGTAGCCGCCGGATCCACCAGGTGAAACCCGTGCGTTCGTGTTCGGCCCAGTCGTAGATGGGGTTACCCCAACGTTGCCCATCGGCCGAAAAATAATCGGGTGGTGAGCCGGCAACGTACCTGGGCATGCCGTGTTCGTCAAGTTTAAACAGCTCCTTGTTGCCCCACACGTCGGCACTGTTTTGCTGCACGTAAATGGGGATGTCGCCGATGAAGTGAATCTTGCGCGTGTAGCAATACCGGATCAGGTCGTTCCACTGCTGATAGAACAGGTACTGCAACACCTTCACCACCGTAATCTCGTGCGCCAGCCGGTCGGTTTGGCTGGCTAGTTCGTCGGGATCGCGCCGAACGAGCGCATCCGGCCAGTTGGTCCAGACAGGTACGTTCAAATCCTGCTGAAGGGCCACAAATAGCGCATAATCGTCGAGCCACTCGGCCTGCCGGTAGCAAAACGAGTCGAAGCCCAGGCCGGCCGTAGTTAGTCCCTGCTCGATAAAGCATTCGGCCGCTTTGCGCAATAGTGGTTGTTTTTTACTCCAGGCCGTAGCCATCGAGGCCGGCGAACTTTGCCATTCGGCGCCCAGCACGGCCACATCTTCGGCGGGCAGCAGGCCCTGTTCAACCAGCCGGTCGAAACTGATCAGTAAGGTATTGCCTGCAAACGCCGAGGGGCTGCTGTAGGGCGAGAACCCCGCGCCGGGGTCGAGGGGTGTCAGAGGAAGAATTTGCCAGTACGTCTGACCCGACTGGGCCAGAAAGTCGGCGAAGCGGTAGGCCTCAGGCCCCAGATCGCCTACCCCGTGGGGCGAAGGCAGCGATGTGATATGGAGCAGTAGACCGCTCGAGCGAAGTTGAAGCATGAAAAGACGTTGAGTTAGAACGGATTCGGACGAAAAAGGCGCACGGCGTAATCACGCCGCCTACGCCCATCCCAGGCCAAACCAATTGTCACTGTCAACCGCTTAGCGTAGTAATTGGTTTTGGCTCCTTCGTATTCCCCTACTTCTTCTTTGGAAAGTCTAGCAATTCATAACACACAGATTCACAGCGCTCATTTTGGTAACATCACTTGAGTAGTATATGTCAGAACCGACCATAAACGAGGTTATGCTCACCTGAAAAGCGCTCAATCGGTGCTGTTTTTATTGGCTTCAGCAGCATACGATTGAGCCCTCTGAGCGCGTTAGGTAATCCGACCATGCCGATTATCTTTGTGGGTCACCTGAATTTTTAAATTCCCTTTCTAAACATGAAAAAAACCCATTTTCTGGCTGCGTGGCTGATGCTTGCCGCGGGTACAGGCTACGCGCAGTCGCCAGTTCAGTTCAATGCAAAAGCCATCGTAGCCATTTCCGATGCTGACCTGTCGGCCTCGGCTTTAGTCGACGGAAACCGGTACACCACGCCCGGCGTCCGTGATCAGCTTACCTACATTCAATTGCCGCTCAACCGAAACGGGCAGGGCATCGGTTCGGCCAACGTATCGAGTTCGATGGCGCTAACCGATAAGGTGCTGGCTGTCAGTAACAACGGTCGCGTTGGGTTCGTGATCGAAGGCCGGGGGCAACTAAGCGATAGCCTTTCCACGATCAAAGGCATCAACGACTTCGCGCCGAGCAACTACATGTTTATCGTAGACATGAGCGCCCCGCAAAAACCCGTAGTGAAATACCGCTTCCCGACGGGTACGGGCGGGCTGTCGGCCGTTGCGCTGGCTCCCAACGGTACGAGCCTGATCGTGGCGTCGGGCGAAGCTGGCAAAGAGATAAAAATGATCGACGTCGACGCCACGGGTAAACCCACGCGTGTGCTAACGGCTGGGTCACCTGTGCAGGGTGTTGCCATCACCGACGTGTCTTTCCACCCGGGCGGGCAGTTTGTCGCCTACACGACCGCCGCTGGCGAAGTGGGTCTGATGAAGTATGCCATCGACGAAAAGACGAAGAAGCCCTACGTGATTGCGCACGGTAAAGCAGTGAAAGTGGGGTCGCAACCCGGCTCGGGCAAGTTCACGCCCGATGGTAAGTATTTCATCATTGCTGACAGCAAAGACAACAAAGTGTTTGCCGTCGAATTCAGCACGGAAGACACGCCGGCCGACGCTAAAATCGCCTCGCAGGTGGCCGTGGGTGAAGCACCGGAAGCGCTGGCGATCAGCCCCGACGGTGCCACGGTGGCCGTTGTCAGCTCGTTGCAATCGGGTCAGCCGTTTACCAATGCGGCGGCTGGTAAGAGCGAAATCGCGCTGTTTGGCTTGCAGGGTGGGCAGTTGGCCGCTGGCAGCAAAACCACCGTCGACGGGATCATGCCGCAGGCGGTTGAGTTCGATAAATCAGGCGAGAATCTGGCCGTTGGCGTAGCAGAGTACATGGACTACGGCATGCGCAACGGTGGCATCGAATTCTACAAGGTGACGAAAGGAGCGCAACCCAGCCTCACCAAGCAACCCGGCCGCATCAGCGTAGCACGTGGTGTGCACGCCATCCGGGTGGTAAACTAGAGCGTACGCTACCCCAGCTTGGGTTCGACCCAGAGGCTGGCGAGCAACAGTAGCACGGCCATAAACCAGACCCAGTCGGGGATGGGCGTTTCCACAAAACGGGCCGTGCTGGGCCGATGCGTATCGTAGCGGCGATGGCTAGCAGTCATCGCCGCTATTTTTTTGCGCTGAGCCAACTGTGCCAGCGCTCCGGCCTGTGTCGGCGCGTATACGTACCCCGACAGTGTATCCTGAATAGATTGCCAGCCCGCCTGCATCGGGCGAACCAGACCGGCCCAAGAGCGGGCGTTGATGGGGGCGGGACGAAGCGCGAGGGTGTCCGCGCCCACGCGTAATGTGCTGGGTACGTTGGTTGGGTTGTTAAGCGTCAGGTACGTTGGCTGCTGTTGGATCAGTGGGGCACCGACGCCCATGTTGTTGACCGACGTAGGCTGCAACGGGGCCAGCAGACCGAGCCAGAGCCGGTCGTAGGTGGCGCTGTCGCCGCTCAGACGCAGGGGGAAGGTTTCGGTCAGCAGGCTCACGGCCACCCGGCTGGCCCCCGACTGCCCGGCGGCAGGCTGCACCATAA
This sequence comes from Fibrella musci, assembly GCF_041321105.1. Lineage (NCBI taxonomy): Bacteria > Pseudomonadati > Bacteroidota > Cytophagia > Cytophagales > Spirosomataceae > Fibrella > Fibrella musci. Next base: position 153,907 of record NZ_JBGGWD010000003.1, on the reverse strand, counting down.
CCGGGTAATTGCCAACGGGCAACGTACCCGGCGCGGGCACAAACCGGTAGGGGAGAGCCACCAATGAAGGCCCGACTTGCAGGCTGTCTTTGCCGGGAATCCGCCGGACCTGCCAGCGCGTCGACAGAGCCCGGTTGATGGCGGCAACATCGGTTTCGGGGCGGCTGAGGTTCAGCACCAATACGTTTTTGCCCGCCGCAACCGCCTTGCTCACCAGCGCGTTGCCAACGTTGGCCGGATCGGTAATGACCAGATCGGGCAGCGTGTTGGCACCTGTTGTAGGGGCGTTGATGGTCAGGGCGCTACCGATACCTTTCGACAGGGTGTTGGTGAGTTCAACGCGGTGCCCCTGCTGCCCCAGCCAGTTGGCGAGTGTGCGTGTTTCAAAGTCGGGGGCATCGAGCACAAACCGCACCCGTAGCCGGTCGAGCGGGCGAGCGACGAAACGGAGCGTGTCAAGTAAGGTATCGTCAAGCCAAAGAGTAAGGCTGGTCTGTCCCTGCGTGAAGACCGGGTAGCGTAGCAAAAACGTCCCGTTTGAACCAACGAGGCGGGTACTGTCGAGTTGTTGTTGACCATACCGCAACCGGAGCATACCTCCGTCGGCTGTCTGTAGCTGTCCCGAAACGGTCTGCAACTCGCCCCGCCGCACCACGCCTTGCCAGGTCAGCGCCTGGAGTTGGTTGGGTGCGTCGTAGGGAATCCAGTTGACCACCTGCCGGGCAAGCCGGGCTAACAGGGCGTCGGGGAACGTTTGGCCCAGCAACACTACCGTGTCAGTAGCTCCCCGAAAAGACCTGGCCCGAATGACTTCGCGCAGGTGGAGGCTATCGCGCACCCGATCGGCAGCCGCGCCAGGTACGTTGTCGGCAACGACCAGCACGCGCCCGGCCGGGAGTTGGGTGCGCCAGCGGGGCTGTACCGCCATCCCCAGTAGCACGAGCCAGAGTAAGCCATGCAACGCCAACCGAGTGGCCCGCCGGGTTGGTGATGCACCCTGTTGGCGACTGACTAAGCAGATCGGCAGTGCCAGCAACGCCAGCAACAGCAGGCCAATAATCCAGAACAATGGGGCAGTGTAGTCGATGGGGGGAATGGTCATTGCGGCGGGTAAGCGGGATCAAATAAGGCGTTGAGTGATTACAAATTGCGCCAGAAAGCTGCTTCCAGCGTTTTGTCGGCGGTGGCGGTGGGTCGCGTCGGGGTGGCGGGTCGGGTGCTGAAACCAGCCAGTTTGGTCTTCAGTTGCCCGATGGCTTCTGCCGACAGTCGCCGCCCGCTGGCCAGTTGCTGCAACTGACCCACTACGGCCCAGTTGTTGAGGCCACTTTGTAGCAGCGGGCCACTAAGCGCAGCGCTCAATGCGCTGACTGTCTGGCGCTGCGAAACCGATAACTGCGGTAACTCAACGTACCCGAGCACCTCGGCGATGAGCGTGGCCGTAGGTACGTTGCTGTACTGACGCGTCTGCCGGTGCTGGTTGTCTACCTTGCCCAGTTCGCCCGTCAGGCGGGTTTCTTTTTCTTTCAGCGGTGGCGGATCATACCCGCTTTTCTTGGCATAGGCCCGTGCTTTTTGCTGGGCAATTTTCAGGTATTCGAGCGCTTTCTGTTCGTAAGGACGGGCCTTTTCGGGCTCATACAGCCGCAAATGCAACTCCGACTGCCACATCTGTTCCAGCGCCATTTTCAACAGACTCCGCGTCGACTGTTCGTAGAAGGTATTCACCTCGCCATTGTCGTGGTTGTGCACGTACTGCTCCATCAGCGCGGCCAGTGGGTCCTGTTCTTCACCGAGCTTCTGCGGGCCGTGGTCGCCGTGGTCATGCCCGCCGTGGCCGTGCTCGTCTTCGTGTTCATGGGCCTCTTTGGGCGATTTTACGTCGCCGTTCGGGTCTTTTTCGCCACTATCATGTTTGTGCGAATACGCCTCGAGCAGATCGGCGTCGTTGTCGGGCAGCGGATCGTGGCCACCAATCTGATTCTCGAACTCTTCGCCGAGATATTGTCCATAGCGCAGGCGCAACACTTTCTGGTCAAATCCGATCTCATTCGATTCACTATTGAACGCCGCCTTGGTCATCCGCTTGCGTTTGGCAATCAGCTTGTCGGTATCGATGATGATCTGCCGCTGACTACGGAAGTATTCGGGCATCACGTTGACGGCCATCGTGGCCAGTTGGGCGTCGTCGGTGCGGGCTGTGTCTTTGAAGACGACAAAGTACGTGTCTGACTTGGTCAGTTGCGGTTCCGGGCGGTTCGCCGCTCCGATGCGGTTATCGAGGGCGGCCCAGTAGTAGTACAACTCATCGCCGGGCGCAAAACCGAGCTTCGCCAAGTCAAGCGTATGGCCTACTTTCGCTCCCTTGAAGGGCCGCGTTGCCACGGGAAAGCGCGTTTCCCGAAACTTCACGTTTTCACCCGAACCCCGCGCCAGCGTAGCCACGATGTAGGCTCCCTGCACGCGGAAATCGTCGGAAATCTGGGCATCGACGCTTAATAGCGTGGGGTCGCCGAGCTTGTGGAAGCGGTAGAGGGTTTTGGCCGACGGTCGGATCACGGGCGGCGCGTCGGGGCGGGCTTCGAGCCGGTAAAAATCAGACTGGTACACGAGCGAATCACGTCGCGCCGGGGTGGTCCAATAGGCCCGCAACGCATACAGACCCGAATTGAGCACCCGATCCTGGTAGGTGAAGGCGTCGTTTTGGCGCGAAAAAAGCAGTTCATCGCCCCGACTGTTCACGAGCATAACCCGAACCCCGGCAGTCTGGCTCAACTGTACCGTCCAGCGCAGCACCGACCCGACATAGGCCGTTACGTTCAGATCGCTGGAGGTGCGTTGGGGGAGCTCGGTGTAGGCGGGCGGTTGAATGCTCAGTCGGGCCGATTCAAACGTGGGGGGCACTGCGCTGGCGGGCTGTGGTTTTCCACCCACGGCCTGTTGCTGACTATGGGCACCCGCAGATTGTTGGGCGGGGCCCGATGGCCAGTTGCTGGCCACCAGAAACACGGCCAGCGCTGCCGCGAAAAGGAGCGCATACGGCCGCAGATTTTGCAGGCCAACAAACGGACGGGGTAACTGTGCCGCCTGTTGGGCCAGCCGCTCCAGCTGAAGCTGCTCGGCCAGATTAAGGTCGGGTTTATTCAGCAAGGGCAGGCTGTATTCGGTATCGTCCAGCGAGCGGTGAAGCAGGCCAATCGCCACGTCGCGCTGTGGCCGAAAAGCCCCCAGCTGCCACGCGGCTACCCCCGCGACCACCAGCCCACCGACAACGGCGAGGCTAAGAGCAACGGGGAGTAATGCTACCAGAAAACCCGCCGCCAGCCCGATCAGCAAGCCTTTCAGCAGCCCATTGAGCCGCAGCTGCGCACTGGTTGACTGAATCAGTTGATGAAGTTGTTGCATCCTGTTTTGCGCAGAGGCTACCCTGCTTTCTACATTCAGCCAAAGACTGCCTTTGGCCGTAAAATCGTCGGTTGTATTATACCCCGCGGCGCAACGCCCACCAGCGTTCGGCGAGGAGCAAGCTTAAAAATAACACCAGCAAGCCGGTCTGTAACGTATTTCTGGGATGGGCGGCAAGCGAAGCCGTCGCGGTTGCGTTGGCCGACAGCGTTGGCGTGGGCACAAACAGACCCGCGAAGGCCTGCTGCGATAAGGGCGCAGGGCCAGCCGTTAGCCCCAGCGACATGGCCAGGGTATTGCCCAACTGTTCGGGAAGCAGCCCATTGGCAACCAGCGGGTTGACAGTGGTGAGCGGGCGGGCCAGGTACGTTACGGCGGGGTCGTCGGCCTGGGTGATCGGTGCGGTGGTCAGATAAACCGTACCGGGGTTGGGCTGGCGAACCGGCTGTTCGGTCAATACCCAGCCATACGATTTATTGGCAACCGGCTGCTCGTCGATCAGGAACGTAAGGCCATAGGTCGCCGTGAGCGCCGCCAGCGCTGCCCGTACCGTGCGGCGTTCGTCGGGCTGACGAAACTGGATCAACACCGGCAACGGGGCCGTCGCCACTACCCGCTGATTTGCGGTTTTCTGCGTCAGTGACGCGAGTCGCCCTTGGCTATCTAGTCCTAGAAAACGCCCCGATGCCAGCGCCACTACCCGGTCTGCCGTAGGGGCTGCGGCCCGTACCGGCAGGGCATGGAGCACAAAGCCGGTGGGTACGTTGATGGGCGGCGCATCAGTCCAGGTAACTGTGTTGCGCAGGTACAGATGCAACCGGGTTTGCGGCGATTGGAACTGCTCGATAGCCGCCTGCACGGTCAGCGGATTCAGCGCGGCGGTCGCCCGGTCGGCGCTCGGCAACGTACCCAGCTCGTCGATGGGCGTAGGCGTATCGGTGACCCAGACCAACTGATCGCCGCGCTGCCGGGCTTGTTCCAGTTCAAACTTGAAAGCATCAACCACCTGCCGATTCGGCTCGACCAGATGGATGGCGCCCTGTTTGGTGGTGCCGGTCTGTGGCAGTTCGGGCCGGGCCAGCAGCAACGCCAACACGATCAGGAGCAGGCACCGCAGCAGCAGTAGCCACAGATTATCGAACCGAAAACCACGTTTAGGGGGCTGATTGGGCGTTTCGAGCCAGCGCAACATGGCCCACGGCATAGGTTGTGCCTGTTGCTGATGCCAGAAGTGCAGCGCAATCGGTACGGCCACCGCCAGCATTCCCCAAAGCAACCCCGGATTCTGAAACATGGTGTTTGGCGTGTAAGGTTTGGCGTTTGATGTTTAAGGTTTGACGTTAGTTGTAAACGTCAAACCTTAAACATCAAACAAGTTTGGTTTTCACCCCAGTAACTCCCGCAGGACCAGCGCCGGCGGGTCGGTCAGCAGAGCCCGAACGCGGCGGAGATGAGGGAGGGTCAATTGTGTATCCAATTGAGCAAAGTAGGCCGTGGCGGCGTCACGTACCTGCGCCCGTACCGCCTCGGCCTGCACTTCGACGGTTTGGTTTGTTTCCAGGTCCTGAAACTGATAGAAACCCGACAGCGTGAAGTCGACTTCCTGTTGCCCCAGCACCTGTACCAGCAAGATTTCGCGGCGGGGCGAAGCGGCCTGCCGGAGCAGCGCCAGCCATTCATCGTTGAGCTGAAGGAGATCGGACACCAGTACCAGCAGCTCCGACTGACGACGTTGCAGTTCGGGGAAGCCCGCCGTGTGTTCGGGCCATCCACCCGACGCCGACACGCCCGCCAACGTACCCAGCACCTTCTGGAACGCCTGCTTGCCCGCCGGGACCAGCGCCTCGATTCGCCCGTCGCGGACGCCGTAGAGGCTGATAGGGTCGCCCTGTCGGTTGGCAATGTAAGCCAGTGACGCCAGCAACACCTTGGCATAGTCGAGCCGCCGGACGCCGCCTTCCTCGTAGTTCATCGACCCCGACAGGTCGAGCAGCAACCGAACCTGTCGGCTGCTTTCGGCTTCCGACTCGCGCACCAGATGCTTGCCCGTCTGGGCATAGCGTTTCCAGTCGATCAGGCGCGGGTCATCGCCGGGCTGGTACGTCCGAAACTGCGCAAACTCAACACCCGCGCCGTTGCGGCGACTGTGGTGGAGCCCCAGCGTGGTTTCGTCGCTGAGCAATTGCCCCACCAGCGGCAGGTTATTGAGGCGAATGAGGTCGAGAGCGGTCGTTGCGGTTGTTGACACGAGACGCGGCGGTTATCTTTTCAAATCTACAAAGCAACCGCTGAGCAACTACCGCGACGAGGGATGATCTGACTGATAAACCCGAAATCCAAGCTGTAGGCTAATTCCTTCCGGGTATAATCCAAATGGAGAGGAGTTCCCAGATTAAATCCTGACTAGAGGCTGCATGGCCCAATAATCAAGCTGTCTTCCCATCCAACTTTCTCTGGATTAGCTATTTGAAGCCCGCAGACTATAGGCAGTAGCGGCCGTCAGGTTGCTGTTTCAATCCAACTTATTATGGATTAGCTATTTGAAGTGCCCACGCGATACTTGAACGATGAACCCTGTAGCTGGGTTTCAATCCAACTTATTATGGATTAGCTATTTGAAGGGGGATACCATGCCCGGCTTGCCCCTCGTTTATATGTTTCAATCCAACTTATTATGGATTAGCTATTTGAAGATGATCTGCGATTTCCGCCAATTCCACACGTGGTCGTTTCAATCCAACTTATTATGGATTAGCTATTTGAAGGCCGCCTAGTCCGTTGGGGTGCTGACCTGTTGGGCGGTTTCAATCCAACTTATTATGGATTAGCTATTTGAAGTCCTGAAGGGCCGGACAGCCCCGAAACGACTGATCCGTTTCAATCCAACTTATTATGGATTAGCTATTTGAAGAGCGCCGATAAACGACGGTTGTTCATCGTGCTCGAGTTTCAATCCAACTTATTATGGATTAGCTATTTGAAGCTGAACGCGGGCGTGGTTACGCTGGGCTGAAATACGGTTTCAATCCAACTTATTATGGATTAGCTATTTGAAGCGTATTGTTTCCAGGTATCGGTTTTACGCATTGCCGGTTTCAATCCAACTTATTATGGATTAGCTATTTGAAGCTTAAAGGAGAACTTTAGTTTAGTCGCCATTTGCACGTTTCAATCCAACTTATTATGGATTAGCTATTTGAAGTTTGGCAATTTGACTGATTTTATATGGCGCGATGATCGTAGTTTCAATCCAACTTATTATGGATTAGCTATTTGAAGAATTATAGTAGCCCGCGCCGCTTATGTCGATGCTATGTTTCAATCCAACTTATTATGGATTAGCTATTTGAAGTTTGCCGGGTCGGGCGTCAATCCCCACGGATCGGGTTCAGCAAGTTTCAATCCAACTTATTATGGATTAGCTATTTGAAGTAGGTTGGGATCGGTGGCCATATCAATCGAATCAACCCAGTTTCAATCCAACTTATTATGGATTAGCTATTTGAAGTTGCATAAGTCATTGATAGCGTGTATCTTATGGGTAGAGTTTCAATCCAACTTATTATGGATTAGCTATTTGAAGCTGAGTGCAGCACAGGTGGATTAGCGCGGCTTGAAGTTTCAATCCAACTTATTATGGATTAGCTATTTGAAGCTATGCCCCGCTACAGGATCAAGTTCGAGTTCTACGGGTTTCAATCCAACTTATTATGGATTAGCTATTTGAAGGTTTGTTTGGTTACTGCTTTATCCTCCTATAAGATACGGTTTCAATCCAACTTATTATGGATTAGCTATTTGAAGCATGCCCGTGCTCAGCAGGCACATGGCGGATAGAATGTTTCAATCCAACTTATTATGGATTAGCTATTTGAAGGGTGGGCTTTCGCAACCCAATTACCATCAGCAACTCACGTTTCAATCCAACTTATTATGGATTAGCTATTTGAAGATGGCCGTACCGGCTCCCAGCTGGGTAGGCGTCGGGCCAGCCGGTTTCAATCCAACTTATTATGGATTAGCTATTTGAAGAAAAAGATCGTATACGGCGGTGAATATGGGATAGAGGTGTTTCAATCCAACTTATTATGGATTAGCTATTTGAAGCGTTCCATTTACCCCGATTGCCCCCGAAGATCAGCTGTTTCAATCCAACTTATTATGGATTAGCTATTTGAAGATGTGCTTTGCTTTCTGCTGATAATGCTGATCATTAGGTTTCAATCCAACTTATTATGGATTAGCTATTTGAAGTTAGTGCCAATGGTCAGCATGACAAACCGGGGCTTGAGTTTCAATCCAACTTATTATGGATTAGCTATTTGAAGACGAACAGGTAACGCAGGTTACCATCGGGCAGATACGGTTTCAATCCAACTTATTATGGATTAGCTATTTGAAGTGTTGCCGCTACCGTTACCGACCCCGACAGTTTATAGCGTTTCAATCCAACTTATTATGGATTAGCTATTTGAAGTCAAAACGCCGTTCGCGACGAATACGATCGCCAGCGTTTCAATCCAACTTATTATGGATTAGCTATTTGAAGCCTACAACCGGATTACTGCCCGGATTGCCGGGGTGGTTTCAATCCAACTTATTATGGATTAGCTATTTGAAGCCGTCTGGTTTGCTAACGCATTGCTATTCAGTACACTAGGCCTGATTTGCCAGCGCTCTTTTTTGTAAATCAGCGGGTCAATGAACGGGTTATTTAGGCTTTTTTTACTCATTTTCCGAATATGTAACTATCTGTTTCCGAATGAGTTAGTCCTTGTTTTGAGGCTTGCCGTTATACAAAGCTGCCCGGATACGCTTATTTGATACAAACATTACGGTATGTGCAAGTTACGCAACGCGCTTTTGCCTTGGTAGGCTTCGGGAAGAAATTACGGTCGATGATTGAAAAAATAGCGTCGGCGGCTCGTTGCACGTCGTCCTTATTGTCAGTAGAGATAGGAATCTCCACTACCCGGTTGTTGCTGCGCGTATACACCAGAAATCCCCGATCGACGGGCGCGTTGAAATTGCTTTCGATCAGCCAGGCATAACAATACAACTGCGTCTCGTAGGTCGTATACACCCGCGCCTTGTACTCGGCAAACTTGTAATCGAGCGGGGCCATCGACCCATCGCCGAACACCAGCACCTCATCTACAATACCCCGAATCAGCGCATTGCTCAGATACTGGTCCAGGTGCTTGCCCGTCAGGGGCGCCCCGGGACGTCCCAGCCGCTTGCGGAGGTAATCTTTGTTGCGTTCGAGGCGTTCGTCGTGCAGGTGGCGGCCCCGCATCACTTTGTAGTTGGTGTCTTCGTGCTGTGGAATGCGCAACACATACTCGAAGTAGGTAAACCTCGGGCAGAATAGGTACTCGATTATGTGTGACGGGGTAAGGGTCATGGGGTAAGGGTCATGGGGGAGGGGCGTGGGGGGGGGGGGGGGGGGGGGGGGGCGTAGGGCTGGAGTAGCGGAGCATTGTACCCCACGCCCCCAACCCCACGCTAAAAAAACAACGCTCGGATCTCGTCGGTGACTAGTTTTCGGTCGAAAGCCTGCCCCAGTAGGGCCGTCTGCTGCAACTCGCCTTTGCTCATCGGGAAGATATACACCCGGTCGGTGTCGGGGTCGATGAGGTCTTCGAGTTGCAGTTGCAGCGTGTCGCGCTGATTGGGCGTCAACGTACCCAGAAAGCATGAAAACTGCACCCGGTAGAGCCCTGCCTGCTGGCAGTATTTGGCCGCCTTTGTCCGCGACTTGTCTTTGACGATATCGTATAAAACCCAGATAATCATAGTGTCAGCAGGTCGGGAGTGCCGCCGGTTTTCCCGATCAGTTCATTGGCAAACTGGTGGGCATCGAGCTGAATACAGTGGCTGCGGGTGAGGTTGCGGCCCCGGTATCGGATGGGGTCGTTATCCAGAAATTCGTTGAAGGCGTTTACCAAGAGTGCCTTCCCGTCGGCATTGAGGCTGTAGCCATTTTTGCTGCCCGATACCTCACCGACGTGGCTTTTGTTGACTTTCTTGGCCGAAAACAGCCGAAAAACCACTTCGTCGGCAAAACCCCGGTAAGGCTCGATGAAGTCATACACCATACTGAGCTGATTGTAGTCGTCGCGGTGCAGAAAACCCACGTAAGGGTCCAGCCCGGCGAGCATCAGCGTTTTCTCGACCTTGCCATACAGCATGCCGTAGGCGTAATTCAGGAAGGCATTGAAGGCATCCTGCGCCGGTCGGCTGCTGCGCCCGCTGAACCGATATTCGTTGGGCAGCACGTAGCTCAACGTTTCGAAATAGAGCCGCCCGGCCGTTCCTTCCAGTCCTCGCAACGAATCGGCCACGTCGGCTACGCACAGCCCCGGCCCATCCGACGTACCCGCCAGCGTGCTGATCGACAGCGAAAGGGCGTCCAGCCGGGTCAGTTTATCGTCGAGAAAATCGGCATGCTGGGGGCGGTGCTTTTTCAGGCTGCGGATAAACCCTCCCTGCTGCTCCAGCTTGGCCAGCAGCCAGGAACGTACCCAGCGCAGGCCATCGGGCCCCAGGCTCGCCTCCAACTGCCGTTTTCTAATTTTGGTTGTGCTGCCCAGCTTCGCATGCCACACCCGCCCCAGCGGATCGCCGTCGCGTTCCAGAAACACAATATCGACGTTGAATCGCATGGCTAACTTCACGGCGTCGGTGCTCAGCGATGTACCCGTAGCCAACAGAATATGCGTCACTTTCTCGGCCGAATAGGTCGCACTGATCACCCGGCCGTCGTTGCCCTTCCGGCGCACATCGAACATAGCGTCTTTCACGTGCAGGTACGTACCGTAAGTGCTGATGTGGAGTTGCATAGGTCAATGCACAATGAATAATTAAAAATGTATGATGAAGAATAGTTGAATAGAAAGAAGGCTGATCTAGTGCTAGACGCACCAGATCATTGTTCATTATTCATTACACATTCGTCATTCGCGTCAGCGCACCAAACCCCCGCGAGACGGCTTTGCCGAGGCCGAGGCCGTCGGGCAGGACGACGTTGGCCAGGAAACGCCCCGTGAACGCCACCATCGTCTGATTCTTAAACTGGGTAGTTCGTTCCCGCACGTTGAGCCGCACCAGAATGCGCTCGTGGGGGGCAAGCCACAGCCCGACATCGCGGAAGAGGGCCAGCAGTTGGGCGGTCAGTACGCGTTTGAGCTGCGCCTGTTGGTCGGCTTCTGAGTAGCGCCGGTAGTCGTGGTAATTGCGCTGATTGAGGGCCATCCAGAGCGTGTCGAACCGGTATTCGATTAGTTCGTCGGTGAGGCCGATGGGGGCCTGTTCGTGGCGGATGTGTTTGCTCAGGACGGGGAAATGCACCGCCTGCCCATCGTGGTCGATGGTGAGCTCGCGCATCTGCAAAAACAGTTGCGTGAGCAGCGTGGCTCCCTCGCCCAGCCCCACGAGCGTGGGTACGTTGTGCAGCACCTTGTATTGCACGAGCGGATAGGCGTAGCGGAACCTGGGTACGTTGGGTGCTTCGCCGGTAGCGCCACCTTCCGACTCGTCGGTGTCGAGGTGGTTATGCAGCAGCGGCGAGTGGGTTTTGAACAACTCACCGAAGTAGCCCCGCAGCTTGTGCGCATCCCGCGTCTTGAGCACAATCTCGGGAAACGTAATCGTCGTGATCGGTATAAGGGTCTGGGAGAGCGTCAGCATGGGTGTGGGGGTTAGTGGTTGAAGGTGTGCTGTTGAGCAACAGGAACGTACCCGGTATTATTGCGGAAATCATCCAATGCGTAGGCGTAGCAGGCAGATGGATTGCTTAATCGTGACACATAGAAGAAGTGTTCTTTATTCCCATCGAAAACAATTCGTTGAGCGTCACGGGGAACAGGTACGTTAACTACGTATTCGTAGAACCGGGCCTTGATGAGCGCGAACTCGCGTTTCCGTTCATAAGGCTTTAGCTCCATGCGTTCACTGATGGCCACATATTGTTCCCAGAGGCTTTCAGCTTCATCGTTGAGTTGAACATAAACTGATTCAGTTTCCCGTTCTTCGATAAACTGAAACTCCCCTACTTTCTTAAAATCTAATGCCTGTAGAGCAATCAGTTCGGGTGATACCAACACGTCAGCCTGTTTTTTTACTTCATTGAAGTAGGCTTCTATCAAGTCTAGATAGCCGTGTTCGTCAACTTCGGTGATATGCTTCAATACGTTGCTGGTTTTCACCAACAAATCACCGCCATATACCATACCACTGGCCCGCTTCATCTCAGCAATAGCATACAAATACACCTCGCTGATTTCCCCCTTTTCATTGTACCGATTGGCCCGACCAGCCGCCTGAATAATTGAATCAAGCGGAGCCATTGCCCGAAAAACGGTATGGACCGACACGTCAACACCGGCCTCAATCAATTGGGTCGAAATAATAACCTGTTGTTTAGGCCCCGCGTAGTTCTTGATCCGATCAATAATCCGTTTACGCTCGTAAGGTGTGATTAACGTAGTGAGGTAATACACGTCCACTGTTTCAGGATTCAGCGAAGCAACCACTTTTCTGAAGCAGTCTAACGTTGCGTTTTTGGTATTGAGAATAACCAGCACGTTTTTATCCCGGTGATCGTCACAATAGCTGATAACGTCCTGCGTAAACTCGCTGAAGCTAACCTCCTGATTTATTCGGTTGATGAGCTTGGTTCGGTTAAACTGATCGTTTCGAAAGTATGAGCGATAGTTTGGCACCAATTCAGTGATCTCTTCATCAGGCTTAAAAATCAACGGTTGCGTAGCCGACATCAAGATGAAATAACAGTTGTAGTGTTGGCCAAGCGTCATAAACGCCTGACGGATCAGCGGCCATAGTTCGTACTTAATCTGTTGAATCTCATCCAGAATAATGACCGAATTAGCGAGATTGGGCAGTTTGAGTAGTTTCGTCTTGTCATTGGAAAACAGCGATTCCAATAGCTGAACGAACGTCGTCACGACGATACCCGACTGCCATGTCTCAATCAAGAATTGGCTTTTATCCTGATCTAGTACATCATCACCCACTTTGTAAGCGGGTTCTGCCAAGTGGTGATGTTTGAGCAGAATGTCTGATGAAGGCTTTTCAAAAACGTCTTCAAAAACCCTAAAATTCTGGTCGATGATTGACGTAAACGGGATTGTAATGACGAGCCTTCCTGCCAGCAAACCCAACTTTTGCTGCATTGCTAACCCAACGGCCAGCGAAGTCAATGTTTTGCCTAAACCGGTTGGCAGTGTGATGGAGTACAGATGTTGATTTACCGAGAATGCCCGCTCCAGTTCAACCAGCGTTTCATGGTATGCCTGATTTTTAAGCGCGTCTAATGTCGTTTTGGGCGAATCGAAACCGCGTTGTTTTCTGTAATTATCCAATGCCGAAAGAGACGGCCGTTCTGCACCCTGACCCGTAATACCTTTTAAGATTACGTCTGACTTGTCAGAAAGTAATAGCGTACCGTAGAACAACTGATGCCAGTAATAATACCGATTTTTGGCGTCGTACGAGAAGCTGTCATAATCGCCAAGATCAAAGAAATCTAGCTCAAAATCACCGTATTCATCAACGTACCCTTTTTGTTGAATATACAGCTTGAAAGGCTGCCAGTCGAATCTAAAATTCACGACCGACATCAGTTCATCAAGAATTTCCTGAATCAGAGGCTCGTCATCGAAAGCGGTAATCTGCTCAGATAGAATATCAGCTTTGGCTTCGAGCGATAACTCAACTTTAAAGTCATTCAAATTGCCGTGATGCCGTTTCACCGCTGTAAACACCAAATAAGGTAACAGTTGCCGATCCGTCTCTGTCAGATTAAAGGCCAGCAGGTATTGAGATACAACCTGTTTAGCCAACAATGATGACAAGAGAGCATGTTCTTTAGGGCCTATAACCTGATGGTCAGGCGTTAAGAGATAATGCTGAAAATACCTCGTCCCTTTGGCTATGTCATGGCAAACCCCGGCCAGATATCCTAAATCAGCCAGTAGCCCAGTTGGCAAATCGAAGTTGGTTAGTCGACTTTGCAACAGTCTACGGCATGATTCGGCTACCTGCCGCGTGTGAACAATTAGCGGAACGCCGGGATGTGAGTAGAGCATCAGAGAAATAGGATATTACCAAAGTCAGAGGTTTCAAACCACTCATTCGCCCGAACTAGTACCGAGCCACCATCGGCATTGACAAGCACTTCGCCGTATCGCGTTACGACCCGATCGCGACTAAGTTCAATCGGCATCGTTTCTACGTAGTAATGAGTTGTCTGGTCAAATTCAATGGGTGGTGTAGCTGTCAGTAGCGATAAATTCACAGCCGATTGCACAGGTACGTACCCAGACACAGCGGTGCGAGGAATACCTCTTGTTACGCTTGTATTCTCAAGCATCGCCGTAAACTGGCTTAGGCCCAAATAGGGTGTAAAATGATGTGAACGAGCAATCAATTTATCGGCTAAACGATCGAATAATGTCTCATCTTTGAGTTGTACGAAAACCCGAAATGCTGGATTCTTAAGCAACTCAAATTCGATCTGGGTACGTCCGCTTTTACGAATTTCATAAAACGAGTTGCCCGTATCCAGCAGATTAAAACCGATGTTCACCTTCTTCACAGGTGCAAGTAGCTGTACTGCCAACCGACAAGCGTCGGCACTAAACAACTCCTGTATAGACAAGGCATGATCAGCGAACCGACCGGGAGCCGTTTCCCGCTCAACGCCCAACACGGCCCCCAACACGCCCGTCAAGGCCGTTCGAGTAGGAATTGGGTACGTTAGCGGTGAGGTCGTGGTGTTAAACTTGCGAAAATGACCGTATTCGCCCGACAACTCAAAGACGATCAGGCGGTTGTCGTTCATAGCGTCAGGAGTCCGTTGGTGAGCGGTTGTGACGTTTTCAGCCGAGGGTCAATTCGTACCGTTACGCTGCTGATTTTATCTTTCTGAGCGACAAGTTCAGCTATCAAAACTGACACATCGAGTGTGTAGTCGTCAGTACTACGCAACTGCATTTCATTCTTCTCGGTGATCAATTTCAGCCGCTGCCGCAACCCGCCGATGTAGTACGGCTCATTGTATTCAACGGTTAGCAAAAACAGAGGCGTTTGGCCAAACTTAGAGCGAGAAATCAGGTTTTTAGTACCCTCCCAAATGCCCTCCAGCAACAACCCTTTGTCTTCATCGGTCATTTGCGAGTAAGCAGCCGCCTTCTCATTAATAATGCCATTAAAGCCAATCAGAGCATAAGGGACTTTATACTCCGTCCGAAATGTCGCCTGTCCTTTCCCATCACCCGAGGCAAAGGCACCCGTACCTTGTTCGGTGACGATGTCCGTCTTGTTGAGCGACTTACCCATCTGAAACTGGGTTGGACCAACCAGCGTAATCGAATCTTTGTCGAGTGGTAAAACCCCGCCAAACGTTCGTACATCAATACACTGATCTAGTACAGTCTGCTTACTCTCCTGAAAAGCCTTAGCTCGCCGCTTGCCATCAGAAATAAACGTTTTTCCTTTGTCTTCATAGGTGGTTTCGCGCACAAAAATGTCTTTCCCGTCGGTACCATTATAGCCTTTGTACTCGTACCAGTAATCCCGAATAGTACGTTTCAGCCGGACGTCAGAAACCAGCACCCTGTTTTCTTCGGAGTCATAACGTGGGCGGTTTTCATTCAATGGGTCGCCATTGGGGTTAGCGTTTTCAGTTTCGTAGAGGAATAAAATCTCAGTACGTTTGGTAAGGGGTGTAGCCATGTTAGTTCGTAGAATTTGTAGTGTTAGTTTGTGAGGCTTCTATACGGAATCGGCCAGCCATTTCCATACCTGCCACGAAGTAGAAAGAGAGTTCATTATTTGAGATAGCGGGTAACTGGTGGCTGTTAAGGATAAAGTAATCGCTTATGATCTGACCCAGGGAGTCGTATCGTTTGCCATAATCTCTGTACTGCGCCAGTTTGGCCAAGGCTTCGATGTAAACACCTTTTAGCGTTTCAGGATTGAGATTATACCCCTTCAATTTTTTCTCGAAAGGCGTACCACCGTCTAACTCTCGACGCTGAATATTAAGGAGTAGACGCACTAGCACGCCCACGGCAAACACACCAACTTTGTAGTTGTCATCCAAAAAATGAGGATTGTCAGCAACAAATTGCCTAAACGTAGCGTCGTCGAACGCACGGCCAAATTTTTCGTCAGCCTTTTCGACACTGGTTTCTTCTGGAGTCATATTTGGTTGGGGGTTTGTGGTTATTAGCTGCAACTGCGCCAGATAATTCAGTAGATAATGCGCTTTCAGTACGGTCAGGTTGACGGGCTCAACGTACCCGTCTGAAGTTTGTGCTTTGTTATAATTGGATCGTATCACAGCCATGAATCGGCTGTATAATGTTTGCTTGTTTATAGGCCGCCCTACAAACACGTCATTTACAATACTGAAGAAATCATCTTCGTAGAACTGCTTGAACAAGCCAAAGGAGAAGGTTAAGCTTTGCGGCTCATTCTTGATTCGATACGAATTTTTATAAATGGCCCGCCGATTAACGATCTCAGGCACAGTTGAGAATAACGTACGGAATCGAGAAGGCACGATCTCCTCCAGCAACAGCTTGATCTTGATCGCTTTAGTCGTTGGGTTCTCTTCAAAAAACAGCAGATTCAGCGTGAAGTAGTTAGCTTCCTTCCCGATCTCCTGCATAATCCGGTCTTCAACCCGCTTCTCCTTTGAGGCCTCCGATAACTGAAATTCGAGAGTAGTGATGAGTGCCAATGCTTTCTCTAAACCGCCTTTATCTGTACTCAGAACGGTCTTCGGTATCGCGTAATAGCTTGTGCCGTAGAAGTGCTTTTTCAACTTCTGCGCTACATACTTTTGGCCGTATTCGAAGTCGAGCGAGCAGTCTGAGCAGATAGGATAATTTTTCCAGTTATTGCGCTGGCTAAAAAAACCGCTTACCATACCCGGCTTATCGACCGTAGCATACTTGAAGGGCGACGCGAACCCGTGTAACAGTGGCTTTTGCTCCAGACAGATTGAGCAAAGCTGGTTGGCTCCTTGCGACGTTACGTTATATTTCTCTGATTTGCCCGCCGTTCCATGCAACAAAACCTGTTGTTGAAAAATGGGGAAGTCAGCCAGATACTTACGTTCTCCATCAAACTCGAAACAGAAACTTAAACCAGATGCCTGTTGCCGCTTCTTGTCCATCAAAGCATACGCACCTTGCAAGGCTATCAAGATTGCATCGTAGTCAATCGTAAGCCGGTGTTGCAGGGCCAGCAACATACCCAAATCGAACTGGTAGTTGGACACCCGACAGAGAGCAATAGCTTTCTTTACTTGATTACCAACCAATGTATTTAGCTTCTTCGCTAGATCGCCAGCCTTAGTCGTGAATGTTACATCACCACCATTAGCCGCCCCTTTCCGGTACACGTACTTCTGATAGGATGTTTCGTTTGCCTTCTCTGTATCGACTCCCTCGAAACGACACACAAGTTGGCTGTCTTCAGTGGTGAAAGAGAATACGGCAAGTAATACGTCGTAGTTCACCCCTACCCCGGGAAACATATTTTCCACATAAAGCTGATAGGGTTCTGCTTGTCCGCTTTTCTGTAAGGCTAGCCGCCCAATGGCAGCAACTGCTTTATCCTGCATACCTCTCCTTATTTTCTTGTCAGCAAAGTAATTCTTGAAAAGTGACCTATTCTGTCAAATATCAAACTCCCCGATCCGTCCCTGTAGGTACGTTCGGAAGTCGGCGGGGGCGTCGGTGAGACGTACCTGACCGGGGAGGCCCAGCACAAAACGCCCCACGCCCACCCAGCTACGTACCTGACCCGCGTAGGTGTAGGGGTACGTCTCGTCGGTGGGGTTGGGGTGGATGTCGGGCTGGGTGAGTGGGTGCTCCTCCAGCAGCAGGTGCCGGGCCAGTTGGGTCAGGTGGAGGGTCAGCAGCCGGGGCTCGCCGGGCCACAGAAACGGGTCGGTGGGGGCTTCGGCCGGGGCGTAGGTTTGGGGTACGTCGAGCACCGCCACATCGCCAATGCGCTGGGTTTTAAAGGTCTTCACCTTCCCGGCATCGGGGTCGTAGGCCGTCAGCAAATCATATTGCTCCGAAAACCCAAACGGCTCTACTACCCGGTCGCTGATGGTGTTGCTGTTGGCCGAAAAATAGCGGAGCAGCCGCGCCTGTAGCCGGTTGCGGATGGCCTCGGCCAACTGGTTCACGACCCGGCTTTGATGCTGATCGGCCAGCGTGTCGGCCAGTGGGAACAGGGTGGAGCGGGTGAAGATTTTCTGCCGCAGGGGCAGCACCAGCGGGTTGTGGTCGGGGTAGGCGGTCAGGGCCTGCCGGAGCAGTTGGGCTTCTTCTTCGGTGAAATCGGCCTGCTGCCGTCGTTCGTCTTCAAACAGGTAATAACGCGGCGGGTGCTTGCCTTCGGTGTCGACATGGAACCCGACAGCTTCGAGCGCATCCAGAAAACGGCGTACGTGGCGAGGTGTGCAGCCGAGCAGTTGCCCAAGCTGATTGAGGGTTTTACCCGGTCGTTGTTTCAGCAGCCGGATGAGGGTAAGGGCGCGGGATAGGTTTTGCTGCGTAGCCAAGTGAACAATGCGTATACGGGTAGCCTGTGTCTAAAAACAGGACTCCAGTATACGCATATGTCAAACAGAATTGGCAGGTTTTTACTAAAAGGTGTTTGCCCAACGAACGGCTGGCCGATTCAACGCTTACCCTCTGATAATGGCTTCGATGACCTTGTCGGTAGTGATGCCTTCCGACTCAGCCCGGAAATTGAGGGCGACGCGGTGGCGCAGCACGGGATAAGCCAGCGTCTGCAAATCGTCGGGGATCACCGAAAACCGGCCATTCAGTACAGCGCGGGCTTTGGCACACAGAATCAGCGCCTGCCCGGCGCGCGGCCCGGCGCCCCAGTCGCACCACTGTTTTACGTAGGCTACCGGTGTGTCGGCCGGGCGGCTGCTGCGCACGATTTTGTTGACGTACCCCAACAGTTCGTCGGAGATAAAGACCTGCCGGGTGAGGGTTTGTAACTCGATCACCTCGGCGTCGGTCAGGATGGTCGACAGCTTGGGGCGGTCGGTGCCGGTAGTAGCCCGCAACACGGCGAGTTCTTCCTGCTCCGAGGGGTAGCCGAGCCGGATATACAACAGAAAGCGGTCGAGCTGGGCTTCGGGTAGGGGGTACGTACCTGCCTGTTCGATGGGGTTTTGCGTGGCGATCAGCAGAAACGGCCGGGGCAGGGGGTAGTCGGTACCGCCATACGTGATCTTGTATTCCTGCATGGCCTCAAGCAGAGCCGCCTGCGTTTTGGGCGGCGTCCGGTTGATCTCGTCGGCCAGCACCACGTTGGCAAAAATGGGGCCTTTGTTGAACTGGAAGAATTTCTTGCCCGTGTTGTGGTCTTCCTCCAGCACTTCGGTGCCCATAATGTCGCCGGGCATGAGGTCGGGCGTAAACTGAATCCGCTTGAACGACATGCTGAGCGTTTTCGACAGCGTACTGACGAGCAGCGTTTTGGCCAGCCCCGGCACGCCTTCCAGCAGGCAGTGGCCGCCCGCCAGCAGCGTAATCAGCACCTGATCGACGGCTTCTTCCTGCCCAATAATGACCTTTCCAATCTCCGCCTTCAGCTGCGGTAGCTTCGCCACAAGGGCTTTCATCTGTGTTGTATCCATAAACCTGTTAACGCAAAGTCGCTAAGTGAGCGCGAAGAGCGCCAAGCGTATTGACTAGCTTCTTAAACCTTAGCGTTCTTCGCGCTTGCTTCGCGCCCTTTGCGTTCAGGCAGTAAGCGCATAGACCACAATGTTAACGCCGAATTTGGTGTTGTCTTCGGCCAGAAAGCGTTTGTTGCGAAAATCGTAATCCCACTCGCAGCCGTAATCTTTGTTGCTATACAGCACGCCGATGCGGCCGTTGATGACAATGGCTTTGAGGTAATCGTGCACGAGGTCGTCGCCCCAGCCGTTGAGTTCGAACGACGTGGTGGGCGGACCGTCGGGGAACGGGAAAAAGGACTTGTAAAGCGCGTGGTTGTTCGGAATCTTCTGCAACGCTTTGGGGCCAAAGGTGCGGGCCATTTCCTGCTCAAATGATTTCGCAAACAGCCCGTCGATGTCGTGGTTACAGTCATCGACGAACACGAAGCCGCCGTTCTGCACATAGCGGCGAAAGTGATCGCGCTCGACGGTCGAAAACTCGACGAGCTTATGACCGCTGAGATAACAAAACGGGCTTTTGAAGATGTCGGTGCTGTTGAGCTGCACAACCCGCTCCTTTTCGTCGACGGGAATGGTTGTGTACTCGATCAGCGAATGCAGCAGGTTGGCAGGCATGCGCTGGTCGGTATCCCAATCGCCGGACGTATATTGGAGCCGGGTGAAGATGAACGGTTTCACAGGACCAATATAAGCCGGAAACGCCCAGCAAACTACCCTTAGCTAACTTGTCGAGTAAACTCGACGGTTGACGTTGTATGTTTCCAATTAAAAATACGCACGAATGAAGAGTCGGGTTGTTTTGAACCGCCAAACCATCACTACGTACCGGCACCTGCTGGCCCTGTCGGCCCTCGGAGCTATGCTGGTCGCCTGCGAACCCTCCGCCAAAGAAAAGACAGACGCCTCGGGAGCCGATACCTCGGGCATGGTTTCCGACACCAACACCCAGGTACTGGACCGGCAGCGACAGGCCGATTCACTGGCGGCGGCGCTGGCGTCTCAAACCGCCTATGCGGCCAAGCTGCGCAACCTCTCGGCAACGATCAACCGCGCCTGCCCGGTGTCGTTTACGCCCGTCATCTACCTCGACAGTACGCGCGTGCTCGATACCCGCAAGATTCAGTTCAATATGCGTATTCGCAATTACGAGGCTGGGTCGTCGGAGATCGAACCTAAAAAAGACGAGACGCGCAAATCGCTGATGGCGTCGATCACGGCCGATAAACAGCCGGTGGTAGCCGACCTGCGCCGCAACGGTGTCGAGATTGTGTTTCGGTACCGGGATAAAACCGGTCAGCCGTTGTTCGATATTCCGCTGGGCGCGTCGGGCACGGAGTAACCCTGGAGCTTGCAGTGCATAGATGAAAAACAAAAAACCCCAGCCGAAAGAGGGGCGGGGTTTATACACTACCAAGTGACTATATCAAAGCGTTAACGAATCGGTTCGTATTGGCTCCGGGGCTGTATCGGAAGTAGGTTGATTAGGTAAGTGGTGTTTGAAAAAAAAAACATCGCACGACCCGTAAACGTTGCCAGGTTCGCCGCAGCGTTGGCGGGTTTAGGTTTCGGAAATGCCAAGCTTTCTACTTCTTCGGTGGTTCATAGCTGCGCTTCGATTACCCGTTTGCGGAAGTCGGCGTAGAGGTGGGTCATGTACTCGGGGGCGGGCTCTTCAAAGGCCATCCCCTGAATGGCTTCACGTTTCGGGGCATAGCGACGCGTGGGCAGGTGCTCAAACTGGGTACGTTGGGCGGGCGTAAGTTTGCGCAGGTCCAGTACGGTGTGGTCGCCCCACACGGTAGGGTCCATTTTTTTGAGCTGTGCTTCGGGCGACAGCAGGAAGTCGGCGACGAGCAGCGCCGCTTCGGGATGTTGCGCATGCCTGATAATGCCCATGTAGTGCGAGTTCCGGATGGTGCCGGGGGCCGGTATGTAGGCCCGGGCCGTGGCAGGGAAAAAGCCCAGTTTTATTTTGTTGTCGACTTCGGCGTCGTTATTTGAGAAGGTGAAGGTCACTTCCCCGTTGGCAAACAGCTGATGCAGGGTTGTCAGTTGTTCGGGAAAGGTGCGCCCCTGCTTCCAGAAATACGGCTTGATCGCATTGAGCTGTTTCCACAATTCGCCCGACCAGCGCGCGTAGACCTCGGGCCGAAACTCGCCCCGAAACAGGGCCGGATTGCCAGACAGCGCGATCATCCACGATTTCAGGATCGTCATACCCGTAAACTCGTTCGGGATGGTGAATTGACCGGGGTGGCTGCGCACGTAAGCCGGCAGGGCCGTGAAGGAACGGGGCGGCGCAGGCACCCGTTGCGAATCGTAAATAAAGGCTAGTTGTACGTTTCCCCAGGGCACCTCCATGCCCGCTACCGGCTGTTGAAAGTCGGTAGTGATAAACGGATTCGTGAAATCGATGTAGCGGGCGTTGGGCAGTTTGTCGGTTACGGGGCCGAGCAGCGCATCGACCTGCCGAAGCTGGTAAAAGGTTTCGCCATTGATCCAGGCCATGTCTAAACGGCTGGGCTGGTCGGCGTTGCGCTCGGCCACCAGGGTCTGTACAATTTGCGAACCCTGCCCGCCCGCCACGGTCAGGTCAATGCCGTAGCGCTGTTTTAGCCGGGGTTTCACATAACTCGCCATATACTTATTGATATACGGATCTCCCTGCCACATTAGCAGAGTTACGGGCTGATTACGGCCACGCTGCTCCACCTGCGCCCACGACTGGTTCAGGATTTCAGCCGCGTCGCGTGGTTGCTCAGAGGAACAGCCAACAAACAGAGTAAAAAAAAATAGCCCGTAAACGAGTACTCGCATATCGAATAGTTGTCGAAATAGATAATATTGCATCGTTAATGTAGTCAGAAGGAGGAAAAAAACCCTCCCTGAGCCCAGGAAGGGTTTCTGCACTACCGAGTGACTATCGTTATTGTATAGCGGCCTACGCTATCGCGTTACTTGTTTCGGCGGCTTAGGCCTTGCCGCTTTCCGTTCATACCGAATCGCTAAAACAAGTAACGTGCTCCGAACTGAAATTGACGTGGCGGGCCCGCATTTCGTTGCACAATACCGCTGCCTGCCGGCCCTGTCTGGATCTGGTTGCTTTGCGTTGCATTGTTCGAATAGCCGCTCAGGTTGTTCGTATTCAATACGTTGAACACGTCGGCCCGCACCTCGATCCGCTGCCCGCGCTGCGCGTTGATGGGTACGTTGTATTGCAGGCTCAGGTCTACCACCTTCGACCAGGGAAGCCGGTCGGAGTTACGGCTTTCGCCCGGTTGCCGATCCGAGTTGCCCACGTAGGCATCGCCAAACGCCCCACCGTCGCCGTTGAGGTCGTTGGTGGTCAGCGGCTGACCATTGCTACCGAGGATAGGCCGGTTCTGTGCATCCACAATCACAAACTTCGACGCATCGGGGATGCGGTTGATGGGTTGCCCACTCTGCAACAACGCCGCCGCCGTTACGGTAAAGCGCTGCCCTACGTAGTAATTGACAATCCCGTTGATAATGTGGGTGCGGTCGTTGATACTCGGCGCCCATTCGGCGTCGAAGTTGTTGGCGTCCATCGCCCGAAAGTTGATGTCTTCTGTATTGTTATACAGCCGCGAGAGGGTGTAAATCAGGCGATAAGCGTAATTCGACGTACCCCGGTCGCGTTGCAGGTTCAGGCTCAGGGCGGTGTAGCGCGAGCGACCGGCGGTCTCGGTTACCACCACGCTCTGGGCTGCCCCGGCCAGCCGTTGACCGTTCAGCACGCCCGACCCGTCGGCGTTGATGGGTAGCGGGCGTGTGGCGTTGGCTGCCGTGCTCGAGCGGGCCGTACCGTTGCGGGCGCTGAGACCGTAGTCATACACTGCCGGGGCATTGAGGTTGCGCGTCCGGAACAGGTTGTACGATTCATTGTAGACAGCGTCGGCGTAAATCAGCAGGTTGTCGCTTACCTGATACTGGTAGCCCAGCGTGCTCTGGATCGTATACGGGTTCTGATAACCGTTGGGGTTCAGTATGCGTCGTTCGCCGCTGGGCAGGTTGCGTTGGTTGGCAAATGTCGAGGCGGCCGGGCCCTGCAAATACCGGATGGGCACCCCCGCGTTGTTGGACCCGCCCACGGTCAGGTTGCCGTCGAAGGTGATTCGGTCGAGGCTGGTGTTGGCGGGCAGGATACCCCGGTCGATGAAATACTGCAACTCGCTGCGGAAATCGGCGCTGGTATTGTTCTGTTGCAGCGCATCGCTGTAGATCGTGTACAGGATTTTGTCGTAGAAAACCCCGACGCCCCCGCGCACCGTTGAGCGGTTGCCGGTTTTGTAGTTAAAACTGAAGCGCGGCGCAATGTTGTTGAAATCGCCGTTGGCAGCACCGCCTTTGCTCAGGTTGTCGTAGTCGTAACGAACGCCCAGCGTCAGGTTCAGGCGGGGCGACGCGGCCCACTGATCTTCAACGTACCCGGTTATGATGTTTTGCGTGGTGCCAAAGGCGGCAGGCCGCAGCTCGACCGAATACCCCAGTACCTGTGCATCGGCCGGAATGTCGGTCACGCCCAGGTTACTACCCAGCCGCCGCTCGCGCAGGGCGGCCAATTGACTCGCCGTGAGCTGAACGCGATAGCTGCCGTTGGGGTTGCCGCCGCCATATAGCAGGTGGTTGGACGAAATCAGTTCGACGCCGCCCCGGATGGTGTGGTCGCCCCGGTAGAACGACAGTTTTTGTTGTACCTGAACGGTGCTTTCGTGCGAATCGAACAGGTAACCGGGGTGACCCAGGTAGGCAATGCTCTGCCCGGTCGGGTCGAGTACCGTTACGTCGGGGCTGTTCGGGTTTTCGGGGCGGGCGTAGTTCCAGCGGAAGCGGCTATACTGCACGTTGGTTTCCGAGGCAAACCGTTCGGTTGCGTAGGTGTTCCGCGAGGCAATCAGCAGCGAGTTGCGGTCCTGTGCGTTGGCCGCCGAGGGGAACGCGTTGCCGCCAACCAGGCCACCGGCCTGCCGCCCAATAGCCACCTGCCCCACGTTCAGCCGCAGCGACGATTTAAAGCGGGTAGTCCAGAACTGATCCAGTTTGCCGGAGATATAGGTGAAGCGGTTGGTACCCCGGATCGTCTCATTCACACCCAGTTGGGGCGAATTAAGCAGGTTGTCTTTGATATCGGTGGTGTGCTCCACGTTCAGGTAATAGAACGTCTTGTTTTTCACGATGGCCCCGCCAATGCCGAAACCCGCCTGATACCGCTGGAATCCGTCGCGTACCTGGTTGCCCGACAAGTCGCGCAGGGGATAGCTCGTTTGGGCGTCGATGGCCGCACCGGGACGGGTCAGCACAAACACCTCACCCGTCGTGTTGTTGCTGCCCGACTTGCTGGTGATGTTGATGATGCCGTTGCCCGTGTTGCCAAATTCAACCGAGTAGTTGTTGGTCAGCACCGAGACGTTGCGCGTGAACCCCACTGGAATGGCAAACTTCTGACCACCCAGAAAGCGCTCATTGTTGTCCATGCCGTCGATCAGGTAGTTGTTAAACAGGCCGTTGGCACCGTTGATGCTCACGTTCGGGGCTTCAGGGAAAAAGCCCGTTGCCTGGCTCACGTTGGGCAGCCGGTAGAGCACGCGCGTGATGTCGCGCCCTTCAACGGGTAATTCTTCCACCTGCTTGATGGTCAGTTGCGAAGCTACTTCGGCGTTGATGGTGTTGATCTGCGTGGTGCTGCGGCCACGTACCTGCACTTCGTTGAGGGTCACTTCGCGTTTGCTGGGCAGTTGCAGCGTAATGCTCTGCCGGAAGTTGGCCCGCAGTACCACATTGCTGGCTTCGCTCTCCAGGTACGTATCGGTGGCTTTGGTGAAAATACGGTAAGCGCCATTTAGCGAAACCGCCGAAAACCGAACCTGACCGTTGCGATCAGTAATGGCCTGTCGGCTGTCGCCAATCGCCGTATTTTCGAGGTAAACCGTTATATCCGCAATGGGTTGCTGACGGGTAAGCTCGCGCACCGACACATCGATATCGGTAGTTTGGGCAAGCGCAATAAAGGGTAGAAAGCATCCCAGCAGGATGCTGAATAGAAAATGTTTGCTCATACGTGTTGTGGTAAGCCCCGCCGGCTGACGTCGGGGCTACAGTGAAAAATGGGACAATTGACTACAGGGGAAAGGCTACGCCACTGGGGGCGCGCGGAGCCCGGAGGGGGCTAACGAGCGAAACGGCTCGAATGCGAGGCAGGCCGTGTACATGCCCCGACGGGTGGTTTGCAACGCATTGGTCAGAGCCCGAATCCAGCGCCATTCGCCAACAAGTTCGCCCAGCCGGATATCGTGCCGGTGGTTCCAGTCGCGGTGTGTGGCCGTGAGTGGTGCACAGGGTTGTCCTTGTTGCCGGAGGTAGCTGGTCAGCGCGTGGGCCAGCTGGTTGGTTTGCCAGGGGAGTGCCTCAAAAGCGTCGGTGTTGGCCAGAGCAGCCCGATTGAGCCCAACCAGATAGACTCCGCCACGCTCATCGGTACCAATGGGTAACGTACCCAGCGGGCTGAGTTTGCTCGTTTGAGCCAGTTGGGCAGCGGCCTTCAGATCGGCTACACGCAGGCTGGGGCAGTCGTTACCAATGCACAATACGGTTGTATAGCCCTGATCGAGCACGGCCTGTGCGGCCCGGCGCAGTTGCTGCCCGAATGAATCGCAGGGCGATTGAGCAACCAACTGATGCGAAAGAAACGCAGGCAGATGGGTCGCCCTGATCTTGGCCCAGGTGAGATCCTCCAGTGCCTGCCAGGTACGTTCGTCGCGTTGCCCGACGCCTGTCAACGGTTTGCTACCAGCCTCCTGCACCGCCGGGCGGGCAAACAGCAGTATAGCGACAGACGACCTTGACGAGTGCATAGTGAGGGAAACGGGTACAAAAAAACGGAACCTTACCAAAAAACGGGTAACCGGCTACGTTTACGAGCCTATGGAGTGAACTGTATCCAACGTACGTGATGCCTGCCCGACCGGATTGCCACAGCGATCAGGCTGCCCACTCAGTTGATTTGAATACGTGTGTATGCATTTAGACTTGGTCATCTATGACCTTGTCGTATATTTGGCACCGTTACCTCAGTATACGTTGCAGAATTGGCGAATTAACTAGTTAATTTACAAGATGTGCACTTACGAGTTAGTACTGGTAAGTATGCAACTGAGCCGTCTTCGCAATAGTGCCATCACTAACTCAGCGTTTCTAGAAGAATAGCCTTGCCTGTGCCATTCCGATGGCTCGGTATCGCTTTCTATGCATTTGGTATGAAAGTCTCACCGTCAGAACCGTTTCAGGTCGTTTACTCGCTGCTCGAACATGAATACCTTGGCTTTCTAATCGAGGCGTTTGTGGTGCATCTGAATGCGAAGGGAGAACTGACCCTGCAAACCCAAAGTCTGTCGCCCCAAAACGTGCGCGAATTTTCGGCTGGTCTCGACGAACGGGATTTCGAACTGGTGCGCCTCACCGACTATATCTGTCAGGATACCCTGCTGCGGCGCTTCAACACCAAAAAACTGTCGGCGGTCGATTTTTTCCTTAAAGTTTACGATCCGCAGAAAGGCGACAAAGTGATGCAGGATGCCATCTGCGATTACGTAGAGCGCACCAAGGCCCAGATTTTTCCGCTGCTGGCGGGGAAGACGATCTTCCTGATGACCAACGACGGTGATCCGGTGGGCGAGGCCGTGACGTTTATGCCCGAACCAGCGCGCGTCTTTTTTCATTTCGACCGAAACCCCAACGCCACCCATTATTACCCGATCATCCGTTACCCAACCGGGGCGGATGCCGACGGCAAACCCACGAGCGAGCGGGTGGAGTTTCAGCACCGCAACGCGCTGATTCTCTGCGACGAACCCGCCTGGCTGCTGGTCAACAACAAGCTCTACCATTTTGCCCGGTTAGGTAAGGGCGATGCCGGCGTGGAAGTCGACGGGAAAAAGCTGCGTCCCTTCCTGAACAAGAATCACATTGTGGTGCCCAAAAACATGGAAGCGCAGTATTACCAGCGGTTTATGGTGCCGCTGATTGCGCAGTACGACGTGTTTGCCAAAGGGTTCGAAATTCGCTACGCGGCGCTTAGCCCCTCGCCGGTACTGACGCTGTCAGAGCAGGTGGGGGCGCAGCAGGCGGTGTCGGCGGCCACGTTGTTTGGCGATCGCAACGCGGTCGATGTAGCCGAAGCCGATGATCCGGGACATACGGACGTCGTGTTTGATCTGTCGTTTCAGTACGGCGATTTCACGTTTCGGTTCGATAGCTTCGCCAACGCGGCCAATGTGAGCCTCGAACAGGTGGGCGACGAGTTTGTTTTCCACAAAATCAAGCGCGACCTGAAAGCCGAACGGCAGCGGTTTTCGCTGCTGCGCGATCAGGGTCTCGACCTTCGCAACGGGCGGCTGGCTATGCCCAAAACGCAGGCGTTCAGCTGGCTCAACGACCACCGGCAGGCACTGATCGACTCAGGCTTTCACCTCCGGCAAAACGCCGACGATACCCGCCGCTATTTTCTCGGCTATTCCAGCCTGGATATTTCCATCCGCGAAAGCCGCGACTGGTTCGACATCCACGCCAAAGTGCGCTTCGGCGATTTCGAGATTCCGTTTCTGAAGCTGCGCAACCTCATTCTGAACAACAAACGGGAGTTTACGCTGCCCAACGGCGAGATCGCGGTCATTCCCGAAGCGTGGTTCGTGAAATATGCCGAACTGGTGGGCTTCACCGAACTCTCGACGCTGAACGACGAACTGGGCCTCAGTGGGCAGTTTGGCGAGCGGGTGGTGCTGCCTAAGCACCACCTGGCACTGGTTCAGGAACTAGACAACGAGTCGCTGGCCGAGACGGTCATCAGCCGGCGGCTGGAGGGGTTGCGCGAGTTCGACGGAATCGACGAATTCCCGATGCCCAGGCAGTTTCTGGGTACGTTGCGGCCCTATCAGAAAGCCGGTTACGACTGGATGAATTTCCTGCGGCAATACAATTTTGGCGGTTGCCTGGCCGACGATATGGGGCTGGGCAAGACCGTCATGACGCTGGCAATGTTGCAGGGCCGTAAAGAAGCCAATCAGGAGAACGATGCATCGTCGGATCACTGCCCTACGCTGCTGGTGATGCCCACGTCGCTGCTATATAACTGGGAACTGGAAGCCCGGCGTTTCACGCCCGACCTGCGCGTGCTGGTGTATACAGGTACGTACCGCGACAAGAACACCGCCCAATTTGATGAGTACGACCTGATTTTGACGTCGTATGGCATCGTGCGCATCGATATCGACCTGTTGAAAAACTACCGCTTCGACTACGTGATCATGGACGAGTCGCAGGCGATCAAGAATCCGAACTCGTACATCACGCGGGCCGTAATGCAGTTGAATTCGGCGCACCGACTCATCCTGACGGGGACGCCCCTCGAAAACAGCACGATGGACCTCTGGACGCAGATGACGTTCATCAACCCCGGTCTGTTGGGTAGTCAGTCGTTTTTCCGGAATACGTACCAGATTCCGATCGAAAAGCGCAACGACGAGCAGAAGATGCAGAAGCTCTATGGCCTGATCAAGCCGTTTATGCTGCGCCGCAACAAGAAACAGGTCGCGACCGATCTGCCGCCCAAAGTGGAGTCGGTATTGTATTGCGACATGACGACGGAGCAGGAAAAAACCTACGAAGAAGCGAAGTCGTACTACCGCAACCTGATTCTGGAGCGCATTGAAGCCGATGGCATGGCCAAATCGCAGATGGTGGTGTTGCAGGGCCTTACCAAGTTGCGGCAGATTGCCAACCACCCGCGCCTGGTCGATCTGGACTACAAAGGCGATTCGGGCAAGTTGCAGGACGTATGGATGCGGCTCGAAACGGCTCTGGGCGAAGGTCATAAGATTTTGATCTTCAGTCAGTTCATTAAGCACCTGGCGGTGGTAAAACAGTACCTGAAAGAGAAGAATATCCGTTTTGCCTACCTCGACGGCGGTAGCACCGACCGGCAGGAGCAGGTCGAGCGTTTCCAGACCGACGATTCGGTGCAACTCTTCCTGATTTCGCTCAAAGCCGGAGGGCTGGGCCACAACCTCACCGCCGCCGACTACGTCTTTCTGCTCGACCCCTGGTGGAACCCCGCCATCGAGGCGCAGGCCGTCGACCGGGCGCACCGCATCGGGCAGCAGAAACCGGTGTTTACTTACAAGTTCATTACCAAGAACACCGTCGAAGAGAAGATTCTGGCCTTGCAGCGCAACAAACAACGCCTCGCCAGCGAACTCGTCACGAGCGAAGAAAGCTTCGTGAAGTCGCTGACCAAAGAAGACGTAATGGTCCTGTTGGAGTAGGCTATGGTGAACCATTAGTCAGTGGCGGTCAACGAATTACAGGGGCTGGTGTGCTTTTGGGATTGCGTAATTCGTACTACTATTGCCGGTGTAAGTGAAACACCACACTTGCGCAAACCGGCGGATGAAACGCACGAATCGACTGAGCCGTTGGGGGCTGCTGTGCAGCATAGTGCTGCCTTTACTGGCGCAGGGGCAGGCTACCCTCATCGCTACAGGGGCCGTCTGGCGCTATGCCGACAAGGGCAGCGTACCCACCAGCCAAACGGTAGCGGGGCAGGTACGTACCTGGACTCACCGGGACTACGACGATACCGCCCCCGCCAGCTGGTCGGCGGGCGCGTCGGAACTGGGCTATGGAGATGGCGACGAAGCGACCGTGGTTGGCTACGGACCCGATGCCAACGCCAAATACATTACGACTTATTTTCGGAAAACAATCTCGGTGTCCAGCGTCAACGCCACGGGCTATCAGGTACGTGTTAGGCGCGACGATGGTGTGGTGCTGTACCTGAATGACACTGAAATCTGGCGCGACAACCTGCCCACTGGGGCGGTTAGCTACGCAACGCTGGCGAGTGTAGGCATCGGTGGGGCCGACGAAAGTGCGTGGTCGGCCTGGGTATCGGTGCCCGCGGCGCTGATGCAGGCGGGCACTAATGTGCTGGCTGCCGAGGTGCATCAGTCGGTGGGGAACAGCAGCGACATCACGTTTGATCTGGAACTGCGCGAAGCGCCGGCGGTGACCCTCACGCGCGGACCCTACCTGAACATGACGAGTCAGACGGCAATGACCATCCGCTGGCGTACCGACGTACCCACCATCGGGCGCGTGACCTACGGGCTGGTGGGTAGTGCCCTGACCGGTACGTCGAGCGAAACCGCTACCACCATCGAACATGAACTACGCCTGACCGGGCTGCTAACCGATCAGCGTTACGCGTATACCGTGGGTACGTCAACGGCCGTGCTGCGGCAGGGGCCGGACCTGACTTTTCAGACCGCGCCACCGCTTAACACCAAACGCAAAATCAGCATTGCGTCGTTCGGCGACTGTGGGGCAGGGAATGCCAACCAACTGGCTGTGCGGGAGGCGTATCTGGCGTTTATGGCAAGCCAGCCCGGTGGGTACGTGCCTGCCGATCTCTGGCTGCTCATCGGTGACAATTCATACAACGGCGACGACCCTACCTACCAGACCAAGTTCTTCGATGTGTACCGGGATAACCTGTTGCTGAACCATCCGGTATATGCCATTCCCGGCAATCACGATTATAGCGATAACGCCGCGCTGGCCGCTTCGCACAACATCCCGTATTTTGACATCTTTACGCACCCTACGCAGGCCGAAGCAGGTGGGGTGGCGTCGGGTACGCGCGAATGGTACTCGTTTGATTATGGCCCGGTGCACGTGGTCATGCTCGACGGATACGGTACGCGCCTGGTCAATGGTGTGCAGAAAAAACTGTATGACGACACCCTGAGTCATCCGCAGGCCATCTGGCTCAAGCAGGACCTGGCTGCTACGACCCAGCCCTGGCGGCTGGTATACCTGCACTTCCCGCCCTATACGCAGGGATCGCATAACTCCGAAACAGAGGGTGATCTGATCGCCATCCGGCAGCGGCTGAATCCCATTTTCGAGCGGTATGGCGTCGATGTGGTCATGACGGGGCATAGCCATGTGTACGAACGGTCGTATCCTATCCACGATCATTACGGCCCACTAAGCCAGTTTGTAGCCAACCCAACGGCCTACCGGCGCGAGGCCGATGCCAGTTCGGGACGGTACGATGGCTCTGCCAATGGCGGAGCGGGGTCGTGTCCCTACCGCAAAACCAACGCGAAAACCAAGCAGAGTACCATCTACGTGGTGTCGGGGTCGGCGGGGCAACTGTCGGCCATTGGGGGGCTGGGCAACCACCCGGCCATGGCCTTTACGCAGAAACAGGCAGGTGGGTCGTTTTATATGACTGTAGAAGATAACCGGCTGGATGCTAGGTTTATTCAGACTAGCTCCACTGCTTCATTCAGCGTGACCGACCAGTTTACGATGATGAAAAACGTGGGACGTACCCAGTATGTGCCGGTGTCGGCGGGGCAGTCGGTTACGCTGACGGCCTCATTTATTGCCGACTACCAGTGGAGTTCGCCCCAAAGCAATACGTTTACCAGCGCGGCGCGGTCTGTTGTGCTTACGCCTGCGCCGGGGCCGGTCCGTGCGTATGTCGTGCGCGACAGTCGGCAGTGCCTGGAAGACACCTATTACGTGCAGGTAGCCTATTGCAGCGTTCGGCCCGGCTCCTGGACTGACCCCGGCGTTTGGGAAGGTAACCGCCTGCCAACGGCACAGGATGTGGTTTGTCTGCGCCACGCGGTGAATATTCCAGCCAACGTGCAGGTAACGGCGGCCGGCGTTCACTATGAAGCAGGCGGGCAGTTATCACCCGGCTCAGCCAGCAGGTTGCTGGTCTCCAATTGACCTGCCTCCCAGTAGCCCGAGGGGCGGCGCTGATTACTAGGCCCTGATGCGATAGCGTTCCGATGGACGTTCCCTCATTCAGTCGCCCACATGGCTATTAGATGGCTTATTCAGCTGGTATAGAACGGGTAATCGGTATAGCCTTCTACGCTTCCGCCGAAGAATTGCTCCCGGATAGGCGAATTGAGCGGCAGGTTATGTTGCAGTCGGTAGGGCAAATCGGGGTTGGCAATAAATGGGCGGCCAAAGCCAATGAGGTCGGCCAGTCCGCTTTGCAGCATGTCGTCGGCGCGTTCGGTCGAGTATTTGCCGGAGTAGATCAACGTACCTGCAAAGGCAGCTCTATACGCTTCTTTAAACTGAAGGGGCATGTGCGGCGCATTGTCCCAGTCGGCTTCGGCAATGTGGATGTAGGCGATGCCCCGCTTGTTAAGCAGCCGGGCCGCTTCGATGTACGTCTCTTCCGGGTTATCGTCGACAGCACCCATGAGGGTTGTGAGCGGTGCCTGCCGCACGCCAACCCGGTGTGGGCCAATGGCTTCGGTCACTGCCACAACGACCTCATCCAGAAACCGAAGGCGGTTTGCTAGTGAACCTCCATACTGATCGGTACGGCGGTTGGTCTGCGAATCGATAAACTGCTCGATGAGATAGCCATTGGCTCCGTGCAGTTCCACCCCGTCGAAGCCAGCCGCTATGGCATTTCGGGCAGCCTGGGCGTAGTCGGCGATAATCTGCTGGATGTCGGCGACCGTAAGCGCCCGAGGCATCGAATGCGGCACCATTTCGCCGGTGCCCGAAGTCGGATCGTCGGAACCGTCGGTGGCCAGGAAGACCTTCACGCCCTCGGCCAGTAGTGCCGACGGAGCAACGGGCGCCTGCCCGTGTTCCTGCAACGAGGTGTGGGAGATGCGGCCCACATGCCACAACTGCGCGAAGATCGTGCCGCCGTTTTCATGAACCGCCGTCGTAACCTTTCGCCAGCCTTCTACCTGCTCGGGGGTATAGATACCCGGTGTCCAGGCATAACCCTGCCCCTGTTGGCTAATCTGGGTGCCTTCCGAGATAATGAGACCGGCTGTGGCCCGTTGCGCATAGTACTGGGCCATCAGGCTGGTGGCGACACCGCCCCTGGCTGCCCGGGAGCGGGTCATGGGTGGCATGACGATCCTGTTTTTCAGGTGAATGCCAGCCAATTCATAGGGTGTAAATAGCATGTCGATCGCGTTGTGCTGATTGAGGCAACAAAGGTCAGGACGTGCTTTGGTTCATCAAAATAAGTTAAATTGGCCTTTTGTATCAGAATACTGATAGTCATGCAATCGAATCTGGAGTGGTTTCGCACCTTCAAAGCCATTTACGAAACCGGCACGTTATCGGCCGCGGCTAAAGAGTTATTCATCTCTCAGCCGGGCGTAAGCCTGCACCTCAACTCGCTGGAAGCCTACACCGGCTATAAATTATTTGACCGGTCGGCCCGCCGGATGCTCCCCACGGAAAAAGGAAAGATCCTGTACAATTATGTGGTTGAGTCGCTCAAAAAACTGGAGATGGCCGAGCAGAATTTTCACAAGCGATCACAGGCCGACCGCGTAACGATCAGCGTGGGTATGTGCTTTGAAACGTTTCAGTATACGTTGGAAGAACATGTGGCCAGTTTGCCTTTTAACCTGATTATTAAATTCGGCGAATACCATCAGATGGTACACGATCTGGAAAATGGCTTGCTGGATATTATTATTTCGCCTCAAAAAGGAACGTCAAAAGATATTTTGTACAATCCATTTTCAAAAGAGCGAATTGTGCTAATCGCCGGTAAATCAACGGAGTTGAGTTCAATAAAGGAGATTATGCAAAAAAAGAATACCCGCGAAATTGCCGACTATCTGAAAAAACAGATCTGGTACAGCACGGCTGCGGATATGGAGCATCTGAAGAATTTCTGGCTGCGTAATTTTTCTGAACACCCTGATTTTAGCCCCAATTTTATTGTACCGAATATCAGTTCGATTATTCGTTGCCTTAGCAATGGACAGGGCTTTGCGATTGTGCCCGATTTTTTGTGCCTCGAAGCCATTGAACAGGGGAATGTTAAGCTTGTCTGGGAAGGCGAACCGGTCTGGGAAAATATACTTTATTTCGGCCGCCGGAAAAAGACAATGCACGACAACGAATTAACCCTGATCGAAACCATTTTTCAGAATAAATGGACTAAATCGTGAAGCCATCCCCAGCCTGTTAGCCAAGCGACGGAGTGGGTATGGCTGACTGCGGTTGCGGCGCCTGCTCCAGCATATAGTCGGCCCGATTGATGCGCCGGGTACGTTGGCGGTAGGTGACCGTGAGGGCAGGCCAGAGGGTGGTGTTCCGGCCCTGGGCATCCATGTACCAGCTCCGGCACCCCGACGCCCAAACTGTGCCCGCCAACTGCTGCTGAAGCGCGTCGTTGTGGGTACGTTGGCTGTCGGGTTTTACGTCCAGAAAAGCGTCGGCGCCTGTTTGTTCGAGGGTTTGCAGGTAATCGAGCAGGTAGTTGAGCTGCGACTCGATCATGTGAATGACCGACGTATGCCCCAGGCCGGTGTTGGGCCCCAGCAGAAACAGCAGGTTCGGGAATCCCGACGCCGTTAGGCCATATAACGCCTGCGGGCCTGTCTGCGCCCATTCGGTGAGCAGGTCGCGCCCGTGGCGGCCGGTGAAAGAAAAGGCCGTGCGGCCATTGGGCAACCGGCCCACGGCAATGTCGGCGACCTGAAAGCCAGTGCTGAAAATCAGGGCATCGAATGGCTGTTCGTTGGCTAGTCCGGCCGAATCCACCGTGCGGATACCCGTGGGGGTAACGGTGTCGATCGGGTTGGTTTCCAGCGTTACGTTGGGGCGTGTGAGGGCGGGGTAATAGTCGTCGGAGACCAGTACCCGTTTGCAGCCCATCGTGTAGGTCGGCCACAGGCGTCGGCGCAGGTCGGGGTTGCTGATCTGGGCTTCGAGGTGCTTTCGGGCCAGGGTTGTGCCCAGTTTATTGAACAGCTCATTGCCCATAAAGGACAGACCGCTGGCTTCGTTGAGCCAGTAAATAAGGCTCCGGTGTAGCTGCTGAGCCAGGGGCAGCGTGCGGTAGAGCCGTTGTTGCCAGGCTGGGTACGTTCGGTTGTTGCGGGGCATTACGTAGGGGGGCGTGCGCTGAAACACCGTAAGCTGCGCTACCTGCGGGGCAATGGCCGGCACGATCTGAATGGCACTGGCACCCGTGCCGATCACGGCCACGCGTTTGCCGCGCAGGTCGTAGTCGTGGTTCCAGCGGGCCGAATGAAAAACCGTGCCCGTGAACGTACCCAGACCGGGTAGCTGCGGCAGGCTGGGGCGGGTGAAGGGGCCGGTGGCGGCCACCACCACGCGCGCTCGGGTCTGGTTGCCCTGCTGGTCGGTGAGGTGCCAGCGCGCGGTGGCTTCGTCCCAGCGACTGTCGACGATGGTGGTCTGAAAGCGAATCTGATCGCGCAGGTTGAACCGGTCGACGCAGTGGCGGAGGTATTGCTGAATTTCGGCCTGGGGCGAATAGGCCTTCGACCAGCCCGGATTGGGCGCAAAGGAAAACGAGTAGAGGTGGGAGGGTACGTCGCAGGCGCAGCCGGGGTACGTGTTGTCGCGCCAGGTTCCACCCACGTCGTTGCTCCGTTCAAACACAACAAACGAGCGCCGCCCGCTCAGCGAAAGCCGGATGGCGGCACCCAGACCGGCGAAACCCGCGCCAATAATCGCTACCTGAACGTCCATGAGAACTAGTTGAGAAAAGTCGGCGGCAAAAGTAGCGCGAAGTCTGGAAAGTCGACGGGGCAATGTGGGCACTGGCTGTTGCCACTATTCCGTGCACTTTCCCGACCCGGCGCTACTTTTATAACGACTTTCCAGACTTATACTCCTATTTTTGCGGCTCAGTAATTACCGAAACCAATGACGTTCCCCGACGAACTCAAATACACCCAGGACCACGAGTGGATTCGCCTGGAAGCCGACGGCACCGCCACGGTGGGCATCACCGATTTCGCGCAGCATGAACTGGGCGACATCGTGTACGTAGACATTACGACGGTTGGTCAATCGCTCGAAAAAGGCGAGATCTTCGGTTCGGTTGAAGCCGTGAAAACGGTGTCAGACCTGTTCCTGCCCATCAGCGGCGAGGTGCTCGAAGTCAACGATGAAACCGAAAAAAGCCCCGAGCTGGTCAATACCGATCCGTATGGCCGGGGTTGGATTATCCGCATGAAACCAACCGAAGGCACCGCGCTCGACGATCTGATGACGGCCGAAGCCTACAAAGATCTGGTTGGTCAATAAGAACCCGTAACACGTTCAGCGTTCAACGTTCAAGGTGAAGGTTCGCAGCGTTTCGCACGTTGCTCCTTGTCTGTTGAACTTTGGACGTTTTTTTACGCCTATGCACCTGCTCATCCGGTCGGCCCGCGTGGTCGATGCGGCCTCGCCGCTCCATAATCAAGTTGTTGACCTGCACCTCGAAAACGGCCTTATCCGTCAGTTGCATCCGTCCGGGGCGGGTTCATCGTTGCCCGTTCCCGAGGGGGCGCGGCTGATCGAAGGGGCCAATCTGCACGTATCGGCGGGTTGGGTCGATGGACGGGCGGCCGCCAATGACCCCGGCCATGAACACCGCGAAACGCTCACTGATCTGGCCAAAGCAGCGGCAGCCGGTGGGTTTACCGACGTGGTGCTACTGCCCAACACGTACCCCGTTGTCGACTCGAAAGATACGCTTGGGTACGTGCGGCGCATGGGCGACGGGCAACCGGCTCGTCTGCACCCGACGGCGGCCATCACGAAGGGGACCAAAGGCGAGGACTTCACCGACATGATCGACCTGCACCGGGCCGGGGCCATTGCCTTCACGGATGGCGACCACCCGTTGCAAAACCCGGACCTGCTGCTCAAAACGCTGCAATACCTGCAACCGGTTGGTGGCCTGCTGATCAACCGCCCCGAAGACACCCTGCTGACGCGCTACGGGCAGATGCACGAAGGCGAACAAAGCACCCGGCTGGGCCTGAAAGGGTTGCCCGCCATGGCCGAGGCGATGCTGATTGCCCGCGACCTGCGGCTGCTGGCCTACGTGCTCGACGGACAGCCGACAATTCCGTCGGCGCCGATGTTGCACTTTGCCTGTCTGTCGTCGGCGGAGTCGGTGGCGCTGGTGCGGGAGGCCAAAGCGAAGGGCCTACCCGTGAGTTGCGACGTAGCTGCCCACCAACTGCTGTTTACCGACGCCGATCTGGCCGGGTTTGATACCAATCTGAAAGTGAACCCGCCTTTCCGCTCGGCCGATGATGTGGCGGCGCTCTGGGCCGGGCTGACTGACGGCACCATCGACCTGATCGTGACGGACCACCACCCCCACGACGAAGAGAGCAAGAACATCGAATTTGATATGGCGGAGTTTGGCATTACGGGGCTGGAAACGGCCTTTGCTGCCCTGCTCACCAAGGCCAGCGAGCAACAGTCAGGTACATCCATACCGGGTACGTCCATACCGGGTACGTCCGTTCTGGGTACGTTGGTCGATCGCTTCACGGTAGGGCCACGCCGGGTGTTCGGGCTGCCCGCCGTTTCTATTGCCGAGGGGCAACCGGCCACGCTGACCCTGTTTGATCCCACGGCTACCTGGACATACGAAAAGCCACTCTCGCCCGCCAAAAACTCACCCTTCCTGGGTAAGACCCTCACAGGTAAGGTAATCACCACAATCCTGTAACGTCGTCTGGCGGGCGTTGGCTAGCCACCGGTTGGTGGTTTGGTCAGCGATTGCCAGATGCTTTCTGCCATGAACTACTTCAATCACCCACTTCTGAGAGTCCCGCTGCTGTTTGGCCTGGGGGCCGGTCTGGCGGCATTTCTGCTCTTTTTGGGGCTGCACACCCTGGGCATCACGGCCCTCTACGTCTACGAAAAATACCCGTTCGACTTTGGGATTCACCTGATCGTGATGATCGCGGCCGTTTGGTATTATCGCCGAAACGTGGGCAAGGGGCTGCTGCACATGTGGGAAGGGCTCACCATCTGCTACGTGGTCAACACGGTGGCGGCGCTGGTGGCGGGCTGGCTCATCTATGCCTTCGTGACCTGGGTCGATCCGTCGGAGTTTACGCGTTACATCAATGAGCTGACGCAGTTTCAGCTGCACGACAAAGCCAACTACGTGAAGACGTTTGGCGAAGAAGCCTACAAAGCTCAACTGGCGCAGACTGCCGCTACCACGCCCGACGTGCTGCCGCTCAGTATGTTGGGCAAAAAAACACTGCTGGGTATTCTGCCCATTCTGATTATTTCGCTGGTATTTCGCAAGCAGGATTATAGCGCCCTGAACTAATGGAAGAAAAACCGTCTACTGCCCGATTAGCCCTGAAATGGGGTGGCCTTGTTGGCCTCGTTGAAATTCTGATCACTACCATCCGGTACGCGCTGGGCTACTACTCCGGCATGGGTGGCACCGTGTTCGGCGTGGTCAATGGGGTGGTGATCGTAACGGGGCTGGTGCTGGCACTGCGCGAATTCCGTAACCTGAACAAAGGATACCTGTCGGTGGGCGAAGCCGTTGGCCTGGGGTCGCTGATGTTTGCGATCATGGGCCTGCTCGATACTACGTTTTCTCAGTTTTACCAGGCGTTTATCGACCCGAACCTGATTGCAAAGACGTTGCAACAAACCCGCGACTTCATGGAGGCGCAGGGTGTTCCCGACGAAGCCCTCGAAAAATTCGACGATCAGATGGGGGAACTGGAAGCGCAGCAGCGTAAAAAAGGGGCGTCGGGTGGCGCTTTCCTGATCAGCATACTCTGGTGGACGTTTGCCGGTACCATTGTAACATTAATTGTGTCGCTCTTTATGCGTCGTCGTAAAGACAATCCGTTTGATTGATGTGGTAGCTATTTTCCGAAAAGAAATCAATCAATTTTTTGGGTCAGCCATCGCCTACATCATCATGGGTACGTTCCTGACGGTGGTGGGGTTGCTGCTGTGGGTGTTTCCGCAAACCAACCTGCTCGACTACGGGTACGCCGATCTGGGGCAGTTTTTCGTGCTGACGCCCTACGTGCTGGTGTTGCTGGCCCCGGCCATTACCATGCGTTCCATTGCCGACGAACGACGGGCCGGTACGCTCGAATGGCTGCTTACCAAACCCGTGGGCCGCTGGGGGATTGTGCTGGGTAAATTCGGAGCCAACTGGCTGCTGGTAGCCTTGACGATCGCTCCCACGCTGCTCTACGCCTATTCGCTTTATCAGCTCGGCAACCCGGTTGGTACAATCGATCTGGCCGTGGTGGCGGGGTCGTATGTGGGGCTACTGCTGCTGGCCGGTGTGTTTGTGGCGGTGGGGCTGTGGGCATCGTCACTCAACGACAATCAGGTCGTGGCGTTTGTAGTCGGGGCGGTGGCCTGCCTGCTGTTGTACGCTGGCTTGAGCACGCTGAGTACTCTGTTCGGTACCACCGATCTGGCCTACTGGCTCGAATACTTCAGCCTCGACCAACAGTACAGCGCGCTGGGACGGGGGCTGCTCGATACGCGCAATATTATCTATCTCGTCTGCCTGGCCGTGCTGTTTCTGGCCCTTGCTGAACGGCGGCTTCAACGGATATAATGCAGTCTCTCGAATCAATGCTGGCTTACCTTGGCCTGAACGGGTATCAGGCAGTAGCAGCAGCCGTCGTTTTTGTTGCGTTTCTGGTTATGTGGCTCGTCGCCCATGTTCGTTGGCAGCGCGCCGCGGCCATTGCCTGGTCGATTGCCATTTTTGCTGGTTTATCCCTGCCCACTGATGTAGCTCCCGACGTCGGGGGAAGCGACAAAAATGTCCACACCATCATCTTCGCTGGCTTTGCGTTTTTGTGGCGCTGGGCGGGCCTCTCGGAGCGCCGCACACTAGCGTGGGGTGTGGCCTACGCCGTACTGTCGGAAGTCTACCAGGCCGTAATGCCGATTGGTCGTTCGGGCGATTGGCAAGACGCGCTGGCCGATATGATTGGGTTGTTGATTGGCTTACTACTCGCTCGTCTGCTGGCTAAGGTGATCACAGTTCCCGCCAGGAAAGACTAGTTCATCTGATCAAACAAAAAGGCCCGGCGCTGAATGAGCCGGGCCTTCTGCAATTGGAACTTGAGGCTA
This sequence comes from Fibrella musci, assembly GCF_041321105.1. NCBI lineage: Bacteria > Pseudomonadati > Bacteroidota > Cytophagia > Cytophagales > Spirosomataceae > Fibrella > Fibrella musci. The sequence goes on along the minus strand of NZ_JBGGWD010000003.1, from coordinate 113,763 downwards.
ACGTGCGCTCTTATTACACCGTTCGGTGATGATTTTGTAGGCTTGTACATAACCCAGTTCGCCTGAACGGCTCAGGTCGGCGCAGCCGCTCACTTCATCGCCGGTATCGTAGCGAATGAGACCGCGCAGGTAGTAGGCTTCGGCATGGCGTGGGTTCAGCCGGACCGTGCTGTTACAGTCGATCATGGCCCCTTTCTGGTCGCCAAGCGACGAGCGGATAATACCCCGGATGAAGTACGACTCGGCACTCGTTGGGTTCAGTTCGACGGCGCGGTTCAGGTCGAGGAGGGCCGGTTTGCTGTCGCCGTTGGCGTTTTTAAGCATACCCCGGACAATGTAAGCGTCGGCCCGGTCATCGCCGAGTTCAGCCACTTTATACCGCTCCTGCACCACCGTAGCGAAGAGAGGCAGCATGTTTTGGGTGATAAACTCGCTGTAATAGGCTTTGGCCTGGATCGAGCGGTTATCCATTTCGATCGACTTATCGAGGTCGCCGAGTGCCACCTTAGCGTTGCCTGTGCGGCTGCGGCAGAAACCCCGGCTGAAGTAGGCCTTGAAGTGATTGGGGTTCAGTTCAAGTGTTTTGTTGTAATCCACAACGGCATTGTCGAACTCACCCATACGGGTTTTGACCAGACCACGCTTGTAGAACAGGTCGGCATCAGTTGGAGCCAACTCGATTGCCCGCGAGAAATCGGCCAGTGCACCTTTGTAGTCTTCCAGCTTGAAGCGCGAGTACCCCCGACCGGCGAGGGCCGTTGTTTTGTTTGGTGACTTTTCCAGCGCCAGACCAAAATCGGCCAGTGCCCCGCGGAAATCGCTCAGACCATTCTTGCAGTTACCCCGTGCCGTCAGGATGTTGGCATCGTTGGGTGAAAGCGACGACGCCCGGTTAAAGTCGTTCAGCGCCGCTGCCGAGTAACCCAGCTGAAGTTTGCAAAGGCCCCGGTTGTAATACAGGAAACCGTCGTTGGGGCTTAGCTCAACGGCGCGGTTGAAATCCTGCATGGCGCCCCGGTTGTCTTCCAGCTTTGAGCGGCTGATACCCCGGTAAAGATACGCATTCGCTTCCTGCGGATTTAGCTCAATTGCCTGATCGAGATCCGACACGGCTCCTTGTATGTCGTTAAGGCTCGTTTTGGCCAATGCCCGGTTGTAATAACTGGGGGCATTTTCGGGATTCATGATGATGGCAGTAGTGAACGCCTGAAGCGCACCCGTAAAGTCTTTCGCGTTACTCTTCTGGATGCCTTCATTGAAAAAATCAACGGCTGTCTGCTGACTGAAGGCCCCCGTCGACGTCAGCAGGGCCAGGCTGACAGCAAAAAGGGATGCATAAAATTTCTTCATTGAAGCTGATTTATGGTAGTTAAAAGTTCTGTTAGGCACTCAAAACTAGGCCCCTAACTGCTTGTGCGCAAGCCGCTACCTGCAAAAGATGAAAAATGTTTCGTAACCAGTTGTTGACTACTAAATCTATAGGAAATCCACCAAATATTTCTACTTATATGATGCTGTTTTTGTACGATTTGACTGCCAGTCATTTAACAAAGCATTGTGAGGCTTGGGTAAGTGATAAAGTAACTGTTTTTTGAATGTGATTTACCGTAACTATCTACCTACCGCTGCGTAAGCAAAACGCAGGTCAGTATAGCTAACACGGCCATCCAGCTGCTGCACAGCGTCGGTGAGGCTCGCGGGGCGGGTAGGGCCGAGGGTGTTATAAATAAGGGCAAGTTTTTCGGCACTCAACACCGCTTCAACGGGGAGCAGGCCGAGGTTGATGCAGCGGCTGAGGTGGTTCTCGATCGTCTGCTCCGTGACGCCACGTTGCTCGGCAATGGCACCGATTGATTTACCCAGCAGGAATAGCTTTAGCGTTGCTTCATACACCGGTTCCTTATCGGCCTTTGCCGCTTTTTTGGCGGGCGCTTCACTCGCCCGGGCATAGACATTGACCTTAGGCGGCGGTGGTCCGGCCGGGCGGCCGTCGGGTGGGTTTTGTTCGATGATTGCCAGTATCTCGTCGCCGATGCGCTTGGCTTTAGCCTTACCAACGCCTTTGATCTTGGTCAGCGCCTCCATGGTTTCGGGGCGTTTGGTCGCAATGTCCGTCACGGTTTGCTGGCTCATAATAAAATAAGCCGGGCTGTTGTGCTCTTCGGCCATGCGGCTGCGCCATTTCAACAGTTCGAAATACAGGCTGCTGGGCCGGTTACCGCGGTCGCCTGCTTTGGAGGCCTTGTCGGGTTGGCTGGTGGCCGTGGCGCGCTCCACCTTTTTACGGTTGGGCATGAAAGCCAGCTCGGCCTGGTTACGTACCTGCAAATACGCCAGGGCGTCGAACCCCTCGGCGCAACGCGTAAACAGGGCCAGCTTGGTGGCCAGTTCGCGTTCCAGTTCGTCGAGGGCTTCGAGCAAATCGGTACGTACCTGCTTATTGTCGGTATCGGTGGGCGCGTCATATACCAGCGGGAGCAACTCATCGGCGAGCAGGGCCTTGAAATAAGCGCCCGCTTTCTGGATGCGTGGTTGCAGGTCGGTGTTGGCTTCGGGCAGTGGTTCCTGACCGAAGTAGTCGGGCAATTGTTTTCGGAATCGATGCCCCACCACCCGCGCTTTGTCGGTCAGGGTGGTCTGGAGTTCATTTAACTGCTCGATCAAGGGGGCGGGCAGGGTACGGACGTTTTCGTCGACCACTTTGCGCACACGGCTTAGCAGATACGCCGCCCGTTCGAAGGCAAACAGGTCGTGCAGCAACTGCTCCTGATTGGCCCGTTTGGCATCGTGCAGGTGTTGCTCGGTGGGCGTCTTGGTCTGTACATCTTCGTGAAAACGCTCCAGATCGACCTCGGTTTTGATGCTGCTGGCCGGAATGGGCGTGCGCAGCACTAGGCCGTCGAGGGTTTTACAGCGGCTAAGGGCCACATACACCTGCCCATGCGCGAAGGCCCGGCCTGCGTCGATGATGGCCCGCTCGAAGGTGAGCCCCTGGCTTTTATGGATGGTGATGGCCCAGGCTAACCGCAGCGGATACTGCGTGAACGTACCAATCACTTCGCTCAGAATCTCGCCGGTTTTGGCGTCGAGGCTGTAGCGGATGTTCTGCCACTCGACCGGCCCGGTCACGATGGGTACAAACTCGCCCGCGCATTTCACGCTCACGTAGTCGGAGCCCAACTCGGCGATCTGACCAATCTTACCATTGTAATACTGCTTATCGGGCGAGCTATCGTTTTTGACAAACATCACCTGCGCCCCAACCTTCAGCTCCAGCGAAAACTCGGCTGGGTACATGGGCTCGGGAAAATCGTCGGTCACGACGGCTTCGTAGGTGTGCAGGCGGGTGGTCAGGTCGGCGAGTTTCTGGCTGTTGATCTGCTGGGCGGTCTGGTTGTGGGTGGCCAGCGTGATGTAGCCCTCGCGGTCGTCGGGAGTAAAGTCAGGTACGTAGCGCTGGTTGAGGTCGGTGAGACCCTCGGCCGTGATCGTCTTCTCGCGAATGCCGTTGAGCAGGTTGATAAAACGCCGGTCGGCCTGCCGGTAAATGTGCGTCAGTTCGATCGATACATAAGGCGTTTCGCGCAGGGCGTGGCTGCTGAAAAAATAACCCGTTTCGTAGTAGGGGCGGAGCAACGCCCAGTCGTCGTCGCGGATTACGGGCGGCAACTGCTGCATGTCGCCGATGAGCAGCAGTTGCACGCCGCCAAACGGTTCCTGGCTGTAGCGATAACGCCGCAGCACCTCATCGATACCGTCGAGCACATCGGCCCGGACCATGCTGATTTCGTCGATAACGAGCAGATCGAGTGTACGGATCAGGCGAATTTTTTCGCGCGAAAACTTACGATTTTCCTGTTTGGCCCCCGGAATAATGGGGCCGAACGGAAGCTGAAACAGGGAGTGGATGGTGACGCCGCCCGCGTTGATGGCCGCCACGCCCGTTGGGGCCACGACAACCAGCCGTTTGGCTGATAACTGCTTGATCTGGTGGAGAAAGGTGGTCTTGCCCGTACCCGCTTTACCGGTCAGAAACACATTCTGATTCGTATGCAGGACGTAGCTATGCGCCAGTTCAAGGCGTTGGTTGATGGGGGAAGCGGAATTCAACGGACGGCAGGCTCAAATTGCTCCGCAAAGGTACGACGGAATGAGCGACAGGCCACGGCCTTTCAGGCGTTGCGCGGCGGGTTGATGGCCAGCTTGTAGAGGTTTTCCACAAGCCGGAAACAGCACCAGATGGCAATAAGTCCGATGATGATGATGATCAGATCATGCACCAGAAAGCCATACAGCGGATTGGTTGCCAGGGAGCGGTAGAGGAATAACTTCAGGATGGCCAGCCCGGCCCGGTATACAACCCAGATGGCGACGGCCAGGCCCAGCAGGTTGAGCAATAATTTTCCGAGCCAGGTCAGTTGGGCGTTTGTCATGGAAGAATTGGCCAGAACGGACAAAGTTTTACTTTTAGCCGCAAAAATACCGAACCGATGCCTCGCCTGTACTTGCTTCTGTTGCCTTTCTGCCTGTGGTCTGGACTGGTCCGGGCCGATGCTCCACTGAGTCCGCGTATTGCCAGTTACCAAATCGATGTGCGGCTCAATTCGGCAACCAAACGCCTCGACGGGCGGCAGACGCTGACCTGGCGCAACACCTCGACCGACCGAATCAGTGAACTCTGGTTTCATCTGTACCTCAATGCATTTCGCGACGAAAAGTCGACGTTTATGCGCGAATCGGGCGGGCAGCTACGGGGCGATCAGATGGACAAATCGGAGCGCGCCAACTATGGCTGGACGAAGGTGACGGCCCTGACCGACCGCCGCACCGGCGAACGCCTGACGGGCGCGATGCGCTTTGCTCAGCCTGATGACTTCAATTCAGACGACCAGACGGTGATGCGGGTGCCGCTGAGCCGCCCCGTTGGCCCTGGCGAGACCATCGTGCTCGATATGGCCTTCGAGGCCAAGCTGCCGAAGATCTTCGCCCGGACGGGTTTCAGCCGCGATTTCTTTCTGGTTGGGCAGTGGTTTCCCAAGATTGCCGTCTACGAAGCGGCGGGCGTTCGGAGACCCGGCCAAAGCGGGACAGGCTCCCCACAGGGCGGCTGGAACTGCCACCAATTCCACGCGCATTCGGAGTTTTACGCCGACTACGGCAATTACGACGTGTCGATTACGACCGCCAGGAACCTGGAAATTGGCGCGACGGGGCAGTTGCTGCGCGAAACCGTGAACCGCGACGGTACCAAAACCCAGCGCTGGCAGGCTACTGATGTGGTCGATTTTGCCTGGACGGCCTCGCCCCGTTTCGAGGTAGTCACCGATGCCTGGACAGGGCGTTCGGGTCGTCAGGTACGTATCCGGCTGTTGATGCAACCCGAACACAGCGCGCAGGCCCAACGCCACGTCGACGCCGCCAAAACGGCGCTGACCTATTTCGACCGACACCTGGGTACGTATCCCTATAACACGCTGACGATCGTGGACCCGCCCCTGCACGCCTCCGGAGCCGCCGGTATGGAATACCCCACGTTCATCACGGCCGGCACGAGCTGGGGCCTGCCCGACGGGGCGCGTTTTCCGGAACTGGTTACGGTGCACGAGTTTGGCCACCAGTATTTTATGCAACTGCTGGCCAGTAATGAGTTTGAAGAGGCCTGGCTCGATGAGGGTTTCAATCAGTATTACGAGGGCCGGATCATGGACGAATGGTACGGCCCGCGCCAAAGTCAGATCGACTGGTTCGGGTTCCGGATGGGCGATCTGGAAGCGTCGCGCGATGGGTACGCTCATCTCGATAATCCGGCGATTGGTCCGGCCTATGGCAATGTGTGGCAGCTACCGGCGGGCTATTACGGCGCACTGACGTACCAGAAAACGGCCACCTGGCTGCGCACGCTGGAGGGGCTGGTGGGCCGCCCGCTCATGGACGAGATCATGCAGACGTACTTTCTGCGCTGGCGATTCAAACACCCCAATGCGCAGAGCTTCATCGACGTGGTGAATGAACTGGTACCGCGGCGGCTGGGCGCTACCTATGGCCCCGACATGAACTGGTTTTTTGATCAGGTGCTCTTCGGCGATCAGGTTTGCGACTACAAGCTGGCCAATATCCGCAACGGTAGCTCGCCAACGGTGCGCGTCGATCGGCTGGGCGACATGCAACTGCCCGTTGAACTGCTGGTTCACTTCGCCGACGGCAAGGAACAGACCCTGCGCTGGGATGGAAAGGCGCGTACCCACACTTTCGCGGTGTCGGGCAAAGGGCGCATCGAATGGGCCGAAGTCGACCCAAAGCAGAAGCTGTATATGGATACCGATTTTACGAACAACAGCCTCACGTTAAAGCCCTCATCGGCCCCTGCCGCCAAATTTGCCGCCAAATTTCTGTTCTGGCTCGAATGGCTGATGATGGCGTAAAAACAAATTATGAGCTATGAAATATGGAACATGACTTGACCGACCTACCCTTGATCGCTTTCCTAAAAAACTGCGAATTACAAAGCCCCACCCTTGACGCGACTTTGGCTAGCGAAGCCAATTCATACTCCATAATTCCTATTTCATCAGTACGCTATGTTCCGTCTTCCTGCGCCCCGCATCTGGCTACTTCTCTACGGCATTGCTTTGTTGCTGGCTCTACCGGGTACGTATGCCCTGTTTGTAAGCCTGAACGAGGTGGCCGGTAGCTCACGGGCACCGTTGCAGTTGCTCGCTGGCTTCGACTACACCGTTTTCAGCGACTTCATGCAGCATAACGAAAAGGCCATTAGCCCGGCCCTGCGGGCTGGGGTGCTTACATCACTGCTGTTTGTACTGGTCTGGACCTGGGCTTCGGGCGGGCTGATGTACAGCTTTCAGCTAACGGCGCCAATACCGCTGCCGTCGTTCTGGCAGGCGGGGACGCACTACCTGGCCAGGTACGTTCGGCTGCTGGGCGTGACGGCGCTGTTTACGATGGCTGTGTTTCTGGTGCCTTTCCTGATCGGCATTTTGCTGGCTACGGCCTTTTCCGATTCGCTCACCGAGCGGGGGCTGTTCTGGCTCGGCTTCGGCGGGTTTGCCGTGGGCGGGCTGGGTACGTTGCTTATCTGGTGCATCGCCGACTACGCCAAGGTGCATATGTTCCGCACCGACGAGCAGGGTGCCTTCCGGGCATTTGGGCAGGCAGGTCGGTTTGTGCTGAGCCACCTGCGGGCTACGTTTGGCCGCTACCTGCTGCTGGTGGCCCTGGTGGCAGGGCTGATGGGCCTGTACCTGCTGATCGACGACCTGCTCCCGATGCGCAACTGGCCGCTGATTTTGCTGATGGTGGTGGTGCAACAGACCATCATGGTGGGGCGTCTGCTGCTAAAAATTGTGACGCTGCGGGTGGCTTATACGGTGAGCGTTCAACCGATTGGTTCGGTGCGCCTTGCGGGTTAATGGGCTTCTTACTTGTCTGTCTACCAGAAAAGGCCTTTCCTTTGTAAACTTGCCCTATGCAATCCTCCCTTACCTCTAAATCTGTACAGACAACGGGCTTGTTCAGCCTACCCGTTATTGTGGCCGCCCTGGGCTACTTTGTCGATATCTACGATTTACTACTCTTCGGCATCGTGCGGGTGCCCAGCCTGCAATCGCTGGGCCTGACCGCCGAGCAGATTTCGACCGACGGCACGCTCATTTTCAACTGGCAGATGATTGGCCTCCTGCTGGGCGGCATTCTATGGGGGATTCTGGGCGATAAGCGCGGCCGGCTGTCGGTGTTGTTTGGTTCGATTATCACCTATTCGCTGGCCAACATTGCCTGCGGCTTTATCCCGTCGATCACCTTCATGGACAAAGTCACCTACTACGCGCTGATGCGGTTTGTGGCGGGTGTGGGGCTGGCCGGCGAATTGGGCGCGGGTATCACGCTCGTCAGCGAGGTGTTGCCCACGCGGCTGCGGGCCATAGGTACGTCGCTGGTGGCGGGTATCGGCCTGTTTGGAGCGGTAGTGGCCTATTTCACCGTCAAACTTTTCGACTGGAACATCGCCTATTTCATCGGCGGTGGCATGGGCATCGGCTTACTGCTGTTGCGCGTTGGCGTGGTGGAATCGGGCATGTACAAAAACGTGTCGGCGAACCACGCTGTGAACAAGGGGAATTTCTTCGCCTTTTTCACCAACGCCGACCGCTTCAGTCGCTACATGAAATGCATCGGGCTGGGCATTCCCACCTGGTTTGTGATCGGCATTCTGGCGACGTTCTCCAACGAGTTTGGTACGGCGCTCGGCATCACGCAGGAAGTGAAACCGGGGCTGGCCATTATGTGGTGTTACGTAGGCCTGTCGACGGGCGATCTGGCGAGCGGATTCATTAGTCAGGCGCTGGCGTCGCGCCGGAAGGCCGTTCTCGGTCTGATGCTCTTTACGCTGGCCGCCAGCGTGGTGTATCTGTTCGGCGGGCTACAGTCCGACACGGCGCTCTACATGGCGTGTCTGGCGCTGGGCTTCGGTATTGGTTATTGGGCGATGTTCGTAACCATCGGGGCCGAACAGTTTGGTACGAACCTGCGTGCCACGGCTGCCACCACCGTACCCAACATGGTGCGCGGGCTTGTTTTCCCGATGACCACGCTCTACCAGACCGTAAAGCCTACCCAGGGCGTCATCACGGCAGGGGCTATCGTGGGCGTCATCGCCTTTGCCATCGGCATCTACAGCGTGCTGACCATTCCCGAAACCCACGGTAAGGAGATGGATTTCCTGGAAGAGTAGGGGGGAGGAATGAATAATGTACAATGGGCCTTGCGGCGGATCGCTAACGTCAGAGTAAGACGCGCCAGCCATTGTACATCGTACATTATTCATTGTACATTTTCATCCGTATAGCACCATTCATTAGCTGGTAAAAATGCCTCAGCGCCCCTACGTTACCTTGTTTTCGCTGCCCGTGATTGTGTCGGCGCTTGGGTTCTTTGTCGACGTGTACGACATGCTCATTTTCAGCATTGTGCGGGTACCTAGCCTGCAATCGCTGGCGTTGAGCAAAGCCGACGTATCGAGCGTGGGCGCATTCATCCTCAATTGTCAGCAGGCGGGGCTGCTTGTTGGCGGTATCCTGTGGGGCATTGTCGGCGACCGGCGGGGGCGGATGTCGGTGCTGTTCGGCTCGATCATCATGTACTCGCTGGCTAACATTGCCTGCGGATTTGTGCCGGTCGTTCGGTTTATGGCACCCACCGATTATTACGCGCTGATGCGGTTTGTGGCGGGTGTGGGGCTGTCGGGCGAGATTGGCGCGGCGATGGTGCTGGTGTCTGAGATTCTGCCCAAGGCGATTCGCGGGTTTGGTACGTCGGTAGTGGCCGGGACGGGCTATCTGGGCGCCGGGATGGCCTACATCATCAACAGTTTGTTCGATTGGCAAACGGCATTTTTTGTGGGCGGCATCATGGGTCTACTGCTCCTGCTACTGCGGGTCAGCGTGTTTGAATCGGGCCTGTTTACTAATCTGAAGCAGGAGCGCCACGAAGTCGATCGGGGTAATTTTCTGCATTTTTTCAGCAGCAGACGGCAGGCCGTCAAATACTTGCGTTGCGTGGCGTTGGGGCTACCGACCTGGTTTGTGGTGGGTATTCTGGCCACCTTTGCCAACGAATTTGGCGAAGCGATGGCGATTGGCACAACGATTGATCCGGGGCGGTGCGTAATGCTGCTCTACGTGGGGCTGGCCGTGGGCGATCTGTTGTCGGGGCCAATCAGCCAATGGCTTCGGTCGCGCAAACGAGCCGTAACTGGCCTGTTGTTAACCAGTCTGACACTCTGCGGCATCTACCTGTTTGGCGGGCTTAAGACGCCAGGTACGTTGTATGTCGTGATGGCGCTGCTCGGTTTTTGCACGGGGTATATTGCCATGTATCTGACGATGGTGGCCGAGCAATACGGCACTAACCTACGCGCCACCGCCACGACCTCGGTGCCGAGTATTGTGCGGGGTATGCTGATCCCGATGACGCTGGCGTTCAAGGCCATGAAACCAGGCCTGGGTACGTTGGGCGCGGCGGGCGTGCTAGGCGCTGTCATTTTCGCGCTGGCGTTCTGGTCGCTGAGTCGTATGGAAGAAACCTTTGCCAAAGACCTCGATTTTGTGGAAGCCTGACGGAAGAAACTGGACGGTCCAACCTTTTGTGGGCGGCGTGGGTCTTATACGAAAATCAACACATGGCTATGACTCGCTGGATCTTTGTATTTCTCCTGACATCGCTGTTGAGCTGTACCAATAAGACGACACTCAACCCGGAGGGAGGCGACGTGCTGGAAAGTAGCGCTACTCTGCGTGGCGACAACCTGCCCGTTGATGGGTGTAATGCACACCTATGGCTCATGACGGATGGTACCTCCTCTGACTCACGTACCTACATCCGCCTGCCGACGCCAGCTACCCGCCCGTTGATGGATCGGCTAATTCAGGCCGAGGTGGCCGCATCGGGCAATGGCTACTGGATGGGTAGCAAAGACGTGACAATCCGGTATCGTGAAACGGGCCAAACCACCACACTGCAATGCGGCTGGGGTGCTACGCAGCAGGTGAAAACGATTGAGCTGCTTGATATCCGGTAAGAACCAAATTAATTAGTAAGTTGCTGACGATGAGCATAATAGAAGGTTCATTGTCAGCAACTTTTTTTTGCGTCATAGCCACAAGCTTGGGTTTTACATCAGGTCGGGGGCCTTACTACAGACCTACTCGTTGACCTGAATGGAATGAATGCGGTATTTGCCTGGAGCTGTTTGGCGCATCAGCACATTGACGCGAAACGCTTGTGAGCCAGACCAATAGGTGCCGGTGGTATACCGCAGGTGAGGAGTTAGCCCCTGATCTGACGGTTGGAAATGGCGGGGCGGGTATTTTTTGAAAAACGACCGCATGATTAACTCCGCCTGACTGGCCCGAACCGACGGGTAATCAACCCCAAACGGATCAATGCGTAACTCAAGATTTGCGTCAAAATAAGAGGCCAACCGATTGGCTTCGCCCAGCCGCATTGAGTCGCCGATCGCCTGTGTCGGGTTGGCTTCCGACGAAAAACACGACATACTAACCCAGAGCAGACAACTGATGAGCCATAGACAATACGACTTCATAAACGCTTTGGAAAACTGTATTGACTAGGAAGTGAATGGTGATGTACTGACTAGCTAGTAGGCGAAAACTGTGCCAGAATCCTATTACCAATTAGCGGCGATGGTAACATATGAAAACATGTGATAATCGGCGAATACAATCGATATCCTGATCGTAGGGGCGAAATCCAGCGTCTTTATAGTACAATTGCAGCTTAATTCTGGCTTTTGGCCTATCCTTTGTATGGCAGTGACTCCTATTCTGACCGCGACGCAGATTCAACAGAAAATCCGGCGTATTGCCAGTCAGCTTTACGAAACCAATTTTGACGAGAAGGCGCTGGTGTTGGCGGGCGTCGCGGGCGAAGGCTACGAACTGGCCCGGCGGCTGGCCGAAGAACTCCGGCAGATTGCCCCCTTTGCGGTATCGCTGGTGCAACTGACGATCGATAAAACGCAGACGACACAACCCGAGATGACCCTGCCCGACCCGGTAGCGGATTACAGCAATAAAGTAGTGGTGCTGATTGACGACGTGCTCTACTCAGGCCGGACGCTGGCCTTCAGCCTGCAACCGTTCCTGTCGGTGCCGGTTCGGAAAATTCAGGTGGCGGTGCTGGTCAACCGGAACCACCCGCGCTACCCCATTGCCGCCGATTTCATTGGCCTCGAACTGGCCACAACGCTCAACGAACACATCGAAGTGATCCTGAGTGACAAAGAGCGGGAAGGGGTCTATTTGAGGTAATCTAAAGTTCAATGTCCAAGGTTCAAAGTTCAAAGTTGGCTGGCACCAGAGTAGTACGCGCCAGCCAACTTTGAACCTTGGACATTGGACATTGAACCTACTTTACACTTCCTCCAGTAGCGTACGAAAGGAGGTGTAGCGGTTGGTGTAGCGGTCGGCGACTTGTTGTTGCAGGGCGGGCTGGTAGCGGCTCTGGTAAGTCAGGAAGTCTTCCATCGTCTGAAACCAGTACTGGAAGGTGTAGGTTGCGCCGCCATTGTCGATTTCGGTGAGCAGCTTCAGTACGTTGTTGTTGATGGGCAGGCCCGTATTCATGACGTCGGGTACGTGTACGTCTTTCATCCAGCGTAAAAACTCCCGTTCAATCCGCAGATCGACGTTCATTGTGATGTTGTAGAGAATCATTGTCGTTTCTTTGCACCCAGTTCACATTAGCTCACATTACACCATGTATTCTGGATTAGTTCACGCCCATTCCGGGCTTCGCTGGGTAGCCCTGCTGCTGTTGGTGGCGGCCGTTTTTGTATCGGTAAGCCGCTGGATGGGGAATCAGTCGTTTACCGACGGCAACCGGAAATTGTACCTGTTTACCCTCATTTCCGTTCACCTCCAACTGGTATTGGGCCTGATTCTGTACTTCATCAGCCCTAAAGTCAACTTCGACGGCATGAGTGACCGCATCGTACGGTTTTACTCAGTCGAGCACATCACCATCATGCTGCTGGCCATCGCGCTGATCACGGTCGGCTACTCGCGCTCGAAACGCGCCACCAACGACACGCAGAAGCACCGCCTCGTGGGCATCTTCTACGGCATCGGCCTCGCCCTTATTCTGGCCGGTATCCCCTGGGCCTTCCGTAACCTCGGCGCGGGTAATTTTTAATGAATAATGTACGATGTACAATGTACAATGTACAATGGCTGACGCGTCTTACTCTGGCGTTAGCGATCCGCCGCAAGGCCTATTGTACATTGTGCATCGTACATTATTCATCATACATCATACATCATACATCATACATCATACATCATACATCATACATCATTCATTCCTCTTCACCTCATGGCTCGACACCCAGTCGAGGGAGGAGATGGCGGCGGCTAGCGATAGCTCGCCTGCTGCGACGACACCCGCCACGATTTCGGCGAATTTCATGACCTGCCCCGGTCCGTAGCAGTCCATCAGTTCGAGGCATTCGCGCTGAGTGGGCAGCCCCGTACCGCCACCGTGCGTGGCCACAATCAGCGAGGGCAAGGTTACCGACCCATACAGATCGCCGTTGGACAGAATCTCGGAATAGGCGATGGCCGCCGATGATTCGGCCAGACACGCCACATCCTGACCCGTGGCGATAAACAGCGCCGCCAGCCCGTTGACCGAGTGCAGGCCGTTGTTGTTGGTGCCAGCCAGCCACGCACCCACCTGCCCCACGCGGGCGTGCCGGTGGAGCTGCTCCGGTTCAACCTGTAACTCCCGGATCAATAAAGCACGCGGGATCGTGATCTCCGCCGTAACCCGTTTGCCGCGTGTCCGCAGCACGTTGATCTGCGACGGCTTCTTGTCGGTTGCCATGTTCGATTCCAGAAAAAAGTGCTGAATCTGGCCTTCGGGGTACTGCTCCAGAATGTAGTTGCAGGCCGCGAGCGTAGCTTTCGTCACCATATTCTGGCCCGCCGCATCACCGGTGGTGTAGCCAAAGCGCAGAAACGCCAGTTTGCCGTTCAGGTACGTATCTACGTAGCGGAGTTTGGCGTAGCTGGACGTCGTCTGGGCTTCGGCGGCTAGTTGGGGCTGCCGCGCTTCGATCCAGCGCACAAAGTCGCGGGCGGCGCGGGCGTTGGCAAACTCGAAGACGGGTGCCCGTTGCATGGCGTCGTCCTGAACGGTGCAGGTAACGCCGCCGCTGCCGTTGATGAGCTTGATGCCCCGGTTGTAGCTTGCCACCAGGGTGCCTTCGGTTGTCGCCATCGGAATCAGGAAGTCGCCCTGGGCGAATTCGCCGTTCACGCGCAACGGCCCGGCCAGCCCGATGGGCACCTGCGCAACGCCAACAAAATTTTCGATGTTCCGCCGCACGGTGTCGGGCACAAACGATGCCTTGAACAGGTGCTGCGGCTGTGTCTGGGTACGTTCCGCCAGGAATCGTTGCCGCTCGGCGACCGCATCGGGCGTGTAATCGTCGGCCTGCCGGGGAATGCCCAGCGTTGCGGGGGCGGTCGGCGCGTCGGTCTCGCCAAAGAGGCCGGGCTGTAATTCGTCGTCGACGCGCAGCGTAATGGTGCCGAACGGTTTGGTGTGCAGCGTGATTTCGAGTTGATGCCTGCCGGGCGACAGCTGAGCGGCCTGCGCCACCACCCGCACCGATTTGCGCAGTGGAAAGGGGAGGGGTTGAGCTGGGGTAATGGCGGCAACCGGGACGGCCTCACCCGTATCGGGAATGAGCTGGAACGTATCGGCTGGGTAGTCGATGCCGTCGATACGGGCGCGTTGCAGGCCGGTAAACTGGGCGTCGGCCAGTCGGTTTTTAAGGGTGAACGTAAAGCCCGTTGGCGTGTTTTGTAAGCTACTGCGTGTGTACAGCTGTTTAAGCAACACGCCCGGTATAAATTGAAACATGGTGTCTGTATCGATTATCATTCCTACGCTTAATGAGGCGGCCGATTTGCCCCGCACCCTGCGTTTAGTGCGCCAACTCTGCCCCGAGCCCGTCGATGTGTGGGTAGCCGACGGGGGGAGCACCGACCAGACACTGGCGCTTGTCCATGCGGCCCAGGCTGATTGGCCCAACCTGCACCTGCTTTGCTGCGACCGGTTGGGGCGAGCTACGCAGATGAACCAGGCGGCGCAGCGCGCGCAGGGCGATTTACTCTGTTTCCTGCACGCCGACACTACGTTGCCCGACGATGCGCTGGACGTGATTGGACAGACGCTAGCTTGCCCAAAAGTGGCGGCGGGCGGCTTCATCTCCATCATGCGTGGCCCCACGCAAACCCGCTGGCTGACGTCGTTGCACAATTTCCTGAAAACCTACTACGCCCCGCTGCTGTTCAGGCCGCACCTGTTTTTCTTTCGTGGGGCACGGTTGCTCTTCGGCGATCAGGCCATCTTTTGCCGCCGTGCGCAGTTCCTGGCCATCGGGGGCTACGCCGACGATATGCCTATTATGGAGGAGGCCGATCTGCTGCTCAAGCTGGTGCGGTACGGGCGCGTGCGGCAGGTAAGCCGGCTGGTCGAATCGTCGGACCGGCGTGTGGCGAAGTGGGGTTTCTGGAAAGCCAACGCCATCTACCTGACCATCGGCTTTCTGTGGGGCATTGGCTACCCGCCCGCCAAACTAAAGCGCTGGTACGCCGATGTGCGGTGAGGACCACCCCACCCCCTGCCCCTCCCCTTAAAGGAAGGGGAGGGGGGATGCCTGACGGCTACTATGAGATTACTCTACCAGTAGTTTGACTTCGCCGCCGAGTTCGATTTGATCGCCGGGGACGAGCAGGTAGCCGACGCCGGGCATATCGGCCCGTTCGAGGGTATCGTTGGCATGCAGAATCTTGGTTTTGTTGCCGTTGGTGGGTAGCCCGCCGGGGTCGACGTAGAGGCGGTAACGGCGCGCGGTCTCGTCGAATTTGATGGTGGCGTGCTGGCGGCTCACCACCTGATTGACCTCGCCCCGGCGCGGGTCGAAGGCGGGCTCTTCGGGATCGACGAACACAATGTCGTTGGTTCGGATGCGCCCCGATGCGGTCTCAACGGTGGCCCCTCGCCCTACGCAATACGTTAGTTTCTGCGAGGGATCGAGCAGGTAATCGGTCTCGGCGGTTTGGCCCGTGAGGGCGCGTAGCCGAAGCTGGGTAGGATGCACCGCCGTCGCTACGGGTTTGAATACGACCATCAGCCCAAAATTACCCTGATGATAGGTACAGTCGGCGGGGAGTTCGTCGGTGACCAGTTGCCATTCGAAGAGCCAGTTGGGGGCCAGCGCAATGTAGTGGTTGGCCAGGTGGCGGCTCAGTTCTTCCTGAAAGCGGCCCGGCTGATTGGCATACAGCACGACCTGCATGAGCTGCACCTCGTCGGGCGTGGGGCAACGTACCCAGAGTCGCAGGCCCAGCGGTGCGTTATCGGTTTCGTTGGCGTAGGGCGTCAGCTTTTCGATCAGAAACCGGAACAGTTCCTCGCGGCGCTGTGGGGCCGGGGGCGGTTTGGGGGCCGATGTGGTCGCAGGAGCGGGCGGCGGTGTGGCCCGGGGCCGGTTGACAGGCTCGTCGGGCATTGGTGGGGTAGCGGCGGGTGGTGCCCCGAGGCCGAAAAGCTGCTTGAGTTTGTCCGAAAAAGCCATGTTCACATCCGTTGAATCGTTGTTCTGTTTGTCTGCTGACCAAAAATAGGTGCAGCCCGACGAATAGAAAGCGATAACGGCCAAAAGTTAGGCTGCCGGATGGGAGCGTGGTGTCAGCCCGGAACGTCAGACCGTCCCAACCTGACACCACCTATCTAATGACAACTAATTCGTCAGACGTTGACCGTCTTTGAGTAAAACGGCTTTCAGCTTGTCGTATGGCAGGCGCTGCGGCGACACTTTGTTGTCGATAGACAGCACCGCCGCCGTGGCTGCCGACTGCCCCAGAATCATGAAGACCGGCTCCATCCGGATCGACCCGTAGGCGATATGGCTGGCCGACACGCAAACCGGCACTAGCAGGTTGCTGCATTCAGCTTCTTTAGGCAGAATCGACCCGTAAGCGATGGAATAGGGCTTGTCGGGGTGCACGCCGATGTCGCCTTCGTTCTGCACGTACCCGTCGGCTTTTACGTACCGCTGCGCCTGATGTGCATCGAGTGTGTAAGAGCCCATCCCGATGGGGTTGGGTACCTGCGTTTTGCCCAACGCGTCGGCTTCTTTCATCACGAACGTACCCAGCATGCGCCGGGCTTCGCGGATGTAAAGCTGGTGCGGCCAGCCGCCGTTGTCGGTAAACTCGTCTTTCGGCAGGCCCCATTGTTGCATGGCTTCGTGCACATCGGCAGGTACGTGTGGGTCGTTTTGCAGAAAATACATCAGCCCCTTCTGGTACCGTTCATGATCGCGGATGATGGCGCGGCGGCGTTCGTAGGTGGCCTCGGGGTAATCGTAGTTTTTGCCGATGTAATCCGTGCTGAATGGCCCGTGGTTGTTGGTGTCGGTTTTACGGTTCGGAATGGGGTCATACTTGGCAAATGTCTCGCGCCAGCCCGATGCAAACACCCGCGTCAGTAGTTCGTAACGGGCCGGGTCGTAGCCGTCTGGTTTCGGAAAAGGAATGCGGTTGTCGGGGTGATTGCTGAGGCACATCCGGAAGCAATACGCCTGAATGCGCTTGTCGCCTGCGCCTTTTTCGCCCGGTGGGTCTGCCGACACTTCGGGCAGCAGGCCGCTCGTGGGGTCACCCGCGATTTTATACGGGCTGATGTTCATCATGAAATGGTGGCGGTGGTGAAACACCTCGGTTTCAATGCCGTTGTGCTCTTCGCCGTAGACGCTGTTGGCCTCGCGCCCGACGTGGTAGCCTACGCCCGCGGCTGCCATCAGGTCGCCTTCATAGGTGGCGTCGATAAACATCTTACCCCGGTATTCGTGGCCGCTCAGCGTGCGGAACGACTGGATGGCGTTGCCTTTTTTAGATATACCTGTCGCGGCTCGGTCGAGCCATTCGTCGCGGTAGATGGTGAGTTTGTTTTCCCGGACAAAATCCTCAAAGACACGCTCGGCCGCGTGGGGTTCGAAGATCCACATCGTCCGGTTGGTGCCGTCGATGGCGGGGGTTCCCTGCCCTTTGTTGCCATACTCACCTGGCTTTTGCCATCTCCACGAGTCGGCGTTTTGGTAGTGCGTATACAGCCGCTGGTAAAACTGGCGCGACAGCCCGCCGATTACTTCCTTATTGCCCGTATCTGTGAAGCCCAGCCCGCCCGCCGACAGCCCGCCGAGGTGTTTGTCGGGCGAAACGATGATGACCGTTTTGCCCATCTTTTTCACCTGCACCGCTGCCGTGACCGCCGCCGAGGTGCCGCCGTAGATGATGACATCGGCCTGCCGAACAGCCGGTTGCGCCCGTATATGGCTCATAGACAAACTGTAGAAGGCCGCCAGAAGAAAACGCTTACGCGATAAGGAAATCATACGATTGAGTTTAGAGTCAAAACGAAAAGAGAGCGGCCGCCTACCCGGCAATCAGCCGCTGTAGGTAGGCTGGGTACGTTTGGTCGTCGGCATCGCCTTTGGTGATGCTGTCGCCGAAGCACACGATTCGGTTTCTGAGCAATTGCCGTTGGGTCAGGAAGGTGTACACTGTAACGGCCATGAGCCGGTAGCCGTCGGGGGTAGGATGAACGCCGTCGGTTTTGCCGCTGTTGGCCTCGTTCTTCAGCAGGCTGCTCCGGTCGAGGCCGATGTTGCCCACTGTGGCAAAGACACGGTGCATATCGAGGCAGGGCAACCCAAACGACGTGGCCGTGTCGCGGATCAGCTGGTTTAGCTGCTTTGTGCGGGCGGGGTGTCCTTCGGGCTTGTAAAAATTGGGGTCGTGGCGTGTCATCAGGTAAGGTTCGTATACCGGCAAAATGGTCATCAGCACGACCTCGCTGCGGGCGGCTTTGAGTTTGGTGCAGAGCTGCCGTAGGTTTTGCCCGTAGGCGCCGATAGGTACGTGCTTCCGACTGTTGACATCGTTGGTGCCAATCATCAGGATGGTCAGCTCGGGGTGTTGCGCCAGACAGTCGGCATCGATGCGTGCGAGCAGGTCGACGGTGTTGTTGCCGCCCACGCCCGCGTTGAAAACCACCGCGTTATCGGTGGGTTGGTGCGTGAAAGGACCAACTGCCCCGGCACCATACGGCGCCAAGGCGAGGGTGGTTTGTAGAAAAGTCCGGCGTTTCATGAATCAATCCGTGGGTACGTGCGCCCGTCAGTCGCGATTAATAACCCGGGTTCTGGGTCAGGGCGGGGTTGACGTCGCGTTCGGTTTGGGGAATGGGCAGCAGGTAGTGCCGGTCTTCGACCAGAATGCTGGGGTTCTGGGCTTTCATGGCGCTGATGAGCCGTTTGGTCCGGACCAGATCATACCACCGGTGCCCCTCGAAAGCCAGTTCGAGGCGCCGTTCCAGCAGTACGGCCTCGCGGAAATCCGCCTGCGTCAGTCCCGACAGATCGGCTAGCCCGGCCCGGCGGCGAATCCGGTTAAGGGCTGCATAGGCCTCGGCATTGCCCGCGCCCTGCTCGTTCAGCGCTTCGGCATACATCAGCAGCACGTCGGCGTAGCGGATGATGGGGAAGTTGTTGCTGCCTTCGCCGTTGGCCGTGGCCGACGGGTCGAGGTATTTGTAAACGTACCCAGGAAAGAGCACGCTGGCGGGCGCCGCCGGGTTTGTCGTGGCCGAATACAGCTTGATGGTGACGTCGCGGCGTTTGTCGGCGGCGCTGTATGTTTTGTACAGGTTTTCCGTGGCGGGGTCATCGCCAAAACCCGCTACGCCGTTGACTCGGTCGAAATTGGGGCGCATGTAGCCCTGCATCCAACTGCCTTCGCCTACGCCGCCACCGAGTGCCTGCATCTCGAAGACAGCTTCTTTGCCGTTTTTGTTGGCGATCAGAAACGCTTCACCGAAGGTAGCCCACAGATCGTATACACCCAGGTCGATTACCTCCTTGGCTTTGGCCGCGGCGCGGGGCCAATCCTGCCGGGTAAGGTACACTTTGGCCAGAAACGCCTTGGCGGCGCCCTGCGTAGCCCGGCCCCGGTCGGCACCGCTGTAGGTGGTTGGCAACACGGCTTCGGCTTCCGTAAAGTCCTGAACCACCTGCTTATACACATCATCGACGGATGCCCGCGCTACGTTCAGGTTGTCGAGCGAGGTGGTTTCGGTGAGTTGCAGCGGCACGCCGCCAAACAGCCGCACCAGTGTGAAGTAGTAGAAACCCCGCATGAATTTGGCCTCGGCAATAAACCGGTTTTTTAGCGCGTCGTCCATCGGGATGGCGGGCACCCTAGCAATGACCGTGTTGGCCCGGTTGATGGCCTGATACACCGTGCTCCAGACCGACTGAAACGTGCTGGTAGCGGGCGTAAACGTGTATTTGTCGAGGTCGTTCTTCGGCTGGTTGGCCGTCGACCGGCCGTTGCCCCACTCGGCATCGTCGGTCGCCTGGTCCTGGATAATCCACATCACCTGTGCGTACAGGTTCGACGAACCCAACGGGTCGTAGATGGTGCTGACGGCAGCGCGGGCGTCGTCGGCGTTGCGGTAAAAATTGGCGGGCGTGAAGGTGGCTTCAGGGGTTTGTTCCAGTACCTCACAGGCGGTCAGCGAGACCAGCAGACACAGAATAGAGAGAATCTTTTTCATGGTTTTGTGGGGTATTCGTTTAGAATCCGACGTTCAGACCAAACAGAATCGTTTTGGCGGCGGGGTAGCTGGCGTAGTCGAAGCCCTGACTACGGCCGTCTTGCCCAAACCGGTTCACTTCGGGGTCGTAGCCCGAATAGTTTGTGAAGGTCAGGTAGTTCTGGGCGGCCACATACACCCGCAGCGACTGGATACTCAGCGCCCGCAGCGCCGCCGATGGCAGGTTGTAGGCCAGCTGAATGTTCTTCAGCCGCAGGTACGAACCGTCTTCGATCTGCCGGGTCGAGATGCGGTTGGCGGGGCGGGTGGTCGAGGCGCGGGGTACGTCGGTATTCGTGTTGGTAGGTGTCCAGCGGTTCAGGATGTCGCGGGTCTGGTTGGTGGTGGCGTTGAGGTATTCCAACTCGAACCGGTTGGCGTTCAGGATGCTGTTGCCATATACGCCCTGGAAGAAGACGGTCAGTTCGAGTCCCTTATAGCTGAAGGTGTTGTTCAGGCCACCCACCAGCTTGGGTTGCGCCCGGCCAATGATGGTGCGGTCGTTGTCGTCGATCTTTTTGTCGCCGTTCAGGTCGGCGTATTTGCGGTCGCCGGGTTTGCGGGCCTGCGGATCGGCCAGCGCCGTCAGCTCGTCGGGTGTTTGGTAAAGGCCGTCGGTAACGTACCCGAAGAACGACCCCAGTGGCTCGCCGACGCGGATAATGCCCGAGTTAAGGTTTTGCCCGATGTTGGCTACCTGTCCGGCGAAAATCTGCGGCGCTCCGCCAATGTCCAGCACCTTGTTCCGGTTCATGGCCAGGTTCAGGTCGGTATTCCACTTAAACGCCTTGTCGACGTTGCGCGACGAAATGCCCAACTCAAACCCCTTGTTCTCGACCCTGCCCAAGTTCTTGATTGCGCTCGAATAGCCCGACGTGCTTGGGATGGTCACGCTCAGCAGCAGGTTTTTCGTCTGCTTCCAATAAGCATCAGCGGTGATGGTGATGCGGTTATTGAACAACCCCAGATCGATGCCCAGGTCGGCCTGCGTGGTGGTTTCCCAGCCTAGGTCGGGGTTAGCAATCTGCGCCGGTCCAATGCCCGTGGCGACGGCATTGCCGAAAACGTAGTTCTGCGTGCCCAACAGCGAATAGGCCGGGTAGTTGCCAATACCATCCTGGTTGCCGGTTGAGCCGTAGGTGGCCCGGAGCTTCAAATCACTCAGGGCGCGGGCGTTTTTGAGGAAGGCTTCCTCGCTCACCCGCCACGCCAGCGCCGCCGACGGGAAATAGCCGTACCGCTTGTTGGCCCCAAAGCGCGACGACCCATCGGCCCGGATGCTGGCCGTGAGCAGGTATTTGTCTTTATAGCCGTAGTTGACCCGCGCCAGATACGACTGCAACCCCCAGGTGCCGATACCCGACGAGGGCGACAGCGGCACCGCTGCCGAGCCCAGGTTACCCGAACTGAGGTTATCGTTGACGAAGCTCCGTGCCGCCGCCGTGCTGCTCTCCGAGCGGTTGGCCTGCTGCGTGAAACCGACCAGTGCCCCGACGCTGTGCACTGTGTTGATGGTGCGGTTGTAGGTCAGCAGGTTTTCGTTGAGCCAGGTAATGGCCTGCCCGTTGAAGATAGACCCAGACCCGCCCTGCGCCAGCCCACTCGACACCGAGCGGGGCAGGTAGTTGTCCTGTTTCTGCAAAATGGCATCGACACCCAGCAGCACCCGCAGGTTCAGCCCGTCGATGATCTGGTAATCGCCGAAGACATTGCCAAAGGCCCGGAAGGCGGTGTTGCGGTTGCGGCTCTCGCGGGCCAGCGCCACCGGGTTGTCGGCTGTGAAGTTCGACGCTCCGAGCAGGTAGCTGCCATCGGCATTGTAAACGGGCAGGATGGGCGGGAATTGCAGCGCCGCGATGGTTACCAGCCCCGCACTACCCAGGTCACCGTCGGTGCGCGACTGATTCGTGACGGTCCGGTTGATCGTCAGGCTGTTGCCGATCTTGATGCGGTTGGTCAGCTTCCGGTCCAGGTTGACACGAAACGAATACCGGTCGAAATCGGAGTTGACGACCACGCCGCCCTGCCTGAAATAGCCGCCGCCAATGGCATACTGGGTACGTTCGTCGCCCCCGCTGAACGAGAGCTGGTAGTTCTGAATGGGTGCCTGCCTGAATAACTCGTTTTGCCAGTCGGTGCCCTCGCCAAAGGCGTCGACCTGCGCCTGCGTGTAAACCGGCGCGCGCCCTTCATTGGTGTTGGCGTCGTTGACAAACTGAGCGTATTCGCGACCGTTCAATACGGGGTATTTCCGCCGCACGGTCTGAACGCCGTAATAAACGTCGAGGTTAATGGTCGATTTGCCAGCTTTGCCCCGTTTCGTCGTGATGATCACCACGCCGTTGGCCCCGCGCGAGCCGTAGATGGCCGTCGAGGAGGCGTCTTTCAGGACCGAAATGCTTTCGATGTCGTTGGGATTAAGCGTGCTGAGTACGTTGAAGCTGGAGCCGCTGCCCGCCCCGTCGTTTTTGAACGGAATGCCGTCGATCACGTACAGCGGTTCATTGTCGCCCTGAATGGAGTTGCCGCCCCGGATCCGGATGGTGGTTGAGCCGCCCGGCGCGCCCGAATTCTGAGTGATCTGTACCCCGGCGGCCCGGCCCTGCAACGACTGATCGAGCGAGGTAACGGCTACTTTCCGAATTTCATCGACCGGCACCGTCGCCACTGAGCCCGTCAGGTCGCTTTTCTTTACCTGCCCGTAGCCGACTACCACC
Organism: Fibrella musci; assembly: GCF_041321105.1. Lineage (NCBI taxonomy): Bacteria > Pseudomonadati > Bacteroidota > Cytophagia > Cytophagales > Spirosomataceae > Fibrella > Fibrella musci. Next base: position 90,784 of record NZ_JBGGWD010000003.1, on the reverse strand, counting down.
ACTTCATTGAGCGTTTTGTCGCTCACCGCCAGCGCGACGTTGAGGGTCGTCTGGTTACCGACGGCCACTTCCTGGCGCTCGTAGCCTACAAAGCTAAAGACCAGTGTTGTGTTCTGGTCGGGGACGCCGAGCTGAAAAGATCCGTTGCCGTCGGTGGTGGTGCCGCGCAGACTGCCTTTGATGACCACACTGACGCCGGGTAGCGCTTCGCCTTTTTCAGCGTCGGTCACCCGCCCCCGCACGATGATCTCCGCCGCCCGGTCGACCTGTTTGAGGGCCAGCTGACCAATCTCGCCGAAGTTGCTACGCTCCGTTTGGGAAGCTAGTGGGTCGGCTTCGGGCTGCGGTTGGCCGTCGGGAAATCGGGCGCCGACCTTCGGTGTTTTGCGTTCGGTAACCAGGTACGTTCCTGCCTTTACTTTTTTGTACCGCAGCCCCGTTTGTTGCAGGGCCAGATCGAGGTTGCGTTCCAGCGCCGCCGACCAGTCGAGCCGTTGTGACACCGTCAGGCCGTTTACCAGCCGGTCGGCAAAGAGAATATCGACGTTGTAGTGCGATTTCAGTTCGATCAGTACGTCTTTCAACTGGCGGGACGCCGTCATCTGTTGCGCCGAAAACGCCATCGAATTGGCCGATACGGTATGCATGCGGGCCATCGCCTGCGCCATTCCCGGCGACCCGTTCAGGAGCCAGAGCGCAGCCATCGGACAAACCAGCCGGAGTGAGTAAATGAATCGGTTCATGGTACTGGGGTTTATGCGTTGTTATCGTTAAGGACTACCTGCTGGTCGTGGCGCACCACGTTGATACCCAGCACATCGGAAATCGCCTGAAGCAATTCGTCGGCATTTTCGGCGTGGAACGAGCCGGTAATGGTCTGGCGGGCCAGGTCGTCGCCCACGATACGTACCTGGAGGCCGTAATTGTCGGTGAGCAGCTGTCCCACGTCGCGCAGGGAGGTGTTGTTGAAAATGAATTCGTGCCGTTGCCAGGCCGCGTAGTCGCGGGGTTTGGGCGTGGTGGCGCGTTGGAGCCGCCCGCCGCTGTCGAGGGCTACTACGTCGCCGGGCTTGAGCGTCAGCTGTTCCGTTCTCCGGGCCGAGGTGGGGTAGTTCACCAGCACTTTACCCTTGGCCAGCACCACTTTGGTTTCGCGGGGGCGGGCAAACACCGTAAACTCCGTGCCCAGCACCACCACGTCGAGCCCTTTGGCCGTGTGCACCACAAACCGCTGATCGTCGGGTGTGTGGACGACGGCAAAATTGGCTTCGCCCGTCAGCTGAACGTGGCGGCTTTTTTCGCCCCAGATCGCCTTCCCGAACCCAAACCGGGGCACCCGCAACGACGAATTGGCATTGAGCACCACCGTGCTGCCATCGGCCAGTTGCAGCGACCGGGTTTCGCCGTAGGCCGTCTGGATAGTTTGATACAGCAGGTGGTCGCGCAGGAGCCAGCCGCTCGCCAGTAGCACCAGCGTCAGGGAGGCGGCGATGAGGCCGTTGCGGGAAAACCAACTACGCCGAACAGCCTGAAACGGAGCCGTTGGCGCTACAGCCTCCGGGACCACAGCGGCGGCTGGGGGCTGTGTCTGCTCCAGAAAGGCGCGGTAGGTAGGGAGCGCGTCGGTCAGGTTGGCGATGTACTGGGGCTTGCGGCGTTCCCATTCGTCGAGGCAGCGGTAGAAGGTTTCTTCGTTGGCGGGGTCGCGAAGCCAGTCGGCAATCGTTTCCCGTTGCAGGGCCGTCACCCGCCCGGCGAAGTAGTCGAACAGAAGCTCGTGGCTGACAGTCGTGTTCATACAGAGAGCGTTAACAGGGTGAGGATCGACAGCGTCCACTTGGTCCGCAGCAGGTCGCGCAGAAAATGACTGGCTTTCCGAATCTGGGATTCAACCGTTTTGGGGGCCAGGTGCAGCTCATCGGCGATTTCGCCGTACTTCTTCCCCTCGAAGCGGTGCATGAGGTAGATTTTCCGTCGTTGCATCGGCAGCGAATTGATGGCCGCCTCCACGTCCTGATACAATTCTTCGTACTGGGTTACGTTGTCGGGCTGCTGCGATTCACCCGTCGAAAAGCCTTCGGCCGAGGCGAGGTCGGCTTGCCGGCTCACCTCCCAGCGGAGGTAGTTGTAGGCCTGATGCCGAACGGTTTTGTAGAGGTAAGCCCGGTAGGAAGTGGTGATGTTGGCAAACACCTGATTCGTATAAAACCGGCAGAAAACCTCCGACACCAGATCCTGCGCCACGTCGCGCGCGCCCACAAACCGAACGGCGTGGCTGCACAGGGGCTGGTAGTAGAGCCGAAACAGCAACTCGCAGCCCAGGCGAGGGTCGGTGGCAAAGGTGTTTCTGATGAACACCTCTGAGTCTGGCGTACCGGTCGCATCGGAGGCATCCTCCGCTATGCGTATAGGGACCGGTCTGCCCTGTCGATCTGCCTGATTCGTCGCCATCGCCCTCCTGTGAATTGGTCTATTTTTCCATAGACAAGTACTATGGAGCAAAACCATTACTGCTTTGGCCTATTTTTTTCTATTTAGTTAACTGGTGGTTTCGGCGGGCGAGATAGGCGGTTTAATCAATTTTAAACATAGAGAACCAGAAGGATCTAAGGTGGCTATGTAATCGTAGGTTTATTTAGCAGAAACATTTACTCGACTTTAGCAGCCTGAATGAAACAGTTTTATCGTCGGTCGATTATTCAGTTCATATTTTTTTGGTGGGTCGGATTCCTTAGTCTGGCGGCTCAGGCGCAACGCATCGGGCCGGTCACGTTCCACCAACTGCCCCAGCCCTACCAGCTTTACCCGCGCAATGCCCAGAGTATGGCGCTCATTCCCGTAGCGGGGCGAGTCGAAGAAGCGGGTTGGGAAGCCATTTCGGTACGGCTCTTTCGCAACAAGCAACCAATGGCCACCCGGCGGGTGCCGCTGATCTACGCCGGTAACGGCGCGGCGTTCCAGATCGACCCGTTGCCTATCCGGGCCGAAAAAGCCGAGTATGACGTCAGCGTAACGCTGTGGAAAGGGGGCGATTCGCTCAACGTTACGACGCGCGCCAACATCGTGGCAGGTGACGTGTTTGTCCTGGCAGGGCAGTCGAATGCCGGGGCGTTTTTCCGCGATACGCGCACCAACGAGTTCTGCCGCACCTTCGGCGTTATCAGCGAGAACTACGGCAAAGGTGTGTATAACCCGGCCGATACGGCCTGGGCCCTGTCGAATCAGACGCTCTACACGCAGAACGTGGGTAACCTCGGTTTTGGCATTCAGCAATACATTCTGGAGAAATACGGCATTCCCACCTGCCTCATCAACGGAGCCATGCACTGGTCGTCGATGTATGAGCAGGCGCAGCGCACGGCTACGAACCCCGCTGATCTGAACACGGGCTACGGGCGGCTGCTTTACCGGCTGCAAAAAGCGGGCGTGGCCAACGCCGTTACGGCCTGGGTCTACCGGCAGGGCGAAACCGAAGGCTATGGCGAAAGCTCCGATTGGCTCAACTGGTTTGGGCGCTATTACCAACAGCTAAAAACCGATGTGCCCTCGGTGAAGCAGTTTTACGTGTACCAGATCGATATCATCGACCCGGCGGTGGCGGCGGCGCCGTTCGTGCGTGAGTCGCAACGGACGTTACCACGTACCTACCCTGATATTCAGGTGGTGGCCTCGGTGGGCACGGAGGGTTTCGACGGGCTGCATTACTCCGACGCCGGTTACGACCAGAATGCCCAGGAAGTGGCCCGCCTGATTGGCCGCGATTTTTACGGCGATCCCGATCAGGATAACATCGACGCGCCCAACCTGCGGCAGGCTTATTTCTCGACCGCCGCCCGCGACGAAATCACGCTGCAATTCAATCCCGGCCAGCGCATGAACTGGACCGACGCGCGGGGAAGCCTGCAACTAAAGCAGTTTCTGTACCTCGACGGGCAGGCAGGCAGCGTACAGAGCGGCCGGGCCGAAGAGAACCGGATCATCCTGAAACTGAACGGCCCCTCGGGTGCCAGTAAGGTAACGTACCTGCCCGCAACCTACACCAGCCAACAGCCCGATTACCCGTATCGCGGCCCTTACCTGACCAACAAACGGGGTTTGCGGGCGCTGTCGTTTCTGGACATACCTATCGCCGCCAACGGGCCCGCCGACATCTCATCCGTGGCTACACCATCGCTGTCGGCGTCGGTAGTGTCGGCGGCCTCGGTGCGGCTTACCTGGTCGACCGTGGTGGGGGCGACTGGCTACGTGCTCGAAGCAAAAGGCCCCTCGGCCTCTTCATTTGCTGTGCTGGCCCAACTGACCCGCGACCAACAGGCATTTGTGGTAGATGACCTGCCGCCCGGTGCTGCCTATGCGTTTCGCATCAAAGCCATTCGGCGCGACGATGAATCGGCCTACGCGCAGGTCGACGTGCAGACGCCAGCGGTGCTAACAACACCCGAGTTGCAGGCCATTGGCACCTATGCTACCGCCATCCGTATCAACTGGCAAGCCATTGCCGGCGCCCAAAGCTATCGTCTCGAACGGCGGGCCCCGGCCGAAACCAGCTTCACGGCCGTGGCCACGCTCCCGCCCGCGACGCTCTCGTTTTCTGATAGTTTGTTGATGGCTGGGCAGCGCTATACCTACCGGCTCAAAGCAACCGGTCGTTTCACCGACTCACCGTATGCGGAGGTAACGGTGCAAACGCCTGCCTATCTGCCCACCCCCGAACTGGCTGTAGCGCCCCAATTCAACGACGCACTACAGGTAAGCTGGAAGCCCGTTGCCAACGCCACCCGTTACGAGTTGGGGCGCAAAACCGGTACGTCGGCGCTGGTCGCGCTGGGTACGTTCGAGGCGTCGGTAACGGCCGTGAGCGACGCCGGTTTGCAGCCGGGCACTACATATACCTATCAGCTACAGGCCTATGGCGACCGTACCGAATCACCCATTGTGCGCGTCGACGCCCAGACGCCCGGCCTGCTCGCTACGCCAACCATGAGCAGCACGGTTGTGTATACCAACGCCATTCGGCTGGCCTGGACGGCCGTACCCACGGCGACCACCTATCAGCTCGAACGCATGACCGACGGACAGTCCTACCGCGTGATCGGTTCGTATGGCTCCGCCGTGACTACGCTGGTCGATACGGCGCTGGCACCGGGAACGGCCTATGCCTATCGGGTGAAGGCGAAAAGTGCGCTGTCTGAATCGGTCTATGGGGTGACGAGCGCGACGACCACTACGCTGCTGAGCACACCCGTGCTGTCGGTAACGGTGCTGTACAATAATGCCCTGCGTCTGGGGTGGGCGTCGGTGCCCGCGGCGACGGCGTATCAACTCGAGCGCATGGCCGCCGGGCAGTCATTTCAGACGGTAGGTACGTATGGGGCGGGCGTCAGTACCGTTCGCGACACGCTTTTGACACCCGGCACCCGTTACACCTATCGGCTCCGGGCGCTGGGCGACCGTACCGAATCGCCCTACGGCACGCAGACCGCCCAAACGCCTGCGCTGCTCGCCGCCTCCGCGTTGAGTGTCACAGCCGTGGCTTTCGATACGCTGCGGCTGAACTGGGAACCCGTACCCAGTGCGGCCTATTACTGGCTCGAACGCCGCAAAACAGGCGAAGCGACCTATAGTTATACAATACGCTTCGAGGCCGGTATGACGCAGTACGTCGATGCGGGTTTGTCGCCCAGTACCACCTATCAATACCGCCTGACGGCCTTTGGCGACAAAACCCAGTCGGCGGCGGCAACGGCGTCGGGCACCACGCTCGTGTTGTTGGCCACCCACCCCGAACCGGCGGCCAAATTCAGGCTATGGCCCAACCCTGCCCACGGGCAGGTGACGCTTCAGTTTGCCCAGCCTACCACCGGAACCGTGCAACTAATCGACTTGCGGGGGCTTGTTCACAAGCGGCAAACCGTACAACAGGCGACCGAAGCACCGCTGCTATTGCCCGAAGCGCCCACCGGAACGTACCTGATTCGGGTGGAAAGTGGCACCGACGTATACGTGCAGAAACTGTTGATTGAGTAGCTTTGGCCCAGATTCGTCGCTACAGTTTCTCCTCAACCCTTCCACGTCTCGTGACTACGCCTGTAAATACGCCTCTGCGTTTGCTCAGCCTGCTTGGCTGTTGGTTGATCGTTTTGGTTGGCTATGCCCAGCCCGCCACCACCAAAGACCTGTACCAGAAGTACGAATACCAGATTCCCATGCGCGATGGCGTGAAGCTGTTCACGATCGTCTACGTCCCGCGCGACGCCTCGGCTGCCAACACATACCCGATGGTGATGCAACGTACCTGTTACAGCGTGGCCCCCTACGGCCCCGATGCCTACCGTCCGCTCATTAGTCCGTCAGCCACGATGATGCGCGAGAAGTACATTGTGGTGTATCAGGACGTGCGCGGACGCTGGATGAGCGAAGGCACCTGGACCAACATGACGCCCAACGTACCCGACGCGGTGGCGGCCCCAGCTGCTTCCAAAAAGAGAAAAGCGAACAGCAAGACCACTAGTCCGGCGAGTTTGTCGGTAGATGAAAGCTCGGATACCTACGATACCATCGAGTGGCTGCTGAAGAACGTACCCAACAACAACGGGCGTGTAGGTATGTGGGGCATCAGCTATCCCGGTTTCTACACCGCCGCCGCCCTGCCCGATGCCCACCCGGCCCTGAAAGCCTCGTCGCCACAGGCCCCCGTCAGCGACTTTTTCTTCGACGATTTCCACCACAACGGCGCGTTCATTCAGGCCTATCTGTTCACATTCCCGGTTTTTGGTGTGCAGCACCCGGCCCCCACGACCAAATCGTGGTACGACGATCAGATGATCAAAACCGGCACCCGCGATGGCTACCAGTGGCAGCTGGACCTGGGGCCGCTGAAAAACGCCGACCGGTACTACAAAGACAATTTCTACTGGCAGGAAACGATGGCGCATCCCAACTACGATGCGTTCTGGCAGCAACGGAGCATCCTGCCTCATCTGAAAGGGGTAAAACACGCCGTGATGACCGTGGGCGGCTGGTTCGATGCCGAAGACCTCTACGGCCCGCTGAACATCTACAAAACGCTGGAGCGAAACAACCCCACCATGGCCGCCAACACGCTGGTGATGGGGCCTTTCGGGCACGGGCGCTGGTCGGCCGAGACGGGCCACACGCTGCACAGCAACATCTACTTTGGCGATAGCATCGCTACGTTCTACCAGCGAAACATTGAGGCTAAATTCTTCCGGGCGCACCTCAAAGGCGACGGCAAAAGCGACCTGCCCGAAGCCTACCTGTTCGATACGGGCCGGAAAGAGTGGAAAACGTTCGACAAGTGGCCCGCCGCCAATGCCGAGACGCAGACGTTCTACCTCGCCGCCAACGGTAGCCTGACCAAACAGGCCGCTACGCTGGCTGCTTCCGAATTCGTGAGCGACCCCAACAAGCCGGTGCCTTACACGGAAGACAACACCACGACCGCAAACTTTACGCCCTTCAACTATATGTCGGAAGATCAGCGGTTTGCCGGTCGCCGGCCCGACGTGCTGACCTTCCAGACCGACGTACTGACGGAAGACCTGACGCTGGGCGGCGAGATCACGGCCAAGCTGAATGTGAGCACCACCGGTACTGACGCCGACTGGGTTGTCAAACTCATCGACGTGTACCCCGGCGATGAACCCAACCACCCGTACATGCATAACAAAAACATCATTCTGAGCGGCTACCAGCAGATGGTACGTTCGGAAGCCATGCGCGGGCGGTTTCGTAATTCCTTCTCGGCACCCGAGGCGTTCAAGCCCAACGAGCCCACCAGCGTGACCTTCCGGCTACAGGATGTGCTGCACACGTTCAAAAAAGGCCACCGGCTGATGATTCAGGTTCAGAGCACCTGGTTCCCGCTCATCGACCGTAACCCGCAGACCTTCGTACCCAATATATTCCTGGCTAATCCTACTGATTTCCAGAAGCAAACGCACCGGGTCTATGGCAACTCGGCTATTGAGGTGCAGGTGCTAAAGTAAAGCGTCTGCACCCGCCACTCGGCTGTGCTCTCTCGTCGCCTCTTTTCAATTTACCGCTTATCGTTTTCCTATTTTTTATGATCAATCCCAATCAACTCCGCCCCCTTATTTCGGCCCTGTATGGCCTGGTTGCCACTGTTATGCTCATGCTGGCACTCGTTGTCGTGATGGTTTTTCTGATGCCTACTGAGACGCCCGCGATGGCCGACGCCGGTGGGGCGGCTAGTTCGGGCGCAACTGGAGAACCCGCGCCAACCGCGCCTAAAACGATGTCGGCCGATGCCGTGGCGGGTAAGGATATTTTCAACAATAACTGTGCTGCCTGCCACAGCGCCGGGGCTGACAAACTGGTAGGGCCGGGCCTGAAAGGCGTGCGGCAACGTACCCCCGGCGAGGCGTGGCTCCAGAAATGGATTCGTAACTCATCGGCCCTGATTGCCGCCGGCGACGCCTACGCCGTGAAGGTGTTCAACGACAACGGGCAGGTGCAGATGACCTCGTTCGCCAGCCTCACCGATCAGCAGATCAAACAGATTCTGGACTACGTAGACGCCAGCAATTAAATTAGTTGATCGGTTATCTATTTTACTGGGGAATTTGTGACATTTGGTCTGCACAACGGGCGTGCGCTGTTGCCCTTAACCGTTACCAGACCAACTGTCATGAAGAAAGGTTTTTTCGTCCCGCTGATGCTCGGGGCAGCGCTACTGTTTGGCTTCGATCAGCCCATTAAAATTGTACGTACCTCAACCGACGCTGATATTCGGGCTGCGGAACAGGAGGTGGTCAAACGCTACAAAAACAAAGTGGTCGTTACGGTTTTTAATCGCAACGCCCAGCAGGAAATTACGAACATCAAGGCCCAGCGCTACTACCCGGCCGAAAACCAAATCGGCGGCTCCTGCAAGTCAGATAATTTTGGCGAAATGATAATTGGCGCGACCAGTTTTTCGATCAAAGACTACGGCGCGAAGTAAGCTACTATACTGTTAAACAGATTGTAAAATCTTGTACGTATTGCCGATTCTGATTGGCTATGAGTTAACTGCATGTATGGGTTGACTTGTAGCTAATTAGTGTGTTTAGGGGGTAGACGTAGGAAAAGCATTAACCTTTTTTATAAGGGACGTTTTATGACTTTGTCTAGGTTTCGTATTGTCTGACGCTGATTACTTTTCCGTTGCTAAATTCTACTTCCAAAACATCAGGGTCAATATTAGCTAGGCCTGGCTTCATCCCAAGTTGATAGACCCAGTGGTTGCTTTCGTTAGCATTACCTGCGTTACCAAGTAATTGCCTGACTTCTGATTTTGTCTTACCAATGAGCAGCTTACGCTCAATAATATCTTCTGAAAGTTCGTAGCGCTTGTCTTTATTAGTAAACCATTTTTCCTTGTCAAAATCATAGGTCGGATGATAGCTTAAACTGAAAAGCCAAAGCATGACAAGACCAATGTACAATAACGGTGTTGACACAATTGTGGCTACCCATATTGTAATATGTCTTAGTTTATCAGCCTTAATAAACTTGTTAAGAAGCCAACGCCAGACAAAAAAGGTTGGTATGCCAAGAAGTAAGAGGATAAGATAAACCTCAATGCTCAAGCCAAAAAAGGATGGTAAGTAAAGTAGCGTTGTCATTCTGTTTGCCAACCAGTTGCCAGCAGCCCAAGTGCGTCACTAATTGATGAAATATAGACGTACCTGAGGTGCTGTTTTTGCTCTGTCGGGGCGCTACTAGCCTAGTGTATGTGTAATCTACTGCCCACAACAAGCCTGTACGAAGCCGGGCTACGAAAAGAAATAGAGCAGTGTAAAGCCAGCTACGAACGGGCTCCACCAAAGTAACAAACTCAAGGCTGCCCATGCAAAATAGCTACGAGGTATAAACTCGCCTTCTGTTCGTCGCAGACGAAGTCGTAATTCATCGAGGCTCAGTTTATACATTTCCTGCTTGGCTAACCTGCTAGTGAAGGCATTCTTCATGTGTAGTCCTGCCTGAAAAGCCCGGTAACTGTGACGGGGATATAGCATAACGCCAACGGCCATCGCCCACAGCGTTAGCAACCAGGGGAAATACAGCCGTCCCCAGCCACCCGTCGCTATCTCCCAACTTGATACGGAGCTTTCGCCTACCCAAGATACATCATACCCGGTCACTAAATGGCTGATATCGTGCAGGTAAATGTTTGTCCGTCGAGACTCAAGATTTGGTAACGGAAGCGCGATGGGGCCAAATTTGATCATGTCCCATTTCTTATTGATACCGCCCTCCTCGCCGTAGCCGTGTTGGCCGTAAAAGTTGTTTAAGGCTTGTTCAATGTTCATTTTTCGGAAACGAATGTACCAGCGTAAGACCTCCCGTTTTGCCAGAAGTAACGCTGAGTTAGCGCTAATGCCTGTGTCATCTCGGCATTGAAGCCAGGCTCTTTGATTGTTTCTTAACGTTACAAAAGAGATCAGAATAGTTGGGCATACGACGCATGGCAACGTACCTGATTGCTTTCAGTAGCGTACATGCGCCGATTGGAAGGCGTCTGCGCCACTTGCTGATCGGTTCACTTAACCAGCATAAGCAGTGGGATTGGGCGAGGGCTTAATCCAATAAGTACGTACCTGGATATGTACGTACTTATTGGATTTTCTTCTGCCTTTTATCGGGTTGTTCTTACTCCAATAAATTATGTTGTTTGAGGTGATCAAAAATTAATTTATCAACTCCAGCAACTTGATCTTTATCGGCGTAGTTGAACCATTTAATTGCCTCGATTTCAGAACTGGCGCATAGTTCTCCAGAATAACCTCCTGAGTAGCATGTCATTTTTACGAAAACACCTTCTGGTTGTCCGTGGGCCTGAGCCTCGAAGACTCCCATAAATGTTAATGTATTCTTGTCAATACGAACGCTCAGCTCTTCCTCAATTTCTCGGGTTAAGGCTTGCTCGTCTGTTTCGCCAGTCTCTCTTTTGCCACCTGGTATATAATAAATGTCTTTACCGTAACTTTTTGTCAATAGAACCGATTTGTCTTTAAGCTCTATCCAGGCAAGTTTGTCAATTAGTTTCATGCATTGTGCAGTTTAGATGGATCGTTGGTAGGCTATGCTGCTGAGTAGGGCGTCGGTATAGCGCTGATCATACAGCGCTTGGCAAGTAACTGCTTAAATTCAACTTAGCCAATAGCCTGTGATACTGCAAAAGGCTAGTCGTTTCTGGAAGTTGGCGTTTTGATTTCAGCGGCCATTTGCCGGGTACGTGTTATGTTCGGGGCGCACTATGTTTCGTAACGATGATTGACGCTACTGTACTTATCATCCCCGGTTTGGGCAACTCGGGGGAGCAACACTGGCAAACGCGCTGGGAACAGCGCTTTCCCGCCTTTCAACGGGTCAATCAGCAGGATTGGGAAACGCCCGTCCGGCACGACTGGGTCGAGCAGATCGACCGGGCCGTGATGGCACACGATCCGGCCAACGTGATTCTGGTGGGGCACAGTCTTGCCTGCACCACCATTGCGTATTGGGCCGATACCTACGACCGGCGAATCAAAGGCGCTTTGCTTGTGGCGCCCAGCGATTCCGAAGCCCCTACATACCCACCCGGCACTACGGGCTTCGCGCCGATGAAGCTGGTTCCGTTGCCATTCCCCTCTATCGTGGTTACCAGCACTGACGACTACTACGTGACGCTGGAACGGGCCACCGCGTTTGCGAATGCCTGGGGCAGTGAGTTGGTCAACATAGGTCCGGCGGGCCACATCAACGCCGCTTCGAATCTCGGCGATTGGGAGGCGGGTCTGGCGCTGCTGACCCGCTTGGCTAACCGTGACGCTTAGTAAAGCCCATTAGTCGATTTAGGCTTAGGCTGGCGTTTAGCGGGCAGCACGAGCCAGAGCAGGCATGCCCCGGCGATGGTGGCCACGAACAGGCCAATGGTCGGGGCTGATACGTAGCGCTGGGCGTGGCCCGACACAAACGCACCAATGACATCCGACAGGTTGATCAGCGCCATGTAGGTCGTGAACTGCGACCCCTCGACGTCGGGGCGGCAGAGTGCCATCAGAATCGGGATGGCGGCCACGCTCAGGCTGGGGTCCATCATGTTCCAGCAAACGGCACCCAGCGAGGCAACGGTCGGGTTGGTCCAGTAGGGGGCGAGCAGGTTGATCGTCAGCAGGTACGTTACATGGAAACCAACGATGTACGGCAAGAGGCGTCTGGCCCCGACACGGTCGCTTAGCCAGCCGCCGAGCAGAATAACCACCACCACGATGGCCACGCCATAGCTACCCGTTAGACCCGACAGCGCCGTATCGCGCCAGCCTAATTGCTGAATCAGGTGCACGTTGTAGGCGCGAATAAACGCGTTCTGGCACGAATACACCAGCAGGATAGGCAAAAACCAGCGCAGGCTCTCGCGCGAGCTTAATCCCCGAAACAACTCCCGGAACAGCCAACCGAGGCTATGCTGATGTTGCTCATGCGCGCGGACGGCGGTTGTCGACATAGCCTGACCGGGAAAGAGCGCATCGGTGGCTTTTTCACGAATGAAAAAAGTAACCACCGTCAGGGCCAACAGGAAAGCCGATTGGGTCAATACTGCCGTGTGGAAGCCCGCGTGCCGCAGTACGTAGGCTAGTCCTGCTGCGCCCAGTCCCGTCCCGACCAGAAAGCCACCCCGCATGAACGCGTTGATTCGCCCGCGCTCGGCTTCCGGAATGGTCGAGATCGCCATGGCATCCACGCTCGCATCCTGCACCGACGCCACGGTGCTGTGAATAAAAAAGGCAATGCCCAGCAGTGTGACGTTGCTTACGGGATCGTCGACGACCAGCATCCCCAACGACGCGACTACCGCCAGACTCTGTGCGGCCAGTACCCATGGTCGCCGCCGACCCAGCCGCGACCCCTGAAATTTGTCGATAAACGGCCCCCAGACGAACTGGAACGTCCAGGGAAGGCCCTGCATCGCCACGAACGTACCGATGCGATCGGAGCGGAGCCCCTCGGCGGCGAGGTAGTTGGCCAAGGCCGTGGTCGCAAAGCCAGCCGGAACGCCCTGCATCACGTAGAGGTAAAAAAAGGCAACAAAACGCAGCGGCTTATTCTGGCTCAGAATGAGCGTGGGGCCGCCGGGGGGAGTCGACGAGAAAGTCGTCGAAAGCGAATTTTCCATGTTACTGGAAATCTACAGATTGTATAATCGTAGTTTGTCCCACCCGATAAGATGTTATGAGCAGATAAGCATGACTCAGGCTAACTGGTGGTACTAGTTTTTGTTCATATAAGCGTGTTTCGTCATGCAAAATGGCCGTACATTTATCCTGTGAGAAAAGTAAGTAGAAGTGACATTTGTGAATAGCATGTATGGCTACCAAAGGGTTTATTAACTAATGCAGACGGATTCGGTTGAGGAGATTTACTCGCCCTTGTGGGGCAGTGGCGAAATGGCGCAGCTGATGCGGCAGAAAGACTGGTCGCAGTCGTTGTTGGGTCGGCCCGACACGTGGCCGCAGAGTTTGCGCACGGCGCTCACGATTCTGCTGCGCTCACGCTTCCCGATGTTTATTTTCTGGGGGCCAGACCTGCTCTGCTTTTACAACGATGCCTACCGCCCCAGTCTGGGCAATAACGGCAAGCATCCCACCGCACTAGGCGAACCGGCCGAGGAGGTATGGCCTGAAATCTGGGCTGTGATCAAACCCGTGATCGACCAGATCATGACGGGGGGCGATTCGGCCTGGGGCGAAGATCAACTTGTTCCGATCTACCGGAACGGCCAACTCGAAGACGTATACTGGACGTTTAGCTACAGCCCCATTGGCAACGAGGTGGGTCAGATCATCGGCGTATTTGTTACCTGCCTGGAGACCACGAAGGAGATACAGGACCGGCAGCGCATCGCCGAAAACACGATTCGACTCAATCTGGCGCTCGAGGCGGCTAAGCTGGGCGTGTGGGAAGTTGATCTGGTTCGTAACAAAAGCATTCGATCGCTGCGGCACGACGAAATTTTTGGCTACACGCGCCCTCAGACGGCCTGGGAGAAAGAAGAGTTTTTTAGCCACATTCCGGTGGCCGACCACGGCCGCGTAGAAGCGGCTTTCGGGCATGCGTTTCAGGAAGGTATGCTCAACGTACAAACGCGCATCATCAAGGTCGACGGGTCGTTGGCCTGGATTGAGCTGCGGGGCCAGACGATCTTAGGCGAAACTGGCCAACCCATTCGGCTGCTGGGGACCATTGCCGACATTACCGAACAGAAACTGGCTGCCGAACACCTGGAAGCCTTGGTGGCCGAACGGACGGAATCGCTACGACAGGCCAATCAGGCCCTCGAACGCTCGAACCTCGATCTGATGCAGTTTGCGTCGGTAGCGAGCCACGACCTGAAAGAACCCCTGCGCAAGGTGCAGACCTTTGGCACCCGCCTGACCGACTTGATAGCCGACCGCCTGACGGCCACCGAAGCCGACCTGTTTCAGCGCATGATCAGCGCTACGGGGCGCATGCAGACGCTGGTTAACGACGTGTTACAGCTTTCCCAACTGTCGGATCAGACGATTCGCTTCGAACCGGTGCCCCTCAACGACATCATCGACCAGATTCGGGATGACCTGGAACTGGTGATTCAGGAGCAGCAGGCGACCCTGATAGCCACGGATCTGCCGACGGTATGGGGTGCTACCGGGCAAATGCACCAACTGTTTCTGAACCTGATCGGTAATGCGCTCAAATTCCGGGATGGCCGTCCGCCCGTTATCAGCCTGTCGGCAGTGGCGGCGTCGGCAATGCCCGCGCAGCGCTTGCCCTTATGTGCCGATCAGTATGCGGTGATTGCGCTGAGCGACAACGGCATTGGGTTCGACACGAAGCACAAAGACCGCATCTTCGGGATGTTTCAGCGGCTGCATAATCGGGGGCAGTATGCCGGCACGGGCATTGGCCTCACCATCGTCAAGAAGATTATCGATAACCACAAGGGACTGATCGACGTACAGAGCGAACCGGGCGTTGGTACTACGTTCTGGGTGACGCTTCCCCTACAGGCCCCCAATTAACCCGGTATTATTTCCGGCTAACGAACCGATTGCCCTGCACGTAATACCGGTAGGGAAGGTCGACGCCCTGCGTAATACCGATGCGCGTGGTCGTGACCATCTCGAAATCGGTGAGCACCCGGGGGCGAATGTAGACGGAACCGCTGACCAGCGAGGTGCCATTGTGTTCGGTCCGGCTGATTCCCAGTGAAATAACCAGCTTGCCGGGGCCGTTGCAGAGGTTTCGGAAGCCATCGGCCGTGTTGCTGTCGATGGTATTCTGGCGATAGCGGGCAAACCCAGTTTTAAAGGCTTCGTTGCGGCGCAGGGTCATCAGGTCGCTGCCCTCGGTGGGTTGCAGGGCGCGAATCAGTACGGCTTCCCCCACGCCTGCCGGACCCGTCACCACGTTGATGCAGTTGTAGTGGTTGTAAATCTGATAGACATACAACGTACCTGCGGGGCCAAACATGGCGGCATTTCGTTTTGTCTCGCGGCGGTAGGCGTGGCAGGCGGGGTCGCCGGTCAGATAGCCCTCTGTTTCGACGATGATGCCCGCCGTCAACCCGTCGGGCGATTCGTGGACGAGCTCGCAGCCCAGCAGCCCTTGCGACAGTGTAAGGGTGTCGTGGTTTTCGTAGTAGGAGAGAGGCAGTTTGTCGGGCATGGTTGGCTGTTGGTGAGGCATCGCGCCAGGTACGTTGGTTGAGGCTCGTGTTGTGCAATGGACACGGTCTAATTTCCTACCTTCAACCCTATGAAAGCACTATTGTTCTGCCTGCTGCTTGCGCCGATTGTGGCATCGGCACAACGTCACGGTTCGTCCCCGACCCTGACCAACCGCCGGGGTACGTTGCACGTATCGGCCATTTCGCGGGGTGTCTACCAGTATGTGCTCACCGATCTGACCACGAACGTCAGGTACGTACCCACCAACCTGACTGACTCCCTGAAGCAGACGGCGATGGCCTACAACACCGCCCAACGGGCCCCGCTACCGGTTGTGTTCTCGGGCGTTGTGGGGACAAAAAGCAGTTCGATCTATGAACCCGGCCCCACCGACGTACCCAACGCTACCGCTAAAGCCAAATCACTACGACTGACGGCCATACGCAAAGAATAAGCGTTTCGGCCTAACTTGGGCATCAGTTTGCCGATGGCTTTACGCCTGATGAACCGGCAACCAATGTTCTCATGACAGCACTCATTACCGGCGCCTCGTCGGGTATTGGCTGGGCCACCGCCGAAGCGTTTGCCCGCCTGGGCTACCGCCTTATCCTTTGTGGCCGCCGGGCCGATAAACTGGCCGAACTGGTGGCCTCACTGGGCGATCAGGTGGAGACCTATACGCTCACGTTTGATGTCCGCGACAGCCGGGCCGTAGCCGACGCCATTGCCTCGCTGCCCGACGCCTGGCAGGCCATTGATATTCTGATTAACAACGCGGGAAATGCCCACGGCATGTCGGCCATTCAGGACGGTGACTTGGCCGATTGGGACGCCATGATCGACGGCAATGTGCAGGGTGTTCTGTATGTCTCGAAAGCCGTCATGCCCGGTATGGTGGCGCGGCAACGGGGGCATATCGTAAACCTCAGCAGCATCGCCGGTAAGCAGACCTACGCCAACGGGGCCGTTTATTGCGCCAGCAAAGCAGCCGTTGAAGCTCTGAGCACGGGGATGCGCCTCGACCTGACGCAGCACGGCATTAAAGTGACCAACATTGCGCCCGGTGCCGTCGAAACCGATTTTTCGGTGGTCCGCTTTAAGGGCGACGCCAGCCGGGCCGCGCAGGTGTATGCCGGTTTCGATCCCCTACAGGCCGCCGACATTGCCGACACGATCGTGTATGCGGTTACGGCCCCGGCCCACGTAACCATCGCCGACATCACCATTCTAGCCGCCGCCCAGGCCGCCGCCACAACGATTTATCGAAAATGAGTTTTACTGTTCACTGTCCTCAGTTCACTGTTTTCTGTTGGCTGACGCCGGAATAGGTTTGCGTCAGCCAACAGAAAACAGCGAACTGAGGACAGTGAACAGGTAACAGAAGGCACCATCGACTATGAACATAAACGGACCGGGTAAAGCGCAGCAGACCTACGACGCGATCGTGATCGGATCGGGCATTAGTGGTGGCTGGGCGGCCAAAGAGCTTTGTGAAAAAGGCCTGCGAACGCTGGTGCTGGAGCGGGGCCGCGACGTGAAGCACGTGGAAGATTACCCCACGGCGATGAACAATCCCTGGGATTTTGAGCACCGCAACCGCATGCCGCTGGCCTTCGACGAAGCCAACCCCATTGCTACCAAATGCTATGCACTCGACGAAGACACGCAGCATTTTTTCGTCAAAGACGCCCATCACCCCTACGTGCAGGAAAAGCCCTTCGACTGGATTCGGGGTTACCAGGTGGGCGGCAAGTCGCTGATCTGGGCGCGACAAACGCAGCGGTGGAGTACATACGACTTTGAGGCCAACGCCCGCGATGGGGCCGCCATCGACTGGCCCATTCGCTACGACGACATTGCCCCCTGGTATAGCCATGTTGAGCGATTTGCAGGCATCAGCGGCAATAAAGACGGCCTCGACGTGCTGCCCGACGGTGAATTTCTGACGCCCTGGGAACTGAACTGCGTGGAGAAGCAGGTCCAGAAAACGGTGGCGTCGCTCTACAAAGACCGGCACGTGATCATCGGCCGTTGCGCGCACCTGACCTCGCCTAAAGACGTCCACCGGGCGCAGGGGCGGGCGCAGTGTCAGGCGCGGCATCTGTGTTACCGGGGCTGCCCATTCGGGGCTTATTTCAGCAGTAATTCGAGCACGTTGCCCTGGGCAGCCAAAACCGGCAAACTCACGCTGCGGCCCTTCTCGGTGGTGGAGTCGATCCTGTACGACGAGCAGAAAGGCAAGGCCACGGGCGTGCGCGTGATCGACACCAATACCAAGCAGGTGACCGAGTATTTCGCCCGGATCATCTTCGTGAACGCAGCCTGCCTGAATACCAATCTGCTGCTGTTGAACTCTACGTCGCGGCGGTTTCCGAATGGGCTAGGCAACGATAACGGACTGATGGGCAGGTACGTTGCTTTCCACAACTACCGGGGCTCGATCAGCGCTACCTACGAAGGCTTCGAAAACGACTATTACTACGGCCGGCGGCCTACCACGGCCTTTATGCCCAACTTCCGCAACGTGCACCGGCAGGAAATGGATTTTCTGCGCGGGTACATGGTGGCGTTTAGTTCGGGGCGGGGGCAGGGCGTGCCCGGCGAGGCTACGTTTGGCGCTGATTTCAAGGAAAACCTGACCAAGCCCGGCCCGTGGCACACCTACATGATGATGCAGGGCGAAACCGTGCCGCGCTACGAAAATCACGTCCGGCTCAGCCGCGATCAGAAAGATCAGTGGGGTATTCCGCAACTCGTTACGTCGGTCGACTACACGGATAACGACGAGAAAATGAGCCGCGATTTTCTGGAACAGGGGGCATACATGCTCGAAAAGTCAGGGCATACGAACATCCATCCCGACTTCGACAAGCGCAATCCCGGTCTCGACATCCATGAGATGGGCGGCGTCAGGATGGGCCGCGACCCGAAAACGTCGCTACTCAACGCGCACAACCAATTGCATCAGGTCAAGAACGTGTTCGTGACCGACGGCGCCGCCATGACCAGCACCGGCTCGCAAAACCCGTCGATTACGTTCATGGCCCTCACCGCCCGCGCCGTCAGCTTTGCCGTAGCCGAGATGAAGCGGAAGCAGTTATGAATGAATAGTGAATAATGTACGATGCACAATGAACGATCAGCCTGTTGGAATAGAAACGTCGGCAGTTTTAAGAGTTGCAACCGCAACTTGACGGCCCTGAACGGGTTATGTTTAAGTACGAACAGGGTACCGTTTACCCCAGGTCAACATCAAGCAGATGGCCAACGAGGATCAGTACGAGAACACCCATATCCCCTGCTGACTGGCCGTCGGGACAACGCTGACTGATCGATGAACGAAAGAGCGTGATCTTAGTGGAGATGTCCAAAATCAACAAACGCCATCGCCCGTGCCAGCACAAAAAGCTCGATCGTTTCCTGGCCACCTTCCCATCAAATCATCCCTGTGCGGCGTGAAGTTATACCTGTGCGCCAAGGAATTATTACCCGCTAAACGAGGTCGTCTGGAAAAGTGATCTAGCCCTGTAATAGTCAAAAATTGTACCATTGCCATATTAATTTATCTTTATCTTGCTTTAAGTATTTATATTCGCGGTGTTCCCTGAGGTAATAGGTAAAAAATGAGTTCCGTGAATGAACAGGATAAGCTACTTTGGCAGGCATTTCGGGAAGGGGACCGGCAAGCCTTTGAGACGCTTCTGCATAGATACTATAGACCTTTGTTCCAGTATGGAACCAAATTCCTGAAAGACACGGATTTAATAAACGATTGTGTTCAGGATCTATTTGTCGACCTCTGGGAACGCCGGATTTTTTTGAGTGAAGCCCGCGACTTGAAACTTTACCTCTTCTCGGCCTTACGAAACTTAATTTTCAAAGAAAAGAAGCGACTTACCAGTCAGGATGAGTTGCCTGATGAATGGGAAGAAGCAGATACATATGTTGAAAACCGTATTATAGATCAGGAAACAGATCAGGAGAAACAAGTAAGGGTTCAAAAAACGCTCATTCGGTTAACCAAGCGTCAGCAGGAAATTTTGCATCTTAAATTCTATGAGGCATTGACCAATGATCAAATTGCGGAGATACTCAGCATTTCTCGTCCTGCCGTTGCCAACCTGCTGTTTCAGGCTATTCGAGCTTTTCGGACCCAATGGTTCCCTCCTTCTCTGGTCTTATATTGCCTCTTCAGTTAGTTTATTTAGCAATTGCCTTAATTGCCTTGTCATCCGTATATCATAGCGTGAATCAAGAGTAGAAATACGGCAAACGTACCCAGCACTGCCTTTCCAACGCCAGCAGTAATAACTACTGTCTGGACTTCGCTGACCGGGAACTATTGGCGATTCATTTATTCGGTCTACTCTGCAAACGGCCAACGCTTAGGCAGACCTACGACTATATCGTTTGACCGACTGGGTCGGCTCCCCTCGCCAGAGTAAGTGCAGCTCACCGCCTGCCTCGGTCGATGACCTAACCTCCCTGCACCAGCAACCGCCCGTTATGGTCGGCGTGAGCCTAATAGCTGGCTAGGCATCTTAGCCCCTTGATTACAGAAACAACTCACTATTGAGTCGGTTGCTCCGCTACATACACCAATTAAGAAGGCCAAAGGAGCCAAGCAGATAGACGTTGCCGACAAACTCTACTCGACGTGTGTGAATCAGCTTAGACAGCCAGTTAAGCGTCTGTTTAAGTAGTTTATCGATCAGGCTGGCCGACAACATGGCAGCCGGATTGGGCCGGAGAAAGGGATGCCCTACACGACTTGTGTCAATTGGCTGTTGCTCCTTATCGCTTGTTCCTCAGGCCTTTATTCACATATGTTGTAAAAAATGTAAAAATTTATTGATAATTTTTGATTATTCTCTCCCCTTTTTTTGCCCTTCCTTATAGAAGCCGATACAAATGGTGTTTGACCATGGATAAATATAAGGATTACATAGCTGAGGATTTCTTGCTGGACGATGATTTTCTGGATTGGGCAAAAGCGGGCTATCCCCAATCTGGAACGGTATGGAATGATTTTTTGCTAGCGCATCCAGAGAAAAAAGATGACGTCAACCAGGCAAAGGCATTCATAGAATACCAACGGACGGGAGCCAACTTACCTGATTTATCTGACGCTGACTTAAAACAGCACATTGGTAAGATACTAGCCAGAACGAACGTCGATCAGACTCCGGTACGGCGGCTGATTAACGTCTCAACCTGGTGGCGTGTGGCAGCAGCCATTACTCTGCTCATTGGGCTGGGCTGGCGTATTTTTTACTGGAAGCCGACCCCAGCCTTTGCTTACGAGAAGCTCGTCAAGGCCTCTGCTGCTCCCTTAACGGAAATTGTTAATACCAATCAACCAGCTAAATCCGTAACCCTACCCGATGGCAGCCATATCACCTTAACGCGTAACGCCCGAATCAGCTATTCGACTCAGATGGCCAAAGAGCCCTCTCGATCCGTTTATTTAAGTGGTGAAGCGTTTTTTGAGGTGACCAAAGATCCAAACCATCCGTTTTTCGTCTATGCAGATGGGTTAGTGACCCGTGTTGTGGGCACCAGCTTTACCATTAAAACGACTGAAAAGCAGGTATCCGTCGTCGTTCGGTCGGGTCAAGTAGCTGTATATGCGATGAAAGAGGAGGGCGCCGTAGAGCAGGCAGAAGAGAAACTAATGCTGACTCCGAATCAACAGGCGACGTTTGTCGCCGATGAAAATCAACTGACTCGAACCATAGCCAGCCAGCCTGTGAGCCTGAGTATGGCTGATCAGGTAACTACCCAGCGATTTGATAATACGCACATAGCCGATGTATTTGCCCAACTGGAGCAAACATATGGTATACCGATTCAGTATGATGCCGTTAAGATGAAAAACTGTTTTCTGACGTCAACCCTGACGAATGAGTCTTTCTATTCGAAGTTGGCCATTATCTGCCAAACCATCGGTGCCAGTTACAGAGTGCAGGGTACCCAAGTTGTAATTGAAAGCACTGGCTGTGAATAACTGAAAACGCTAAACATTAACCCTCCATTCACTTAATTCTAAACCCATGCATTAATCCCAATCTCCTTTCAAGAAAAAGCCGCCGGGCTTATAAATTGATCATGATTGGCCCCATAATCAATTCTGCCCCGCGGCTTAAGTAATCCCCTACTGTTTTAGCGAACATATCTCCTTCAGAAAGGAGCTAGGGGGGCTTTTGTTTTATTGAAATTTAAACCCGTTGGTAAATTATGAAAAAAAGCACTACCAAACGCAATTGCATTGCGCTGATTATGAAAGCCAGTATTCCCTTAATGCTGACCCTTCTGCTGAGCAGTTTAACGTATGGCCGGGATGGTTTCGCGCAGGAAGTATTAAGCAGACCAGTTACAATCGAAGTTGATCAGCAGGACTTGACTGTTGTTTTGAAACGGATAGAAAAATCAACTAAGGCACGATTCTCCTACGTTCCATCGCTGGTTTTGAACCGTAAAGTGAGTCTGAAGGCGCATAATGAGCGGCTAAACGATGTACTGGAGAAATTACTTAGTCCGTTTCAGATTCAGTTTTCCGTTTCAGGAGAGAACATCATCCTCAATAAACAGCCGGCTCCATCCGAAAAAAATCAAACCAGCCAAGGGTTGATATCGACTACCGAAAGCCTGGCCGAACTCTCCCCGAAAATACAGGACAATACGATTACGGGTACGGTCACCGACGAAAAAGGGGAAGGACTTCCCGGTGTTAGCATCGTATTGAAAGGAACAGCGCGGGGGACCAATACCGACGCTAATGGCCAGTTCAAGCTTACTATTCCGACTGGCAACGCCGTGCTGATTGTCAGCTTTGTGGGCTATGTACGGCAGGAGATCGAGGTAAATAATCGTTCGGCTATTACCGTCCAGCTAAAGAACGACGATAAGGCGTTGGATGAGGTCGTTGTGGTGGGGTATGGTACCCAGAAAAAAGTCAATCTGACGGGTGCCGTATCGACGGTAGATGCCAAAACACTCCAGTACCGGCCAACCGCTACGCTGGCAAACGCTCTTCAAGGCGTTACACCGGGCCTGACGATTACGCGCCAGAGTGGGCAGCCGGGTAGCCAGGGGCTGAGGCTTCAGATTCGTGGGGTTACGTCGGCCAACGGAAACGTTGATCCGCTTGTAATGCTCGATGGGGTTAGCGTACCCATTGAAACCATGACAACCCTGAACCCGAATGATATCGAAAGTATCAGCGTACTGAAAGATGCTGCCGCAGCCGCTATTTACGGTGCTCAGGCCGCGGGTGGGGTTGTGTTGATCACAACCAAAAAAGGGAAGGCAGGAAAAGTCACCTTCGATTATCTGGCACAATACGGAGTTGACTGGGCCATTAACGTACCTGGCCGATTAAGCCTGCTGGATGAAGCGTTGTATTCAAATCTGTCCCGAAAAAATTCGGGAAGTGCGGCAGAATATTCCGAGGACGATCTTCAGCGAATTCGGGATGGTATCCCCTACGTCGTAAATCCGGCCGATACGAGCACGTATCTGTACTACAACCAGCAGTCGCTTACCGACCAGTTGCTCCGCCGGTACACCTCCACTAAAACGCATAATTTTACAGCACGCGGTGGTTCCGATAAGCTGAACTTCCTGCTTTCTGCCGGCTACTACGAAAAGCAGGGCGTGTTCAAGGTTGGTCCCGACAACGCAAAGCGCTATAACCTGCGCTTAAACCTGGGCACTCAGTTAACAAAGCACCTTTCCTTCGACACCCGCCTATCCTACACCCTGGAGCGTATTCAGCAATCCTCGATCGGAACAGACGGGGAGGGGCTGCTGTATCAGGCCTATCGACTACGAACCCGGACCCCGTTCTTTACGCCGGAAGGGCGCTACAACGGGGCGGGGTCAGCCGCTACATCTTATGGCCTTCTTGAATCGGGCGGTTATAATAATTACAACAAGCGGCAGTTTGATGGCGTGGCCAATTTGCAGGCGGCAAATTTCGTGAAAGGATTAACCTTACGGGCGGTGGCTGGGGTACAATACCGGCCGGCCAATCGGGCCCTATTTGCCCGTACCGTACCCCTCTGGGGCAGATCCCGAATACTGAGTTATGCCAATAACCCGAATTATTATGAGGTCCGTAATGATTTGATCCGCAATACCAACCTCCAGTTTCTGGCAACCTATGACCTTACGGTGGGAGACAAACACAATTTTACCCTGCTGGGCGGCTATCAGTGGGAAGACTATCGGGAGGAAGGTGTAACAACAAGATCGACCAATCTGGTCAGTAACGATTTGCCAACGCTAAATCTGGGCGACGACAAAACAAAGAGCAACAGCGAATACGTATATACCCGAGCGTTTCAGTCTGTATTTGCTCGCTTCAACTACAATTATGATGGAAAATACCTCTTCGAAGCCACTGTCCGTCAAGATGAAAGCTCGAAGTTAGCCTCCGGCTTGCGGACCAAGGTATTCCCGTCGGTTTCGGCTGGCTGGAACCTACAGCGCGAAGAGTGGTTTGCACAGGCGTTGCCCATGTTCACCGAGTTTAAACTTCGTGGATCGTGGGGACGCCTGGGTGGTGCCCTGGGCGATAACATCGGCTACTATGATTACCTGAGCCAGTTAAGCCGGGGCTCTGGCTTGGTCCTGGGCGATTCAAGAGCTTCGTATATCTACCAGAATTCAATTCCATCGGCCGCGCTTTCGTGGGAAACCATTGAAACCAGTGACCTGGGCATCGACCTGGGCTTCTTCCAGAACAAGCTTCAGTTTACGGGCGATTATTACGTAAAGTATAATCGCAATATGCTTACGCCGTTGCAGTTGCCTGCTACGATTGGTATCGGTACCCCCAAAAAAAATAACGGCGAACTCAAATCCTGGGGCTGGGAAACCGAAGTTCGATATCGTGGTCAGGTCGGTAAGGACTTCACCT
This sequence comes from Fibrella musci, assembly GCF_041321105.1. NCBI lineage: Bacteria > Pseudomonadati > Bacteroidota > Cytophagia > Cytophagales > Spirosomataceae > Fibrella > Fibrella musci. The sequence continues at coordinate 66,145 of NZ_JBGGWD010000003.1, read as the reverse complement.
ATTCGGTTTCGGCCAACTTTTCCGACAACAACAATAAACTGTTGAGCTACTCAGGTAGTACAATTGTTGGCGCCGGAACGAACAACCTGATCGAAGGTTATCCAATCAATACAATCTGGGGTTACCAGACAGCCGGGTATTTCCAAACGGCCGACGAAGTCAAAAGCTGGGCTTTCCAGGATAATCGGTCTGGGGCAGGCGATGTAAAATACATTGACCAAAACGGCGACGGACGGATTACCGTTGGCAAGGGGTCGGTAGCCGATCACGGCGATCTGCTGCTGCTTGGAACCACTACCCCCCGCTACCAGTACGGGCTTACGTTAAGTGCCCAATGGAAAGGGTTTGACCTGACTGTTTTTGTGCAGGGGGTTGGCAAACGCAACATCCGTCCATTACCGGAATCTGTAGCACCACTGCTCGTTACCTGGAAACAGGCCCTGACCATTCATAGCGATTACTGGACACCCGAAAACCCCGATGCGCTGTTCCCTCGTCCCTATGTAGGGGCGACGCATAACTACCTGGCTTCAGACAAGTGGACGTTCAACGCTAATTACATCCGCATGAAGAACCTTCAGTTTGGCTATACGATTCCCGCTGCCCTGACCCGCAAAGCGCACATCAACCAGGCACGGTTCTTCTTCTCGGGGCAGGATTTATTCACCCTTTCGGGCCTGAAAGCCTTCCAGGGTTACTATGATCCCGAAACACGCGACGGGGTACAGAACGACTATCCGTTTTTTGCTACGGCCTCCATGGGTCTGAACGTCTCATTTTAACCGATTGCTACTCGGAGAACGAAATCGAAAAATCAATGAAAAAAATACTTCAATACACCGCTGTGTCATTGGGCATGCTGGCAGGTTTACCGGCTTGTGAAGTGGAGCGGCTTCCCGAAACAACCATCAGCGATCAGACTTTCTGGCGCTCGGAAAGTGATCTTAAGTTTTCGGCCAATTACCTGTATACGTACCTGCCAACCTACGGGACACTGACTCCACAGGGGTATCCGAACAATGCGTTATACAATGTTACTACCCACGCCATAGAGGATGTGTGGTCGGACGATGCGTTTGGATTGGCTTCCAATAGTATTAGTGATGGTTCCCGTCTGGCACCCGCTACGGATGCCAATTACACGGATAACTATTTATTGATCCGGGCCGCCAACAACATTATCGAAAAAGCACCCCGAACGGCAACGAATACGGCTCCGGCGGTCATTGATCGGTACGTTGCCGAAGCGCGATTTTTTCGGGCCTTTGGGTATTTTAATCTGGTTCAACGATATGGCGAAGTACCACTGATTCTGAAAACCTTGGACGAAACCTCGCCTGAATTAACCGCCCCGGCTAGTTCACGGGCTGCCCTTTTCGATCAGATTTATCAGGATCTGGATTTTGCCGTACAGAAACTGCCAGCACCCAGTGCCATTGCAGCGGCTGATTACGGCCGCATTAGTACTACGGCGGCTCTGGCGTTTAAGGCGCGGGTGGCTTTGTTTGAGGGTACCCGCTCAAAATACCATACTTATGGAGAGCCAATCAAACACCTCAAAGTGGCTGTCGATGCTGCTAAAGCCGTAATCGACAGCAAGCAACACGATCTCTTTACCGGCTCTTACTTCGATTTATGGCAACAGCCAGGCGAAGGGCGGCAGAATCGGGAGAACATTATGGTCAGACAGTTTGGCCTTTCCATCACGGATCGGGTCATAACGCATAATTATTTCCGAGGGTTTTTAGAAACGGGCAGCATGAATCCAACCAAAAGTCTGGCCGATGCCTACCTCTACAAAGATGGACTGCCCATTACCAAATCACCGTTGGCTAAAACGCCGGTTGTCTCGACGGATGTATTTGCGAATCGGGATACACGGATGAGTGATACATTCCTGAAAAAAGGTGATCCCTATATTGCCACCAAGCCAGTCTTCGATATTGCGGCTCTAGCTTTCAACAAAACTGGATTCACGTTCCGCAAATCGGCCAATATCGAAGACTGGAACACGCAGGCCTCCAGCACCGACAGGCCCCTGCTACGGTATGCCGAAGTGCTCATTACCTATGCCGAAGCCTTGTATGAGTTGAACGGTTCTATCAGCGATGCCGATCTGGACCTGACCGTGAATCGACTGCGGCAGCGGGGTGGAGTTGCCAAACTGACGAACGAATTTGCTACGGCAAATGGCCTGAACGTGCGGGATGAAATCCGGCGGGAACGCCGGGTCGAACTGGCGCAGGAGGGCTTCCGGTACTGGGATCTGATTCGCTGGAAAACCGCTGAGGTAGAATTGCCAAAACCCGTGTTGGGCAACTATTTCTTCAAGGCAGAATTCGGAACGGTGGCTGCGGTACGGTTAACACCCGATAATTATATTCTGGTGCAGGAGGCCGCTTTCCGCAAGTTTGACCCGGCCAAAGATTACCTCTGGCCGTTGCCCATCAACGAAGTTGCCCTGAATCCGGCCCTAAAACAGAATCCTGGCTGGTAAATCCTTCAAATGCTTTTCCAACAACCCGGCTCTGGGCGGTTGTAATGGTTTTACGAAATGTCCGGCCCATGTTTTGGCCTTGACATTCATTGTAGGTTGGTTACCTGTTCCCCTGGCGATCCTGTTGCCGGGGGACTTATGCCCTCTATTGACCAGAAAACGCGCTACCGCTCTCTGCTGCTACCTAAGGGGATCATCAATGATCATCAATCCGAATGGCAGCCTGAATCCTTTTCAACTGTATAAACAGAAAAGCTATGAAAAATTTTTTCACGTTGCTCCTTATCCTGCTGGCTAATACGGGACTGGCCCAAACGGATTTTGAAAAGATTATCAGTAATGTAACCGCCGAATTAAAGAAAAATAGTAACGGAACGGCCATCAGCAATACGGCCAGTACCTATATGAGTAACCAAAATGCGAATGGTTCCTGGCCAGATATTGCTTACGCCAGTGGAGCCGCCGGTGATTGGCCGTTTAAGGACCACCTCAATAGGATGTATCTCTATTCGCTGGCCTATACGCTTAGTACCAGTCCGTTGCAGGGCGATACAACGCTCTACAATCACCTTTCGTTAGCCCTTCAGTACTGGAACAGTCATATCCATGATGCGGCTAACTGGTATCAGGACCAGATAGGCTACCCATTAGTTATTGGGCAAACACTGGTGCTGATGCGGGGTGGCAGTCAGCAACTGGCTACCACCGACTATACCAATGCCATGAACTATCTGGCCACACGGCAAAATCCGTCGGCTCAGGCTGGCGCTAACCGAATCGATGTTGCCCTTCACTGGCTCTACCGGGGTGCTCTGACTGCCAATGCCAGTGTAGTTACTACGGCGGTTACCCAGGCAGGTACTACGGTAAATTATGTTTCTAGCGGCAGCGAAGGACTTAACTACGATAATGCCTTTCTACAGCATGGGCCTGAATTATACACCCAGCATTATGGCGCTGTGTGGATATCGGACGTCTATACCATGGCCGCTTACATAAGAGGTACCGCTTATAGCTTTAGTGCCGCGCAATTGCAAAACGCCTATACCATGCTGCACCATAGTTATAATGGGGGATTGAGGGGCCGATATAAGGATTTTAACCTGATTGGAAGAGGGCTTTCCGGTACCAACAATCTGTTGCAGGATGCTAACACTACGGCGTTGGCTATGCAGGCCGATCCGGCTCACTATGCTTCCCTGCGCGATGATTCGTTACGGATTTCTGGGGCACAACCCGCCAGTTACAACATCGCGACGCCTTATAATATCCATTACTGGACGGGCGACTATACGCTTCACAACCGCCCTGATTACGCCTTCTCAGTACGCAACGTATCGACTCGTACCAACAGGTCTGAAGTAGTCAATGGCGAAAATTTGCTGGGCACCTTTCTGACCGATGGCGCTACCGATATTCGGGTAAATGGTAATGAATATTACAATATTTTTCCGGTTTGGGACTGGAACCAAATCCCCGGTGTAACCATGCGCCAGTTTGCCACACCGCAGCAAAACCCCCACAATTGTTGCAGCACAGCCGATAGGGGTAACGAGGGGTATGTGGGAGGGGTATCAGACAGCACTTACGGGTGCTCTGCCAACACGGTAAACTATTACAACGTAGCGGCTAAAAAAGCCTGGTTCTTTTTTGATAAAGAAATCGTTTGCCTGGGCGCTGGCATCACCAGTACATCGGCCGAAAATGTGGGGACCAACGTAAACCAATGCCTGCTCGACGGGACTGTATCGGTTAGCAGTGGTGGCACTCAATCAACCGTAGGTATACATACACAAACAACCTTTAGCGGCAACCTGCAATGGGCACTCCATGATAGTGTTGGTTATTTTTTTCCAGCGGGCGGCAATGTGAAGCTGAGCAATCAGGCCCAGACGGGCAATTGGAAGCTCATAAAATCAACCTCCTCAGCCAGTACCATCACCAAAGATGTTTTCAAGCTCTGGATAGACCACGGTGCAGCGCCAACCAATGGAACCTACGCCTACATTGTTGCCCCAAACCTGACCACTACGGCCCAAATGAACGCCTACAATCAGGCTGCTATTAAAATCCTCAGCAATACGGTTTCCTGCCAGGCTGTAAAGCACGACGGACTCAATATCCTTCAGGTCGTGGCCAGAGCCACGGCAGGGGTGAGTGTCACCGATCCTACCACTGGAATCAAGCTTGACGTAGATAAGCCATGCGCCGTATTGCTGAAAAATATCGGCAGCAGTTCGGTTCGGGTCAGCCTGGCCGATCCAGCCCAATCGACAACCATTATAAGCGTTAGTATTACATTTCCTGGCAGCAATCAGCCTATAGTTACTGCGGTAACCATGCCCACGGGTAATTACAAAGGATCAACCAAAACATTTTTGGTGAGGAATACGCTCCCGGTAAGTATTGCTGCCGTGGCCGATGCGTATGTGCGTGATGGTACCTACGCCAACGCCAACTATGGTACTGATACCATCTTGGTGGTTAAAGGAGATAATTCGGTGAATTACGAGCGGGAAACCTTCCTGAAATTCGATGTATCAGGCATCAATACAAGTATCACGTCGGCCAAGTTGCGGATGAGCATTAAATCGACCAATGTCAATGTGAGCACAGCTCGCTGGCAATTGGCTTACGTACCCACCGATACCTGGACCGAAACGGGGCTGACCTGGAGCAACAAACCCGCCAGCACCAGCATGGCCAGTACCCAGTTAGGTGTCTCGAGCGGGTATGTCGAGTGGGACATAAAAGGCATTCTCCAGCAGGAACTGGCCAGTGGCAATAATCAACTTTCGCTTAGACTCATCAACACCGTCAGTAACGCTCAGGGGGATGTCGCGTTTTATTCCCGAGAAGCCACTACGGCCATCGATCGGCCTACTCTCGTGATCAATGGTAGCGGTTCGGGCGCCCGCCTTGCGGCTGAGGGCAACCGCGAAATCCCATCGGGCGAAGCATCACTGTTGGGCTATCCCAACCCGTTTGATACCGAACTGCTGGTGAAACTGAATGAGGGCGATAGTAGGATTGAAGTATTCAACATCCTAGGCCAGCCTATCCTATCGACTTCGTTGAGTAACCAGTCCAGTATACGGCTCCCGACGAGTTCGTGGGACAGTGGCCGCTATTACCTGCGGGTATGGAACGCCACCGGGGTCCGGGCCAGTAAGCAACTCATCAAGAAGTGATCCCTGGTTTCAGAAAACCTTATTGTTGCGCTATGAGCACAAAGTCCAGCACTGGGTAGCTCTCTACTGGTTGACCTTCAGTGTACAGTTTATCCGACGATTCCATAAGAAAGATTGCTTTAAACAGGCACAATGCATAGTGATGTAGCCTGTAGCGATTTGTGCATCATACATCGTACATTATTCAGTATACAGTGTTCATTATTCAGTCAATCCGCTTTTATTAAACAACACCCCTTCGGTTGCTTGTTAGTAGTTGTACACCTCTTGCCACTCGCATGACAGACTACTCCATTACGCGCCCACAATTGCTCTTCAATACCTTTTGGTGGGCCGGTTACGAGTGCACCGATCAACAGAATGCATTCGGTAACCGCGTCGACTTTCTCCCGCTGACGGGCCACCTCGATCGCCTCGACGACGACTATCGCGATATTGCCGGAGTGAACATCCGTACGGTGCGTGAAGGCATCCGCTGGAGTCAGGTCGAGAAACGGGCCTATACCTACGACTGGTCGGTGGTGCGCCACATGCTGCAACGGGGCAAGGCGCTGGGCATTCAGCAGATCTGGGACATTTGCCATTTTGGCTACCCCGACGACCTGACGCCCCTGCACCCCATGTTTGCCCGCCGGTTTGCGGCGATTTGTCGGGCGTTTGTCCCCATTTACCGCGAGACGTACCCAGACGCCCCGCTGATCGTAACGCCCATCAACGAGGTGAGTTTCATCTCCTGGCTGGGCGGCGACGCCTGCGGTACGTCGCCCTACTGCACCAAACAGGGTGTTGAAGTGAAAATCGGCCTCATGCGTGCCTACATCGAAGGCATAGCGGCCATGCGCGAAATCGATAGCAACGTGGTGGTGCTGACCACCGAGCCGCTGGTGAATATGGTGCCCCTGCTGAACGCCACACGCCGGGAGATCACGGAAGCCCGCACCCGGCATTTTGCGCAGTATCAGGCAGTCGACATCCTGATGGGGCGTGAACATCCCGAACTGGGAGGCGCCCCTCATATGGTCGATATTATTGGCCTGAATTTTTACTACAACAACCAGTGGGTATACCCCACATTTGAACTGCTGCCCTGGGCCAACGAGGGTCGCGACCCGCGCTTCCGCCCATTGCACCGGCTCTTTGCCGAGGTATACGAACGATACAATAAGCCCATCGCCCTCACCGAAACGAGCCATCCCGGCATCGACCGGCCCAATTGGGTCAGGATGGTCGCCCACGAATGCGCCCTGACCCGGCAGATGGGTATTCCGCTGGAAGGCGTTTGTCTGTACCCGATTATCGACCGTCCCGATTGGGATCACCTCACGCCCTGGCATCGTTCGGGGTTATGGGATGCCCGCCCTGAGGGTGTCGACATGGCGACGGGTGACGTACCTGGCCGTTATCTGCATCAGCCCTACGCGCAGGCGTTGCAACAAGCGCAGATGATCGTGGAAGAAACCGTCAGCAGCGAACTGCTCCAGTAAACAACAAGGCCCGAATTCGCTGAAATCGGGCCTTGTTGTGAACCACATTCCAGGTACGTTTAGCGATTGGGGGCGGTGTATAGCCGTTCGCCATTGACCCAGGTTTGCAGCACCTTCGTGTCGCGCAGTTGCTCGGCAGGCGCGGTCATGATGTCGCGGTCGAGCACCACAAAATCAGCAAACTTCCGTTTCTCCAACGTACCCCGCACCAAATCTTCCCGGCAGGCGTAAGCTGCCCAGCGTGTCATGGCCTTCAGCGCGTCGCGGCGCGATACGGCGTTTTCGGGCTGATAACCGCCTTTGGGGAAATTTTTGGCGTCTTGCCGGGCCACCGCCGCGTGAAAGCCATACAACGGATTGACCGCCTCGACAGGAAAATCGCTGCCAAAGGTGATGTAGTGGTTTTGCTTCAGCAGATCGTTGAAGGCGTAAGCACCCTTCACCCGCTCAGAACCGAGCCGCTCGGCGGCCCAGTACATATCAGAGGTGGCGTGGGTGGGTTGTACGGATGGAATGATGCTGTATTTGTAAAACTTCGACAAGTCCTCGGGCGATACCACCTGTGCGTGTTCGATGCGCCAGCGCCGGGTGTTGAGGCCTTTCAGGTATTTGCCATACAGGTCCAGAATGAGGTGATTGGCCGAATCGCCGATGCAGTGCGTGTTGGCCTGAAAGCCGCTGTTGGCCAGTAGTTTGATGACCCGCTCCAGCTCGGCGGGGCTGAGCAGCAGGAACCCGCTGGTTTCGGGGCGGTCGCTGTAAGGTTTGCGCAGGCAGGCTCCGCGAGAACCCAGCGCACCGTCGGCATAGAGCTTAAACGAGGTCACCGACAGGCGGTCGGTCTGGTAGGGGCCACGTTTGAGGTAATACTCCAGATTGGGCTCGCCCAGGCTGATCATGGCGTAATCGCGGATTTTTAGCTTTTTCTCCTGATGCAGCCGGTCAATCAGGTCGATGTCGTCGCGGTTCAGGCCAGCGTCGGAAACGGTAGTCAGACCGAGCGACAGACAAACGCGCTCGGCGGCCTGCAACATGCGGGTTTTGGCGTCGGCGTCGGGCTGTGGAATCACGCGGCGCACCATCTGCATGGCATTATCGACCAGCACGCCCGACGGCTGCCCGCCGTTCAGCACCACCTCACCGCCTGTCATGGCCGTTTTTCCCGAAATCTGCGCCAGCCGAAGCGCTTTATCGTTTACCAGCAGCGCGTGCCCGTCGATCCGCGTCAGGGCGACAGGTACGTTCGGAAAGGCCTCGTTGAGCTGCGCGTTGGTCGGAAAGCCCCGCACGGGCGAGTCGGTGGCGGGCCAGTCGTTCTGATCCCAGCCGCGCCCGATGAGCCACAGGGCGTCGGGGTGTTTCTGCTGGAAGGCCTTCAGGCGGGCAATCACGTCGGCGTAAGATGTAGCCCCCACCAGATCGGCTTGATCGAGCATTTGGCCCAACCCCAGAAAATGGCTGTGTGGATCGTAGAAACCCGGATAAACGGGCTTGCCGTTCAGGTCGATAATGCTGTCGGAACGGTAGTGGTCGAGGATGGTGGCCGTGGAGCCCAGGTCCAGGATGCGGCCTTTCTCGACGGCGAAGGCCTGCACCACCGAGTCGCCCTCATTGACGGTGTAGACGGTGGCATTGGTGATGATATAATCGGCGGGGCGGCGCGTTGAACAGGCTGTTATGGTTAACAGGCCGACCAGCCAAAGGAGGTAATAGTTTCGATGCATAGGGTAAACTTATAGCTAGTTTGTGATTTGTGGAGTAGTGTTTGTGGCCGAGCCGACAGAAGCTGCCGCAACAAATCGCAAACTAACCCTAAGTTTGTTATCCAATTCGTCATTCGTCAATTTATATACCGATGCGTTTTATCGCCGCTTTTCTTTTTCTACTGCCATCAACGTACCTGATTGCCCAACAAAAACCGGCACCGGCGCCTGCCCAGACCCCGGTGCAGCGGGCGCTACGAAACGCCTTCATCGTGCAGCAGGGTGAACAACTCCTGCTTCAGGATGCCATCGCGACGGCTTTGGGCCGCAATTATCAGATCAAAGGCCTGCAAACGCAGGAGCAAATTGCCCGCAACGAACGCATCCCCGCCAACGCCGGTTTCTATCCGCTCATCACCGGCAACGTGAGTACCAACGGCAGTCGGCAATCGGTCAATCAGACCTTCGTCGATAACATTCGTCCACCGCAGGTGCTGAATGGCATCTCTAACCGCACAACACAGGCAGGTGTCAACCTGAACTGGACTGTCTTCAACGGCCTGGCCAACTTTGCCACGTACGAGCGTCTGGGCGAACTGGTACGGCTGAGCCAGGTCAATACCCGGGCCAGCGTTGAGCAGACGATTGCCGACGTTGCAACGGCCTATTATAACGTGGTGCAGCAGTTGCAACAGTTGCTGGCCTTCCGGCAGGCCCTCGACATCTCGCGCGACCGGCTTGAACTGGCCCGTGCCAACTACGAAGTCGGCACCCGCTCGAAAGTCGATTTTCTGACGGCTCAGGTCGATTACAACGCCGATAGCGTGACGCTGCTGACGCAGGAGCAAAATGTGCAACAGGCCAAAATACAGCTGAACACGTTGCTGGTGCGTGATCCGTTTACGCCCTTCGCCATCCGCGATACCATCATCGTGCGGCCCGATCTGAATGTCGACCAACTACGGCAGAGCATGCTCACCAACAGTCCGTTGCTGGCGGCGGCGGTGCTCAACCAGAAGGTGGCCGACATCAATATCCGGCTGGCCCGCGCCCAACGGCAGCCTACCGTCAGCCTGCAAACGGGGTATAACTTCACCTTTATCAATAACGAAGGTGGATTTGGGGTCGCAGATGCGCGTAACCGGGGGCTTACCTACGCCGTAACAGCTTCGGTGCCGATTTTCAACGGGGGTAACATCCGGCGGCTCGAAGCCAACGCCCGGGCCAACGCTCTGGCTGCCGAGTACCAGCGGGCCGATCAGGAAGTGCAACTCCAACAGGCAATTGCCCAGTCGTTTGCCCAGTACCAGAACAGCCTTGCGCTGCTTAACGTGGAGCAACAGAACTACAAGATCGCGCTCGAAAACATCGACATCGCCTACGACCGGTACCGGGTGGGTAACTCCACCGCCGTTGAGTTTCGGGATGTACAACGCAACGCCATTGCCGCACAGGCCCGTTTGTTCAACGCCGAGTTCAACGCTAAAGCTGCTGAGGTTGAACTGCTTCGCCTGAGTAGTACCATCAGCCAGCAGTTTTTGCCCGCCGGCACCGAAACATCGGCGAAGTAGGCCGTTCAGGCGAACAGGAGGTCCGTTTGGGTGCGTCATCAGTTTAGCTGGAAACCAAACGGACAAACCGATGCCTTACTCAAAAACGGATTACCCGGTCTCGCTGAAGAATTTCATGGCGCCCGTTCGGAACAAAGCCATCGAGATCATCAACGCCTTGCTCAACGAAGGCAACGACGAACAGAAAGCCATCGCCATCGGGACGGCACAGGCCGAGAAGTGGGCCGAAAGCCACAACAAGCCGATCAGGAAAAAAGGAAAATAAACCAACCGGAATCAGCCCGCTTTCACAGGCTGATTCCGGTTTTTTGTGTTCATTGGTGCGGAAAAATCCTCGCTATGCACACAATCGACGATGTCATCGATCGCCTGACGGCCATTGTCCATACGGCCGAGCAGCAACAATCGCCGATGGGCTATTTTGCGGCCCTGTATCGGTGCATGACCATCGCCGTCAGAGACGGTATCCGGCAGGGGCGTTTCGATGATGCCCGGCGCATGGAAGCGCTCGACGTGTGCTTCGCCAAACGCTACATCGACGCCTACAATACGTACCTGGCGGGACGAAAACCCACGCAGGCCTGGCAGCAGGCTTTCGCCAGCACCACCAACAGCCAGATCACGGTTATTCAGCACCTGATGCTGGGTATCAATGCCCACATCAATCTGGATCTGGCCATTGCGGCGGCCGAAACCGCCCCCGGCGCGGCCATTCATGGGCTGCAAGCCGATTTCAACCGCATCAACGCCATGATCGCCGAACTGACTGAACAGGTGCAGGATAAACTAGCCGACATCTGGTTGCCGTTTCGCCTGCTCGACGATGCACTTAAAACCGACGACGAAGGGATGATCAACTTCAGCATCCGGGTAGCCCGCACGTTCTCCTGGTCGGCGGCCGTAGCCCTTGCGCCAATGACCGACGTTCAGAAACGCACGAAAATCGGCGAGATGGACCGACAGGTGGCGCTCCTGGCCGAACGCATCATCCGGCCGGGTTGGCTGTTATCGTCGGCTCTGCGCGTGATTCGGCTGGGCGAAAGCGGCAGCGTTACCGAGAAAATCAGGCTGCTGGGTAGCGCCGTGACGCTCGACAAGCTGGTGAATCAGGCCTGACGCCACATTTCCCGGCTCCAGAATCGCCGGTAGGGCCAATGGCGGTTTTGCAGGGCAAAAGGTCGGTAGGCATGCGCTTCCTTGATCGTTTGCTGGAAATACTGATCGTCGTCGGTCAGTACCAGCCCCTCGTAAACCACGGGTTCGTCGCCATGAATGGTAAGGTCGGCAAAGGGGAGTTCGGGGCGCCAGTTGGCGTGGGCCTGCGCCAGTTTATCCTTCAGCAACGTACCTGAGCTGGCCTGTAGGCCCACCACTCGCTTCGGCTGCGGCCTGAACCGCCCTTCCGACACGTCGAGTGCGTAGTGCAGATACTGTTTGAGCAGTTTCGGGCCGTCGTTGGCCGTGGCGTCCACGTTTAGCTGGGCGGGCAACAGGCTCGTGATCACGTAGATGCGCTCGCGGGCGCGGGTGATGGCCACGTTGAGCCGGTTTTCGCCCCCGCCCGCATTCAGGCTGCCAAACTGAGCCGACAGTCGCCCTCGTTCGTCGGGCGCGTAACCAACGGAAAAAATAATGACGTCGCACTCGTCGCCCTGCACGTTCTCGATGTTTTTGACGAAACGTACCGCCGTGGGCAGCGCCTCGCTCTGTTCCTGCCCTAACTCCTGAATCAACTGCTGTTGCTGGAAATTGAAGGTCACGACGCCGATACTGCGGCCCGGCAGCTCGGTCTGCAATTGACTCACCAGCGACAGCACGGCCTGCGCCTCGACTGGGTTGGTGCGGTCGGTCGGTTGCCATTGCCCCGGCACATGGAGGTACCGAATACCCGGTTCGCGGCGGTTGGCTTCGGCAAAATCGGGCAGGAGCGTGAGCGTTTCGTTGTAAAAATGTGCGTTCGAAAAGGCGATCAGGTCGAGGCTACGGCTGCGATAATGCCCCATGAGCGACACCTGCGGCAGGTACTGAGCCGTCAGATCGAGTAGCGATTCAACTTCCAGCGCCACGGCCTCGTCGGCGGTGTCGGCGTTGGTTGCGTCGTCCTCGATACGAGCGCGGTACAAGTCGCTGGGCCGAAGCTGTCTGCTGTCGCCAGCCACCACCGCCTGCTTGCCGCGCAGCAGGGCGGGCAGGCCATTTTCGGCAAAACACTGCGAGGCCTCGTCGAAGATAACGAGGTCAAACAAGCCGCGCTCCATGGGAAACAGTGTCGATACCGATTCGGGCGAGGCCATCCAGCAGGGCATCAATCGGAACACTTCATCGGCATACTGGCTCATGACCTGGCGAATGGGCCACACGTTCCGTTTCTTGGTAACCTGATGCCGTAACTCCCGGAAACTGACCACGTTGTTAAGCCGGTTGATGACCAGATCGCGGTAGGTCTGTTCGCGTAGCTTGAGCAGCAGAATGTCGCGGGTTAGCTGCTGTTGTCGCCGGATACTGTGCTGCAAAGCGGCCTCCTGCTGCTCCATTTTCAACGACGACACGCTCCGCAGTTCGGGATGTAGCTGTTCGAGGTGGTCGATCCAGGCCAGCCGCAGGGCGTTGTCAAACGCGGCCACCGAACGTACCTGATCGGCTACAGTGCGTTCGGGCGTGGTAAAGGTATCGCGCAACCGATCCATCTCGATGAGGTTATCGGCATCGGTTCGCAGGGCCGTTTGCAGCGCGTTGGCCTGCTCAGTAGGGTTAGCCGCCAACGCCGTCAGTTGGCTGGCTGTCAGGTACGTTTGCCAGCGAAGATGGCTCAGGTGCATCTCGTCGAGCAACTGACGTAACCCGGTCAGCACCTGCCCAAACGAGCCGCCGCTAAGTTGTTGCGCAATGACGCCCTCCAGTTCCGGAAACGTACTGCGAATGGTCTGCCAGACTGACTCGGCCCGCGCCACCGTTTGCTGCAACGTACCCAGCATCTGTTTGGTCTGCGCGGGCTGATGGTTCATGTCGGGCGTGCCAGACCACGACGTACCCGCAAACTGCTGCCCCGTCTCCTGAGCCCGCGCCTCCCACGACTGCCGGTTTACCCATCGGCTTTCGAGCGTTCGCAAATCGGCCAGCGACGTACCCAGCCCATTGGTCTGCGCCAGTTCGTTCAGGTAAGCTTTGTCGCTGTAAAAGAGCCACTTCACCATCGATTGCCGCGCGTCGATTCCCTGCCGGAGCCGATCGCTCAATCCGTTGGGCGCATCGCCGACCAGTAAGCCGCGTGCCTCGATAGCGGCCAGGGCGGCGAGGTCGTTGGCCAGTGTGTCGGTGGGCGAGTCGGGCAACGACCCCGCCGCCACCCGGCTCAGTACCGACCAAACCAGTGGGTCAGACACGGTTGCGGCGAGCATATCGAGCGTGGCCCGCTCGGGTACGTATCGGTCGATCACATCGGGCCAGGTGAGCCACGTACCCGGCGCCGGTTCACCCAGCAACGTACCTGCGTGCTGCACGAAAGTCGGCAGGTACGTGGCGGCTTCCGTGATTATCTGACGTAAGCTGGCGATGTCGGTACCTGTAAAATGAGCAAAACTAACCCGGTCGGCAAACGGATGTTCATCGCTCAGCCGCTGTTGGTAAGCCAGATAATTGGTCAGCCGATCCCGAAAATCCGCTACCGTATCGAACTGAAAATGGCGGTAGACTGCACTCAAATCGGTTGCATCGGCTTCGGTTTGAGGCGTGCTGGTGAGGTACAGCTCCTTGGCCGAAACCCCGCAAACCGAGGTGTCGAACAGGGCGGTTTTGAACGCCTGTAACTCGCGCACCAGCCCGTCGATGCGCCGCGATTCGGTAGCAAACTCGCGTTCAAGCAGCACCGCGTCGAGGCTTCGGTTTTGAGCCCGGTAGGCGTCGATGGCGTCGATCTGATCGGCGAGTTGGGCGTAAAGCGGTTTGCGGTCGTCCTGAAAGTCATGGACCAGCGCCACGAAGGGAGCCATGCCTACGTCGGTCAGCCGCTGATGCACCACGTCGAGCGCGGCCCGTTTCTGGCAAACCAGCAACACCCGCTGCCCCCGTGCGGCGGCATCGGCCATGAGGTTGGCAATCAGCTGCGACTTGCCCGTGCCCGGCGGCCCCTGCACCACCACCGACTGCCCCGACCGCACGGCCAGCACGGCTGTCTCCTGCGAGGCATCGATGGGGAGCGGCAGCAGAGCAGGAATCGCCCCCCGGCCCCCTCCTTCCCAAGGAGGGGGAGAGGTCAAGATCAGTTCCTGCTCCCCCTCCTCGGGAAGAAGGGGGCCGGGGGCGGTCCGACGGCTCGGCGGTTCACTCAACAACTCGTCATAGTCGGGTACCAGAAACGAACCCGCCTGTGGAAAAATGCCCAGTACAGCCTCCGAAAGGAGTTTTAACTCGCCAACGCCGTCCAGCTCGGTTATCGATTTCGCCGTTTGCCGGTCGAAGGGTAACAACGTATTGGTAAACGTGTCGGGGTTGAAATTGATGTCCAGCGGGCTGGCTTTCAGCCATTCGTAGAGCTGTGTGCGGAACACCAGCGGATCTTTGTCGAAGCTGTCCAGATCGGGCGAAAGCCAGTCGTCGGGCAGTTTGATCCCGTTGAAATAGCCATACGCCAGCAGCATCGACTGGTTGATGACGGCATTTTCATCGCCCCGACGTACCAGCCGCCACTGGTTGCCTTCAGTAGCCAGATGTACCGGGAAGAAGAGGAGCGGGCCGTGTACGGGCGTGCCGTCGTTGAAGCGGCCGCGTACAAAGGGCCAACCTACGTAGAGGTCTTCGGTGCCGCGCTCGGCTTCGATGAAGGCATCGGTACGTTGCAGGCGGCGCAGGCGTTTGCTCAGCGTATTGCTGCGTTCGTCGCGCGGGTCGGTGATGGCGCAAACAGGTACGTTCGCCTTGCGGGCAATCAGGGCGGCAATTAGGTCAAACGACGCTTTGTTAAGCCGGAAGTCGGCCTCGTGCAGATCGACAAACTGATCGGCGGGCAGGCTACTGAGTAACAACGACCGGTTGCGGCTACTCAGGTTGGTCAGGCGGCGACGGTACGTTTTAAGAACGGTGGCAGAAAACTGCATCGGTAGTTTATAATTTCCAGTTTAACGTCTAACGTTAACGGGTGCGGCCTAAAGCTTGCGCCAGCCAACGTTAGACGTTAAACTGGAAACGTCAAACTACTTAATGTACCGGAAATCTTCATCGCCTTTCAGCGCTAGTAGTACATCGTACATGAGCCGGATGACGCCCTGCACATCTTCCTGATGCACCGTCTCCACGGTGGTATGCATGTATTTCAGCGGCAGCGAAATCAGTGCCGACGCCACACCTTCGGCCGCGTAGGCAAACGAATCGGTGTCGGTACCCGTCGACCGGCTCACGGCCTGCCGCTGAAAGGCAATGCCTTGTTGGTTGGCCACGTCGATCATGAAATCGAGCAGGTTGTTCTGCACGGCGGGGCCGTAGCAGAGTACCGGGCCGTCGCCGCATTTGAGGTCGCCCTGCTCTTTCTTGTCGTACTTCGGCGATTGGGTGTCGTGGGTTACGTCGGTACAAATCGCCAGATCGGGGCGCAGGCGGCGGGCGATCATTTCGGCCCCGCGCAGGCCAATTTCTTCCTGCACCGCATTGACGATATACAGCGTGTAGGGGAGTCGAATGCCGTTTTCTTTGAGCTGTCGCGCTACTTCGGCGATCATGAAGCCACCCATGCGGTTGTCGAGCGCACGGCCCACGAAATAACGCCCGTTCATCTCGGTGAGACCATCGACAAAGGTGCAGACCGTTCCCACGTGAATGCCCATGTCGAGCACTTCCTGCTTGGTAGCGGCACCCACGTCGATGAAAAGGTCGGTTACTTTAGGGGCTGTGTCTTTGGCCAGATCACGCACGTGGATAGCGGGCCAGCCAAAGACGCCTTCAACGACGCCCTGTTTCGTATGCAGGTTGACGCGCATCGAGGGGGCAATGACAGCGTCGGAACCCCCATTGCGGCGAACAAAGAGATAGCCATCGTCGGAGATGTAGTTCACAAACCATGAAATCTCGTCGGAATGGGCTTCGATCACCACTTTATAGGCCTTGTTGGGTGAATCGTCGGCACCGTGAATAATGCCAACGGCAGTACCGTAGGTATCTACGATGTATTCGTCGATGTAGGGCTTCAGGTAATCAAGCCAAATCTGCTGCCCCGACGACTCAAAGCCGGTAGGGGAGGCATTGTTCAGGTATTGATACAAAAAGGTTTTGCTGTGTTCGGTCATAGGATGGATCAATTCATCGGTGATCGTTTATCTGGCCTGATGGCTAGTAGAAGCCATTGGTTGATGGACTACAAATTAAAAATACGGCAAAAGTCATCGGCTCGATTAGCGACCGAAAACTGACTGGCATGCGCCTGACTCGTGGCCGCCGAAACGGGCAGCGAACCATCCATGATGTCCCGCATCAGCCGGGCCAGATCGGCCGGGTTGAAACTGGCTACGACACCACCCATACCCGGCTGCACAAACTCCGTTACGCCACCCGAATCGAAGGCAGCAATGGGCTTACCCAGCGCCGCCGCCTCGATCATCACCACCGGGTGCGGATCTTCGCGCGAGGTCAGCACGAAGCCGTCGGCAATGTTGAGGTAGTCGAAGTAATCGCTGGAATGCTCACCCAGCGCCAGATAGCGCAGGTTTTCGTGCTTAACCCGCTGCTCGACATAGACCCGCAGGGCACTATCGCGGGGTTTGCCCAGCCACACGAGGTACGCGTTAGCGGGTAGATTGGTCAGAATGTCGGGCACCAGATCGTAGCCTTTCCGTAGCGATTCGGTCCCCGACATCAGCCAGACGAAGGCGTCGTCGGGCAGGCCTACTTGCCGTCGTAGCGCCATCCGGTCCTGACGTACCTGAATCTTGCTGTGGTCGACAAAGCTGTTGAGGAGTGCCGCCCCCGGAAATCCAATCTGAGCAATCCGCTGTTGTACTATGTTTGAACAGCCAATGAGCCGGGTCGCGCCCGATAGCATCGCCAGAAATTCGTCGGCTTTCTGTTCGTCGAAGGTAGAGGTAAGCTCCTGGAAGTGAACGACGTAAGGGACACCCAATTTACGGGCGATGCCCGCTACGTCAGCCTGAATAGCAGTGTTCAGGTACCAGAGGTCAGGTTTGATTTCGCGGTGGTAGCGTAGCAGGGCCTCGTAGACCGGAAGCGTACCGGTGGCTTTAACGTAGACACCCTCGTAAAATGAGTTGAGAAACGACTGCTTTTGGGGGAAAAACTGGTTGGGAAAGCTCACTTCCTGCTGTTGCTGCTTCAAGGCACCCGCTTTTCGGGAAAACCAGGCTACGGATTTGCCGCGCTTGTGAAGCTCCTGCATCAATTGCCAGATCAGAATTTCTGAGCCGGTAAAACCACCATGCGGCGTGATAAAAAGTATTTTCATGTAGGACGTTACACTTTGTAAAAGCCGGGGCGGTTGAACAGAATCTTCCAGAAAAAGCGTGAAAAGATCCCCACCTGTTTGGCAAAGGCTGTTTGATTACTTAACTCACTAAAAGGCGGTTTGCGCTGTTTCAGGTTGACGCTAATTTTCCAGATGTACAGAATCGGAACGAGCGTATAGTAATGAGCCATCAACAACAAAAACGAGCCAACGCCATACTGTTTCCGTATCCAAAGTAGATTGGAAAGTTGTAGCTGCGTCTTGAATCGGTTGATATAACTCAGTTCCTGTACCTGGTAGCTTTCCGAACTGCCATACTCCAGGTGCACGAAAAAGCCATCGCGCAGCACCAGCATGCGCCCCTGTTTGCCCAGTCGGTAACTCCATTCCACGTCTTCACCGTAGAGGAAGAAGTTTTCATCCATTTTACCCGCTTTGTCGATGGTACTCCGGCGGGTCATCAGAAAAGCACCGATAATCCAGTCGACCTGGTTGGGATCGTCGAAATGCGGGTCGGGGAGGCGGCGTTTGAGCCAGCCCTGTAGTTTTTGCGGAACGATGTAGCTAAATCGGAGCAGGTCGTTGAACCAGCAGTACATCTGGTCGTGAACCTTTCCCTCCCGGTTGATCTGCATGGCCCCCACTGCGGCTACGTCGGCCTGCTCATCAAGAATGCGCACAGCTCGTCCAATGAGGTTATCGATCAGGAGCGTGTCGGAATTGAGTAACAGGATGTGCCGCCCCCGGGCATTGTCGATGCCTAAGTTGTTGGCCCGGCTGAAACCGGCGTTATAGCCCATGTCAAACCAGCGAATGGCTGGAAACCGTTCGGCTGGGTACGTTGCCCGCACAATCGCTTCACTATTATCCTCCGACTGGTTGTCGATAATCAGCACCTCAAACTGCACGTCACGCGTGTGTTCGTACACCGAACGCAGGCAGTCGACAATAAGATGGGGCGTTTTGTAATTGACAATCAGAATCGACAGGTCGGGAGCGACGTTGGGCATAGCTAGCAACAAATGACCGCAAAAGTAGGTCCATCAGCCGGAAGCGCCAAGTCAGAGTCCGAGGCCCTTACACTTCGCAGGCTACAGTGTTGGTGGCGGTAGGGGCCGTTGACCAGCTTGCCAGAATCTTTTCCTGCCATGGGCCAATCTGCGCGTTGACGCTGTATCCGTCGCTTTGGCTGATGAGCAGTTCCTGATCATAGGCGTCGGGGTGATCCATAACGCGCTGCATGGCCTCAATAAAATGCTGAGGGGTGCTTAATGACACAAGTTCGCCCATACCCGGCTGAATAAACTCAACCGCACCGACTTCTTCGGAGGCCACAATGGGCTTGGCCAGACTGGCAGCCTCAATCATAACAAGGGGGAAGGGGTCTTCGCGAGAGCAAAGCAGAAAGCCATCCGACAACTGAATGTAGTTGTGGTAATCGGTTGTTTGCGGTGTCAGCAGCGTTACGTTAGAAAGTTCGGCCAACTGTTTCTCTACCAGGTACGTAAGCCCCGAATAGCGGGTATAGCCCATCCAGATAAAATGGCAGGGCTGATGCTGAAAATGCCGGGCAATGGTCGGCAGAAAATCGAACCCTTTCCGGTGCGTAGGGGTACCGATCATCAGCCAGACGAACGTGTTGGGGGCTAAGCCGAGGTTGGCTCGTAGCTTATGGGCTCGGTTTAGACTGACGTGTTCGCGACTGGGATTGATAAGGCATTTCTGCCGGACCACGTTGGTGGCCCCCATAGTCCGGGCCAGTTTGCAGATCTTGTCGGTCACGCCAATGACCAGGTCGGCCTGCTGCATGGCCAGGGCCATATCCTCATACGAACTGGCCTCATAGATGGAGTTGAGTTCGTGAATGTGCACCACCGTTTTGACCCCTAACTTTTTAGCCAGCGGGATCAGGTAAAACATCAGGATGGTATTGAGGTACCAGCAATCCGGCTGCACCTGACGGTGCATCTTAAGGATAGCCTGCTCATTGGAATATAAGCCAATCTGCCGGACGGCTTTGTGGGTCAACCCTTTTAATCCACCTTGCAGAAAGGGCGATGTATAACTGGCAATATCGGCAGGAACAGACGACAACAGTGGGCCCGAACGTTCGCAGTAAAGGGCTGCCTTCAACTGCTGACGATCAAAGTTTTTTAAAAAACTCCATAAGAGTACCTCCGAGCCGGTCAGTGTACCATGTGGCGTGAAGAAGAGAATTTTTTTCATAACAGCGATACACGCCAATGTAAATTCAATGCAAAAATATAAGCATAGATAGGCAGAGTATTGATGAAGTAAGCATATAGACGTTCATAAATTTGACTTTTCTTGGTCATATTCACCGTTCCCCAACTGTTCGAGCCATGCACACTCAGCCAATTGCCGACCCACTTGTCCAGTATGATGCCATTGTTGTCGGGTCAGGGATCAGCGGTGGCTGGTCGGCAAAAGAGTTGACTCAGAAGGGATTGCGCGTGCTGATGCTGGAGCGGGGGCGGATGATTGAGCACGTGAAAGATTACCACACGGCGACGATGACGCCCTGGGAGTTTCCGCACCGGGATCGACAGATGCCCGCCGACCTGCTCAAACATTATCCGGTTCAAAACCGCACGGGCTTCACCATTACGGAGTCGACACATCACCATTTCGTCAATGATCTGGAGAATCCATACGTCGAGGAAAAACCCTTCGACTGGATTCGGGGCTATCATGTGGGGGGTAAATCGTTGATGTGGGGGCGGTATTCGTTCCGCTTCTCCGACCTCGATTTTGAAGCCAATCTGCGTGACGGGATTGCGGTCGACTGGCCCATTCGGTACAAAGACCTGGCCCCCTGGTATGATTACGTTGAGCGCTTTGCCGGGATCGCCGGTAACCGCGATGGGCTGCCCCACCTGCCCGATGGTCAGTTTCAACCGCCCTTGCCCGACGCCTGCATCGACGCGCACTTCCGGCAATCGGTCAACAGCCAGTTTTCGGACCGGAAGGTGATTTCAGCGCGGGCGGCTCACCTCACGGCCCCCACCAAAGAGCAGCAGGCACTGGGGCGGGCCAAATGCCAGTTTCGGAATCTATGCATGCGGGGCTGCCCATTCGGCGCCTATTTCAGCACGCAGTCGGCTACGTTGCCCGCCGCTCGAAATACAGGCCGACTCACGGTGCGACCGCATTCGATCGTCAATTCGATCATTTACGACGAACGTACCCGCAAGGCCACCGGGGTACGTGTCATCGACGCGCAGACTAACGAGTGGATCGACTTCAAAGCCAAGCTGATTTTCCTGAACGCGTCGGCACTGGGCTCAACCTTCATTCTTCTTAACTCCAAATCGAACCGGTTTCCCAACGGCATGGACGATAGCGGGCAACTAGGCCACAACCTCATGGATCACCATTTCCATGTGGGGGCGTCGGCGGTCTGGAATGATGCTGCCGACAAAGCCTATTTCGGGCGGCACCCGGCGGGGTTGTACATTCCGCGTTTCCGCAACGTAGGAGCCGACAAACAGGCATTCAAGCGGGGCTATGGCTTCGAGGTCTATACAGGTCGGCAAAATTGGGAGCACAGCTTCGGCGACGAGGGATTTGGGGCCGATTTCAAAGCAAAAGCTACTCAGTTTGGCCCCTGGACCATCACACTCGATGCGTTCGGTGAGTGCATGCCGTATTACGACAACCGAACGTACCTGACCGACGAGGTCAACGACAAATGGGGGCAGCCCGTGCTGAAAATGGATGTGCATTACCGCGACAACGAGCGCCTCATGCGGAAAGACGCCCAGGAACAGGCGTTATTGATGCTCGAAAAAGCGGGTTTTTCCAACATCGAAGGGTTTGATGCGCCTGCGCACCCTGGCCTGAGCATCCATGAGATGGGTACGGCCCGTATGGGGCGTGATCCTAAAACGTCGGTCTTCAACGGGCACAATCAGCATCATGTAGTCAAAAACGTGTTCAATACCGACGGAGCCTGTATGACTTCATCGCCCTGCCAGAACCCATCGCTTACCTACATGGCCATGAGCGCCCGCGCCGCCGATTATGCTGTGCGCGAGTTGAAAGCCGGTCGATTATAGAAGATTGGCTTAAAATCGTCTATTGGCGAGAAGATTTCTCATAAACGGACGATTTTGCGTACTTCTGCGTTACTTGCACACAATCAAGAGCGGAGTTATGCTGATCGAGTTTAGTGTAGGAAATTACTTGTCGATAAAAGACAAGCAGACGTTACGGATGGATGCCTCGTCCATTACGGAATACCAGGACCGCCTGATCGACGCGGGGCGTTACAAACTGTTACGCTCCGCGGTGATTTATGGGGCCAACGCCAGCGGTAAATCAAACGTACTGAAGGCAATGGCGACCATGCGGCAGATCATCACGACCTCCGCTGCTCAATCGTCCACGGCTACGATTCCAGTCGAACCCTTCTTGCTCAGCACAGAAACTGAACACGCCCCTAGTTACTTCGAAATGCTGTTCCTGCTCGACGGGGTACGTTACCGGTATGGGTTTGAAGCCGACGCCGAGCGCGTTCATGCTGAGTGGCTATTCGAACAGAGAAAGCTGAAAGAGAAAGCTTTATTCGTTCGTGAAGGCGAATCAATAGAAGTAAGTACATCTTTCAAGGAAGGTAAAGGGCTAGAAGGGCGTACCCGCGATAATGCTTTATTTCTAGCTATATGCGACCAGTTTAACGGGGAAAAATCTACTGAAATTATCATGTACATATCAATGATTTTTTCTTTGTCCGGAACCAAACATGAACACTACAGAAAACTCCTAGCCAAACTTTTAGAGATCGAAGAATATAAAAAAATATTTATACAAATTATGCAGTATTCTAATTTTGGATTTAAGGGAATGAAGTTTAAGGTTTCCAAAGACAAAATTGAAAGTAAAGTCAAGGTAGATATAGAACGGCAATCTGAAAATAATCCTGATGGGATTGACTTTGATGATTTTATGTCAACTATTGAAACTGTTCATGAGAAATTTGATAACAATAAAGTGAAGATAAGTAGTATATTATTTGATCTACACAATAATGAATCAGAGGGAACAAAAAAGTTTATAGATATATTGTCAAATATAGTAATATGCTTGTTAGATGGATACCTTGCAATCGTAGATGAATTGGATGCCAAAATGCATCCTTTATTGACAAGTAAGATAGTAAACCTATTCAATGATCCTGAAACTAACCCTAAAGGGAGTCAACTTATTTTTGCCACTCATGATACCAATCTGCTGAGTTACGGACAGTTTAGGCGAGATCAGATTTATTTTACGGAAAAAGATAAATACGGGGTGACAAGCCTATATTCATTAGTCGATTACAAAGAAGAAGACGGCTCGACGGTGAGGAAGGATCGGTCCTTTGAGAAGGATTATATTCAGGGTCGTTATGGCGCGATTCCATACATTGGTGATTTCTCAAAACTGTTTTCGTAATGGCTCGGAAATCTACGATCAATACGAGCCGATTCGCCAGGCAGGAAACACCACGTGGGAAAGCAACTAAGTCGATACGAAAGTTTTTCCTGATCGTCTGCGAAGGGGCTAAAACGGAACCTAATTATTTTGAAGGTATCAAGAAAGATCTGCCGCCAAACGTAGTTCGTGTCGCCGATTTCAAAGCAGCCGGAACGGGTAAGAATACGCTGTCAGTCATTGATGAAGCAGAACGACTTTTAGAGCAACATAAAAAATCAGGTTCGACACAGCCGATTGACGAAGTGTGGGTTGTCTTTGATCGGGATAGCTTTCCGAAGCAGCACATAAATGCTGCAATCACACAAGCTGTGCAGAAAGGTATGCACTGTGCCTGGACCAATGAGGCATTTGAGCTTTGGTATATTCTGCATTTCCAGCTTGTTGAGCATGCCATGAGTCGAAATCAGTATCAGAAAGTTATTGAACGAGAGTTGACACGCTGCCTGGGTAAACCTTATAAATACCAGAAAAATAGCGAAGCGATGTTCGCGCTGTTGATGCAACATGGGGACATTGAACAAGCCATCAAGCGGGCGGAACGACTAGCAGAATCATTTGGTGATCGTACCGATTATGCTGACCACAACCCTAGGACAGAGGTGCATCGCCTGATCAAGAAGCTACTTCAGTTTAAGTGATTGGGCCGATTATAGCATGATTGAATGGGGGCGGGTTACTCCCCTTTCCCGGTAAAAATTCGTACCTTTGCGGCCTGAATTCAGCCACAACGTATACGAATGGTATCAGTATCGAACGTCTCGCTGCGCTACGGCAAGCGCGTGCTCTTCGACGACGTCAACATAAAATTTGCCCCCGGCAACTGCTACGGCGTGATCGGGGCCAACGGAGCCGGTAAATCAACCTTTTTGAAAATCCTGTCGGGCGAAATTGAACCGCAGACGGGCAACGTCAGCATTGGCACCGGCGAGCGGATGTCGGTGCTGAAACAGAATCAGTTTGCCTTCGATGAATTCCCCGTGTTACAAACGGTGATCATGGGCAATCAGCGCCTGTACGACATCATGCAGGAGAAAGACGTGCTGTATGCCAAAGCCGATTTCTCCGACGCCGACGGCGAACGGGCGGCCGAGCTGGAAGCCGAATTTGCCGAGATGAACGGCTGGGACGCTGAGTCAGACGCCGCCTCATTGCTGTCGGGACTGGGTATCCGCGAAGACCTGCACTACACGCTCATGGGTGACCTCAACGCCTCCGAAAAGGTGCGCGTGCTGTTGGCGCAGGCCTTGTTTGGCGACCCCGACATTCTGCTGCTCGACGAACCGACCAACAACCTCGACGTTGAATCAAGCATTTGGCTGGAAGGGTTCCTGGCCAATTTCAAGAACACCGTGATCGTGGTATCCCACGACCGTCACTTCCTCGATCAGGTGTGTACGCACATCGTGGACATCGACTTCGCGAAGGTGAAGATGTATGCCGGTAACTACACGTTCTGGTACGAGTCGAGCCAATTGGCCCTGCGTCAGCGTCAGGATCAGAACAAGAAGGTCGAAGACAAGCGGAAAGAACTGGAAGAATTTATCCGGCGCTTCTCGGCCAACGCGTCGAAGTCGAAGCAGGCAACAAGCCGGGCCAAGTTGCTCGAAAAACTCACGATCGACGATATTCAGCCGTCGTCGCGGAAGTACCCGTACATCCACTTCAAACCCGAACGCGAACCAGGCGATCAGATCCTGACGGTTGAAAACCTGACGTATACGGGCGAGGATGGGCAGAAGCTGTTCGAAAACGTGTCGTTCTCGATGGGGCGGCAGGATAAAATCTTCCTGTACAGCCGCGACAGCCTGGCCGTTACGGCCCTGCTCGATATTCTGGCGGGTGTGAAACAGCCCGACTCAGGTACGTTCAAATGGGGCGTTACGATCACGAACTCGTACTTCCCCAACGATACAGGCCGCGATGCCTATTTCCAGGATGTCGACCTGAATCTGGTCGATTGGCTGCGTCAGTTCTCGGTTGAAAAAGACGAGAGCTTCATTCGTGGCTTCCTGGGCCGTATGCTGTTCTCGGGCGAAGAGTCGCTAAAGAAAGCCACGGTACTGTCGGGGGGCGAGAAGGTACGTTGTATGCTGTCGAAAATGATGCTGTCGGGCGCCAACGCCCTGCTGCTCGACGAGCCAACCAACCACCTTGACCTCGAATCGATCGAAGCCGAAAACCGGGGGCTGATCGAGTTCAAAGGCCCAGTGCTGTTCTCGTCGCATGACCATCAGTTTGTGCAGACGATTGCCAACCGCATCATCGAGCTGGCCCCGAACGGTATGCTCGACAAACTTATGACCTACGACGAGTTCATCTCCGACCCGCGTGTAAAACAGCAACGCGAAGAACTCTACGGACAAACTGTTTAACTAAAATTCGTTTGACGTTTCGGGTTTAAGGTCTGATGTTTCTGATACACGAACATGCCGCGTCAGCAACGTCAAACCTTAAACCCGAAACGTCAAACTTCCTTCTATGAAAGCAATAATGAACACCGACCGGGGCTCGATGACCATCGAATTCTTCGAGAAAGATGCACCTGGTACTGTTGCCAACTTTGTTAAGCTAGCCAAGTCGGGCTTTTACGATGGCGTGTTGTTTCACCGCGTCATTCCGAATTTCATGATTCAGGGCGGCGACCCCACCGGTACGGGCGCGGGTGGCCCCGGCTACAGCATTCCTTGTGAACTGACCGGCGACAACCAATACCACGACCGGGGTGTGCTGAGCATGGCGCATCGGGGCCGCAATACGGGTGGCTCGCAGTTTTTCATCTGCCACAACCGTCAGAATACCGCCCACCTCGACCGGAACCACACGGTGTTTGGCAAGGTGACGGACGGTATCGACGTAATTGATCAGATCAAACAGGGCGATAAAATCCAGTCGATCCAGATCACGGAAGAAGCCGCAGCCTAGGTACGTTGTTCTAGCCAATAAAAAAGGGATACAGCCTGGCTGTATCCCTTTTTTATTGCTGGGTACGTTGCCGGTGTGTACCGGTTAGCTGGTTTGGTTTGCCTGCGGCAACGTACCTGAAGTTGCCTATGCAATAAATAGAAAGGGTTCAGTTAAAAAGAAAGAGCCAGATCATTGACCTGGCTCTTTACTGACTATTCCTAAACCCTTAACCTTTTCTACATGAAAAACTAACTTAAACCCTTTCTTGTTCCAAGAACCCAACTAAATCAGTAGAATTTTTAACTACTCATTGTCAGGCAGTTGCGGCTGATCGGCGCTCACTGTCCAGAAATAAGTAAGTA
This sequence comes from Fibrella musci, assembly GCF_041321105.1. Taxonomy (NCBI): domain Bacteria; kingdom Pseudomonadati; phylum Bacteroidota; class Cytophagia; order Cytophagales; family Spirosomataceae; genus Fibrella; species Fibrella musci. The sequence continues at coordinate 39,490 of NZ_JBGGWD010000003.1, read as the reverse complement.
TCCGGACGGTATTGTTCGCTTGGGCCAGCCACTGTGTGGCGGTTGCGTCGGTTAGCTTAGCCAACTGACCCGTCACCTTAGACGAAGCTTTCAAAAAGTTGTCACGCTCGGCAGCTGATAAGCTCAGTACCGATACCGGATTCTGGTTGTACATCGACACGACGTTCATGTACGTTTGCCATTCCGGCTGACGAGTAATCCGGTAGGCCTTCTGCTCGATAAACGACGCAAACGACTTTTCCGAACCATTAACTAGCAGCGTTCCCGCCGCCTTGCTAGCAGCTGGGCTATCATCAAAAATGGTGGTAGCCGCGCTTGCCGATGCTGTGATTCCTAATCCTAGAATCAACGATGCAAAGATAACACGCGTTTTCATTGTATTGTTCTATTTTCCTTTTGGTTAAAGAACACACAAAGATCTATCGAAGTTTGAAAATTACAAAATCCCAATAGGTGCGTAGTAGAATATTGTTCTGAAATAAGCTACTGTTCAGGCTGGTAAAGAGTTATTTTTTGTCTAAAATAGCTGTTAAGGTAAAATATTATATGGGTCATTTAAAAATGTTCATGTGGTTTGTACTTTTTCAAGAAAATCGAAAGTTCTTTATTAAGTACAATCATTGGTTGTAATTATTCATCGTCTGCTGTATGCCCATAGTACAAAAACTCACGGCCATTTCGCCAGCTCGGTCCAAAACCGCCGGAAGTTCGCTTAACTCAGGCTCAGGAAACTCCCCCAACACAAAGTCGACCTGGCGGCCACGGGCAAAATCATTGCCGATGCCGAAGCGAAGCCGGGCATATTGTTGGGTGCCCAACACCTCATCGATATGGCGCAGGCCGTTGTGCCCGCCGGGCGAGCCTTTGGGTTTGAGGCGCAGCTTGCCGAAGGGTAAGTCTTTGTCGTCGGTGACGATGAGTACGTTTTCCAGCGGAATGTTTTCCTGTTTCATGTAATAGGAAACCGCCTTGCCGCTGAGGTTCATGAACGTGGTGGGCTTAATCAGGAACAACTGCTTGCCCTTATAACTCCACTTGGCCGTGTAGGCCAGCCGGTTCATGGTAAAGGAAAAACCATGCTGGGCAGCTAGCCGATCCAAAACCATAAAGCCCGCATTGTGCCGGGTAAGTGCATATTCGGGGCCGATGTTGCCCAGGCCCACAATCAGGAATTTCATAGCAGCTTGTCAAAAAAGCGCTGACCGTAGCGTCCTGCGTCTGGCGGCGGACGTTACGGTTAGCGGTCTCTTGGTCTTATTTACCCTGCAAATTTCTACTTTTAAAGCATGAATCAGAAACGTCTTGTACTTGCCAGCCCACTGCTCGAAATTGTTATTAGTCGCCTTAGTCAGGAACTGATTGAAAATCACACCGATTTTGCCAATTCTGTGGTGCTGGGCCTGCAACCGCGTGGTATCTACTTCGCTGAGCGGGTAGTGCGCGAACTGAACCGGACGCTGGGGAAGGACGTACCCCTGGGTTATCTGGATGCGACCTTTTACCGCGATGATTTCCGTCGCCGCGATTCACCGTTGCGGCCTAATACAACGCACGTGCCTTTTTTGCTGGAAGGCAAACGGGTGATTCTGGTCGATGACGTGATGGCGACGGGTCGGATGGTACGCGCTGCGCTTGATGCCATGACGGCCTTCGGACGACCCGCCAAAGTAGAGCTGATGGTCCTGATCGACCGGCAATATAACCGCGACCTACCCATTACACCCGATTACATCGGCCAACGGGTGCACACGCTCGATACGCAGCGGGTGCTGGTGGAATGGACCGAACAGGGCGCCGAGCAGGATCGGATCTGGCTCATCGACCCGCAATAAAAAAGGCAACCGTCAGTCGACGGTTGCCTTGGTTAATAGATCCGGCAACTGATGCCGGATGGGTACTTAGGCAATGGTGATTTGCTTCACCTCGGGTTTCTGCTCTTCCATTTTGGGCAATTCAACCGCCAGAATACCATCGGTATAGGTGGCTTTGATGCCTTCGGCGTTCACCGTTTTGGGCAACCGGAAGCTCCGCTCGAACGACTGGAACGCAAACTCTTTGCGAACGTAATTGTCCTTGGTTTCTTCCGTATTCTGTTCGTGCTTGAAGCTGATCGTCAGAACGTTCTGGTTCAGCGACAAACCGAAGTCTTCTTTTTTAGCACCCGGAGCAGCCACTTCAATCTGATAGGCAGCTTCCGTATCTTTTACGTTAACGGCGGGCGTAGTCAGCGTAGGCTGAGCGTAGCGGGTTACGTAAGGGCGAGTCATCAATGAAGGACCGAAAAAAGTGTCGAGCAAAGTCGGCATATTGTTTACGCGAGCTAAGGTGTTCATAGTTGTGTTGGTTAACTGCATTTAGAAGCAGGATAACCTCCCTTATTCAAATCATATACCATTTGTGTTTGACTGTCAAAATGGCTGTGTTTTTCGTGTTTTAGTCATTATATGAGTCAAAATGGCAGCGTCGGGTATGTCAATTGGATCAGAATAGGCGCTGGAGAAAGAAGATAGACGGATTTGCTGATTACTTATACTTAGAATTACCCGGGGTTTTCCCGCCAAATTATACATGAACCATTTGGGCAACACGGTCGTAACGCGTACTTTTAGAGGTCATTAACTAATAAAAGTCTACCTTCTTCTCAAAGATCTTGTAACCCATGAAAATTTTTACTAGGCTGGTGGCGGGCTTGCTCCTTTGTGTGTCGCTACCAAGCTGGGCACAGCAAACGGCTGTTGATTATTTTGAAAGTGGCGTGACCAAAAGCCGTTCGGGTGATTTCACGGGTGCCTTGCAGGCGTTCAGCATGGCGATTACGATGAATCCCGAGAATTCGGCTAGCTATTACAACCGCGGTTTAGCCAAGGCAAATCTGAAAGACCACCGGGGCGCCGTGCTCGATTATGACCGGGCCATTGACCTGAACCCCAAAGATGCCCTGGCCTTTCTGAGTCGCGGGGTTAGTAAAAGCAAGCAGGACGACCACCGTTCGGCGCTGCTCGACTTCAACCGGGCCATTGAACTCAATCCCGATGATCCGCAGGCGTATTACAACCGGGGCGCTAGCCGCAGCCGGTTGGATCAGAACCGGGGTGCCTTGCAGGACTTCTCCCGCACGCTCGAACTGGACCCCAACAATCAGGCGGCTCTCTATGCGCGGGGCATTACCCGGCAGCGTCTGGCGGAATATACCAGCAGTCTGGCCGATTTCACCCGGCTGATCGAACTGAACCCCAAGCGGGCGCAGGCCTACGCGTCCCGGGCGGCTTCGCGGCTGGAATTGAATGACTTTGCGGGTGTAATTACGGATTGCAATAAAGCCATCGAACTGAACCCCGACGATAGTGAGTCGTTGCTGAACCGGGGCTATGCCAAAAGCAAGTTGGAAGATTATAAGGGAGCCAACGCCGATTACGACAAAGCCGTTACGCTCGATGCGAACAGCTTCCGGGGCTACTACGGCCGTGGTTTTTGCCGCAGCAAACTGGGTGATCAGAAGGGGGCCATTGCCGACTTTAACCAGGCGATTGAGGTGAAAAACAGCAATGTTGAAACGAAGGTGTTTTACACGGGTCGCATCAGCCACGACAAGCTGGACGAATTGCGGGGCGTTGTGCAGGAGAAGAACAAAATCAACGAGCTGTCGGCTGAACGCTCAGAAGCTTACTTTAGCCGCGCCGTGAGCCGTAATAAACAGGGCGACGTGAGAAATGCCATCGCCGACCTGAATCGCTCGATCGAGTTGAACCCGACGTATTCGGAAGCGTATTTTACGCGGGGCATGATCAAATCGGCGCAGAACGATCAGAAAGGTGCCGTGCAGGATTGCAACAGCGCCATCAAGCTGAATCCGCGCTATGCCGAGGCCTATTACATCCGGGGTGTGATTAAGCACGCGCTTGGCGATGAAAACAGCGGTTGTCTCGACCTGTCGAAAGCGGGTGAACTGGGTTATACACCCGCCTATAAGGTGATCAGCGACTTCTGTAATTAATTGGGTTCACCACAGAGCCACGGAGGGCACAAAGAGAAGAAAAGGAGCTGTTGCCTCTTAACTGTTTCTCTTTGTGCCCTCCGTAGTTCTGTGGTGAACTACTCTTTTACTCGAACCGCAAGTGCTTTACCGATTCACCGGATGAGGCCAGTTCGTTGAGAGAGTCGATGCCGATTTGCAGGTGCTTCTCGACGAAATTGGCCGTCACACGCTTGTCGCTTTCTTCGGTTTTCACGCCTTCGGGCACCATGGGGTTGTCGGATACCAGCAGCAAGGCCCCGTGTGGGATGGCGTTGACAAAGCCTACCGAAAAAATGGTGGCCGTCTCCATGTCGATCGCCATTGCCCGGGTTTCGCGCAGGTATTCCTTGAAAGCTTCATCGTGCTCCCAGATGCGCCGGTTGGTGGTGTACACCGTGCCGGTCCAGTAGTCGAGTTCGTGGCGTTTGATCATCGACGACACGGCCCGTTGTAGCCGGAACGAAGGCAGGGCCGGAATCTCGGGTCGCATGTAGTCGTTGCTCGTCCCCTCGCCGCGAATGGCCGCAATGGGCAGGATCAGGTCGCCGAGCTGGGTACGTCGTTTCAGGCCACCACATTTGCCCAAGAAGAGCACGGCCTTGGGGCTAACGGCCGCCAGCAAGTCCATAACAGTAGCCGCCATGGCACTACCCATCCCGAAATTGATGATGGTGATGTTATTGGCCGTTGCCGTTTGCATCGCCCTGCCCATGCCGTAAATCTCGACGTTGTGCATCTGAGCAAACAGCTCGACGTAGTTGATAAAGTTGGTCAGCAGGATATACTCACCAAACTGCTCGATGGGCGTACCCGTATAACGGGGGAGCCAATTCTGAACGATTTCGTCTTTGGTTTTCATGAAGTGGGAGTCAGGGGGTATCTTCGTGTATGGACGCGCTGAACCTGCCCGAATTTGACTGTAAACTTACGCAGATCGACGGCAAACCCTATGTTTTCGATTTGTTACGCCGTAAGTACGTCCGGCTGACGCCCGAAGAATGGGTACGTCAGCACGTCATCAATTTGCTGGTTGTGCACTACCGGTACCCGAAGGCGCTGATCCGGTCGGAGGGGGGGCTGTCGTTGAACGCGACCCAGAAACGCACCGACTTGCTGGCTTTTTCGCGCGATGGTAAACCGTATCTGCTGGTGGAGTGCAAAGCCTCGCATGTTGACCTGACGCAGGCCGTCTTCGATCAGGCAACGCGCTACAACCACGTGCATCAGGCCCCCTACATTGTGGTGACCAACGGCCTGACACACTACTGCTGTCAGGTGTGCCACCAAACGGCTTCGATTAACTTCCTCGACGATTTCCCGTTTTATGATCAGTAGGGTGCAGACCGGGCGGCTGTTTAGTTGCTTGGTCTGGGTCTTGTCCAAAAAAATAGACACAAAATGACAGGACAACCCCTTATTTTACCGATCAACGCATAACCAAAAGAGTATCCGTGGAAGAAAAATACGAATCGCTCGCGCTGGAGCAAGCGGAAGGCGTGCTGACGCTCACGCTGCTGGGACCGGGTAAAGGCAACGCTATGGGCCCGGCATTTTGGGAGGAATTGCCCCGTGCTGTTGATGCCATTTCGGCAATGGACGAGGTTCGGGTGGTGGTCATTCGCGGTAGCGGCGACCATTTCTCATATGGCCTCGATCTGAATCAGATGATGCCGCGCATGGCCGCTATGATCGGCGATCCTGAACAGAAGACCGATCGTCGACAGGAAATAGTGGACATGATCCGGCAGATGCAGTCGGGTTTCCAGAAAATTCACGAGTCGCCGAAGCCGTTCATTGCGGCGGTTCATGGCTGGTGCATCGGTGGTGGACTCAACCTGATTTCGGCGGCCGACATCCGGCTGTGTTCAACTGAAGCCAAATTCAGCCTGCGCGAAGCTAAACTGGCGATCACGCCCGACATTGGCGGGCTGCAATGGCTACCCCGGATTGTGGGCGAAGGTATCACGCGCGAAATGGCCTTCACCGCTGCCGACTACGACGCTGCGTTTGCGTTACGCACGGGGCTGGTCAATCACGTGTTTGATTCGCCGGAGCAACTTTTCCGTGAGGCGCAGACGATGGCGCAAACCATCGCTGAAAACGCCGCCTCAGCCGTACAGGGTGCCAAAAACGTGCTGAACTACGGACTGGGCAAAGGCATTGACGAGGGCCTGCAATACGTGGCCGACCTGAACTCATCGCAACTACAACTGCCTGACTTCTCGGAAGCGATGCAGGCCACCGCCGAACGCCGCAAGGCCGCCTTCAACAAAAAAATTAGCAGAGGGTATTGAATGAATAATGTACAATGAATGATGTATAATGGACAATGCGGTACGCCAACGCAAGCCATTATACATCGTGCATCATACATTATTCATTCAGTATATCCCATACATTCATGAACACGACAGGCATGCTGCGCGACGATGCGCTGAAAGGGAAAACCATTATTGTTACAGGCGGTGGTACGGGCCTGGGTAAATCGATGACCCGCTACTTTTTGCAACTAGGGGCCAACGTCACGATCTGTAGCCGCCGACAGGCTGTACTCGACCAAACGGCTGCGGAGCTGACCGCCGAAATGAGTAACCATGCAGGAGGGGGACAAATCCTAGCGGTGGCCTGCGATGTGCGCGACCCGATGGCGATCGAGAACGTAATCGCCAGGACGGTTGAGCAGTTTGGGCAGATCGATGGGTTGCTCAACAATTCGGCCGGGAATTTTATCAGCCCAACAGAACGGCTATCGTATAAGGCGTTCGACGTGGTGGTCGACATTGTGCTGCGGGGTACGTATTACTTCACGTTGGCCGTTGGCAAATACTGGATCGAAAAAGGCATCAAAGGCACGGTGCTGAACATCTCCACCACCTACGCCACCACCGGATCTGGGTACGTTGTGCCGTCGGCGGTGGCCAAAGGCGGGGCGCTGATCATGATGAAATCGCTGGCTGCCGAGTGGGGCCGCTACGGCATCCGGCTCAACGCCATTGCGCCGGGTCCGTTCCCGACCAAAGGCGCCTGGGAGCGGCTCTTCCCCGAACCGCTGATGAAACTGATGGACCCCACCAGCCGGATTCCGCTGAAGCGCGTGGGCGATCATCAGGAACTGGCCAATCTGGCCGCTTACCTGCTCTCGGATTTCTCTGGGTACGTTACGGGCGAATGCATCACCATCGACGGCGGCGAAGTGCTCTCAGCCGGGGAGTTTAGCCATCTGGAGCAGGTCACGCCCGAACAGTGGGACATGATCGGCGAGAGCATCAAACAGGCCAACCGCGAAAGCAAGAAAGAAGGCCAGAACTCATAGCCATCGTCAGAAAAGCGAAGCGGCGTTGGGCCAACGCAGGTACGTACCTACGTCGGGTCCAGCGCCGCTTTTGCCGTTGAAGCGCTAGGTTAACTTTTCACGCGGCCCTGTTCGGCTTCGGCGCCGCCGGTTTTGCGCGGGGCCAGCGTTTTCCCGTTGTTGAACCGGTAGGAGAGCGCCACCGTCGCCACGCGGCTGTCGAGCAGGCTATACCAGCGGGCGGTTGAGTTGGCGATGCTCAGGATGGTGCCTCCGGGCTGATTGGTGTAGAACAGATCGCTTACCGACATTTTGAGCGTGCCTTTTTCGGCCCACAACCGCTTGGATGCTCCCACCCGAACACTACCCACGGGAATGAGCACAAACTGCCCCGTGTACACTTTTGTCTGATAGGTGCCGGCCACCTCAGCGCTCCACGACTTGCTCAACTGGAAGAGGTTGGTCGGTGCTACGTACCAGTAGGCGCCGGAATTATTGAGAACCTGATTGTAAAGCGTGGCCTGAAATTCGTTGTGCGTCACTTCCGAATACAGTTGCAGCGTCCACCATTTCGCGGGCTGGAAACTACCGTTTACGGCCACACCGTAGCTCGTAAGTTCACCAATATTGCCGGGTCGGCTATAGAAGATGTTGTTCCCCTGCGCGTTGACGCCCTGTTCGATGGTTTCCGTTACCACATCGCGTGTGCGGCTGTAGCGGAGCACCGTCGTCAGCTTGTTGTTATAGGCGTGGTACAGCTCCAGATTGTTGGAAAACGTGGGTCGGAGAAACGGATTGCCGCCGTACAGTGTGAACAGGTCGAGTGGGTACGTAAACGGGTTTAGGCTCTGGTAATCAGGTCGGTCGATGCGCCGCCCGTAGTTGACGCTAATCAGGTGCTTGCCTGCTTTGTCGAGCTTGTAATTGGCATAGAACGTCGGGAACAGGCTGTTGTAGGTACGTGTAAACGACGAGTCGCGGCGAGTGATGTTGCCGGTTTGATCGCCCCGAATGGCCGTGTTCTCGAACCGCAGACCCGCCTGCACCGAAAACCGTCCCTGACTGAGGGCGTAGTTCAGATAGGCGGCATTGATGGTTTCGTGGTAGGCAAAGCTGTTGGTGAAGGTGTAATTGGGCTGTCGGTTGCCGTCGACCACATCGAAGAATTCGGCTACGTTGCTGGTTTCGATCTGACTGCGTTTGGCACCGGCTTCAAACCGTTCGCCCGCCCGGAGTGGGTGCGTGTAATCGAGTTTGGCCGTCTGAATCGTGATGTTGGTCGGCAGAGTCGACTCCAGCAGGCTTTGCCCCACGGGCTGGCCGGGCGTAAAAATCGTGTTGCTCAACGACTGATTGAGCATGGAGCGATACGTAATCAGGTCGACGTTGCCCGACAACTCGCGTCCGGTGCTGTCGAAGCGGTGGGTGAAGTTCAGGTTGACGCTGCCGTTGCGCAGGATCAGATCGCGGTTGGCCAGCGCCTCCACGCGCCCCGTTACGGCATCGGTAGGGCTGGTGATGGTCGCGTTGTTGGTGATGGGCGTCAGGTTGCGGTTGCGGAAACCGCTCAGCACCACACCCAGCGTCGTTTTATCCGATACGTACCAATCGACACCGACCTTCAGATTGGCGCTGTTCTGCTCGCGCTTGAAATACGAATTCTGCGTGAAGTTGGACTGTAACTGACGGGTCGGCGTAAAGTAAGACCGCCAGATGGTCAGGTCCTGATAGGTGCGGTTGGTGTTGACACTGCCGTTGGTAAAAAAATTGACCTTGTTGACACGGTAGTTCAGGTTGGCGCTGTTGTTACTGCGCAGGTAACGCCCCTGCCCGTAGGCCACGCTTGCGCCTCCGTTCAGCCCTTTCACCGTCGTTTTCTTCAGCCGGATATTGATCACCCCCGCGTTGCCGGCTGCGTCGTACCGGGCGGGCGGGTTGGTCATGATTTCGATACTGGCTACCGCCCCCGACGACAGCGAACGCAGGTAATTGGCCAGATCGTCGGCTGATAGGTACGTTGGTTTGTCGTCGATAAAGACCACTACCCCCGACCGGCCCCGCAAACTGATTACGCCATTGGCATCGACCTGGATACCGGGCGATTTTTCAAGCACATCGAGCAGGTTGGTACCGGCATTGGTAATGAGTGCGTCGGGGTTGACAACCAGCCGGTCGAGGCGCTGTTCGACAAACGGTTTCTTCGCCACGATCGTCACCTCGTTCAGCGTTTGGTCGGCGGTGCGGAGCGTGATCGGCGGGAGTGTCTGCGGGCGCAGAGCCGTGTCGATGGTGATTGGCGAACTGCGATACGGCTGGTAACCGACATGGCTAATGGCCAGCCGGAACGTACCTGGCTTCAGTCCCGTGAGCACAAACGTACCGTTGGCTTCCGTAACAGCCGCTTTGACAAAGGTCGAATCGGCGGCGCGCACCATCGTCACAACGGCCCCCTCGAGGGGCTTCTGGTCGGCTGTTTGCAACGTACCTGAGAGGCTGCTTCGCTGGGCCTGCGCCTGCGTCGATAGGCCTACTGCCAGCAGGGCCAGCAAGCTGAGTAAACGGGTGGTCATGAGTTGGCTGGATTTGATAGTCCAGCGAAATACCGTCTTGATTTACACCCGTTTATCGACAGATACGGAAACGGTCAGAATCGGCGATGAATGGCGACCGACCCGATCGCTGCCGTTCTAGAAACGCTCTAGTGTCATGGTGGTGCCGTCGAAAACGCCGTAGGTGCGGGCACTGACCCATTCGCCGAGATTAATGTACCGGCTGCTGGGTGTCACGGCCAGGTCGAGCGGGAGGTGGCGGTGGCCAAAAATGTAATAGTCGTGGTGTTGCTGGCTTTCAACAGCCTGGCAATAATGCCACAGCCACTCACGCTCTTCGCCCAGAAACTGCTCCTCGCCTTTCTTGCTGTTGCTCACCCGGCTTCGGCGCGACCACGCCTGGGCCAGTCCGACGCCCAGATCGGGGTGGAGCCAACGGAACGCCTGCCGGGCCAGCGGGTTCTCAAATACTTTCTTCAACTGCTTATAGACATGATCGCCGGGACCGAGACCGTCGCCATGACCGATCAGAAACCGCTTGTCGCCAAACTGGTAGGAGCGGGGTTGCCGAAACACCGGAATGCCTAGCTCATCGGTAAAATAACGGTTCATCCACATATCGTGGTTGCCGGTAAACAGCGTGATCGGGATGCCCGCGTCGGCCAGTTCGGCCAGCTTGCCCTGAAACCGGATGAATCCCTTGGGGATGGCATGTTTGTATTCAAACCAGAAATCAAACACGTCGCCCACCAGAAAAATGGCGGCGGCATCGGGCCGAATCTGGTCGAGCCAACGCACGATTGCCTGTTCGCGCTCCCGGCTGTGCTCAACAGGAAACGCGCCCAGATGAAAATCCGATGCGAAATAGATGCGCTGTCCCGGCGCAAGTGGAAGATGGTCTACGGCGTTCATGCCCCACAAAGGTAAGCGTCGGGCAGGCCGCATGCAGTAAACTGTAAACAGTAAACGCCCGAATCGGGTTGATAACCCTGTTACAGGTTATGTTATGAAAAACTCCATTCTCCCGCTTTCACTGGCCCTATTGGCCCTGGCTTCGTGCCGCCCCAGTACTCAGGATAACGCCAATGACGCTGGCGGAACAGCCAATGCCAAACTGGCCCGCGAGGTTGTTGGCGTGCGCATGCTCTCCAACGACGCGAACTACGACGAACCCTGCAATTACCTGGCTGAAGAGTTTGTTCGGAACACCTTCAAGCTGGGTGCCACTACGGAAGTGGAAAAAGTAGACGGGCCGCGCGGCTGTACGTTTAGCTGGGAAAACAACCAGGTAACCGTCTCGTTTGGCTCGGTGAAACCCTACCCGTCGATTTATCACGCCGAATATGTATTCAATAAGCTGTATCAGCCCGGCGTAAAACAGCCCATGGCAATGACCGACGAGAAACCCGCCCTGAGCGGCCCCGAACCAGAAGGTACGGCGGCTGAGCAACCGGCCGAATCGGCTACGGGTTCCATCGCCAAGCGCGACACGTCGGCAGCCAACGACACGGCTAATACCACATCGCGGGTGACGGCCGCCGCCGCAAAACTCACAACGCCAGCGGCCAGCACAGGCCGTTTTCTGGCCTATCCGGGGCTGGGCGACAAGGCCGTTTGGGAGCCTACTGCCCGCGTGATGCACGTCTTGCTGAACAACCACATTCTGAACGTACAGGTGAAGAGCAGCGCCAAACCAGCACAGGCGCAGGCCCAGGCCGCGATCCTGGCTAACGTAATTTTCAACGAAGTGGTTGGCGAACATTTTACCGAAGTTGGTCGGTAAACGGCCCTTCTGAAACCATACTTGCCAACGGCTTCGACGCCCCTTCCACACGAAGGGGCGTTTTGTTTATGCATCGATTTAGGTAGGTAATATCAAGTAAAAAATAGAGGTACAGAGGCCGCAAAATCCCTGACTTTGTTGCATTTATGGGGAACAGGCCTATTTTTGGCCGACTAACCTCCTGTCATACGTTGGCACCCTTGTTTAGTGCTGACGGGCGGGGGCACCGGCCCTAATTAACCACCCTTATGTTCACGAACAAAACCCCTTGGATTGTCCTGCTTCTGCTCTGGATGGGCGGTTCGACCTGGTGGCACGTCTGCAAGATCAAGCAGCTATGCGGCGACGCTCCACCCAGTGCTACCGCCCCTGCTTCTCCTGCATCGGCTGTCATGCCGTCGCTGATTGTCGTAGATGGTGATAAACTGAACTGGAACGTACCTGGTAATTTCAGCTTTGCCAAATCAGGTGCCGTAGCCAACGACGCCGCTGTGGGCAATACCCTGCAAACGGTAGCCGATTATCTCAAAGCCAATCCGGGGCGGTTGCTGACCCTGACGGGCTATTACCACGCCGACGAGCAGAACACAACCACCTTTGGCAATCTGGGTATAGCCCGGGCCGAGGGTATCAAAGCCAAACTGGTGGCGCTCGGTGTACCGGCCGCGCAACTGGCAACGCGGGGTGTGCAGGCGGCGGATACCAGTCAAATGCCCTACAACGCGCAGGGCGATTCGCTCTATGGGGGGCTGGCGTTTGCGTTTGATGCCCTGAAAGTCGAGACTGCGGAAGCCGATACGACACAGGCAGAGAAACCCAAAACCGAAGAAGCGCTGGCCGAAGCCCAGAAGTTTACGTCGGTATTTGAACCCATCGACCTGTATTTCAAACTGGGGCAGTCGAACTACATTCAGACCGACGACACTAAAAAGTTCTTCAAAGAAGCCGAAACGTACCTGAAAGAGCATTCCGACAAAAAACTGGTGCTGACCGGCCATACCGACGATCGGGGACCGGAAGGGGTTAACCTGGAACTGTCGAAAGCGCGGGCCAATACTGTGAAAAAACGGCTGACCCAGGCAGGCATCAAAACGGCTCAGATTGAAGTAGCCGCCAAGGGTGAAACCGAACCCAAAGAGTCGAACGCCACTATGGAAGGCCGCAAAGCCAACCGCCGCGTAACCGTTGTCGTTCAATAAGCGCATCCATCACCTCTTTTCTTGTACAGCTATGTTTGAGATGAACCCTTTAAACCTACCCGATGCGACCCTTCAGCACTGGATTATGCTGTTTGTGGCGGGCACGCTCGGGTTTATTATTGGCTATATATCCCGCAAGGGGCTGATTGCCCAACTGGAAGGTGACCTGGCCAACACCGAACGCGAACTGGCCGACTGCCAGCGCGTGCCGGTGGCCCCCACCGATCAGGAGGCCCTGATACTGAGCCGGGTACGAGCGCGGGCCGGTGAGCTCGATTTTGGGCGCATTGGTGTTGCCTCTGCCGCCGAGGCCGATGATCTGAAAGACATTGTGGGCGTGGGGCCGTTTCTGGAAAAGAAACTGCATGCCGTCGGGATCTACACATTCCGGCAGATTGCCAACTTCACCAAAGAAGACGTCGATAAAGTGAACGACATCATCGAGTTCTTCCCCGGTCGGATCGAGCGCGACGATTGGGTGGGCCAATCGGCAGAATTTGAGCGTAAAAAACGAATGTAGACCGCCTAAACCGCACAAGAAACATGTTTGGATTCGATCCGTTTAGCCGCCCCGTTGCCGTTACCGAGATTCTCCTGCTGCTGTCGTTGGCCGCTTTTATTGGCTGGCTATTGGGCCGCCTTGTTCTGAATGGCCGGGTCAACGCCCTTCAGGCCGACATCGCCCAGAAAGAGAGCGAACTCGAGAACTGCCGTCGGCGCAAAGTGAACAAACCCGTCGCCCCGATACAGACCGTTCGCCCCACGCCAACCCCGGTCGATATGCCAGCGGCCATCCCGGTGGTCGATCCCATTACGGCGCCACCCGTGGTGCCCGTCATGGCGGCCCCTGTACTCGACGTGCCGGTTGAGATAGCGCCGGTGGTGGCCGTTTCCGACGTACCCACGGCCAATGTTGCCCCCGTGGTGCCGCCCCCAACAACGGGCAGCAGCGAAGATGCCGTCCTGAATCGCATTGCTGCCCGGGCCAGCGAAATCAACTTCGACCGCATTGGCCGGGCTACCGCTGCCGACGCCGACGATCTGAAAGACATCGTGGGGGTTGGGCCGTTTCTGGAACGCAAACTGCATAGTCTGGGCATCTACACCTTCCGGCAGGTAGCCAACTTTACGAAGGAAGACATCGACAAGGTCAACGAAATTATCGAGTTTTTCCCCGGCCGTATTGAGCGCGACAATTGGGTGAGCCAGTCGCAGGTCTTCTACGAAAAAAAATACGGCGGCAAAGCTTAGAACGTACCTGAGCAGGACCGAAGGGGTAGCAACGAGCGTTGTTACCCCTTCGGTTTTTTTAGGGGTGTACTGGCTAGAAGCATCGTCTTCCCCGATTTCAGGTAATCGCACTCAGAGGCAAGCACGCACGCTTCGCAACGCGGATTATACCAGGTGCAGACGCGTTGACCATGCCAGTAAAAATGCTTGTGAAAATTGAACAGCACCCCCGCGTCGGCGGGCAGGTAACTGAGCAGCAGCTCATGCGCTTTGGCGGCACTGACTTTCGGGCCGATAGCGCCGATGCGCTGCGTCACCCGATGTACGTGCGTATCAACGGGCAGCACGGGTTTCTGAAACGTGAATAGGAGCAGTAAGGTGGCCGTTTTCGGGCCAATGCCGGGCAAATTCGTGAGCCACTGCATCGCCTCGTCGGTCGACAGGTCGCGCAGAAAGTCGATGTTGGCGGTGCCTCGTTCAGCAATCAGCACCCGCAGCACATTCTGAATATAGGGCGCTTTTATCTCGGGATAATTGGCCGTCTGGATGGCGTCGATCAGGTCGGACAGCGGCGCATCCCGAACGGCCTCCCAGGTGGGAAATCGCTCGCGCATGGTGCGGTAGGCCGTCACTTCGTTAGCGTGCGTGGTCCGGTGCGACAGAATCGTGCCAATCAGCTCGTGCATCGGGTCTTTACGTCCGCGAACCGGCTGAATACCGTAGGCTTCGTTGAGCCGTTCGTGCGCCACTACCGTTTTCTCCTGTTGGGTCATGTAGGCTATAACCTCAACACGCCAGCGAAGGGTTTAAAATGTCGCTGTCAGGCCAAACATCGGCGCCTGCTCCCCTCTGATTCGGGTGTAACGGCGGCTATTTGACAGCCGTATGAGACCGCTACCAGCCGCTTTCTTTTTCATGGCAAAAAAAGGCGACAAGAGACTATCGGTTCTCTTTTTTCCCGAGCTCAGCCGCCCAAACTGGTTGTCTTCGAGTTGATGGAAACGCCCTGCTGGGTCAACGTACCCAATTAGCTCGATAGCCACCCAGGCACCTGTTTCGGGAAAGGCAACCAACTGACCCGGGCTGGCCGTAATTGCGCGAGCATTGGGTGCGATCATCACCACCGTATTCGTCAGCAGGAGGTCACGGCCGGGATAGTGTTCGCTCGATTGCGTAAGACTATCCGCAAAAATGTGTAAACGACCCACGTAGGCTGTCAGGATGGCCGATCGGTTCGGCGCCAGCCTACAGCTGATGGTCTGAATCGTACCCACCTGCCCGCTGGAATTAGCCACGTAAGCGGCAATCGTACAGGCCGTGTTCGGACTAAAATTAAAGATTGGGGGTATACGTACCGACCGGTAAAAGCCAAAAGACTGAGTACGGCCGGTTGCCTTGCCACGTACAACCACCTCGGAAAGCTCAATCGGCTGGGGAGCTAGTGTAAGCCGCATTGAGGTGGCGCGGGTTTTGGCCCGCAGAGAACGAAACCCCAGCGCCGAGACTTGCACACTGTCAGCGCAAAAGGGGAGTTCAAAGGTGCCGTTCTGGTCGGCGTATCGCCCATGCTGCCCATCGACCGATGTAATTGTGGCGAAGGGAACGGGCGTACCATCGGCGGAAACGATCTGCCCACTGTATCGACAGTTCTGGGCGTGAGCAACACCAAAGACAATTGATAACCAAAAAAAGCAGAACGACGCTTTCCGATGATCAAACATGGGGGAGAGTAAACAAGCTGATAAACGCAACGACGACCTTAATGTACGTCAGAATGTCGTTGCTTCCGCCAAAAGCTGATCGGCCAGTTGGGTAAGGCCCGTGCTCGCGGGTTCACCAATGAGGGTCAGGTTCGGTCGGCGACGTACCTCCGGCAAATTCGGGTCGACGACGTAAATGGGTACGGTATTCGGGATATAATCAACCAAGCCGGCTGCCGGGTACACCACCAGCGACGTACCCACGACGATAAATATGTCGGCGGCAATCGCAATGTCGACGGCTTCTTCCATCATCGGCACAGCCTCGCCAAACCACACAATGTGCGGGCGCAGTTGTGAGCCTTTGTCACACGTGTCGCCCAGTTTAATCTCCCAACCGTCGATTTCGTAGATAAGCGATTCATCCACCGAACTCCGCGCTTTCGACAATTCGCCGTGCAGGTGCAGCACATGCGACGAACCGGCCTTTTCGTGGAGCCCGTCGACGTTCTGGGTAATGATGGTCACGTCGTAAGCCTCTTCCAGTCTGACCAAGGCGTAATGCCCGGCGTTCGGCTCGACGGTCAGGGCCTGTTTACGGCGTTGGTTATAAAAATCGAGCACCAGCTCCCGGTTCCGTCGCCAGGCTTCGGGCGTGGCTACGTCTTCGATGCGGTGATTTTCCCAGAGTCCGTTTGAGTCACGGAAGGTGGCGATACCGCTTTCGGCACTGATGCCCGCTCCCGACAAGACGACGATTTTTTTACGCGTTTTCATACAAACAAGATACGCAGTTTCAGGGTCGCCTGTAATGCCGAAGCTCCCGTTTCGGCAGGCTTGGGGCACCAATCGTATCCCATTCAGCCTACCGAAGCTGGAGCTTCGGTATTACGATTAACCTTATTTTTTCTTGGCAACAGCTTTCTTCGCCGGCGCTTTGGCGGCGGGTTTAGCCGCTGCTTTCTTGGCCGGAGCCGCTTTCTTAGCTGCCGGTTCTGCCTTGGGATCTTCGCCCGCCAGTTCGAGGCATTTTTCCAGCGTCAGTTCGGCGGGGTCGATGTCTTTCGGCAGGCGCACGTTGCGTTTGCCCACTGCCAGATACGGCCCATACATCCCGTTGACTACCTTCACCTCCGGACGTTCGGGGAACTCCTTGATGTATTTATTGGCCTCGGCGTTGCGCTTCTGCTGAATCAGTTCGATAGCCCGTTCGAGCGTCAGACCCGCCAACTGTTCGCCTTTGGCCAACGAAATGTATTTGTCTTCGAACTTCACATATGGGCCAAAACGACCTTTGCCCGTAACAACGGGTTTGCCTTCAAACTCACCCAGCGTGTCGCTGACGGCTTCGGCCCGTTTCTGCTGAATCAGTTCGATAGCTCGCTCCGCCGTGATGGTATACGGGTCATCTTCCTTCGTGAGCGACACGTACTTGCCGTCGTGCTTCACGTAGGGGCCAAATTTACCGATGCCGATGGTGAGCGCCTGATCTTCGAAGAAACCCACTTCACGTGGCAGGGCAAACAGGCTTAGCGCGTCGTCGATCGAGATGGTCTCAATCAGCTGACCATCGCGCAGGTTGGCGTACTGCGGTTTTTCGTCGTCGGTCGATTCGCCAATCTGCACGTAGGCGCCGTATTTACCCAACCGGGCCGATACCCTCTTGCCTGTTTTGGGGTCGATACCCAGCTCGCGCGCACCCGTCTTGAACGAGGCCACGTTGGAACCCTGTATCTCTTCGACGTTCTTGTGGAAATCACCGTAAAAGGCTTCCAGCATCCGCTGCCACTCGAGCTTGCCACCTGCCACCAGGTCAAATTCCTGCTCGACGTTGGCCGTAAACTTATAATCGACAATGTCGGGGAAATATTCGACCAGGAAGTCGTTCACCACGATACCCGTATTAGTTGGGAAGAGTTTAGCTTTCTCGGAACCGTAGGTTTCTTTGCCAACCTTCTCCGTCAGGGCGTCGCGTTCCAGCGTGATTTCGCGGAAAGCGCGTTCCTGACCGGGTTTATCCTGTTTGGTAACGTACCCACGGTTAATGATCGTCGAAATGGTCGGGGCGTAGGTCGACGGGCGACCAATGCCCATTTCTTCCAGTTTCTTCACCAGCGAGGCTTCGGCGTAGCGGGGCTGCGGGCGCGTAAATTTCTCCGCCGCTTTCATCTGGCTCAAGTCCAGTTCCTGCCCAATCGTGAGCGGCGGCAACATCCCCTTGGCATCTTCGTCGTCCTCATCATCTTTCGATTCGAGGTATACTTTCAGGAACCCGTCGAATTTGATCACTTCGCCCTGCGCGATGAGGTCGCTGGGGAAGTTCTCTGTCGGGCGGCCGGTTGTGCGGATATTGATCGTAACGGTGGTGCGTTCGAGCTGGGCGTCGGCCATCTGCGAGGCAATGGCCCGTTTCCAGATCAGCTCATACAGCCGCTTCTGATCACGATCGGCACCCGCGCTATGGTCGCTGAAATTGGTCGGCCTGATGGCTTCGTGGGCTTCCTGTGCCGACTCATTTTTATTCTTGAAATGCCGTTGATGGACGTATCGCTCGTCGAACGCAGCTCTGATCTCAGTGGTCGCTTTCTCAACGGCTTCCTCCGAAAGATTCAGCGAATCGGTCCGCATGTAGGAGATCTTACCGGCTTCATACAGGTTCTGGGCGATCCGCATCGTGCGGTCAACCGAATAACCGAGTTTGCGGGAAGCTTCCTGTTGAAGGGTAGAGGTCGTAAACGGGGGAGCCGGTGATTTTTTGGCCGGTTTGACTTCCAGATTACTGATCGTAAAGGTGGCGCCAATGCACTGCTGCAAAAAACTGCGGGCTTCCTCAATCGTAGCGAAGTTTTTGGGTAGTTCGGCGTTCAGGATCTTACCCCCATCGACCAGAAACTGCGCCGTCACCTTATAGCTCGATTTGGCGTTGTGCTTATCGATTTCGCGCTCGCGTTCAACCACGAGCCGTAATGCTACCGACTGTACCCGCCCCGCCGACAGGCCCGTACTGCCGCCTTTGATCTTACGCCACAGCACCGGCGAGAGCTCATACCCCACCAGCCGGTCGAGCACCCGGCGCGCCTGTTGGGCGTTTACCAGATCGAGGTCAATGGTGCGGGGTTGCTGGATGGCTTTCTGGATCGCGTTTTTCGTGATCTCGCGAAAGACGATCCGCTTGGTATTGGATTTCAGGCCCAGCGCTTCCTTCAAATGCCACGAAATGGCTTCGCCTTCGCGGTCATCATCCGTTGCGAGCCATACTTCGTCGGCGTCTTTGGCCAATCGTTTTAATTCGCTCACCAACTGCTTTTTGTCGGGCGAAATCTGGTAAGAAGGGGCAAAGCCGTTCTTTACGTCGACGGCAAGGCCATCTTTGGGCAGGTCACGAATATGACCAAAACTCGACCGCACAGTAAAGTCGTGGCCCAGGTAGCCCTCGATTGTTTTTGCCTTCGCGGGCGATTCGACAATGACTAGGTTCTTCGACATAAAGTGTCTTTCAGTTGATGATATGGAGTACAACTTCGCGTTTCATACGTCGGGTAAATACAGGCCAAAAGGGTAGGTTGCGGCCAAATATAGACGCAAACCGAGCATATCGCGCCAACGACGCAAGCAGTGATGGGCAGTAAAACGGTAGGAGGTGGTATATATAGCCAACAACCAGATGCCACCGAACGTTCGGTTTGGCGCGATTACAGACCCGGTCTATGTGCCTGTTTTGTAGTGAACTATGGCCAGCTAGCGCCGCGAATATTGCTTATAACGTTGCAAGAGCGCAAACGTCAAATCGTACTCGCTGGATTGCAACACAAAGTCGTCGTTGAAGTTGCAATAATCGCGAAACTGTTCGATGGCTTCGCCCTGCAGGTCGGTGGCGCGCTGCGCAATCAACTCCACGCGGTAGTTGGCCAGCATCCGTTTGCGATGTTGCTGACTGATCACGGCGGCTTTCCGGCTGGCCCGCGCCTGCTTGCTGAACAGTTCGTAGAGCAACGTGATAGGCGATTGCGCCAGACTAAACGCCTCCTCAACCGACAGGTTTTTGCGCGCCTCGGGTTCCCGAAGAATCTGTTCTAGCTCTTTGCGTACTTCGGCCTCCCGCTTACCCCGCACGGTCAGGGTCGGCAGGTTCACCACGTCGTCGGAGAGCTGCCGTTTCATAGCGAGTTGTGGCTCTTTTGTCAGGCCGTCCCATTTGAGGCCCGCCCGCCCGTGGCTGGGACTGGTCACGATCACCGAGTCGCCGGGTTTCACTTCGAGATAAAAAGCCCCCAACGCATTGGTGCGCCCGATGGCCTGGGTACGTGGGTTGATCACCGTCGCGTTGTTGACGCCTTTCCCGTTTTCCTGATCGAATACTTTCCCAATAATGAACCGGGGCGTCTGGGCCAGGGCCGTTAGTTGAGTAAGCAGGAAGAGGCAGGCGACAAGAAGAAAACGAATGCTCACGGTTACGAAAGATGGATGGCTAGGTAACGAAGGCCGGATAGGGTTGGTGCTGTCTTTAGGATTTTTTAAGACGAACCGGGAAGGAAACGGTCATAGCCGGTTTGGATTAATCACACGTAGCCCTTTTATGCTACTGAAGTCCCGCTCGTTATCGGTAATCAACTGAAAACCGTTGACGAGCGCGGTAGCAGCTATAATCGCGTCAGGGGTTTTAATCCGATGCTTGCGCCGCAACCGAATGGTTTCTGCGACCACAGAAGGGGTTAGTTCAAACACCGTTGAATCGTCGATGTAGATAGTAATCTTCTCTCCCAATTCAGCGGCGGGCGGTTGCCATGTCAGCAACTCAATCTGTGTGATTACAGAAATGTTGCTCTCAATGGCAAACACGTTGTCCATAAACAGTAATCCGCTTTCAGGCATTCGCGCTTCGAGATACTGGCTAACGGCCGAACTATCAATCAGATAGCGATTTACCATTCGTTGCGAACTGTCTGTAAATGGGCATTCAGACTATTGGCAGCGGCCCCTTTCAAGCTACCCCGCAAGGATTGAATTCGGTTTTTCTTGGGAGACTCGTTTTCTAGTCTGTCGGCGGGCAGAATAATCAGTTGTACCCGCCGTGCCTCAAATCCTTCGGGCAGGGTGTAGTGCAGTTCTGGACCGTCAAGATCGATAATTTCACTGATTGCCTGCATATGATTAGGATTTACGAATCGGGAAGCTGCTCAAAAGTACGAATAGATAACGCAGAATGAGACCGATCCGTTGCTCATGGCTAGTCAACGCTTTCCCCATTGTTGCTGCTCGGTTTCGGTCCAGAGATTGGGGAAGAAGCGGCGTTGCTGCTGAACAGGCGGCAGGTACGTTTGCCAGTTGGTGCCGCCCGTAGCTTTGATCTGTTCCGGCTCCTTATGCAGGTACGTTACCGCCGACCGTAGATGCGCCAGTTTCCAGCGCACATTTACCCGATCGTCATAGTCGCGTAGTTGCGCTGTGAGCTTATCCAACGGTTGCCCGGTTGCCACCAGGCGCTGATAACATTGCCAGAGGTTGGCGGTTTGGGCATGCTGCGCCAGCCGAATCAGCGCGTCGCCGTATTCCTGCTCAAATTGCCGGAGCGTCAGCGTTTTCTGGTTGGTAGCCAGTTCGGTAGCTCCCTGTTTCCAGTATAACCAATCGTACTGCGCAGCGATCGGGGCGTCGGGTGGGAGCGGGTGGTTTGGAGCCAGCAGGTTCACGAAATCCGTAGACAGAATTTCGATCTGTCGAAACTGCACCGACTGAAAGCCGCTCGACGGGAGCAGGGCCATACGAAATTTCAAAAACTGCTCACGATCCATGCCTTCGATCATGACCGCAAACGATCGTTCGAGAATATCGAAGTACCGGTTGACGCGCACCATGCGCTGCTCGAAAAAGTCGGGCGTCAGCGCCGGGTGGTCGATGATCTGCCGGACCTCGTGCTGAACGAGCTTGAAATACAGCTCGGTGATCTGATGATAGGTGATGAAAATCAGCTCGTCGGGGTAGGCGGTGCGGGGGTGTTGCAACGACAGCAACGTGTCGAGGTGCACATAATCCCAATACGTCAGGTAGTCGGCCTGAAGTAACCCGTCGAGATACGAGGCCATATCCTGCCCCATGGCGGCATATTTCTGCTCGAGCCGTTTGAGTTTGTCGCTTAAATCCGTTGATGAAGTGGTATGCATACGCTTATGAATCGGACTGTTCTTAAAGCATTCGAACAAAACAATCAGGAGCGGGCAGGCAGCTTCGCCAGGGCCCAGGCCAGGAACACTACCAGCAGACAACCCAGCACGTTGAGCCAGAGGAACGCGATCAGGTCGAACCAGTAGAACGCCACCACCACGGCCTCGGCAATCACGGCCGCCCAGAATGTGGCGCGCCCGCCTACCGATTTAACGTAGAAAGCGACGCAGAAAACGCCCAGAATGACGCCGTAAAATAATGAGCCGAGAATATTGACGGCCTCGATCATGCTGCCCAGTCGGTTGGCAAATTGCGCGACCACGATGCAAAACACACCCCAGCCAACGGTAATCCAGCGCGACAGGGCCACGTCGTCCAACGTACCCACGGGCCAGATGCGTTTGTACACGTCGACCACCGTGGTCGAGGCCAGTGAACTGTAGGCCGAGGCAATCGACCCCATCGACGCCACAAACATGACGGCGATGAGCAGGCCAATCAGGCCATGGGGCAGGTAGTCGAGCACAAAGCGCAGAAAGACGTAGTTGACCTCTTTCGTGTCGGCAGCCGGGTTATGTTGTTTAATCAGATCACCCACCTTGCTGTGCAGATCGGCAATGGCTTTGTCGGTCGTTTTCAGCTTCGCCCCCGCTTTGTCGGTCTGCGCATCGTCGTCGCCTTGCAGGGCGGTGTGCAGGGCTTCTACATCGGTGCGCCGCTGAATGGTGAGCGCCTCATGCTGCGTTTCGAGTTGTTGGAACGTACCTGCCAGCGGACTGTTCCGCAGGGCGTCGGCTTCCTGTTTGTTGAAAAAGATAGGCGAGGCGTTGTATTGGTAAAAGACAAACACCAGTACTCCCACCAGCACGATCAGGAACTGCATGGGCACTTTCAGCAGCCCGTTCATCAGCAGGCCCATTCGGCTTTGCGCCACCGTATCGCCAGTGAGATAGCGCCCCACCTGCGACTGGTCCGTCCCGAAATACGATAGTTGCAGGAAGAACCCGCCGATCAGCCCCGACCAGATGTTGTAGCGGTTCTGAATGTCGAATTTGGTGTCGATGAGGTTCATCCGGCCTGCTTTGCCGGCGACGTGCAGGGCTTCGCTGAGACCCACCGAATCGGGGAGAAGCCTGACCGTGAGCCAGCCCGCCAGTCCCATCGCCACCGTCACGATGAGCATCTGGGTCAGGTGCGTGTGCGAGATGGCTTTGGTGCCACCCGTGACTGTGTAGAGCAGTACCAGCCCGCCCATGATGGTGTTGGTCCAGTAGATGTTCCAGCCTAGAATCGTCGACAGGATAATCGACGGAGCGTAGATGGAGAGTCCTGTCGACAGCCCTCGTTGCAGCAAAAACAGCCCCGCCGTGAGCGAACGTACCCGGCCATCGAAGCGGTTTTCAAGAAATTCGTAGGCGGTATAAACCTTTAATCGGTGAAAAATAGGCACGAACGTGACCGATAACACGATCATCGCCAGCGGCAGCCCGAAGTAAAACTGTACGAACCGCATGCCATCGGAAAAGCCTTGTCCGGGCGCCGACAGAAAGGTGATGGCACTTGCCTGCGTGGCCATCACCGACAGCCCGACGTGATACCAGGGCAGCGATTGCCCGGCCAGCATATAATCGTCGAAGTTCTGTTTGCCCCAGCTCCGATACAGGCCATACACCACCAGTACGACCAACGTACCTGCCAGCACCCACCAGTCCAGCTCACTCATGAAAACCAGCGCATTAGGCCGTAGAACAGCACAATTTCGAGCAGCAACGCACCCAGCACGACGGCGTAGGCGCGGTTCCAGGAGCCAAAAAGCGGCGAGTCGGGGGTTTGAGGCATAGGGTGAGGGCTTAGGACAACGGGCATGGGGTGGGCAATCTTATGTCACGCCCCTTGTTCCAGGCCCTTTGTTTTTACTACTATCTTTCGTCAAAACTACGAGTCTACAAAACCAGAACAAACCAATGACATCCCCCCAACCTGAAAAGGCTATTTTCGACCTGACCAATAAAGTGGCCATCATCACCGGTGCCAGCAAAGGTATTGGCGAAGACATCGCCCGTATGTACGCCAAATTTGGTGCCAAAGTGGTCGTGAGCAGCCGCAAGCAGGAGGCCTGCGATGCCCTCGCCGCCGAGATCAACGCCGACGGGGGCGAGGCTACCGGCATTGCGGCGCACGTGGGTGATATGGCACAGCTGCAACAGCTTGTCGACAAAACGCTGGCAACCTATGGCGGGGTGGATATTCTGGTAAATAACGCGGCCTCGAACCCTGTATTCGGGCCATCGCTGGAGGCCGATGGCGGCGCTTTCGACAAAATCATGCAGGCCAACGTAAAAGCACCTTTCGAGTTGAGCAAACTCGTGTATCCCAGCATGAAGGAGCGGGGCGGCGGTAGCATCATCATGATGAGCAGCATCGCCGGCCACACACCCGACCCGGGCCTGGGCCTCTACAGCGTGAGCAAAGCGGCGATGAACATGCTCACGAAAGTGCTGGCGAAGGAATGGGGTCCCGATGGTATCCGCGTCAATGCCATCTGCCCCGGCCTCATCAAAACCAAATTCAGTCAGGCCCTGTGGCAGGACGAGAAAATCCTGGCGCACTTCACCAAACGCCTCCCGATTGCCCGCATGGGCACTACCGACGAAATCAGTCCAATGGCCCTGTTCTTGGCGTCGTCAGCCTCCTCATACTGCACCGGCAGCCTCTTCTACGCCGACGGCGGAACGGTGATCTGAATGAATAATGAATGATGCACAATGTACAATGACTTCGTAGCTTGATGGCATTGTGCATCATTCATTATTCATTCAAAAAGCCCATCAGCGCGTCGACGAAGGCGGCGGGTTGTTCGGCCTGCACCCAATGGCCCGCGTCTGGTATGCTGATAAGCTGGGCGTTGGGGAAAAGGCGCAGAATGGCGGGCCAATCGCTGTCAAGGATATAAGGCGACCGTTCACCACGGATAAACAGCGTTGGGGCCGTAACAGCATGCGTGTCAGTCAGTTCTTCGCCCACGCCGTGAATCTCCCGGCTGATAACCGGCAAGTTGAGCCGCCACGCAAACTGCGACGTGCCGTTGACCGTTTCGCGATACAGGTTCTTGAGCAAGAATTGCCGCACCGTTGGCGATGGCTCGTAGGCGCTCAATATGTCGTCGGCTTCATTGCGAGTGCGGATGGCGGTCAGGTCGATCGCCGCCAGACCGCGCAAAATGTCGCTGTGGTGTACGGGGTAAAATTTGGGTGCAATATCCACAACAACCAGCGCCCGGAACGTACCCGGATACCGCATGACATACTGCATCATGGTTTTGCCACCCATCGAATGCCCCACCAGAATGGGGTTATCCAGCTTCAGGTCCTGAATCAGTTCGTGGATGTCGTCGGCCAGGTACGTATACGAAAAGTCATCGCTGCGGGGCGATTGGCCGTGGTTGCGCTGATCGGGCAGAATGACGCGGTAGCCCCGCTCGGCAATGGTTTTGCTGATCGTCAGCCAGTTATCCGACGAGCCAAAAATGCCGTGGACGATGAGAAGAGGGGTAGCGGATGGGTCGCCCACCTCACGGTAATAAAGCTTCATGATAGTTTCGAACGCAAAGGCGCAAAGGGATCGCGAAGAACGCAATGTATCTGAAAAACTTTGCGCTCTTTGCGATCCCTTTGCGCCTTTGCGTTCACCGTTTAGTTCACATACACGACTTTGTCCCGCTTTGTTACCAGCTCCCCGAATGATTGCAGCGTAAAACCGTTCTCGGCTGCTACGCGCTCAAATTCGGTTGTGCTGTTGGGATCAACGGCGATCAGCAGCCCGCCCGACGTTTGTGGGTCGGCCAGCACGAAGCGTTGCTGATCGGTCAGGTCGGCAATTTTGTGGCCATAGCTGTCCCAGTTTCGGTGCGTACCGCCGGGAATGCTATTCTGCGCCAGGTACGTGTCGATAACGGCCAGTCTGGGTACGTCGTCGAAGGCGACCGTAGCGCTCAACCCACTTCCCTCGGCCATCTCGACCAGGTGCCCCAGCAGGCCAAAACCTGTCACATCGGTGAGGGCTTTCACGTAGGGCAACGTACCCAGCACGGCCCCAAACGAATTGAGTTGAGCCATTTGGCGAGGAGCCAGATCGGCATGTTCGGGTTGAAGAATCCCTTTTTTCTGAGCCGTCGTCAGGATACCCACGCCCAGTGGCTTGGTCAGATAGAGGCGGCAGCCTTCAGTGGCCGTATTGTTCTGCTTCAGCTGATCGATTCGCACCCGACCCGTTACGGCCAGCCCGAATACCGGTTCGGGGCAATCGATACTGTGCCCACCAGCCAGCGGAATACCCGCTTCGGCGCAAATTGCCCGGCTGCCTGCAATCACCTGCCCGGCTATTTCGGGAGCTAGTTTGTCAATGGGCCAGCCGAGAATAGCAATAGCCATAATCGGCTGCCCGCCCATGGCATACACATCGCTGATCGCATTGGCTGAGGCGATACGCCCGAAATCGAACGCATCGTCAACAATCGGCATAAAAAAATCGGTGGTGCTGATGATGGCGTCCCCGTTGCCAATATCCATCACGGCGGCATCGTCGCGGGCGTCGTTACCCACCAGCAGCGTGCTAAAAGCCTGATTGTGGGAAGCTGGCCCCGCTGTCTGAGCGTGTAGAATTCGGTCGAGCACTTTGGGGGCAATTTTACAGCCACAGCCCGCGCCATGGCTATACTGGGTTAGTCGTATTGGATGAGTTGTCGTCATAAACTAGCGTTGGGCTCCTGGCTGAGCAAAAGCGGGTCAGGAGAGGTTTTGGGTACTTAACAAAAACATAACAATGGCCAACCTGCCTGATTGGAAGAGGAATATGGAATTTTTAAAGAAAATAGCCGTATGCTAACACTTTTATATGACTTTTTGGAGAATCGCCACTTGGCGGTCCCGAAAAGTTGTGTGACATTTGTATTGGAAACAACCTAGTGTCCAGTTGTATGGACCAGACTGCATTAACAATCAAACCAAACACTTCTATGTTTAAAAAGCTACTGCACTTCCGGGCAGCCTTCTTACTGCTTGGCAGTATGTTGTTGTCTGTGGGTTTCGGCAGTGAAGCCCTAGCACAGGTAACCAGCGGTGCCATCAATGGTATCGTAACCGATGCGAAGGGAGAGGGTCTTCCGGGCGCAACTGTTGTCGCGGTTCATGAACCTTCAGGAACGCGCTACGGTATAACGACGAATGCTTCAGGTCGCTACACGTTGCCAACCGTACGTGTTGGTGGGCCATATACCATTACGGCTACGTTTGTAGGTTATCAGGAGCAGAAACTGTCTGATATTGCTGTAAACCTCGGTACGGCAACCAATGCCAATTTCCGATTAGCAGATGTAAGCACTAGCTTAAATGAAGTGGTAATCACCACCAACCGCTCTGATATCTTCAGCTCAGACCGTACGGGGGCTGCTTCTTCATTTGGTCGTGAAACCATCAACACGACTCCCACAATCGGTCGGACGATTAATGACATTACCAAATACAATCCGTATGGTAATGGACAGTCATTTGCTGGTCAGGATAGCCGTTTCAACAACATCACCATTGATGGTGCCGTATTCAACAACGGCTTTGGCCTAGGCTCATCAGCATCTGCGGGTGGTCGTACGGGTACAACGGCCGTATCGCTCGATGCCTTGGATCAGGTACAGGTTAACGTTGCTCCTTACGATGTTCGTCAGTCAGGCTTTACTGGAGCCGGTATTAACGCTGTAACCCGTTCAGGTACGAACGAATTTTCGGGGTCTGCTTACACCCTGTTCCGTTCTGATAAAATTGTCGGCAAAACGGTAGACGGCGTAACGATCACACCGGCTCCTAACTTGAGTGAAACAACGTATGGCTTCCGGTTGGGTGGCCCGATCATCAAAAATAAACTGTTCTTCTTCGTCAATGGTGAGCAATTCACTAGCAGCACACCTGCCTTGACGTTTTCACTGAACAGAGGAACAGCTGGTAGCAACGTCTCTCGTCTGACGCTGGAACAAGCTAATGACCTGACACAGTTTATGCAAACAAACTTCAACCGGACATTGGGGCCATTCGATGGTTTCAATAACCAGGTTAAGAGTTTAAAGGGGTTGGCGCGTATCGATTATAACATCAATGACAATCACAAATTGTCAGTACGTTACTCGCACCACGATTCACAGTCGGATCAAATCATCAGCAACAGTAGTAGCAGTAACACGGCTGGTAACGGCAACCGGACTAACCTGCGCGATGCCTTATCGCCTGAAAGTTCTGGCTATATCATTGCCGATAACACACGTTCTATTGCGGCGGAATTGACGTCGACGTTTAGCAATAAAATGTCGAATGATCTGATCGTTACATACAACAAGCAGATTGAAGACAGAACGTACAAGACTGGGTTGTTCCCAACGATCGATATTCTGAATGGTGTTGGTGGCAGCACGTTGACCTCGATTGGTTTTGATCCGTTTACCCCCAACAACAAGCTGAATTACTCGACCTTTAATATTACCGACAATTTCAGCTACTATGCGGGTAAGCATACGGTGACAGCTGGCCTGGTTTACGAACACTTCACGTCGAACAACGTGTTCTTCCCGGCATCAAACGGTGTGTATGTCTACAACTCGATTGCTGATTTCCAAACAGCTGCGTTGGCGTCAATCACGAATCCAAACAGCACAACTTCACCTGTGGTAGTTCCACGTTATAACCTGCGTTATTCGTTGGTTGATGGAGGGGCTGAGCCACTGCAACGCCTGGATCGTGATCTGTATAGTGCCTACATCCAGGATGAATTTCAGGTAGCGCCGAATTTCAAACTGACACTTGGCTTACGTGGCGACGTATTTGCTTATGATGATTCAAATGCCGCTTCGTTCAATAACCAACGGGTAGCGGATCTCACATTCCGTGATGAAAATGGCAATCCGTACAGAATCACGACAGGATCGTTCCCCAAGCCGCGTTTGCTGCTTTCTCCCCGTGTTGGATTTAACTGGGATGTAAAAGGCGATAAGACAACACAAATTCGGGGTGGTACTGGCTTCTTTGTATCGCGTATTCCAGAGGTATTGATCTCTAACCAGTTAGGTAACAATGGTATCAACACGGCTGTCTTTAACTTGATTGATCAACGGGTTCCTTTCGTGACTGACCCTAGCAAGCTACCTGCTGGTATTTTGCCTGATCGGCAAGACCCCTCTAAGCTGACAGGTTATACCATTAACGCTTCAGATCAGGAACTCAAATACCCGCAGATATGGAAAACAAACATCGCTGTCGATCAGCGTTTGCCCCTGGGCTTAATTGGTACGGTTGAGTTTATCTACAACAAAACGTTGAATGGTCTGCGGTATATCGATGCCAACCTGGCTGCCCCGACCAGTACATTAACTGGTGCCGACAATCGCCCACGTTTTCCTGCTTCAGGTTTGTCAGGTTCAGCAGCTACCAATGCTCGTTTCATCAACCCGACGATTGGTAATGCATTTGTGTTGAAAAATACGAATCAAGGTAACTCATATATCGCAACGGTTAAGTTGGAAAAACCCGCTACTCGTGGCTTTGGTGGGTTTATTTCCTACACATATGGTGAAGCGCGCGACATCGCCTTTGTCGGTAGCACCGTGCAAGCTAACGTTCCTACGGTAGTGGGTCAGAACTATCTGCCCCTGACGTATTCGGATAACGACCTGCGTCACCGGATTGTAGGCTTCCTGAACTATCGGTTGAACTACGGTGGGAAAATCGGTGGTTCCTCAACGTTCTCACTGGGCTTAGTATCGAACAGTGGTTCGAAGATATCATACACCTATGCTCAGGATGTAAACGGCGATGGCCAGACCAACCAAGATCTGATTTTTGTACCCAACCGGGCATCGGATCTGACATTCCTGCCGCTGGTAGTTAATACGCCAGCAGCAGGGACTACACCTGCCTCATCAGTTACCTACTCGCCTGCTCAGCAACAGGCAGCTTTTGATGCATACATCGACGGCAACGACTACCTGAAGACACGGCGGGGGCAATACGCTGAGCGCAATGGTGGTGCGTTCCCTTGGTTAACTCGGGTTGACTTCACGTTCATCCAAGAGTTTTACATAGCTGTAGGGCAGAAGAATAAAAGAAATACACTTCAACTGCGTGCAGACGTTTTAAACGTTGGCAATTTCTTCAATGATAAATGGGGGGTAGGCAACGTGACGACGACGTTTAACCCGCTTGCCGCTACTGTGAACTCGAACGGTACGCTATCATACCGCTTGGCAACTCAGTCGATCACCGAGGGAAATGCGCAGAGAACAATCTTACTGCGTGATTCATTTACACCGAACTCGTCGCTGAACGCGGTGTGGCAGGCGCAATTTGGTGTGCGTTACATCTTCAACTAAGGCGTAACCAACGTACCTGCAAAAATCCCCGGCCAATTGGTCGGGGATTTTTTTATGCCTTGGCGGGCTGCTTCAACACCGCCGTAGCGGCTTCGTAGCCCTGCACAATGAGCTTGCTAATGTCGTTGGAGTCGAACTGCTGGAGATTCAGCGTCAGCGGCACGGTTGGGCGGATGACGGTGAGGCTGAACGAATGGCCCCGCAGTTTTTCCCGCTCCACAAAGCGTTCAGCCCAGGCAATGTCGTTGTTGACGATCTGATTGACGGTGATGTCTTTCACCCGTTCCATCAGGCTGAGCAGATTGCGGTAGTTGAACGCTTCGTTAAACACCCGCTTCGCATGGCAGGCAATGCACACGATCTCGGTGGCACCGTCGTCGATGGCTTCCCGTACGGGCGCCACTTCGCGCAGACCGCCGTCGAGAAACGCTTTACGATGGTCACCACCGATCTGTACGGCCGGCATCAGAAAGGGAAGCGAACTGCTGGCGAAGACATACTCCAGAAAGTGCTCATCGCTGGGGTCTACATAGACCATGTCGCCTTCAATGATGTTCACGGCCCCCACTTTCAATTTGATCGGCCCCTGCCGCAAAACAGCCACATCGACATGTTGCCGAATCAGGTTCTGGAGCGGTGTATTATCGAGATACCCATCGAACCGACTCATCAGTGTGTTGTAGCCCGTCAGGAAACGCGATCGGATCACGGCAACATCATCGGGCTTTGTAATGTTACGTACCCAGAACTCCAGTAGTGCCCGGCCCGCTTTAGGCCAATCGATCTGACCCGTTTGGGCAAACTGCCGGTTAGCTTCGTGAGTCAGGAAGGTGGCGTTCAGGCTACCTACCGAGATACCGTAGATTGACTCAGGTTTGAACCCCTTTTCCAATACGGCCAGAATGGCGCCGCATTGAAAGGCACCTTTCAGCGAGCCGCCCCCGAGTACGAGGGTTCGGCCACAGGAAGTAGGTAGGGGAGATGAGTGAACTTCGGCGGCAGGAATGGTCGGTTGGTCAAGCATTGCGTTTGGTATTAGTACATAAGGAATTGGTACGGCCTACGCTATACCCGGATGGCCGTTTTGTGACGTAACCCAAAACCACAAAATGACCCGTCACAAACCAGTTCAAGATTGCAATTTTTACGTACAGTTCATCATTTCATGGCTACTTTTGCCGCGTTTACACGATTGCTCCCGCCTGCTAAGACGCGGCAACGCGCCCCGATAACGTATCCGAATGGCTCTTTCTATTGCTGACATACAGGCTCCCATTGCTGCCGAAATGGACCGTTTCGAGCAAACATTCAAAGACCTGATGAAAAGCGATGTAATGCTGCTCGATCAGATCATGACGTACATCGTGCGGCGAAAAGGCAAACAACTCCGTCCCATGTTTGTCTTCCTGACGGCGGGGGTGTGCGGGCAGATCAATGACTCGACCTACCGGGGGGCCGCGCTCATCGAACTCCTGCATACCGCTTCACTCGTGCACGACGACGTAGTCGACGATTCGAACTACCGACGCGGCTTCTTCTCGGTAAACGCCCTTTGGAAAAACAAAATTGCGGTACTCGTCGGCGATTATTTGCTGTCGAGGGGCCTGTTGCTATCGGTCGACAACCACGACTTTGAACTGTTGGGCATTGCGTCGAAAGCGGTCCGCGATCTGTCGGAGGGTGAGCTGTTGCAGATTGAGAAAGCGCGCCGCCTCGACATTACCGAGGATGTCTATTACGAGATTATTCGGCAGAAAACGGCATCGCTCATCTCGGCCTGTTGCGCGATGGGCGCCCGGTCGGCCAATGCGCCGGCCGACGTATTGGGAACAGCCCGGCTTTTTGGCGAAAAGGTCGGCATCGCCTTTCAGATCAAAGATGACCTTTTCGATTACGGAACCGCCGAAGTCGGTAAACCGCTGGGTATTGACATCAAAGAGAAGAAAATGACGCTGCCACTGATTTACGCGCTGAGTCAGGCGGGATCAGGCGAGAAACGACGCATTATCAATACCATCAAAAACCACAGCGACGAGCCCAAACGGGTCAATGAGGTGATCAGCTTTGTGAAGCAGTCGGGTGGTCTCGACTACGCCACGCGGGCCATGGAAGACTACGTTCGGCAGGCCCAAACGTTGCTGCATACGCTTCCTTCTTCGACCTACCGCGATTCACTGGATGGTTTGATTCAATACACTATCGAGCGAAGCAAGTAGAGACGGAATTCTACAGAACCATGCGTTTCTCAATCATACTCACGGCTCTTCTTGGAATTGTATTTTTTGTAGCCAAACAATATTTCAACGCGGCCTGGGTACATCCCTACTGGACGTACCTGCTGCTTTTTTATGTGGCTATATCGGCGTTATTGCACCGACTCATGTCGTTTGTAAAAGACCCTAAATCAGCGCAATTCACCTCATTTTATATGTCGTTCATTGCAGCTAAGCTCATTTTGAGCTTATCGTTCATGGGCGTGCTGCTTTATTACGGCGTACCGGATCGCCGGACCTTCGTGATTACCTTTCTTGTACTGTATTTAGTTTATACGAGCTTTGAAATCTACGGCCTTACGCGTAAATTGCGGCGCGATTCGTAGAAACGCCTACTTATTTCATATGATGTGCTCGTCAATTAATAAATTGGTTTTAGCCTTCGCGCTGATCATCAGTACGGTAGCTGGTGCCTTCGCGCAGGAACACACCCTCGACGGTCAGGAGACTCACGAAGAACAGAAAAAAGGGTTCAACGTCGGTGAAATGATCACCCACCACATCAGCGATGATCGCGGCTGGGAGTTTGCGCATGGCGTTACGTTGCCGTTGCCGGTTATTCTGTATTCAGCCGATCGTGGCCTGGAAGTGTTCTCGTCGTCGCGCCTGAACCACGGGGCTGTCTACAACGGCTACAAATCAGAGCACGGCCATATTCACCGCGTCGATGAAGCGGGCAAACCCGTTGAAGAAGCCCACGTTCGTGATTTCTCGATCACTAAAAACGTGGCCTCGTTGCTGCTGAGCGCCATTATCCTGCTGGTGGTATTTACCTCGATTGCCGGTGCCTATGGTAAAAATAAGGGCAAAGCACCGAAAGGTCTGCAATCGTTCCTGGAGCCGATCGTCGTGTTTGTGCGTGACGAAATCGCCAAACCGAACCTCGGTCCCAAATACGAAAAATACCTGCCTTATCTGCTGACGTTGTTCTTCTTCATCCTCGTCAACAACCTGCTTGGCCTGCTGCCGGGCGGTGCCAACCTCACGGGTAACATCGCCGTAACGCTGGTGCTGGCGGTTATCACCTTCCTAGTCACCAACTTCAGCGGCAACAAACACTATTGGTTGCACCTGGTGAAACCGACGGGCGTACCGGTTGCGCTGCTGCCCATCATGATTCCGGTCGAAATTGTCGGTCTGTTCATGAAACCGCTGTCGCTGATGATCCGGTTGTTTGCCAACATCACGGCAGGTCACATCATCATCCTGAGCCTGCTGTCGCTGATCTTCATTGCGGGTCAGGCAGGTGCTGGTACGGGTTGGGGCGTCAGCGCCATCGTGGTGCCGTTTACTCTCTTCATGAACCTGATCGAATTGCTGGTAGCGTTCCTACAGGCGTTCATCTTCACGCTGCTCACGTCGATGTATATCGGCAGCGCGATCGAAGATCACCACGAAGCCGATCATGGCATTGGCTACGAAGGTCCCGGCGAAGAGATCGGTTAATCAATCTTGCATTCTTTTGTTTTCTTTTTCACATATAAATCTGTTTTAAGATGTTAGCGTATCTGCTCTCAATCTTGTTGGAAGTTGCTGGTAACGTAGGTGTCATGGGTGCCGCTGTTGGCGCTGGCCTGGCTGCTATCGGTGCTGGTCTGGGTATCGGTCGTATCGGTGGTAGCGCGATGGAGGGCATTGCCCGTCAGCCCGAAGCCGCTGGTCGTATCCAAACCGCCATGCTGATCATCGCCGCCCTCATCGAGGCCGTGGCCCTGTTCGCTGCCGTTATCTGTCTGCTGGTTGCCCTGGGTTAATCAGTCACTGTCGACACGTACCCCGCCAACGCAGTAGGCAATGGCACACGGGGTGCACCGCATTCGGAAACGTACCTGATCATTGGGGTTGCCGTGGTCAGGTACGTTCCATCAAAAACAAAAGAAGACGTACCGTTTTATACATCATTTTATCGTTCATAACTGACTATGGAACTGCTCACCCCCGATCTTGGCCTATTGTTCTGGCAGGTGGTCATCTTTGGCGCTTTGTTTTTCCTGCTGAGCAAATTTGCCTGGAAGCCCATCACGCAGAGCCTGAAAGAGCGTGAAGACAACATTCAGGGCGCGCTTGATCTGGCCGAGAAAACGCGCGGCGAAATGGCCAAGCTGAAAGCCGAAAACGAACAGATTCTGGCGCAGGCCCGCATCGAGCGTGACACGATCCTGCGTGGTGCCAAAGAAACCGCCGACAAAATGGTGGCTGATGCCCGCGATAAAGCGGCCGTGGAAGGACAGCGGATGCTGGAACAGGCCCGCGAAGCCATGCAGAATGAGCGGCAGGCTTTGGTATCGTCTATGAAAAAAGAAGTGGTGAATCTGTCGATTGAAGTGGCCGAGAAAGTGCTCCGCCGCGAACTGACCGACAAATCATCACAGGAGAAACTGGTTCAGGATCTGGTGGCTTCGTCACGCTTAAACTAAGCACGAAATCATGGCCGTAGGAACCGTTGCTACCCGCTATGCCAAGTCGTTGATCGACCTGGCGCAGGAGAAAGGAATTGTACAGGAGTTGTCGGGCGACATGCAGTTCTTTCAGAAGACACTGGCCGAAAACCGGCAGTTGGGTGTGTTGCTGAAGAACCCTATCGTGCGCAACGCGAAGAAATGGAGCATCATCAACGCGGTATTTGGCAGTCGGCTGAATCCCATGACGCTGTCCTTCTTTCAGATTGTGGCGCAGAAAGGCCGCGATAACATTCTCGAAGATATTGCCGTTGCATTTAATCAGCAGGTCGACGTAATGAAGGGTGTTGAGCGGGCCACGGTGATCACCACCACCCCGCTGACCGATGAACTGCGCACCC
The DNA here is from genome assembly GCF_041321105.1 of Fibrella musci. Taxonomy (NCBI): domain Bacteria; kingdom Pseudomonadati; phylum Bacteroidota; class Cytophagia; order Cytophagales; family Spirosomataceae; genus Fibrella; species Fibrella musci. The sequence continues at coordinate 4,080 of NZ_JBGGWD010000003.1, read as the reverse complement.
AGCTAAAGGCGAAAGTACAGTCGCTCACGAATGCGAAACTGGTTGAGCTGGAAGAAAAAATCGACCCGAAACTGATCGGCGGCTACGTATTGCGCGTCGGTGATCAGCAAGTCGATGCGTCGATCAAGAACCAACTGAACGAGCTTCGGCTGAAGTTTTTGAACTAAGCACAAATAGGTTCAACGTTTAAGGTCTAACGTTTAAGGTTGGCTGGCGCCCGGGTAAAGCGCGTCAGCAACGTTGAACGTTAGACCTTAAACGTTGAACCATTTTTTTATGATTATCCCTCTCGCCCACCGGGCCAATCAGGCACAGGAGTATTACTTTTCCATCAAACTGGCCGAAGTGCGAAAGCTACAGGCGGCGGGTCATGATGTCATCAATATGGGCATCGGAAATCCCGACATGATGCCGTCTGATGCCACGTTGAAAGCCCTCACGCAATCGGCCTATCAGCCGGGTGCGCACGGCTATCAGTCGTATAAAGGGATTCCGGCCCTGCGGCAGTCGATTGCCGGGTTTTATCAACGTACCTACGGCGTTACGCTTGACCCGGAGACCGAACTGCTACCGCTGATTGGCTCGAAGGAAGGCATTACGCACCTGTCGCTGACGTTCCTGAACGAGGGCGATGAAGTGCTGGTGCCCGAACTGGGTTATCCGGCTTATCGGGCGGTGAGTCAGATGGTGGGCGCGAAGGTGCTCGAATACGTGCTTCAGGAGGATAACAACTGGCAACCAGACTGGGCGCAACTGGCCGATCTGGTTACTGAACGTACCCGGATTGTCTGGCTCAATTACCCGCACATGCCCACGGGCGCGCCAGCTACCAAAGCGCTGTTCGAGCGTGCCGTTCGGTTTGCGCACGACCACCGGGTGCTGCTTTGCCACGACAATCCCTACAGCCTGATTCTGAATAAGAAAGCGCCCATCAGCCTGCTGTCGGTCGATGGAGCGAAAGACGTGGCCGTCGAACTCAACTCAATGAGCAAATCGCATAATATGGCGGGCTGGCGAATTGGTTGGCTGGCGGCGGCTAAGTCCTATATCGATTCTGTACTGACCATTAAAAGCAACGTCGATTCGGGTATGTTTCTGGCGCTACAGACGGCAGCAGCAACGGCGCTGGCTAACACCGACGAGTGGCATGCTGAGCGAAATGCCGTTTACGAAGGGCGTCTTGAAGCCGCCTACGCCTTTCTGGATGCACTTCAATGCACCTACGCCCGCGATCAGGAAGGCCTGTTTTTGTGGGCGAAACTGCCCGAACACATTCAATCGGCCGACGCGCTGGTTGATGATCTGCTCTATAACAAACACGTCTTCATTGCGCCGGGCTTTATCTTTGGCCCCAAAGGCGAACGCTACATTCGCGTATCGCTCTGCATGCCGAAAGAGCGCATCTGGGAGGCCGTAAGCCGGCTGACAACTAACGCTTGATCCGCCACGTACCATCAAACGTCAGACGTTACACAACATGACTATCAGCATCATTGGTATTGGCTTGCTGGGCGGCTCGTTTGCGCTCGCTGTCCGGGAAAAATACCCCAAAGCCACGTTTGTGGGCGTCGATGCGTCGGCCGTGCACGGGCAACTGGCACTGGCGAAAGGCATTGTCGATACGATCCTGCCGCTAGACGAAGCCCTCGCCCAAAGTACGCTGGTGGTGCTGGCCACGCCGGTCAATACCATTCTGTCGTTGTTGCCGACGGTGTTGGATCAACTGCCCACTGGGGCGACGGTTCTTGACCTGGGCTCAACCAAAGAAAGCATTTGTGCGCTGGCCGACGCGCACGCCAAACGCCCACAGTTTGTGGCCGCGCACCCGATGGCCGGTACCGAAAACTCGGGACCGGGCGCAGCGTTTAAAGAACTGCTGCCGGGTAAAAACCTGATCATCTGCGACCGCGAGAAAAGCCATCCTGACAGCCTGAAACTGGCCGAAGCGCTGTTTTCTGACATCGGGATGAAGCTCTTCTACATGACCCCACAGGAGCACGACCTGCATCTGGCCTATGTATCGCATCTGAGCCACGTGAGTGCCTTTGCGCTGGGCCTGACGGTGCTGGAAAAAGAGAAAGACGAGCAGGCCATCTTCGATATGGCGAGCACAGGTTTTGGGAGTACTGTACGGCTGGCGAAAAGCTCGCCACAGATGTGGGCGCCTATCTTCGATCAGAACCGCGATAACGTCTCGCAGGCGCTGGCCGATTATATCGACCTGTTGCAACGGTTCAAGGCCCTGATCGACGACCGCGACGTACCGGCCTCGCTTGATTTCATGGCCCGCGCCAACGTCATCCGCCGTGTGCTGGAAGGAATCGAGAAACGGTAGTACAATCAGACCCATAAGGTTTTTGAAACCTGATAGGTCTAGCTTTAGGTACGTACCTGAGCAAAGAAAAAACGGTTTGCACCAAACAGTTGCTGGCAAGGTTTAGTAGAAGGATAGGAGACAGGCACTGACTGCCTCAATTCATTTTTCAACAAGTATTACCCATGCAGTCAACAACAGAAAAACCGGCCGTCGCGTCGGGAACGATTACACTTGGCGGTGATTTGACCGTCAACCGGATGGGCTATGGCGCCATGCGCATTACCGGTGAAGGGATCTGGGGACCACCCAAAGACCGCGACGAAGCCCTGCGCGTGCTGAAACGCTGCCTCGACCTCGGCATTAATTTTATTGACACCGCCGACAGCTACGGTCCATTTGTATCGGAAGAGCTGATTGCCGAAGCGCTACATCCCTATGCCAGCGATCTGGTGATTGGTACAAAAGGGGCGTTGCTACGTACCGGGCCAAATCAGTGGCCTGTCGATGGTAGTCGTAAGCACCTGGAAGAAGCCTTGAATGGCAGCCTGAAACGGCTGAAACTGGAGCAGATTCAGTTATACCAACTCCACCGCTTCGACGATAAAGTACCGTCTGAAGAATACCTTGGCTTTTTGAAAGAAGCGCAGCAGCAGGGCAAGATCAAGCATATTGGTCTCTCGGAAGTGACCGTTGATCAGATCAAAGAAGCCCAGCAGTATTTCGAAGTGGTGTCGGTACAGAATATGTACAGCTTCGGGCAACAGAAGTGGAATGACGTGCTGGCTTATTGCGAAGTGCAAAACATCGCCTTCATTCCCTGGTATCCGTTGGGTGGTGGCGATCTGGGTAACGCGGCCGCCATCAAACGCGTTGCCGAACGCCACGATGCTACCGAGCATCAGATTGCCCTGGCGTGGCTGCTGGCGGCGTCTCCCGTTATGCTACTGATTCCAGGTACGTCGTCGGTGAAGCACTTGGAAGAGAACACCGCCGCGGCCGAAATCAAACTGACCGACGAAGATTTGCAGGATATGCCTTTGCCAGGTGGCAAGTAAGCAATAGGAGATAAAGGATGAGCGGTGAGTTGGCCGACGCAAGAGTAACTCTTGAAGCGTCGGTCAATTCACCGCTCATCGTTTATCTCCTATTGCTTACTTCGTTTTCAGCGCGTCCATCTTCTCCCGGGCGGCTTTGAGCTGCGAGAGTTGGCTGGTCAGGTCTTCTTTGATGTAAGCAGGCAGCTTATCGTTTTCGATGGCGCTTTCGTAGGCTTCTACGGCGGCGTTCTCGCCAAACGTTACTGAACTCAGCACAGTGTCACGGTCTTTGCCGGTCAGGGCCGACTTAATGTCGATCCAGGCACGGTGAATTTTGCTGCTCACATCGGTCGTCGTAGCATCTGAAACGGCTGAACCGTCGATGCGAACGATGTGGTCGGCAAGCTGACTGCGGAAGTTCTGGCTTTGCACGATCATCTCGTTGAAAAGGTGATCGAGTTGGGTGTCTTCTGTGTCTTCGACCGCCTTCATATAGCCTTGAATCCGGTCGTTGTTGATTTTTACCAGTTCGTTGAGATCCTCAACAATATCCTCATTCTTAATCATGACTAACGTTGGTTGAATGGTTTAACAATCCGTATTTACAACTACAGCCATAAGTGAATGTTTGAAAGACTTTTTGAAAGCGAAGGCGCAACGGGAATCGCAAAGGCCGCGAAGTGTTCTTCTTTTTGTAAGAAGGAAATACTTCGCGGCCTTTGCGAT
>NZ_JBGGWD010000002.1:0-996831 GCF_041321105.1 Fibrella musci | reverse complement strand
CGAAACCGACCTCAAGATGAGTCATCTGTTAATAAAGGCTGTGAGAGACGATCACGTGGATAGGCGGCAGGTGGAGGTGTGGAGACACATGGAGCCGAGCCGTACTAATGAGCCTGAAAGGTTGACAACTGAGTCAGTTGTAGCTCAATGCTTGCCAGCCATTTGTGTGTAAACTCTCTTCTCGATTGGTGAACGAACGAAACGATACTGGTTCGAGGCAGGGCAAGTTCCTGGTTTGAATCGAAAGAGTCAAGAGGTTGGTAACGACGGGCGGGTGAACACCTTTTCCCATTCCGAACAGAGCCGTTAAGCCCCGCACTGCCGATGGTACTGGAGTCGAATCCGGGAGAGTAGGCGGTCGCCACCTCTGAAACAGCGAGAGCCGTGTTCCACGAGAACACGGCTTTTTGCATTTGTAGCCATTCCATACTTACATGGCAAATCTATATTCAGCTGTTTCTATTGACGGCTTGCTATCGTTACGCAACAACTGAATAAGGTAGCTAATTGAGGCGTCACATTAGCAATTATAAATTGTATTGCCACAACGAATACGCATTTCTTCGTCGTCAACACGACTGATAATCTAGCGTATCAGCTATAGACAACTCAACACTGCTGCTTTCTTTCATCTTGGGAAACAGTAGCCGAATGAGACCCAAAAAGAAAGCCCCTGAAGAAGCCTTTTTAGCTCTCCAGGGACTTTCTAATACAAGGACTGCACTATTGCAGTAACTCTGCTAACTTGGCTTCGAGCGCATCGCCACGTAGGTTTTTAGCTATAATCTTACCTTCCTTATTAATTAGGAACGTAGCGGGAATAGCACTTACGCCGTAACGTTGAGCTGCCTCAGACTGCCAGTATTTCAAATCAGACACGTGTGTCCAGGTAAGGCCATCGTTTCGGATGGCACGTACCCACGCTTCCCGCTGACCAGGACGATCGAGCGAAACGCTATAAATCGCAAAGCCTTTGTCCTTGAAACGATTGTACATCCGAACCACATTCGGATTCTCATTGCGACAAGGACCGCACCAGCTAGCCCAGAAATCGACCAATACCAATTTTCCACGCAGAGATGATAACGGAACGGTAGTCCCATTAGTATCGGTCAGAGCAATTTCCGGAGCCTCAGCGCCAACGGAGAGGCCTCTGATGCGAGCGATGTTGCCCATGAATGATTTGGCGTGCGGTGTATTGATACCTGCCTGCTCAAATTTTCGCGCCAGCGAATCGAGGGTCGGAAAATCCGTTTCCGGATTCAGGAAGTTTGTAGCGTAAAGCGCTGCCAGCGACGTACCTAATTCGGGTAGCATGGCTTTCACTTTCTTGGTGGTTTCAGCCGCTAGCCCATCATAGGTCTGTTCAATCTGCGACATGCTCTTGGCATCATTGCGAGCCTGAGCCTCCTGATACGATTTCATCAGGTCAGTACCCTTATCCCGAATATCGTTTTGCAACTGCAAAAGTGCACGGAACTGATCATTCGATTTAGTGCCGGTAACGGCAATCTTCGGTTTTGCAGGTGGCGCGTTTTTTGTCTTTGGTTTCGCCCCCGGCTCAGCCAGAACGGTTAACGTCTCTCCGCCTTCCAGCAACACCGCCGCCTTTTCCTTCATCACGACCATATTCACTAGGTAGATATTTCCACCTTCAGGTACGTTCGTTTTGAGGGTGAACTGTTTATCTGCCGTTACAACGGCTGAATCGAGCCGAACAGCGGGGTTGGTGTTTGATTCCAGATATACTTTTGAACCCGGTGCAGCCATAGCAATCTGGCCGGTTACGGTCGAAGGTTTAGTAGTCTGCGCGTTGGCGGCTACTGAAAGTAAGCAGCAAGTCATGCTGGCGACTGCGCTTATTACAAGTTGCTTCATTGTTTATTTGTCCGGTTTAGACGCCTTGATAGTCAATGTGTTTAGGTTAGAACAAGCATTAGGCCAGGCTTTTCGCCAGCAGTTGGTTCACCAACTTGGGGTCAGCTGACCCTTTTGATCGCTTCATTACCTCGCCAACAAACAGGCCCATCAAGTTCTTTTTGCCCTTTCGGTACTGCTCAACCTTATCGGGCCAGTCGGCTAGCGTCTGTTCAATTAACGTTTGTAAGGCGTCGGTATTACGGTTCTGTAACAAGCCGTTAGCCGCTGCCAGTTCGGCTGGAGATTGGCCGGGCTGCGTCACCAGTATTCCGAAAATCGTTTGGGCTGCGGTTTGGCTCACTGTTCCTTCATCAATCAACTGAATAAGCGCCGCCAGCGAGGTTGGTGTTACCGGAAATTGCCCTTCCTGCAATAGCTTATCGGTCAGTTGCGCTTTAACTGGTCCCATGATCCAGTTAGAAGCCGCTTTGAAATTGGTTGTTCCGGCACATACCGCTTCGAAATAATCGGCGAGTTCGCGCGAATCAGTGAGCAAGGCAGCGTCGTAGTCGGGCAGGCCGTAATGGGTGCGGAACCGGTCGTACCGTTCGCGGGGAAGGGCAGGCATGGCGGCCTGAATGCGGGCAAGCCATTCATCCGAGATCACCACCGGCATCAGGTCAGGGTCGGGGAAATACCGGTAATCGTTCATGGTTTCCTTTTCCCGCATACTGAAGCTTTGCGCTTTATCGGCGTCGAACGTGCGTGTTTCCTGGATAATCCGACCGCCTTCTTCGGTTACCTTGATTTGGCGTGCAAACTCGGCTTCAACGGCCCGTTGTACATTACGGATCGAGTTCAGGTTCTTAACCTCAACCTTGGTGCCTAATTGGGTTTCTCCTTTTGGGCGAATCGAAATATTGACGTCGCAGCGCAGCGAACCCTCCTCCATGTTGCCATCGCAGATGCCCAGGTAACGAACCAACCGACGAACCTCGGTCAGAAACTGCCCGGCTTCGTCGGCCGAACGCAAGCAGGGTTCCGTTACCATCTCGATCAGTGGTGTGCCGGCGCGGTTGTAATCGAGGCAGGTTGCCGTCGTGTCAGCCGTGTGGATACTCTTGCCGGCATCTTCTTCCAAATGAATATGATGCAACTGAATGATGGTGTTTTCGACATCGCCATCCGCATTTTTAGCCCGCACCGGGATACCACCACCCACGCAGATAGGGCCTTTATCCTGCGAGAGCTGATACCCTTTGGGCAGATCAGGATAGAAGTAATTCTTACGGGCGAATATATTGCGCCGGGTAATGCTGCTACCACAGGCAAGGCCCATTCTGACAGCGTACTCAACCGCCAGCCGATTGGGGCGCGGCAACGTACCTGGATGTGCCAGCGTAATCACGCTCACCTGCGTGTTCGGATCGGCCCCGAAGGCATTAGCGTCGGCCGCAAACATTTTGCTGGCCGTAAGCAGTTGGCAGTGCACCTCCAGGCCAATGACGGCTTCGTAACCGACTGACGATGCCGGAGTTATAAAAGATGATTCGACTTGCATTGTTACAAAGATAAGCTGTATCGGGCCGTAAGTGGTTTAGTTGACTGCCGTAAGTAATGGTAAACAGATTCCCTTTTGTGACTTACTCGGTCGACTTCCCACCTGCTTGCCGAACCTTGCCCGTAAGCTGCGCGTTGAAGGCTCTGTAACCTCGCTATTCGTCTGCCCGCATGGAGTGTCAGTACGTACCCCTATCAGCCACCGGCCAATTCTCGCAACTCTTTCTCGATTATTTGGATCAAAAACCAGCCTTGCGGGCTTTTTATGGCGATTTTCCAACCCTGAGTGCGTTTGAAAACCAGATTGCGCAACGGCAGTTTCCGGCCGAAAACCGCGCCGTGCTGGTCGATACCCTAACCCGGCAATACAGTCAGATTGCGTCGAAGCCTGATCTAGCCGCCCTTGCCGACGAGAACACGTTCGTGGTAACGACGGGTCATCAACTGAATCTGGGCACGGGGCCCTTGTATGTCATTTACAAGATCGTGACCATTATTAACCTGGCCCGGAAGCTCAACGAAACGTACCCCGGTTACCGGTTTGTGCCGCTCTACTGGATGGCGTCGGAAGATCATGATTTCGCCGAAATCAACCATTTCCGGTTGTTCGGACGTACCCACACCTGGCAAACCGAGCAGCGCGGTGCCGTTGGGCGGATGGATCCCCGCGAACTGGCTCGTGTTTTCGCCAGCATACCCGAGAAACTACCCCTGTTTGAACAGGCGTACCTGACCAACGATACGCTGGCCAACGCCGCCCGGCAATACATGCACGAATTGTTCGGGCAGGAAGGGCTGATTTGTCTGGATGCCGATGACCCCGCTCTGAAGCGCCTCTTCGTCCCGATCATGCGCGACGAATTGCTGCATCAGCATACCAGTAATCTGGTCAACGAAACAACCGAGCAGTTGACTGCTTTGGGCTACAAAACGCCCATTTCGCCCCGCGACATCAACCTGTTTTACCTCACCGATGGGCTACGTGAGCGGATTGTGCGCACCGAAGAGGGCGGCTTTGAGGTAAATGGCACCAAACTGCATTTTTTGGAAGCCGACCTGTTGGCCGAACTCGATACGTACCCGGAACGGTTCAGCCCGAACGTGGTGATGCGACCGCTCTATCAGGAGGTTATTCTGCCCAATCTGGCTTATATCGGTGGGCCGTCGGAAGTGCCGTACTGGCTGCAACTTAAAGCGGAGTTCGACCATTTTGGCGTGCCTTTCCCTCTGCTGATGCCCCGTAATTTTGCACTCTACGTACCCCGAGTGACGGCGCGGCGCATCAATAAACTGGGGCTCGACACCTCGGAGATGTTTCAGGATGTGGTGACGCTCAAGCGCCGCTATGTTGAGCATCACAGCGAACACTGTTTGAAATTTGACGAAGAAAACAAAGCGGTCAGCAAATCGCTGGAAGCCATTCTGGTAAAAGCACAGCTGGTGGACCCAACGCTCGAAAAAGCGGTGCTGGCTGAAACGAGGCGTTTTGCCAATGCGGTAGCACGCCTTGAGAAGAAGATGCGCCGGGCTGAAGAGCGAAATCAGGAAATTGGCGTGCGGCAGTTGTTAGCCGTCAAGGAAGAGTTGTTTCCCGAAGGCACGCCGCAGGAGCGCATCGATAATTTTTTGACGTTCTATCTGAACGACCGCGATTTCCTGAAAAAACTGCTGGGTACGTTCAATCCTTTCGATTACCGGATGCAGGTTTGCCTGGAAGGGTGAACAACGGGTAACGACCAGCAATCAATACACCACATCGCGGTAGCTGCCGCCCAGCAGATCCTCGACATACTCGCGCGAGTTGCTGAGGCGCGGTACCTTATGCTGCCCACCGACTTTGCCCCGTTGGGTCATCCAGGCGTAAAACGTACCTCGAGGAACAGCATGCACCACGGGCTCAACCAGCGCCATGTCCCGGTAGCGTTTGGCGTCGTAATCAGAGTTGAGTTGCCGCAGGGTTTGGTCGAGCACCTGCGTGAAGGTAATCAGGCTGTTAGGTTCCCGCGCGAACTCGATTACCCACTCATGCCCGCCCTGTTGCCGACCACTCACCCGACCATGTTGCATATATACCGGGCCGGCGGTGTAATCGGCAATGACGGCGCCCGTAACCTTGCAGGCCTGCGTAATGGCCATCTCAGCGTTTTCTACGATGATTTCTTCCCCAAACGCATTGATAAACTGCTTGGTCCGGCCACTGATTCGGATGCGGTGCGGGTACAACGACGTAAACCGAACCGTATCGCCAATGCGGTAGCGCCACAACCCGGCGTTGGTGGTAATCACGAGCGCGTAGTTCCGGTTTAGCTCAACTTCTTCGATTGTGTACGCCTTCGGAAAGGGCTGATCGGCTTCTTCGATCGGGACAAATTCGTAGAAAATGCCGTAATCAGCCATCAGCAACATCTCGTTGGGGCGCGTCAGGTCGTCCTGAATAGCAAAGTAGCCTTCAGAAGCATTGTAGACCTCCTGATAGTTGATTTCGCGTCCGCCGAAAATATGTTGCTGGAATAATTCGCGGTAGGGTTGGAAAGCCACTGCCCCGTGGATAAACACGTCGAAATTGGGCCATACATCTAAAATAGAGGCGGCGCCAGTCTGCGCCAGGATCTTCTGGATCAGTACCATGGTCCAGGTAGGTACGCCCAGAATGCTCGTTACATTTTCCTGCGACGTAATACGAGCCATGCGGTCGAGCTTGGCCTCCCATTCGTCCATCAGCGCCACGTCAAGCGAGGGCGTTCGGATAAACTGACCCCAGGTAGGCAGGTTTTTCATCACCACTGCCGAGATGTCGCCCGCCGCCCCGTTGCGACCGTAGGGGTTTTCGTGGAGGCTACCGCCAATAGATAAGCCCTTTCCATCAAATACGCGCGTATCGGGTCGGTTTGCCACGTAAAGAGCCATCATATCCTTGCCGCCTTTGAAGTGGCAATCGTCGAGGGCTTCGGGCGAAACCGGGATAAACTTGCTGCGGGCGTTGGTGGTACCCGACGACTTGGAAAACCAGCGGATAGGCGACGACCAAAGTACATTTTGCTCGCCTTTCATGACCCGCTCGATATACGGAAACAGGTCTTCGTAGCTTGAAACGGGCACCTGTCGCTGAAAATCGGCGACCGACCGGATGTCGCGGTAGCCGTGGGCCTTACCCCACTGGGTACGTTTACCTTTCTGAATGAGCTGGTCAAAAACTCGCTGCTGGGCATCGCTGGGCCGCGCCTTGATCGCCTCAATGCGAGGTAAGCGACGACGAAGTAGCCAGGTTAGCATGGTATTGAGCAGCGTCATACGGCGGGCTGTAGCAGAGCTTTGGCTTATAAACTTAAACGTTTGGCGTACTAACCACAAACTACGGTTGATAAACTCCTGTTCAAAGCCCTATCGCGCGGTCCGGGTAATCGGTAATGAAGCCATCAACGCCCAGATCGAGCATTCGGCGCATGTCCTTGGGCGTATTGACCGTCCAGGGAATGACCTTGACGCCCATCTGATGCAATTTCTCGATGCCATCCCGACCGATGAGCTGATAGTTGGGGCTGTAAATGGCGGGTTTAAAGCCAAGCTTTTCGAGGTTATGATCAATGCCCCGAATGTTTTCTACCAACGCCGACAGCCGCACCGGTAGCAGTTTCCCGGCATCCATCTGCTGTTTCCACTGCTGCAACACGGCGAAATCGAAACTCTGAATCACCACGCGGGCAGGGTTGAGGCTAGCGTCGGACAGAATTTGATTCACTAACCGACAAAACTCGGCGGGTTGGGGCTGGCTTTTGCCATACTCATCGGCCTCACTTTTCAATTCAATGTTGTAACCGAACGCAGGTACGTTGCCATTGACCCGATGCGCCTCGACAGCGGCGATTACGTCGCCTAACAAGGGCTTGATCGCTTTCTGCTTCTGTTGCTCAGGAAAACGTGCGTTGCCCCGTATGCCCACATCGTACTGTTTGATGTCGGCATACGGCATTCGGTACAGAATCAAGCTTTTCTGTTCGTCTTTCGTGACCGGTGTGCCATCGGGTTTGGTCGTAAACTCGGCGTTGAAGTAGGGTTCGTGCGAAACCACCACTTGCCCATCCTGGCTGATAACCACGTCGAGTTCGAGCGTATTGACGCCCAGATCGAGGGCTTTCAAAAAAGCCGGGATGGTATTTTCGGGCATTAACCCCCGACAGCCCCGATGCCCCTGTAAGTCGTAGTGGCCGCCGCTGTGGGTACGTTGCTGAGCTAACGAGGGCATGACAGAGAGCGCCATAAGCAGACCGATGAGCAACCGCATGGCAACTTATCGACGGATATTTTGGACAAAAGTCGCGATCCCTTCGGCCGACGTTCCTTGCTCCTGAAGGTGCCGGATAAACGCGCTGCCGATGATGGCTCCGTTGGCAAACTGACAAGCCGAATCGAACGTCTCCTGGTTATTGATGCCGAAACCGATTAGCCGGGGATTGCGCAGGTTCATGGCCTGTACTCGTTCAAAATAAGCCCGCATAGTATCGTTGATGCCCGAAACCGACCCGGTAATACTGGCCGATGAGACCATATAAATGAACCCGTCGGATACCTCATCGATAAACCGAATGCGTTCGTCCGATGTCTGAGGCGTGATCAGGAAGATGTTCAGGATGCCGTAGCGATCAAAAATGGCCTTGTATTCATCCACGAACAGATCAAACGGCAGGTCGGGCAGGATCACCCCGTCGACGCCCACTTCCTGGCATTTCTGGCAGAAAGCTTCCACGCCAAACTGTAAAACGGGATTCACATAACCCATGAGCAGGATCGGTACGCTGATTTCCTCGCGGCAGCCCGCTAATTGCTCGAACAGCACTTTCAGGCTCATGCCGTTTTCAAGCGCCACGCCATTGCTTTGCTGAATGGTCTCGCCGTCGGCAACGGGGTCTGAATAAGGCATGCCAATCTCGACCAAATCAACGCCAGCCTCTTGGAGGCCACGCAGCACCAAGCGGGTGTCGGTCAGTTGTGGAAAACCTGCCGTGAAGTAGACATTTAGCAGCCGCCCGCTTTTCTGCGCAAACAGCTCCGTAATGCGGTTTTGGGTAATAGTCATAGTGAGGCAAGTCTAAAGTTCAATGTCCAACGTTTAAAGTAGGTCTACCAACTGATTAGCCAACGACCTTGAACGTTAGACCTTGAACCTTGGACCATTTATAGATACTTAGTATACGTGCTGAGGTCTTTATCGCCGCGGCCTGAGAGGCAAACCACCACAACATCGTCCTGTTGAAGCGGTAGTTCGTTGAGGGTGGCTAGCGCATGGGCTGTTTCGAGGGCAGGAATGATACCTTCCAGCTTGCTAAGGTTGAATGCTGCTTTGACGGCCTCGTCGTCGGTGATGCTATAGAACGTACCCCGTCCCGAGTCGAACAGGTGCGCGTGTAGCGGGCCAATCCCCGGATAATCGAGTCCTGCCGAAATAGAATAGGGTTCGGTAACCTGCCCGTCTTCGGTCTGCATCAGGATGGTGCGTGATCCGTGTAACACGCCCGGCTTACCCAGCGCGGTAGTCGCGGCCGAGTGTCCCGATGTGATGCCGTGCCCGGCGGCTTCGGCGGCAATCAGCTGCACAGAGGGTTCATCGAGGAAATGGAAGAACGCACCGGCGGCATTGCTGCCTCCGCCTACGCAGGCGACCACGTAATCAGGCGTTTCGCGCCCTTCTTTCTCCCGCAACTGCTTCCGAACCTCCTCCGAAATAACCGACTGAAACCGGGCAACCATGTCTGGGTACGGGTGAGGACCCACGACCGATCCGATGATGTAGTGCGTATCGACCGGATTATTAATCCAGTGGCGCATAGCCTCGTTGGTGGCGTCTTTGAGCGTTTGGCTACCCGACCGGGCGGGACGTACCTCGGCACCGAGCATCCGCATCCGATCGACGTTGGGCTTCTGGCGCTCAATGTCGATAGCTCCCATGTATACGATACACTCAAGGCCCATCAACGCACAGACGGTGGCGGTTGCTACGCCATGCTGACCGGCGCCGGTTTCAGCTACAATGCGTTTTTTGCCCAGCCGTTGCGCCATCAGAATTTGCCCGATGGTGTTGTTGATCTTGTGGGCACCAGTGTGGCAGAGGTCTTCGCGCTTGAGGTAGATACGCGCGCCAATCTGTTCGGATAACCGTTTGGCCAGAAACAAGGGTGTTGGCCGGCCAACATAGTCGATCAATAGTTGCTGAAATTCGGCCTGAAACGCCGGATCGGCCATGATAGCAAGGTAATGCTGCCGAAGCTCCTCTACGTTAGGATAGAGCATCTCGGGGATGAAGGCCCCCCCAAAATGACCGTAAAAGCCTTTGTCCGATACGGAAAAAGACGCTTGTGATTCAACTATGGTTTGCATTGTATTGTGGGTTGTCAGCCAAAGGCTGAATGCTATCAGACCTGATACTACCAGCAGCATTAAGTCTGTAGGTATGGATGCGCTTACGCCTCTTCTTCTTCCTCGATGGGGCGCAGGCGGGCAATAAGCTCTTTCACTTTATCAACATCTTTTACCCCCGGAGCCGTTTCAACCTGACTGTTTACATCGACGCCGTAGAGCTTCATACCTTTCAGCTGCTCGAGTTGGTCGAGGTTATCGAGGCCAATACCGCCGCTGATGAAGAACGGCTTCGTGTTGTCGTAGTTTTTCAGCACACTCCAGTCGAACGTAATACCGTTGCCGCCGGGCTGATCGCCTTTGGCATCGAACAGGAAAAAATCGGAAAAGGCTTTGTAGTTGTTCAGCATCGAGAAGTTGAACGACCCATCGACCCGAAAGGCCTTAATGATGTTGATACCGCGGTTTTGCAGGCTGCGGCAATACTCCGGCGTTTCGTTGCCGTGAAGTTGCACATACTGGAGGTCGTACTTTTTCACGTTCCGCAGAATGTAATCGGGGCTGGCGTTAACAAACACGCCTACTTTCCGTATCGATCGGGGCAGGGCCTTCACGGTTGCTTCATCGAGCGATTCCCCCACAAACCGGGGCGATTGATCGTAAAAAATGAAGCCGATAAAATCTGGATTCAACGCCGCGATTTCTGCCAGGTTGGGCGCGTCGCGCATGCCACATACTTTGATCTTCATACGGTCAGAGACGATTGGGTACAGGTTGTAAGTTGCTGATGATAATCGGCGAGCAGGTTCGTAAGAGCTACCGCCGGGTCGTTGGTTTTCATGAATGCTTCGCCAATCAGGAAGGCCCGGTAGCCCGCCGCGTGGAGTTGCACCATCGTGGCGGCATCGTGCAGGCCACTTTCTGTTACCTTCACAAACTGGTCAGGAATCTGACCGGCTAGCTGAAGCGACGTGTCGATGCTGGTTACGAACGTTTTTAGATTCCGATTGTTAACACCCACCAAATCAACGGTTTCACATAAAGAACGTTGCAATTCGTCGGCATCGTGTACTTCCAGCAGAACCTCCAGCCCCAGTTCATGCGCCTGCTGACTCAGCGAACGTACCTCGTCGGGCGAGAGGCAGGCCGCGATGAGCAGCACCAGGTCGGCACCCCAGGCTTTCGCCTCCAGCAACTGATAGCCGTCGATCACAAAATCTTTACGTAAAATGGGGGTGGTTGGGTTGCTTGCCCGTGCCGCCTGCAAGTCGGCCGGCGTACCCCCAAAAAACGGTTCGTCAGTCAGCACCGACAAGACAGCCGCACCAGCCGCAACGTACCCAGCCGTTGTGTCGGTTACCGAATGCCGATCGTTGATGATGCCTTTAGAGGGTGATTTTCTTTTGTATTCAGCAATCACCCCCGACGACCCCGGCGCCAGCAATGCTGCCCGCGCCGAATTGACGGTTCGCCCGAAGAGTGGGGCATTACGTAGGTCAGCCTCTGAAACGGTAGCCTTACAGTGGGCAACCTCATCCCGCTTGCGGGCAATAATCGTATCGAGAATGGTCATGGTAAGGAATGTACAATTGACAATGAACCGGTCCGCCGGTTCATTGTCAATTGTACATTTATTTATCACTTCATCAACAACTCAAAAGCCTGTTTCGCCTTTCCGCTTTCAAGCGACTCCCGCGCCATAGCCACGGCATCGATCGGATTAGTTACTTTCTGAGCGGCGAGCAACGCCATCGCTGCGTTGGCCAGCACAGCCTGGGTTTGAGCGGGTGTACTTTCGTTGTTCAGCACATTCAGAAAAATCTGCGCCGACTCCTCCGCCGTATTCCCGCCCGACAATGCTTCGGCCGATAGCCGGTCAAGGCCTAGATCAGCCGGATTCAGCATCGTTTCGGTGCGATCTGTAATCGCCTTAAACGGGCCAGTTAACGACACTTCGTCGTAACCATCGAGCGAATGCAGCACCATAAACTGCTTGTCTGTCTGCTGATAAAGGTACGCATAAAGCCGGGCCAATTCAAGGCTAAACACACCGACCAACTGTTTGGGCGGACGAGCCGGGTTGACCATTGGGCCCAACACGTTGAAAAAGGTTTTTACGCCCAACTCCTTCCGAATCGGCGCTACGTTTTTCATGGCTGGATGGAACAGCGGCGCATGTAAGAAACAGATGCCCGCCGTGTCCATTTTGCGCTTTAACGCGTCGATGTCGTTGGTGAACGTATATCCCAATCGTTCCATTACAGTGCTCGACCCCGTTAGCGACGAAACGCCGTGGTTGCCGTGCTTCGCCACACGTTGCCCGGCCCCGGCCACCACAAAGGCCGACAGTGTGGAGATGTTGAACGTGTCTTTGCCGTCGCCGCCGGTGCCGCAGACGTCCATCGCATCGTAACCGTCGAGATCGACCGGCAGGCAGAGTTCCAGCATGGCGTCACGGAAGCCTTCGAGTTCCTCAACCCGAATGCTCCGCATCATGTAGACGGTCAGAAACGCCGCGACCTGCGATGGGTTGTACTCGCCCCGCCCAATGCCCAGCAATACCTGCTTCGCCTGATCTTTGGCCAGGGTCTTGTATTCAAAAAGGTGATTCAGAATGTGTTTCATGGAATATATGTAGAGACGCAATCCCTTGCGTCTCCCCGCCGGATGGTTTTCTAGGTACGTTGGTTGCTGACGCGTGATGAGACGCAAAGGATAGCGTCTCTACGTGACCGGATGATTTTCATAGTCATGATTCAATCCAGTTCTTCATCATTTGTACGCCGCCCACGGTCAGGACCGATTCGGGGTGGAATTGCACACCCCGCACATCGTAGCGAGCGTGGCGCAGGCCCATCACCCGACCATTTTCGTCCTCGGCCGTTATGATCAGGTCGTTGGGTATTGATGATCGAACCACTGACCACGAGTGATAGCGGCCAACGGTCAGGTCGTCGGGAAGGCCGGCGAAGAGTGGTTCGTCATGGTCGACGACCCGGGCCGAATGCGCCACGCCGTGCAGCACGTCGCCGAGGTTTTCGAGTGTAGCGCCAAACACTTCGCCGATAGCCTGGTGCCCCAGACATACGCCCATAATCGACTTTGTTGGGCCATATTCGGCAATCAGCGGTTTCAGGATGCCTGCCTCGTCGGGGATACCCGGCCCCGGCGACAGCAGAATTTTGTCGTAAGCACCGGCCTGTTCGACGCTGATCTTGTCGTTCCGAACCACATCGGGACGCTGACCCAGTTCCCGCAGGATATAGACCAGGTTGTAGGTAAACGAATCGTAATTATCTAAAACGAGCAGTTTCATAAAGGTTGGGTTTGATGTTTGACGTTTAAGGTTTGATGTTATACTGATCCCGTCTTTGTTCTTCAGTGAGATAACATCAGACCTTAAACGTCAGACATCAAACAGTTAGATCGTTTGTGCCTGTTGAATGGCTGCTCGCAGGGCGCCCAGCTTATTATGTACTTCCTGTAATTCGCTCTCCACCACCGATTTGGCCACGACGCCCGCGCCAGCCTGATAGTAGAGCGTGTTGTTCTGGCTCATAAACGTGCGGATCATGATGGCGTGGTTAAACTCACCGTCGAAGCCCATGTAGCCGATGCTGCCCGAATAAAACCCCCGACTCTGGTTTTCGTAGCGGTCGATCAACTTCATGGCCATGTGCTTGGGCGCGCCCGACAACGTACCTGCCGGAAAGGTCTCGGCCACGATTTGCAGCGGATCGGCGCCTTCGTTCAACCGACCAACGACTTTGGATACCAAGTGAATCACGTGTGAGTAGTACTGGATCTCTTTAAACGTTTCGACCTTCACCACGTCGCAGTTGCGGCTCAAGTCGTTGCGGGCCAGATCTACCAGCATCACGTGCTCGGCCGATTCTTTGGGATCTTCGTACAGTTTCTGGGCGAGTTCGGCGTCTTTCAGATCGTCGCCCGTGCGGCGGAACGTACCTGCAATGGGGTAGATAGTTGCTTTACCATCTTTCACCACAATCTGCGATTCGGGCGAGGAGCCGAACAGCTTGAAATTGCCGTAATCGAAGTAAAACAGATAGGGCGATGGGTTCAGTGACCGCAGTGCGCGGTACACGTTGAACTCGTCGCCCTGAAATGGCGTCTGGAAACGGCGCGACAACACAATCTGGAACACGTCGCCCCGACGGCAATGGTCGATGCCATGCTGGATAACGCCCCGGAACGCATCATCGGAGAAATTCGACGTTTCGTCGCCCGTTGTCGAGAACGAGTAGAGTGCGTAGTTACGGCTGGTGATAAAGGCCGCTACTTCGTCGAGTCGGCTGGCGGCAGGCTCGTTACCCTCCTGCACGTAATCGTGCTCGAAGAGGTGCAGCTCGTCTTTGAAATGGTTAATCGCGATAACGTACCTGTATACCTGAAAAATGGCCGCCGGGATACTGTTTTCAGCCGGAACCGGCGCCGACAGCCGAATGTCTTCAAACCCTTCGACCGCCGGAAAACCGAAGTAGCCAAATAGCCCGTTGGAGATAAACGAGAAGTCCGACGGCTCGGCCACAAACTGCTGTTTGAATTCGCGGAGGGCGGGCATCAGTTCTTCGGCGGCTATCGGCTGTTGCGCTTCATCCTGACCGGGCATGGCAACGCTCAACGTACCGGCCGTGTAACTAAACCGGGCCACGGGGTCAAACGCGATGTAGGAAAAGCTGTTGTCGTTGCCGTGGTAATCGGCACTTTCGAGCAGGATGCTGTTAGGATACTTGTCACGAACGCGCAGGTAGATGCTGACGGGCGTGATAATGTCGGCCAGCATTCGCCGGTGTTGGGTACGTACCTGGAAGCGCCGGTCGGTTAGTACTGTCGTAGTCATGGCGTAAGCGGTTTGGTTTGATGGAAAAAAGAAAAGGCTCACCGGGATGACGGTGAGCCTTTTTGGTAGTGTATAGAACACAGCGCGGCAACCCTCATCCCTTGCAGGAAAAGTGCCACCACCACGCTTTGTTGTTAATCTGGTTCATGTTCTATGTGTTGCTTTGAGCGTAGGACGTCACGTTCAAACTGATTGTCACTTTTTCTAGTCGGGGTGGCGGGATTCGAACCCACGACCTCTACGTCCCGAACGTAGCGCGCTACCAGGCTGCGCTACACCCCGTTTGAGTTGCAAAAGTAAGCGAATTGCAATCGATTCTGTTCATGCAAACCAAAAAATATGACCAATTCCATAGCTTACGTTGTTATCTAGGGAAACAGTCAACGCACTTTATGCCTGAACTACCCGAAGTCGAGATCCGGCGGATGTACCTGGAAGCCACTTCGCTCGACCAACCCATCGACTCCATTACCGTCGAAGACAAGAAACTGCTCACCACCGAATTTGATACGCTCTACGAAACATTAGCGGGCCGCAAGTTCACGGGAACCCGGCGCGTCGGTAAGAACCTGTTTGTCTATACCGACGACCCCACCGTGATTCTGCGCATGCACTTCGGTATGACCGGCGACCTGGAGTATTACCACAACTCCGTCGATCGGCCCCGGCATGCCCGCATCGTGTTTTATTTTACCAATGGCTTTTGTCTGGGCTTCATTTGCCCCCGCAAATTCGAGCGGATCGGGCTGGTCAATGATGTCGACGCATTTCTGCGGCTAAAGAAAATCGCGCCTGATGCGCTGTCTATCGACCTGGGTACGTTGCTGGAAAAATTAAAAAAGCGCCGATCGCCCATTAAACCCGTATTGCTCGACCAGTCGACCACCGCCGGGCTGGGCAACTGGATTGTCGACGAGGTCTTGTTTCAAGCCAAGGTGCATCCGGCGGCGATCAGCGCTGAGCTGTCGGAGGCCGAAGTCGAGGCGATTTATGAAGCCATTCACCTAGTCCTCAAAACGGCTATCGCGAAGGAAGCGGTCTACAAAGATTTCCCACGCTCATTCCTGATTCACGTGCGCGAATGGGACGCTTCGCCCTACGACGACGTAGAAGCGCACAAAGTCTGCCCCCGTTGTGGCACACCCATCGAGCGAACCGAAGTGGGCGGCCGCACCACCTTTTTCTGCCCTAACGAACAGGTACTTGGGTAAGCCGTTACCTTTGCCGGGTAATCTTTACCGCTAACCGTACTACGTACCTGACCATGAAAATTGCGATTCTGGGCTGCGGCAACATGGGCATGGCCTTTGCCAAATCATTTCTGCAATATGATCTTGTTAAGAAAGATGACCTGTTGCTCATCGAAAAAAGCACCGAGCGGTCAGCGACCCTGCGTGCCGAAAAAGCGGGTGTGGTGGTCGATACCATCGGACCCCGCGTTGGCGACGTTGACCTGATTATCCTATCCGTAAAACCCCAAGATTTCGCCTCAGCGCAGGATGAGCTGCGGGCGATTATTCAGCCCCGGCAGGTGGTGCTGTCGATCATGGCCGGTATTCCGATCAGCCTGATTCAGGAGCGGCTTTCGCATCGGATGGTGATTCGGGCTATGCCTAATACCCCGGCGATGCTCGGTATGGGCATCACGGGTTTCACGGCATCACCCGAAGTCGATGCTGCCAGTCTGCGGCGGGTCGAGAACCTCATCAACGCCACGGGCCGGTCCATCTTCCTGGACGACGAAGGAATGCTCGACGCCGTTACGGCACTTAGCGGGAGCGGCCCGGCCTATTTCTATTATGTCGTAAAGGCGATGGTAGAGGCCGGCAAGCAGATGGGCTTCGACGAAGGCACCGCCGCGCTGTTGGTGAAACAGACCATGCTGGGGTCATACCACCTCATTAACAACGCCGACAAATCACTCGACGACCTGATCAAGGCTGTAGCCAGCAAAGGCGGAACCACCGAAGCCGCCCTCCGCACGTTCGAGGCAGGTACGTTGGCCGATACACTTATGGCCGGTATTCAGGCCGCTCAGGTACGTGCCACCGAGCTATCGAAGGGATAAAGCGCGTTCAAATTTGTTATCTTCCCGAAGCAATAACGACTGCTGTTTATGGATAACGTAATCGAACTGCATTACGACCGACTGCGACTCAACGACGATGAATTTTATGCATTCTGTCAACAAAACGATTCGCTTCGGTTCGAACGCGACGCCAACGGAACCATACTGATCATGTCGAATACCGGAGGTGAAACAGGAGCCCGTAATGCAGAAATTATGTTTCAGCTAATCGCCTGGATGAAGCAAACCAAACTAGGCCGCGTTTTCGATTCCTCGACGGCGTTCCGGTTACCCTCGTCAGCGGTTCGATCAGCCGATGCTGCCTTTGTTGCTAATGATCGCTGGCTGGCGCTCACGGATGAGCAGCGCAAGAAGTTTCCGCCGCTTTGCCCCGATTTTATCATTGAGCTACGTTCGCCAACGGATTCGGTCGATTTACTGCGCAAAAAAATCCAGGACGATTGGCTCGCTGCCGGTTGCCGGTTAGCCTGGCTCATCGACCCTGATCCCGAAATGGTCTATATCTACCGCGCCGACGGATCGGTACAAATTCTGCGCTCGTTCGATGAGCCGTTGTCGGGCGAAGATGTGCTACCCGGTTTATCGTTTGTCCTAAGTGATCTGCGGTTGTAACACACTTTAATAATCGAGAAGGCCCACTGACAAAAAACTTTCCTGTCAGTGGGCCTTCTCGATAGTAAAGCTCCATGCTCTCCGTTACTCCGTGTTGAGATACTACACCCCTGTGTAGCTGAACGGCGTGATGGTTCGTAGTTCGGCCTTTACGCTGTCCGACACGTCGAGCCCGTCGATAAACTGGCTGATCGTTTTTTGGGTAATGGCCTCGTTAGTACGCGTCAGGGCTTTGAGCGCTTCATAGGGTTGTGGGTAGCCTTCGCGGCGCAGCACCGTCTGGATACCCTCGGCTACCACGGCCCAGTTGGCTTCGAGGTCGGCGTTGATCGCAGCCTGGTTCAACTCCAATTTGTTCAGGCCCTTCAGGGATGCTTTCAGGGCGATTACCGAATGCGCAAATGGCACGCCGACGTTTCGGAGAACGGTTGAGTCGGTGAGATCGCGTTGCAGGCGTGATATGGGTAATTTGGCCGCCAGATGTTCAAACAAGGCATTGGCAATGCCAAGGTTTCCTTCCGAATTTTCAAAGTCAATCGGATTCACCTTGTGCGGCATCGCACTTGACCCCACCTCACCCGCTTTGATTTTTTGTTTGAAGTAGTTCATCGAGACATACGTCCAGATGTCGCGGTCGAGGTCGATCAGGATGGTGTTGAGCCGTTTGTAGGCATCAAACAGCGCCGCCATCATGTCGTAGTGCTCGATCTGCGTGGTGTATTGGCTGCGTACCAGGCCCAGACTGTCGACAAACTTGTCGCCAAAGGCCTGCCAATCAATGTCCGGGTAGGCGACTGTATGCGCGTTGAAGTTGCCCGTAGCCCCACCGAACTTGGCCGATGCCGGAATCTGCGGCAGCATAGCCAGTTGCTTTTCGAGCCGTTCGCAGAAAACGAGTAATTCTTTGCCGAGTCGGGTTGGCGAGGCGGGTTGCCCGTGGGTACGTGCCAGCATGGGTACGTTGCTCCACTGCTCGGCCAATTCCTGCAACCGCACATACACTTGCCGGTAGGTCGGTTCGATCTGCTCATTGAGTGCTTCCTGCAATAGCAACGGAATCGCCGTATTGTTGACGTCCTGCGAGGTCAGGCCGAAATGGATAAACTCCAGAAACGGTTCTACAGACAGGCCTTTCAACTTCTCCTTGATAAAATATTCCACCGCCTTCACGTCGTGGTTGGTGGTAGCTTCGATGGCTTTGACCCGCTCACCGTCGGCCTCGGAGAACTGCTGGTACAGGGCGCGCAGGTTCGGGTAAACAGCTTTGTCGACGCCAGCCAGTTGGGGCAGGGGTAATTCGCAGAGCGCGATAAAATACTCAACCTCGATGCGGACGCGGTAGCGAATCAGGCCTAGTTCCGAAAAATAAGGGCTTATGGCATCGACCTGTTTGGCGTAACGCCCGTCGATGGGAGAAATAGCATTGAGTGACATAAGGCGTCAGTTTCGGGTTTGGTGTTTTTAGTTTGACGAGTCGGTGCTGAATCGGAAGCGTAGCAACAGCAGACGAAAAACAGCAAACGCGAAACTGGTTTAGAATGGATTGAAATACAGGCCAAGACCGACCCAGGAAACGGTTTGGTACTCATACTGACCATAGGGCCGGTATCCATAATACATATCGAGCATGGCCGTCAGGTTTTGCGACGAACGACCCAGTTCGTAGCCAACACCGGCGTGAATACCCGGCTTAAAATCGGTCTGCTGCCAGAATTTGGCGTCGATACCGGCCACGAGTCGTTGCCGCATAGAGCCCGGCTGCCGGTAGTACGCGCCAACCTGTGCGTTGAATCGGTCGCGTTCCCGCGTATTGCGCGTGCAGACGCCCACGTTGCCATACACGCGTAGCCCGATGGGCAGGTCGCGGCTGGCTGTGAAGTCGAGGAGTTCGTAGTTAACGGCGTTAGGCGTGTAGTAATTAAGCTGATAGCGGATCACATAGTCGTCGCCAAGGTGCGACGAGATGTGGTAAAGCCGGATGCGGTAGCTGTTGCGGCCCCGGCGCAGGTTGTACCAGAAACTCAGCCGGTAATCGGTGTTGATGATCTTGTATACCAGTTGCCCCGGCTTTTTGGCCAGCCGCGAGGTATCATTGAAGACCTGAAACTGCGTGTACGAAGCCACGTCGAGCCCGAATTCGTGGGCCTGCCCGGGGGCGGTGGTAACACGGTAAAAAGGCTTATGAAACCCGAAGGCAAACGGAACGATGGTCCCCTGATTCAGCTCCCGGTCGCGCTTGTCGAAATCGGTGGCGTTGATGCGCCGCTCGCCGGTGGTGTTGAAGTAGGGGAGGGCACTTCCATAGACCTGTGCTTCGAGTGGATCGAGCAGGATGGGCGCAAACAGGTGGTTTTTAGGAAACCACTCTTTGCGGGGGTAAGCCGTTGTATCGGTAGCCGATTGAGAACGAACCGCGAGGCTCAGGAGGCAAAGCGCCCCGGTCAGTAAAGCAACTCTCATGCAGTGAGGTCGTGGGGAAAGCACAAAGCTACCAAAAAACAGTGGGCCTCTCTTCAGTTCGCCCCTCACTGTTGCGCCGGTATAAGACAAGGTGGTGTCCCGACGGAACAGGCCTAAACACGGGGCTATGCGCGTATATGCCCTTACACTCGCAAAATGGGGCCGTTAACCAACCTTTTGGTCGTTGTGGAGTACTTACTCTAAGCGCGAGCCAATAGGGTTGCCTATTTGGCATCAACAAAACACACGCAACGATGGATGTACAGGAAAATATGGACGATGTCCGCCTCGATATTGAATCAGTCGGCTTTACCCTCAGTGATACGATGGAAGCGACGGTGATTGACTCGCTGGCCAAGTTGCGTCGCTTCTACAAAGGCGACGTGATTACCGCCGAGGTCTACATGAAGCTGGAGCCCAATCAGCGGAGCAATGAAAAACACATAGGCATCAAATACGGCGTTCCGGGCAACGACGTCTTCGCCGACGATAATGGCGACGATTGGTATACGTTGCTCAACAGCGTGGTGGTGAAGCTGCAAAAGCAATTGGAAAAGCGGTTCGGCAACCACACCAACGCCAACCGCGGCAACATCGACGACATTGACCCGGCCAGTCTAGCGTAGTTGTAAATGCCTTAAGTTGACTAAAAGGAACGTACCTGGTTGAATTGCTCACCATGGGTACGTTGGTCAGGTACGTTCGTTTTTCGGATGACCAACCCGTTATACGTTCTCCATACGTACTTAGCAATACCCCGCCGGGTTGAAACGCTGCAAGTGCGCCAGCACAGCCTGTCGAAAGGCGCGTTCGTTGCCTTCTGTTTCAGGGTGCCGTGCCCGAATACCCGACAGCATTAGGTTCCAGCCATCTTCGGCCGGGAGGGCTAATTAGTAACCGTTTATGAAACTCCTATGCAATGAGAGTCGTGGGATAACTGCAAATCTATCAAAAAGGAGCTGTGGCTAATTCACTAATATCACAGCAGATTGTTACTATTTGTACTATATAGCGTTACTTATACAATAGTATGTATACGCGCAAATAATTCATGCTATTTTGATAGACTACCTTTCTGTGTTATAGCAGGAAGCTTGTGCTTACGAATGTGCTCCGCTGCCATCTTGTTTTTCTCGGCAAAAAGGACTCGACCCCCGAAGATTCGATCTAGTTCAAGGTCTTTCGAGACGGTTATGTCTTTAAGGTTGTCTGGTTTCTGATCTTTCGAAGCATTCATGAGCGAAATATACGGTATCACCGTTTACGCATAACGAACGCTAGATAATTTGTATTTCGTTCAAATGGCTGCCAGCCATGTTGATTACTGAGGCCGTACAGGTTGTATTCTTCTATGATAGAGTCGTAGTGACTGTTCAAGCCCATCTGGTACAACCGAGTTCGAGCAGGGGTACTACCTATAGCATATAATGTAAAACTAGGATTGTTATATAGAAAATGAAGTGCCGCTGCAGCAACTGTAGCCAGTACTTTATCCCGATCCTCGTTATTGGAAGAGACGCTATCGTTTACTTCACCCGTATCCGGATCATAGTCACCGAAGCCAAGATTATATACGTTTTCAAACCCTGTACCCTCTAGGTCTTCTAAATTGATGGGCGAAAACTCAATGACTTTAAAAATTGTACGTCTAGCACTGATACTATTGAAGGCGAACACATCACCTGTACTGTTTACTCTTAAGTCGTATTTGTTGTTATTCACAATTAGTTGGCTATTAGAGACTAATTGATGTAGTGGGCTATCTGCCGTTTGGTCTTGGTTGAATATTCACTTATCCTTCTAGCTACAAGAAGCATAGCTAGAAGGATAAGCACGTGTTAATGTTTACATATTAAGATCCGCACATTTCGCAGCCTTCTGGATCGTCTAGTGAGCACTGCATAGCGGCGTAGGCGAGTTCGGCTTCCGATACCTGCGGCGTCTGCGCTACTACCTGAGCGGCGTGTTCTTTGGCGTAGCCCACGTAGTCGAGCGGTTTCTCGATCGGCGCGGTTTCGGCCATCGCGGGTTCGAGTTGCGGCTCGGCCTGCGGCTGCACCACGGTGAACTTCACGGCGTCGGTAGCAGCCTTCGTGCGCAGGTAGTACATACCCGTTTTCAGGCCCGCTTTCCAGGCGTAGAAGTGCATCGACGTCAGCTTGCCGAAATTGGCATCCTGAATGTGGATGTTCAGCGACTGCGACTGGCAGATATAAGCGCCCCGGTCGGCGGCCATGTCGATAATGTGCTTCTGCTTGATCTCCCAAACCGTTTTGTAAAGATCTTTCAGGTGCTGCGGGATGTTCGGAATGTCCTGTACCGAGCCGTTGGCCAGGATCAGGTTATTCTTCATGGCCTCGTTCCAGAGACCCAGCTTGACCAGATCGCGCAGCAAGTGCTTGTTCACGACTACAAACTCGCCCGACAGTACGCGGCGGGTATAGATGTTGCTCGTGTACGGCTCGAAACACTCGTTGTTGCCCAGAATCTGGCTCGTCGAAGCCGTTGGCATGGGTGCCAGCAACAGCGAGTTACGCACGCCATGCTCTACCACTTGGGTACGTAGCGCGTTCCAGTCCCAGCGGCCCGATTTCGGCGTTACGCCCCACATGTCGAACTGGAATTCCCCGTTTGAGATGGGCGAGCCTTTCCAGGTCTCGTAGGGGCCGTCTTTCTTCGCCAGCTCCATTGAAGCCGTCATGGCACCGAAATAAATCGTTTCGAAGATGTCTTCGTTGAGGCGGCGGGCTTCGTCGCTTTCAAACGGCATCCGCAGCATGATGAAGGCATCGGCCAACCCCTGCACACCCAGTCCGATAGGCCGGTGGCGCATGTTGCTGCGACGGGCCTCTTCAACGGGGTAGTAGTTCAGGTCGATGATCTTGTTCAGGTTGCGCGTGGCAATCTGAGTGACCTCCATCAGTTTCTGGTGATCGAAGCGCAACACGCCATCGGTCCCTTTCGTGATGAACTTCGGCAGGGCAATGCTGGCCAGGTTACACACCGCCACTTCGTCGGGCGAGGTGTATTCCATGATCTCCGTGCAGAGGTTGCTCGACTTGATAGTGCCGAGGTTCTTCTGGTTCGATTTCCGGTTAGCCGCATCTTTATAGAGCATGTAGGGCGTGCCGGTCTCGGTCTGGGCTTCCAGAATCTCGAACCACAGTTCCTGCGCTTTCACCGTGCGGCGGGCGCGGCCTTCGCGTTCGTAGCGCGTATATAGCTCTTCAAACTCATCGCCGTAGGCATCGCTCAGGCCGGGGCACTCGTGCGGGCAGAACAGCGACCAGACATCGTTGTCTTCCACGCGCTTCATGAACAGGTCGGGCGTCCAGATGGCGTAGAACAGGTCACGGGCGCGGAGTTCTTCCTTGCCGTGGTTCTTTTTCAGTTGCAGGAAATCGAAAATGTCGGCATGCCAGGGCTCCAGATAAACGGCAAACGAGCCTTTGCGCTTCCCACCACCCTGATCAACGTACCTGGCGGTGTCGTTGAATACGCGCAGCATGGGCACAATCCCGTTTGAAGTACCATTGGTGCCTTTGATATACGTACCTGTGGCCCGTACGTTGTGGATGCTCAGGCCAATACCACCCGCCGACTGCGAGATTTTAGCCGTCTGCTTCAGCGTGTCGTAAATCCCCTCGATACTGTCGTCTTTCATCGTCAGCAGGAAGCAGCTCGACATCTGTGGTTTCGGCGTACCGGCGTTAAACAGCGTCGGCGTAGCGTGGGTAAACCACTTTTCGCTAAGCAGGTTGTAGGTTTCGATGGCCGCGTCGATATCGTCCATGTGAATGCCCACCGCCACGCGCATCAGCATGTGCTGAGGCCGCTCGGCAATGCGGCCCTCCATTTTCAGGAGGTACGACTTTTCGAGCGTTTTGTAGCCGAAATAGTCATAGCCGTAATCGCGGTCGTAAATGATAGTCGAGTCGAGAACGGCGGCGTTGTTACGAATAACGTCATACACCTCTTTCGAAATCAGCGACGCATTTTCGCCCGTTTTGGGGTCGATATACGTGTAGAGCCGCTTGATGGTGCCCGAAAACGATTTGTTGGTTTCCTTATGCAGGTTAGAAATGGCCACCCGCGCTGCCAGAATCGCGTAGTCGGGGTGCTTGGTGGTCATCGACGCGGCTGTCTCAGCGGCGAGGTTGTCCAATTCGGTTGTCTTTACGCCATCATATAGGCCATTGACAACCTTCATGGCTACTTCAACGGGCTGTACGTAGGCCGGGTCGAGGCCATAGCACAGCTTTTCGATGCGAGCGGTAATCTTATCAAATTTGACCGATTCCCGGCGGCCATCTCGTTTGATTACATACATGGGATTGTAGGTGTTAGAAAGATAGTAACGTGTTGAAAATAAAGCGGATATATGTTGACTGTGTGATTAGAATCCGTGTTAAGCTAGTGTTAAAGGTAGCCGAAAAGCGGCCAGAAACGGCAGTGTATCAACAACTCCTTGGAAAAATTAAACTCGATTTTATCCGTGGTTTTATGCTTCTGAACTGAGGGTTAGCGACTTATAAAAGCCTATCGGGTGTTGGTTATAAAAAAGGTGCTATTGAGTCTAACCCGGCAGCAATCCGTACATGGTCATCTGTATAAATGGGTATATAAAGGGTGGACCAAGGTCACAAAGAACGTTTTCAAAATAGCGCTTCCGAAACCGTAAATGCCAGAGACTGACGGCTTTTTGTGATCCTTTTGTTAGGTAATGGTTAAATGATGGAACGAGGCCGGAAAACGCTTGTGTATCAGGCAAAAAGCCCGTACTTTTGCAATCCTTTTCGGACGGAAACCGAATTTGGCAGATAATCAAGACATTCATTATGAAAAAGGGCATTCATCCCGATTACCGTGAGGTTGTGTTTCACGATCTGACAAGCGATTACAAATTCGTGACCCGCTCGACGGTACAAACGAAAGACACGATGGAGTTTGAAGGCAAAACCTACCCCCTCGTGAAAATTGAAGTAAGCTCGCAATCGCACCCCTTCTACACGGGTAAGAACGTGCTGCTCGATACGACCGGTCGTGTCGACAAATTCCGCAAGCGCTACGGCAAATAAGCCAGCAACTGCGCTTCGGATTGCCAATAAAAAGCCTCGGCTTAACCTGTCAAATGGGTTGAGCCGAGGCCTTTTTGTTGGCTTTGATTTAAGCCTGCTGAATTAGAATCGCGTTTTTCTGGCCCGAAATACCATCGGTTCTAAACTGACTCGCTACGTTTTCCTGCATGTAATAGTAGGTATCCCAATACGTATCGGGCTTAGTCCAGACGCGTACATCATACACCACTCCATTGTTGTTCAGGTGATTAACCAGTATGTCGTGGGCCTGATCAGGAAGTGCCGAGGGGCAGGTGTCGATGACTTTCTTGATCGACGCTCGGGTAGCGGCCAGGTCATTCTGATTGCTAACCGCAAAGGTCATATCAACCCGGATGAGGTTGCGGCCTGATACGTTGGTGATTGGTGCCGTCGATAAAGGCCCATTAGGCAGAATGATGGTTTTGTTATCCGGCGTAACCAGAATGGTATTGAAGATCTGAATGGCGTCGACGGTGCCCGTAAAGCCCTGCGCGCTGATCAGATCGCCCACCCGGAATGGCTTGAAAATCAGGATCAACACGCCACCCGCGAAGTTGGATAAACTCCCCTGCAAAGCCAACCCGACGGCCAGCCCGGCCGCGCCAATGATGGCGACAAACGAGGTGGTCTCGATGCCCAGTGTACTGGCTACGCTCAGTAGCAGCAACACACGCAGCAAGCCACTAAACAGCGATAATAAAAACGGCTGCACATCGCGGTCTACGTGCCGGTTGTTCATCACCCTCGACAATAGCTTAACCAATTGACCGATGGCCCACAGGCCAATGATCAGGATGAGAATGACCAGCAGGAGTTTGGTGCCGTAGAGGGTCAGCAGCGCCAGGAACTGATCCGATAATTTGGCAAAATTCAAGTTCATACGTGTGTAGTAGAATGGTGGTCCGTGCCTATGACTTGATTCGCTTACCAAAGTAACGGTATACCGTTACGCTGATTTGGTTGCGATAATAAGCAGCTGGTCAGGTACGTCGATAAGGAACTTGGTTGGCAGATAGGTAGAACAGATTTTAAAAATTGTGTACATTGGTCCAAATCGATCGATTATGGCATCTGCCGCCCAAATAGCCATTCCCGCACCCTGTGTTGAGTCGTGGTCGACTATGACCGCCGTGGCAGGTGGTCGTCATTGTGCTATGTGTCAGAAAACCGTGCAGGATTTCTCGGCATACACAGATCGTGAATTAGCCGATTGGCTGATGCGACACGACGGCAAGGCGACCTGTGGGCGCTTTCGCGTCGATCAGTTGGAGCGCCCAATCGGTCAGGTACGTTCGGTGCCGCGTGGAATAGGTGGCTGGGTACGTTGGGCGGTAGCATTGGTGCTTGGCTGGCAAACGGCAAACGGACAAAGCACGCCATCAGGGCAGCGCGCAAACCCGGCGCTGCCGCCGTTGGTAGCCTCATCGCTGCGCCACTTGCCTCTACAGCCAACGACACCCAAACCGACATCCGCCAGACCCGCCCTCTTTTACATCACAGGCCGCGTCACAGATAGCCTGGGCGTACCCCTTCCGGGTTTACATGTGACTTATCAATCTGTATACCGCGGATGCGAGACCAATACTGAAGGCTATTTTCAGTTGGCCGTTGATGAGACCGATCAAAAGGCCAAATTCCGCACGCTGACCTTTTCATACGTAGGTTTCCTAACTCAATCGATTACCATTTCAACGCAGCAGGCGCAACCGCCGATTCACGTTGTGATGAAAGAAAGCCAGCTGACATTACTTGGTGAAGTCGTTATCGCACCGGCGCCTCGCTCCAGTAATCAATTTAAGCAAACGTGGGATGCAGTGAAACGACTGGTTCGATAAATGGCAAACGCCCGGCTATCCGCAGATAACCGGGCGTTTGTGATTGACTGGATACGTTGCTGACGCCCGCGTAGGGCACCCACGTGGGATGCCCCTACAAGACCGGCGCCTATCCTTTCAGTTGCCGCAACGTTTCCTGTAATGCCGCAATTTTGGCTTCGGCATCGGCGGCTTTCTGCCGTTCACGCTCGACTACGTCGGGTTTGGCGTTGGCTACGAAACGTTCGTTGCTCAGCTTTTTCATCACCGAATCGCGGAAGCCGATGTTGTAGGCCAAATCACGTTCGGCGTTGGCAATTTCCTGCTCCACGTCTATTTCGCCGGCGAGGTCTATAAAGAACTCGTCGCCTTTAATCAGGAACGACGTGGCGTTTTCCGGTTTCTCCGATACGTAACTGATCGTGGGTACGTTGGCCATCTTCGTGATCAGGCCTTCCAACGGGGCAAAGCGGCTGGGTACGTCGGTTCGAATCGAAAGCGGCAGTTCGGTCTTAGGCGCAATCTGCTTGGCGTTGCGGATGTTACGAATGCTGCTGATGATCTCGAACAACAACTCGAAATCGGCGAGCACGGCGGCATCGGCAGGTTGGGCCGGCGGGAACGGCGCGACGCACAGACTCTCACCCGGTTGCCGCGGCGCGATATCCTGCCAGATTTCTTCCGTAATAAACGGCATAAACGGATGCGCCAGCGCCATCAGTCGTTCGAAGAAATTGATCGTAGACAGGTACGTAGCCTCATCGATGATGCCGCTGAAATTACCGTCGGCGTCTTTTTCGGTATACTGCGATGGCTTGATCAGCTCCAGGTACTGCGAGCAGAAATCATCCCAAATGAGTTTGTAAACGCTTTGCAGCGCATCCGAGATGCGGAATTTGCTTAGGTGGTTTTCAATTTCAGAGATCGTCGCGTTCAGTTTAGCCTCGAACCACCTTACGGCCAGTTGCGACGAATCGGTGTTGCGTTCATCGGTTCGCGTTTTCACCGTCCAGCCCTTTACCAACCGGAAGGCATTCCAGATTTTGTTGCAGAAGTTACGGCCCTGTTCGCACAATTTTTCGTCGAATAGCAAATCGTTGCCCGCGGCCGAACTGAACAGCATGCCCGTACGGACGCCATCGGCCCCGTATTGGTCGATCAGCACCAGCGGGTCGGGTGAGTTGCCGAGCTGCTTCGACATCTTCCGGCCCTGCTTATCGCGCACCATGCCCGTGAAGTACACATTGCGGAACGGCCGTTCGCCCCGGAACTCAAAGCCCGCCATCGCCATCCGCGCTACCCAGAAGAAGATGATGTCGAAGCCCGTAACGAGGTCGTTGGTCGGGTAGTAATAGTTGATATCGGCGTTGTCGGGGTTGCGGATGCCATCGAACACCGAAATCGGCCACAGCCACGACGAGAACCACGTATCCAGTACGTCGTCGTCTTGCGTGAGGTCGGCTTCGGTCATGGCGAACAGCAGTTTTTCGTGCTGCACCTTCCGCAGGGCTTCCCGCTTGTTTTTGGCCACGATGATGGTCCCGTCCTGCATGTAGAAGGCCGGAATACGCTGCCCCCACCACAGTTGGCGGCTGATACACCAGTCGTGCGGATTCTCCATCCACGACCGGTACATGTTCTTGAACTTGGGCGGCACCAGGTTGATCACGTCGTCCATGACGGCCTGCAAGGCGGGCTTCGAAATCTGGTCCATCTTCAGGAACCACTGCAACGACAGCTTCGGCTCGATCACGGCACCCGTCCGCTCCGACGTACCCACGTTCGATTTGTACTCCTCAACTTTTACCAGATTGCCCGACTCTTCCAGCATCGTTAAGATCGCCTTCCGGGCGGCAAACCGGTCCATCCCGATCAGGATCTGGGCTTTCTCGTTCAGCGTGCCATCGTCGTTCAGGATGTCGATAACCGGCAGGTTGTGCTTCACGCCCAGTTCGTAGTCGTTGAGATCGTGAGCCGGCGTTACCTTCAGGCAACCCGTCCCGAACTCAATCGTTACGTACTCGTCGGTAATGATCGGAATACTTCGGTTGATGAGGGGGATGATGGCCCGTTTGCCGTGTAGGTGTTTGTAACGCTCATCGTTGGGATTCACGGCGATGGCGGCATCGGCCATGATGGTTTCGGCCCGCACCGTAGCGATGGTCACAAACTCCCCTGCTTCGCCCTCAATCGAATACTGAATGTAGGTCAGCTTTTGCTGTACCTCTTTTACAATAACCTCTTCGTCGGATACGGCGGTGCGGCCCTGCGGGTCCCAGTTGACCATGCGCACTCCGCGGTAGATTTGCCCCTTATTGTAAAGATCAACGAATACGTCGATAACCGACTCATAGAGCGCCGGTTCGAGGGTAAAGCGCGTGCGGTCCCAGTCGCAGGAAGCACCCAGTTTACGCAGTTGTTGCAGAATAATGCCGCCATATTGGTTCGTCCAATCCCAGGCGTGTTCCAGAAATTGCTCGCGGGTGAGATCGGTCTTGCTGATGCCCTGCTCTTTCAACCGGGCCACGACTTTCGCCTCCGTAGCAATGCTGGCGTGGTCGGTGCCGGGCACCCAACAGGCGTTTTTGCCCTGCATGCGGGCGTGCCGGATCAGCACATCCTGAATGGTGTTGTTGAGCATGTGGCCCATGTGCAGCACGCCCGTTACGTTGGGCGGCGGAATCACGATGGTGTAGGGTTCGCGCTCGTCGGGTGTGGAAGAAAACAGCTTATTGTCAAGCCAATACTGATACCACTTGGCTTCAATATCGGTAGGCGAATACATCTTGGCGATCATGCGGTCGGCGGTGGCTAGCACCGGATTAAGGCCGCAAAAATACGAGTTTTTACCGCCGCAGTGGTACATCCGGTCGCCGCGGAACGTAGTGCGGATGTTAATTGCCTGAAAAAAGTAATCGCCAACGTACCCAGGTACGTTGGCGATTGTATTGGCAGTTGCCGGGATGAACTTACTTCTTGGTAAACTCGCCGTTCAACTTGAGCTCAACTTCTTCGCTTACCGTAGCGCCGCCCGACGAGCCAACACCAAAGTCGGTCCGCTTGATGGTGCCGGTCGCTTTCAGGCCAACCTTTTCCTGCTTGCCGTTGCGGCCTTCCATCGTCACGGGGCCCGTCAGTACGGCGTCAAGGACAACGGGCTTCGTAACGCCGTGCATCGTGAGGTCACCGGCAAGTTTGTAATTCTTGCCGCTTACTTTCTTAAACGACGTGCTCTTAAACGTCAGCGTGGGGAACTTAGCCGTGTCGAACCAATCGGGCGTTTTCAGGTGACCATCGCGACGCTCGTTGTCAGTGTCGACTGAGTTTACATCAGCCGTCAGGTCAAATACGGCATCAGAAAGGTCAGGCTTCGAGGCCGTCAGGTTGGCGTCGAACGTCTTGAAATTGCCATCGACTTCCGAGAGTAACAAGTGAGTCACGGTAAAGCCAACGCGCGAGTGGGCTTTGTCGAGCCCCCAGCTTTGCGCATAGGCAGCCGAGAGCGAAAGCAGAAGAGCAATGGGGGTTACGAGTAATTTCATGAGTGTACTAGAGGATTTTAAGTATGCTTCAAATTAAGTAAGTAGTATTTACATAGAAAACTATGTGTCGATACATACAAGCCATGTGCCGACGAATGGAAAATAGTAGTAATGTCAACAGAAGACAAATCACGGCTAATATTATCGCTAGTGCCCCAAGGTTGATAATGTATACAACACAAATGAAAAACTAGCTTTATAGGCTTACTCGCTCTTGGATAAATATTGAAATAGGCAAATAAACCGCTATCCTTGGCTACTTGCTGACTGACAGAGAAGCGAAACCACCGTAAGTATGGAACAAAACCGCTATTGGCGAGATAAAGTCTTTGTGCTCGTTTATAGTCTGTCGTTAACGGCCTACGGTCAGGCACAACAACCGATTGGCATATCATTCACCTACATCGATCCTAAGTATAACAAACCTGTTTATGCCACCAATTATTTATGGGAGCGGTATACGGATGTTGCTAAACAGGTGGGCGACTACAGTCATTTTAATTGCCTCCGAACGTCGGGACAGATCCGTTTTCGAGTGGTAAAAACGGGTGTCATCGATCAGATCAAGGTGGCGGGCGATGGCTTTCCTGATTACTTGCCGGGAATGTTCCATGATAGGCTGGAAGCGAGCAAGCCCTATTGGGTATGTGCCGACTGTGAAACGAAGGGGCCGGTATCAATCACAGTTCCTGTTTTTATTCAGTTTGAAGTCGGCTGTCGGGGAAAACAGGATTCGGTATATATAAATAACCTGCTGGGTACGTTGCTGCGGTTTCCGTCGGCTAATCTGCTTCCAATCTTGGGCATTCAAACGGGCGAACGGAGCTCAATGCTCTACCCAATTCTATTGGAGAGCGTACGCTAATAAACTATATCCTAATGATTAATAGACGAATACGGTGTCTTTACTTGCTGATTGGACTATCGGTTTTGACTGGCTCATTGGTTTATAGCCAGTCTAAAACGCATCCAGAAAGAGCAACAATTCAGCTCACCTTTTCGGCGATGCATCCCCGCGCCAACGTACCTTTTGCGCCCGCTGATTTTCTACACCGTGGGATTCTGGACGCGTGTCGAAGTGCTTATCAGGAATTGCCTAGATGCTTTTATGGCTTCGACTGGATTCATTTTCGGCTCACTGCGCCCAATAAAATCGACAGTATTCGAATCACCGGTGATTACTTGCCCGAATGGCTGACCGATTTCTATGAGTCTAAAATACTGGCTAGCCAACCGTTTTGGCACTACGCCGACAAGGGAAACAACGGCCCGATTGTTATTGCAATACCAGTTGATTTTGCTCTAGAAAGCGGATGTGCTGGAAATCGGCCGCTGAAAGGAAAATACGATCTCGAATCAGCAGCCATTGATAGCTTGTTTGCGGACAAAGCGCGGTTCTTGCCCACGCTACGAGCGGTGCAACGGGGAAAAAGGCAGGTGTTGCTCTGGCCTGCCTTTTTGCACTCAATGCGCTAATTATGCCAACAGATAGACCGGGTTACTCTATAGCGATGGAGTAACCCGGCTTATTTTACGCCTCGGCTAGTTCCATTGCCAGAAACTTGCCGGTATAACTACCTGCCACCTTGGCCACTTTTTCGGGTGTGCCTTCGGCGATGATCTGCCCGCCTTTACTGCCGCCTTCGGGGCCGAGGTCGATTACGTAGTCAGAAACCTTGATCACGTCGAGGTTGTGTTCAATCACCAGTACCGTATTGCCCTTGTCGGCCAGCTTGTTAAGCACATCGAGCAGGTGCGCAATATCCTGAAAGTGCAGGCCCGTCGTGGGTTCGTCAAGAATATACAGCGTCTTGCCCGTGTCTTTCTTCGACAGTTCCTCCGCCAGTTTCACGCGCTGTGCTTCGCCGCCGCTCAAGGTCGTGGCGTGTTGGCCCAGCGTGATGTAGCCTAGCCCGACGTCGCTGAGGGTCTGCACCTTACGCAGAATTTTGGGCTGGCTCTGAAAGAAATCAAGCGCCTGCTCTACGGTCATGTCGAGCACGTCGGCGATGGATTTGCCTTTGAAACGTACCTCCAGCGTTTCGCGGTTGAAGCGTTTGCCTTTGCAGACTTCGCAGGGTACGTGCACGTCGGGCAGAAACTCCATCTCGATTTTTTTCATCCCGGCGCCTTCGCATTCTTCACACCGACCGCCTTTCACGTTGAACGAGAAACGGCCTGGTTTATAGCCCCGAATTTTGGCTTCGGGCAGCTCGGCAAACAGGGTACGTATCTCCGAGAACATGCCCGTATACGTAGCCGGGTTCGAGCGCGGGGTACGTCCAATCGGCGACTGATCGACCTCGATGACTTTGTCGATGAACTCAAGCCCCTCGACATTCTTGAAGGCTAATGGCTCGCGTTTCGACTTGTAAAAATGATGGTTCAGAATCGGGAAGAGCGTCTCGTGGATCAGCGACGATTTGCCACTACCTGATACGCCCGTGATGCTAACCATGCGGCCCAAGGGTAATTTGAGCGTTACGTTTTTGAGGTTGTGGCCCGTCGCGCCTTTGATCTGCAAAAACTTCCCGCTGCCTTTGCGGCGTTCGCCAGGTACGTCGATCGCCGTGCGGCCGCTGAGGTAATTGGCTGTGGTACCGCCTTTCTGAATAAACTCACTCGGCGTTCCATAACTGACCACCTGCCCGCCATGCCGACCCGCCCCCGGCCCAATGTCGAGGATATAGTCCGACTCGAGCATCATGTCTTTGTCGTGCTCGACAACCAGCACTGTGTTGCCTAGGTCGCGCAGATTTTTCAGTGACTCAATCAGTTTCACATTGTCGCGCTGGTGCAGACCGATACTCGGTTCGTCCATAATATACAGAACTCCAACGAGTTGCGTGCCGATTTGCGTGGCAAGCCGGATGCGCTGCGCCTCGCCGCCCGACAGCGTTTTCAACGAACGGTCGAGCGTGAGGTAGTCCAGCCCAATGTCGACCAGAAAGCCGATACGCTTCCTGATTTCCTTCAGAATCTCCTTGGCAATGACGTTCTGTCGCTCCGACAGGCGATTCTCAATGTCTACGAACCAAGCCGCCAGTACGGCAATGTCCATGCTCGCCAGTTCGGAAATATTCTTATCAGCAATGCGGAAATAGAGCGACTCTTTTTTCAGGCGGGCGCCGTTACAGTCGGGACAGGTGTTGATCACCAGAAAGTCGCGCAGCCACTCCTGTATTTTCTCCGAACCCGTTTCCTGCTGCTTTTTCAGGAAGTTGATAATGCCCTCAAACTTGGTGGTGTAGTACGTCTCGCCGGGGTATTTCTTCGACGGAATCGGCGTCTCTTCTTCAGAGCCGTGCAACAGTACGTGTAACAGTTCGGGCGGGTATTTGCTGACCGGCGTGGTCAGGCTCAGCTTGTGTTTTTTGAGGATGACCTCGACTTCCTTGAAAAACCATAGCTCGCGGTATTCGCCCAGTGGCGCAATAGCCCCCCGGCTCACGCTCAGCGATTTATCGGGAATGACAGACTCTTCGGTGATCTCCTCCACCACGCCTAAGCCCTGGCAAGTGGGACACCAGCCGTAAGGTGAATTGAACGAAAAGGAGTTGGGCGAGGGTTCGTCATAGCTAATGCCCGACTCGGGGTCCATCAGGTTCTGCGAGAAATAGTGCAGCTTATTGTCCTGATCGAGTACCTGAATAGCGCCCTTGCCCTGCTTCAATGCCGTTTGTACCGATTGGCTCAACCGGAAGCGATCGTCGGCACTAGGCACCAGCCGGTCGATCACGATCTCGATGTCGTGCACCTTATACCGGTCGACCTGCATCTTCGGGACAATATCCTGCACGGTGCCATCGACCCGCACTTTGGTGTAGCCCATCTTGGCAATCTGCACGAACAGTTCGCGGTAGTGCCCTTTCCGACCCCGCACGACTGGTGCCAGTAGCACGGTTTTGCGTCCGGCGTTCTGGTCCAGCAGCGCGTCCACAATCTGATCCTGCGATTGACGGGTCATTTTGCGGCCGGTTGCATACGAAAAAGCTTCGCCCGCCCGGGCATAGAGCAGGCGTAGAAAATCGAAAATCTCGGTCGTCGTACCGACGGTTGAGCGGGGGTTTTTCGAGGTTGTTTTCTGTTCGATGGAAATCACCGGACTCAGCCCGTTGATTTTATCCACGTCGGGCCGCTCCATATCGCCCAGAAACGAGCGGGCGTAGGCCGAGAAACTTTCCATGTACCGCCGTTGCCCCTCAGCATAAATCGTGTCGAACGCCAACGACGATTTTCCCGATCCGCTGATACCCGTAACGACCACCAGTTTGTTACGGGGAATCGATACGTCGATGTTTTTCAGGTTATGTTCGCGGGCACCCAGCACGTCGATTTGCTCGTAGCCCGTGAGTTGCACGTCGGTAAGCGATGAACCTACGGTAACCGGCTCAGTATGTGTTGTTTGTTGTTCCTGTATCACTTTTTGACGTGGGTTCAACGCTCAATGCCCAGAGTTCAACGTTGCGCTGTTTGGCGAGAAAAGCCATAACCGCCCGACACTGAACTGTAGCCATCAAGCTTTGAGCGTTTTTTCAGGTATTATCTAGAAATCAACACCATTGGACGGGGGTGAGTTTCCGGGGTTAGAAAGATGTGGAAGGCAACCGGGCAGGCGGCTATCGTAGGTCTGTAGATCGTACACTAAGCCGAGGTGGGGAACGTACCCAGCCGCCCGTCATTTTGGCACCGATTGTTGTTTGGTTTGGCTGTAAGTTCGCGTAACGGGCTCTTTGGAACCGTTCTATCCTCTTGCACGTCTCATGAACAAACAACTAGTACCGGCTTTTATAGCCCTTGCGCTTCCCTACATGACGAACGCACAATCACCGGCCCCGGCTCCCTCAGCGGCGGGAGCAACGCCCCCCGTAGCGGCCATCAAGCCTAAGACGCTGACCACCAATGGCCACACCCGTACCGATAATTACTATTGGCTCAATCAGCGGGAAGACAAAGAGGTCATCAACTACCTCAATGCCGAAAATGCCTACACGGATGCCATACTGGCACCGCAGAAGCCACTTGAAGAAAAACTGTTTGCCGAGATGAAAGGCCGTATCAAGCAACAGGATCAGTCGGTGCCGTACAAAGAAGGTGCTTACTATTACCAGACCAATTATGTGCAGGGCGGTGAATACCCGATCTATGTACGTAAGAAAGGCTCGCTAACTGCTCCCGAAGAGGTAATGTTCGACTGCAACGCGCTGGCTAAAGGGCACAATTATTACAACATGGGCGGCTATGAAGTGTCGGATAACGACGAATTGGCCGTTTTTGCGGAAGATACCGTCAGCCGTCGGCTGTACACGTTGCGGGTGAAAAACCTGAAAACGGGTCAGATTTACCCCGAAACGATTCCTAATGTCGAGGCAGGTAGCTTCGCCTGGGCCGCCGACAACAAAACGTTCTTCTACATCAAGAAAGACCCGCAAACGCTGTTGGGCTATCAGGTGTGGCGGCACATGCTGGGTAACGACCCCAAGAAAGATATACTGGTGTACGAAGAGAAAGACAATCAGTATTACATGGGCCTGTACCGGATGAAGTCGAAGAAGTACATCGCCATCGCCTGCGACCATAACGGTGTCGCGACGGAATACCGGCTGCTCGACGCAAAAACCCCTAATAGTGACTTCAAAGTCTTCTGCCCGCGCGAGCGTGGTCACGAATACGATATTCAGCACTTCAGGGATAAGTTCTACGTGCGCACCAACTACAAAGCCACCAATTACCGGCTGATGGAAGTGCCCGAAGGCCAACAGACCAACCGCGCCGCCTGGAAAGAAGTGATTCCGCACCGCGCCGACGTGTTCTTGCAAGGGATGGACGTCTTTGCCAACCACCTCGTGCTAGCCGAACGCAAAGAAGGCTTGGCCAAACTGCGGGTAATTAATCAGAAGACGAAAGCCGACGAATACCTCGACTTCGGCGAGCCAGCCTATGTGGCGGGCATCGGCTACAACCCCGATTTCAATACAGACGTGCTGCGGTACGGCTACTCGTCGCTGACGACGCCCTCGTCGACCTACGATTACAACATGGATACCAAAGCCAAAACGCTCCTGAAACAACAGGAAGTGTTGGGTGGCTTTGATAAGAACAACTACGTATCGGAGCGCGTGTTCGTGACGGCTCGCGACGGTGCCAAGGTGCCCGTGTCTATTGTGTACCGCAAAGGCACGCCCAAAGATGGCACTGCACCGCTGCTCCAGTATGCCTATGGTTCATATGGCAGCAACACCGAGCCAGGCTTTAGCAGCAGCCGCCTCAGCCTGCTCGATCGTGGATTCATCTACGCCATCGCACACATTCGCGGTGGCCAGGAAATGGGTCGACAGTGGTACGAAGACGGTAAACTGCTGAAAAAGAAAAATACCTTCAACGACTTTGTCGATGTATCAAAATGGCTGGTAGTCAACAAGTACGCTGCTTCTGACAAACTGTTTGCGCTTGGAGGTTCAGCCGGTGGATTGTTGATGGGCGCCGTCATCAACCAAGCGCCCGAGCTGTACCGGGGCGTAGTAGCCGCCGTGCCGTTTGTGGATGTGGTGACAACCATGCTCGATGAGAGCATTCCGCTGACGACCGGTGAGTTTGAAGAGTGGGGAAATCCCAAGCAGAAGCAGTATTACGACTACATGCTATCGTATTCACCCTATGACCAGGTAGAGAAGAAAGCTTACCCGAACCTGCTCGTTACCACCGGCCTGCACGACTCGCAGGTACAGTATTGGGAGCCGGCCAAGTGGGTGGCTAAACTGCGCACCATGAAAAATGACAGTAATGTGCTGCTCCTCCATACCAATATGGAAGCCGGCCACGGTGGCGCTTCAGGTCGCTTCAATGCACTGAAAGAGATCGCAATGGAATACGCCTTTATGCTCAATCTGGCAGGTAAAGGAGCGATGTAGAAGAAGTGAAAATAGAAAGCGGGGTTTGATTTAAAGGAAAATCAAACCCCGCTTTCTATTTTGTGTATAGTTTATGATTAAATAAAACTTAAAACTTATACTTTACGAAAATTTATATTTGACGATATATATTCTTGATACAGCATCGATTTTACTATTTTTTAAATTCAGTTGGTTACCTTTTGATTGTACTTTCGTCCTATTCTATATATTTAGGGGGAATTATTGGCGAAAATAAATACTCTTTGTATTCCGTTGACAGAGATTAAATAAATAGCCTCTTGCTAATGTTATTCTGTGTAACGTGACTATTGGTTGAATCGACTGTCTTAGCTAGTGAAAATGCGCTATTTGTGAGATAGTACTGGTGAGGAGATGTTTTACTGTTAAACAAGGTGTACTATGATTCAGAACGTAAATGAAGAGGAAGAGCCCAAGGATCTGCAGAAGAAAGACTGGGTAGAACCTAAAATGGAAGTTGTACAAGTTGAAAATGTATTCTTACGGATGGGTGATCCACCGATTCCAGGAAGTTGACGACGTTCTAAACAGAGTCCTGTACATGACTTGCTTTGAAGTTGATCAGACAATTCATGGACAGGATTCTGTTTTTTCTATTCATCCGATCGGTTTTTGGAAAATTAGCATATCAATGTTGTCTGATAGCGAGTTGATAATTTATAATTGAATTCATAAGTTGTTGATTGTAGGAGATTGTATTAGTTGTCCATTTAACTTTCTTATTTATGGATTTCTTAGAATTTATAACTAATCACCTCACAATATCGAATCTGGTTTATAAACGATCGATCACGGTTATATGCGTTACAGTAGTTGTGCTAATGATTGATCTCTTTGTCTTAGGGTGGAAACAATCTTCTTTAAAAAAGCTAATTGATTTTAGAAAAACAACACAGGCTGATATTGCCTTGTTTTTTCTTAGTCTAACTAAATTTTATTATTTTTTAGAAATAGTTTTTTCGCTGGGACTCACTTATGCTTTTACTCATTTTTTGCCCCAATATAAGTCAAAAAATTATGACCTGCTAAACATGTATACCGTTGGAAGTGTGTTAGTCGTATTTGTACTAACAGATTTTCTACGCTACTGGTATCATCGCTTTTTTCACTTGATAGAACCTCTATGGCAATTGCATGCTTATCATCATTCTGCCGAAGAATTGAATGTGTTAGCGTTCTACAGGCACCATTTTCTTGAAGCAACTTGCTCACGACTAATTTCATATCTACCAATTATGATAGTGGGCAATTCTATATATACGATACTGCCAATACTGGCGGTTATGTATACCATTGAGTTGTTACAACATTCATCGATTCCGTCTAGTTGGGGTGTACTTGGCAGGTACGTATTAATATCGCCTGCCGCGCATCGTGTTCACCATTCAAAACATCAACAGGATTTCGATAAAAACTTTGGACAAATATTTGTTTTTTGGGATAAACTATTTGG
The DNA here is from genome assembly GCF_041321105.1 of Fibrella musci. Lineage (NCBI taxonomy): Bacteria > Pseudomonadati > Bacteroidota > Cytophagia > Cytophagales > Spirosomataceae > Fibrella > Fibrella musci. The sequence goes on along the minus strand of NZ_JBGGWD010000002.1, from coordinate 958,198 downwards.
TACCTACTCAGTCCCAAGTTTACGTAAAATTGATGTAGGACTAATTGACAACAAATTTAATAAAGACGGTTTTTTTGTCGACGTTTTGCTGGTTTTTAATAATTTTATCAAAGCAATCATGTTAAAGCCTGTTGCATTGACCAATAATAAACGAATTAAATCCTGATTTGTTTTTAGCAGAAACTTTCTATGTACCAGATCAATTCAGATCGCGTTTTATTTACGCAGATGGGAGAAGACGGCGTTATTTTTGATATTAAAAATAACCAGTACGTTACCCTCAATGCTACCTATACACGTATCTTTATGCTACTTGAACAACAAGAAAATGAGCAATCTATTGTAGCGTTACTTGTGAATGAATATAACGTTGATCCGATTACCTGTGCACAAGAAGTAGCACGTTGCCTAGTAGAACTAAAAGAAAAGCAGTATATCATATAATATGCTGGTACTGATAAGGAAACTGATACGGTTGCCGATTCGGGTAAAAGTATTAACCGTACTTGTTCTGTTTCTTTCATTATATACTACCATATTATTTCGGTACTTTTCAAAGCAGGCTACGTTTGGGAAGATAACTCGTGATATGGCCGATCATGATTTTGTCAACAGATCAATAATAGCTGACATTGCCGCTGCAATACGTATCGTGAGCATGTACGCATGGTGGCCTAACCTTTGTCGGCATCAGGCTTACCAGGCAAAGCTAGTCTGCCAATTCTATCGTATACCCTATACCATCTATGTGGGGTTCAACCGGGATGACTCATCCGGGCAAATACAGGGACATGCCTGGACAATCGTCAGTGGGCGCATGATTACAGGTCGCTGCAACCCTGCTGATTACCTGATTCATTCGGTTTTTGTGGGCTGAGGAGCACGCTATTCTATACAGGTACGTGCTCCATACATCATCCAATGAGCCCTCGAATAATCTGTTGATCAATTTGCTCCGCAAACGAATCAAATGTATCAGAATCACTGGGTCGGCATGCGCGCCAGGCCGGCACCGTGCTGGCCAGATCAACGCAAAACTGAAACATCAACTGTTGTTTTTGCATGGCCAGTGCCCATTCATTGCGGTAGATGTTGATGCCAATCAGGCCGATCTGCTCGGCTGCTTTGACTAGACTTATCCTTATATCGTTTCCTTTTTCCTCTAAAAAAATGATGCCCTTAACGTCAACTTCTGTATCGACAAAGGCGTCATGGTACATGAACCCAAACTTGTTCAGATCAGGCGTATACAGAAGTTGCTTGGTTGCTTCGGTGTATACCTGCTGATGCGGTAGCGTTTCGCCCCACAGCTTCGCCATTGGATAGGAGGCCCGAGCATAACAAATCTTGTCGGCGATACGTAATGTGGCGGTATCATCCGTAAATAACGGATAGCCAAGTTCAGCCAATTTTAACGCTGTAGTTGATTTTCCCGTTCGTGATGGTGCTGCTAATAGAATAACCTCATTAGGCTTCGTAAATACGCCCGACACATGCATTGTTAGCCTATTCCGTTGTAAAAGGAGCGCGCCAAGACAGTTAGAATAAAAATACAGGTAGATCGAAGGCCAATAAGTAGATAGTGGTTCAATTATTATCCAATTTCCTTGGCACACATAATAATGAGCAATGCCAGGTATAGTCAGTAATAATTCGGATTCATTCAACTGGCAATTTGGAATAGTATAGAGTGGATTGTTAGTAAGCTTTACTGGACACGTACCTACTTCGACAAAGATTGAGTTTCCTGTATCAGTATGTTGATTCGCACTTGCAAGAGCTGGCAACAAAATAGTTGATTCGATATGAATGCCAAAGGCTTGGTAATAAAACATAATAGTGTACTTTTTGAAAAAATGCTAGCTATTATTTGTGTAGCCAACAATTCACGCTAAACCGATAATGATCGAAAACCGAGCGGTTTGTGCTGACGGGTAGTACTTCATGCGGCGCCATAGAAGGAAAGGCAACCAAACTATTATTTAGTGGAGAAATTATTACTGGCTGATCATGACCCGGCAGAAATGGCAATGGATGAATAACTAACTCACCACCTTCAAATCCTTTGGGTTCTGAGTAGTAATAAAATACCATACTTATTGCACGACTGCTTTCTCCGTCAGCTTTATGAGCTGCTGTATCAATATGTTGCTTAAAGAAAGCCCCATCACCGTGAGCGCTTAATTGAAATTCATATTTTTTTATGCTGAATGGTGCCATGCTCAAACAATGGAACAACTCAGAACAATGCTCGTTTATCTGATTTATGAACAGTCCTTTAAAATCTCCCAACTCAAACGACGTTAACGATTTCCGCTGCGCCAAATCGATAGCTTTATGCCCTCTTTTAGCTATTTTAGACAGTTCATAGTTGGCTTCATTTTTTAAAGTAAAATCTAACAAATCAATCAGTGTAGTCTGATCTAAAAAATTTTTGAATTGATGATAGGCGAATAATCTAGGCATCATTATGAATGTTAGTCAACGAAACAACTCACTACTAAGACAATATACTATTTTTATGATAAGTTCTGTCTGAAAGAGATGTTTAGTTTTGTTTTCTAAAATATCGTTTATATTGTGTTGTCTGATATTGATAAACGACAACAAAATAAATTCGATACAGATTATTTGATTTATAGATCTATGGATAATGACATTCAGATAAACTTTATTATAAATGCTATAAGATGTATTTATTCCGAAAACGAGTACGTACCTATCGGTAGAGACGATATTGAGAAATTAGATTGGATAGAAGTACGTCGTCTGGCTGCCTTTCACCGTATAAGGCCTACACTCGTAACTGTACTGACTAAACTTAATGCCATAAATAGTCCCGATAGTCAGCCCTTATTCGATTTCTACAAATATCAAACCTTTAAAAATCTGCTGTTTGTTGCCGAATCAGTTCGACTTTTAGATTTATTTAGACAGCATACTATCCCGGTATTGCCTTATAAGGGGCATTTATTTATTCATGAATTTTATTCGAAACAAACTTCCAGAGAAGTTGATGATATTGACTTTTTGTTTCTCCAGCATTCTGTCCGCGCTGCTATACGGTTATTGCAGTTAGATGGTTACAGGCTACGAGTAAAAGATGGTCCAATTTCAAGTGAGGAAGAGATCATTCGACTAGATAACATGCTGAACAGTAGTGGTAAGTATGAATTGAGTATGGAGAAAGGCAAATTAATTATAGATGTACATTGGCAGCTGAACTACACTTTTCTGCCTTATCAGGTAGATTACAATGAGTTATTTTCACGATCAGTCGAGAAGCCATTTTACACAACGATTTGCAACGTACCTGACGCCGAAACAATGTTTTGGATGTTGGTTCTTCATCATGGCGGAAAAGAATTTTGGTTACGTTTGAAGCATCTTGTTGACCTCATGGCCTTCATGAATGAATATGAACATCAACTAGACTGGGAGTCTATTCTTATTAAAGCGAAGCAATACAAACTTTTCACCGCGATGATGACCGGGTTTTCGCTCGTAAAAACCCATTTTGCTACAGAATTACCGCATGCGGTCAATAAGGCATTAACTACTTTTCGACCCCTGAATAATAAACGCATTGAGCGTTACTGGACCTATGCACAACATTGGATTAATGCGCGGCCCATGTTGATGTATGAGCGAATATGCATAACCAATCAGGACGAAGGCTTTAGCAAGAGACGGTATCTTCAGCAGTTTATTCGTGAGTATAGCTCACCAAATCCGGTGGGTAGGCGCAGGATGATCACTATTCCTGAGCGCTTTCTGTATCTCAATTTTGTCTATAAACTGCTATCCTTTTTAAGAAGACGGTTCTAACTGCTTACGGTGAATAGAAAAGAGATATTAGGGAATCCGCCAATTGCTCTTTGTATTGTGTAAGTCAGCAATGTGCTGTCAATCAGGGAGCAATTGCTCCAGGAAACCCAATGATGGGCCGGTGTATGAAATCTCTTTTGTTCTTTTTACTGTCAACGATCGCGCTCTCGGCTTCAGCGCAGGTAGTGGCCCCCCAGCGGGTTAAAGACGACATGGCCGAAGCGGCTCAGACCTTCTGGAAGTCGCTGACGGCCGAGCAACGTACCCAGACGGGCTTTGCGTTTACCGACGATGAGCGGGTGAACTGGTTTTTCGTTCCCCATGAGCGTAAGGGCCTGCCGCTCAAGAAAATGACGGTCGATCAGCGCAAATTAGCGTGGGCGTTGCTGAAAACCGGCCTCAGCGATGGCGGCTACGAAAAGGCCACGCAGATTACGGATTTAGAAAATGTGTTGCGGGTGGTGGAAAACCGTCCTCCCAACGATACGTACCGCGATCCGGAAGGATATTATGTGTCGCTGTTTGGCAACATTGGCAGCAACGACCCGTGGGGCTGGCGATTTGAGGGGCATCACCTATCGGTGCAGTTTACGTCGCTGACGGGGCGCGTGCTGGCTCTGACGCCGCTGTTTATGGGTAGCAACCCCGGTCAGGTACGTGCCGACGTACCTCAGAAAGGGCGCGAGCTCATGAAAGAAGAAACGCAGCGCGCCTTCGACTTTCTTCGCAGTCTGACCGATGGACAGCTTGTGCAGGCCACATTGGCCAAAAAAGCGTTTGGCAATATTCTAACAGGCAACAGCCGCCGCGCCTCCCTGGAGCGCATGGATGGCCTGACGTATGCCGACATGAATGCCAGCCAAAAGAATCAATTCCTTGATCTACTGAAGCTTTACCTCAACCGCTACCGGATTACGCTCGCCAAGCAGCAGTTTGACCGGATCGAGAAGGCAGGCCTCGATCAGCTTCGCTTCGCGTGGGCAGGTGATACCACACCGGGCAACAACGTAGGCTACTATTACCGTATTCATGGCCCGATGTTGCTGATCGAATACGACAACACGCAAAACGACGCCAATCACGTGCACACGGTGGTGCGTGACCTGACCAACGATTTCGGCGACGATCTACTCCGCGAGCACTACGAGAAAAAGCATTGATAATGTATAATGAATAATGTACGATGTACAATGAGCGATTGCGCAGCCATTGTACATCGTACATTATTCATTATACATTCATCAGCGACTCTCTGCGGCGCATCTTGCCGGCCGGAATGCCGAACATCATCTTGAACCGGCGGCAGAAATAGGCCGTGTCTTTGTAGCCCACTTCGGCACCAATGGCCCGAATGCTCTTTTTGCTGGTACGAAGCAGCCCAACGGCCGCTTCCATACGCTGGTACTCGATGTAGTCCTGCGGGTTGATGCCCGTCAGCATCTTGAAGTATTGCCCCACGTAATCTTCCGATACGTTGGCTACGTTGGCCAGCACCTTGTTCGAGAGGTCGCCGCCGATGTTGTCTTTGATGTAGGCAAAGATGTCGATCAGGCGGGGGTCTTTGAAATAAGTGCTGTTGGTAACGAGCTGTTCAACAAACAGCCTGTTTTTCAGGATGTACCGGATAATCTCGATCACGATCTCTTCGGTCTTGATCTTGATCACCCGCCCTTTGCCGGCTACGTCGGTCATGTCTTCGGCCAGAATTTGCCGAATGGCCGCTGCCAGTGTTTCGTCGTGCTTGATGATGAACGGCGGTACGTCGAGCGAGTTAAAGAAGTTAACCGAATCGAACACCTTCGCCTCGAACGATACGTACCCAAAGGAATTGGGCATGTTGCCGATCTTCGCGGGTTCGCGGTTGGCTTCGAAATACTGCTCGCGGTGCGTCATGAACTCCTCGTTGGTCACCGGCTTGGGGTTCGAGGGTTCGCCATACGTTACCGTGACGTGTTTGCCACCGGGAATGAACAACAGATCGCCAATATCAACTTTCTGGTGTTCGTCGCCGTAAGACACTTCACCGTTATATAGGATCAACAACGTGTTCTCCACGTCGTAGAAATTCTTGATGACTATCGGTTGCAGGATGCGGATGTTCCGTGCCTTGATGAACTTCACGCCGAGCGACTCGATGATTTTATTATAGTCTTCCATAGCTGAACCGTGTTACAGGGTGCGTTGTCGCCTGCAATATTGCACAAAACTAATAAATTGTACAAAACTAATATAGGCGCAAAAGTTTCCGTTCGCTAAAAAAAAGAGGCCCTATTTGCGTCAAATAGGGCCTCCAGTTCATGAAAATATAGTTTTTTTAAGAAATGCCTTAGCGAACGAGCTCGCGGGCAATCACTAATTTTTGTATTTCTGAGGTGCCTTCGTAGATCTGGGTGATCTTGGCATCGCGCATGCATCGCTCTACGTGGAACTCCTTCACGAAGCCGTAACCCCCGTGAATCTGAACGGCTTCTGTAGTCGCCCACATCGCTATTTCTGAGGCATATAGCTTGGCCATCGCCGCCGCCTGCACATAATCTTTGTGCTCATCTTTGAGGCGGGCCGCTTTATAAACGAGCAGCCGGGCGGCCTCAATTTTGGTAACCATCTCGGCCAGTTTAAACTGAATGGCCTGATGCTCGAAGATCGCTTTGCCGAAGGCTTTGCGCTCCTGACTGTATTTCAGGGCCAGTTCATAGGCACCTGCGGCAATACCCAGCGCCTGCGCGGCGATACCGATGCGCCCGCCGTTCAGGGTCGACATGGCAAACTTAAAGCCGAAGCCGTCTTCGCCGATGCGGTTTTCTTTGGGTACGTTCACGTCGGTAAATAACAGCGAGTGCGTATCCGACGCCCGAATCCCCAATTTGTCTTCTTTTTTGCCAACCACGAAGCCCGGCGTGCCTTTCTCAACGATCAGGCAGTTGATGCCCCGGTGCTTTTTTTCGCGGTCGGTTTGGGCAATTACCAACGCCACCCCCGACGAGCCACCGTTGGTGATCCAGTTTTTGGTGCCGTTGATAACGTAATGGTCGCCTTTGTCTTCGGCCGTGGTGCTTTGCGAGGTGGCATCCGAGCCGGCTTCCGGTTCCGACAGGCAGAAGGCACCAAGCATTTCGCCCGACGCCAGTTTGGTCAGGTATTTTTGTTTCTGTTCTTCAGTGCCAAACGCTTCCAGGCCGTAGCAAACCAGTGAGTTGTTGACCGACATAATCACGGATGCCGACGCGTCGATCTTCGAAATTTCTTCGATGGCAATGGCATACGACACGGTGTCCATGCCGCCACCGCCATAGTCGGGCGATACCATCATGCCCAGAAAGCCCAGCTCGCCCATGCGCTTCACCTGCTCGGTGGGAAACTGTTGGGCGTTGTCGCGGTCGATGACGCCCGGAAGGAGTTCGTTCTGGGCAAAATCACGAGCTGCCTCCTGTACAGCCAGGTGTTCTTCGGATAAGTTAAAGTTCAGGCCCTGAAGGTCCTGGATTGCCGATGTCATAGAATAGGTCTGTTGAACGATGAAGTAAAAATAGAAAAATAGTATGCATGCATACGGCTTTGGGCAAAAAATGAGCTCATGGATCGGCGACCCATGAGCTCATTGGTTACGCGGCCCGCGTTACAGCGGGCTTTGTCGGTTTGGCAGCTCCATAAGCGGGGCAGGCACTTTTGCGTGAGCAGGCACCCAACGTAAGCAGCAGGGCCGCGCCTGCCAGCATGGTAAGCTTTTTCATAATTGGATTGGCTTAATTATCTTCAGTTACTAACTCGCTCAAGGGTTGCTCAAAAACCTCGCCACCGTCAGCGCCACCCTCGGCCTCGCCCGCCGCCTGCGCTGCTTCGAGCTCGGTTGGCTGGGGTAGATCAGACGGGGCATAGCCCAGAATTTTAAGCATCGTTTCGCTGTGTTGCTCCGGCGCAAACAGGCGCGTACGGAGGTTACCAGCTTCGTCTTTATCAACAATCACGTGTTGCGGAGCCGGAATCAGACAGTGCTGAATACCACCGTATCCACCGAGCGATTCCTGGTAGGCACCCGTATGGAACAGCCCCACGTACTGATCTTCGGCCTCCTGATCAAAAATAGGCAGATACAAGTCGGCCGAGTGTACTTCGGTATTATAAAAATCGTGCGAGTCGCAGGTTAAACCGCCCAGATTTACTTTCTGGTACGGGTTATCCCAATTGTTGACCGACAGCATGATGTATTTCTGACCCAGTCCCCACGAATCGGGCAACTGCGTAATAAACGAGCCGTCGATCATGTACCACAACTCCTTATCGTTCTGGAGTTTCTGGTCGATAACCTTGTATATAACGGCGCCGCTCTCCCCAACCGTATACGAACCGAACTCGGTGAAGATGTGCGGCACAGGTACGTTGTTCTTATTACAGATCCACTGAATCGACTCCACGATCTGATCGATCATGGCCTGATAGTCGTAAGTGAACTGAAACGAGGTCTGAATGGGCAACCCACCGCCAATGTCGATGCTGTCGAGGTCGGGGCAGATTTTCCGAAGCTCGCAGTATTTATACATGAACCGGCTCAGTTCGCTCCAGTAATACGCGCTGTCTTTGATGCCCGTATTGATAAAGAAGTGGAGCATCTTGAGCTTGAACTTGTCGCTGTTCTGGATTTTGCTCTTATACAGCTCATTGATGTCGCTGTAGCGGATACCCAGCCGTGAGGTGTAGAACGCAAAATTGGGCTCTTCATCGGTCGCGATCCGGATGCCGAGGTTCACGGTATCGGCGGTTACTGAGTTTTCGTACGCCTCAATCTCTTTCAGGTTATCGAGGATAGGCAACACATTGAACCCCTCATTAATCAGCTCGCTGATGTACTGCGTGTAGAGCGGCCGTTTGTAGCCGTTGCAGATAATGTAGGTGCTCTTGTTGATTTTGCCGGTGCGGTGCAGCTCGCGGATGATCGGAATATCAAACGCTGACGACGTTTCGAGGTGTACGTTGTTTTTCAACACCTCATCGAGCACAAACCGAAAATGCGACGACTTCGTACAGTAGCAGTACGTATAGTTCCCCTTGTAATTGTACCGCTTCATCGCATTTTTGAAAAGCGACTTGGCCTGCTCAATGTGCTCCGAAATCTTCGGTAGGTACGTAAGTTTCAGCGGGGTGCCGTACTGTTTCACAATGTCCATCAAGGGTACATTGTTGAACAACAGGTTGTTGTTCTCGACGTTGAATTCCAGCGTGGGAAACTCGAACGTCTGATCAATCAGGTCATAGTACGTCTTCATCCTTTCGGTTGGCGCATAAAAGATGACTTGGCCGGTTGGGCGGGCCGACCGGCGCGATTGTGGTTGATTGTTATGTCAAAAAAAGTGGGCAAAAATGGAGCAAATTGGGATGGCGTCCAAGTATATCCCATTCGCACGATAGAGAACGATTTAGGTGGGGGTTTAATTCAAAAAAATAAGTGGGCGGGTAAAGTTTATCGCTGGCTACTGATTGGTCTGCTGATTGGCCTGAGTACGGGTGCTTCATGGGCGCAGCCGGGCCCCTATGTGTTTCGCCGCCCGCTTATGGGTACGTCCTTTACTGTTATGCTGTATGCCCCGGATAGCCTTGCCGCCCGGCAGGCCTACGAGGCCGTTTCGGCCCGGATGGATGTGCTGAATTACATAATGAGCGACTACCTGGACGAGTCCGAAATCAATCGATTATCGGCTTCCAGTGGGCTGGGTGCCTGGATGAATGTGTCGCCTAGTCTGTTTGCGGTATTGGCTGAGGCCGTCACAATCGCCAGACAGTCGGGCGGGCGATTTGACCCCACCATTGGGCCGCTTTCCCAAATCTGGCGGCGGGCCGTACGCCAACGGAAACTGCCGCCAGCCAGTGAGCTGCGGCGGGCGCGACGACTGGTTTCATACAACTATATCGAGCTGAACGACCGGGGAGTACGGCCCCGCGTCCTGCTGCGGAAGCGGCATATGCGGCTCGATCTGGGGGGCATTGGGCAGGGGTTTGCTATCGATGAGGCACAGAAGGTGTTGCATCAGCACGGGATCCGGTCGTTCCTGCTCGACATTGGCGGCGACATTCTGGTGGGCGATGCGCCGCCCAACCGACCCGGCCAGCCCGAAGGGTGGCGCATTGGTATTCAGCGGGGTAGGCCCAATAGCGGGAACGTAGCCGAAGCCGATTCGGTCATTCTTCTGAAAAACGCGGCTATTACTACCTCCGGCGATACAGAGCGGCATCTGGACATCAATGGTAAACGCTACTCACACATTATGAATCCGCGCTCGGGGCTGGGGCTACGCCGGTTTGTGCAGGCCACCGTGATGGCTCCGACAGGTACGTATGCCGATGCGCTGACGAAGGTATTTAGCGTGGCGCGCCCCGGCGCTCGAAAACGCCTGCAAAAACGCTTTCCGCAGGCAAGGGTCTGGATTATAGAAAAATGACAGACGGTCTGATGGGAACATGGTTGACGCAGATTCAAGGGGATTTACGCTGATTTTTGGCCCTACTTATTAATTGATTGCCGTTTTCGCGAAAACACGGCTTCGTCTCGCAGCGCTTTCGACTGAATATCCGTGATCATCCATAAAATCCGCGCCATCTGCATTCCCATCTTATTTTGCTTCATCTCACCAACTTCCAAAAATCGTACGGCGCCGCGCCGGTGCTGACCATTCCTGACTGGCACCTGCCGTCGGGTATTCATTGGTTAAAGGGGCCGAACGGTACGGGTAAAACCACGCTGTTTCGCTCCATTGCGGGCATGCTGCCGTTTGATGGTGATTGTCGGTTGAATGACTTCGATAGTCGCCGCGACGCGGTGGCGTACCGGATGCGGATCAATTATGCCGAAGCTGAGCCCTCGTTCCCGCCGTTTCTGACGGCGCACGAACTCATCGGCTGGGTGGCCGATGCCAAACAGGCGCCAGCGGGTCAGGCCGATGCGCTCATCGAGGCGTTTGGTGTGGGTACGTTCATGCATGCGCCTGTGGGTACGTATTCGAGTGGCATGCTGAAAAAAACGTCGCTGATAATGGCGTTTCTGGGCCAACCCGCGCTGATTTTGCTCGACGAACCGCTGGTTACGCTCGACGTGGCGGCGACACAAACGGTGGTGAACCTGATCGAAACGACGCACCGGCAGGGCGTTAGTTTTTTACTGGCTTCGCATCAGATCATCGAAACGGCTCAACTACCCATCGACTCGGTCTGGCAGATTCGGGATAAACAGGTGGTGGCCGATGCATGAAGTGCTATCCAAAACGCTGGTTACGCCCTTCTATCGCCAAAACGCACTGGCCTTTGCGATGGTTTTGCTGGTGGCGGGCGGTTTCATGCGCAACGACGATCACATCGCGCTGGCGCAGGAAGCCGTGCGAACGCCTTTTCTGCTGGCGGGCTACGGCCTTATCTGGTTACTTTACAGCCTGTTTGCTACACGCTTTGCTGTATCACAGATTCACCGCTACGACGTGTTGCTGCTCCTGAGGCTGATTCCGAGACCCCGGCGTCTCTGGGGCTTGTGGCGCATTCAAATCAGCTTGTTATTGCCCGTGATTGCATACGGATTATTTGTGTGCTGGGTAGGCTGGAAACAGCAACTGCCTGCGACGGTGGCGGTAGTGCTGGGTGGCTTGCTGTTGCTGAGTCTGGGTACGTTGGCTTGGTACGAGTATGCCCTCCGGCACCCGCATCCGGTTGGGCTACTGGCGGGCTGGTCAGGTACGTTGCGGCGTCGGTTTCAGACGCCCTACTGGCTGTTTGGTATTCGGCATTTGCTGGCCAACGTAGCCACCGTATTCTGGCGGACTAAAATCGCTACGTCGCTAGTGTGGCTGGGTATTCTGAAGCTCTACGCGACTGATCATTACCAGATCAACCTGTTTCGCACGCCCGACTATGACCTGCGCCTGATCGGGCTGGGTGGGCTGATTGTCGGGCTGAGTCAGGCTGCGTTAGTCTACGAACTGTACCGCTTCGAGCATGAGCGGCTCAGGCTGTACCGAAATATGCCGGTTTCCGACTGGGTACGTTGGGCCAGGTACGTTGGTCAGTTTGCGCTGCTGTTGCTGCCCGAGGTCCTGCTCTTTTTCTATCATCTGCCCGTAGGCGAGCCTGTTTGGTGGTCGGTAGGGGCGCTGGCCTTTGCCATTAGCCTGCCTGCGTTGCTGTATGGGTTGTTCCTGCGTGTGCCGCGTCATTTCGAGCGAAACCTGCCCCATCTGTACATTCTGATGATTACCTATTTCCTGCTGATCATGTTCAGGATACCGCTCTGGCTGTTGGCGGGCACCAATTTCGCGGCGGCAGGCTGGCTATTCTGGCGCTACTACTGGCAATCCTCATGGAAGGAAGAATGAGTTTTCAGCACAAAGCCCCGGAGGGCACAGAGAATATTTGTTATTATCTCTGTGCCCTCCGGGGCTTTGTGCTGAAAAACCGAAACGCTCTTACACCGTGATGGTCTTGCCTGGTACGGCTACGGGGTAGAAGCCATCGGCGTTAGGGAGCAGTTTTGGCTGGGCATCCCAGGCGAGCGTCGTGGGGAACAGGTCGATCTGCGAGTTGATCGCGTCGTCCCACTTCACCACGTTGCCCGAGTAAGTAGCCATACGGCCCATAATCGAGGTCATGGTGCTTTTAGCGCCGTTCTCCGCATCGGCGAATTTGTACTGACCCTTGGCAATGGCTTCAAACAACTCGTTGTGTTCAACCTGATAGGGGTCAATATCTGTTTTGGCGCTGCCGTGGGCGTAGATTGGCTGGCCTTTATACGTTTTCAGGATTGTTTTGTTGCCGTTGAAGGAGTCGATACGGCCCTTTGTACCCAGGAACTGCTCATCGACTTTGCTGTAGGTTCCTTCGTAATGGCGACACTGGCTGTTGATCGTGGTGCCATCGGCGTAAACGAAATCAACGATGTGATGATCGAAGATCTCGCCAAACTCCTTGCCGGTACGTACCTGACGGCCACCTGTACCTTGTGCTGAAACCGGATAGCCACGCTTGGCCCAGTTGGCTACATCGATGTTGTGAACGTGCTGTTCCGTGATGTGGTCGCCGCACAACCAGTTGAAATAATACCAGTTGCGCATCTGGTATTCCATTTCCGTCTGGTTCGGCTGTCGTGGGTTATTCCAGACGCCACCGCTGATCCAGTACACGCTGCCCCCAACGATATCACCAATGGCCCCATCGTGAATCCGTTTCATCGCTTCACGATAGTTGCTTTGGTAGTGCCGTTGCAAGCCCACAACCACATTGAGTTTTTTCTTCTTGGCTTCCTCAGCGGCTGCCAGCACCCGGCGGATACCCGGTGCATCGGTAGCAACGGGCTTTTCCATGAAGATGTGCTTGTTCTGCTTCACGGCCTCTTCAAAATGGCTGGGGCGGAAGCCCGGCGGGGTGGCCAAAATAACGACGTCGGCCAGCGGAATCGCTTGCTTGTAAGCGTCTAGTCCTACAAACTGCCGCTCTTTGGGCAAGTCGATTTTCTGCGCAACGTCCGGCCGACTTGTCAGCGTCTTATAGGCCGCATCGACCCGGTCCTGAAACGCATCAGCGATGGCGACAATCTTGATGTTCTGCTTGGTGTTGAGGGCCTGCATGGCGGCACCTCTTCCCCGGCCTCCGCAACCAATCAGCGCGACCTTGATGGTATCGTCGACGGATGAATGGAACCCCCCGAGCGGGGCGGCTGACAGACCGTTGGAAAGCGACGAGAGTAGCGCGCCGCCCGTTACAAGACCAGAAATCTTTAAAAACTCGCGGCGACTAGCCTCAAGCTGACTCGTATCGACAGATGCCATAAGGGTATATGGTTGACAGTGAATAATCTATTTTCTATGGAAAGAAACAGAGCCGCACCACATACCTGTCTGCCCGATACGCCATTCCTATGGGATGCAAAAAACTACTTATGATCTGTGCTGGAAAGGATTGATTCATAGAGCAGACAAAAGTGTACTGCTTAACTATAAATCCTCAGAAAGAAGAACTTTACAATTGCTTTTGTTAAATTAACTACAGAGCGCTGGCCTTCTGCAACAGTTGCCTACGACGAGAAGGCATGCCTTTGCGTACAGATCGGGAGTTTATGCTAATAGGCTCCTGCCTGCATACGTACCTACAGGTGGAGTATGAGTGAGCGCTACCGGTAGCCATTGTTCCCACTACCGGTAAAAAAAAGACGAAAAGTTGCTGAATAGAGTGACTCAAGAGTTGACGAAGCCTTGAGTCTAGTAACCTTTCTGTCTGTAAATCAGCGCATATCATATGCTTTGGGTAAAACAGTTAACCTATATTTAATCGAACTGTAGAAACAATTATCCGAAAAGTATCTTTAAAAGGTCAACATTGAAGCTGATAATACGCATAATTGGCTACCGATGAATAATTCATCACAATGCATATTTTTCAGTTCAAAATGAGGTGCCTTTATTTGTTCGATTGTTTCACGGAAAAAATTGTCCACAATGAAAAAGATTTTCGCAATTGTCGCTCTTTTGAGCCTTTCGCTGCTTACTACAACAAGCTTTGCCCAAATGTCTATTGATAAAGGTACCAAGTTTGTAAACCTTGGTATCGGTGTTGGTGGTTACGGTTACTTCACCGGTGGCGGTGGCGTTGGCTTCAACGCATCGGCCGATTTTGGGGTTGCGCCAAACATTACGGTTGGTGGTGTGGCTGGTTATAAGAGCTACGGTAGCTTCAGTGGCTACAACTATGGTTCGTTTGATATCGGTGCCCGGGGGTCATACCACTTCAACGAACTGTTGAACCTGACGACTGACAAAGCCGACCTGTACGCTGGTCTTGGCCTTTCATACTTCTCGTTTTCGTACGGTGGCTTTTCTGATAACTACGGTGCGATCTACGTACCTATCCACCTTGGTGGTCGCTATTTCTTCAGCGATAACGTTGGTGGCTTTGCTGAACTGGGTTCATCACTGGCGACGCTTAAACTCGGTGTAACGCTCAAACTGGGCGGTAAATAAGCAACACGGCTATTTACTGAAACGCCCCGGCCAGATGGTCGGGGCGTTTTGTTTTTATAGGCTTTCAGGAAAGCTCTGCCTGGTTTCAGGTTACCGGCTGGCCATTTCCTTCAGCGTGCTGACACCCATATTCCAGAGAATAAACGAATAGATATCGGCGGTTTGCTCGATGTTCTTCTTCGTATTGCTGGCCCCGTGGCCCGAGTTGGTATCGATCCGGATCAGCACCGGGTTAGTGCCTTTGTATACCTCCTGCAAGGTGGCAGCGTATTTAAACGAGTGGGCCGGGACAACCCGGTCGTCGTGGTCGGCCGTGGTGATCAGCGTAGCCGGGTAAGGTTGGCCGGGCTTCAGGTTGTGCAGGGGTGAATAGGCATAGAGCGCCTTAAACTCGTCGGCGTTGTCGGCGCTGCCGTAGTCGGCAATCCAGTTCCAACCGATGGTGAACTTGTGGAACCGGAGCATGTCCATTACCCCAACCTGCGGAATCGCCACCCGGAACAGATCGGGCCGCTGATTCATAACCGCGCCCACCAGCAGACCACCGTTGGAACCACCCCGAACGGCGAGTTTGGCCGGACTAGTGTATTTCTGGGCAATCAGGTACTCGGCGGCAGCGATGAAATCGTCGAATACATTCTGTTTTTTCAGCTTCATCCCCTGTTCGTGCCATTTTTCACCGTATTCAGCACCACCACGCAGGTTGGCCTGAGCGTAGACACCGCCCTGCTCCAGGAATGGAATCAGTAGCGACGAGAACGACGGCGGCAGGCTCACGTTGAAGCCACCGTAACCGTAAAGCAGCGTGGGGCTAGTGCCGTCAAGCTTTACGCCCTTTCGGTACGTGATGAACATGGGCACGCGGGTACCGTCTTTGCTCGCGTAGAAAACCTGCTTGGTTTCGTAATCGGTTGGTTTGAAGTCGACCTCAGGCTGACGGAAGATCGTGCTCTTCTTCGTAGCGATGTCGTAGCGGTAGATCGTGGGCGGGAACGTAAACGACGTAAACGTGTAGAAAACGAACTTGTCGTCGCGCTCCCCGCCGAAGCCACCCGCTGTACCGATGCCCGGCAGCCCGATCTCATTTTCGAGTTTGCCGTTCGGGTCATAGACATACACCCGCGAGGTAACATCTTTCGAATACTCGGCAAACAGCTTGCCACCGGCCATGCTGCTGCTGGTGAGCGGCTCGGGCTTTTCGGGCAGTACCACTGTCCATTTTTTGCTGGCTGTGGCGTAGCGCATCACCTTGCTATTAGGAGCGTCGGCGTTGGTCTCGATCAGAAAATCAGTACCCACATTGTCGATAACCCGGTACTGGAAGTTGGTAATCTCGGACACGATGGGTTGGAACGTACTGGCTGCACCTGAAGATTTTGTCAGATCCATAAAGTACAGTGCGTTGCCGTCGAGGCCTTTGCCCCGGTCGCTCACGTTCAGGAAGGCATACCGTTCATCGTCTGACGTCTGCACGAAGTGAAACCGCTGCCCGTTGGCTTTGTCTTCAAACACCAGCCGGTCAGCCGATTGCGGCGTTCCGATTTTGTGGAAGAATACCTGGTGGTTCTCGTTTTTGGCGGCCAGCGCTGAGCCTTCGGGCTTGGGGTAGCGACTGTAGTAGAAACCATCGCCCTGCCAGGCTCCCCCCGAAAATTTCACCCACTCGATGGTTTCGGGGAAATAGCTCTTGTCGGCCATTTTCATAACCCGGAACTCGTTCCAGTCGGAGCCGCCTTTTGACGTACCTACTACGGCATATTCACCATTTTTCGAAAGCGAAAACGCAGTCAGGCGGGTGGTGCCGTCGGCCGAGAGTTTGTTGGGGTCGATGACCACTTCGGGTTTGCCATCCAGCCCTTTTTGCCGGTACAGCACCGACTGATTTTGCAGGCCGTCGTTTTTCGAGAAATAGAACCAATCACCCTTTCGCGACGGAGCCGAGTATTTGGGGTAGTTGAACACCTTTTCGAGCCGGTCCTGCAACTGCTTGCGGTAGGGGATCTGGGCCAGGTAATCGAACGTCACCTTATTCTGGGCCTTCACCCACTCGCCGGTTTCGGCCGAGCGGTCGTCTTCCAGCCAGCGGTAGGGGTCGGGCACGGTAGTGCCGTGGTACGTGTCGGTCTGATCCGTTTTTCGGGTCGTTGGATACGTTAAAGAGGCCGTTTGGGCCATCGTAGCAGCGGAGACAAGCATAAGCGGGACGCTTCGGAGCAAAAGTTTGACCATGGTTGACGAAGAGGGTTGTGTCGTTGGTAAAGTTCGCACACAACGCTGACAACTAATAGCAATAAACTGCCCCGTACCTTTGTCGTCATGACGCTGTCTGATCTATTTCGGCGCAATCGTGCCTTTTTCATAACGTACCTGTTGCTGGCGGATGATGCTAATGAACTAGAATTGTGAGTTGGGATAAGTTCGGATAATAAAATCTGTGGTGTTTGAGGTGTATCTTGTTGGTTATCAGTACTAAATTTAGTATCGTGGTCCGGGTCATACGATTCTTTTTCGGATAAGTTGGGATTAGCTAGCGTAAGAAAGGACCCACCGTTTACCCTTATCAATTCTGATAAAATTGTCTCTGCGAAGACTTGCTAATAGATTCTTTATTTTTATCTGCTTTTGTTCTACTGAAAACGTGTTCGGAAGCTTATCTAGCAGTAAGCGATCAATATTGCCGCGTGTAGCTGGGCCAAAAGATTCTATATATTGAACGATCATCTGTTTTAGATAATAATCATCTAATCCTTTGGCCAGTGCGTATTCTACTTCTTGGCCGGTAGAAGCGGCAATGTGTCTTGATATATGTAGATGATTTCGACTTCCTTCAACTAAACCTTTCTTTCGTAAATGGCGGATAGCATCTGGAGTCAATGATTGGTTTTTCTGAAGCTTGTCAAGCATTATAATTTCGAAGAGACTTAAATCTGTATTGCGCCCAAGTACTTGAGCGTAATCTAAATCAAGTATTTTGCCTGTAAGAGTAACCTTCACTCGTCCGCCTTCAAAATCGTAATCTGGCATAGGAAAGAAGCGTTTGCGCTGATTAATAAACATACGTCTTATGCCACTACCAATAGTATCAATCATCTGTAGATTTACCATTGCCTGGGCCAAAAAGGTGTTTCGATATTTTTCGAACGGAGCATCATTCTGAATAACTTGCTCAATACTGCCAGGTAGAAAAGAACCGGGATTTGTGAAGATCAAGTAACCATCTTCTCGTTCTACAACTTGAATCCTGCCGTTTAGGGTGTAGTCCTGATGAGCAATGCAATTATTAAGAGCTTCACGAATATTAAAAGGTTCATACTGATCGACTTCATCCGGAATAATAGTTTGTGCATTTGGCATATATTGATAACGTAGATTACGTATTTTGGAAAATACGTAATCAATAGCCAGCAAAAATGGACAACTGAAATGTTCATAACTGCGCTCGACACCGTCTCGATCTTTTAAAATCCACGTTATCTGTGCTATAGATGGATGAATAAAATGACTAGCTTCAGATTTGCCCAATAATAAAATAGTGGCCCGGGTAATCTTTCCCTGCAAGGCCAATTTGGACTTGTTAAGAAAAGTTAGATCGTCCCAATTTCCTATTTCTTCAGCCAGATGTGGGTTTTTTCTTGTAAAATTTTGCCTAGCCTTGTATACAGCCTTTGGATCAAGGTCATCTAACGTTGCGCTTGGACAAACTACAGCGCTCCAGTCGTCGAAAGCAGGCTGATGGCGAATTCGGTCTTGCTTTTCAAGGCTTAATGGCGTTTGGGCATCTCCTTCACGAGCATAACAAAAACCGGAATACGCTATTGGCAAACCTCTAGGGGCTGCCGGAATCTGAAACATTACAACACGCCCTGTTGGCAACAATAAGTCGTAGATCTCGATGAACGATGTGGCGTTGGTGGTCTTGTTAGCAATTTCTGACTTGAGCTTGTCGAGGTGAGCGCGCTCATGCCTGAAATTGGTTCCTACAACTTGTTTTTGGTCGTTAACGCCAAAAACAAGCCACCCTTCTCTGAACCCACGTAGGTTTGCCTCATTACTGATAGCTGAGAAATATTTACCTAGCTTTTCGATGTCAAAACTGTTTTTGGCTTCTTTGAACTCAACAATTTCCGTCTCGGCAGGTAAGCTTAACAATTCATTAAGTTTAGCTACTACTTCGCTCTGATTCATCAAAAAGTGCGGTTGGGTTTGTTAGTTCAAAGATAGCGTTGGTCAATGTATGCCAACAACGGCAGCTCGTACCTTTGTCGTCATGACGCTGTCTGATCTGTTCCGGCGCAATCGTGCCTTTTTCATAACGTACCTGTTGCTTTGGCTCACCGTTGGCGGCCTGATGCTGGCCTACACCAAAGAACAACTTATCCGGTTTGTCAATGCCCACAACACGCCCGTGGCCGACGTGTTTTTTCCGTACCTGACGTACCTGGGCGACGGCTCGTTTGTGATCGTCGTGGGCGTGCTGCTGCTCGTCGTAAACCGGCGGGCGGGGTGGCTGGTGCTGGTGAGCTTCGCAGTTTCGGGGCTAATCAGCCTGTTTCTCAAACTCGTTGTGTTCCCCGAGCGGCTACGACCGATTCGCTATTTTGAGCACTCCAACTGGGAGTACCATATCATCAAAGACCTGCGCATCAACGAGTACAATAGCTTCCCGTCGGGTCATACCACATCGGCGTTTGCGCTATTTGCCATGCTGGCGTTTTTATGGCAGCGCAAGGCGTGGGGCTGGCTGGCGGTCGGGCTGGCGGCTGTGGCGGGCTATTCGCGGGTGTACCTGTTTCAGCACTTTGTAGAAGATACCTTCGTGGGGTCCATGCTGGGTACGTTCACGAGTGTTGGCTTGTGCCTTTTGTACCAAAAACGATACGGAAACCTACCGGTGCTATACTAAATGTACGTTTGCTCAATTGGTGCGTAACGACTTCATCGTCATTGCTTCTATTTGCGGTAGAACTAAGCTACTATCCAGAGAATGAAGCAATTTTTATTGATCGTAACGGTATGGCTGGGCCTCGGAGTGAGTGCCTTCGGCCAGGGAGTATTGACCAACAAAGACGTGATCGCCATGATTACGGGTAAAGTGGGCAAGTCGCTCATCGAGTCGAAGATTCAAAGCAGCCCGGCCAAATTTGACCTGACACCACAGGGACTGATTGAGCTGGAAACCGCCAAAGTGCCCGACGGCATCGTGAAAGTGATGATGGGCAAAACCACCATGACCGATGTGATGACCAACGAGCACGTTATACAACTGACCAACGCCAAGGTGTCGAAAACGCTCATCAGCGAGAAAATCAAGCGCGGCAAAAACAAATTCGACACCTCGGTCGATGGCCTGATTGCCCTCCGCTCGGCCAAAGTCTCAGACGGAATCGTCAAAGACATGATGGCCGCACCAAAGTAACGTACCCACTCATTCCGAGCCCTGACGGGGATGTTGTGCCGACGAATGGCTTGTGATAGCTATCGGCACAACGTCCTCGTCTTTTTTTGGTAGAAAGTTGGCCGTTGACTTATCATAGTCAAAATTGTACTTCTAAAAGTGCAAATGCCTATTGTGGCCGAAAATCGGATTAATAAATTGTAAATTACTGTTTTTCAGTATAGATTTTTGTACCTTTGCGGGAAATTTGCCGGTATCTTTTTCCGACAGGGTTAGCTAGCAACGCGCATTCGCTGGTCGGATCGAAAACCAGCGGTATTCCGTTAAACCTGTTAGAAGAGACACTTCACAGCTATTGTATGCAATCCATCCGCAATATTGCCATTATCGCCCACGTTGACCACGGCAAAACCACGCTGGTTGACAAGATTATACACGCGTCGAAATTATTTCGCGATAACCAGGAATTCCAGGACCTGATTCTCGACAACAATGACCTGGAACGCGAACGCGGCATCACGATCGTTTCGAAAAACGTGTCGGTTCGTTACAAAGACGTTAAGATCAACATCATCGATACCCCGGGCCACAGTGACTTCGGCGGTGAGGTGGAGCGCGTCCTGAAAATGGCCGATGGCGTTTGCCTGCTGGTCGATGCGTTTGAAGGCGCCATGCCCCAAACGCGTTTCGTATTGAGCAAAGCCCTGTCACTGGGTCTGAAGCCCATCGTGATCGTCAACAAGGTCGACAAGGAAAACTGCCGCCCTGAAGAAGTACACGAAGAGGTGTTTGATTTGATGTTCAACCTCGGCGCGACTGAAGATCAGCTCGATTTCCCGACGGTTTATGGTTCATCGAAACAAGGCTGGATGGGTCCCGACTGGAAAACCCCGACCGGCGACATCACGTACCTGCTCGATACCATCGTCGATACCATTCCGGCGGCGCCCGTAAACGAGGGCTTGCCGCAAATGCAGATTACCTCGCTCGATTATTCGGCCTTCGTTGGTCGGATCGCCATCGGCCGGGTACACCGGGGTACGTTGAAAGAAGGTGCTAACATGGCGCTCGTGAAAGCTGACGGTGTTGTCAAGAAAGTGCGCATCAAAGAATTGCAAATCTTTGAAGGCCTCGGCAAACAAAAAGTAAGCGAAGTACAGAGCGGCGACATCTGCGCCGTAACCGGCCTCGAAGACTTCGAGATTGGCGATACGCTGACCGATGCCGAGAACCCCGAAGCGCTGGCTCGTATTGCCGTTGACGAGCCGACCATGAACATGCTGTTCAC
This sequence comes from Fibrella musci, assembly GCF_041321105.1. NCBI lineage: Bacteria > Pseudomonadati > Bacteroidota > Cytophagia > Cytophagales > Spirosomataceae > Fibrella > Fibrella musci. The sequence goes on along the minus strand of NZ_JBGGWD010000002.1, from coordinate 936,702 downwards.
GATCAACAACTCGCCGTTCTTCGGTAAAGAGGGTAAGTTCGTGACTTCGCGCCACCTGCGTGAGCGTCTGTTCAAGGAAACGGAAAAAAACCTTGCTCTGCGTGTAGAAACAACCGACAGTGAAGACCGCTTCCTGGTGTTTGGTCGGGGTATCCTGCACTTGTCGGTACTGATCGAGACAATGCGTCGCGAAGGTTACGAATTGCAGGTAGGTCAGCCGCAGGTATTGTACAAAGAAGACGAAAACGGCCAACGGATGGAGCCCATCGAGACGCTGGTTGTCGACGTACCTGAAGAAACAGCTGGTAAGGTGATCGAATTGGCTACGCAACGGAAAGGCGAGCTGCTGATCATGGAGCCGAAAGGCGATCTGCAACACCTCGAGTTCGACATCCCGTCGCGGGGGCTGATCGGTCTGCGGTCAAACGTGCTGACGGCTACCTTCGGTGAAGCCGTGATGTCGCACCGCTTTAAAGAGTACCAACCCTACAAAGGCGTTATTCCTGAGCGCATCAACGGGTCGATGATCTCGATGACGTCGGGTCAGGCAACGGCCTACTCGATCGACAAGCTACAGGATCGTGGTGTGTTCTTTGTGGAGCCGGGCGAAGAAATCTACACCGGGATGGTCGTTGGCGAACACAACCGTCAGAACGATATCGTGATTAACCTGCAAACAGCCAAGCAGTTGACCAACATGCGGGCTTCGGGTTCAGACACGAACGTTAAGATTGCGCCGAAGATCAATTTCTCACTCGAAGAGTCGATGGAGTACATCCAGAAAGACGAGTACCTGGAAGTAACGCCCAAGTCGCTTCGGATGCGGAAGATCTACCTCGACGAGAATGAGCGTAAACGCAACGAGAAGAAGTTTGCGATGGCGTAAGCCAGTAATGGATATATTGAAAAGGGCCGATGCAGTGATGCATCGGCCCTTTTTGTTGGTGGCAAAGTCTTATAGCACAGCTTCGGTAGGTTCCTGAACCACATGCGCTGTTGGCTTAGTTTGCGGAATGTAATGCCGGAAGAAGCTGCCCAGTTTCATCTGAATTACCCCCAGAATGGCTTCCTTGAAGATCTTAGTCGACATTTTGGATTCACCGCGCGTGCGGTCGGTGAAGATGATGGGCACTTCGGCGAGGTGGAAGCCATATTTCCAGCAGGTGAATTTCATCTCGATCTGGAAGGCATAGCCAACAAATTTGATGGGGTTCTGAAGCAGTACATCCAGCACGTGCGCCCGGTAGCAGACAAACCCCGCTGTGGGGTCCATGATCGGCATGCCCGTGATGAAGCGTACATAGATACCCGCCCCGTACGACATCAGCACCCGACCGATGGGCCAGTTGACGACGTTCACGCCTTTGATGTAGCGTGAGCCAACGGCCACGTCGGCCCGTTTGCCTGCCGCATCTTCGTCAGCGCAGGCCCGATACAGCCGCATCAGGTCGTCGGGGTTATGTGAAAAATCGGCGTCCATCTCGAAGAGGTATTCATACCCCCTCGCCAGCGCCCATTTGAAGCCGTCGATGTAAGCGGTACCCAACCCCAGTTTACCCCGCCGTTCGAGCAGGTGAAGCTGTTGGGGAAACTGTGCCTGAAGCTGTTTCACAACCTGGGCTGTACCGTCGGGCGAACCATCGTCAACAATGAGCAGATCGAAAGCCATCGGCAGGCTGAATACCTTGCGGATAATGGCTTCGATATTCTCGATTTCGTTGAACGTGGGTATGATGACAAGGCGATCGGTCACGACAGGAAAGCGTTTAGAAGAGAAACAGGGGAGGCATCAAAAATAGTGCATATGAGGCGTTAAATAACGTTAAGCGTGGCTGGAAGATACAGCCTTCAACAGTACTCCAACCTTTTTTACCAATAGCGTATCTATAGCAATAGCAGACCCATTACCTCGTCGCCTGTCTGCCGATAAAGTGCTATGAAAAACGCTTTTCTTTTGCTGGTCTTTCCCTCGCTGATGCTGCTGTTTACGTTAGCCATCAGCTACATCGAACGGATGTACCGCACGCGCCGTCGGCGGGGTAATTTAGGCCAAAAGATAGCCAGTGCCCAGATGCACTATTATTACCTGCCAACCGTAGACGGCTATCGAATCGATGTACTGAACCCGGAACGTCCCCTCGAGCCACTTCCGCAAAAGCCAGCGGTTGACGTGCCGGAAAAAGTGGAATTCGCGCATCATGTCCGTTAAAAACAGATCAACGCCGGTTTGCATGGTCTGTTGACCACTACTTTTGCCCCATGCCTACAGAACAAACGGCCGTTGCGCGCATCGGCATCATCAACGTATCCGATCGGGCGAGTGCTGGCGTTTACGAAGATATTCCGGGTAAAGCCGTCGTGGCGCTGCTGACCGAATGGCTAACCAGCCCCTGGGAGCCTGTTTACCGTGTTATTCCCGACGAGCAGGAACAGCTCGAAGCGGCGATGATCGAGATGGCTGACCGCGAGGGATGCTGTCTGATCGTTACGACGGGGGGGACGGGGCCGGCGCTGCGCGATGTTACGCCCGAAGCGACCGAAGCCGTTTGCCAAAAAATGATGCCCGGCTTTGGGGAACTGATGCGGCAGGAGAGCCTGAAATACGTACCCACGGCCATTCTGTCGCGGCAAACGGCAGGCATCCGTAACCAGACGCTCATACTGAATCTGCCTGGCAAGCCCAAAGCCATCGGCCAGTGCCTGTCGGTGGTCTTTCCCGCAATTCCCTACTGTGTTGACCTGATCGGTGGTCCCTTCCTGACGACCAATGCGTCGGTTATGAACGTGTTTCGGCCGAAGAGTTGAGATGTGTTCAACATCTTCAGGCTGTCCAATGGTCAAATCAAATGGTTCGCTCCAGCTGCCCTTCGATCCAGTCGAGGCCGCGGCCAAGAAGCGCCTGCCCAAACCGAACGCGATTATCGAACTCGGCATTCTGGGTACGTTGCTCGTGCAGGAATTGGCGAATCAGTCGGGCGTTGTCGGCGGCTTGCGGGTAAGGCACTTCACTGTCGGCCTCGGTCCGGTAAGCGGCGAATTCGGGCCGGTCAGCGTCGAAATGCTGGAAAAATAAGTGGTTAGAGGCTGTTCTGACGGCGCACAGCACGCCCGACGCCCGCGACGTTGATGGAGCAAGCGTACCTTCCAGGCCCCGCTTCAGCACAATAGCGGCGTCAAAACCGGCCATGAGGGCCAACTCGGCCATTTTCATCTGGTACGTAATGTGGAACACCGACGTAACCAGCACCTTGGCACGGGCCGGATTCAGCAGCTTTTCCAGCGTAGCCAGAAAAGGCCGTTTCAGCAAGATCCGCCGCCGGTCGACCCAGCGGTTGAGGGCGGGCGACATGGCTTTCTGGTCGAGTACCCAACCGTAGTCGGGGAGGGGGGTATCCAACTCGTGCTGACTTTGCAGGAAATCACAGCCGAGGTGCATGTACAGGTCGTGGGCGTTGAGGTCGTGTTTAGGACCCGGCGTGCGACCCACCAGCGAAAGTGCCCCGTAGCCGCGTTGCTGCACAAAATTGGCCAGCAGCGGCGTGATCAGGTACGAATGCTCGACGCCATCGAAGGGTTCGGCGAGCTGCACCATGTGGCGCACCGCCTGCGTGGGTTTGGCCTGAAAACCCGGCACCAGTGTCGCCATTGCGGCCTGATACAGCCCCGCATACTCGTCGTTGGTTTCATGGCGCACCCGCATGATACTGACGGCCAACCCACGAAAATGCTCGCACTGCGATTCCGGCAATTGATCGCCAAAAAGGTAATCGCCCAACTGCCGTGCTTCGCTGACCTGCAACGTGTGACCCCGCACCAGCTTAACGGCAATGGGCAGCATCTTTTCCGGCAACGTCGGGCAGAGTTTCTGGACCAGAAAGGTCGGGAGCGAGAAGGCATCGCGTCCGAAGCAGGTTTCCAGGGTTTGCTCCTCGGGCGTGGGGCCTTTCGTGATCAGGGCACCAATGAAGGCACCCATCTGCAACGGGTGAGCTGTGCCCGACAGCAGCGCTTCGCGGCACTCAACAATCAGTTCAGGCGAGAGGGGTTTACTGCCGTATTTACCGATACCGATCAGTTTGATGCCGCGGCCCAGTGGCGTGTTGGCGAAATCCCCCGTCACGGGCGGAACAGAATGCGCTCCAAGCTGTTGCATACGCCAGATGAATGAGTTCAGAAGAAGGTAACGCTGAACACAACGGTTAGTTTGCCAAAAGGGCTTGTTCCTGCATTTTTTAATCAGTTGCGAAATTAAAATTAACTTTCGCAAAACGTGCTATATAGTTTATTTTTATTTGTCAAAATCAGATTATTGACAAATAAAAATAAGGTAAGTCTCCTTTTGATAGTGCAATTATTACAAGATAGTATCCAAAACAAGCACACCCAGAAGACCGACGATTCCCACGATAGTTTCCATAACGGACCAAGTACGTAGGGTATCGGCAATGCTGAGGTTAAAATACTCCTTGAACAGCCAGAACCCAGCGTCGTTGATGTGCGACAGCATGAGGCTACCCGCACCAATCGCCAGTACCATGAGTTCGGGATTAACACCGGTCTGGCTTTGTAGTAATGGCAGCATAATTCCTGCCGTGGTGAGGCCCGCAATCGTAGCCGACCCGACACACACCCGGATGAGTGCCGCCATGACCCAGCCCAATACCAGCGGGGGCATGTGCAGGCCAGCCAGTTGCTGACCGATGTAGACGCTCGTACCCGAATCGTTGAAGATTTGCTTGAGCGCCCCCGCTCCGGCAATGGTCAGTAGGATGGGAGCCGCGGCTTTAATAGCCTCTTCCAGCATTTTCATGGCCGATTTGGTGCTTTGTCCACGCCGGATCGCCAGCGTATACACGGCCACCAGCACCGACAGCAACATGCCTACATAGGGCTCGCCCATCAGATAAAGCACCTTACCCCCCACGCTTTGCTCCAGCCCATGCGTTTTCAGGTACGTTCGGAGCGGGCCGAAAATGGTGAGCATGATGACGGGGAGCAGGGCCACGAAGAAACTGACGCCCGCGCCCGGCAAATCGGTCTTGGGGGCTTCGGTCGGATCGAATACCTCGCGGTCGGGTTTAGGCGTGAAACGGCTCAACGTTTTGCCAAAAATGGGTCCGGCGATGATGATGGCGGGCGTGGCGACGATGATGCCGTAGAACAGGGTCTTACCAATATCGGCCTGCAACTGACCCACGAGCGCGGCGGGCGAAGGGTGCGGCGGCAGGTAACCGTGTGCCACCGACAGCGCCGAGAGCATCGGGATGGCAATGGTCAGCATGGGGAGCTTGGTGCTGGCTGCGATGGTAAAGATCAGGGGGACTACGATGATAAAACCGGCATTGTAGAACAGCGGAATCCCGATGATGAACCCCGCCAGCGCCAGCCCCCAGCGAATGTTTTTTATGCCAAACCAGCCAATGAGTACGTCGGTGATGCGGCGGGCGGCGCCACTTTCGGCCACCACGCGGCCCAGCATGGCCCCGAAACCGATAATCAGCACCAAGTCGCCCAGGGTGCCGCCAATGCCGGTCTGAATGGATTTACCCACAGCCCCCACATCCATCCCCGCCGCCAACCCGATGCCGATTGAAACCAGAATAAACGAGATGAACGTGTCGAGGTGAACGTAGGCAATGAGCAGAATGAGGGCAAGAATCCCAATGAAGGTTAAGAGAAGAGGCATGTGTTTAGGAATTTGTCATAAATGTATAACTGTAGAGACGCAATCCCTTGCGTCTCCCGCCAGATGGTATTGGCTGATGCATAAGCGACTAATAGGCTACACCTCCTTACGGACGGTATTGGCTGACGTGAACGCGGCAAGGGACTACACGGTCGGACGCAGAACGCTGCGATTTCTACATTTGCAGTATGACAACAGACCAACTACGAACCGTTGCGGTAACGCGCTACGTAACGCCGCTGCGCGAGGGGGGCTCGCTGCCTGCTCTGGCCGAAGCCGACGACGGATTTCTGTATGTATTGAAATTCAGAGGCGCCGGGCAGGGGGAAAAGGCCCTGATTGCCGAACTGATTGTGGGCGAACTGGCGCGGTTACTGGGTTTGCGCGTACCCGAACTGGTCTTTGCCGAACTCGATGAAGCGTTTGGCCGTACCGAGCCTGACGAAGAAATTCAGGATCTGCTGAAGGCCAGCACCGGCCTGAATCTGGGCTTGCATTACCTGTCGGGCGCCATGACGTTCGACCCCGTCGTGACGACCATCGACACGCGGCTGGCGTCTGAAATTGTCTGGCTCGACTGCCTGACCATGAACGTGGACCGTACCGCCCGCAACACCAATATGCTGATGTGGCACAAAGAGCTGTGGCTCATCGATCACGGCGCGGCACTGTATTTTCACCACACGGGCCAACCGTGGCAGGACTTTGCAGAGCGCCCGTTTACACAGGTGAAAGACCATGTGCTGTTGCCCCGCGCCACCGAACTGGAAGCCGTCGATGCGGGTTTCCGCGCTCGTCTGACGCCCGACCTGATCCAGGCTATCGTTGCCAACGTACCTGACGAATGGCTCACCGACCGGGCCTTCGAGTCGGAAGCGGCGCAACGGGCCATGTATGTTCAATTTCTGGAAGCCCGGCTGGTGGCTTCGTCCATCTTTATTCAGGAAGCGATCCATGCCCGACAAGCACTTAGTTGAATACGCCGTGATCCGGGTGGTGCCGCGCGTAGAGCGGGAAGAGTTTCTGAATGTAGGCGTGATTCTGTTCTGTGCCTCGCAGCGGTTCTTGCAAACGCGCTGGCTATTACCTACCGATCGCCTGCGGGCCTTCCTGCCGAACGTACCTGAGCCCGACCTTGCTGACCGCTGCGACGAAATCAGTGCCCGTTTGCGGGCTTTTGAGCAGGTAAGCCTGGGCGGACCGGCGAGTGGACCTATCGGGCAATTGCCGCCCGCCTCGCGGTTTCGCTGGCTCACTGCCGCCCGCAGCACAGTGATACAAACCTCGCCCGTGCACCCTGGCTTCTGCACCGACCCTGCCGACATGCTGACGACGCTATTCGAGCAATTGGTGCTTTGATGGGGTGATCGAACGCGGATGACGCAGATTAACCGGATGATCACCCCATCATTAATTACTCACTGAAGATCGAGTTCCAGAGGGCTTTGGCCTTTTCTTTGGCGGCTTCGATCTGGAGGGCGGCTTCGGCTTTCACTTCGTCGAGTTTGGCTTGGGCGGCTTCGAGTTGCACGGCGGCTTCGGCCCGAACGTCGTCGAACTTATCGTCGGCGATGTCGGCGAGTTCATCTACTTTGGCGGCGGCCGCAGCGTAGGTGGTTTCGGCCTGTGCCTGCAACGACGACAGCGTTTCGGCAGCGGTCGCCTTGGCGTTGTCGAAGTGGGCGGCGGCCTGGGTTTTCAGGCCTTCGATGTCGATGTCCTTACCCGTTTCGCGCGCCTTAGCCACCAACTGATCCTTCAATTCGTCGAGCTGATTCGCCGCGGTGGACAGATGCTGACTGGCTTCGTTTTTGAACGCTTCCAGTTTGTCGGCGGCGGCCGTTTTGGCGGCCTGTAGTTGTTCGGTGGCGGTGGTTTTCTGTTCCATGTGTAGTTTACGAGTTGACGTGCAACGTTGCTTCGCTGTAGCGCCCTGATGGCGGCGCTGGCGAAGCAATGCCAAACATCCGACATCAAACGGCAAACTCCAAACCGCTCATCCCAGCCGTCTTACCATCAGACCGTTAACGACGTCGATCAGCTGCATCGGCTTCAGGGTGCGCCAGTTGGGAATGTGCAGGGTGCCACCAAAGTTGATGTAGTAATCGAGGCGGAACCGTTTCCACTCCTGCTCGACAAAATCCGGGAAGTTGATGGCCGTAATCCAGCCGTCTTCAACCTCGTCGAACCACTCTTCGTAGTAGCTGTCGTCGGAGCCGTGAAAGTTCAGCAGGTTTTCGCCAATCAGCAGGAAGTACTTGATATCCTGTTTGAGCAAGGGGTCGATCACCTGTCGTTTCAGGTGCATGATGTCGTTGTGGAGCGTGTCATTCCACTCGCCAAACAATTCGATCACCACAGCCTGCCGTTCGTAGTTGGCGTACAAAATCTTGCAATACAGCGTTTCGGAACCGATCTCGTCCCAAAGCGGGTGGATGTAGTAGCCGTAGATGTCGTTCTCGTACTGCATCGTATTGTAGGTACGTTCATAGAACGGCGACTGCTCATCGTCGGAGGCAGTGTAATACTTCTCCCAGCCATAATACGGTTCAATATCTTGCATAATGGTTTAGTAACGCAGGCAAGTGGTCTACTGTTTCCGGGTTTTACTTCGAGCGTTCAATCAATGAAAAGGTTGGGAGAATCGGGGCGATTTGTTGAAGAAATGTGCCGAAAATAGGCCTCGCTAACGGCTTAGTAAGCAGGCCGCTAGTGAATTAATGAAGCAGATTGGCTTACAAACCTATTAAATGGGTCGACTAACTGGTTATACAACGAGTTACTTACTGTAGCACATAGCCTGCCGGTTGGCAGGTTTTTTTGTGTTTACGCTGATGTTCAAAAATCCAAAACTGGCGCTCGTTTACGGTATCACCTTCATTGACGCCGTCGTAGCGGGCGGGGTAGGCCCACTGTTCAACAAATACACCGAAACGCTGTCGGCCAAGCAGGTTTGGGTCATGGCGGGCTCAGCCCTTTTGCTGGGTCTGCAACTGGTCTTATCGCCGGTGCTGGGTGCACTGTCCGACAAAATCGGGCGCCGACCCGTACTGATTGGTACCGCGCTTGGTTCACTGCTAGCGCCGTTTTTGCTAATTCCGGTCAACATCGGCGGCTACCTGAGCAACCGGGCCGTAGAGGGGACAACCAACGGTATGTCGTCGATCCTGCGGTCAGCGGTAGTGGATATGGCCCCCAAAGAAGATATGATGCAGCAGACGAGCGTGCAGGGCAGCATCACGGCGCTGGGTGCGTTGTTTGGCCCGGCAGTGGGCGGTATACTGATTATCTCACTGGTGCAGGCCCGTTTCGACCCGCTTCCGCTGGTGATCATGTGTATCGGCTTGGCTATGCTCAATGTGGTGCTGACGTTCATTTTCAAAGAGACGAACGAGAAGGAAAAGCAGCCGGTCGAGCTTAAGGAATTGAAACAGAAGGCCCTGAACGCCATCAAGGTGAAAACGCTCTGGGATCAACTTGCCGACGTCGACAAAAAGCTGGAAGGGTTTAAAAACCTGTACATTCTGCAACTGCTGTCGCTGCTGGCGCTGGGCTACTACAACTACTTCATCGCCTACCTGATCGTGGGGGATCTAGGCCTGACGCCCAGGCAGGCTTCCTTCTTTTTCATCTATTACAGCCTGATCACCTTCTCGACCAACCTGCTGTTCTTTCAGTTTGCCGTTAAACACGTCAATCAGCGCAAAATGCTGATCGCGCTGGCTTTTGTGGGCATCGGCGTGATGGGCCTGTATGCGTTTACGGGCGGTAGCGTGGTGATGCTCTACGTAACAGCCACGATTGATTCGCTAAGTATTGGCCTGCTCGCCGGGCTAATCTCGGGCCTAACCTCGCAGCTTGTCTCTAAAGGCGAAGGGCAGGGCAGTATTTTCGGTGATACACAGGCGTTGGGTGGGGTGGCGAGTTTCCTGGCCGCCGTGGCTACTACGCTGCTGACAGCCGTCGATGCGCGGGCTCCCTTCATCTTCTACGCACTGGCGCTGGGCGTGATTGCCTATCGTACCATTCACCTGCCCGAAGCGTCGGCGAAGGAAACCGATCCGGCCAATCAGAACTACGTATGAGCGGGAGCTGGTCAGAGCAGCACCAGCAGGCTGGCGGGCAATACCCGGACCGTGCATTGGTTGCCCGGAAGCAGCACGGGTTCGCCATCGGCATGGGCCAGCAACGTACCTGGCCCATCCAGATCCGGGGTATCGTCGGTAACTTTGGTCAACGTGGCCTGCCGGATCGGCTGACTTTGCCAGTACGATGATTGGTTGATCGTTCGATTGAAGAGTTGCCAGCCAATCATGGCGGCCATATGACCGGGAAAGGGCCGAATCAGGCATACGTCGAGCAGACCATCGGAAACGTTGGCGTTGGGCGCAATCCAGGCGTTATTGCCAAATTGGGCGGCGTTGGCGACGGTCAGCGAGAAAAGCGGCCCGGCAGGTACGTTGTTGATCAGGTAGCTGGCAGGCTCATAATGCCAGAAAGCCTGATACGTCGTGCGGACGTACGTTTGCAGACCCCGCACGGGCTGCTTAGCAAATTCGTGGGCTACGTAGGCCTCGAAGCCGAGTCCGGCTGTGCAGAAAAAAGGCAGTTCGTTCAGCTCGGCGCTGTCAATCAGTACAGGCCGCCCACCGATGGCTTTCTGAATAGCTTTCTGCGGGTTCATCGGAATACCCAAGTGCCGCGCCAGCCCGTTGCCTGAGCCCATCGGAACGATGCCCAGCGCTGTGGACGTTTTGCGCAACGCGCGGGCCGTTTCGTTGACGGTTCCGTCGCCACCCATCACCAGCACGCGCCGGATACCGCTTTGGGCTGCCTGCGTAGCCAATTCGGTGGCGTGGCCTGCGTGGGTAGTCGTGATGATCTCGGGCTGAAAACCCTGACGTTGCGCCTCCGCGACGATATAGGTGCGAAGGGCTTCTTTCTGCGCCAGCGGCAACGTACCTGAAAGCGGATTGATAATAACGAGCAGGTCAGGAGCGGGCATCAGCTAGGCAAAAAACAGGAACATCAGGGCAATAAAGACAATAATGAAAATGTAATACCACCCGTCGGAGAAGACGTAGGGCTTATATTCCCGGTAAAAATCACGTAACCATTTCATGCCCTAAAGTTCGCCAAAAATGAAACACCTGCTTTGCCTTATCGTTTTGTTGGCCCTTGCTCAGGCGAGTCTGGCCCAGACCGCAGCCGACCGCAAGGAAGTGCTCGGTACCTTGAAACGCCAAAACGCCGACTGGAATGCCGGTCGTGTCGAGCAGTTTATGGTCGGTTATTGGCCGTCCGATTCGCTAACGTTTGTGGGAAAAGCCGGGATTACCTACGGTTACGCGGCTACGCTGGCCAATTACAAAAAACGCTACCCCGACCGGGCATCGATGGGTACGTTGGCGTTCACCATCCTGAAAGTTGACTTCCCGGCCCCCAGTGTAGCCTACGTGATTGGGAAGTGGCACCTGACCCGCCCGCAGATTGGCGACGTAGGCGGGCATTTTACGCTCTTATGGCGTAAAATTAACGGTCGCTGGCTGATCGTCAGCGATCACTCTTCATAGAATGAATAATGTATAATGTACGATGCACAATGGGCTGACGCGAAATCAGTTGTCGTAAGCACCATTGTACATCGTGCATTGTACATTATTCATTAGTACTCGTCTTCGTTGAAGAAGAAATCGTCTTTGGTAGGGTAGTCGGGCCAGATCTCTTCGATGCTCTCGTAGGGTTGGCCGTCGTCTTCCAGTTCCTGAAGGTTTTCAACCACTTCCAGCGGGGCGCCCGACCGGATCGAGAAGTCAATGAGTTCGTCTTTGGTGGCGGGCCAGGGAGCATCTTCCAGGTAAGATGCAAGTTCGAGAGTCCAGTACATAGTAGAAAAAATTACGCTTTTATGGTCCGTATTTTTTGAGGCTGCAAAAGTAAAAAAAAACACTAATGCAACACGATACGCTATTTATTTTTCAAAACTGACTGTTAACAGGTTATGGCATAAACGGCTTCGTGGGGGCAATGTTATAAAAACAGCGGAGAAAATGTACGGGTTAGTTTACCGTTTACTAAGCGTTGTTTGCGTTTACGTGACTCCGCCAATCTGTATGACCCAATTGCCGGTAGTTAGTAAGAAACACACAGATCATGCCCTATACACTTCAAAATCAGTACCTACGGGTCGGCATCCAGGAGCAGGGAGCCGAACTAACGTCCCTGTTCGACCTAACGACCCAAACCGAACACCTCTGGCAGGCCGACCCTAACGTATGGCCCTGGCATGCGCCTAATCTGTTTCCCGTGGTGGGCGGCCAGACCAACGATCAATTGCTGATCGACGGACAAACGTACCCGATGAAACGCCACGGTTTTGCCCGGACCAGCACGTTCACCTGTACTGAATCTTCGGATACGCACGCCGTTTTTGAACTGCGCTCGTCGGAGGCTACCAAACAGCAGTTTCCGTACGAGTTTGTGTTCGAGATCAGCTACACGCTCGACGACCGCGAACTCGAAGTTAAATACCGCGTCAAGAACCTCGGGACGACCAACCTGTTCATGTCGCTCGGGGCGCACCCGGCCTTTGCTGTGCCGTTCGCACCTGATGAAACCTATACCGATTATTACATCGAATTCGCCGAGGACGATGCGCTGGAAACCAGTACGTTGGCCTCCAGCGGACTGCTATCGGGCGAAAAGCAGCCCGTAGCCCTCGACAAGCGGCGGCTGAACCTGACGCCCACCCTGTTCGACAACGACGCTTTGGTATTACTGACGCTCAAATCGCGCAGCGTCACGTTGCGGAGCCACAAAAATCCGCACCATATCCGCCTCGATTTTGCCCTGTTCCCGTATCTGGGTATCTGGGCTAAACCGGGTGCTTCGTTTGTGTGTATTGAACCCTGGCTGGGCGTCGCCGACACCGAAAACAAACCCCGCCCCATCGAAGGCAAGCAGGGTATTCAGCGCGTTACGCCCAAAAGTGCCTTCGTCGCGCACTATACAATTCATGTCAATGAATAATGTACAATGTATAATGAACGATGTACAATGGTGCTGCCAGCAACAGATTTCGCGTCAGCCCATTGTACATCGTTCATTATACATTGTACATTATTCATTCCTTCCCGTGAGCGTCTTAAACACGCCTTCCAGAGAGGTTTCCTGCTGACGGAGGCCGATGAGCGTAAGGTTGCGGTCGGCGGCGAGGCGGAAAATGGCGGCCCGCAGATCGGCGTTGGCGGGAGCGATTACCTGATACTGACCCGGCCCGATTTGCTCGACTGCTGTCACGCCGGGCAGGCCGCGCAGGAGTTCCGGGTCGGGTAAATCACGTTCAAACTCGGCCAGGTACGTTGCACTGTCGGTAAGCTGGCCGCCACCGTACCGCGCCCGAAGTTCCGTCAACGGGCTGTCGGCGACGAGTTGGCCCTTGTTGATAATCACGACGCGGTCGCAGAGGGCTTCCACCTCCTGCATGATGTGGGTGGAGAAGAGCACCGTTTTGTCGCGACCGGCCGTTTTGATTACCTGCCGGATGTCGGCCAGCTGATTGGGGTCGAGGCCGGTGGTGGGTTCGTCGAGGATCAACACGGGGGGATTGTGCAGCAGCGCCTGTGCCAACCCCACGCGCTGCCGGTAGCCTTTAGAGAGCTGACCGATGCGTTTGTGCTGCTCTGGCCCCAGGCCCACCTGTTCCAGCACGTCGGCAATGCGCTGGTTTAGTGTCTGCCCGCTTAACGCATGGAGCCGTCCTGCAAACTGGAGAAACTCTTTCACGTATAGATCCAGGTAAAGCGGATTATGCTCGGGCAGATAACCCACGCTGCGCCGAACGGCCATCGGGTCGGTTTGTACATCGTGGCCGTTGACCAGCACCGTGCCACTGCTGGGGGGCAAATACCCCGTGGCGATCTTCATTGTGGTAGACTTTCCGGCTCCGTTCGGCCCCAGAAAACCAACGATCTGCCCCGGTGCTACCGAAAACGTGAGGTCGTCTACGGCCCGGCGGGTATCGGTTCCGTTGGCGCTATATTGCTTGGTTAGGTTCTGTATCTGAATCGACATTGCACGGAGATAACGTATTTTCGGCAAAAAACAGCAATTTTAGTCGTAGCGGCACAACCCTGTGCGTCGCCACGAACGCATTTCATGAGCAATTCTATCCTTCGCAAAAAATCCGTAACGCAGGCCGTTGGCGATACGGGCGGGCATCAGCTTACCAAAATCCTGGGTGTGCGTGACCTCACTTCCTTTGGCATCGCTGCTATTATCGGGGCTGGTATTTTCAGCACCATCGGGCGGGCGAGCCTGGCGGGAGGTCCGGCGGTATCACTGCTGTTTGTGTTTACGGCCATTGCCTGCGTGTTTACGGCCCTGAGCTACGCCCAGTTTGCCAGCACGGTGCCCGTGAGCGGCAGTGCCTATACGTATGCCTATGTGTCGTTTGGCGAAATATTCGCCTGGATAATCGGCTGGGCGCTCATTCTCGAATATGCCGTTTCCAACATGGTGGTGGCCATTTCCTGGTCAGAATATTTTACGTCGATGCTAACGGGTTTTGGGGTGCACTTCCCCGACTATCTGGGCACCGATTACGGCTCGGCGGCCACGGCGGCCGAAAAACTGCGAGCGGGCACCGAAACGCTGACCGACGGCGAAAAAATGCTGGCCGCTGCCTACGACGCCGCGCCAAGCATCGGTGGTTTGAAAGTGATTCTGGATCTGCCTGCCGGGGTTATTACCGTGCTGATTACGGCGCTGGTGTATGTCGGTATTAAAGAGTCGCGGGCGGCAAGCAACCTGCTGGTGGTGCTGAAACTGGCCGTGATTGCCCTGGTGATCATAGCGGGTGCTTTCTTCGTGAAACCCGAAAACTGGTCGCCGTTTGCCCCGAATGGCATTAAGGGTGTGCTGGGGTCGGTGGCGTCGGTGTTCTTTGCGTTTATCGGTTTCGACTCCATCTCGACCACGGCCGAAGAGTGCAAGAATCCGCAGCGCGATTTACCCCGTGCCATGCTCTACTGCCTCGCGATCTGTACCACGCTCTATGTACTCATCACGCTAGTACTGACGGGGATGGTGAATTACAAGGAACTGGGCGTCGATGATCCGCTGGCCTACGTGTTCCAGAAGGTTGATATGAACTTCATCGCGGGCGTTATCTCGGTCAGTGCGGTGGTGGCCATTACGAGTGCGCTGCTGGTGTATCAACTGGGGCAACCGCGTATCTGGATGACCATGAGCCGCGATGGCCTGCTGTGGCCTAAGTTCGCCCAGATTCACCCGCGTTTCCACACGCCGTCGTTCGCAACAATCGTGACGGGGGCACTAGTGGCCATTCCGTCGTTGTTTCTGGACATGCAGTTCTTTATCGATCTGACCAGCGTGGGTACGTTCTTCGCCTTTATTCTGGTGTGCGGCGGCATTCTGTACCTCGATAGCAGTGGGCTCTCGGCACAGTCGAAGTTTAAAGTGCCCTACGTCAACGGAAAATACATCATCGGTATCGGGTTTGTGCTGGCGCTGGCCTATGCACTCAACGCGGGCGCTTTTTCGGCGGGTCTGGCCGAGAAACCGCTGCTGATTGTGTTCTGGCTCGTCTGGGGTACGTTGTCGGTGCTGGCTTTCCGGCGGAATTTCTCGTTGCTGCCGGTGCTGGGTATCCTCACCAACCTCTACCTGATGACAGAGCTGGGCATCACCAACTGGGTCATTTTCGTGATCTGGCTCGTGATCGGGCTGGTGCTTTATTTCTCCTACGGCTACCGCAAAAGCAAGCTGGCGTAGGGCAAAGAGTGAAAGAGCGAATGAGTGGTGGGTTATGAGATTGCACACTAGTGCTGTAACCACACTCTTTCACTCTTTAGTTTTTCCCGAAGATCAGCACGTGCTGCTGGGGGAGGCGGGCGTCGTTTTTGAGCAGTTTCAGGCCGAGGGCTGCCATCTCGCGGGTAGCTTGCTGGGCCGTCATTTTGTGGTGCTCTTTGATGGGTACGTTGGGATCCTCGCCGCGGTACTCGACCAGCACGATGCGGCCACCCGGTTTGAGCGCTTTCACCAGCGCCAGCCCCATTTCGTTGGGGTGATCAAACTCGTGGTAGGCGTCGACCATCAGGGCGATGTCGACGCTGTTGGCCGGTAGTTTGGGATCGGTGATGGTGCTCAAAACGGGTTGCACATTGGGCGTTCCGGCTTTTTTCTTACCCTGATTCAGGTACTCGATCATTTCCGGCTGAATATCGACGGCGAACACCTTGCCCTGCGGCAGGGCTTTGGCGAGCCGAAATGAGAAATAGCCTGTACCGGCGCCGATGTCGGCCACGGCGTCGGTCGGCTTCAGGTCGAGGATGTCAAGGAGTAGGTCGGTGCGTTCTTCCTGCTGCCGTTCGGGGCGTTCGAGCCATTCGGCACCCAGATGCCCCATCACCTGCGCGATCTCGCGACCCATGTAGACTTTGCCGATGCCATCGTAGGCCGGTTTCTTCTCGGTGTAGCCGGTTGCGGGCTGGGTACGTTCCGCCGTGGGGGTGGTTGCCTGGGTACGTTGCTCCGTCGACTGACTGTGGCCGCAGCCCGTCATCAGACAAAGGGCCACCAGAAAAAGCCATGCCGGGTACGTTCCTTCCTTGTTCATTGCGCTGTCGTTTACTGAATAACGAATGGAACGGCTTTTTGTCCAGTCAATCTTAGCCGGAGCCGCCTGCCGTACCCGTAGCGCACGGCTCCAGCCGTATCGTGCCGTGACTGAGAGCAGTACAAGCCACACTACTTCGTTTTGCCATAGCGCCGGAATGCCTGAACGGTCTGATACACGAAATAGGCAACAACGATACGGCTGACGTAATCCCAAAATCGAGCGACCCAATCCCAACTATCGCGGACCGGTTCTAAATTGACTTTATCTAAAAAGTCGGCTTTGCGAAGAGGATTGAGAAATTCGAAGGAATAGGAGAATAAATTGAGTGTCGTGTGCCAGTCAATTTTGCTATAAAAAGGTACGTAGGGCTCATAACCAAGAAAATAACAGTAAATGGCGAACATGATCCCATTGATGCCCAGTGTCATAGCAACTGCCTGAAACCAGTTGGTGTTATGGTAACTTGAAACTCTATTGAGTTCAATTGTAAACCGCTCAGCCCAGGTACTGCCTTTTTCTCGGATGACTTCGGGTTGTTTTAGATAGCGATGGTACGCATCCATTTCCAGCGCGAGGTAATCGGTAGCCGATACGGTATCGCCCCGGTTCTCATAAATGCGCTTGAACTGCCCAAATGCCAGTCGTTCCTGTTCGTTTTGTTCGTGCTGAGCCGTCTTGCCTTCCGGTAATGAAATCTGTTTGGGTAATTGCGTACCTGCTACAAAGACTTCGAGTAGTTTTGTATTATAGAAAACAAACTTATCTAAGCGACAATCGACAAGAGATGTTTTGCCAAGATCGGAAGCGATAAATGTTAGAGATGTTTTTTCCAAACTATACCCTTTTACCCAATTGTACTTGCTATCTACGGAAGATTGCTGTGCATGAGTGTCGCTTCCCCCTTGAAATCTTAAATAGTTAGTTAAAGGCTTTAGCCCACTGATATTAAGCCATGCTGTGTTTGTAAAAGATTTGAAATAAAAATGTAAAATATCACATTCTCCGAATTGAAAGACAGAATCTTTTGGAACAATAGTATTCGTGAAAGCAAGCCTCTCGATTTGACATCGATTTACATTGACTATACAAAGTGTATCTTGCCGCCAATTAAAAATTTGTATATAGCTGTCATTTAGGGAAAGCTTGCGAAGCTCTTTTGCTTGAAAATTTATACCGTATATCTTCGATTCTCCTTGAATTGTTAGGGAATTTGATATGATAGCTCTGTCAATGTTTATATAACCTGTCTCGACCTCATCATTTATATGAATCGAATCTAATTTAGAAGTACTAATTAGTAAATTTCCAATCGTAGTTTTATTGCGTAGATAAATTCTGTCTATAGTTGAATCGTCGTATATTTCTATATCTCTGATTGATGTTCCGTTACTGATGGAAATATATTCAATCTTAGATTTATTACTTATATATATGTCGCTTGTTCTACCTCGTCTGATTTGAATCTTTCTTAAAATAGAAGCACTGATATTTATAGATTCTATATTTGTATTTTCATCAATGCTGAGCTCTTCAACGGTTGATGAGTGAATATAAATATTTCCTGCGACAACAGATTCTATAATTTTTACTACTTCTAAAGTAGATTTATTATGAATTTTTATATCATCTATGGTACATTGATTTTCAACAAATAGATCTTTTATTGTGGAATTAATAACTTCTATCTTATGGAATTTGCAGTTTCTTACTATGAGATGCGAGAGCCCCTTCCTATCTGATATAACTAAATCTTCACTTAATTCTATTGATTCTATGATAGCTATATGTTCGTTTCTTTGATGTTGACCTTCCCAATATCCCTTTCCGTCCTCCTTCTTGACACCGACAAACTTATTTGCCCAGATGTCGATAAACTCGGCGGCAGTGAGTTGTTTGCGGGTACGTTCGTCGGTCATGTGCGGCGGTGTGGAAGGCGCAGTTTATGACGAAATGTAACGCAACGGAGAGAAATATACTATAGGGTTGGCGCGGGTACGTTGCTGGGTGTGGATTGTATGGCTGCCATCCCAACACGACACGGCTGGAGCCGTGCGTTACTTGTCGCTACCGCGGTGCCAGCCAGGCTTCGGGGTTCATCTTGGCGAACTCTTTCCAGATCTGGAATTGCAGTTCGGCGTTGCCGCGGCTGTCGGTGCTGACGGCGCCGATAGTCTCGCGGGCTTTTACGCGCTCGCCTACTTTCACGCGTACGTCTTTAAGCTTGGCGTAGATGGTGTAGTAGTCGCCGTGCTGAATGGCCACTACGTTCTGGCTACCCATCACATACTCGACGTTCATCACGATGCCGTCGTAAATGGCCCGGACGGGTTCGCCCGCGTTGGTCTGAATATCAATGCCGGGGTTCGAGACTTTCACGCCTTTCAGCACCGGGTGGGCATGCACGCCAAACCGCTCCGACACAAAGCCGCGCTGCACGGGCCACGGCAGGCGGCGGCGCGAGGCGGCAAACGACGAGCCGAGGGCCAGTTCTTCGCGGTTGAGGTTGCTGCTCGTGCGGGTGGCGTCGGCTGCGGCCGCGGCGGGCTCCGGCTCGGGAATCACCACGGGCGGCGGGGCGGGCTTGCCTTCTTCGGCGGCTTTGGCTACGGCTTCGGCGCGTTTGCGCTCGGCTTCGCGGCGTTCGGCGGCGCGGCGGGCGGCTTCGATCTTGGCGAGTCGTGCTCGTTCGGCGCGTTCGCGGGCAGCACGGGCAGCGCGTTCGCGAGCTTCACGGGCGATGATGGCCGTGATCATGTTTTCGAGTCGGCCCAGGTTGCGGCGGCTTTCGGCCAGTTCGGTGCGGAGTTCGCTTTCTTTCTGGCTTAGCTGCTGCACCACCTTGTTCTTATCATCCTTCAGCGTTTCGAGCTTCTCGGTTTCCTGCACCTTGGCCGTCAGCACGCCTTTCTGTTCGCGGCGTTTGCGCTCGGTGGCGTTGCGCTTGGTGGTCAGTTCGTCCTGCACATTCTCGATGTGGACTTTCTGGGTCTGCCGGGCTTTGGCGTACTGTTTCAGGTAGCGATACCGGGCCACCAGCTGATTGAAGTTTTCCGACGAAAACAGAAACCCGAGCGGGTTGAGCTGCTGGCGGCGTTTGTCGGCGGCGTAGATCATCTGCGCGTATTCGACCCGCAGCTTTTTCAGGTCGCTGTCGAGCACCTGACTGGCGCGGCGCAGGTCGCTGATCTCGGTTTCGCTCAGCTTAATGTCGTCGGAAAGCAGGTTAATCTGCTTGGTCTGCGCCTCGATCTGCTCGTTGAGGGCCTTGAGCTGACTCATCGACACCTGCTTTTCGGAGGCGGTCTTTTTCAGAACGGCCTGCAATTCGGCGAGTTTGGCCATGTTGCGCCGCTTTTCATTCTCCAGCGCCTGCCGGTCCCGCTTCTGAGCCAGTAAGGGGGCGGTGGAGACCAGGATAAAAAGCAGTAGAACGAGGCAGCGCATAGGGTGGATGGGTGAACGAGTGAATGAGATAAAGAGTGAAAGAATGGTTGCATTAGTTTCATCACCCGTTCACTCATTGCCGAACGCGGCCCGCACTCATTCACGCTTTATTTTCTTTTGTACTTCGCCGGGATGGTGAAGGGGAAACCGGGGTTTTTATCCACCAACTCGACTTTGTTGTGTTTGATGCGAATCAGCGTCTGGTAGAACTGCCCGTCGGTTTGAGACGTGTAGTCGAGCGTGACCAGACTTGAATACGGAAACACGAAGTTATTGAGCGCGTTAAAATCTTCGTAATCCAGCCGAAGCGCGTTTTTGGTAGGCTGCTCCGTCACCATCAGGCGTTTGAGCTTTCGGTCGTCTTCGCCGATGTAGTTTTCGACCAGCACTTTACCGGCATCCTGCCGCAGCAGCAGGTAATCGCGCTCGTTTTTGATCTTCTGAGCGGGCCGTTTGGGCAGGGGCAGGTTGCCCACGATGAGCGCTTGCAGCAGGTCGTAGTTCATCTCGAAATTGAACTGACGGCTCAGGGTGGGAAAATCGGTGACGATGTATTCCTGTTGCAGCTTGTCCATGATCACGACCGAGTCGCGGCTGATGAGCGCCCGCACGGCTTCGATGCCCAGTTTGGAAATGCTGATCCAGATGAGGCTGTCTTTGCGCACGCGCAGGTTGAGGCTGGCGTTGCTGATGTCCTGCGTTTTGCTCTTGAACGACAGCTTCGATTTGGCCGTGAGGTAGCGGAAGTCGATCTCGGCTACATTGGCGCGGGCTTCTTCGATACCGGGTCGGGGCCGGGTGTTGGCCGTTGTTGACGCGGGTGGAGGCGTTACGGGCGCCGCCGTTGTGCTGGGCGTTGGGGCACTAACAACCCGCGTCGAATCAGAGGCTGAGTACGTTCCGGGACGTTGGGCAAGCGAATCGGGGGCAGACGAGGGAGAGTTGGTGACCACTTGCCGCCTGTGACAGGCCGCTTGCATCAACAGAACTAACAGGAAGAGTGCGTGCAGCAGGCTTCTATTCATACAATTTTCCGCCGGCGATCTTCTGATCGATCCGGTCGCTGGTCTCGCCTTTTTGTTTGGCCAAGCGCCATTGTTCAATGGCTTTCGTTTTCTCACCCAGTTGAAACAACACGTCGCCATAATGCTCACGAATGGTCCCGCTGATTTTGTCTGGTTCGGCGGCGATGGCCTGTTCCAGAAACTTCCGGGCTTCGGCGTATTCTTTAAGCGTATACAATACCCAGGCGTGGGTGTCCAGGTACGTTGCATCTTTAGGGTGCCGCTCGGCCAGCTTGCTCGACATGGCTTTGGCTCGGGGCAGATTCTCTTTTCGCAACGACAGGAAATAGCTGTAGTTGTTCAGTACCCGGTCGTTCAGCGGGTCGGCTTTGAGGGCGGCTTCGTAGGCTTCGTCGGAGCGGGCATGGTCGCGGAGCCCGTTGTAGGCATCGCCCAGTTGCCCGTTGATTTCGGCCAGCATCTGGGTATTGCTGAATAGCAGCTTACGGCTTTCATCGAGCGCATCGACGGCCTGCTGATAGTGGCGACGGTAGAGGTGCGCCGACCCATTGGCAAACCATAGCCGCCCCTGTGCCGGGAAGACTTCAAGGGCTTTTTCAGTGTGCACCAAAACGCTGTCGATCTGGCCGAGGTCACTGTCCAGCTCGATGATGGCGCCCCACACTTCATAAACCGACGGGTCGAGGCGGGCGGCGTGCATATAGGCGTCGCGGGCTTCGGCTTTCCGTTTCTGCTGCGTCAGCAAATCGGCCAGCATCACCTGCGCTTTGGCGTCGTTGGGGCTCTGTTTGGCCAGATTCTCGGCCATTTTCAGGGCGTCCTGCTTAGCAACGGGACTGTCGCCAGCTATACCCATGTAGCTCGACAGAATGCGGGCTTTCAAACCAGCTTCCAGGTTCGGGTTCGACAGCACTTTCTGCAATTCTTCGCCCGACCTGTCCATGTTGCCCTGCTTGCGGTATATGTCGGCCAGCATCATGTGGGCTTGCGGGCTGTCGGGGTTCAGCTTGAGCGCCCGTTCGAGCCAGGTAATGGCCATGGGCACGCGCTCGTTGGCTACCAGTAGTTCGGCGCCCTCGACCAGAAAATCGGGGTCGGCGGGTTCAGAGGCAATCAGCTTTTCAGCCTCTTCAATGGCCTTGTCGACCTTGTTTTGCTTGAGGTAGATGCGCTGCTTCTGGCGGGTGATTTCTTCGTTCAGGCCCATGGCCTTTTCCACGCGGTCGTAGGTAGCAAGGGCTTTGTCGGGTTTGTCGTCGAAGAGGTAGATTGCCGCCAGTTCGACGCCGTATTCGATGGTTTCCTGCCCTTTCTGAAGCAGCGTTTCGTAGAGTTCTTCGGCTTCGGCGTAGCGTTTCTGTTTTACATACAGTTCGGCTACCTGAAGCAGGTAGTACGAGTTACCCGAATTCAGGCGATACGCTTTCTGCGCGAAGGGCAGCGCTTCGCTCGTTTTACCGGCCTTGATCAACGCCGTAGCCATCGCGTACTGAGCCGCAGCGTTGGCGGGGTTCTTCTGAATGAGTTTTTCGAGGGCCGTGATCGCCTTCGTCGGTTCGTCGACCAGAATATACCGGTAAGCGTCGGTAAACTCGGTTTCCTCGGCGACGACTTTATCCGATTTGCTGGTTGGCTGAGCAATCGCTCCGTTGTCGGGGAGCGTGCTGGAGGCGGGGGCCGTCGGGGCTGCGGGCTGGGTACGTTGCTGTGCCCACGCGCTGCCGCCAGCAACGAGACAGGCCAGGCTCACCGCCACCAACCGCCGTTGCCACGCGATTGCCGCCGCTTTTCTTTTCGTATCCTGTGTGGTGCGCGTATACATACCCAATAAGCTACCTATCAAACGCCTCAGTACGGGCTGGTATTGCCATGCAGCGCCAGTCGGGCCGGAACGGTAATTGACTGACGCTTCGTGCCAAGAGACAATAATCAGGCCGAAGCGTACATAACAAATGTACGGCAAAATACCAGAAAGCAGATGAAGCGATACGGTAGGAAAGCAGGGCCGCTGCTGTCTTACTTCCGAATCAATAACCGCTGGCCAACTTCAATGTTATAGTTGGTCAGGTTATTCCAGCGCATCAGGTCGGTGATGCTCACTTTGTTGATTAGCGCAACCCGATAGACCGTTTGTCCTGGCTGAACGACATGGTAAAACTGCTTGCCGTTGACCTTGGGCGTCTCGACCCGGAAATTGTTGATCACCCCTTTCGACTGCGCCCGAATGACTGACCTGGGTGGCGGAACAGACCACTTGCTGTCTATGTCAACGATCGATTCGCTGTACTCGCGCTGTTTGGTGGGGGCCGGGGCCGGGCGGGTGGTAACGGGTGGGGTCGCTGGGCGCGTGTTGCCCGCCGTGCCCGTCGTTGACGGTACGCCAGTCACCGGGCGGCTCGGGGCTGCATTGTCGGCCACGGTCGGTGGCGTAGCTGCCGGTTTCGGGTTGTTGGCTACCGGGCTGGGCGCCGGGGCGGGGTCTTCATCGGCAACCGTCTGGGGGCGACTTACGATAAGCTGTGTACCGGGAACCAGTGGTTTGCGGTACGACAGATTATTCCACGACATCAGGTCGATGAGCTTCAGGTTGAATTGCTGCGCGACGCTGGAGTGTGTATCGCCTTTCTTTACGGTATAAAATGCAAACCCCTTGCTGGCATTGCCGCCGTCGGCGGGTGGGGTGGTACGTGGGGTCGCCGTTCCCATACGCATCGAGATGGCTCGTTGCGACGAATCGGGGTTGGACAGGGTCCAATTGGGAGGCGATGGACTATCAACGGCCGACTCTTCATCTTCCCGCGTGAGTTTGCGCTGGGCGAGCGCCGGTTCGGGGTTGGGGTAGACATCGGGCATTTTCTGGTATTCAACCGGCTGCTTCTTGGGGCGGCGTTCCTGCATCCAGAGAATGCGCCCCGGCTGCACACGCTGGTTGGCCTCCATGTGGTTGAACGTCAGCAGTGATTTGAGCCGAACGCCATACATGTTCGAGACATCGCGCAGGGTCTGGCCGGGCTGTACAACGTGGAAAGGGACCTTGGCTTTGCGGTCTTTCATTTCCAGATAATACAACTCGCCGGGCCTGATCAGGTCACGCTCGGTGAGGTCGTTGACCTCCATAAACCGTTTGAGGGCCATGCCGCCGTAATACGACAGGGTAATAATGTTGTCGCACGATTGGGCCTGAATGCCTTTATGCCCGTTGATTTCGTAGAAGATGGCCGACGCCCGGGTGAGCGGGTCGTTGGAGGTGGAAACAGGCAGACGCCGCAACATAGGGAAGCCCATGTCGCGCCGTACGGATTGCTGCGTGGGCGATTGCTGGGTTTGCGCGGTTGCATTCACCTGGCTGCGTACCGAGACATACTCGTTGGGCGTCAGGCGGATCAGCACCGGGTAGGTCTTGTCGGTAGGAATCAGGCGTACTTTGAGCCACTCGTTGAATGGCACAAACCGGTTTTGTTCGATGCCCAACTCGGCGGCGATAGAAGCCAGCGATTTACCCCGGCCCTGGCGGTAGTCGTAGAGTAGAAATTGATCGGTCGGCCGGATGAGTGGTGCTTCGCGCTCAAACACCAGCTTGCGGGCCAATACCGTCCAGATGGCATCGGGGCTATCGAGACCTAGTTGTAGTGTGCCTTTGGTTGCCGTGGGTACGTTGGCCGGTACGTCGGCGGCCATTGTCGAGCGTTGTCCTTGCAGAAAGGCAATCAGGGTACGGGCCCAGTTGGTACGTTTGGGCAGCAGGGCGGTAAGTTCGGCGAGCGTGGCATCGGAAGCCGACGACAGGTTGAGCCGCTCATCAACAATATTGTCGACCCGCAGGTGCAACAGGCTGGCGCGGGTGGCGTCGAGTCCCCAATAACCACCGTTGGGCTGGAACGGGAGGCAGGCGTACCGGAAATCGGAGGGCGCGTTGTGTTCTTCCAGCAGGGGTTCCAGCACTGAATCGATGTTGCGCATCTGCTCAATGGCGTTGCGCAGGCCTGTTGGGTCTGAGTAAAGCCGGGCTATTTCCTGCTGAACCCGCTGCTGACTGGGGGCCGTCAGGTACACGGTAACGCCCGCAAACTGAACCTCGGTGGGTACAGTGGGCATTCCCTGACTTAGCGCGAAATCAGTCAGTAGGCACAGGAAAAGAAGGATGCCCCAGCGGGCAGACGGCAGTAACACAGGCGTTTGTTTCGTTTCTGGGTGAAGGGCTTTAAGTCTGGTCAACGGCCTTTTGAACGGCTAAAATAGGGGAAAATCGTTGACGTAACGGGTAGTTACAACGGGATGTACCCAAACCGACGGGCAATTGGAGCAAACGGTCCAAAAGACCAGTCAATCAGCAGTAACTTGCCCTGGGAAAGCCCAGCTTTACGAAATGAATACCTGAATTTAGTTGCTTAAGATGTGTAGGGGTGGTTTTCATTTGTCACTATACGTTTATGGGTGAACGATAAACAAAATCATTTATTAGGCGCTAAATCGGTTTATTCCTCAGCGGAAACAATTTTGCACCATTAACTCAGACTACTATGCACCTTGATGCACAGCATCCCACTGAACTGCAAACCTACCTGATCCGGAACGGCTGGCTTTGCGACGATGAAACCATCGTTGCGCTCAGCAAACCCGGTGAAGGCAATATGAACTATACGCTTCGGGTACAAACTAACACCCGGTCACTGATTGTCAAACAGGCGCGTGGGTACGTTGAAAAATATCCAAGTATTGCCGCCCCCACCGAACGCGCCGTGATCGAAGGCCGGTTTTACCAGCGCATTGCAACGAACCCTCAACTGGCGCAGGCTATGCCTGCACTACTGGGTATGGACGAGGGCGAATCGGTTCTGGTACTGGACGATTTGGGTACGTCTAGCGACTACACCTGGCTTTACAAGCAGGCTAGCAAAATCCATGCCGAGGATGCAACTACGCTCGTTGGGTATTTATCCTTACTGCATGCGCAATTCCAGACGAATAAGCCTGATTCAGCGTTTACCAATGAAGCGATGAGGCGGCTCAATTATGAGCATATTTTCAGTTACCCTTTCCTCGAAGAGAACGGCTTCGACCTGGATACGGTGCAGCCGGGTCTACAGGATGCAGCCTTACCGTATAAGCAAAATGAAGCCTTGAAGGAGGCCGCGCGGACCCTTGGCGAGCGCTATGTTGGCGAAGCACCCGCAGGTACGTTGGTGACGCTGTTGCACGGTGACTTTTACCCCGGCAGCTGGCTTCAGACAGCCCACGGGGTACGGGTGATCGATCCGGAGTTTTGCTTCTACGGCCCCGCCGAATTTGACCTAGGCGTCATGCTGGCGCACATGCACATGGCCCGGCAGGGTGCTGACCTGATCCGGCTGGTCAGGACTGGGTACGTTCGGCACGAAGGCTTCGATGAGCGCCTTCTGAACCAGTTTACGGGCATCGAGATACTCCGCCGCCTGATTGGCCTGGCTCAATTGCCACTTACGCTGTCGCTTGGCGAAAAAGTGGCGTTGCTGGCGCTGGGCGAGCAACTGGTATTGGCGTAACAGGCGCCGAAGCTGTTCATTCACAACACATGAAACACATAACATGCAACTGCCGGGGCGCATACCGGGTAAGTGCCGTTTTCTCCTTTTTACTAATGCTTTGGGCACTGGCTCAGCCAGGTACGTTGCCTGCACAAACGCCTCCCAAACGGATCTGGATCGATACTGATATTATGGTAGGTATGCCCGATAAAAGCGGCGCTCGTGAAGTGGACGATGCCATTGCCCTGATGATGGCCCTGCGACATACCGATAAAGTGCAACTGGTCGGTATCAGTACAGTCACTTACGTAAAGTATGGGGAAGAAATTACTCAGAAACTGCTGGGCTATTACAATAAAACCGGACGTCAGATTCCGGTTTATAAGGGCTCCGATACGTTGCGGGACATTGGGCGCGAAACGGATGCCAGTAGGGCGATGGCAGCCGCCTTACGTCGCGAAAAAATGCCAATTCTAGCCATCGGGCCCCTTACCAATGTCGCTACTGTGTTAAAAAATCACCCCGAACTGGCGAAACAGATCGAGTCGGTGGTGGTTTGCGCGGGTCGTACGCCGGGGCTGCCGTTTCGGCCCGGTCTGGAAACGCTGACGGTGGGCGACTACAATTTCGAGATGGACCCCGAGGCGTTTCGGGTGCTGTTCGACTCGGGTGTAAAGGTGGTGCTGTCGGGCTACGAGTGTAGTGTGTATACCTTCCTGGGACGAACCGACCTAGACTTTCTGGCGCGGGGCTCGGCGGGCGACCGTTGGTTGAGCCAAACCCTGCGGCCCTGGCAGTTGCTCAACAAAAAACTCTTCGGCACCGATGGCTTCGTGCCTTGGGACACCACGCCGCTGGGTTACCTGACGCACCCCAACTACTTCAAGTACTACGACAACATTCCTGTCCGCATCAACACACGCGTGTCAGACACAGACGGGAAATCGCAGAAACCCTATCTGGAGGTATCGTACGACTACAAGGACACGCTCTGGCGGGCTACCTATGCCTACAAGACACTCCCCGGTTTTGAAGAGATCGTGATCGAAAGTCTGAAATAAGATCAGACAACGGTGATGCCGCTCCAGTCGGTCTGGCGATACGACCGGAACAGCAGCCATGCGATGAGCAGCATAACGGGAATGGCCGCCCACACGCCATACGGGATGTAGCTCAGACCCCAGTGCGCCGCACCCACCAGCCCGATAACCAGCATGCTGAGGAGCGAGCGCGTTGTTATGTTTTGCTGCACGGCGTCCTGTGTCATCGAAAATGGTAGACTGCGCTCGCCCATCGTCACCGAAATCAGCAGCATCACCAGCGAGCCCGTTAGTGCCAGCAACACATCGGGTAGAACGTCGATGCCCTTTCGGTAAAATACATAGGCCGACAGCAGGGCGAAGTAAGGCAGCATCAGCTTCACGATCACGGCCTTCAGCCCACCCGACAGTAGTTCGCCGGGCCGGGTGATAGGCGTGGCGGCGTAAATCCAGGCGGCTTTGTAATTATCCGAAATGGTAATCTGCATAATGGCGCCCAGCATATACAAACTGCTGAGGTACAGAATGAACAGGTGCGATTGTGAGAACGAAGCCATGCCCGATCGTCGGCTGCTCATCATCACGATATAAACGATGCCGAACGCCAGCGATGGGTACGTTTTCAGCTTGAACTTCCGGTCGCGGCTGGTGAGGTGCCAGATCATGGTGAAGGTGGCGCGTTCGAGGGCCGAGGTCGTCAGCCAGCCGGCCAGCCGATCGGCCAGCGATGGTTTTGCCAGCGAGCCAGATACGTTGGCAACGACCGTTTGGGGAGCAGCCGCTGAGTTGGTGGCCAGATCGAGGGTAGCCATGCGGTTGCCGAAAATTGGCCCCAACACACGGCTCATGACCCAAAGGCCCAGAAACGGAACGGTCAGGATAAGGGCCAGGCCCAACCAGTGCCAGCTATCGGAAGCCCGGTTAACGAGCAGGTCGAGGCTGGCGGCGCACCAGAAGGGCGGAATCAGGTGCATCCACCATTGCCCAGTCAGTAACGATGGGTGGAGCGGATCGGTGTTTTCGAAAAAACGTGGCATCAACTGGAAGCTGCCGTAGAACAGCACACCCAGCGCAATCTGGAAATAATTGATGGTTTCGCGCAGCCGTTCTTCGCTCATGAAGCGCATCAGCAGCAGGTAAAATACGTTGGTCAGGAAGAGCGACAGAATCGCTACCAGCACAATCAGCAGCAGCGACAGCAGCCCGGCCACCGGCCCAAAGCGGCTGGCGATGATCAGGATACCAACCACGCCCACCGATAGCGCGAACGTGAGCAGGTAGCTGGCGATGTGCGTGATCCGGGCGGCCAAAATCGTGCGCCCATCTACCGGCCTGAACAGCAGAATCTGGTTATCGGTGGAGTCGAGCACAACCGCCGAAAAGTCGGTGATAAGCGTCATGGCGCAGATGGCCATAACATAGCCAAAGAACAGCACGGCGGGCACCAGAATGGCCGTTGGGTCCACAAAGGCGAGCGGGATTGCCACAAACAGCCCCATAAATGCATAGAGGCCGATGGCCTTCCAGTACCCATTGGTACTATGGCCTTCTTTCTGTCGCCAATTGGTAAAGGCTGGCGTGGGGCGGCGGTTGTCGAACGAAAGTTTTACGGCCAGAATCGCCCGCATCTGGGTATAATTCACCCCCAGCAATCGCCATAGGGGTAGCAGCCGGTCAGTAATCCAGAGAGTCATAAAAAGGCATTGGGCCTGGCGAGAAACGTGCTCAGGCCTATTGATTGAGGGTGTGAATGAATTCTTCGGCGACGGCGTCCTGCGTACCGGTGCCGGTAAGCTGCCCGAAAAGTTGTTCGAGCGATTCGGAATCGCGCTGAGCCTGTAATTGAGCGTAGGAGCCATCGGCCACCACCTGACCGGCATTGATGATGATGATGCGGTCGGATATTTTCTCGACCACATCCATGATGTGCGAGCTGTAGAAGACGGTCTTGCCGGCGTCGGCCAGCTGACGGATAATCTGCTTCACCAGCACCACCGCGTTGGCGTCGAGTCCGGAGAGCGGTTCGTCGAGGAAAAGCAGGTCAGGATTATGAAGCAACCCCGAAATGAGCAACACCTTCTGCCGCATACCTTTCGAGAACGTGGTCATACGGTCGTTGGCCTGAAACTCCAGCCCAAACAGGCGCAGGAGGTCGGCGGCTTTGCGTTCGATACTGGCGTTGTCGAGTTCGTAGAGTTGTCCCACAAAGCGCAGGTATTCCATCGGGCTAAGCAGGTCGTAGAGCGCCGCGTTTTCAGGTACGTACCCAATGCGCCGTTTCACGGTCATGGCGTCTGTACGCAGGTCGTGGCCCAGCACCCGCACCTCCCCCCGAAAATCGGGTAGCATCCCGATCAGCGTTTTGATCGTGGTGGATTTACCTGCACCATTGGGGCCAATATAACCCACAACCTGGCCCGCATCCACGCTGAGGTTAATGCCCTTCAGAATTTTCGTTGAGCCGTAATACTGCTCCAGATTAACAAGGTCAATAACAGGGTTCATGAATCGGTTAAGTCAAATAGATGGTCGATTGAAGATACAGCGTTGGCGATGAATTCGCGCTGTAATCGGATTATTGGCATACGTGCCGGATAGATGGATGAAAGGCTATTTGTCATACTGCTTATCGGAAATTTGAACGCAAATTATTTTTTTGAACAATGTTCAGTATGTTTGTGTCATCTACATGAGTAAAGTGAAGTCATGGGAATATCGGAACGGAAAGCGCGGGAAAAGGAAGAGCTCAGAACCTTGATTCTGAACGGTGCTATGGCGCTTTTCGCCGAGAAAGGCGTCGAGAACGTAACGATCCGCAACATTGCTGAAGCCGTCGAATACAGCGTTGGCACGGTGTACGTCTATTTCAAAGATAAGAACGCGATCCTGCATGCGCTACATATCGAAGGGTTCGCCGCGCTACGTAATCAGTTTCAGACGCTGACTCAGGTATCGGACCCAAT
This sequence comes from Fibrella musci, assembly GCF_041321105.1. NCBI lineage: Bacteria > Pseudomonadati > Bacteroidota > Cytophagia > Cytophagales > Spirosomataceae > Fibrella > Fibrella musci. The sequence goes on along the minus strand of NZ_JBGGWD010000002.1, from coordinate 906,395 downwards.
GGACCGGTTGCGGGCGTCGGGTCGACTGTATATCGAGTTTGCGGCAGCCAACCCGGATATGTACGACCTGATGTTCAATATGAAAGCGCCACTGGATTTTGTGAAAGACTGCGCCGACGAAGCATGGAACGAGGGGCAATCGGCCTTCGATTTTCTGTTGCACGTTGTGGAGGACTGTCTGGCGGCGGGCTATTTCAAGGGGCATCGGGCTAAGCCGCTGGCCTTTATGATCTGGAGCACGGTGCACGGAATGTGCCATCTGGCCATTGCTGACCGAACCGATGTTGTTGGTCTGGAGAAACCTGTGGAAGAGGGGTTTGCCGAGTTGTTGCTTATCCTCGACCGGTCATAATTTTTTTTGCCTTAAAAATGAACATTGTTCAATAGTAAATCATAGTTCAAAAAGAATGCTGAATCGCTGTTAATTCATTCACCAACCAGTTTTCACTCATGAAATCGATGCTGACTGTATTGCGGGAACGCAACGAACTGCTTTTTCAATTTGGCCTGATCTGCCTGCTGCTGGCGCTGGCTTGTGTTGTCCTGATCTGGTTTACGCGTATACAGGTGTTGGGTATCAATGCGTGGTATAAACCGTTGAAGTTCTTCCTGTCGACGGCTGTGTTTGTCTGGTCGATGGCCTGGTACACCGGGTATCTGGCCGAGCGGAGTACCGTCACCTGGTACTCGTGGGGCATGGTGGCGCTCTTCGGGATTGAGCTGGTGTATATCGTGGTACAGGCGGCGCGGGGGCAGCAATCGCATTTCAACGTAGGTACACCCGTAACCGCTTCGTTCTGGATGATTATGGCCGTGTCGGCGGTGGGGATCTCGATCTGGACGGCGCGAGTTGGGCTGTTGTTTTTCCGGCACGATTTTCCCGAACTGCCCACGACCTATGTCTGGGGAATTCGGTTGGGGCTGGTGCTGTTTGTGCTCTTTTCGATGCAGGGGTTGGCTATGGGTGGTCGGATGGCCCACACGGTTGGCGGTGCCGATGGTGGCCCTGGGTTGCCCGTCGTAAACTGGAGCACAAGCTACGGTGACCTCCGGATCGCGCATTTTCTGGGGATGCATGCCTTGCAGGTGGTACCGCTGCTGGCGTACTACCTGCTGAAAGATGTCTGGCAGGTGGTGTTGGTAAGTGTGCTGTATGGCGCCGTAACACTGGCGATCTTCATTCAGGCCTTGCAGGGTAAACCGCTGATAAGGGCGGCGTCCCGGTCGTTGGCTACGGCGGTCAGGGCTACGGCGAGGGAGTGATGTGGAACTCAAACGAGGTTTAATGAGGGCGGCAGAACCAAGTTTCCGCGACAATCTGCTACTTTGAACGTTGAACTTCGATTAGCCAACCTTGAGCCTGATTCTTACCCCCCGCCTTCGTTCGCTCGATGCGTTTCGCGGCCTGACTGTCGCTGCCATGATTCTGGTCAATAATGCCGGTGACTGGGCGCACAGCTATGCCCCGCTGAAACACGCGCCCTGGAACGGCTGGACCCCCACCGACCTGATCTTCCCGTTCTTTCTGTTCATCGTGGGCGTATCGATTACGTTTGCGCTCAGCAAAAAGCAGACAAGTTTGCTGGAAGACGAACGGACGCAACGGCTGAAGATTATCCGGCGGGGGTTAACCCTGTTCGCATTGGGCTTTTTCCTCAACCTGTTCCCCCGTTTCGACTTTGCCAACGTTCGGATCATGGGCGTTTTGCAACGCATCGGGATCGTCTACACGGTATGTGCGCTGGTGTTTCTGCGCACTTCGCCCCGGCAGCAGGTCAATTTAATTTTGCTCATTCTGATTGGCTATTACCTGCTGATGACGATGGTGCCGGTGCCGGGAATCGGGTATGCCAACCTCGAGCCGGAAACGAACCTGGCGGCCTGGGTCGACCGGACCATCCTGACCCCGGCCCACTGCTACCGCTCAGCCAAAGTGTGGGACCCCGAAGGCCTGTTGAGCACCATTCCGGCTATTGCGACGGGCCTGCTGGGGCTGCTGACAGGGCGGTGGCTGCGCTCTACGCGATACGGCACCACCGTGCGCGAAAGCCAGAAAGCCCTGTTTCTGTTTCTGGCCGGGCTGCTGATGGCCTTCGTGGGTACGTTGTTCGATACGGTTTTTCCGATCAACAAGGCGCTCTGGACGAGCAGCTACGTGTTGCTGGCGGGCGGGCTGGCGATGTGTGGGCTGGCTATTTTCTACTACCTCATCGACGTGCGCCGGGCGTTTCAACTGAGCGGATTATTCGTAGCGTTTGGCGTCAATGCGATCACCGTCTTCTTCCTGTCGGGCCTGATTCCGCGCATGATGAGCCTGATTCTGGTTGAAGGCCCCGAGGGGACCAAAATGGGCCTGCGAGAATACCTGTACCGCACGTTCATTGCTCCGCCGTTCGACCCCATCGATCCGCGGCTGTCGTCGCTGGTAGGTGCGCTGACGTTCGTGGGCATCTGGGCCGTCATTCTCTGGATCATGTACCGTCGCCGGATCATCATCAAGGTGTAGGCCATCCATTTCCTAAATTCTCAGGTACGTTGTGAGCCGGTGCGGGTTGTGTTCATCCAACCTCCCCTCAACTGACCGATGAACAGTACCAGTGAAGACCTGCATGGCAATGCTCCGGATTCGTCGCCAGTCGCGCTGCTGATTGTCGATATGATCAACGATCTGGAGTTTCCCGAAGGCCCCGATTTTCTGGCGCCATCGTTGGCCGCCGCCGATCGAATTGCGGCCCTGAAACAGCGGGCCAAAGCCGCCGGTGTGCCGGTGATCTACGTGAACGACAATTTCGGTAAGTGGCGATCGAGCTTCGATGACCTGCTACACCATTGCCTTACGGACGAGGTACGTGGTAAACCCATCGTCGAACGCCTGAAACCCGCTGCCGACGATTATATCGTATTGAAACCCAAACACTCGGTTTTCTTCTCGACGACACTCGAGACACTGCTAACGTACCTGCAAACCCAAACGCTCATCCTGACGGGTATCGCCGCCGACGTGTGCATTCAGTTTTCGGCAATCGACGCCTACATGCGTGACCTGAAACTAGCCGTACCCGCCGACTGCATTGCATCCGGATCAGCCGGAAACACGCAACAGGCGCTGGCCTACATGGAGCGCGTGCTGAGCGCCGACACAACCGCGTCAGCGGACCTGAATCTGGACAAGTTGCTGAGTTAAGGCCATCCGGTCTGCTCGCCCGGCAACGTACCTGATCAATGAAAAAAGAAATACCCGAGGGCAATACCCGCAATAACACCGATCAGGTCGGCAAGCAGACCGGCAACGATGGCGTAACGGGTTTTCTTGATGCCGACCGAGCCGAAATACAGAGCTACGATGTAGAACGTGGTATCGGCGGCTCCCTGGAAAATGCAGCTCAGGCGACCGACGAACGAATCCGGGCCGAACTGCTTCATGGCGTCGATCATCAACGCTCGCGAAGCACTACCACTCAGCGGCCGCATCAGCGCAACGGGCAGCGCATCGGTAAAGTCGGTGTTGACGCCCGTCAGGCCAATTACGTATTTCATGCTATCGACTACGTAGGTCATCGCCCCGGAGTTTCGGAAGGCACCAATGGCCACCAACATGCCTACCAGATAGGGAATGATGCGCACGGATGTCTCGAAACCGGCTTTAGCCCCCTCGATAAACGTGTCGAACACGTCGATCCGCTGCCGAATGGCACCGATCAGAAACGTGACGACGATGCTCATCAACAGTACGTTGCCCGTTACCTTCGATACGGTTTCCAATTGCTCTTTCGGTAACTGACCCAGGTACCAGAGCGCCAGACCCAGAAAGGCCGTTACGCCACCGATACCGCCCAGCACGGTTCGGTTTATCAGATTAAGCCGTTGCTTGATTCCTACGATCAAGATGCTGGCCACGGTAGCGACGTAGGTTCCGATAAGGCAGGGAATAAACACGTCGGACGGGTCGGCGGCGCCTAAAATGGCCCGTTGCGCCATAATCCCCAGCGGAATGATCGTCAGGCCGGAGGTGTGCAGAACCAGAAACATGATCTGCGCATTGCTTGCCGTGTCTTTAGTGGGGTTCAGCTCCTGTAAGCTCTGCATGGCTTTCAGCCCGAACGGCGTGGCGGCGTTGTCTAGGCCGAGCATATTCGCCGAGAAGTTCATGATCATTTGCCCGTTGGCGGGGTGATCTTTGGGGACTTCGGGAAAGAGCTTATTGAAAAACGGCCCGATTACCCGCGCAATCGCCCCGATCGCCCCAATCTTTTCGGCGATGTTGAGCAGGCCCAAAAAGAAGGTCATCACGCCGGCGAGTGGCAGGGCAATATCCATCACCGCTACTTTGCTGGAATCGAACAGGCCCTCAACCAGCAGTTTGAAAATTTCCGTGTCGCCTAATACGATGAGTTTGAACAGGGCGACCAGAAACGCAACGATGAAAAAACCTACCCAGATGTAATTGAGGGCCATGGACTACAATGAGCGAAAGAGTGAATGAGCGAAAGTGCGAGCAGGCCTTCGTTCCGATGTAAGTTTACAGTCGGAAACGTCAGCAAACAACCCATTGCTTCATGCGCCGCTTCGTCTGTATCCTGCTTGTACTTTCACTCATTCACTCATCCGCTCATTCACAACTAGTTGATGTGCAGCAACTCGACCCGTCGATTCTGGTCGAACTGAAATACTCAACAACCGATAATTTCGTCAAGAAAGATGTCTATGGCGACCTGACGCAAGCCTACCTGCAACCGATGGCGGCCCGCAAACTGGTGGCTGCCAGCAAGTGGCTTCAGGTACGTCGGCCCGATTTGCGGCTATTGGTGTACGATGCCGCCCGGCCTCAATCGGCGCAGTGGAAACTCTGGAATGCCCTGCCCCAATACAGCGAACGCCAGCGACGTACCTACGTGGCCGACCCGCGCGAGGGCTCCATCCATAGCTACGGTTGCGCCGTTGACCTGACCCTCGCCACCGCCGATGGAAAACCGCTCGACATGGGTACGCCTTACGATTTCTTTGGCCCTAAAGCGTATCCCACGCAGGAACAGCGACTGTTGCAAGCGGGGCAGCTCACCCGGCAGCAGGTTGATAACCGGCGGTTGCTGCGTCAGGCCATGCAGGCAGGCGGATTTATGCCCATTAATTATGAATGGTGGCACTTCAACGCACTCTCCCGCCGCCAGGCCAAAGCCCGCTATAAGCTGGTAGAATAGGATCAGGACACTGGCGCCCGTCGGCTCGACGCCACCACGGCGAAACGATCTTTCAGGCGCAGGAACGGCTGCTCGAAAAAACGGTACGACAGCCAGGCTAATAGCGTAGTCAGCCCGAAGGTGGTTGCGTAGAGGGTAGCTGTCAGCCAATTATCCACCTGTCCGTTGACGACCATCGGCGTGGGCCAGGTACGTATGAGCACGTTGAGTAGCAAGGTCAGCGCTAGCGGATGGTACATATACAGCCCGTAGGAAATGTCGCCCATGAAGCGTGTAAGCGGATTGTCGAGTTTAAGCAGGGAGTGGGGGTTGCCAGCCAGATTCAGGATGGCGAAGCAGAAAAACAAGGCGTAGAACTCGTAGTTGAAGCCCGTGGGTTTGATGCTGAATACCAGCGCCAAGCCTAGCAACGCATAGACGCCCAACTGCACATCGCGCCGAAACAGCAGTGGCAACACGGGATGCCGCCGAAACAGTAGCCATGCCCCCGCGCCGCCAATGGCCATGCAGCCGATGCGGAATTGCGCCAGAAAATAAGCCAGAAAGCCAAACACACTTTCCCGGTTCAGATCGCTGCTGTATATGGCCCGCACGATGAACCGTTCATAAAGAAACCAGCCCGCCAGCAATGCCACTACGCCCAGCACAACCTGAAGGGTACGTTTTGGATTGGGACTCAGAATCAGCCAGGGCCACATCAGGTAAAATTGCTCTTCCACGCCAATCGACCAGGTATGCGAGACCATCGGCGCGGCACCGTAAAGGGCTACGGCCACATTCGGAAAAATGCTACAGTACAGGGCTACCTGCGTCCAGAAGTGCGCCACACCGGGGCCGATCTGCCCCAGAAATTCGGTGGGCGTTTGCAGCAGCGGCACATGCGGCCAGACAAACAGCCCCGTCAATACGGTGAGAAAGTATAGCGGCCAGATGCGAAGAACACGCCGGATGTAGAATTTACGAATGTCGACCCGGCCCGTGCGTTGCTGTTCGGCCAGCAATAGGTACGTGATCAGAAAGCCACTGAGCACAAAAAAGAGCGACACGCCCTGCCGACCCAGCTGATAGATGAATGGCCGGGCCCAGAGGTCTTCGCGCCCCAGCAGAAACACGGTTTTGTATTCTTCCAGATGGTGGACAATCACCGCCGATGCCGCAATAAACCGGACCCCGTTGAACCCTTTAAAATAAATTGAACCCGACATGGCGGTAAAGATAATGGGCAGCGAACTCGGTCCGCTGCCCATGGTAAGGTCTATCGTCTGGATGACGTTACAACGAAAAGGCGACGAACTGCTTTCCGGTTTTGGTGCCTAGCTTGCTACCCCCGCAGGCGATCACGACATACTGCTTGCCACCGACTTCGTAGATGCTCGGTGTGGCATAGGCCGCCGCCGGGAGCGTCGTCTGCCAGAGTACCTTCCCCGTTTTGGTGTCGAACACGCGGAACTGCTCGTCTTTAGTAGCCCCGATGAACAACAGCCCACTCGCCGTAACGGCCGGGCCACCGTAGTTCTCGGTGCCGGTAGGGGTGCCTCCATTCTTTTCGGAAATGGCTTTCACATCGCCCAGTGGCACCTGCCAGCGGTGCTTGCCCGTATTGAGGTCGATCGCCGTGAGGGTGCCCCAGGGCGGTGCAATGGCTGGCATGCCCTGACTATCGACAAAGCGGTTGTAGCCCGTCACTTTATAGGGCTGGTAGGGCTGCCGCGAGGTGGCAGACGTCGCATAGGCGCTGACCTCCTGCTTTTCAACACCGAACAGAAAGTCCACCAGTGCTTTCTTCTCGTCGGCGGTCAGTTGCGTAAAGCCGGGCATCATGCCTTTGCCGCCACTCACGATCTGTGACACATAGGCCCGGTCGCGGCGTTGACCAATATCAACCAGCGACGGGTAGCCGCTTTTGGGGTTGCCTTTGCGCTCGGGCCCGTGGCAACTCTGGCAGTTGAGCGTATATACGCGTTGACCAGGGCTAAGGTGCGCCAGCTCGTCGGCTTTAGGCGTTTCGCGGAGTTTAAAAATCCAGGCCATTTCGTTGGCGTTGACGTACAACGTACCTGACTGATCGGCCGCTGAGCCGCCCCATTCGGCGCCGCCGTCGCAACCGGGAAACAGCAACGTACCTGCCCCGCGATTGATGGGCGCAAACGGCCGGCTGTCGATCTGTTTGAACAAGGCCGTAATTGAGTCCTTATCAACCGAATACGGATTTAACTGGTCGACAGTAAGGGTCTGCCGGGCAAAGGGCGCGGGCAGAGTCGGTACGGGCTGCGTGGGCCAGGTCGTCTCGCCAGGTACGTCGGATTTTGGCACGGGGATCTCCTTAATCGGGAAGATGGGTCGACCGGTGGTCCGTTCAAACACATACACGTAGCCCGATTTGGTCGTTTGCGCCACCACATCGACCGGTTTGCCGTTTTGTTGAATGGTCAGCAGCGTAGGGGGCGAGGGCAAGTCGCGGTCCCAGATGTCGTGGTGAAAAAACTGAAAATGCCAGAGTCGCTTGCCGGTGTTGGCGTCGAGGGCAAGCAGGCAGTTAGCATACAGGTTCTGCCCTTTGCGGTTGCCGCCGTAAAAATCATAGGAGGCCGACCCCGTGGGCACAAAGACAATCCCGCGTTTGGTGTCGACGGCCATGCCCGCCCAGCAGTTGGCACCGCCAATGTCGGGGTTTTTGTAGGCGTCTTTAGGCCAGGTTTCATAGCCCGCCTCGCCGGGGTGTGGGATGGTACGGAACGTCCAGGCCAGTCGACCCGTTTGTACATCGAAAGCGCGTATGTAGCCCGGTGCGGCCCCCGCTTCTTCAGACACCCGCACGGGCATGATAATCAGGTTCTGGTAGATGGCGCCCGGCGTATTGGAGATGATAAACTTGTCCTTATTGGTATCGCCCAAACCGGTGTGCAGGTCGAGTCGGCCGTTTTCGCCAAAGGTGGGAACGGTTTTGCCGGTGCGGGCATCGAGGGCGTAGATGTAGCTGCCCATCGTATACAGTATGCGCCGATCGCTGCCGTCGGCCGACTGCCAGTAGGAGACGCCCCGGCTCGTGCTGTGCCACGCTTTCAGCTTGTCGCCGTCGAAATGCCACAGTTCACGGCCTGTGGCCGCATCGAGCGCAAAGGCCTGCACGGCAGCCGTTACCCCATACAGCACGCCATCGACAATGATCGGGTTGCACTGCATCTGCCCGGCATCGGGGGCGTCGTAGGTCCAGGCTACGCGCAGGTTTTGTACGTTATCGGGTGTAATCTGCGTTAGCGACGAGTAATGCGTCCGGTCGGGACCACCGAGGTAATCGGACCAATTGGTGACGCCAGCGGTTTTGATGGGCGGGTCTGTCTCTCGTGGCCCGGCCATCCGTGTAGTTGGCAGGAAGGTAAACGCCAGCCCTGCCACAAGAGGGAGGGCCAGTGCTGGCAGCAGTCGATTCGTCATGGTAGTTTAGGACAATTCACCAAATATAGTTGGACAACGGCAATGCCGCGTCGCATTTTGGTGACTTGAACCTGAGTGCGTGGGTTGCATTTCTGAGCGGCTGGCTGAACCTTTGCGAACAATGAAAAACCCCTTCTTCTACGTGCTGCTGCTTGTGCTTGTTCTGCTCGACGGCTGGCTCATGTCGCACCCCAATCTGCTGGGGCGCGCGGGCATCTTTTTCTATGATTATAATTACCTCAAAACCTTTCCCCGGGCACTGGGTACCGTGGCGGCCGTAGTCGGGCTAGCCGTTTTGCTGGCCTGGGTGGGTAGCCGGGCCGGGCGCGCTGTGTCACTGGCGTTACTACTGATGCTACTCGTACTGAGCGGCTACTGGTTTATTACCAGTGTAGGGCAGTTCAATTCGGGCGTATACAAACTGACCGGCTCGGGTTTTCGGGCGGGAGCCATCCTGCTACCGGGGCTGGTGGTGCTGGTTTTTGGCAAAGGATTGTACGATACGCTATCCCAACGCCGTTAAGTTTACCCACACACAACAACTGATTCGATGAACACCTTATTCTCACTACAGGGCCAGCGGGCATTGGTCACCGGGGCTACCAAAGGCATTGGTGAAGCCATCACCCGGCAATTTCTGCAACTCGGCGCGGCCGTGTTTATGGTTGCCCGCGACAACGACCTGCTTCAGCAGCAGCTTGCCGACTACCGGCAGCAGGGTTATACCGTGGAAGGCCTCGCCATCGATATGAGCCAGCCCGACGCGGTCGAAAAACTGGTGCAGACCGTGCGCGACGGCTGGGGCAGCATCACGGTGCTGGTCAACAACGTCGGTACGAACGTGCGCAAATCCACCGCCGACTACTCGGCCGACGATTATGATTACGTGATGAACACCAACCTGCGGCAGGCTTACGAACTCTCGCAGGCAACGTACCCACTGCTGAAAGCCGTTGGCCAGACCAGCATTGTGTTCGTCTCGTCGGTGTCGGGCCAAACCCATACGAGCAGCGGTTCGCTTTATGGCATGAGCAAGGCAGCCATCAACCAGCTCACGCGCAATCTGGCCGTGGAGTGGGCTACCGATGGTATCCGGGTCAACGCCGTAGCGCCCTGGTACATCCGGACGCCGTTGGCCGCGCCCGTGCTCGACAACCCCGATAAACTGGCTGGTATTCTGGCCCGCACGCCAATGAAGCGCGTGGGCGAACCCGAGGAAGTCGCCTCGGCGGTATCGTTCCTGAGCATGCCCGCCGCCAGCTACATCACCGGGCAGGTACTTGCCCTCGATGGTGGGCTGCTCGCTTGGGGCTATTAAGCCACTGGCGGAGCAACCCGCGACTGCATCCGCCGGAAGACGGTGAGCAGGATTAAGAGCAACGTAATCGGCACCAGCGAGGCGTAGAAAGCCGTTTGTCCGCCGTAAGTCTCAAACACACGACCCGTGATGAGTGAGCCTGTGGTGCCACCCAGTGCCGAAAACACGACGATCAGCCCCGCCATCGGCCCGTGTTGGCGCAGGGGCAGGCTACTCAGAATCGCTGAGTTGATGGCCGGGTAGATAGGCGCGATGAATAGCCCGATCAGAGGGAAAATAAACGCCGCCACGGGCGCGTCGCCCCAACCGTAGTCGTTGTTCATGACAGCTTGGTTCGCGGCCTGTTCGGCCAGGGGAAGTGCCAGCAGCACCAACCCGCCCGCAATTACCAAGCAGCTCATCAGCAGCCAGTACCACGATACTTTCTGTAGCATAAAACCAGCCAAGAAACGCCCCAGCGCCGTACTCGCCGCCAGAATGCTCGCCATCTGAATGCTCAGCGACGCGGGCAGTTTCAGGTATTTGTTGTTGAAGGTAGGTAGCCAGCTCATGATGCCCTGCTCCATCAATACATACGTAAAGGCCGTCAGCACGAATACCAGCACCACGGGCGTAATAGCCAGCCGTAGCATATCGGCCATGTTGTTCAGCCCCACGGCTGTTTCGCCCGAACGTACCTGCGACTCGTCGAGCGGGGTGGTCAGGAGCAATAAAAAAGCGGCTCCCGAAATGGCGGCCAGCACGTAGTACACCCGCAGCCAACTGGCCGATTGGGGTTGCGTGCTATCCACAAAGGCGCTGAAGAGAAAATACCCCGACAGCACGCCGATCATAAAAATCGACTCCAGAAAATTCATGAAACTGGCGTGTTCGTCGGCGTCGCGCGTGACAAGGCCGATCGTGGCGAAGGCCGAGACTTTAATTAGCGCAAAACTGGCACCGACAGCGGCAAAGAGCAGCTTGGTTGTCCAGAAAGCGGGCACCTGCGGCATAAGCAGACACGCAACGGTAACCAACCCCAGCGCCGTGAGCATGGCTCGTTTGTAGCCGATACGGGTTATGTAGGAAGCCACGGCAAACGAAACAAACGCAATCGACAGGTCTTTGAACGCTTCGAGCACCGACGCGCCCGTGGCCGATACACCGTAGTTGTTTTGTACTTGTAAAATCACCGTCCCAACGCTGTTGAGCAGGATCGCAAACACGACGTAATTGAGAAAGAGGGAAAGCTTTATGCGCATGGTGGAGAATTTTTACCGCAAAGACGCGAAGATTACGCAAAGAACGCAACCATTCGGGCCTTACCCGTATTGAAGAAAGTATATAATTTATTGGGTCCGTCCTGCGCGTCGTCCGTCGTGCCATTGCGGTAAAACCACGTTTCTATGTCTCTTTTCCACGACGTGCAAATGGGTCGGGTTTTTCCTGACCAGAAAACGTTTGTCGATTGCATACCCAAAGGCGAGCCGGCCGTGATTGAAGCGGCCTACGAACAGGCCCGCCAACAGCCCGATTTTGATCTGTCGGCGTTTGTGCTGGCTCATTTTACGCTGCCCGAACGCCCCGCTACCGATTATGTCAGCGATACCCGGTTGAGCACGTCGGCACATATCGACCGGCTGTGGGAGCGGCTCACGCGCCCCGCCGACGTACCTGTGCCGAACGATTCACGCGTGGCGCTGCCGCACCCGTATGTGGTGCCGGGTGGGCGTTTTCGCGAAATCTTCTATTGGGACAGCTATTTCACAATGCTTGGCCTGCGCGAATCGGGCCGCACGGACCTGATCCGGGATATGATTGCCAATTTCGCCTATCTCATCGACACCGTCGGGTTCATTCCTAATGGCAACCGGACGTATTTTCTGAGCCGGTCGCAACCGCCGTTTTTCGGGCTGATGGTGCAACTGCTGGCCGAGATAGATGGTCCCGACGTGCTGGCAACGTACCTGCCACAACTGCAACGCGAGTATGATTTCTGGATGCTGGGTGCCGATGCGCTCTCGGCCGACAGCCCGGTTGGTAAACGGGTCGTGCGCCTGCCCAATAGAGCCATCCTGAATCGGCATTGGGATCCATCGCCCACGCCCCGCCCCGAATCGTATCGGCAGGAACTGGAACTGACGCCCGACGCCCAGCAGCTGGGTACGTTGCCCGAAACCCTTTATACCCATATCCGGGCGGCCTGCGAATCGGGTTGGGATTTCAGTAGCCGGTGGTTTGCCGACGAACAGGAGATGGCAACGATTCGCGCCGCCGACATCGTACCCGTCGACCTGAACTGTCTGCTCTACACGCTTGAACAAACGCTGGCCCGAGCCTATGGGATAATGGGTGATACGGCGAAACAGGAAGCCTTTACGCAAGTGGCGGCGGACCGCCAATCGCTTGTTCTGGGTACGTTCTGGAACGACGAAACGGGCTTTTTCCACGACTACGATATAGATGCTAATGGACTAACCCCCGCCCTAACGCTCGCCGCCGCTTTTCCGCTCTTTTGCCAATTTGCGACTCCCGAACAGGCAGCTCGCGTGCACGACCGGCTCCGCGCCGATTTTCTGCAAGCTGGTGGTTGGGTAACTACCCTGCGACAAACGGGGCAACAATGGGATTGGCCCAATGGCTGGGCCCCTCTGCAATGGGTTGTGTACAAGGGCCTGATCAACTATGGCTTTACGCAAACGGCCCACGAAGGCCGCGACCGGTGGCTCACCCTCAACGACAAGGTATTCCGGGCGACGGGTAAGATGATGGAGAAATACAACGTGGTCGATGCGGCTCTTACCACAGGTGGCGGCGAGTATCCCAACCAGGATGGCTTTGGCTGGACAAACGGCGTGTATCTGGCCCTGACGGCTGGTGCGTAACGGCGTAATCTTGATGGTTAGACGCAAGGGATTGCGTCTCTACGGCGGATTATGTTATGATTCGATCGCGGCCAGCACGGCGTCTACTTCGTCCATCAGCGGGTTGTCCAGGTTGAAAGGCACCACGTAGAGCCGGAGTGACGGATCATACCCAAAAACCCGCAGCGGTTGCCGGAAGTGTTCGTGGGCGGGGTAGATCAGCACCAGTTGGGTAGCGTCGTATTTTTTGCCGTAGGCATACAACTGGTACAAATCAGCCTGATCGATGCCGTAGTGGCCGTTGGTGTCCTGAGCGTTGATTGTCTTCCACTTCGTATCGAGGATGATCGTCTGGCCGTTGCGGCGTAGCAACAGGTCGGGGCGAAGCTTGAACCGGGGCTGGCCTTCGTGCTCGTCGATCAAATGGGCCGAGGCCGATTGTACCTCGGCACCCACCCGCCGGAACCCCGCGGCTACGTACTGCTCAAATACCCGCTCAATTGGAAACAGCAGGCAGGCCGATACCTGTGGGCCTTCGCAGAGGCTGGCTCCCCGGCCGCCCAGTAGCCACCCGGCCAGCCGCAACGCCGGTTCGTAGGTGCGGGGCAGCCGACTGGTCTGGCCGACCTGATGCAGCGATGCCAGCAATGGCGCGAGCCCGCCCGGCCGATTAGGGTTGTGGGCCGGGGTCGATACGTCGGCCAACGTACCCAGCAATTGGCGGCAGCGCGTCTGGTTGCTGGTAGTCCGGGTACGTTGTGCAACGTGCAGCAAAGCCAATTTCAGCAGCCGGTTAGGAGCAATGTCGGGCGTATGGTCATCGTAGCGAACGGCCAGCTGATCGGGGCGGTACTGACGAAGTTGGTCGGCGAGGCGCAGCTTGCCGCGCAAGACAGGCAGGTCGGCCTCCTGCGTTACGTAGGCGCGGGCCAGACCGCCGCTCAGCGCCTGCGCCGTTTCCCGCAGAAAGGCATCAATAAATACCTCCCAAAGCGGCAACGGGCTGGGACCGCTGTGGGCCGTATTGATATACCGAAAGGGTGGGTCAGTCAGGTGCCGCAGCAAGGAAGGCAGGTAGCCCACGCGCGGCTGTATATCGAATGTAAGCCCGCCGCGCAGCTCGAGCAGACCCACGTAGTTACGCAGCCGAATCATCTCGCGGTTTCGGTGGAGTGAGTAGGTCAGCAGGCCATCGGCGTCGGGCAGCGTGGCGGCTAGTTGTTTCACCGTATCGAACGCCTCGTCGGGCAGCAGCAATTCGTCGGGCAACGATGGTCCGTTGGGGGCATCGCTGGCACGGCGCAGCGTGGTGCGTTCGGTAACGGTGTAAAGCAAAGCCAGAGTGGGTTCAGCGGGCAGAAATACCGAACGAATGTACAACCGAAGCCATTACCGGTGTTCGACCGGTTACTGAGCTTTGGTCAGCGTCATCACATACTGCCCGTTGGCCAGCAGCGTCAGGCGATCTTTGCCGATACGGAAAAGGGTCGACTGCTGAAGCGCTTCCAGGTACGTCTCCTCAAACGAATTGGCGCACTTTTTATTCGTCGTGTTTTTCACGGTAAACTGCACGTGATCACCATCGGCGATGATTTCGCCTTTCAGCTTATTGCAGCCTGTGGTGCCTTCCACCTTATTATCATTCAGGTCGATCATCAGCTGAGGCAGTTCGTTGCTGGGAAACTGACCGGCCCGCACCCGCTGCCCTTTGAAGGTTTCAAGCGTCCAGATGCCGTCGAGGCGGTCGCTGCCTTTGATGAAGGAACCATAGCCCAGATATCGCCGACCGTTGGCATCCACCCGCACGGTGTAGGCGTAGGTACGCCCCGTCAGGTTATCGCGGGCGGCCGTTGGCTCGATATATACCTTCATACGGCTGGGGCGATTGGCGGCGTAAGTCTTGCGGCTGGCGGTAGCCACCAGGCCGGGACCAACGCGCGCATCGAGCAATACACCACTCCGCTTGCCAATGGGCTGCGGCTTGGGCATCTCGGCTACCAGGGCGGCACTGCTATACGGTTTGAACAGAATCTGCCGCGAAAAATCGATGTCCATCGACCACTCGGCTGGCGTAATGCCAGCAGCCACGAAATCGATGCCTGTCTGGCGTTTGGCCCGCCATTGTGCTGCTTCGGGCAGGGGGGCAACGGTTGATTTTTTAGCGTCGGCGGTTTTGGTTGTGGGAAGGGCCGATCGGTTACAGCTTATTAGGGATAGGAGCCACATACTCACCAACCCTACGACACGAACATATCTCATACGCATATCCTACAACGCCAATAGAATAACAATTAGTGCCTCAAAAAAGCGCTAAAACCCGGTGAGCGCTGATGCCTGACTGGGTGATCGCCCGGACAGGTCGAAAACAGACTTTCCAGACTTTCGTCTTTTTTTGCGGTATGAAACCCTCAACACCTGTTCGCTTCGCCATGATTGGCGGCGGTAGCTGGGCTACGGCACTCGTCAAAATTTTGTCGGAAGGCAACGTCAGCATTCGCTGGTGGCTCCGTAGTCAGGCCGATGCCGAGCACATCAAACGCTTTCATCACAACAAGAGCTACCTCAGCGACGTACAGATCAACACGCGCAAAGTGAAGGTCTGCACCAAGATTCGGGAGGCCATCCGGGATGCCGACTACGTAATTCTGGCCGTGCCAGCGGCTTTCATCGCCGATGCGTTGAAAGGCCTGAAGGCCAGCCATTTCGAAGGTAAAAGCGTTATTTCGGCCATCAAAGGCATGATTCCTACCAGCAACCAGCTGGTGACCGACTGGGTCGCTGACGTCTACGACGTACCCAGCGGCAAGATCAGTTGCATTGCCGGCCCCTGCCATGCCGAGGAAGTGGCCCTCGAAAAGCAATCGTATCTCACCATCGCCAGCGCCGGTACGCACTGCGCCGAAGAGGTAGCCCAACTGCTCACGTGCCGCTACGTGCAGGCCTCGCCGCTCAACGATCTGTATGGCGTTGAATACAGCGCCGTGATGAAGAACATCATCGCACTGGCCTGCGGCATTACACACGGGCTGGGCTACGGCGATAACTTTCAGGCCGTGCTGGTCTCCAACGCCATGCAGGAGATTCGGCGGTTTGTCGATGCCACGTACCCCATGCAGCGCGACCTGAGCCGCTCGGCCTATCTGGGCGATTTGCTGGTAACATCCTATTCGCCGTTTAGTCGGAACCGTACCTTTGGCCACCTGATCGGGCGGGGCTACACCATTCAGTCGGCGCAGATGGAGATGAACATGATTGCCGAGGGCTACTACGCCGTCCGGAGTATTCACGCCATCAATCAGGAGCACAACGTATCCTTGCCCATCACCGAAGCCGTGTACCGCATTCTCTACGAAGGGGCCTCGCCCGCCTCCGAAATGGCTGATCTGAAAGGAAAATTAAGTTAACACCATTATGCAACTACATCGTGATTTGGGCGTGCTGGCCATCCGGCTGGCCTTTGGATATCAGCTGATTAGTGGGGCCTGGGGTTATGCCTCGTCGCCGTCGGTAAAAATGCCCGAGTTCATGGGTTATCTGGGTACGATCGGGTTTCCGTTCCCGACGGTCGGGGCTTATCTGGCGATTTACACCGAACTGATTGGCGGGTTGTTATGGGTGCTTGGCTACCAGACCCGGCTGGCGTCGGCGTTTTTGTTGATTAACTTCACGGTGGCGGTCATGCTGGCCCACGTCAGCATAGGCGACAGCTATGAGGCTACGTTTCCGTCGCTCAACCTCTGGGTAATCAGTCTGTTTCTATTGCTCAACGGGGCCGGTCGGTACTCACTTGGCGAGTGGTTGCATCAGCGGAGGTGGCAATAGGCAGGAAAAGCCGGTAGGAGTGGAGCCACCGACACCTTTACGGCGGTTTTGTTGTATATATCCTTGTGAATCCAGCTGTACCGCCCGTCATCGTCGTCATCATCCCGGCCTTTAATGAAGAGAATTCCGTAGGCCAGGTTATTCGTGAAATTCCCGCCGGACTGGTGAGCGAAGTCATCGTTGTTAACAACAACTCCAACGACCAAACGGCGGTGCAGGCGGCCGCCGCTGGCGCCACCGTGCTCGACGAACCCGTGCAGGGATACGGGCGGGCTTGCCTGCGGGGTATCGCCTACGCTCGAAATCGCCAACAAAAGCCCGACATCGTCGTTTTTCTCGATGCCGATTACTCCGATTACCCAACCGACATGACCGAGGTGGTAGCGCCGCTGCTCGCTGATCAGGCCGATTTGGTGATTGGGTCGCGGGCACTGGGGCAACGGCAGCGGGGCTCCATGACACCGCAGCAGGTTTTTGGCAATTGGCTGGCTACCCGGCTGATGGATTGGCTGTACGACGTGCGCTTTACCGACCTGGGTCCGTTCCGGGCGATCCGCTTCGATAGCTTGCTGGCCCTCGATATGCGTGATCAGACCTACGGCTGGACGGTGGAAATGCAACTTAAAGCGGCCAAGTTAGGCCTCCGCTGTCGGGAAGTGCCGGTGCGGTATCGCCGCCGGATTGGTCACTCGAAGATCTCAGGTACGTTGAAAGGCACGGTGCTGGCCGGGTACAAGATTTTGAGCACAATTTTTCGGTATCGGTAGCGCTGCCATCTAACGTTATAGACTCGTCAGACCTTGGTTGTCTGTTTATGGAATCGCTCATCATTGCCCTATACGCAACCATTCTTCTGTTGCTGTTTGCGTATAACCTCGGGCAACTTAGTCTCATTGTGATTTACCTCCGGTCGGGTCGGCAGCGGAAGGCGAAGATCATTATGCCCGGCTCGGTCGACTGGCACTCGTTGCCCACAGTAACGGTACAACTGCCCCTTTACAACGAACGCTACGTGGTGGAACGGCTGATCGACGCCGTGGCCGCGCTGCATTATCCCGCCGATAAGCTGGAGATTCAGGTGCTCGACGACTCGACCGACGACTCGATTTTGCTGAGTGAAAAGAAGGTGGTCGAGTACCAGCAACGGGGCGTCAATATTCAACTGATTCGTCGCCCCGAACGGGTTGGCTTTAAAGCAGGCGCGCTGGCGTATGGCCTCGACCGGGCGATGGGTGAATTCGTGGCCATTTTCGACGCCGATTTCGTGCCCGACCCCGATTTCCTGATCAAAACGGTGCCGCATTTTAGCAATCAAAAGGTGGGTATTGTACAAACCCGCTGGACGCACCTCAACGAAGACTACTCGCTGCTGACTCAGTTGCAGGCGTTTGGCTTGAATGCTCACTTTTTCATCGAACAGGGGGGGCGTAATGCTGCCGATCTGTTTATGAATTTCAACGGAACGGCCGGGGTGTGGCGCAAGCAAACCATTTACGACGCCGGCGGCTGGAGCAGCGACACCCTTACCGAAGACCTCGACCTGAGCTACCGAGCGCAGCTAAAGGGCTGGAAGTTCGTCTACCGCGAAGATGTAGGCTCGCCTGCCGAATTGCCCGTGGCGATGAATGCACTCAAATCGCAGCAATACCGCTGGATGAAGGGCGCCGCCGAATGTGCCCGACGGCTGATGATGAGCGTGTTGCGCTCGCCTCGTGTGCCGCTGGTAAACAAACTCCACGCCTTTTTTCACCTGTTCAGTAGCTCTACTTTCCTGCTGGTGTTTATGCTGGCCGTGCTGAGTGTGCCGGTGTTGTATATCCGCAGCCGCCACCCCGAGTGGGATACGGTGTATTACCTCATCAATTTTTTCCAGCTCAATCTGGTCATCCTGATTCTGTTCTACGGCATTCCCTTCTGGCTTACCCGTCGGCAGTCGGGCGTTGGAGCCGCGGCGTTTATCTGGTTCTTCCCCATGTATTCGTCGCTGATGATGGGGCTGTCGTTGCACAACACCATTGCCGTAATCGAAGGATACATTGGCCGTAAAACGCCGTTTGTCCGCACGCCCAAATTCAACGTGCAGAAGGGTTCGGATAACTGGCGGGGCAATGTCTACATCACGCAGGGGCTCCCCTGGCTAACCTTGCTGGAAGGAGGCATGATGCTGTACTTCATCGCAGGGATTGCGCTGGGTCTTCATCTGCACGATTACCGGATGCTGTTTTTCCACTGGATGCTGACCGTCGGCTTCGGCACGGTGTTCGTATATTCGCTGCTGCATACCGTGCGCCGCTACACGCCCGCCTGAGCGTTGCTGGTCGGTTCCCTGCCCGTATCGGTTACGCGGCACGTACCCACCCTGACCAGCGACCACTAACGCGCAGCAAATGACGAATACCTTGTTTCTTCGCTGGGGCTGGCTGTTGCTGTCGGCCTGCCTGTTTGGCTTGTTGGGTTACACCATTGCCCGTACACAGTTTTCGGGGCTGATTGGTCTTTACTTCCTGCTCTTCTGGGGCTATAACCTGCGCGTTCGGCCGCTGCTGGAGGCGACCGTGCCGCTGGCCTTGCACCCCCAACCCGATCGGTTCCTGTTTGGGTCGGCCCTGCTGTTTCGGCTGCTGCTGATCGGAGCGCTCCCCGCGCTGTCCGACGATTATGCCCGCTTTATCTGGGATGGTCGCCTGCTGCTAAGTGGCGTGAACCCGTTTCGGTATTTGCCGTCTGAACTGATGGCCGGTGGGGCCGGACCTACTATCCCGATCGACGCCAGCCTGTATGCGTTGCTCAATTCGCCCAACTATTTCACGGTATATCCGCCTGTCAACCAAGCCATTTTTGCGCTGGCGGCCTGGGCATCGCCAAACAGCTTGCTGGGTAGCGTGGTGCTGATGCGCAGCCTGATTATCCTCGCCGAAATCGGGACGATAGGGCTGATGGTGAAACTGCTGATACATTACAAAAAAGACCCCAATCTGGCCCTGCTTTACGCCCTCAACCCGCTGGTGATTCTGGAACTGACGGGCAACGTTCATTTTGAAGGTATGATGATCGGCTTCGTGCTGCTGGCGATCTGGCTCTGGGTACGTCCGACCCCAACGCCCCGGTCAGCGGCAAGCCGGATGGGGCTGTCGGCCGGGGCGTTTGCGCTGGGTGTTTGCACTAAACTGATCCCGCTGATGCTGCTGCCATTGGCTATCACGCAGTTGGGCTGGCGGCGGGGAATGCTGTATAGCGGGCTGGTGGGTGGCCTGGTAGCCCTGCTGTTCATCCCCTTTTTCGACCTCGACATGGTGCAGCACATGTTCATGAGCATCGACCTGTATTTTCGGAAGTTCGAGTTCAACGCCAGCCTGTATTACCTTATTCGGGCGGCGGGATACTGGTTTTACGATTATAACTGGCTCAGTAGCATCGGGGGCTGGCTGTCGTTGCTGACCACCGGCGGCTTGTTACTGATTGCCTTCAACCGGCTGGGGCGACGGGTGCCGGTGGCGGTTCGGGCACTCTGGATGCTGACGCTCTACTTTCTGATGGCCACAACGGTACACCCCTGGTACATCACCTCACTGGTGGCGGCTGCGGTCTTTACGGCAACGGATACCGCGCGCCCGTTTCGCTACCCATTGCTCTGGTCGGGTCTCATCTGGGTGTCCTACGCCGCCTATCAATACAGCCCCGTCTATGAAAAACCGGTCCTGCTTCTCGTCGAATACGTACCTGTGCTGGCCTTGCTGATTTTTGAGATAAAACGGAACAGGGATGAAGTGGATCCGGCAGATGTTTGCAGATAGCTTGTTCATAGATACTAGCCAACTGCATTATCAAAAAGAATAAATCTGTGATTATTCACCCGATCCGCTTCATCCGTGTTCCTATTGTATTATGAAGCGTTTACACAAATTCAAGAATTACGACGTTCACTCGATTACGACCGCAGCAACGACGTCGTCGGGTGAGCGGCGCAACGCCAACATTGCCACCTGGGTCATGCAGACGGCGCTGGGCGGGGGTCGGTTGGCGGTGGCGCTCTACAAAGTCGATTATACGATCGAACTGGTGCGCGAAAGCGGCCTGCTCAACGTGAACCTCTTGGCGCAGGACCAAACGGGCCTAATCCGCAAGCTCGGGCAGCAGTCGGGGCGCGACAAAAACAAATTCGTGCGCCTGCCCCATGCCCTCGACGAACGAGGCTGCCCTTACCTGACGGAAGCCGTTGGTTACGCGCAATGCCGCGTGCTCGACAGTATCGACGCCGGCGACCATGAACTGTTTGTTTGTGAAGTGCTGAAACAGGTCGTGCTGAACCCCGATAAACCTGTACTGACCAACGATTATCTTAAAGAAAAGAAGCTGGTAAGGGGCTAACGGATCATGACAAAGGCCGAGATTCGCCAGTACTATAAAGCCCGCCGCGCCGAACTATCGCCCGATGACGTCGCAGCTATAAGCCAGCAATTGGCCGATCGGTTTTTTGCCGACGATCGGATTCGAACGTACCTGAACGTACCTGACGCAGTGCTGCATACGTACCTGCCCATCCGTCGGCAGAACGAAGTGGACAGCTGGCCTATCATCCGGCGTATCTGGGCCGAGTGGTCGCAAGTCGTAGTGCTCTCGTCGATTACCGACCCGGCAACGCACACGCTAACCTCGTTTCGGCTTACCCCCGATACGATCCTGACCGAAAACCGCTGGGGCATTCCCGAACCAGAAGGAGCGCTGACCGCCAACGTACCTATGCCAACGCTGGTGCTGGTACCATTGCTGGCCTTCGATACGCAGGGGCATCGGGTAGGTTACGGTGGTGGCTACTACGACCGGTTTCTGGCCCAGCTTCCGCCCACCTGCCCCACCATCGGCCTGTCGTTTTTTCCGGCTACCCCCCGCATAGATGCCGTCGAGCCTACCGACGTACCGCTGGCTGCCTGTGTCGAGCCAATGCAAGTAAATTGGTGGGCTTTTATAAGCGAAAAATCATAAATTGGTTTATTGTTTTTCTACGAAACAGCCAATTAGTTTGCATTATTGTTTCATCAGTAATGCAAGTACATGCGGAAAATTTACCTCTTATCCACCGTTGGTTTATTGAGTGCCTTCACCAGTTTTGGGCAGGTGCTGTTTGGTATTGAAGGAAGCGGTCAGTCGACCAATATTGCCGTAACGGCACCCGTGGGCGGGCGGCAGATTGTGTCGGATCTATCAGCGTATCTAAAACCCAAGTTTGGTTTCCGGGCGGGTCTGATGGCCGACATCCCTATCACCGATTACCTGTCGGTGCGGCCCCAACTGCTTTATTCGGTAAAAGGCACGACGCTCGATTTGAGCAGCCTACTAAGTGGTATCGGCAGTGTCGATAAAAGCGTGTTTCAGGCTCCGATTAACTACAATTTCATCGAACTACCCATCCAGGCGATGTATGGGCTCGACGCCGGTCCGGGGCGGGTAGTGCTGGGTGTTGGCCCCTATGTGGGTTACCTGCTCAACGCCAACGTGACGTTTTCGGGTGATACACAAGATGTTGACCTGACCGGCGCCAAACGTATCGATCTAGGCGCGCAGGCGTCGATTGGCTATGAGTTGCCGATGGGTATCACGGCGTCGGTGTATTACTCACACGGCCTCACTAACCTGTCCTCCGATCAGGGTGTATCCTCGTCGGGCGGGGCTACGCCGTCGCTGAGCATCAACGGGGCTGGCACCGCTAATACCCGCGCTTTCGGCCTCTCGCTAGGTTTCTTCTTTGGCGCTGGTAATTAGGTAGCAGTAACGTACCCAACCGTGTTGTAGCTAACGAAAACACTCACCAAACTATAGTAATCCATATCTAGTATAAACTGATCCTAGTTTCATCGGTGTCAACGTTATGCAAAAAAAATACAGCTTTACCCTGTTCCTGCTATTAGGAGCTACCGGCTCTTTTGGGCAGGTTCGATTTGGTATTCAGGGTAGCGGCCAAATAGCCAGTTTCAAGCTTATTGCTCCTTCCGACTTACCGGCATTAGCTACCTTTGAAACTAACTTTTTCAAACCGATCGTTGGCTTTCGAGCTGGTATAATGGCCGACATTCGGCTCAAGGATAAATGGGCACTACGCCCCCAACTTCTTTATGCTGCTAGAGGGTCAAAATTCGATTTCAGTCACTTATCGACTGTAACGGGTGTTGACCTCAATGACTTCAATTCTACGTTAGATTACCATTATCTCGAGATACCTGTTCTGGTAACATACAGCCTGAAGATAGGCGTTGGGCAGGTTGTTGCGGGAACTGGCCCTTACGTAGCGTATCTGCTAAGTGCCAGCGAGTCAACCATCAAAAGTAGAAACAAAGTACAGGCAAATCTGGCCAATGGGGACCGGCTGGATTATGGGCTCACGGCTTCTGCAGGATATGAGCTACCGGGTGGACTTACCCTTTCGGCCTATTATCTATTAGGGTTAGCCAACATGAGTACCGGTGTAGAAACCCCCAACACAATCAGCGGCAGTGTTAACGCTTATAACCGGACCTTCGGGCTTACAGTGGGCTACTTCTTTGGCGCAGGCAATTAGGTAGCAGTTTTAGTTTATAAGGAACATAGCCGAGATCGTATTGCTGCCACCAGGTTACGTTGAGCCCTTGCTGGTTACGCTAACAACCCTTACCAAACTGGTGTGAGCCTTATCTAGGATTAGTCAGTACGCAAATCAATATCTTCTCAACTTTTCTTCATGCGCAAAGTCATCTATCTACTGGTCAGCTGCATGCTGATGACCAACGCCTTATTCGCTCAGGTTCGGTTTGGAGTACAGGGCAGCGGTCAGTTCGCCAATATCGTCGCCAGCGTTTCGCAAGGGCAGGGAGCGACTAGTTATACTGACTACTCCAAGCAGCGATTGGGTTTTCGGGCGGGAGTAATGGCCGACATTCCGGTGTCGGAGCAGTTGTCGGTCCGTCCGCAACTGCTTTATTCTGTCAAAGGCACTAAGCTTAATCTGGGCGGTCTGCTTGGTGGTGTTCCTACAGGCGTTGATCCTAATCAGCTGGATCTAACACTCAACTACAATTTTCTGGAGTTACCCGTTCAGGTCATGTACGGGCTCGACGCGGGTCCTGGCCGGGTTATGCTGGGGGCTGGTCCGTACGCCGCGTATTTGTTAGGGGTTAGCAACACGTTCGACGGGAAGACCCTGAAAGATGATCTGGCAGACGAAAAACGAATCGATTATGGCCTCAATGCTTCGGCTGGCTATGAACTGCCGATGGGCATTACCGTCTCGGCCTACTATTCGCTGGGTCTGGCCAACTTAGCCGCTGGTTCCACTATCCCCTCAACAGGTTCGGCCGCAAACACAGGTGGCGCCTATCACCGAGCATTTGGGCTCTCCGTCGGTTATTTTTTTGGTGGCAATTAACTACCGGCTTGACAACGGCAACGTACCCACGACTGTACGCAAGGATCCATGCACGTTTAGTAAACTAGGCAATGGAAAGTGGTAGCTTTTTGCGTGAAGCTGGGCCTTTTGTGTATTGTTGCAACTGATATAAAAACTTGGTTTATCAAATCACTAATCAGTATGCTGAAAAGATTACTTCTGGCCGCCGCTATTTCTGCCGTCGGAATCACATCGTCAATGGCTCAGGTAGCTATCGGCTTAAAAGGAAGCTTACAATTTGCCAACGAAAAGATTACCTCCTCGGGGATATCCATCAATGGCGAGAATCTATTAGGGTTCCAGGCCGGGCTTATTTTGAAAGCACCGATTACTGACCAATTGTCGATTCGTCCGCAACTGCTTTACTCGACGAAAGGCCTCAAACTATTGGGATCAACCTTCGGGGGCAATGGAGAAACAAAAGCGGTCATCAATTACCTCGAAGTACCTATTCAACTAGCCTACTCTATCGAAGCGGGTGATGGTAATGTAGTGCTGGGGGCAGGGCCCTATCTTGCTTATGCCCTGAGTGGAAAGGCAACGGTCACCGTTAACGGGCAGAGCGAAACCGAGGATCTGGACTTCAACGATTCAGACGCGCAGAAACGGTTCGACTTTGGACTGAATATTTCAGCGGGCTACGAATTAAATTCAGGACTTGGCATCAGTGCCTATTATTCACCGGGGCTGGCTAATTTGGCACCCAGTAACAGTGGTACTAACGTGACCATCAAAAACTCTGCGTTCGGTATTTCGCTAAGCTATTTCTTCGGCGGGAACTAACAGGTTTGGTAATGTATGAAAATCCGACTTGCATAGGCAAGTCGGATTTTTGCGTTTTAAGCATATCTATACGCTATAAAAGCCAGTATATATATTCCAGCCAAACGAACAACTCTCCAAAAATGAGCGTACTTTTGCGGTCAATTTTTCAATAAAACCGAACAATTTCTATGAAAATCGCAGTCGTTGGGGCCACAGGCTTAGTCGGTGGCGAGATGTTGAAGGTGCTGGAGGAGCGGAATTTCCCCGTTACCGAGTTGATTCCCGTTGCTTCTGAGCGGTCGGTGGGTAAACAGGTGATGTTTAAGGGTAAACCCGTAACGGTGGTCAGCTACGACGAAGCCATTGCCCGGAAACCCGCGATTGCCATTTTCTCGGCGGGTGGCAGCACCTCGCTCGAATTGGCCCCGCGTTTTGCCGAAGCCGGCATCACGGTGATCGATAACTCATCGGCCTGGCGTATGGACCCCACCAAAAAACTGGTGGTACCCGAAGTAAACGCCGATACGCTCACCGCCGCCGATAAGATTATTGCCAACCCGAACTGCTCGACCATTCAAATGGTGGTGGTGCTGAAGCCGTTGCACGAAAAATACGGCATCAAGCGCGTGGTTGTCTCAACCTACCAGTCGGTAACGGGCACAGGTAAAGCCGCTGTTGATCAGTTGTTTGCCGAACGCAACGGCGATGAGTCGGTAGCGAAGGTATACCCGCACCCCATCGACCTGAACGTGCTGCCCCATATCGATGTGTTCCTCGACAATGGCTACACGAAAGAGGAAATGAAGATGGTGAAGGAAACCTGCAAGATTATGGGCGACGACTCGATCCGGGTTACGGCCACGACGGTGCGTATCCCGACGATCGGTGGCCACTCGGAGGCGGTCAACATTGAATTCGAGCGCGATTTCGATCTGGCTGAGGTAACTCGCCTGTTGAGCGAAGCCGAAGGTGTCGTTGTGCAGGACGACCCGGCTAACAAAATTTACCCCATGCCGTTGACGGCACACGGTAAAGACGAGGTCTTCGTGGGCCGGATTCGTCGCGACGAAAGCCAGCCTAACACGCTGAATCTCTGGATCGTGGCCGATAACCTGCGCAAGGGGGCCGCTACCAACGCCGTGCAGATTGCCGAATACCTGATGAAACACGACCTGGTAGAAACCGAAGTGGGCGTTTAAGCCTCAGAGACGAATAATCGAAAAAGCCAATTGGGTCGGCCCAATTGGCTTTTTTGTGCAGTCAGATGCAGGCTAGCTAAGTCGATTAGTTGCCTCGTTTGCGTTTGAGCGCGGTGCGGCTGGCGACTTCGGCCTGAAATTTAATCTTCAGTTTCCGGTCGAGTTCCTTGTCGCGAGGTACGTAGATGCTGGTTTTTCCATCCGAAAACTTCAGCTGCCAATACACATTATCGGTAGTAGGCGGGATGGACGTATAAACAGGCTTGTCGCTCATAATTGGCAAACGTGAAGGATGATAAACTCTGACGTAGGGACACCTTGTCTACGCGGCTACTTTCTTAACGCCGATAGCACTGGCACCCTTGGGTGTCATGGTTATCTCAAACGTCACTTTATCTTTTTCGGTGATGGCATCCACCAGCCCGTTCATGTGCACAAAAATGCTCTCCTGGCTCTTAAGGTCGCGGATGAAGCCATACCCTTTTGAGGCATTGAAGAACGTAACCACACCCTGGCGGATCGGGTCTTCTGCCTCGCGGTCTTCCTGCCGCTGCACCCCAATCTGGATGTCTTCCTGGTTGATGTCGCGTCGGCGTTTGGGGTCGGGTGGTGTCGAGGTAATGTTACCATTCTCGTCCACATAGACCATCATCTCTTCCAGGCTAAGGCCTTTTTTCGCGGTGGCTTTGCGCTCCTCGCGTTTTTCTTCTTTGTCTTTGCGTTTTTTCTGACGTAATTTCTCTTTCTCTTTTTTGCTGAAAGTCTCCATTTACCGGGGGGAAAAGCGGGTTGGCCCCGCTGATGAGTGATATCCGCTTAGTAAGCACCGGTCGACAGAAAACGTAGTTGGTGTCGCGACTTTCACTAATCTGATATATAGATAACTGGATATGAGGAAAATAAGTTGAGCTTTGGAAAACTAATTACCGGTGACACTAGTTTTAGTCGGCAATTCGATCACAAACGTCGTTCCTACGCCTTCGTCCGACTCCACGCGCAACGTACCGGCGTGGCCTTTACTGATGATATCGTAGCTGAGGCTAAGTCCCAGACCAGTACCCTGCCCAGTGGGTTTTGTCGTGAAAAAAGGCTGAAAGATTTTCTCCCGTAACGCCGTCGGAATGCCCATCCCGTTATCGCTGACCCGGATACGTACCCAGTTGGGCAGCTGTTCGGTTTTTACCGAAATGGTTGGCTCGTAACCCGCCGGGGCCTGCCGGGCCCGCTCCTGAACGGCGTAGAATCCATTGTTAAAGAGGTTAAGCAGCACCCGCCCGATGTCTTGCCCAACCACCGATAGCCGCGGCAGAGTCGGGTCGAACTCCGTAACAAGCTTTGCGTTGAATGATTTGTCTTTCGCGCGCAGGCCGTGATAGCTGAGCCGCAGGTACTCGTCGGCCAGCGCGTTGAGGTCGGTGGGTTGCCGCTCTCCGGTGCTGCTTCGGCTGTGCTCGAGCATGCCGCGCACGATGTTTGATGCCCGTTTACCATGATGGCCGATCTTCTCCAGGTTCTGGGTCAGGTCCGTTAGCAGTTCGGTCTCCAGCGCTTCATCGCGTTCGGGTCGGGTACGTTCCTCGCCCAATTCCTGTGCGAGTTCGATGCTGACTTCCGTGAAATTATTGACAAAGTTGAGCGGGTTCTGAATCTCGTGAGCAATGCCGGCCGTCAATTCACCCAGCGATGCCATTTTTTCGCGTTGCACCAGTTGTTGCTGCGTCGTACGTAGCTCGTCGAGCGACTGGCGGAGGGCCTGGGTACGTTCGGCTACCTGCTGCTCCAGCAAGGCTTTTTGCTGCGTCAGAATGTCTTCCTTTTCGGCCGACAACTGCTTTACCTCGGCCAGATTCTGCGCTAGCTGCTGATTGGTTTTGGCGTTCTCGCGGGCTAGTAACAGCGCCAGGGTAAGCGGCACCGTAAGCAAAAAAACAAAGCTGGTCAGTTCATTAAGCGTGGCTGCGTAGGCGGCAAACGCTGCCGGAAACAGCAGATTGACAAAGAGCTGTGTGGTCATGGCCATGATCAGCACAATCATACAGCCGAGTGTCACCCAGCCGTCTGACTGACGGGCTTTTACCGCCCGGATGCTGAGCGCCATTCCCGACGTAAACATGGCCGATATACCAATGCTAAACAGCGTATCGCCGTGCCGGAAAGAGGTGTAGCCGTCGAGCAGCACGTTGCCAAGCATCAGCACGCTCCCTATCCAGAAGAAAATATTGAGCCGGAAGCGCAGCAACAGATGGTAGGTAAGTAACAGGCTAATGAGGTAAAGCGCCAGCGCCACGCCCCGGATCAGTGCCAGCCAGGCCCACATCACGGGATTGGTAATGAAACGTACGCCGTCCATCAGGCCAATGTAGGCAGCTCCCAGCAGCATCGTCAGCACGAAGACCAGGCTCACACGCTGACGCCGGTAGATGAAATAAAACAGATGGACCACGGCCAGAGCCAGAAAAAAACCCAGCACCCAAAACGTGTTGGCGGCTTTTAAAAAGGCCCTGTTGGCCGTTTGCTTCACCAGTCCCGCTGTCGGTGCCAGCTTTAGAGCCAATACAGTGGCCGTGCGGTCAACAGAGGAGGGAACATAACCTGGCAAATCTGTCTTTGCCAGCCGCACCGCAAACACATGCCGCCCGGTCGTAAGCTTTGATGAAATGGTGTATTCGTCGGTATACGATGCCTCGGCCCTCTGTAGCTGCCCGCCAGGGCCAATGCTGCCAAACCGCCGGATGAGCTGTCCATCGAGATATAGGTCGGCAGCGCCTCGTTGATACACCTGTATGGCAATGGGCTGCGCTACCAGACGAGGGCTAATTTCCACCGCTATGCGTATCCAGCCGATGCGATGTTGCCGATATCCGGGCAGGCTGTCGCTACCTGGAAAAGCCGGGATGGTATCCCAACGGCTGTCATCAAATGCCGGCGCCCGCCAGTTGAGGTTGTCCCCCGCCTGCCATCGCCAGCCTTTATCAAGCCATACGCCCTCTGCTGGCAGGCTGTCCAGACGAAAGACCTGCGCTCCCGCTGATAGGCTTAGCAAGCAGAAAAGCAGGAAGGGCCAGATGGATTTCATTCCCTAAATAAAGTAAAAAAGCCCCTGTTTGGTACAGGGGCTTTTTGGAATGAATTGCAAAGCCGGATCCGCTATATGGCTTCTGACGTAACCTTCGCCCCCAGATACTCGCGGTTGAGGCGGGCAATGTGGTCGAGAGAGATCGATTTGGGGCACTCAACCGAGCAGGCACCCGTAAACGAGCAGGCACCAAAGCCTTCGGCGTCCATTTGGGCCACCATTTTCTCGGCACGTTGAGTGGCTTCGGCTTTGCCTTGTGGCAACACCGCCAGGTGCGATACTTTGGCGGCGACAAACAGCATGGCCGAGGCATTTTTGCAGGCGGCTACGCAGGCCCCGCAACCAATGCACTGAGCCGCATCCATAGCTTCGTCGGCAATGGGGCGCGGAATCAGCGTTTCGTTGGCGTCGCGGGCTGAGCCGGTGTTTACCGAAATATAACCACCGGCTTGTACTACGCGGTCAAAAGCAGCCCGGTCGACCATCAGGTCTTTGATAACCGGGAAAGCCCGTGCCCGCCAGGGTTCGACAATAATGGTGTCGCCATCGGCAAAGCTCCGCATATGCAACTGGCAGGTAGTCGCGCCGGTTTGGGGGCCGTGCGCCCGGCCGTTGATGTACATCGAGCACATGCCGCAGATACCCTCCCGGCAGTCGTGGTCGAAGGCCACCGGCTCTTCGCCTTTATGCATCAACTCGTCGTTCAGCACGTCGAACATTTCCAGGAACGACATGTCGGGCGAGATGTTATCTAAGCTATACTCAACGAGTTTGCCCGCCGCATTCCCGTTTTTTTGTCTCCAGACTTTGAGGTTGATTTTCATTTGTCAACAGTTCACTGTCCTCTGTCTTCTGTCCGCTGTTGCTTTGCTAACATACCCAGTCGGGTGGGCGAAGCCATAGCGGACAGAAGACAGTGAACTGATTAATTTTTTATTTGTAGCTCCGCTGTGTCAGTTTCACGTTTTCGAAGGCAAGCTCTTCTTTGTGAAGCACCTCGGGCTGATTGTCGCCTTTGTATTCCCAAGCCGCCACATAGGCAAAGTTGGCATCGTCGCGCAGGGCTTCACCATCTTCGGTCTGATGTTCTTCGCGGAAGTGACCGCCGCACGATTCTTCCCGGTTGAGGGCGTCGTCGACCATCAGTTCGCCCAGCTCGATGAAGTCGGCCACGCGGCCAGCCTGTTCGAGGGCCTGGTTCATTTCTTCGGCGTCGCCTACCACGCGCATATTCGTCCAGAATTCACGCTTCAAGTTCTGAATCAGCCCTTTAGCTTTCTTCAGGCCTTCAGCCGTACGCGACATGCCGCAGTAGTCCCACATGATGTGGCCCAACTCACGGTGAATTTCTTCCGGGGTACGTTCGCCTTTGCTGTTGATCAGCCGATCAATCATGTGCTTCACGCTCTGCTCAGCTTCTTTAAAGGCGGGTGCATCAACAGGTAGTTTATCGGCCGGACCGATGGTCGCCAGATAGTCGCCAAGCGTGTAAGGAATTACGAAGTAGCCGTCGGCCAGCCCCTGCATCAGCGCCGAAGCCCCGAGGCGGTTGGCGCCGTGGTCGGAGAAGTTAGCTTCGCCCAGCGCGTAGAGGCCGGGGATGCTCGTCATCAGGTTGTAGTCGACCCACAGACCGCCCATCGTGTAGTGCACGGCGGGGTAGATCATCATCGGCGTCTCGTACGGATTGTCGTCGACGATTTTTTCGTACATCTCGAACAGGTTACCGTACTTGGCTTCGATAGTCTTGCGGCCGTCGCGTTTGATGGCATCGGCAAAGTCGAGGTATACGGCCAGACCAGTCGCCGCTACGCCGCGCCCTTCGTCACACACGTATTTCGCGTTGCGTGACGCCACATCGCGGGGAACCAGGTTACCGAACGACGGATACCGGCGCTCCAGGAAGTAGTCGCGGTCCTCTTCTTTCAGATCGGTTGGTTTCAACTGCCCTTTCCGGATCTTCTCGGCGTCTTCTTTGCGCTTCGGTACCCACACGCGACCGTCGTTCCGCAGCGATTCCGACATCAGGGTCAGCTTCGACTGGTACTTGCCTTTTACGGGGATACAGGTCGGGTGGATTTGGGTGAAGCATGGGTTGGCCATGAGCGCCCCTTTCTTGTGCGCCCGCCAAGCAGCCGTGACGTTCGACCCCATCGCGTTAGTCGAGAGGTAGAATACGTTGCCGTAACCACCCGTGCAAAGCAGAACGGCATGGGCCGAGTGCGACTCGATTTTGCCCGTTACCAGGTTGCGGGTGATGATGCCGCGCGTTTTGCCGCCTTCTACCACCACGTCGAGCATCTCGGTGCGGGGGAACATCTTCACTTTGCCGCTGGCAACTTGCCGGCTCAGGGCCGAATAAGCCCCCAACAACAATTGCTGCCCGGTTTGGCCCCGTGCGTAAAACGTGCGGCTTACCTGCGCGCCACCGAATGACCGGTTGGCCAGCAGTCCGCCATATTCACGGGCGAAGGGTACACCCTGCGCCACGCATTGGTCGATGATATTGACGCTGACCTCGGCAAGGCGGTAGACGTTGCCTTCACGGGCGCGGTAATCGCCGCCCTTGATCGTATCGTAGAACAGACGGAACACACTGTCGCCGTCGTTCTGGTAGTTTTTCGCCGCGTTGATACCACCCTGTGCCGCAATGCTGTGGGCCCGGCGGGGGCTATCCTGGAAACAGAAGGCTTTCACGTTGTAGCCTAATTCGGCTAGCGACGCAGCGGCCGAAGCCCCAGCCAAGCCCGTTCCAACGACAATGACTTCATATTTACGCTTGTTGGCTGGGTTGACCAGCTTCAGGCTAAACTTGTGCCGCGACCATTTTTCGGCCAGCGGTCCCTCCGGAATTTTTGACTCTAAGTTCATAGACGCTCGTAGTTAGGAAAGCTAATTATCCGATGACACCTACGTGTTTCAGGTAAAAATAAACCGGCATGGCTGCGAACAGAGCCGGGATCAAGATGGCAAAAACATATATCCCCAGAAATTCGAGCAGGGGCGTGTACTTTTTGTGGCGGAGGCCCAGCGTCTGGAAACCGCTCTTGAAGCCATGAACGAGGTGATAGCCCAGCGCACCCATCGAGATGACGTACAGCAGCACGTACCACCAGTTGGAGAACGCCTCGACCACAATTTTGTAAAGGTCTTTGTATTCCTTACCATCATACTCGGCTACCGGAATGGGGCCAAAGTGCATGGTGTACCAGAACGTCCGCATGTGGATCACGATGAAGATCAACAGGATAGTTCCCAGAATACCCATGTTGCGCGACGACCAGGGGCTGTTGGCTTCAGGGCGTTGGTAGGCGTATTTTACCGGGCGGGAAGCCTGATTGTGGCGCGTCAGGATGAGGGCCATCAACGCGTGAACAATAATGGACGTGTACAGCAGGTAGGAGACCGTCATGATCAGCGGATTGTGCGTCATGAAGTAGCTATACTCGTTGAACGCCCGCCCTTCATCGCCTTTAAACAATTGCAGATTGCCCGCTACGTGAACGATCAGGAATGTGCAGAGAAACAAGCCGGTTAGTGCCATTATCACTTTCCGGCCCAGCGAACTGGCTAACGTTTGGGTTACCCAAGACATAGGTTATTGTGACAGATATACAGTTGAAAAACACCAGACTAAGTCCCTACGTGCCCGCCAATTTACGGGACCGCCAAGACCGCGCAAAAGTACAGGCCAACCGCTACGCAAACAAGGTAAAACCCCGTTTTTCGGGCCGCTGTTCACCCGGCTTCGTTACCACTTGATCAACGTAGCGTGCAAAAAATTTGTTTAACGTTGTGTGTAAAAACTTAAACAAGTTGTTGCTGGGTACGTTCGGCGTGGTACTTGCTGGGCATCAGAGGCTTTTCAGACCGGATAACGAAGCCATTACGATGGAGGCAATAGCGGGTTGTGTGTAGATTGCTCTATCGGCTTGTCTAAGCTGATTCAAGAGATCAACTACTCATCCGCATGATTACCCGAGCATTGCTACTTGTGCTTTTACTACTATCGACCTTTACAACAACCTGTCTGGCGCAGGCCACCAATTCGCTGGGCATGCCGCTTGTGCCAGTTCCGGCGGGCTCGTTTTACATGGGTTCCGAACGCAAGGGCAAAGACATAGATGAAAGCCCTGTACACCGCGTAACAATGACCAGTGGCTTTCTGATGGGGGCTACCGAGGTAACCAACGCCCAGTATGAAGCTTTCGACCCGGCGCACCGCCAACTTCGAGGGAAGCGGGGTTTCTCCGCGGGTGACGACGAAGCCGTTGTGTTTGTGAGCTACCCGGAAGCGGTCTCGTTTTGTGCCTGGCTATCAAGAAAGGAAGGGAAGCCCTACCGCCTCCCCACCGAAGCCGAATGGGAGTATGCCTGCCGGGCGGGCAGTATCAGTGATTTCTCGATGGGTAACTCGCTGCCGGTGGCCTACCATAAAAGTCAGGCAA
Organism: Fibrella musci; assembly: GCF_041321105.1. Classification (NCBI taxonomy): domain Bacteria; kingdom Pseudomonadati; phylum Bacteroidota; class Cytophagia; order Cytophagales; family Spirosomataceae; genus Fibrella; species Fibrella musci. The sequence goes on along the minus strand of NZ_JBGGWD010000002.1, from coordinate 872,874 downwards.
CCAGCCGTGAGGCCAAGGTTGTGCCGCTGCGAGTAGGGCAGACGCCCGCCAACCCGTGGGGGCTGTTCGATATGCACGGCAACGTGGAAGAGTGGTGCCTCGATTGGTATGGGCCATACCAGTCTGGTCAACAGCGCGACCCAGTTGGGCGGGTCTCGGGCTTGTATCGGGTAACGCGCGGCGGCAGTCACGGCACGCCCGTTATGTTTCTGCGATCGGCCAACCGGTTGGGGATGATTCCCGCCGATAAAAACTGGCTGGTTGGTTTTCGGGTGGTACAGGCACCGATGCCCGCGTCTGCTCCGCTGCCGGTTGCAGTGCCTCCACCTTATCCCCGCGCCATTTCGCAACAGAAAGCCTTGTGGTCACGCGTCGACCCGGCAAAACCCATTTTTCACGAACCACTGCGTTACGTGCTTGAACCCGACTGTGGGCGCAAGGTGCCTTTCTACAGCCATAACCATCAACCGGCGGTTACCTGGTGCCCCAACGGTGATCTGCTGGCGATCTGGTTTTCGACGGATGAGGAAAGTGGCCGCGAAATGACCGTGCTCTCGAGCCGATTTCGGGCCGGGCAGTGGGACGAACCGGCGGAGTTTTTCAAGGTGCCCGACCGGAATATGACTGGGGCTTCGCTGTTGCACGACGGCAAGGGCACTCTCTACCACACGAACGGCGTGGAAACCGACGGCGACTGGCAGGACCTGGCGATGGTGCTGCGAACCAGCCGCGACAATGGCGCCACCTGGACGGCCCCCGCGTTAATAGCCCCTGAGCACACCAAACACCATCAGATCATTGCGGGGATGATGCAGACCAGAGAAGGCTGGCTGGTGCAGCCCGCCGACGCCGATCCGGGGCCAACGGGCGGCACGGCGATCCACATCAGCCGGGACGGGGGACGTACCTGGACCAACCCGTATGAAGGCGAACAAACGCCCGGTTTCCGGGCGGGCGAGACAGGCGGGCTTATTGCGGGTATTCATGCCGGGGTGGTGCAACTGACCAACGGCGATCTGCTGGCTTTCGGTCGTAAAAATGACATTCCTGCCCCCGACAGTTCAGGGCTGCGGATGCCGATGAGCCTGTCGCACGATATGGGCAAAACCTGGACCTACGCGCCGTCGCCGTTTCCGCCGGTCTGGAGTGGGCAGCGGCTAGTGTTGTCAAGACTCAACGAAGGGCCGCTGCTGCTGGTGTCGTTCACGCATCATCCCGACGAAAAGACCGCCGGTATGTCGTTCAAAACGGCAGGCGGTAACACCTATCAGGGGTTTGGCATGTATGCTGCCCTGTCGTTTGACGACGGTAAAACCTGGCCCATTGTCAAACTCCTCACCGATGGGCAGGAGCGCTACCTGAACGGCGGTGCCTGGACGGGCGCGTTCCAGATGGATAAGACCCATACCGAACCGAAAGGCTATCTGGCCATGACCCAAACGCCCGACAACCTGATTCATGTGCTAAGCAGCAGCCTGCACTACCGCTTCAATCTGGCGTGGCTGAAAACCTTGCCCCAACAACCAAACTAACACACAAAATCGGCCTTTACAACGTACCTGGACAGGCAGTATGAGTCAGGTACGTTGCCAGGTTCAACGAGCAATAAATAAGTGCTTACAGGAGCCTTATTTTTCTGACAGTCAGTTGGGTTGCGGGCTTGCAAATGTGCCGTGTGTAGGTTAACTTTACTCTACAGTTTAAGCCTACTAACAACACTAATGAATGCCGGAACGCCTATTGGGCGACACTCCGGCTTTTTCGCGCTTATGGCACGCACCAAATATCATCCGAGTCAACTTCAGATTGATTTTCTGGCCGCTTTCCGCCAGATGCTGGTTAGTCTGGGTACGCCCGAAAACCTGCCGCAAAATGAGGCCCTGTTCGTGCGTATGACTGATCAGTGGGAGAGCACCCGCGTGATTCCGGCCGATCTGCTGTTTCAAAAAAGCCCCGTGGAAGCGGTCGTCTACCGGCTTAAGAAGCAAGACGATCGTTTGGTTTTCCCCGCCGACATGATCGCGGGCGAACTGCGCGGCACACCAGGCCTGACGGGCTTCTCGGCGAAGTTCCGGGAACAGGGCTGGATTATCCTGCCCGCTGAGTTATCAGGCATGTACAAAAACCTATTCCTGACGATTCTGACGGCCTCTGTAGGGCTGGAACACCTTTACGCGAACCGCCGCGAGCTCCTGGCCGAAGCCGAGCGTGTAGGGCTGGCGTCGCTGCTGCCCGAAGCCGAGATGAAAAAATTCTTCGGTATCCGGCTGTCGCGTTTCCCCGACTCGTTCCGTAGTGAAGTGGCCAACTACTTCAACCTGCCGTTCGACTATGTGCTGAAACGGGCGCAGCATATGGGTGCCGTTTCTGATGAGGCGGTTGAAGAGGCCAATAACCCGCGTGCCATCCGGCCGGGTACGTTGCGCAAAGCGGTGAGTTCACGGGCAGCCTAGTTTCCCCCAATTTACAAAAACAGAAAGCCCCAAGCGGGGCTTTTTTTATACCTCGTCAGGTACGTTGCATGGATAGCTGCCGTTGGTTTATCGAAGGCCATTAAAACAAGCTTCCCTGCACGACCTGAGGTTGTAGCACGGGTTCCTGTAGGTGCAGGTCGCAGTGTTCGTTGAGCTGACGTACCCAATACCGAATCAGCTCGGGCGCGGTGTCGTTGTCGCCACCGCCGTGGATGAACAGATAGGCCGTTTGCAGCCCCTTGTCAAACCATTTTTTGAGCCGCTCGATCCAGGCGTCGCTACGGCTATAGTCGGTTCGGTGGCCTTCGTTGGCGATGAACCGCAACGTCAGCACGGGACTGCTCAGCCCCATGTGCAGCACGTCGCGCCGGCCGGCTACGTCGGTAATCAAGGTATGCCGATGCAACGCGTGGAGCCGTTCCAGCGTCTGCGTCCAGATGGCCGGTTTAAACCAGTCGGGATGGCGGAATTCAACGGCCACGTCGAGGTCGTCGGGCAACATCCGTAGGTAGCGTTCAAGAATCAGCCATTTGTCGGGGCCGAAAACGGGCGGCAATTGTAGAAACGACATGCCCAGAAATTCTTCCAATCCAAAAATGGCATTGATAAACTCGTCGGTTAGCGATTCGGCACCCTGCAACAACCGTTCGTGGCTGATAATCTGTGGAAACTTGGGGCAGTAGACAAACGGTCGGCCACTACCAGCGGCTTCGGTTTTCCATTTGTCGATCATGGCCGTGGTGGGAATCTGGTAGTGCGTGAGGTTCAGTTCGATGGTGTTGAACTGCCGGACGTAGTAATGCAGAAAATCTTTCTCCTTGGCCGTGCTCGGGTACACCTTGCCCACGTAGTCTTTGTTGGCCCAAACCGGCCCGCCGATAAACACCTCGGGCCGGGTATTGGGTGTCACATTGGCCCACACCCGCGCGTTGAACGCATGGCCGGGTGGCAGCGAAAGCGTGGCGCTATCCAGGGTGGCGGTATTGGCGACTTTTCCGAAATCCATGATGAAGTGATAGCCAAACGACTTGTGCAGCTATAAGCAAAAAGAAGCAGCCTTTGTTTCGTTGCGATCGGTTCGGTGTACTACCTGTAGCCTTTCTGCCATTTCGCCCACGCATTGTCGGGTGCGACGATGTGCTGTTCCACGAAGCCACAGGCTCCGCAAACGGCTGCTACCATTGGGTATGTTGTCACATCGGGAAGCTGAAACCAGGCATCTGGCTCTTTGGGCGACGTCAGGTACAGACCTGGTTGCGCGTAGATTTCGTGGATGTGGTTGTTGAACCGCACCGGAAACATAATCTTCTCCGACTGGCAACGAGCGCAGGTACGTGGTGGGGTCATAGCAACTTATACTGACTCCTTAATAGATAGTACGGTATTTCCGATGTTTGGTAGAGAACAGTTCCCAAATATATCAATGCTTAGCTGATCGTGCTTTGAAAGCTAATAGCTAACAAAACCTTATTATTTGCCAAGTAATTTCCTGTGAAGCATAAGATCGACGTTGCGGATCTACACCAACGACGTCGAAAAGAGAGATCTCTGCTCTGCTTAACAATACCTTAGTGAGTTATCTTGCAAACAGAAAAAGGGCTGTTGACGCAGCCCTTTTAACCGTTGTCACGCGCGGAGAGCGTGTCACTATGTTCAACCCAGACCATAACTACTATTATGGCTAAGTCAAACAAGCACAGCTTAGAAAAGCGAATTCTGAGCCAGCTTAAAAAGTACCAACCTCTAATCAATACGATTGCGACGTTGGTACGGACTACTTTCTCGATGTTGATATCCTACTATCGACATCAGTAAGCAGTCCACGCTTACCGAAAGCCCTCTGTTTTGACGAACAGGGGGCTTTTGTATTAAAGCACTTGACAAATATAAATATCTGTCAAGTAAAAGGTTTGCTAAACATTGAGAAAAAGTTAGTTTAAGGTTCTTTTAGCTAAGTTATGCCCATAACTGGTTTATAAAAAGAGGCCGTTCCCATTGCTGGAAACGGCCTCTTTTTATAAAACCTATAAGGTCTTGGACGGGGGCGCCCAGCCCTTATAGGTTTAAGTATTACTTAATTCCGTAACGGCTTGCCGCCTTGCAGCAGGCTTTGGATGCGTTCGAGGGTTTTCTTCTCGCCGGTCAGGGAGAGGAAGGCTTCGCGCTCCAGGTCGAGGAGGTATTTCTCCGATACCAGCTGCGGGCTGCTGAGGTCGCCGCCGCAGATCACGTAAGCGAGCTTGTTGGCAATCTTTTCGTCGTGTTCCGAAATGAAACGGCCCATCTTCATGGCCGTCACACCCGCCCGGAACAAGGCAATGCCCGTTTTGCCCTGTACCTTAATATCGGTACGTTGTTTGGGTTGCGTATAACCGTTTTCGGCCAGTTCGATCGCCACTTGCTTGGCTTCGGCAATCTGACGGCTTCGGTTCAGCACAATCTGCGCCGACGGCAGCAAGTAGTTCATCTCGCGGGCCTCCTGCGCCGAGGTCGATACCTTCGCTGTAGCGATGTTCATAAAGGCCGATTGCAGGATGTTTAGCTCCGGGTCGCCCGTCTGGTAAAGGTCTGAGCAGCGGGCCGCCATTTCTTTGGTGCCACCCCCGGCCGGAATCAGGCCAACGCCTACTTCCACCAAGCCCATGTAGGTTTCGGCATGGGCTACAACGCGATCGCAGTGAAGGTTGATTTCGCAGCCACCACCCAGCGCCAGCGAGTGGGGTGCACCCACCACCGGAATGGCCGAATACCGCGCCCGCATCATCGTCTGCTGGAACTGCGCGATCATCAGGTTGATCTCGTCGTATTCCTGCTCCAGGGCAAACATGAACAGCGTCGCCAGGTTGGCCCCCGCCGAGAAAGCCTCTGTTGAGTCGTTGCCGATAACGAGGCCGCGGAAATCTTTCTCCGCCAGTGAAATGGCTTTGTTAAGCCCCTCGATCACCTCCGCCCCGAAGGTGTTCATCTTCGAGCGGAATTCGAGGTTGATGATGCCGTCGCCAAGGTCGTAGATGGCAGATCCCGCGTTTTTCCAGATAACGTTATCGCTCAGGCTTTCCAGAATGAGGAACGACTCGGTGCCAGGGATCGTCTTGTACGACTTCGACGGGATGTCGTAGTACTGTTTCTTGCCGCCTTCCGTCTTGTAAAAACTCGTCGCGCCGCTAGCCACCATGTCGTACACCCACTGGGCAGGCTTCCGGTCGAGTTTCTCCATCATGTCGATACCGGCCTGCACGCCAATCGCATCCCAGGTTTCGAACAGGCCCATCTGCCAGCCAAAACCTGCTTTGATAGCTTCGTCGATCTTGTAGAGTTCGTCGGCGACTTCGGGAATGCGGTTGGTGGCATACTGGAAGCCGTCGGCAAACGTGCGGCGGTAAAACTCACCCGCTTTATCGGTACCGGCGAGCAGGATCGGGAAGCGCTTCCGCAGGCTTTCGACAGCCTTGGTGCTATCGAGCGTCGCGAATTTTACTTTCTGCGACGGCTCGTACTCAAACGTTTTGAGGTTCAGGGCCAGAATGACCGATTTGCCCTTTTCGTCTTTGATTTTCTTATAAAAACCTTGCCCCGTTTTGTCGCCGAGCCACTTGTTGTCGCTCAGTTTCTGCATGGTCGAAGGCAGTTCAAACGCCTTGTGCGACTCGTCGTATTCGAGCTTCACCAAGTTGCTCGCCACGTTGACGGTCGTGTCCAACCCCACCACGTCCGACAGCCGGAACGTACCTGACTTGGGCCGCCCCACCACCGGGCCGGTCAGCTTATCGACCGCCTCAACGCTCAACTCCATCTCTTCGGCCACGCGGATCGTCTGGATCAGCGAATGAATGCCCAGCCGGTTGGCGATGAAGCCCGGCGTGTCTTTGGCCAGTACGGTGGTTTTTCCCAGATACAGATCGCCGTAGCTCATCAGAAAATCGATGATGGCGGGGTCGGTATCGGGGCCGGGGATGATCTCGAGCAGGCGCAGGTAGCGCGGCGGGTTGAAGAAGTGCGTACCGCAGAAATGCCGCTTGAAATCGTCGGACCGGCCTTCGACCAGCAAATGCATCGGAATGCCCGACGTGTTGGAGGTAATCAACGTACCTGGCTTGCGAAACTGCTCCACCCGCTCATACAGGGAGCGTTTGATGTCGAGCCGCTCCACCACGACTTCGATCACCCAGTCGTAGGTGGCGATGTCTTTGAGGTTATCGTCGAAGTTGCCGAGCTTGACCCGGTCGGCAAATTTGGGCGTGTACAACGAGGCCGGTGAGGCTTTCAGCATCGTTTGCCAGGCATCGTTGACGGGTCGGTTGCGCACGGCAGGGCTATCGGTGGTTAGGCCTTTAGCGGCTTCGGCGGCGTTGGGTTCGCGCGGAACGATGTCGAGCAGCAGCACGTCGACGCCGATGTTGGCGAAATGTGCGGCGATGCGTGAGCCCATAATGCCAGAGCCCAACACGGCTACACGCCGGATATTGCGGTTTTTCGTCTGGGTTTGTGGTTTTGCAAGTGTTGCTTCCATGAGATTAAAGGGGGGATGGAACGCGGATGACGCCGATGAACCGGATTTACACGGATTTTTGATTTGGTTAGGTGTCAAAAAAGAATCCGAATCAATTCGGTTTATCGGCGTCATCCGCGTTCCATAGTCATTATACTACGTCTTCCACCGGGGCGTTGGTGGCTTTGAGTTTGTTATTTTCCTCTTCGACCAGCAGGTTGATCTCTTTGATGACGTCGAAGAACACAACCAGCTTGTCGAGAGGGATCTTTTCCCGAATCATTTTATTGAATTCGATGACGCCTTCGCGGGCCATTTCGCGCTTGGCGCGGCCTTCGTCGGTCAGGTAGATGCGCACGAAGCGTTTGTCGGCTTCGTCGGTTTCGCGCCGGATCAGCCCGCGCTCTTCCAGGCCTTTCAGCATCCTGACCAGGCTGCGCGGTTCCATGCCCAGCAGCGGGCCAATTTTGGTCGCCGGTGTGCCCTGCTCCGTATCAATGTTAAGCAGCACGTAGCCCGTTGCCATCGTCAGGCCGAAGCTACCGGCATGGGCGTTGTACATGCGGGAGATCGCATGCCAGGCCCATTTTATATGGAAATCAACGGTTTTCTCTTTTTTCATCTGGTGTCGGTCTACGTACCGATAGCGGTGCTGTTCGTTTCGCCGCTGCCACCGTAACCTTCACAAAACTACAATTTTTTCAGAAATAGTATGCATGCATACGGTTTTTGAAAAGCTACCATCCAGTAGATAGCCGCATGCAGGGATGGCAGGGTATAGGTTTGGTCTTCAATTTTGGCCTCTTTACAACCAATAAAACGCATGCATACCCGTATTTATGGGCTACTCATAGCCGCTATTGCCTTTACAGCAACCTTATCCTGCAAAAAAAGCGAACCTGCTGCCGTATGCACAGCCCCTTCGGCCGACAAGAACATCCTTGGTACCTGGAAAGCCAGCTTGCCGTCGTCGGCCACCGCAACCAGCAACATCACGTTCAACACAGATGGTACCTTTCAGGAAAGCAATAGCCTGCTGGTGCCCACTACGATCTATAACGTACCGGTTACCAAACGTACCTACGCTGTGCAGAACAATATGCTCACGCTAACACTCAGCGGAACAAGTGGATCGACGAACGTCAACAGCACGCTATCGGGATCAATCGATGCCAATGAGTGTAACAAAATGGAAGTGAGCCTGGGTGGTGTTGGCGGCAAGGTCACGCTAACCCGCTGAAGCTTTACGTGTTTCCTTTCGAGCACCAATGGCAGTTGTAGGTGCTCGAAAGGGATAGCTACTTACGAAGCCTGACCACCGTTCACGCCTAGCACCTGCCCGTTCACGAATGAGGCCTCGTCGGAGGCCAGGTAGAGGTAGGCATAGGCGATGTCCAGCGGTTCGCCCATCCGTTTGGCGGGAATTAGTTGAATAGTGGCCTGCCGGGCTTCTTCGGGCATGGCGTCGGTCATGTCGGTGCGGATAAAACCGGGTGCTACCGCATTGGCGGTAATCCCCTTCGACCCTAATTCCTTGGCCCAGGTGCGGCACATGGCTACCACGCCCGCTTTAGTAGCAGCGTAATTGGTTTGCCCGAAATTGCCATGAATGCCGACCACCGACGACGTACAGATAATGCGGCCGAACTTCCGCTCAACCATGTGCGGCACCACGGCCTTAGTGCAGTTGAACACGCCCGTAAGGTTCACGTCGATCACCTGCTGCCATTCCAGGTGGCTCATTTTCAATAGGGTACGGTCGCGGGTAATGCCCGCGTTGTTGACCAGAATGTCGATCTGTCCGTATTGCTCGAGCACCGCCCGGACGGCCTCTTCCACGCTGGGTACGTCGGTCACGCTAACCCGCATGAAGGTGGCGTTGTAGCCCTGATCGCGCAGAGCTTGGGCGGCGTCTTCGCCTTCGTCTAGCATATCCCAGATCACGACAGCGGCACCCTCGCGGGTGAAGAGTTCGGCGGCGGCCCGGCCAATGCCGCGAGCTCCGCCGGTAATGATGGCCGTTTTGTTGGCTAAACGCATAATTTATAAAGGAGTTATCTCATGTAGAGCCGCAATCCCTTGCGGCTCCTCGTGCGTTAGCAATAGACCCTGTAGAGCATTAGCCCCAACCGTGTTATTTGCTGACGCCTGAGAAGCCGCAAGGGATTGCGGCTCTACGGTTAAAATCATTCAAATAACAGCATAATCAGTTCAGCGACACAGGCGGGCTTCTGCTGACCGTCGACCTCGAAGACGCATTCGATGATCGCTCGAACGCCAGACGACTCCTCGTTGGCATTTTGGGGTTCCACGTGGTGCAACCAGGCTTTCATGCGCAGGCGGCTCCCGCTGGGAACGGCGTTGGTAAACCGGATCTTATTCGCGCCGTAGTTGATCGCCATCTTAACCGACTCGACCCCATACACGTCGGCCAGCAAGCGCGGGGCCAGCGAGAGCGTCAGAAAACCGTGGGCAATAGTGGTCTGGTAGGGCGATTCGCGGGTTGCCCGGTCGATGTCGAGGTGAATCCATTGATGATCGCCGGTAGCGTCGGCAAATTGCTGAATCTGTTCCTGACTGATCGTAACCCAGTCGGTAGTGCCGAGTTCCTGTCCGGCGTGGGCCGTAAAAGCGGCGAGGTTTGGGAATGTTTGCATGATGCGTATTGGATACTGGATACTAGATGCCGGATATTTGACGACCAACCAAACGCCGCCCGTCTGTGCCCAACGATTCGAATTCGATTGCCAGCCTTCAGTATACCAAATACGGGACGGGCCCAACGGTCTGGCTGGCATTGCACGGTATTGGGCAGGATGCCAGTTGCTTTGCGCCTTTCGGCGAACGATTGGCTCAAACGCATACGATCTACTCGCTGAATCTGCCCTTCCACGGACCTAATCAACTGGCTACTGACTGGCCGGACGCTGACTGGCCTGCTACCATAACCAAACCCTACTGGCAAAGGTTATTGGCCGATTTCCTGACTGCGCACCACATCGGCCGCTTTTCAGTGGCGGGGTTCAGCATGGGCGGGCGGTTTGCGCTGGTCACGGCTGAGCTGTTTACCGAGCGAATGGATCAACTGATCCTGCTGGCACCCGATGGCATTACCGACGATCCCTGGTTCAGGACGGCCACCAGCACTCGGGCGGGGCAGGCCGTACTCCGGTTTATGTTGAACCACACCGGATTTTTCCATCAGGTCGGGACGGGGCTGGTGAAGCTGAAACTGCTGAAACCGGGACTATTACGATTTGCCGAAGCCACGCTGAAAACACCCGCGCAACGTACCCAGATTTACCGCTCCTGGACGGCGTTTCACCCTCTGACGATCGACGTACCTACGCTGGCGCAGCGACTACGTACCCAGCAGGTATCGGTCTGCCTGATTCTGGGAAAATTTGACGCCGTGCTGCCCGCCGCCTACACGCAGCCGCTGTTGCGGGCGCTACCCGAGTGCCGCCTCATTGTACTGCCAACGGGGCATACGTCGCTGGTGAGGCGGGCCGCCGACGAAATAATGCTATAATCGTGCACCTTTACGTTTAAGATCGACCAACCGCCATGTTTGTTCAGCGCCATTTTCTCACCATCTTTGTCGTGCTCTCAGTGGTATTTGCCATCGCGATGGGGGCTACCCTGTACCAGAAAGGCCCTACGCCGCCACCGGCTGCCACCCCGGCCTCGCAACCCAATTTTCGGGCCTACTGGTTTGGCGGGAAAGCCGAACTGAACCACTATCGGCTCGAACAGGCGCAGTACGGGGCCATGAACCCCGGCGAAGCGGTCCTGATTTTCGTAACAGAAGATTTTCGGACCGATCTACAAGTGAAATCGGAGACCGAAGCCAGCCACGACCGATCGGTGCCAGTACTGAAAACCAATTATGTGCGTCGCTTCAAAACGGGCGTTTACGACTATTCGCTGTTCACGTCGGTGTTTACGCCCATCGACAATCCGGTGTTCCCCAACACACTGAAAGTCAGTACGTCGGGGCAGGAGTGGTGTGGGCATAGCTACGTGCAGGTCAGCTATAAAAACAATGGATTTCGGGTAAATGGGCGCTCGTATTTCGAGCAGGAAGCGACCGAAGACTACGATGTCGACGAAGCCTTGCTGGAAGACGAACTCTTCAACCGAATCCGGTTAAACCCCGCCGCCCTACCCACGGGCGACATTCACCTGATTCCCGGTACGCAGGCGGCCCGCCTCCGCCACAAGCGGCTGGCTTCGCTACCCGCCACCGCCACGCTCGATACGGTACGGGCAACCGAGTGGGTACGTACCTATACCCCCGGCCCCACAGCTAGCCAGGCAGTAGCGTATGCGGTTGATTATAAAGAAGATGGTCGGTCGCTGCTTGTGGTGTTCGAAACGGCGTTTCCGCACCGGATTCTGGGTTGGGAAGACACCTACAAAACCAAAGACCGCCTGCTGACGTCGCGGGCGGTCCTGACCAGTTCACTGCAATCCGACTATTGGACCCATAATACCCCCGCCGATAGCACCCTTCGGAAACAACTGGGCGTGGGCTTTTAGTAACCCCCTTACTTCACCTCCATCACCGTAAACGCCGACTGATTGGGTTGCCGCACTTTGTCAGCTACGCGGGTGGGCAGGCGGTCGTCGTCGTGGATGAGCAGTATCGTGTTGGGTGTCAGAAACGTCATGTCCTCCGCTTTGTGTGTGAGGTAAAGCGGCTCTTCGGCTGGGGTCCTCACCAAAGTCATTGTACCCAACGACAGCTCGGCTTCAGTAGCTGTCCATAGGTAAGCACCTACATTTTCGCCGCTCTCGTGCGTCGTAATAATCCAGAACAACTTGCGTACGGGGTCATATTCGAGGCTCGATAGCGCCAGCGGACCGGCTAGCTTTTCGGGCGTTTGCTCAGCGACGTTGATAGTACCGAGCAGGCTAAAATCGCCCGTCAGTTCAACGTGCTGATCACCACCGTTACCCAGCACCTGATACGGCACGCTCAATATCCGAACCACCGGCTTAAAATCCTGGAAACTGTTGCCTTCTTCCCGGACCCCAAAAAAAAGCCGGTTGGCAGTGGCCGTTAGCCCTTCAATTTTAAAGTAACGTACCAGACCAAAGTAATCGAGGTCACTGAGCGCAATTGCCGACGAAATCTTGTCGCGCAGTGCTACCGATGTGTTGACGGAATCGCTGATGGTGGGTGCGCCACCCAGCAGACGTACCTGCGAGGGCTTGCCGGCAGGCCAGCAAAGCAGCATATTGTACGTGTCCCAGGCGTTGCTGCCTTCTTTCACCCGGTCGAAGGCGGTGGTCAGAAAGACCCATTTGCGATCAGGGGTTTGGGCCAGCTCTTCATATTTTATGGCCCGTTTGAACAGGTTATGCGTGAAATAGGTCGGTGGTTGCTGCCTGTTGAGCGCGTCAGGGTTCTCCCAGACTCCAACCGACGCCTGCCCGTTGGGCATGGGTTTGTCGTGCGCGATCAACACCGATCGGCCATCGTATAACACGGCCGATGCCTCAAACCAAAATGGTTTACCGCCTGCCTTTACGCTATCCGGAAAGCCGACCGAAAAACCCTCCAGGCCCACCGAAGCGCGGATATGCTTGGTTTTGGGCTGAGCCTGCGCCGCTACACTGAGCAGAAACCACGCCATCACCAGTAACGTCGGGCGTCGGGCGGTCAGGAGGTTAGTCGAGAAGGTTGGCATATGTCGCGGTAATCTTGTCCATATTGGCCAGCATCCGGTTGGTTACGTTGAACACCTCGCTCGGTTCCATCGATTTGTCTTCGAAAGACAGGCAATTGTTTTTGTTGCATTTCTCCTCAAGCTGCCGCCAGTCAATGATCACCTGCGTGATAGCGTCGTCGACCTCGATTGTATTTGCATCCGACATAACCAGTGTCGTGATGCTGGCTTGAATCCCCGTTGCTATTTGCTGAATCTGCTTGACGGTGTCGTTGTTGGGCGTGGTGAGGCCACCTACGTAGGCTCCGTAATACAAAGTGAGCCGTTGCGCTAATAGCCGAATCCGGCCCGCCTGACTGGTATTGGCGGCGATTACATCAGGCAAAGCTCCTGTTTCAGACTTTTTCTGGGGTTGGGTGGCCGCCCATTTTATCAGAGCCACAACCACATCGTTGGTGGCTGCCAGGAGTTGCGAATTAAAATTGAGCACCGCCTGCGCGTTGGCCCGGTTGGGTTCAGCCAGCAACAGTTTTTTGTAGTCGGTCCATAGGCTTTCTTCCTTCGCCAGCAACGGGGCTATTGTCGACGGTGTATTGGCCTTCAGTATTTTCAGGTTCTCTTCAAACTGCACCGCCGACGACTGCATTTCGCGCGTGGCGACATCAGCGTTCTGGTTCAGGAACCGGAAAACATAGTCTTTCCCCATCCGTTGCGACAGAAAACGCTGTTTGTCAGCCATGTTGATCGACGTACCCGGCAGGAAAGACCGTTGGGCTTCGGCAACAGGCCCGGCTCCGAGTGTAAGCACATATACTAACAGGTTGGCGAATCGGTAGCGACCTTTCCCCAGGAAACAGGAACTATAACAAAGACAGAGTAAGTGGCGGGGCAGCATAAGTAAACCGGCGGGTATATGCCAATAAGTTAACAGATACCAACCGCAACTTACGTACCAATTAGACACAACTGGGAATTATTGCTTGGGTATAAAGTCGCATTTAGCCGTCTGAGCTATTTAACGGTACACCCTTTGCCGAAAAGACTATGTGTACTTCTCTAATTAGGAGAAAATGTTTATCGACGTTAACCCAGCACCGTTTCGATCAACAAATAGCCGTTGAGCACGATAATCAGCGCCGCCACCGCCCAGGCCAACGTTTTCAACCACATCGGGTTAGCGAAGCGACCCATTTTCAACCGGTCGCTCGTAAACTGCACCAGAGGCACAACGGCGAAACTGAGTTGAATCGACAGGATAACCTGACTCAGCACCAGCAACTCCGACGTACCCCGTTCGCCGTAAAGCAACGCTACGACCAGTGCCGGCACGATAGCAATCAGGCGCGTAATCAGGCGACGTACCCAGGGTTTAAGGCGCAGGTTCAGAAACCCTTCCATCACAATCTGCCCCGCCAACGTACCTGTGAGGGTGCTGTTTTGCCCGGAAGCCAGTAAGGCCACGGCAAACAGGATGCTCGCCATGCCGACGCCTAGGAGCGGGTCGAGTAGGCGATGCGCATCGGCAATATCGGCTACCTGCTGGTTGCCCGAAAAGTGAAACGCCGCCGCCGCCAGAATCAGGATGGAGGCATTGATGAAGAAGGCCAGCAGCAACGAGATCGTTGAGTCGATCGTGGCAAATTTAATGGCCGAAGCCCGGCCCGTTTCGGTGCGCGGGTAGTCGCGGGTTTGTACGATGCTGGAGTGCAGATACAGGTTGTGGGGCATCACGGTCGCCCCCAGAATCCCGATGGCGATGTAGAGCATGCCGGGATTGGTGACCACCTCCAGCCGGGGAATAAGCCCACCCATTACGGCCCGGACGTCGGGTTGTGAAGCAATGAGTTCGTAGCCAAAACAAGCCAGAATCACGAAAATCAGCCCGGCCACCACCAGTTCGAGCATTCGGAAGCCCTTATGCTGCAACCAGAGCAGCAGCAGCACATCGACGGCGGTGATGACGATGCCCACGGCCAGTGGCATGCCAAACAGCAGGTTCAGGGCAATGGCTGAGCCAATCACCTCGGCCAGATCCGTAGCGGCAATGGCGATTTCGGCCAAGACCCACAGACCGATGCTGACGGGGCGGCTGTAATGCTCCCGGCAGGCCTGCGCGAGGTCGCGGCCCGTAGCGATGCCCAGTTTCAGAGCAAGGTGTTGCAAGAGAATGGCAAACAGGTTGGAGATCAGCACGACGCTGAGCAACCGATACCCAAACTGCGCGCCACCAGCGATGTCGGTTGCCCAGTTGCCAGGGTCCATATAGCCCACGGCGACCATAAGGCCGGGGCCAAGGTAGGCCTTCAGGGTGCGGAAAAACCCCGCCGATCGCGGCACGGGCACGCTAGCATGCGCTTCGGGCAACGACTGAGTAGAGGGGTCGAGAATCATAGAATCAGGGTGAATGGCTTATTTTTAGGGTGGTCTAAAAATTTATTCTTACTAACCAAAAACTGATTTCCCGCTGGTTCTGTTCAACTTGCGTTCATAAACGGGAAGAAATTTTTGATAATCCATGCCGACGCAGTCGCCCACGGAAGAAAACTACCTGAAAGCTATCTACGCCATTTCAAACCGGCAGGATGGGGAAGAGGTAAGCACCAATGCACTGGCCGAAATGACCGCCACTCGCGCGGCCTCGGTTACGGATATGCTTAAGCGGCTGGCCGACAAGGGGTTAATTCATTATCGCCGCTACCAGGGTGTGCGACTGACCGACGAAGGTGAACGCCGGGCATTGCGGATTATCCGGCGGCATCGGCTGTGGGAAGTGTTTCTGGTCGAGAAACTGGGCTTCGGCTGGGATGAAGTGCACGACATGGCCGAAGACCTCGAACACGTACGTTCCGACGAACTGGTGGCGCGCCTCGATACGTTTCTGGGAAACCCGCAATTTGACCCGCACGGCGACCCCATCCCGACCCCAACCGGCCAAATGCCCCGCACGGCCTATCGCCCACTGGCCGAGTTGGCGCCCGGCGACGAGGCAACCATGATGGGGGTGCTGGATCACTCGGCGGCGTTCCTCCAACACTTGGCGCAATGCGGGCTGGTCTTGGGCTGTCCCGTTAAAGTTTCTGAAATCAATGCCTTTGACCGCTCCATGCGGGTGACAATTGACACGCATCCGGCGTTATTCATTAGCTACGACGTGGCGAAAAATTTGTTGGTACTATAATCGGGCTTAGGACCTGAGGCTCGGGGCAAGGGGTTACGCTACTGATTCAATTGTCTGTAGCAGTGCACCCTTGCCCCGAGCCCCAGGCTCCAGGCCAAACATACTCCCTTGAAAAAACTAGACTGGTATATTCTGAAGCGCTTTTTGCAGACCTACTTCTTTGTAGTGCTGCTGATCGTGTTGATTGTCTGCGTCGTCGATTACACCGAAAAAGTCGATGACTTTCGGAAACGGGCTGCCCCCGGCGCGGCGATCTTTTTCGATTACTACCTGAACTTCATTCCGCACTGGGCTAACATGATCAGCCCGTTGATGGTGTTCATTGCCACGGTTTTTCTGACCTCACAACTGGCTGCTCGCAGCGAGATCATCGCCATCCTGAGCAGCGGTGTGAGCTTCGTCAGGCTGTTGTACCCGTATGTGCTGGGGGCCACGCTGCTGGCGGCGTTGAGCTATTACATGGTCAACTACCTCATTCCGAAGGCCAACAAGACCCGCATTGCCTTCGAGCTGAAATACACCAAGGACGCCTACACTTACACGGGCCGAAACGTGCACATGAAGGTAGCACCGAATGTGTATGCCTATCTGGAAAGCTATAACAACCTGAACAACACGGGCTATAAATTCACGCTCGAAGAGGTGAAGGATAACCTGCTGAAGCAGAAACTTTCGGCCGACCGCATCGAGTGGGACACCAAGAAAGGCAAATGGGCCATCTACGACTATCAGGTACGTCGGTTTGATAGCGAGCAGCGCGAAACGCTCACGCCCGGCTCGCGTATCGATTCGACGCTCAACCTGAAACCGTCTGACTTCGACTCCGACTTCAGCCTGTTCGAAACGCTCACCAAACCCGAACTCGACAATTACATCAGCCTCATCAATAGCCGCGGGGCCGACGGGGTACAGATCTACCTGCTCGAAAAATACAGCCGCGACACCCGCCCCTTCGCCATCATCATCCTGACGGTGATCGGCGTAATTATGTCGGCACGAAAAAGCCGCCGGGGCGTGGGCTGGCAGGTGGCGCTGGGGTTCATTCTGGCGTTTGTCTATATTCTCTTCTATATGCTGGCCAAAGGCGTGGCCGAAGGTGGCACCATTGACCCGCTGCTGGCCGTCTGGCTCCCCAACATTGTCTTTTCAGGCATCGGGGTGCTGCTATACAACACCATTCCGAGGTAGAATAGGGCAGGGATTGCAGGGTGGCGTTGCCGCAGGGGTGGCAGGGATGGTTCGCATCGTACCTTTGCCCCAAGCCATCCCTGCGGCAACGCCACCCTGCAATCCCTGCGCGAAGCGACCCTGCGGCAACGCCACTCTATGCTCAAACATTACCTGCATCTTCATTTTATTGTCCTGATCTGGGGCTTCACGGCCATACTGGGGTTGCTACTCGAACCGCTGGGTGCGCCCGCCCTCGTCGTGATTCGCACCGGGCTGGCGGCGGCAGGGCTTTGGGTGGTGCTGCGCTTCTGGAAATCGCCGGAAGGCAACGTACCCAACCCCACCACGTACCCCCGCGACCACTGGGTATTGCTGGCCGTCGGCGGTTTGATCGCCATTCACTGGTTTGCCTTTTTCTGGGCGGCACGGCTGGCCAACGCATCGGTTTGTCTGGCGGGCATGGCTACCAGCTCACTCTGGGCGTCTATCCTGGAGCCGCTGATCCTAAAACGCCGCGTTAAACTCATCGAGGTGGTGCTGGGCGCCGTGGTCATGTCGGGGCTGTATCTGATCTTCCGCTTCGAGTTCGACAAGGTAGCCGGGCTCGCGGTGGCGGTGTTTTCGGCCATGCTGGCGGCCCTCTTTACCATCATCAACAGCCGATTTACCAACCGGTATAGTTCGCTGGTGATTGCCCAGCGCGAAATGGGCGGCGCTTTCCTGACTTCGCTGCTGCTGACGGCCATTTATGTGGCTGTAGCGCATCCGCCGCTGCATGAACTGACCCTGCAACGCCCCGGCCAATGGCTGTGGATGGCGGTGCTTGCCTTCGTCTGTACGGTCTATGCCTACACGGCGGGCGTGGGCCTGCTCCGTAAGTTTTCGCCGTACATGGCCATTTTGACTGTTAATTTGGAGCCGGTTTACGGCATTTTGCTGGCGGTATTGATCTTCGGCAACAGCGAACGCATGACGGGCGGCTTCTACGCGGGCACGCTGGTGATCCTGCTGGCCGTGCTGAGTTACCCCTTTCTGGTCCGCGAGCAACGCGCTGGCAAGCCCGAAACGGGTGTCGACCCGCTGGACTGAATCCCGTAGACCACACCCCATTCACGCTGTACCTTATGACGTCTCCGCTACTGGCCCGCCTGCTTCCCTTTGCTGCCTACGGGCTCTTTGCCGTTGTCTTCGTCCCGCTGCTGGTGCTCTCGGCCTTCAACCACGCGTCGGCGGCCGACGATTATTGCTTCGCGGATACGGCGGTGAAATACGGCTTCTGGCAGGCGCAAAAATTCTACTACGACGGCTGGACGGGGCGTTACTTCTCGAATTTTCTGGTGCACGGCAGTCCGCTCGTCTGGGGATGGTATGGCGGCTATCGGTTTATTCCGGCACTGGCCGCAACGGGTTGGGTGTGGGCCGCTTACCTGTTTATCGGCGAATTGCTGCGCGGAATCGTGGCACCAACGTCGGTGCGCCGGGTGAGCGCCATCCTGACGGCCCTCCTGTTTTTCCTGTATATCCTGGCCCTGTCGAGTGTGGTAGAAGGGTTCTTCTGGCTGGCTGCTGTTACCGTCTACACCGTCCCGACGGCGCTGATGCTCTACTGGGGTGCCGTCATGCTGCGTTGGTATCGGCAATCGCCCGGTACAGCTCGCCCCGCCTCGGCGGGATTGCGAACCCTCACCGGCATCTGGGCGGGCGTACTGGTGTTTTTCATTGTAGGTTGTGGCGAAACGCACATGTTACTGCTGCTGGGTATCCTGGCGGCGGCGGGTTTCTGGGTGCTACTGCGCGACCGTCGGCTCGACTGGCGATTAGCCGCCATGTTTGTCGTGGCGGTTGTCTCGGCCTGGCTGGTGATTCGGGCACCGGGCAACGCCGTTCGGATGAGCGGTGGCGTCACGGCGGGTAGCGTACCCACCGCACTTAAACTTTCACTACTCTGGCTGGCGAAGAACGTACCTGGCTGGCTCATCAAAACGCCCCTGTTGCCGCTGTCGGCTCTGTGGTTGCTGGTGGGCGGGCGTTACCTGCGCGAAGGCGGGCGGTTGAATACATTCGTCCATCTGCCGTTCTGGTACGCAGCCCTGGTGGTGGCGGGCCTGCTGCTGGCTACGGTATTGCCCTCATTCTACGCGACGCAATTCATCACCGACCGGGCCGTCAACGTCACCTACGCTGTTTTTCTGCTGGGCTGGCTTTATCTGCTCACCACCCAACTAGCCCGCGCTCAGCGGCTGGCGGCAGGTACGTACCTGCCGGTCGTACTGGCTATAACGGGTATCTGGGTGTTGTTTGGGGTCTGGCGCAGTCAGCCCGTCAAGCTGATTTATAGCGATCTGCTGAAAGGGAAAGCGGCGACCTATGACCGCGAAATGACCGAGCGCCACAACCGGCTCATTC
Organism: Fibrella musci; assembly: GCF_041321105.1. NCBI lineage: Bacteria > Pseudomonadati > Bacteroidota > Cytophagia > Cytophagales > Spirosomataceae > Fibrella > Fibrella musci. Next base: position 853,482 of record NZ_JBGGWD010000002.1, on the reverse strand, counting down.
AGCCGCCTGTGACCGACACGCTACGACTGGCCCCCCTGACCGTGGCCCCGGCGACGCTCTACGTAGAAGATATGCGCGACAGCCCGACGCACTGGTGGAATCGCTGCCAGTCGGGCTATTACCAACACAAAGCCATCATCATCGATTCAACGCTCCGCGCGCCGGCTGCTTCGTTATGACCAACCCCGTTTGCATCATTATTCCGTGCTATAACGAAGCCGACCGACTGCCCGCCGAGGCCTTTCTAACGTACCTGACTGCCCACCCCGACGTATCGTTCTGCTTTGTGAACGATGGTAGCCGCGATCAGACGGCCGAGGTACTGGCCCGTCTGCAACAGCAAATGCCCCAGCAGATCGACGTACTCAATCTAACCGCCAATCAGGGCAAAGCGGGGGCCGTGCGGGCGGGCATGCAACACACCTTACCCAAAGGTTACACGTACCTGGGCTATTTCGATGCTGATCTGGCTACGCCGTTGGACGCCATTGGCGACTTGCGGCAGGTGCTCGATGCGCACCCCGATTGTCGGCTGGTGATGGGCTCGCGTATTAAACATCTGGGTGTCAATATCCAGCGGAAGGCATTTCGGCATTACGTAGGGCGCATCGTCGCCACCTTCATCAGCCTCATCCTGAATTTGCCCGTCTATGACTCGCAGTGCGGAGCCAAGCTCATTCGCCGTGATGTCGTCGACGCCATTTTTCGCGACCCATTTATCAGCCCGTGGCTATTCGACGTGGAGTTGCTGGCCCGGCTGATCGGCGTTTATGGCCGCCCGAATCTGCCGGGGAAACTGCTGGAATTTCCACTTCGGGAGTGGATCGAGCAGGCCGACTCGCGCATTAGCCCCACCTATATGTTCCGCATGTGGGCCGAACTTTACCGTATCTACCGCACCTATAACCACCTGCGCTAACCTGCCATGACTGTTTTGCCTCGTTCTTTCCCGGTCTGGACAACCTGGTTGATGGCCCTGCCCGTTCTTGTGTTTGGGGGCCTGCTTTACACCTATGCGTTGAATATTCCGTGGTACGATGACATTGAGGCGTTTGTGGCGTTTCTGCCCGCCTATGACCGCGCCCCTACGTTCGGTGAAAAGCTGTACTGGCTGCTGAAACCTAATAATGAACACCGAATCTTTTTCGGGAAAGTCGTTACGGTTACCATCGCCCGCCTGACGGATGAACTGAATTTCCGGTACATCATTCTGATAGGCGGCCTCTGCCTGCTGGGTATCCTGACCATCTTTAGCCGGGTGTTTCGCTGGCAGAAAACGCCCTGGCTGTGGTTTACGCCGGTGCCGTTCGTGTTGTTGCATCCGCAGTTTCATCTGGCGAGCCTGTGGGCGATCACGTCCATGCAGCACTTAGGAGCTACGTTTTTTGTCATGCTGAGTCTGTATCTGCTGGCTAAACCAGCCTCGCCCGTTCGGTTTGGCGGGGCGGTGCTGTCGCAGACCATCGCGGCCCTGTCGATGAGCAACGGCCTGTTTGGCTGGGTGGCGGGCGCCCTGGTGTTGCTGGCGCAGCGCCGGTATGGCCGTCTGGCGGGCTGGGTAGTTATCAGCGCGCTGGTGATCTGGTTCTATTTTCACGACTTTGCCAGTCCGCAGGGCAACGAAACCAGCGTTTCGTTTTTCCTGAAACACCCGCATCTGGTGTTCTTCGGTTTCTTCACCTTCATCGGCGCTCTGTTCGATTTTGTGCCGAATCAGCCCATTCTGTGGCGGAGCGTGTTGCCCACGCTGGCAGGTTTCGGCATCATAAGCAGCATAGCGTGGCTGGTGTGGCGACAGCGCTGGTGGCAGAAAACAACTGGGCAGATTTTGGCTGATCGACTGCATCAGCGTTATTTCTGGCTGGGGGGCTACACGTTTCTGCTGGTCAACGCGAGTGTGGTGGCATTTCTGCGGCCGCGTTTCGGCTACGATCTGATGCTCATCAGCAACTACATGCTCTACCCGGCCCTGTGGGTTTGCCTGCTGTATATGCACTGGATAAGCGAGCAGGCGCCCCTCACTAGCCGGTCACTGGCCGTTGGGCTAGGCGTGGGCATTGTGGTCTGGACGATGTCGTATACGCTCAACTGGCCGAAGGTGCACAAATGGCATCAGTCGCTACAGGCCTACGGGTTTAACCAGCGCAACGCGGCGATCGGGCTGGCGGGTCAGCTCAACACGCCTCTCGCCGATTACGTCGATCAGCACATGCGCGAAGTAATCCAGTTGGGTTACTACCGGTACCCTACCATCCACGCTGCTCTGCCCGATTCGACGTTACTACGGCCGGCGGCTTCTTTTGGGCCGTTTGTACCACAACCCGCCACCATTACCTCGCAGCCTGATCGCTGGCAGATCGAGGTTACGCCGTCGCCCGCCTTAGCGGCTCGCAACCCGGCGTTCATGCTGTTACAATCCGACGCGTATACGTACCTGCTGGGCAATCAGGTGTCAGTCAAGCTGGCGTCGTTTGCGCTCAACCGGCCGGTGATGGCGGTGCAGGTAGAAGCCTATAAAGGCAGCTTCCGGCCCGGTCGCTACCGGCTGGGGTGGGCTACTACCGATGGCGCATCGACGCCCATTATCCGCTACACTGACCAGTTTATGGTAGTGGAATAAGCGCTACTGTTTCACCACTTTAAACACCGTTTGCCCTGCGTCGCCCGTCACGCTGAGCAGGTATTGGCCGGCGGGCAGTTGACTCAGATCGACTTCATGATCCAGACTCGTCAACGTACCCAGATCGCGTTGCCAGAGGGCACGCCCCTGCATATCGGTGAGGTGAAGCGACACGCGCTGCGCCGAGGGTAAAGGGCCCCAGACACGTACCTGACCCTGTGTCGGGTTGGGCGCCACTGTCGCCCGGATGGGCAGGTTCGGGTCCACGGCCAGCGGGTTCACCACGGTTACCGTCAGGCTGCCTGTGGCGCGCCCAAGTCCGCATTGCAGGTTGAATACGCTCTGTAAAGTATACGTCGTGGTGGCGTCGGGCCGAACCCGGTAGAAGAAGGGCGATTCGTTGATCGTCAGCACCTCCATGCCATAAATGCTGTTGGTCAGTGTCAGCGACCACGGCCCGCTGTTGTTCAGCGTAATCACAATTGGCACCAGCTCGTTTACATACGCCTGCGTAGGTCCGGCAATAGTCGCCACCAGCCCCGGCCGGATGGTCAGGATGGTGCTCGACGAACCCAACACGGCCGGATTACTCCCCCCGATCCGCAGCCGATACCCAGAGCCTGAGACATTGGCTGGCAAGGTAACCGACAGCATATTCGCCGAAACCAGCCGGGTCGGCAATGGCTGGTAGTTGAGGCCGGTCGTGTCGGAGAGGTACACCGTATACGTGTTATTGGTGCCGAAGGTGCCTTTCGCCTCGAACGTCACCAGCACCGTACCGCCCTGACAGATACCCTGCAAGCCGCCCGTTGGGCTGATGGTGGTCACGCGAAGCTCATTCGTCGCGTTGGGCAGAACCGTCACTGAGACGGATCCCGTGGCTGCTCCTACGCCACAACTGTTGCTCACCCGCGCTACCTGGTACGTGCTGCTTTGCTGGGGCGAAAAGGTAAGCACGTTGTCGGCCGTGTTGAGCGTCTGCACGGTGCCGCTTGTAAACGTTACCGAGACGGGCAGAAACCCGCTGGCCACCCGAACGCCCACCGTCACGGGTTGGTCGGCATACTGGATGGCGTTGCCGCCCGCAATCACCACGCTGGGTACGTCGCCCACAACGATTGTCGGCGTGTTGTCGAAGCCCGGCAGGCCCGTTACCGACGAAACCAGCGAGACCAGGTACGTACCCGACGGGATGCTGGCGTTGATCGGGAACGTAAGTCGGTCTATGGCGTTGGCCGACTCTGCGACCCGGATGCGGTTACCGCTGGTGCTGGTCAGGAAGACGGTGAACCGATCGGTGGGCGTGAAATCGCCTGCGACTTCGTAGCTCACCGTGGCCTGATCGCCATTGCGGCAAAACTGCGCTTTGTTGACCGCCAGCGACCGCAGGCCTGGCTTGAACGATACCCGGACGCTGCCTGTCGCCACGCCAAAACCGCAATACGAATCATATACGCCCGACACGCTGTAGGAGGTTGGCCGGGCGCTGTTGGCAAACAGTGGCACGGTGGTCGGCAAGGTCGCGATGGGCGAATAAAACTGGTCGTTGATGCGGTACTGGTAGGGGCGGGGGAGTATAGTTGGTGTTCCCGACGGATCGGTAAGCTGTATGTTGACGCTGTTCTGATTGGCTTCAAGGACGACCGCTGTCTGGTTGTTGGGCGGCGTCAGCTGAAGGCGCGGAATTCGATAAAACCGAAACGAACCACTGGTTGGCTGGCTGTAAAACTGATCTCCACCTGCGTTGGACAGCACCCGCACGGCGTAACTCTGATTGACTGTGAGCGAACTAGGTAAGCTGCTGGTGAGTCGGTTGCCCACGAGGCGGGCGGGCAAGGTCTGTACCACATTGTCGTTGAGCAGGACCTGTAGTGAATGGGTCACATTGGCGGGTATGGCTCCCTGTGCCACCACGAAAACGCCCAGCGAATCGCCCTCACAATACGCCGTTTGTTGAAGTTGTGGTTGCCAGATAAACGGCTGCACCCGCACCGTGACGGTGCCCGTGCCTGTCACCGCCCCGCAGCCGTTTCGTACTGACCGAAGCGTGTAGGTGGTGGTTTGGGCTGGCCGGACAAACACATCGGTACCTGCGCCGGTAAACGTGCCACGCGTACCGTCGGAGAGGGTAAGCTCCACAGGTACGTTGCTGTTCGAGGTGGTAGTCAGGCGAAGGGGGATAGCGTCGCCGGGACGAATAACGGTTTCGGTCGCGCCAAAACCCCCATAACTCAGCTTCACCACCTGGGTCGGATCGATGTAGGTAAACGGGCGCGCGGCACTGGCGAGTACACTCGTGCCCGATACCGGATTGGCCGTAACGACACGTACCTGAACCCGGTTGAAGAGCGTGTATCCAACGGGAATCGTAACGACAATGGGGCTGGCGTTGCCCGCTCCCAGATACCGCCCTTTGAACACCCCATCGTCTTCCACGATCTCGACGCGGTACGTTGTGTTGGCCGGTAGGTTGCCTTTCGTCGTAAACGCTACCGACACGGTAGTGGTCCCGCAGAGAATGGCGGGCAAGGGTCGCATGAAAATGGCTGTCGTATCGCCCAGTACCCGCACCTGCGCACTTCCCTGCGCAACGCCCACGCCGCAGCTATTCTGCACCGACGCCACGCTGAACGTACCTGTCTGGTTGGCCAACGCTTCGACCAATACTGTACTGCTTTTTTGCGAAAAGTCGATCATACCCTGCACCGTTTGCCGCGAACCGTCGGAGAGGGTCAGTTCGGTCGGCGAGGCATGGCTGGCCAGATCGGCGAGCAGGTACGTTAGTTGCGGCCTGTCGAGCGTTTGGGTAGCCGAGCGAAGCAACAGGCGCGGCGGAGTTGCCACGGCCAACGGCAGACTATACACATTGCCGGCGTTACCGTTACGGGCCAGCTGGCAAAAGAACTGTCCGGCCCCCAACGCGCCATCGCGGTTGTAGGCGGGGTCGGTCAGGTAGTTGTCGGGCAGGGGGCGTGCGGAGGCCGTCAGGATGCCGGTGTTGGGTTGGGCTCCCGCCACCACCCGTTGCACCACAAAATCGATGGTGCCCGCCTGTAGCTGATCGCCGGTGTAGCGCGCGGCCCCGCGCAGGCTGTAGTCGGCAGCATTGGTTGAAATGGCACTTTCGTTTGTGGTAAAATACACCTGAAACGATTGCCCCGTACAGACCGACGTGCTCGACAGCGAGTCGATGCGATAGCCGGTTCTGACGGTCACGGTCGCGCTGCCGCTGCCTGCCTCGGCTCCTACCGCCGCACAGCCGCTGCTCACCCGTTGAATCGTGTAGGTTGTTGTTTGGCGGGGTTGTACGGCAATGGTCTGGGCGTTGCCTTCTTCGTAGGCCGTAAACGGGCGTTCGGTGCCGTCACTAAATGCTACAAAACCACTCCCTAGCCCAATAATCGTGGCCTGTAGCTGCGCTGTCTGGCCAAAATTGATGGTCGTGTTACCACCCGACAGCCGTACTGTTGGCGCTCGCCGGATCGTGACCAGGCTGGCGACGGGGTCGTATTGATCGCGATAATAGGCCGACACGTTGGCGGCGTCCGACGTAAGCCGAAGCCGGTATACACCCGAAGTCGCCACGTTGGCCGGAACAGTAATGCGCAACGGGCTGCCTGTGGCCGAGGCGGTGGCGCTGTAGGTTGGTCCGCCACCGCTTGTTGGTACAAAATCCACCCGAAAGGGGGTATTGGCGGGTAAGGGCCGATCGGTCGAATAATAGACGAGCAGGGGTTGCCCGGCGCAGGGCTCGGTGGTCGACAGCCGCGACACCAGCAGCCCCACCGACCGTACCGTGACGGGAATGGCTCCGCTTGTGCCACTGACACCGCAGTTGTTGGCGACCGTAGCCAACTGATACGTCTTGCTCTCGGTTGGAAAGACCGTCAGCGTCGCCTGCTCAATGTAATTGTCGATAGTACGCTGTTGCCCATCCGTAAACTGAAGCGTGTAAGGCCCGCCGCCACTCAGCCCTACCGCCAGCGGTAGCGGATCGCCCGGATTGAGGGTGACTTCGGTAGCTGGGGTTAACAGACGGGCCGACGGAATGGTGTTGGCCTGAAACGGGACGAAGTTGCTGCCTACCTCCGGCTTCGTCGACGACACCTGAATCTGATACGGTTGCCCCGCCCGAATTTTATCGGGAATCCGAATGCTGCCGCCGAGGGCCGACACGTTGTCGGTGACTACTGCCACCATGCCATTGTTGTCGTGAAACGTGACTTTGAACTGGTTCCCTACGTCAAACGGCCCCACTACAGTAAAACTGACCGGCACAGTACCGCCCAGGCAACCCGCCGGGGCAGGACTTAGCAGGATTTGTTGCCCAAACCCGTGTAGCGTGAGCAGGCAGCTCAGTAGACTGCCTAAATAGCGCAAACAGGAACGGGAAAAAAGGAAGAGGAAACGTTGATGCACAGGGTAGGGTATTGGCTGTTCTGATCTGAAAATTAACCAATCCATGACCAACCGTTGCCAAAAAGGCAGAACAATGGCCCGTCGATGCGCCTTTTTTTATTGAATACGCCTACAAATCCAACGAAAATAAAACTTTCGTAAGAGAAGATTGTAATTTCTAATACCCCAAACGTGCTTAACCGCACATAAACCACACAGTTGAGTATGGCAGTTAATCTGATTGACATGGCTAAGAGTTACCTGACCGACGCCGTTATTAGTCGCATCAGTAATTCATTGGGTGAGAGCCCCGAAGGCACGCAAAAAGCGGTGCTCGGCGCTCTGCCTCTGTTTCTGAGTAGCCTTATTTCACGCAGCAGCACTCCCGAAGGGCCCGGTTTTTTAAGCCGCTTACTCCAGCAGGCCATGCCGTCGGCAACTACCTCGGCCTCGGTCGATGCCGATGATCCGGATACACTCATGCAGCGGGGCAGTGGTCTGGTTGACTCACTGTTCGGACCGAGCAGCAACCTGGTATCGGGCGTACTATCTCAGTACGCTGGCGTAAAAACCTCGTCGGCTTCGGGTCTGTTGGGGCTGGCCGGTTCACTCATTACCGGCGCATTGGCGCGTCAGGTCGCCTCCCCGAATGGAGGAGGTTTCGATATGTCCAGCATTACGAACCTGCTGGTCGGCCAGAAAGAAAGTGTGACGGCAGCGCTGCCATCGGGGCTGGCGGCACTGCTAGGCAACGTACCGGGCCTGGGCGCGCTCACGAGTGGGCTGTCGGGGGCAGCAGGTGCCATCGGCGGCACACTAGCGGGGGCTGGCGCGGCAGCGGCTTCGGCGTTTGGAAACAAACCGGGCAGTGCGCCGGTCAACACCCCTGCCTATGCAGACGACGATCGGTCTGGTGGATTTAACTTCTGGCCCTGGTTGCTGGCAGCCTTAGCTGCTGGTTTGATCTATTACTTTGTTCGGGGATGCGGCGACAAACCGGCTGACGCCACAACGACAACAACCGCTACCGTAAACGATACGACGTCGGCTGCCGTGCAGGATGCTACGGCTACCATCGATACGGCGCAGGCAGCTATGGAAGCCATGGCCGATACGGCAAGCAGCGCCATTGCCACCGCGGCGAGCAACGCGGCGGCAGCCCTGGGTACGTTCGGGGCTAAAAAATTGCCCGACGGCGTTGAACTGAATATTCCGGCCAATGGCATTGAAAGCAAACTGATCGCCTTTATCGAAGACGCCAGCAAGCCCGTCGACAAAACCACCTGGTTTAACTTCGACCGATTGCTTTATGAGACAGCTAGTGCCAAGCTGAAGCCCGAATCGCGCGAGCAGTTGCAGAACATTGCGGCTATCTTGAAAGCATACCCCGCCGTGAACCTGAAAATTGGCGGATACACCGATAACACAGGCAATGCAGCCGCTAACAAAAAACTGTCGCAGGAGCGTGCCGAATCGGCTATGAAAGAACTGGTCAGTCTGGGCGTGGCGGCTAGCCGACTGGAAGCCGAAGGCTACGGCAGCGAGCACCCCGTAGCCAGCAACGCTACCGAAGAGGGTCGTGCGCAAAACCGCCGCACGTCGTGCCGGGTGACGAAGAAATAAAAAAATAAATAAGCTGTACGTTGTCGAGTCGTACGGGCTGACGCGCGAATATTGCACGTCAGCCACGTACGACTTATTTTTTTGCCCATGACCGCCAGCGAAGCCTGTATCCGTCGGTACATCGACGCCTACAATCGGAAAGACATCGATGCCATGATGGCCTGTTTTACTCACGATGTCGTGTTCCGAAACATCAGCAACGGCGAGATTACGCTGGAACTAAGCGGCCAACCGGCGCTACGCAAACAGGCGCAGCAAGCGGCGCAACTCTTCAGCGAGCGCGAGCAGACGATCACCTCCATGCTGACCTACGGCGATTTCTGGGAAGCGACCATTGCCTATCGGGGTACGTTCGCCAGCGGCCCCAATGCTGGCCAGACCATCGAGCTACAGGGGGAGTCGCGCTTTTTCATGGAAAACGACCTCATTGCCCAACTTACCGACAAAAGTTAGGCTTTACTGTGCCTCCCGTAGACCACGCAGGGTATCGCGCGCTGATAGGGTATAACCAATGGCTTTACCGACACAAAAGAGCCGGATGGCATTACCCAACATCCAGAGAAAGCCCAGACGGTGTGCGTCGACCTCGGGTACGGCAACCGATCCCAGAAAGAGTTTTACGTTGATCTGCGTCACGATCACAATCGTGAGTAACGTACCCAACCCGCCCCAGATGGCAGCTCTTTTCAACATGATCGGGGCCAGTTGCCGGGCCGGATTCTGACTGAGGCAGAGCCAGATTAAAGCCAACACCGCTAACTGCGTGACAGGTACGTAGTAATGGTATTGAATGACGACTGAATAGTAGCGATTGTAGGCTTGCAGGACATCGAGTGGGGCCACCAGCCAGTTGGGCATCAGAATAACTTCTTCATATAGGTTGCCGAAAAACCAGAGGAGCAACCCGAACAGGGAAAAATGTAGCCAGCCGAGGGTTCGTTTGTTTGTCATACCCCAAAAGTCGGCGGGAAGGCTACGGCTAAACTTGCCAAAAGGCAAGAAACGGAGGGCCCGGTTACCTTTTCCGCCGTATACGGCTCAGCGTATATGGCGTAATGCCCAAAAACTCAGCAATATATTTCAACGGTGCCGACTGCAACAGTGTGTTATCCCGACTAAGGCGCTCGTAGCGAACCTCTGCTGGCTGCCCCTGAAAGGAAACAATCATCTCAATTAATTGTACCGAAATGTCTTCCCAGAGTTTACGGCCAAATTCCTGCCAACCCGGCACTGTCTGGTAGAGGTGCTGCATATCGGCGTGCGAAATCACTAGTAAGGTGGTATCGGTTAGGGCCTGAACAGCGAAACGAGTAGGTCGCTGATCGCGAAAACTAGCCAGGTCACAAAACGACTGCCCTTCCACGGCCAGCCAGCCTGTTAGGTCGTCACCAGCCGGTGTGGTATGTGAAATTCGAAGACTGCCCTGCTGAATAAAGGCAAACTCGCCATTTACCTGCCCTGATTGCAGATAAAAGCGGCCTTTGCTGACGTGCCTGATCGTAACATGCTGTTTGACGGTTTCTAGGCTATCAGTAGCCAGGGAAACGTATTGAGCTATGAACGTATCGAACTGATGCATATCTGATTAAGAAGTGAATTGGCAGCGTTTTTGCTACTCGCACTATAAGTTATTGCGTGACCTACGCTGATGCCAATTAATTGCACGACCTCTTATGCTAAAACCGATACTCAACAGTAGCGGACCAATACGTATCCGCCTGCTGGCTCCACTAAAGGTGGCCGTATTAGGCATAGGCCTGCTGACCGTTCTCCAGGCTTGCCGACCCACAAACGAAACCGACCCGGTTGCGCCGCAGAACCAAGCGAACAAGGCGGCCGATTATAGCAACGAAGTTGCCCTGCAATGGAGTAACATGCATCTGCGGCTTGTCCGGAATAGCCCCGGTTTCACGCCACCCGTAGCCGCCCGCACGTTTGGCTACGCGGGTTTGGCTATGTACGAAGCGGTAGTGCCGGGTATGCCCAACAACGTGTCGATGGTGCGGCAATTGCAGGGGCTGACGGCCCTGCCTCAAACGACCCCCAACCAGACGTATAACTGGGCGCTGAGTGCCAATGCGGCACAGGCTGAGGTACTACGCGGGTTGTTTGCCAATGCCACTGCCGTGTACAAAACCCGCGTCGATTCACTGGAACAGGCCTTGTTCAACCAGTTTAAAACCTCCGACGACGCGCAAAACACTCGGTCGACCGATTTTGGTAAGCGCATTGGAACGGCTGTGTTTGAGTGGTCAAAAACCGACGGCGGGCATGAAGGCTACAGCCGAAATTTCCCGGCTTCGTTCATTCCAAGTACTGATCCGGGACTGTGGCGGCCCACCGAAAATGGCCGGACGATTCCGATGCAGCCTTATTGGGGACAAAACCGGACGATGCTTGCTTCGACGCAGGCTATGACAATGCCTGTTCCGCTCGCCATATCAACGCAGGTTACGTCGACCTATTTTGCCCAGTATCTGGAGGTGTATACCAAAAACAAATCGCTGACGCAGGAGGAAAAGGAAATTGCCGTTTGGTGGTCTGATGATCCTAGCGAAACCTTTACGCCCCCTGGCCACTCGTATAACATTGCCCGGATTACTACCCGTACGGCTAAAGCGGATCTGGGGAAAGCTGCCGAAACCTTTGCCCGCGTAGGAATTGCGGTGTCCGACGCCTTTGTGCGGTGCTGGAAATGCAAATACGTCTATAACAACGAGCGCCCTTATACGTACGTCCGCCGGACTATCGACCCCAACTGGGTGCCTTTCTGGCCGGCGCCGCCTTTCCCCGGCTTCCCATCGGGTCACTCAACGCAGTCGGCGGCCATGGCAACGGTGCTGACCGACTTGTATGGCACCAACTTCGCCCTGACCGACGATTCACACGTGGGCCGGGTACGTGACGCTGCTCGCAATACCGATTTCAAGCCGCGTTATTACCGATCGTTCTGGGAGACGGCCGAAGAATCGGGCTGGTCGCGGATTCTGGGCGGTATACACACCCGCCAGGATAACGACACCGGCCTGCGCGAAGGCCGCGCCATCGGCCAGAACATCAACGAGCTGACCTGGAAGCGGTAAGTGAATGGACAATGTATGATGTACAATGCACAATAGGGCCGGGCGGCGGACCGTTGACGCAAGAGTAGATGCGCACCGGCGGACCGGTCAGCCCCATTGTGTATTGTTCATTATTCACTATTCATTCTTATTGTAGCGCCGCTACGCCGGGGAGGGTTTTGCCTTCCATGTATTCAAGGAGGGCACCGCCGCCGGTCGATACGTAGCTAACGCGGTCGCCGTAGCCCGCATTATTGATGGCCGAGGCCGAATCGCCGCCGCCGATGAGCGAGAAAGCTCCGTTTTCTTCGGTGGCTTTCACGACAGCTTCGGCGATAGCGTTGGTACCGGTGGCAAAGTTCGGGAACTCGAATACACCCATTGGTCCGTTCCAAAGGATGGTTTTGGCGCTTTCGACAATGCTGGTGAACAGCTTCACCGATTCGGGGCCGATGTCGAGGCCTTCCCAGCCGTCGGGAATCTGCCCCGTGGCAACGGTTTGCCGGTTGGCATCGTTTGAGAAATCATCGGCACACACGTTGTCGACGGGCATAACGATGTTCACCCCTTTTTCTTTCGCTTTCTTCAGGATGTCCAGTGCCAATTCCTGCTTGTCGGCTTCGAGCAGCGACTTGCCAATCTGACCACCCTGTGCTTTCGTGAAGGTGTAGGTCATGCCGCCCCCGATGATGAGCGTATCGACCGTATCGAGCAGGCGCTCGATGATCAGGATTTTGTCGGAGATTTTGGCCCCACCCATAATCGCCACAAACGGCCGCTCGGCGTTGTTCAGGATTTTGTTGGCGTTTTCGATTTCGGCCAGCATCACGTACCCACATACGCGGTCCTCGAAAAACTGACCAACCACCGCCGTAGAGGCATGCGCGCGGTGAGCCGTTCCGAACGCGTCGTTTACCCAAACATCACCCAGTTTCGAGAGCTTTTCGGCAAACGCAACGTCGCCTTTTTCTTCTTCTTTATAAAACCGAAGATTTTCGAGCAGTAGTAACTCGCCCGGTTGCAGACTCGCTGCCAGATCGGTTGCCGACTGACCGATGCAGTCATCAGCAAACTTTACCTCCCGGCCAAACGTCTCCGACAGGGTCGGAATCAGGTGTTTCAGCGAATATTTTTCCGTCGGGCCATCTTTCGGCCGACCCAGGTGCGACATCAAAATCGCCGACCCGCCATCGTTCAGGATTTTCGTGATCGTGGGGATGGTCGCTTTGATGCGCGTATCGTCGGTGATGTTGTATTCTTTATCGAGGGGTACGTTGAAATCGACACGGACGAGGGCCTTCTTGCCCGCAAAATTGTAAGAGTCTACAGTCTTCATGCGTAGTCTGACCGGTTTTGGTTAGCGGGGGCAAAAGTAATGAAAAGCATGGGGCTTAGGGCAAGGGACAGCGTATCAGGGAACGTACCTCGCTCCTTGCTCCGGGCCTCATGCTTATAACACTACATTCCCTGCAGCACGGCCCACATCTGATCGGCGACAAACTGATTGCCGGTTTCGTTGAGGTGAACGCGGTCGGTGGTCAGGATACCCTTTTCTTTGTTGCCGGCGTTGTTCCGAACGTTATAGTCGAGGAAGGCCTTCCGCAGGTCGCAGAGAGGTAGGTTCTGGCGGGCAGCCAGATCGCGAATGAGGTTGCTGTAGGCGTTGAGGTCGCCATCCTGATCGTTGGAGAAGTCGGTTTTCTCGCCGATAGCAGCGGGTGTGCAGAGTACTACCCGGCCACCGTTGGCCTGAATCTTACGGATGAGCGCCTCGTAAAACTTCACAAATTTGTCGGGGTCGGTACCTGTACCGAAAGACCGTTTGTGCCACACGTCATTAACGCCGACGTAGATTACCACCACATCGGGTTTGAGTGCCAGTACGTCGTCGTCGAGGCGTAGATACAGGTCGTAAACCTTGTTTCCCCCGATGCCTTTGCCGATAAGTTCGTAGTCGGCCGATTTGTTCTGTTTGGTCAGCATCTCCTGCATCTTCGTGATGTACCCGCCGGGTTGCACACCCGCCTGCGTGATGGAGTCGCCGAAGAAAATAATGCGTTTGGGTTTCGTGGGGAGGGTGAAGGCCAACAGGATTGGCAGCAACAGATAAAGGGCTTTCATGACAACGTAGGGGCACTGTTTGGTTCGAGTAAGAAACCGCCGTTGCGCCATTTTATACTGAAAACAAAGCCTCTATGCAGCGCGCCATCTTTCTCGATATGCTGGCTCAGAATGAATTGACCTGTTCGTTTGCGCTGAACCGCATAACCGCAGATAACAGCCGGTTACGACTGACGGAAACGGCGGCGTCGGTCGGTTTCATTTACCGCCACCTGGCCGAGACCATGCATCTGTTTGGTACATTTTTCGGGATACCCACGCCGGTACAGAATACCACAATGGGCCGCACCGATGAAGGGGACATGTACGAATTGGCCGAAAGCCAACGACTGCTTGCCGAGGGCTATGCCCAATTCAGAAAGCTGGTTGAAACGACGGCCGACGAAGTCTGGCTACAGCCAATCGACACGCCTTTCTTCGGGACAGTATCGTGGGCCCGGTTGTTTGCTCATGTACTGTTTCATAATGCGCACCATGCCGGGCAAATTGCCATGACACTGGCGCATGGGAAGTAGCCGCGCTAACGCCCCTGCTGCCGCATCGACCAGTTTCGGTAGTCAGAAACCGTTTGAACGGGTAACTCTTCCATAGGTACGTGGCCCGCATTCGGGTAGATGATGAGTGTATCGTTGGGAAGGTCACGGTGAAAGCGCTGCGCCACCTCCACCGGAATCAGGTTGTCGTGTTGGCCCCACAAAATCAGCGTAGGCTGCCGAATCTGGCCAATTTTTTGCCAAAGCGAATCAAGTGATGGTTGCCGACGAACAAAGTTCTCCCGGTTGCCCGTGCGGCGATTCAGATCGGCGTAGCGTTGTACGAGCGAGTCGGTCACGAGCGCATCATTGGCGTACACATTTTCGAGGCTACTGCGAAACAGCGCATCGGGTGTAAGCTTCGCCACCAGGCCGCTGATCAGTGGGAGCCGCGCCAGTTCAAAGCCAATGGGTACTGATTTGGGCGTGAAGGGGTATCCTGCCGCGTCGATTAGGATTAGCTGACGTATCCGGTCGGGGCCCATCAGGGCCATGTGCCAGGCAATATTGCCGCCCAGTGAGTTGCCCGCTACGTCGCAACGCTTGAAGCCCAGCCGTTCGATGAACAGCGCCATAAATCGAGTATAGTACTGAATGGAAGCTTCGTTTTGTGGGTGCGGGCCAGTCAGTCCGTAGCCGGGTAAATCGAGCCGAATGATACGTCGACTGTCCCGAAGCGCGTTGACCCAGCCATCCCAGGTTTGCAGCATGGCCCCGGTGCCGTGAATCAACACCAACGGGACCGAATCGAGCGGGTTACCCTCTAGTCGATAGTGTACGTCCATGCCATCCAGATTCACGAAACCGGAGCTGGCATCAGTGTAGCGGGTTTTGAGTTCAGTAACGGTAAGGTCGGTGCGATACAGACAGACAATGACCAATACCAACAGCACAGGGAGGTAGGAAAGGATCTTTTTCAAAGCAAAGGCGGTGATCGGTTTGGCAACGAATTTCGTAGGTTGCAGGCCTAACCCGAGCGTTGTCGTACGGACCGAAAATTACAACTTCATGACTGCTATTCATGCTTACCGCTGGCCTTTGCTGTTCGTATTGTATGCAGCGCTGGTTGTCATAGCTCATCTGGTCGTACTGCCTTCTGCGGCTTACGCCGCCAATCCGGATATAATTGGCACCGCCCTGTTTTTCGATCTGACAGTCTGGCCTCTGCTGGGGATTTATTGGTTCGTAGCCCGGCCACAACGCTGGTCGGTGGGGCGACTGGGCCTGATTGCGATAACGTTGGTACGGTTGGCTATAGGTTGGTTACCTGCTCTGCCCGTGTCGGGCTGGGCGTTGATGTGGGGAGCGCTGGATGGACTTGTGCTTGGACTGCTGGCATTTCGGCTGCGCACGATTATCAAAACCTACCGACTTCTCCGACGTACCCAAGTTGCTGACGTTGCCTGGCAGGGTGCACTGGCTACGGTGCTGGGTGAGCAACTTGCGCGGCTTGTTGTGGCAGAATGCGAAATCGTTTACTATGCCTTACTTAGCTGGCAAAAGAAACCTGTCTTCCCCACTGGCGCAACGCCGTTGACAACGTATCACGAATCGGGGCAAACAGCTCTGTTGTGGGGGATACTGGGCATCAGTTGCATAGAATTGGTGGTGGTTCACCTGCTCTTGCTACGCTGGTTGCCGTCGGTTGCCGCCTGGGTCACGTTACTCAGCGTATATGGCTGTTTGTTGCTGTTGGCAGTGATCAATAGCATTCGCGTCCGCCCATCCTACATAACTCTCGATGCGCTGCACCTGCGCCTTGATCTGCGCTGGAGCGTTACGATTGCCCGCCGTCAAATTGCTGCTGCGGTGCCCATTTCAACTAAACAGCAGGGTGCGCTCAATATTGCGTTGCTGACAGCCCCCAATCTGCTACTGACCTTTACCGAGCCTATTCAACTCACCGGTCTTTATGGTATTCGAAAGACTACCCGGCAACTCACGCTGTTTGTCGACGGCCGTGATGCTTTATTAAAGACGCTAACTAATCCGTGAAGGCAGCTAGCCTTAACCAATCGCCACGAATCGCTATGTCGAGACAAACTATCCTGTCCGGGTCACCCTGGGAGGACAAAATGGGCTACTGCCGGGCCGTTAAAATCGGTAACGTCATCGAAGTATCAGGTACGGTCGCTATCGTAGACGGCCAAACTGTGACGGCCACCGACATCACGGCCCAAACCCAAAACATCCTGACCCGCGTAGCCGACGTGTTGGCCGGGCTGGGCGCGTCGATGGACGACGTGGTACGTACCCGGATGTTCACGACCGACGTATCACGCTGGGAAGAAATCGCTGTGGCACATGGTGCGGTGTTTGGCACGATCAAACCGACCACCAGTATCTACGAAGTCAGTGCCCTGATTGCGCCCGAATACCTCATCGAAATCGAATTCACGGCTATCCTGAGTGAGTAAAAAAAGCCGCTCAACCAAGAAGGTTGAGCGGCCGAAAGCAGCTACTACGTACCCGGCGCTGATCAGAAACTGACGCCTAACCGCACGGCCATTCGGTTGTACACGCGGCTTTCGTCGCGCCGAATGTCGTTCCACTGCAAGGGCTTGTTAGACTCGACAGTTTGTCGTTTGTAGCTGACCGTCAGCAGAAAAGCACCTTTGTCGGGGCGGCCAAAACGTAGCCCCAGGCCGGGGTTGAGCATGAGCCCACCACGAGTGAGTTCATAGCCCGTGGTCGATTGGTTAAGCCACGTAAGCCCATAACCAACGTCGGCCGAGGCAAAGACCTGCACGTTTTTCTGATTAGGCCGCGCCAGATCGTAGCGTACCCCGGCCCCAACCGGCATGAGCAGGGCATTGCTGTACCAGTCGACGCCGACTACGCCACCAACCGCCAGCCGGGGCTTGAGTCGGACGCCGTTGAATGTCTGAATAGTCAGGCTGAGCCGATTCTCGACCTGTTTATCCGTCGACTGAATCGTTGTGGTGCCGTTCCAGATCCAGGTAGGTACGTCGTAAGTAACCCGGCCAAACAGCCCGCCCACTTCGGTGTAGTTGACAAACGGCCGGGTACGTTCCCGGACCACCTCCTGCACCTGCGCGATCGCCGCGTGGCCCGCCAGCATCGCCAGCAGGCCACTCATTCCTAATAAAGAGCGCATAACTAGGTCAGGACGGGGCTTTTCACGGGAATCCGGCTCAGTAGGCGAAGCGCACGCGGGTTGCTGTAGTCGAACTGATAGAACCCGTCGCGGCCAATGAGCAACAGCGTTTTGCGGCCGTTGACGCCCCCCATCGGGATCACGTCGTAGGCTTGCAGGTCTTCCACGTATTGCTGGAGGTTTTTATCGACCTGCATGGGATCGGTAACGTCGAACGATTTCAGCCCATAAGCCCCTTCGCAGATGAACAGATTGGGGAAATCGACACCCAGGCCGTGCGGGTTGCGCATGGGGTAGCTTTTCAGCAGGCGCGGGTTTGTCAGGTTCGTAATGTCCACCACATCGAGCTGATTGGTGAACCCGGCGCAGGTATTACCCGACCGAAGCGTAACATAGGCCGTGTTGCCGTTAACCACCACCGGGTCGCAAACGCGGGCGTGCTGGAATACCGACAGCCGTTGCGGATTGGCCGGGTTGGCGTTATCGTAGATGAGCATACCCGTCTGAGAACCAATGAAGAGCTTGTCTTTATACGGGAAAATTGTCTCGATGCCCCAGCCCATGTTAATGGTGTTGCTAAGCGCCGGCCGGTTTGGCTGCTGAATATTAAACAGCTTCATATCGGCCTGCCCGACGGCGTATAGAAACTTGTCGTAGAGCGTAAACCGGGCCATCGACCCGCCCGTGCCGTTGGTGCCGCCACCCGGCGATACTTTGTTGCCACTGCTTAGATCAGCCGAGGCAAGGGCCACGCCACGCCCCCACCATGCATTGTTGGTTGGCGATGCCTCGCAGTTGGTCTGGATAGTTTCGGTAACGTACCTGACCTCCTGATCCTGAATAAGGTTGTTGCTGTTTTGTGGGGAATAATACCACCAGCCCCCATCGAATTGGCCCTGCGTGAACACATCCTGGCTGCGGCTTACCTCCCGGATGTTGGTCAGGTCGCCGATGTCGAACGTAACGAGGTCCATATAGCTATCGGCATACAGGAAATTGTCGCGGATAGCCAGGTCGCCATTGCCGGGAATGCGCAGAAAGGCCACTTTCTTGGGCGACTCCGGGTTGCGGTTGTCGATGACGTGAATACCCCGCTTCAACTCGTTGATAAACAGGTAGCCGTCTTTTGTGTAAATCTTGCCGGGTTGTTCCAATTCCCGGGCCGCCTCGATGCTAATTCCCTGCCGTACCTGCGTGGTGGTGAGCTGCACCGCCGTATACTGGCGATACGTGTGTGTCTCGGTGCACTGATCGGTGCAGGCCGAGTCGATAAGGGCTAATGGCATCAGCCACAATAACTTGTAGAGTCGTTTCATCGCGTTGTCATCGTTAATGGTTTATACAGGCAGGAGTCTGACGATAACCATTTCGTTGGAATGACGACAAAAAAATCGCCCGGCAGCAGGGCCACCGGGCGATCCACGTCCTACACAAAATGTTATTCACTGCTTATTGCCGTTGGTAAATCAGGATTCCGGGGGTTACTGCTGTATATGTCAATTGTAATAGACCTGTGCTGGTTACTTCGGCGCGGTTCACACTGCGGAGCCGGGCAAAATACGTGTCTTCATAGCGCATGGCGTCGGTTGTGCCCGCAACCTGGGTTACCCCCAGATTACCGATGCCACCGGTACCGGCTTCTCCCGATTCGATCGACGGCCCTTTGCTGATGTTCGCATCCGCAAAATAGGCGTTGACCGCCGCGCGCCCCGACAGCTTGAACGAGTCGAATCCCGCCAGTTGCACCGGCTGCTCCTCAATCCGCAAGGTTACGGTGTAGGCCGAATTCGGATCGATCAGCTTCCAGTCGCCAACCAGCGCACTGCTGCCAGTGGGTTTGACCGCATCACCCGACCGGCAACTGCCTAGCAGCAGTACACTTAACCAAATGAAAAACAGCGCCTTCATGGTACTATTAATACGGGTTTAATGAGTCTACGGATTTAATGGGTCTATGGTTGCGTGGTTGGGTTGCTGATCTTTCCCATAAACAGAATCGCTCCCGATCCTTTTTCGTGAATGACAAACACAAACGGTCGGTCGCAGATATAGGGGACCGGGGCCGACGTGACACCCACGCCAATGGTTGTAACGGCGGCGGCTTCAGTACCTTTCTCATCGACAGCCACGAAGGCATTTTGCTTGACGGACGTCAGCAACAATCCACCATTGGGGTTAATGCCCGTAAAATCGGCCCGATCGGTGAAAGCGGTAGGCATTCCCATCTGGCTCAGCACGGGTTGCAGTTTATTCTCTGTTTTCAGCGTAAACTTCGGCAACCCGATGTCGATTTTGCCGCTGCTCATGGCTGTCTGCAACTGCGTCCACTCGGCCGGCGTGAACGTACCCAGCAAGCCATCGGCCGTGGTGCCGTTTTTGGGAAGGAGCACGGTCATCGCCGTTTGGCCGCCACCGTAGGGCAATTCAAAGGCCGTATAGGTTTCGCGGAACGCCCGCCGAAGCTCCGCGTCGAGGCGCATCATCCGCACCGACTTGGTTGTGCCGTTTGTTAGTGTGAAAGGGGCGTCGATGGTGCGGGCTGGGTCAAACTGCGTTTTCCAGTTGCCTTTGAAATAAATAGCATTGAGTAGATAAAGCACCTCGTTGGGCGCAATCTGATCCACCACCTTCGAAATCAGCCCGTTGGTGTTGCTGTTGGCCCAGCCGTTGATCGCGGCCAACGCCGCCGGACTATCAAAATCGAGCCCGGCCGATTGCGCGTTGAACGTATCGCGCAGTACCGTTTCAAACGTAGGCGCCACCGTAAAGCCGTTCCGATACCAGACCGAGTTGGCCAGTTGAAGTTTCACCTGCGTATCGACGGCGGGCAGGTCCTGGCGTAGCGTCGCATATGTCTGGTTAGCGTCGGTCAGCGTTTGCCCATCCAGCCGTAGTACCTTTTGCAGCTCGGTTTTGGTCGATCCGTTGGCCCCGTTCAGCACCATACCCAGCGCCATATGCAGGCTGAGCGGCGAGTAAAAGACGTTGTCGCCCGCTGCCTGCTCGTTGATGCGCCGGAAGGCATCAAAGGCAAAATCAGTGGTTTGGCTCACAAATGGCGCAGCTATCCGCAGGGGTCGGGTCTCGTCCGGCGTTACCGCACCGTTATTACGCCCACAGCCTGCCACCACCAGAGCAATACCAACACTAACGGTTATCAGAAGGGATCTCATACCGGTTGATGGTTTCGGTTAAAAATGCCGGTCGACACTGAAGCTCAACCCCACCTGCTGCGGTAAGGCTTGCAGGTTAACATCGTTGAGCGTCAGCGATTGCAGATGTTGCTGGTACATACCCGCCATCGAGGCCGACCAATGCCGGTCGGGACGATACCGAACGCGAACGCCCGCCGTGCCTGCCATCGTAACAGGCCGGTAGATGCCATCGCCCGATTTTACGTCGATAGTCTGATTGACGGTGTTGCGCACGAACCAGTTCGAGACAAGACCCGTCAGCAGCGCCAGCCCAAATTTGCGGCGGGGCCGGAATTCGTAGCTCACCTGCGCCGGCACCTGCACAAACTGATAGGCATTACTGACCGTTACGCCTGCCGACTGCTGATAGCGGGCGTTTTGAGCTACTGTAAAATCATAGGACAACCCGTTTGCCGATGGCGCATAAGCAACTGACTGATTGGATAAGCGGCTGCTGATCAGATCCGTATATAATGTCTGATTGCTCACGTTGCCCGCATTGCCTTTGTCGGAAACAGAGGTGTAGGCTGCCCGGCCAGGGCTCTGTACACTAGCCTGACTGTTGAGGTAACCTACCCCCGTTTCGATGGCCCAATGTTCGCCCAAAGGCAGACCCGCGCTGACCTGCACCGTCATGGCGTTGCCTGTCTGAGCGCTAATTGCCGCTGAATTGACCGCGAGGTTATTGAGCGTGCCGTTATTGTTTAGGTTTGCCATTGATGCCACGGCGCTTGATCGCATGGCGAGCGTTGGATTGAACGACGCAGCGGCCACACCCGCCGAGACCCACGCTTTGCGGTGATCGGTACGCGATTGGGCCGAAGCCACGTCGGCCTGCTGGGCGCTGGCTTCAGCCGTCCCTTCGTGCCGATACCAGACAATCCGATCATTACCCACTGCCCGAACCGACAGCGGCTGAATGCTTAGCGGAGCCACATTCAGTGCGAGCCGGTCTGATGAGGTGTTTTCTGACTTTAACAGATCGGCACCCGGCGGCACAATGCCAGGTACGTCGGCCTGGAGCGTGGGGGCCGGGTTGGCGACTAGTTGTGTGCTGGTTATCTGCCCATTGCCTGGTGTCAGTTGGGGTTGGCTAAATGACATGGTCGACATCGATCGGCTGCTCATCGTTAGCGACATGGCTACCTGCCCGACCGTACCTTGTGACGCTACACGCTGCGTAATGACTAGTTGCTCACTGACGACCATCGACGGTTCGATGGCTGGCTGTGTCGGCTCTGAAACAGGCGTACTTACCGCGGCGACGAGGGGCGCTTCGGAAACCGCTGGCTGGCTGCCCCGTCCGCTAGTCGCACGTTGTTGCGCCCGTCGGCTGGCCCGAACAGGTACGTTGGTCGCCAATGTGGTTGGTTGTTCCGGCTGAACTGAGCGGCTCGCCAACTGATTGGGTTGACTGGCTGATTCGCCGGTAGACGATGGCGCTGCACTAGCCGAAGGGGCTGGCTTCGGGGCTACAGCCATCTGGCTGCTGTTGGTGGCATTGGGGCGCAGAGCGTCGTCGCGATGCCAGGCCCACCAGCCAAACAGCGTGAGTAGCAACGAGGCCGCAATACCCGCCGCCCAGCGGCCAAACAGCATCGACTGCTGCCCCTGCCGGTGCTGCCACAGCGGAATAATCCCGTCTTCGTCGTCGAGGTCGAGCTGGCGCTCCACCGCATCCCAGATACGGGGCGGGGGGGCCTCCGACGCGTCGTCGAAAACGCGCTTCCATTGGTCGTTGGGTGAGCCAGAAGCACTCCCCATGATATAGTCGTCAGAACGATTCATTTCGGATCGGTAGGTCGTTCGTTAATTTTTGTTGTAACAGGCCTCGGGCCCGGAAAAACTGAGATTTTGATGTCCCTTCCGAAATGCCCAGTAACTCGGCAATTTCGATATGGGTATACCCTTCAATGGCATATAAGTTAAAGACCGCGCGGCACCCGGCCGGTAACTCCTGCACCAGCGCCAGCAGGTACTGGTAATTGAGTGTTGGCAGCGTTTCGTCGGCCTGAGGCAGCAGGTTGGCAACCTCGTCTACGTCGGTTACATTGTCAAACGGCTTGTTTTTACGAATGTGTTTCAGCGCCGTGTTGATCACGATTCGTTTCAACCAGGCTTCCAGCGGACAGTCGTGGCGAAACTGGTCGATGTGGCGGAAGATCTTCACGAACGAATCCTGCAACACATCGGCCGCTTCATCGACATCCTTTATGTAGCGCTTACTAACGGCAAATAGCTTCCCCGCGAACCGATCGTACAGCTGTCGCTGGGCGAGCCGGTCCTGGTTTTTGCAGCCGTCGATAAGCCTTTGTTCGTCGAGCATAAGGGCGTGTAGGTAGTTGAAAGACCCTATTCATCCGCCACGGGTTGGAAACGAAATGGTAAAAGTTTGGAATCGCCGGTTCAGCCCAACGCCAGCCATTGCCGAGCGCCTATGACCTTCTTGAAGGTCATTGCTGGTTCGATAACAAAGATAACCCGTTACGCACCGGAGCAAACGCGCTTCTGGCTGGTGCCGGGTACGTTGTTGCGCTACGCCGTCCACGTGAAAAGATGGCACGGCTGTGCTGACATATCGGGAAAATCTCGATTTTGTGCCGAAAACAGGGTTATGAAACGAACAACGCTTTTACTGGCTGCTTTACTGGGCAACTGGCTGGTCGCTCGGAGCCAATCGGCTACGCCACCACTGGAAGCGCCTACTGTACAACAATCGCTTAATTCGCTAGGCACTAGCGGCAACATGTCGGCCGTGCGCACCTTCGATGGCCGGGTCATCAGCCTGCGCGGCACCCCCTTGCTGTACCCCGACTGGGTACCCGGCGAAGCGACGCTGGTCAACGGAGCGCAAATCACCAATGCCCGCTTTAAGTACAACGTACCTGACAAGCGGCTGTTCGTCTGGCGGCAGGGCAAAGACTCAACGCAGGTCGAAGGCTACAACGTGAAATCGTTGACCATCCAGCCTATGAATACAGCCGCGCCGCAATTGTATGAACACCTGCCCCCGTTGAAAAACGACGTGTCGGTTACGCGCGGCGATCTAGTACGGGTTATTTATCGGGGCCCCTATTCACTGGTGCAACTGCCCGTAAAAGGCTTTTACAAAGCCACGTCGTCGAGCCCTTACGGCGAAGCCCGCGACTACAATGAGTTTCGCGACGAATCGGTGTACCTGCTTGTCCGGCCCGATGGCACCGCCGAAAAAGTGAAACTGACTAAAAAATCATTGGCCGGTGCGTTGCAGGATCAGGCCGATGCCTTTACCAAGTTCGTGAAAGACAACCGGCTGGACGTTGCTATCGAGACTGACGTCGCCAAAGCCTTGGCTGCGCTCAAGTAAGCACTACGCGCTTGATGAATCGAATCCTATATTGACCTGATAATGAAAAAAGAGGATTGGGCTGACACGTACCTGCGTCAGCCCAATCCTCTTTTTTATACTACAATTGGTTGTCTGTCTCGGCCTAGAAGCCCAGACCAACCGCCATACCACGAATTTCAGGGCTGCTTGGGAGCGCCGTCACCAGTGTAGCCGTGCCGTTGGTCAGGTTGATGCGGTAAACGCTGACAGCGTTGTTGACGCGGAGTAGCGCATAAGCCATCCCCGACATCCCACCGATATCGAAACCGTTGGCCGCTTCGAACGTACCCAGACCCAGTGAGCCGACCAGCACCTGCGTACCGTTGTTGGGCGGTGCCTGCGTGTACAGGTTGCCCGTTGTATTGTCGAGGCTGTAGAGCGTAGTCGAACCAGCTCCCGCGAAGTTGTTGGTATACGCCGATGCTGAGATGTTGGTCGACGCGCCATTGATGGTGCCATCAACCAATGCAACGCCATCCGCCGGGTTCACGCGCAGATTCTGGCCCGTATTACTCACAATGCGAATCCGATCGACGGTGGGGTTAAAGTCGAACCCAAACGACGTGCCGGTCAGCGGTGTGCTCAGGGTAGCAACGGCCGTAGCGGCGCCGCTCGATACGTTGATCGTATACAGGCGGCTAGTGCTGCCCAGCGCATACAATTGCCCGTTGACAGGCCGGAAGTCGATCCCGTAGATGCTTTCACCCGCCTGCAACCCCGTCAGCGGTTTGATGATCGGGCTAGGAGCCAGCGGATTGAAAATGTGCAGGTTGTTATTGCCGTCAACGGCATAGGCAACGGCTTCTGTCGGAATGGCGAGGCCAATGATGTTGCCCGGCAGATTGCCCAGCTTTTGCAGTTTACCCGTGCTCAGGTCAACCTGCGACAGCTCCGACTGTCCGTTAAACACCGTCGCGGCCAGGCCGCGGCCATCCGGGGCGATATCGAAACCACCCACGGCCGTAACGTCGAGACCCAGCGGACCAACGGGCGCCAGACGACCATCGTTCGGTGGATTCTGGATGTAGAGTTGATCCGTCACAGGATCAATGTCGTACAACGTCGTTGTGGTTACGCCCGACCGGTTGTTGGTGTAGGCGACAGCCGTGATAGTCGCGTTGGGGATACCATTGATGTTGCCATCCACGTTCTGTACGGCTCCTGTCTCGGGGTTCAGACGCAGGTTTTGCCCCTGTGCCGTCGTGACCCGAATCCGGTCGACGGTGGGGTTGAAATCAAAGCCAACAGGCGTGCCGGTCAGGGCAGGCGACAGCGGGTTGCCAATGGCCCTGGCTGCTCCCGTCATCTGGTTGATGACATACAGCCGGCTCTGGTTCGAGATACCGTAGAGCTGTCCCGTTGCTGGCCGGAAATCAATGCCAACCAGTTGTTCGCCCGGTTGCAGGCCCGTCAGGCCAACCGTGGCTGTCGGAGCATTCGGGTTACGGACATTCGTCTGAATGAGTTGGTTCGCGTCGTTCAGCGCGTAAATCGTTACGTCGGGCAGGATCGACGGATCGGGAGGCGTGCGGTGATCGCAGGCGCTCAGTGTGAGCAGCGCACCCAGCGCTATAAAACCAGCCGCTTTACGGGTAGACAGGTAGTTGAGCATGTGTAAATCAATGAGTTCTACAGACAGTCAGTCGTTGACTGCCCCCATGCTTACGCGAGAATCCACCATTTAGATTTAAAAACGATTAAAAAATGACGGAATGGCCTAACCTGCTCACCAGTGCTTCGATAAGCTAATGTAACCGCCCGAATTTATCGGTAGTAACGTACCCCGATCCAGGGCCGCAGCGGTTGTGATCTTCAAGCCCGGAATACGACCCACAGGCCATTGGAGCAGCAACGAGGCCGAGACCTGCTCGGTAGGTGTTGGGTAAGATTTGGCAAACGTCCCGAATCCCCGCGAAAAAGACCCTTTCAAAATAAACGACGGGCCCTTGGTAAAGCCGCCCTGCACGGCACCATACCAGGCGATCAGCCGATTGTTGGGGAAAAAGCCCGAGTTCTCATAGGAGCCGGCCGTTGGGCCAAGCTCCGTTACCGGTGTCATCAGGGGCGTACCAATCGTCCGCTGCCGATACGACCAGCCTTGCCGATATTGAGCGTGGTTAAAGTAGTTATCAGCCCCCTGGAAACGGGCTTTAAAATCAAAGGTATCGTCGGTCTGATCGGTCGTGCAAAGCCACTCCACCGTGACCCGACGTACCTGGAACCGCGCTTTGGGGTTTGCCAATCGCTGGTAACGCAGCCCCGTTAGTCCGTCAGGTACGTTTTGGAAAGCCAGTCCGGAGGCATCTTCATAGATATGCTGGTGATAAAGCTGCCACTGCCCCCGCTGCCGTCGCCAGTCGATCGAGAAATCGATACTACCAATATGATTGCCAACGCGGTTTTCGCCATCGAACTCCGTCAGCCGGTCGTTACTGAAGGCTTCGGGATAAGAGCCGCTGATTACGTACCAGTAATCACGTAGCGTACTTGGTAATTGACCATTGACCGCGATGGGAGAATTTAGCAGGTAGTCGGCATAGCCTGCCCATTGCACCTGATGGTTCAGCCCACCGGTTACCTGTAGCTTCGCATTGGGTTTGCCAAGGCGGAGGTAGGCGTATTTCTGATGCAGGTAAGAGCCTTTTACGTAGGTATTGGCAAACCAGCCGTGCGCATAGCCCGCCCGGAAGGCCAGAAAGCCCTTGGTAAAAGGCAGCGGCACAAAGTGGGGCGTATGAAGCTGTACTTTCGGAAAAGGCAAGGCATTGCCCGACCAAATCACAAATCCCGACGACAGGAGTGTGTCGCCCAGGCCGACCACCTCGCGCCGGTTGCCGCCCCACAACTCAACCGCGCCCCATCGCAGCTTGACATACGCATCGGGCAGGTACGTTGTCGTGGGCAGTGGTGTCGGGCCAATCCCCTGGTTGAGCACGCCATATAAGCCTGCCCCCCAGTCGAATCGGTGCTTATGGTCGGCTGAATCAGCAGCGTACTCGCGGCGGATAGCAACACGTAGCGTACCAAAGGAACCCGTTACCGGCACAGTACCCCACTGATTGGCCCGCAGCCAGAGCGGCGTTTGCTCGGAAGTGGCCACCAGTCCGCCTACCTCTGTGTCGGCATGCCATCGACGCTGGGCAGTTGCCGAGAGCGTAAAGCCGAGAAAAAACGCGAGATAGAGAAGCCGCATGAAAGGAAGATCGCAGGTTGAGTCGGTGAAGGACTGTGGCAGGTGTATAGGGTGTACGGCAGAAAAAGTAAGCGGGATTGTTGGCCCCTCAATACTATTTCACTTGACTCAAACTTGTAAAGCCCCAACTTTAGCCCATAAACGTATCGTACAGCATTATGCCCTCTATTTTTTCACGCATTGTGGCCGGCGAAATCCCTGCCCACAAGATTGCCGAAACCGACGACTACCTGGCGTTTCTCGACGTAATGCCCACCGCAATGGGGCACACGCTCGTCATCCCTAAAAAAGAAGTGGACTACCTCTTCAGCCTCGACGACGACTTGTATATGGGGCTGATGGCTTTTGCCAAAAAAATTGCGCCAGCCATCGAGAAAGCCGTCCCTTGCCGCCGCATTGGCGTAGCTGTAATCGGGCTGGAAGTGCCCCACGCCCACGTACACCTGATTCCGCTCAACAGCATGGCCGACATGAATTTTAACCACAAGCTGTCGCCCACTCAGGACGAACTGGCCGAAACGGCCGCTAAAATTCGGGCGCAACTGGGCGAGGGCTAACCGAGATTATTCAATCTCGATCACGACGTTTCTGGAAGCTGGGTGCGCCACACACGTAAGCACGTACCCCGCTTTCAGTTCCGACTCAGAGAGGCCATCTTCTTCATCGAGCTTCACCTCACCCGATACGCATTTGCCCAGACAGGCCGTGCACATGCCCGCTTGGCAGGAGTAAGGCAGGTCGATGTCGAGATCAAGCGCAGCTTCCAGAATAGTCTGGTGCGGCTCCACGGTGAATTTGTATTCGTTGCCTTCGTAAAGCACCGTTACATCCTGCGTTGAGCTGTCGGCATCGTCGGTATCGCCCTCCATAACAACGCCCACTGCCTGGGCTGTAGACGCTGTTTGAAAACTTTCTTTGTGAATTCGGTCGGCGGGGACGGCTAACAAATTCAATGCCGAAACAGTCTCTGCCATTAGGCCATCGGGCCCACACAAATAATATTCAGCCTGCCGCAACGCTTCGGGCCGGTGCGATTCGAGCAGCTTCAACAAATTCGATTTATTGATTCGTCCCGTAAAACCACTCCAGTTGGCAGCCGGTTGGCTCAGCACGTGTGTTACCGTAAGCCGACTAGCGTGAACGCTCGCCATGGCGTCGAGATGGGCCTTATAAATAATCGACGATTCGTTCCGGTTGCCGTAAATAAGCCAGACCTCGCTGTTGGGTTCAACGTGCAAGATCGACTTAACCATTGAAAACAAGGGCGTTATCCCACTGCCGGCACCAATCAGGATGTGAAGCCGCCGGGCGCCGGAGTTAAGTTTCGGCGTGAACGTACCCATCGGTTCGAGCGTCTCGACGACGTCGCCGGCTTTCAATCGATCGCATAGATAATTCGACGCGAGCCCGCCCGGTAACCGCTTCACAGTCACTGACAAAGCCGCATCAACGTGTGGCGACGACGACATCGAGTACGATCGGCGTATTTTTTCGTTACCGATCGTCAATAAAAACGTCAAAAATTGGCCGGGCTGATAGCGAACCTCTTCACTGATAGGATGCCAGAAGTTGACGGTGATGGCGTCAGACGTTTCCTGAATGACATCTTTTACTTTCAAATAATAGCGACTAGCCATAAATGCTGCAATGAAGCTAAGCTGCTTTGTTGATGCAGTGCTTGGCTGTAAAGGTCGTTATAAATCAGTTTGCTGCGGCCATTCATGGCCAATTTGACTAATTATCCCCCAGCCCATATCCGATAAAATGATCCGCCGTTATTTCATCTGTAAAAGATTGCTATATGCCATCAGTTTGGATATATATTTTTCGCACGGTTTTTGAACTTTCTCGTCTAACAGCCTCAAGTGTTCTTTTTGCTTACCTGGTAATGACCGGTTTACAAGCCGCTCACGATAGTGTCCTAACGTCGGGCCTTTCTGGAGCTGCGTCGTGGTATTGCCAAACGGCCTGGTGGCGGGTCGTCAAACTCAGCTTTTCGCGGTTGCCTCTCTCCGTGCCGACCACAGCCTCCCGGCGGCAGGGTGAATCACTTGTGCGTATATTATCCAACTAATACAGATGAGAAAACAATTTACGAATCGGAGGCTGCTAGTGTGGGCCACATGCCTGCTGGGGTTCTTGCTACCACGCGTCTTAAGTGCCCAACCTGCGTATGACGGGAAACGCTATGCCATATTTGCTACCCACTTACCTAACGACCCAACAGGAGATGGAGCCGTGCGTGATGTCACGTTTGCGCTAGATAATGGCTGCAACGCTGTTGAGATAGGTATAAAATGGTTTGATCTCTACCCCACAGCCACTAGCGCGCCCAATTGGAGCCGATTTGATAAGGTTGTTGAGTTAGCGAGACAACGGAATGTGAAAATTGCATTCCGGATTATTACGCTGCGAAAGAACAATAGTAGTTTCTGGTCGCCTGACCAGACAATACGCGATTCCAGAGGTAATTTGTTAGACTCTGGTGGCGATACGCATGTTCGCTTCGGCTACACGTTGGCTATCAACAAAGCGCAGGATTTCATTCGCAGTGTTGTTCAACGTTATCAGTACTTAAACCAAGAGGGCCGCCTCCTGTTTGTTTCAGTCGTAACCAGCCCTTATCTGGAACTTGAGTACTTTCAAGTTAACTGGAAAGGTGATGGAAGCCCATCGTATAATACCCTGTATGATTATAATGAAGGGACCGTCGCTGATTTTCAGCAATGGGTATTAAAAAAATACAATAATAACTTTGCGGAGATCAATCAGAAATGGGGTGGAAACTATAAAGTAGCTTCTGATATTCGGCCAAGTTACCCTAATGCAGAGGGGCGCAATGGCTTTTCATTTACACAGGGACTCGATTGGTACACTTTCAGACACAGCCAATTCAAAGCTTTTGTTGATCGTTGTAACCAGACGATAAAGAGTGTTGATCCAACCATTCAGGTAGTTAATCAGCATGGCTCAGTTTATGACCTCATCTCTGATATCCGGGGAACGTACGGTTTCAAAAGCTTGGCTGAGTTTGCAGATGGCGTTAAAGTCAATGATGGGCTAGATTATAACCATCAATTCTCGATGGATTTGCTCCGTAGTAACCTGAAGCCTAATCAGATGTTCTTCAATGAATTAGATGGTTCTACGTATATAGGCGACCGCATCGACCGATCTATAGATCAGGTAAATATGATGCAGACCTGTTTTAAATACGGAGCGAAAGGATTTACGCTGGCCAATTTTCTTGTTGGTACTAACGAAGTTTACCTGAAGAGCATTCTAGATCGAATGAAGGCTTTAGGTGTGCTGGATCAACCGGTAGTGACCAATATTGCTCCTGTAGGAACTGTCAGCTACAAACTGTCACGCGTAATCCAAAGCAATATTCACGAAATTGGTTTGTCAGGCGAATGGGCCGCTATGCGAGGTCCTGATAATAAGCCGGTTCGGATTATCCTTGATGAGGATATTGTTGGTACAACCACAACCGTGCCCCTCAACCAACCACCAACGGTCGTTAGTGCAATTCCGAGTCAGGAAACATTGATTGGAAAGGCATACTCGTATCGCATTCCTGATAATACATTCAGTGACCCTGATGGCCAGATTGCCTCCATTGCCGTATCGAATTTGCCTGTTGGCATCGCGTACAACGCCGCAACCCGCACAATAGCTGGTACAGGTACGTCGGTAGAGTCGAAAGATGTAACCGTGACGGCTACCGATGATAAAGGCGCTACGGTCAGCAACGTGTTTACGCTGGCGGTTAAACAGGTGCAGACTACAGCGCCGTTGCGACTGCTGGACCCGATAGTGGCCTGTACAACGGGCAAGCTTGATTTCCGTGCGACAGATGGCGATGGAACCACCATAGAATATAAACTGGAAGGGATCACCGACTGGTCAACTACTGCGTCGATTACGCTGGCTGATCAGTACCGCAACGGCGCTACATTAGCCGTGAAAGCCCGACAGAGCGGCACGGTATATTCACTGAATTATACGACAACCTGCGCCACAACCAACCGGCCGCCGATTGTGGCCAATCAGCTACCGGATAAGGCCGTCGCTCAGAACCAATTTCTGTCGTTTCTGATTCCGGGTAACACATTCTCCGACCCCGACGGACAGATCGTATCTATCGCGGTGTCTGGGTTGCCTTCAGGAATGAGCTACGATGCGGCCTCAGGTTTTGTGAGCGGGTTGATTACCTCCTTGAACAGTTGGGTAGTTACCGTAACGGCTACCGATGACAAAGGCGCTACGGTATCAGATCAGTTTACTATCAAAACGAATGGCGAGATTAAGCCGCTACGTCTGTTGGCACCCATTCTAAACTGTAACACGGGGCGGTTTGAGTTTATGACAGCCGACGGCGACGGAACAACCATCGAGTATACCATGGACCGCGTCTTCGACTGGACCTCGCAATCGGTACAAACGCTCTCTGAAGCGGTTCGGCAGAACGACCAGCTTCATTACCGGGCTCGGCAGAGCGGCGTCGTTGTCTTTGGCGTATACACGCCGAACTGCCCGCCGCCTAACAAGCTGCCGACGGTTGCCAGTACCATTGCTAATCAGAACTGGACACAATACAAAAATGTCTCGTTTACGATTCCAGCCAACACGTTTGCCGATGCAGATGGCAAGATTACCAAAGTGAGTCTTACGGGCTTACCTAGTGGCCTGACGTATGATGAAAGCCAGAAAACCATCAGCGGTGCACCCACCGGCACTGGTAGCTGGACGATAACCGTGACCGCCACCGACGACCGCGAGGGCACCGTTTCGACCACGTTTGTTGTGGCAGTTGCCAGTGGCGCCAAGCCCCTACGTTTGCTGTCGCCTGTTTTAGCTTGTAACACTGGTCGTCTGGATTTCAAAACGGCCGACGGCGATGGAACGACTATCCAGTATAGTATTGACAATATCCTGAACTGGACAACCCAGAATGCGTACACGCTGGCGGCGGCACTCCGTTATAACACAACCCTGACGATCCGTGCCAGACAGGGGGCTAGCGAAGTCTCAATTACGTACCAGACTTCATGTCCGCGCACCAACCAGCCACCGATTGTGGCCAACCATATCGCCAATCAGGTGCTAACCGTTAATCAGGCCGCCTCGATTGCGATTCCGGCTTCTACCTTCACTGATCCAGACGGGCAGATTGCGTCGGTGACAATAACAGGCCTGCCGGTGGGCTTGACATACGATCCGGTAAAACGGGCGATAACGGGTATTCCCACATTGATCGGATCGAGTGCAGCGATTGCCAGGGCCATAGATAATGCTGGGGCGTCGGTTACCGATACCTTCACGATTACAGTGCGTAGTGCGCCCCGGTTTACAGCCACTGTATCGATGCTCGATGCGCAGAACAAACTGGTGCAAACTATTAATGAGGGCGATCTGATCGACATTCAGAAGATCCCGACGCTGGTGAACCTGAGTTGTACGCCCAAAACGCTGTCGGGAAGCGTCCTAATGGAACTGACCGGAAAAGCTAAGCGGACAACCTATGCTAATGCCGGCCCTTACCAGTTATTCCCGACGCAACAGGGATTCAAACCTGAACTGGGTACGTATCAGCTGAAAGTATCGGCCTACTCAGGCGTTAACGGTACAGGTACGTTGCTGGGGACAACAATTATCCGGTTCGATATTGTGACGGCTAGCGAACCTGGCAGTATCCGCATGGAAGTTTCTGAAAAATAAGGCAGTCCGTCTCGCATTGCTGCCGCTGATTAACAAATCGGTGGCGGCAATGCGAGACGACTAAAGGCCATGGTTAGCTTGATGATAGTCGATCAGGCCAGGCATTGGGGCTTGTACAATCCGGCCGGGGATCAGCCCTTGCTCACTAAGCACCGCTTTCAATAGGGACTGGAAATAGTAAGCGACCGAACCCACGACGTGTATGGGTGTATTGTCGTAATTGGGCATACGACGAACGTATAGCTGAACAAAATCCGTAAACGCCCCCACGACCAATTGCTGAACGAATGGGTGTTGCTGATGCTGGCTCAGAAACGGGGCAAACGACGCAAAGTAGCGATTGGGATTCGGCTTATTATAAGCATGATCGAGTACCTGTAAGCGATCGAGCGAATAACGCTCGGTAAAATCAGACCGGATATCATCCGGTAATAAACCATGTAAGTAAGCCGTTATCAGTCGTTTACCAAGATTGCCACCGCTGCCTTCATCGCCCAACCAGAAGCCCAATGAGTAAGCTGGTGAAACGATTTGGTCGCCATTGAAGTAACAGACATTAGAACCCGTACCCAGGATGCCGACGATGCCCGGTGAATGTCCGGCAACCGACCGGGCAGCACCAAGCATATCGCTGGCTATGGACACGGAATGAGTGGCGGGCAACGTACCCAGGATAGCGGCTTCAATTCGCTGGTTAGGTTCTGGTCCTGAACAGCCCGCTCCGTAGAAAAACACGCTGAGTGGTTGAGATGCCGGTAACGCAGGCAGTTTAGGTAGCAGTTGTGTCTGGATTGTCTGCTGAAGCTGCTCCTGAGTAAGAAAGTACGGATTGAGGCCGTCGGTATGATAGCTGATGGGGGGGCAGCCGGGCTGGCATAAACACCACTCCGTTTTGGTTGACCCGCTGTCGGCAAGTAAAAGGATAGCCATAAGACGGCTTACGTTTTAACGATGAAGAAGATAAACAAAGCCGTTGAAATAGATCTAGACTAGTAGTCCAACGGGGCTAAACCGCTCGAAAACGGCTTCGGTGTGGGGCGCATCGATCAGTTCCAGCGTAAGGTCCTGTCCGGCCCAGTGTTCGTAGTGCATACCCTTACGCCAAAGGCGCGAGGCCGATACGTCGTAGATAATGCCTTTATAAGCGCACCAGATCTCGTCGCGGTCCTGCCCATTGCGAAGCGCCAGTTGGGCGCGGGAAAAGGAGGGAAGCTGGCCTGTTATTTGAGTATGAACCATCCGTACAATCAACTGGCCCAAAAATAGTGTGAATCTTGATTGACTGTTATACAGATTAACATGTACCTTTAACGTTGCAGTGTGACGCAAAACTGGCTTATGAACAAGACCCAATACTTCTTTTTTGTTGCTATTAACGCCCTCTTTCTATTTCTGGCTGGCTGCAAAGGCTCAACACCGGAGCCTACCACAGAGGAGCGTATGAAAAAATCGTGGACGGCCCAGAGCGTAACAGAAAATGGTACGTCGGTGTATGCCAACGGATCGGGCACTAAGCCAGGGTACTCGCAGTTTCAGTTGAATCTGGCTAGCCCGCCAGCAGTAACTTACCGTAGCGTCGACGGGCAGACGTTCACCGGCACGTATAGCATTTCGGGGTCGACCCTGACGTTGACAGGCCTTACGCCGCAACCCACCGGAACGAACGGTACCATTTCGTTTTCAATCGGCAACCTGACCGACACTGGCGTAACGCTGACACGTACGACGCCTGATCCTAAAACGGGCAATTCAACCAACGTATATACGCTGAAAACGCCTTAGGAGGCTTATATCGGCCCAGATGGCGAAGCCCATTTTCGGGTACGTAGCAACTAATTCGGTATACAGGCCGTTCCCACAAACTGGAACGGCTTTTTTTATGACTCCACTGAATACCCTCGGCGAAATCGGCCTGATCGACCGCATCCGGCAGGAAACCCCGTCGCCAACGCAACCTACTACCCTTCAGGGCATCGGCGACGACGCCGCTGTCTTTGCCATTGATGAGCAGACACTTGGGCTGCTATCAACCGATATGCTGGTCGAGGGTATCCACTTCGATTTGACCTATGTACCCCTGCGTCATTTGGGTTTTAAAGCGGTAGCGATCAACGTGTCCGACATCGCGGCAATGAACGGAGTGCCTACTCAACTAACCGTGAGCGTGGCCCTGAGCAGCCGGTTTACCGTTGAAGCCGTCGATGAACTGTATGCCGGCATACGGGCTGCCTGTGCTGCCTACAACGTCGATCTGGTTGGTGGCGACACTACCTCGTCACGTTCAGGGCTGGTGTTGTCCATCACCGTAGTCGGTCGCGTCGATAAAGACCGCATTACGTACCGGCGGACGGCCCAGCCGAACGATGTCATCTGCGTGACGGGCGATCTGGGTGCGGCCTATCTGGGTTTGCAACTATTGGAGCGGGAAAAACAGGAATATCTGGCTAACCCTGACATGCAACCAGCGATTTCGGAAGAGCGGGCTTACCTGATTCAACGGCAACTGCGCCCAGATGGCCGTACCGATATCATTCACGAACTCCGCGACCTCGATATTGTCCCGACGGCTATGATCGATATCTCCGATGGACTAGCTTCGGAACTGCTTCATCTGTGTACACAATCAGGAACCGGGGCCGTCATTTTCGACGAGAACATTCCCATCGATGATCAGACGTACCTGGCCGCTGACGAATTCAAGATTAGCCCTATTACAGCGGCATTGAACGGCGGAGAAGATTATGAACTACTCTTTACCATCCCCCCACAGGCATTCGAGAAGCTTAAGAACCACAGCCGTATTACCGCCATCGGCTACATGACCGATGCGGCTGACCGGGCACTCGCAGATCGCGTTATCCTGTCAACAAAAGCCGGGCAACAGACCCCTATTCGAGCACAGGGTTGGTCGAATAGTGATAACTTCTGATAAAACAGGTTCATGTTGCGACAGTGTATATGTGTTAGTTTTGCACAGAAGCGCCTTGTATACCAGTGCCTATTTTATTTCGACTTTACAATGACGAAACGCGTCGATGTAGCCATTGCTTTTTATGGCAAACCTATGCAAACCATTATCGCTATTAAGAGCCTGATGCAGCATAGTGGGCAGTATATTGATAAAATCTATTTAACACACGAGCAGTTTCAGCCGCATAACGACTGGAGTGGCCCACACAAGGTGATCGACTATTTCCGCAGTGATCCGATCAATTTTGTCGTGTATCGCCCCTATTATCTGCTGGCACCAAATGCCGCCGATGTAGAAAAAACGCGCAACGATATCCGTTACAGGCACAGTATAATGTATCAGTACGCGTTAGAAATGACAGACAAGCCGTATCTGTTTGTCATGCATAACGACATGCTCTTTCATGCTGATATGATTGGTCCCATGTTGGCCACCTTTGATAAGCATCCGGAATTAGCTGGTACAGGCCCGATCGGGCAATGCTGGAGTTGCCCGGCATCGGCTGCATGGGGAGGGCGTTGTTCGTCGGAGACAATGATGAGCTATAGACCTGACAAACAAGAGGCAATAGAACTACATAAAAGCCATGAAACGCCTCGTAAAGCGCTCGATATCGATATTATAGAGGCGGGACGTGTTTGGCCGCTACCTGAATGTCGGCTCAATGAATACGCTACGCTAATAAACGTACCTACATATCGTCAGCAAACATTACCAGTTGGCGATATTGGTTGCTATGGGGGCGGTTGGAAAGGAGCCGATCTCGGTACGATCTGGTTTTATGAGATGATTCACCGGGGTTTTCGGTTTCAGCATTTTGTGCTGGAAGACTATGCCCGTCATGCGCCGTTCGATGATAGCGGGTCGGGTAGTTTGGCCTATTCAAAGTCAGATCGGTACTGGAACGCAGAGCGCTTAGCTATTGATTACATCAACACCAACTATCCGAAGAGGGCTGAATTTGGCGCTACGGTGCAGCTAAATACAACGTTTGATGCCCTTCGGCGCAAGAGTTGGCTGGCTGTGGTACATACATATGGGTTCTTGAAGAAGGTGATAGGGAAAGCCTGATTTACTCTCGGAACCAACCCGCATACATGACGTAGTTATTAGCGGTGCGTTGGAAAACTTCGGCTTGTTCGGGCGAAACGGGTTTCAAAAAACGGGCGGGGTTACCTGCGTAGATGCTGCCCGAAGGTACCACGGTGTGTTGTGTGACGATGGCCCCCGCAGCGATGATCGAGCCTGCGCCGACGATGGCGCCGTCCATCACAATGGCTCCCATCCCGATCAACACATTGTCCTCAATAGTACAGCCGTGAACGATGGCATTGTGGGCAATCGAAACAAAGTTGCCGATGGTGGTCGCATGTTTCTGATAAGTGCAGTGAATTACAGCTCCGTCCTGTACGTTGCAACGTTCCCCCATTACGATTCGGTTAACGTCACCACGTACCACTGCATTGAACCATACGGTACAATCACGCCCCATCGTGACGTCGCCGATGATCGTCGCATTCTCAGCAAACCAGCATGATTCGTCGAACTGAGGAGCCTTGCCGCGAACAGATTTGATGAGTGCCATTAGGTATTGGGCCATTGGTGATGTTAGCCCAAAAATAGAAACAAAAAGCGGTGCCAGCTTAAGCTGGCACCGCCTCGTTCTTTTATTTAACTCAGCTTACTTCTTATCCGCTTTCTTCATCAACTTCTCGAGCGAGTCATCGATGTCGTCGATCATGCGGTTGGTTTCGCGGCGGGCCTGCCGGAAATCGCTCTCCGATGACCGTTGCACTTTGTAAGCCTGATCGGTCAACTGGCGACGTTTCTCCTGAAGGTCTTTTTGGGCATTTTCACGGTCGCGGCGGGCCGAACGGTTTTCGTTGTCCGGCGCCTGATTCATACCTTCCAACTGCCGATCGATTTTGGTGATTTGCTCGTCAATCTGACTCATCAAATCTTGACGTTCGCTGGTAAACCGATCGTTGGTAGTGTTCGTACGATCATTACTCATCCGGCCACCCGAGTTCATATCACCACGTTGCTGACTCATGTCCGAGTTCCGGTCATTCGTATTGCGGTCGTTTGAACTGTATGAGTCGCGACGGTCGGAGTTGTTGCTCATTGAACCGTTACCATTCTGACCGTTCGACTGGTTACGGTTCGAGTCTGGCTGGTTGTTTGAGCGGTTATCATACTGACCCTGACCGTAATTGCCGGTGTTGCCCGAATTCTGGTCTGAATTCATACCCTCGTTACGATTGTTGTACGAATCGCGCTGATTCATACCCATACCCGATTGATTACGATCGGTCTGGTTATAACTGTCGTTACCACTGTACTGATTGTTGCGGTAGCTATCGCTATACGAGCGGTTGTTGTAAGAATCGTTGTTGCCCGTTTGCCCATCCGATGAATTACGACGACGGTTCATGTCGTTATAGTCGTCAGACCGATCGTTGCGGTTCGATGAACGGTTGCGGTCATCGTAGCGATCCATCGACCGACGGCTCCGGTCCGAATCTGACGAGTTGCGGTCATTGTAGCTGTAGGAATCCCGGTAGGGGCGGTTCGATGAACGGTCGTCGCGGTACGAACTGTACGAATCGTCGTAGCCATTTCCCCGGTTGTCATAGCCATCGTCGTAACGGCGGCTCGACCGGCTGTCGCGGTCATCGTCATCGTATTGATCCGACGAATAACGGTTGTTGTACGAACTGCTGCCGTACCGATTGTTGTTCGAATCGTCGCGATACCGGTTGTTGTATGAGCCACTGCCGGTGCGGCTGCGGCGCGATGCCATGTTATCATCATCGTTGCGATCATCGCGGCGCGAGAAGATGCTCCGGCGTTCGTTCCGGTTATCGTTATCGCGATCGTCGCGGTACGAGTTACGGTCATCGCGGTCACGGTCGTCACGGCGCGCAGTACGGTCGCGGCGATCGTCGTCATTGTCCCGATCCGAGTTGGAACGGCCTCGGTCTGACTGGGTCGACGACACCCGGTTCACGTTGTTATCGTCTTTGTATAGCCAGCGTTCCACAGTCGCACACGACGACAAGGTGGTGATTGCCGCCAGCATAGCGCCTACGTACCAGGTTCTCTTTTTCATAACGTTTGTGTTGAGTTGAGATCTTTATCGGCGAAAACGTCCCAAAATCGGTGCCAATGCCGATTCCGCGCTGCTTTCGCCAATTAGATAACTCGCCATTGTGGAAAAAGTCTACAAAAAGCGTGGAATAGATTGCCTTACCAATCGGTAACCTTACTCCACCGTAATGCGCCCGGCGCCATTGTAACTACGCAGTTCTGAGTTGTACATGGCGTCGGCTGACACGGGGCCAACCACAAAGCGACCTTTTGTTACGGCCCGTACCATGTAGTACACAGTCTTCGTTTCGGTACCCGTCAATGAGAGGTAATAATTAACCCGGTCGTCGCGGATATCGAAATGATCGACGGCGGCAGCTCCCTTTAACCAGTTCAACGTGCGGCCATTGCCGGATTGATTTCCGCCCGCGCTCTGGTCACCGGTGAGGCGTGGATTTTCAACTTCAAAACCAGCCGGGAGCAGATCGGTCAGCACGATATTTTTCACGGGTAATCCGTTTTGGCTGCTCACAGTCAGCTTTACCACAATCAGATCGTTTTGCCGGAAACGGCTCAGCGGGCTGCCATCGCGGCTCAGGTACGTTCGCCGAACGACAAGGCCAGCGTCCTCATCGGGTACGTTGCCGCTGTTGGGTACGCCCTCGCTTTGCCCAAAATAATACACACTGCCTGATCCTTTAGCAGTTAGCGTCAGGGGTTTGCCGGTGGGTAACCTGCGCAGCGTGACGTCTTCGCCCGTGAACGTACCCACAGTGGACGCTGCCACAAGGCCCTTACCTGCGGCCGTGAGCGTAGCCGTGGCTGTGCTACCCGCGTTTTGTCGGGCCAGTTTCCCCAGCGCCAAGAAGGCGAAAGCGGCTTCCTGCGTATTCAGGTACGTTGCTTGCTGAACGGCGCTACCCAACTGTCGGGCTAGCGTCGGGATTTGCAGGTTATCGGGGTCGGTGTCGATCAGGTTACTCAATACCAGCGCCATGTTACGGACGGGTGAGGAGTAGCTGTCGCCCGTTTCCCGAACCGATACGGGCGTGGCAAATTGTTTGGGTAACAGCGCGGCGCTGCTCTGCGCGTCGCCGAGGCGGGCGTAAGTCGTAGCCAGAAGATAACGGCCGTCGGTAGTCAGCAGGGTGTTCATGGCTTCTTTGTAGAAACTCATGGCGGCGCGGTTGGGCTGTTCGGCCAGCGCCAGTGCGTAGAGCGCATACAGGTTGGTGTAACTCGCCACACTGCGGTCGGTGCGGGTGCCGTCTTCGGCAAATACCGATTGCGTAACGGTTCGATTCGTGCCGGTGAGCGTCGTCAGCCGATCCACGATTTTGCTCTTCACGCCAGCATTGATTTCATAACCCGCCTTCTGCGCTTCGACCATGAAATGCAGGGCGTAAGCCGTAGCCCAGGGGTCTTCGAGGGTAAAACCGGGCCACAGCGAAATGCCGCCATTGTATAGCTGCCGACTCTCGATCTGTTGCAACGCCTGTTGAATGTTGGTGGCGGGATTATAGTCGCTGTTGCCGTTGCGGACAAAATAGACCGTGCCCTGTCTTACGCTTTTCGTCAGGTCGGCGAAATAAAGTTGCGGGAAGGCTTTCGAGATGGTCTGCTCCGTACAGCCGTGCGGATAACCGAGTAGGTAACTCAGCGTTTTGGCATATTGTAGCACCGGCGACCTACTGATGCTGAGGCTGTTGCGAGTGGTGCCGGGCAAGAAATCGCCCGTTAGGGTGAGGGCGGCGCTGCGCCCACCAGCCAAGGCTCCCGAGATAGTCGTTTTCTGCAACGGTGCGGCAGGCCGAACGGTGATATCGGTTTTTTCGACAAACGTTTTGCCCATCGCCTTCACCGTCACGGTAATGTCGCCGGGACCAATGCCGCCCGTCGCCCGGATGCGGAAGGCCGTTCGGCTCTCGCGGCCGGGTTGAATGGTCAGTGCCTGCGACGTACCTGCGCCCCGCGTGGCAGCCGAGTCGGCCACGACCTGCAATGGCCCGCTAACGGTTACGCTTGCTGTGACGCCCGCCGCCTTGTTGGTGGTGTTGCTTAGGTTGACGGGCATGTTCAGTTCATCGCCGGGCGATAGAAAACGCGGAACGCCCGCGCTGATGACGATGGGGTCGGATACCGTCATGCCCTGCTCGGCCGATCCGAAAGCATTGTCTTTGTAGGCCACGGCCATTACCCGCAACGTACCTGAGAACTGCGGAATGTCGATGGTGTATTCGGCCTCGCCCGACGAACCCGTTTTCAGGTGACCACTCCAGAGCGCGACCAGCTGCACGCGCTTGTTGCTGAGCGGGTTAACGCGCCGTTCGAGGTCATAGCCATCGCCGCCCACGCTCGACCGGCTTCGCAGCGACAGCTCGGGGTAGAGCAACGCATAGCCGTCGTAAGCTTCCACTTCCAACGCCCGTTTCTGAAAGAAAAACCCGTGCGGATTCGGCGTTTTGAAGTTCTTCAACTGCAAAATACCCTCGTCGACCACTGCCACCGTGACCTCGGCGTTGGCCTTGGTTTTGACCCGGATCGTCTGTTTGGTTTTGGAGAACGATTTGGCTACGGCCTCAATCGTGACGGGTAACTGGGTGTCGGGGTCGGTAACGGAGACGGGCGCAAAGCCGTGGGCGACGGTCAGCGGCAGGTCGGTGCCATCCATAGCCCGGATGAGCGTAGCCGTGACATAGGCCGTGGGCAGGTGCGCGTCGTCCACCGAAAAACTCCATTCGGCGGCTTTATCTTTCGTTTCAAGCCAATGCTGTTCCAGCACCGAATTGCGCTCGACCGTCACGAGCAGTTTGCCGTTGAACGGCGCTTTGAACAGCACTTTCACGGTAGCCCCCCTT
Organism: Fibrella musci; assembly: GCF_041321105.1. NCBI lineage: Bacteria > Pseudomonadati > Bacteroidota > Cytophagia > Cytophagales > Spirosomataceae > Fibrella > Fibrella musci. Next base: position 811,613 of record NZ_JBGGWD010000002.1, on the reverse strand, counting down.
TCGTAGCTGGGCTTGTCGAACTCCATCAGCACTTGCCCTTCGGTACTTACTTCAAACGACGAGGCCGATGTGCTGCCCCAACCGTAGGCGTAAAATTCGGCGGAGGTGTATCCAACCGCGTTGGGCCGACGTACCCGGACTTCGTATTCACCCGACACGGTAGGTACGTAGCGGAACGTACCTGCGGCCGCCGCCCCGCTGCCTGGTAGCGAGAGCATGTTGGTGTAGACGATTTTTTCGCGCCGCTTGCTGCTGTATTTGATCTGGCCGTTGTCCTGCTTTTCTGTAACGGTCTGGTACTCAAAACGCACCACGTCCACCTGCGCTTTGGCGACCTGCGGTTGGCCGTCTTTGGTCAGCGCCACCACATCGACCGCCAGCGGCGTATTGGTTGTCAGGTACGTATCGGCGAGGCGGATGCCGTAAAAAAGCGGCTGCGTTTGAATGTCCAGGCGGCGAAGACGGTTGACGGGTCGGCCATTTTCGTCGAATACCGTCACAAACAGCTTCGCTTCGAGCAGGCCAATGTCACGATACTCGGCGGGGATGGGGAAGGCCTCGGTTGCCTGCCCGCTGGCGTCGGTGCGACCCTGCCGGAGCGTTTTGTCAAACGTAGCCGATACGCCTGTGCTTTCGACGGGGATGTTAAAACGATATTGTTCGTAGCCTTTAGGGGCAAAATTCTTGCGTTTTAGCTGCAATTCGACTTCATAGGCGCGGTCGGCGGCGGGCGGGCCAAACAGGTTTTGCGCCGTGGTCTGCAACGTAATGGTCTGCCCCGTGCTATACGCTTCCCGATCGGTTTTTACGTCGACTTTGATGCGGTCGGGAATAAATTCTTCCACGCTGATGGCCTGCGATGCCAGCAAGGTCTGGTTGGCGTTCAGCACCTCGACGGTGTAGCTGCCTGTCACGGCGGCGGGGTCGATGGGTACGTCGGTCAGTACGGCTCCCTGCGCATTGGTCGTCTGGCGGAACGAGCGGTATTCCGACCCGTTGGGCATCAGCACGCGCAGGGTGAGCGGCACCGCCTCAACGTCGGTTTTGGGCAGCTCGCCACGCAGCACGGTGTTCAGGTGAATGGTTTCGCCGGGGCGGTAAATGTTGCGGTCGCCATAGACAAAAGCGTTCAGGCCCGTGGGATTGCTGCGTTTGCCATCGACCTCGAACCGCGACGTTTCGACCTGCGTATCGTTCAGGTACAGAAAATTGAAGTCGCTCTGGTCGGCCGTTCGGGCCGTGAGCATGGCGATCTTGAAACCGGGGGCTTTTTCGTTGACCTTCTCAAAACGGGCAAAGCCGTCGCCATCCGTCTTGAGTGTGTACACCGACTGGTTGTTGCTGCTGATGAGCGAGATATCGACGTTTTTCAGGGGTTCGGCGGTCTGAATCGAGTTGGCCCAGACCAACAGTTCGTTGTCGGTTTTGCGGGTAATCAGGCCAATGTCGGAGATCGACACCAGTTGCGTCGCCGACACATAAGCTTCGTCTTTCGACTGCACCGATACCAGATACGCCCCGCGTAATGGCCGGTCGGGGTTGCTGCCCGCCGCGCCTTCGGGAATCGACAGGTTCAGTGCCGCTACGCCCCGTACCCTAGGCAGGTCGGCCGTGGCGATGGTTTTATCGATCAGCACGCTGCTCAGGTCGCCTTCCTCGTCGTTGCCATAGTCATATTTGCCCGTTGGCCCCCATTGGGCATCTTCGCCATCGCCCTGCTGCGCGTATGCCTGATACCGGCCATTTTTGAAGTAGTTGAGCAGGTTATTTTCGTACAGCCGTGAAATCTTTACCTGCACTTTGGCCACATTCGTGACACTCAGCCCCACATTACGCGCGCCTTTCGACGAGAGGTAAAGGGCCGTGCGGTTGGCGAATTGCAGCCCGGCGGGCATCTTCCCGAAAAAGACATCGCGCGATACGGCTTCGGTCAGTTTCGCCCCCAGTACGCCCCGCATCGCGTCGGTGAAGGTGATAACGTAGGTATCGGTTTCGTTGAAGTCGCCACGAATCAGCAAGCCGTTTTCGGTCAGTTCGGCTTTGGTGTCGATGGCGGGCTGAATGGTGTAATACTGGTTCAGGTTACCGGGTTGCAGGGTTTGCGTTGTTACGACTCGCACGACACCCTGCTGCCGGGTATAGCTGGTCTGCACGTCGACCACCTCGAGCCGCGATGGCGTGGGCAACGTACCTGTCTGCTCAATGACTTCCTTGCTGGTGTAAGCCGTGTTGGGTACGTTCAAGCCTTTGTCGACGGTGAGTGTGAGCGGCTGCTCGTTGTCGGGGCGGGGGGCGTTGGGCAGGGATACGACCAGCCCGCCGCCGGTGATTGGGTCGGCGTTGCCCTGCAAGGGGCCCAGTGTCAGGGCTTGTTCGCCCGTTTTCAGGCTAAGTTTGGGCGCTACGTCAGCACCCGACACGGCGTAGTTGAACCGGAGCCGGGTTTTGGCGACGGGCTGCCCGCTATCGGTTTGGCGCGTCCACCAGGTTTCGGTGCTGGTAAGCTGTAGGTACGGTGTGTGAAATTCAACCTCCTCGCCCGATACGCTCAGGTCTTTGCTGTCGGCGCGGGTCAGAACGGCTTTGGTCAGTTCAGCGCGGTAGTCGGTGGCGGGGTCGAAGGCGACCGCCGGCGAAAAGAGCAACTCGCTGGGTGATAGCCATTTGAACTGTCCTTTGACGGCTGGCTTGAACTCGATGTAGGGCGTAGTTTCCCAGACGTCGGTGGGGGTTTCGGGCCCTACATTTTTATTGAACGAAAACGTTAGGTTCTGCGACTGCTGAATTTCGTCGTCGAAGTTGCGCCCGGTAATCTGAACGGTGTTCGACAGGCGGGCACACTGGGTAAGCAGAAGGGTGGTTATGAGGAAGAGAAAGGCCGGGCGGAGCAGTGCCAGACGGGCAGACAGGTGGGAGCGCATAAATGGCCGGAGGTTAAGACCGGCCAATTAACGCAGAATTTAGTTACAAAAGTATAAGACGGTCTAGCGGACTGAGTGAGTGGTAATTCAAGGGCTAACTAGCCTCTTTAAACTGCATGAGCCGCAAAAAGACGGCTGCATGGGCGCTGTTGGGCCCGTTTACCTGGGCTGATGGCAAAAAAAAGCCTACCCGCCCGGAGGCGTCTCCGCTCCGGTGGGTAGGCCGCTCGTCAACGGTGGGATAAGGACGATGAGCCGCTTATTGGGCGGCTTTGTTACGGATTTGCTGTAGTTGTTCTTTTAGGTGTTGAACCCGGTCGGGGTATTGGCTGGCGAGGTTTTGCTTTTCGCCCAGATCATTGGCGAGGTTGTAAAGCTGCGGGTTGGGATCATTGCCGTATTCGGTGTCGGTGAATTTGGAATAGGCAGGCCCTTTGCTGGGCTCGATGTATTTCCAGTTTTTCTGCACAATCGACCACGTACCAGCATGCTCCACAATAACGGCACGGCCAACGCGGTCTTTACCCAGCAGTGCCTCGAGTTGGTTTTCCGAATCGGACGCCTCGGCGGAGTTATAGGACTGGCCCAACAGCGTGGCGAAATCGGCCAGAAAATCGACCTGACTGATGGCCGCTTCCGATACGCCCGGCCTGACCTGACCTGGCCACCGAACCAGCAGCGGCACCCGCGTGCCCCCCTCAAATGCGCTGTATTTGCCGCCCCGTAGTGGCCCGGCGGGTGTATGCCCACTCAGCTTTTCGACGGCCTGATCCTGATAACCATCATCGACAACGGGCCCATTATCGCTGGACAACATAACGATGGTGTTGTTGGTCAGACCTAAACGATCCAGCGTCTTAAGCACTTCGCCCACCTGCCAGTCGAATTCGAGGAGGGCATCGCCGCGCGGCCCCAGCCCACTTTTACCGACAAAACGCGGGTGCGGTACGCGGGGAACGTGCACATCGTGCGTGGCGAAATAGAGAAAGAAAGGCTGTGCTGTCGCTCCTCGGTTTTTCTGACTGGTTTCGATAAACTTAACCGCCTGCCGGGTGAAAACATCGGCCATATCTTCGTCTTTCCAGAGAGCCGCTTTGCCGCCCGTCATCCAGCCAATGCGTCCTACGCCGTTCACGATGGTCATGTCGTGGCCGTGTGAGTGCTTCATCGTCAGTCGGTCGGGGTTTTCGCGGCCCGTTGGCCAGTCGCCAATCTTCTGTTTGTAGTCGACCTGAATGGGATCTTTGGGGTCGAGGTTAACAACACGGTGGTTTTCGACATACACACAGGGCACCCGGTCGCCGGTGGCCGCCATGATGTAGGCATACGTAAAGCCAAGCTCCAGCGGTCCCGGCTTCAAATCGCCGTTCCAGTCGGGACCTTCGGGCCCGCCCAGGCCCAGGTGCCATTTGCCAACAGCACCCGTCTGGTAACCCGCGGCTTTAAAGACGCCGGGCAAGGTGCTGCGGCCGGGCCGGATAATCAGAGAGGCGTTGCCGGGTGCTACGCCCGTGCCCTTCTGGCGCCAGGCATATTCGCCCGTCATCAGCGAAAAGCGGGAAGGCGTGCAGGTCGCCGAGGTCGCATAGGCGTTTTTAAACCGAAGCCCCTGACTGGCGAGCCGGTCGACGTTTGGGGTTTTAACCTTCGCGTTGCCGTAGCAACTCAGGTCGCCATAGCCAATGTCGTCGGCGTAAATCAGCACGACGCTGGGGCGATTGGCGCTCGCCAATTTTGTCTGGCCAAGTACCGTGAGGCTACCGACCATCAGCCAAAAGTAGAGCAAAAGAGCGGTTCGGTTGTTCATCGTTGCGGGCCGGTTAAACAAGGACGGTCGGTCGCTCATAGGCATTGAGTTGAGGTCCAAGCGTAGTGCCTTCATCGACCGAAACGATATACGCCCGACCACCTGCCTGCCGGATGGCTTCGGCGACCAGTTCGGGGTTGGTCGGGGCATAGGCAAACATGCAGCCGCCCCCGCCCGAACCATTGATTTTGCCCCCCAGCGCCCCCGCCGACAGCGCCGCGTCGAGCATCTGATCGATTTTTGGGGTCGAAATGCGTTGCGCATCGCGCAGGTTAGCGTGGTGTTCGGTCAGCAATTGGCCAAACCGACGGTCATCGAACGGCGTTGCGGATGAAGCATTACGGATCAGTGTCAGCGCCTGACGCAGGATGTCGCGATTAGCCAGATTGCCCGCCAGCAGGATGTAGTCGTCGGGCGACAGTCGGTTTTTGTAGGTAGCGAGTGCCGCAACATCGGTTGTGTGGAGCGAGAACGTCGGGTCGAGGCTCGTCAACTCGTTCACAATCCGTAGCATGCCAAACTTCACCCGGCCCAGAATCCCGATGGTGTCTTTGGGCTCGCCGGAGTCGCCCAGCACGAACGTACCCAGCCGAGGCCGGTACGTTTCCAGGTGAATTGATGGGTCTGATTCCAGGTAAATAACTCCGCCAACGGCTGTCGAGTAGTGATCCATCATACCGCCAGGCTCACCAAATTCCAGCACTTCGGCTTTGTAGGCCAGTTCAGCGAGTTGTTGGGGCGATACGGGTTTCGGGTTGTCGGCCAGTTGGCTCAGTACGTTGAGCCAACTCACCAGCAGCGCCGACGAACTCGACGTACCTGCGTTAATGGGAATCTGCCCGTGCACTTCGCCCTCGATGCCACGGCTAAACTGAAAACCCGCCTGCGCCAACACGTTGACCGCACTTCGAAAATAATCGCGGCCGTGCAGGTACGTTAGCGGCAGCGGTGTCAGGCTAAACTGCTCGTCGCGCCCAATGTCGGGCAACCGAAGCTTAACCACTGGCTGACGAATCGACTCCGCCTGCACCTGAATTCGACACGAAATGGCCGCGGCAATGACGGGTAGCCCCAGGTAATCCTGGTGTTCGCCGAAGAGGCAGATGCGGCCGGGCGTCGAGACGGTGACAGCGTGTTTTTGCATAAGGTAAAAGGCTGGCGTAGCTCAGGAAGATGAATGATTCGGTTGGATAAAGTGATTAATGAGCATCGGCTGGGTACGTTCCCGGCGCAACCTGATGGGTTGGTAATCACTTTGCCTCCCGGGGCAGGAGCTTGGGCTGACGATTTCCCACTCGTTGATATGGGAAGGCGTGTGTTCGCGAGCGACGATGGCATCGAACTGGCGGATCAGGTCGGGTGTCGTCAAATAAAATCAGTTACGGTGGGCGTGATTAGTAGAGGTCGTTTAGGCCGAAAATGGGCTTATTGGTCTTCCATTTACCCCGCGTGAAATCCGGGATTTCCATGGGTTTACTGCCGGCGGCAATGCTCTGCTCCGACAGGGGGCTGATGGCGCTCCAGGCGGCCGCGTCGTACACGTCGATAGGCGGGGCAACTTGGTTCTTGATGGCTTCGATAAAGCCGCGCAATACGAAAAAGTCGATGCCGCCGTGACCCGCATTCTGAGCGGCCTGCGCGTGCTGTTTCCAGAGCGGATGATCGTACTTTTCCTGATAAGGGGCAAACGGCTCCCATTGGTGCGGCTTGGCACTCACCCCCTCCAGATAGATAGTGTCGCCGTCGTCCATCCAGATGCCCTTCGTGCCCTGCGCCCGGAAGCCCAGCGAGTAGGGGCGGGGCGAATTGGTGTCGTGAATGATGGTGATGTTTTCGCCGTTGGCACACTGCACCATCGTCGTTACCACGTCGCCCAGCTTGAACTTGACCTTTGCGTTGGGGTGGTCGGCCCCGCCCTTCTCGACCACATAGTTGTGTAATCCCCGGCTTTGAGTCGCCATCGAGGTCAGGTACGTGAAGCGGTTGCCCCGGTTGATGTTAAGCCAGTGCGCCACGGGGCCAAGACCGTGCGTGGGATACAGATCGCCGTTCCGATCGACCGAGTGTTGAGTGCGCCAATGGGCTTCCGAATAGCCTTTCTCGCCAAATTCAGCCCCCACGCCCGAAAGGGATTTGCCATCGTTGAATTTGATGTTGCGCAGGTCGTGCTGGTAGCCGCAGTGGGCGTAGGTCATTTCGCCAAACATACCCTGCCGCACCATATTCAATACGGCCATCACGTCGCGGCGGTAGCAGACGTTTTCGAGCAACATGCAGTGCGCGCCGGTTTTCTCGTAGGTGTTGACCAACTCCCACGATTCTTTCAGCGTAACCGTCGCCGACACCTCCAGCCCGGCATATTTGCGTGCCTTCATCGTGGCAACAGCCATCGGTGTATGCCATTCCCAGGGCGTGGCAATGACCACCCCGTCGATATCGTCGCGTTTGAGGAGTTCCAGAAAGGCTTCGTCGCCTTTCGTGTAGGCGGCTGGTGCTTTCCGGCCCGCTTTTTCAATCAAGGCATTAGCGCGGGCAATGGCCTTCGGATCGATGTCGCAGATGGCGTTTATCTCCACGTCCTCGCGGTAGAGGGCCTGCTGAACGTGGTAGATACCACGCGCGCCTACGCCGATGAACCCTAGCCGTACTTTACTCAATACCGGCGGGCGTGTGCTTGCCGAGGCTGATGTAAACAGACTAGGAAGCAAGGGAGCGCTGACGCTGCCGAGAGCGGCTGTCCGCAGAAAAGAACGACGTGTAGTAGTCATGCAAAAATGGTTAGGAAAAGCGGGGGATAAATCAGGTACGTTCCCGACGGTTTAGGGAAGTTAGGAAGCCTGTAGCCTTAAGTAAAGTGGGGGAGACAGGCAACAACCAACAAAATCAGTGGATCACGTTGCGCAAACGTTTGCACCGTATAGAGCAAACGTTTGCGCAACAAGGTAGAAAATAGCGATTTTAGCAGGGCTGTCTTGCGCCTATCGGCGAGCCTGAGCCACGCACTTAATGAAAGAAGCCGTAACGATTAAGGAAATAGCACGCCAGTTGAAGATTTCTCCGTCGACTGTGTCGAGGGCGCTACAGGGTAATTTGCGGATCAGCCAGCAAACCCGGGAGGCCGTTCATGCCTTGGCTTTGCAGCTGAATTACTACCCCAGTACCACGGCGCGTAACCTGCGAAGCGGCAAAACGGGCGTGGTTGCCATGGTGCTGCCCGAGATTCGGGAAAACTTCTTTTCGGAGGTGGTCAACGGCGTGGAAGAGATCGCGTTTCAGAACCACTACACGGTGGCGCTCTATCAGTCGCACGATCGTTACGAACGGGAAAAGCAGATTCTGGACGTGCTGGCGGCCAACCGGGTTGATGGCATTATGCTGTCAGTGGCCAAAGAGTCTCCGGAGTTCCAACACGTTCAGATGCTGATCGACCGGCAGATACCGGTGGTGTTGTTCGACCGGATTCCGCCTAACGTGGAGGCGCATCAGGTCGGTTGCGACATCGAGAAAGGTGCCTACGAGGCAACCCGCTGGCTGGCAAGGCGGGGATTTCGACGGATCGCCCTCATCAACGGCCCGCATCCGCTGGTAGCCAGCGAAGATCGTTACCGGGGGTATATTAAAGCCCTGCTCGACGATAAGCTGCCCGTAGAAAACGCGCTGATCAAACGGGTTGACCTGACTACGAGCGACATTACGGAGAAAATGACGCAGTTGCTCGAATCGCCGGTGCGCCCCGACGCCGTCCTGGCCTTCAACGACTACGTGGCGCTCGATGCCATGCAGGTTTGCCGAAAACACAAGCTGCGTATCAATAAGGATATTTCGTTCGTCAGCTTCGCCAACCTGCCCCTGACGGCCTACATGGAGCAGCCACCGTTGGCCTCTGTTGAGCAGCACCCGTACCAGATTGGCCTGAAAGCCGCCGAAATTCTGCTGTCCATCGTCGACGCAAAGCCCGGTGCGCCCCCCGTCGACATCCAGCGGATCATGCTTGAGCCAGCGCTGGTTATCCGGGAAAAGTAGCCAATGAATCGTGCGTAACAAGCCGGGCTTTACTGACCTTTTTTGTATGTAACGGATGCATAGTCTGTTGGTCAGCGTCGGGCAACCGGTTTTCTAAATGGTCCAGCTTTATGGAAAAGCGTCTTCACTATCTGTTGCCGGTACTATGGGTCCTGTTTGCTGGCTGCAAATCAACCATTGAGCCGGTTCAGCCAATCGTTGGTAACTGGCGATGGGTGCAAACGCAGGGAGGCTGGAACAGTCAGGAGCTAACCACGCCCGGTACGGACGAGGTCATTGTCACGTTCCTGAAAACCGGTAATTATGTGGAGCGTACGAATGGCGTATTGAGTCAGCAAGGGACGTTCAGCCTCGAAACCCAACACCTACACCGACAAAAGAGGGCAGCCACAAACGAGTAAAAGCCTCTATCTGCGTAATCGTGTTTTCTATGACAAGGATGGTAAAACCGTGCGGCTGACAATTGCTGAATCGCCTTACATTCCTTACGAAATCAGCAATACTAAGCTGGTTTACACGGATCTGCATACGGAGGGTAATACATACATCTATCAGCGGAAGTAAGCATATAACCCACGAACAGTAAGGCGTCGTAACGTACCTGAGCGCTCAGGTACGTTACGACGCCTTGTCGTTGACTATTGGCTGGTTAGCTCTCTTACCGGCTCAGGTACAGATTGCGCTCGGAGTACACCTTGAGGAAAAACTCATCTTTGAGGTCGTCGATGAAATAGATGCCTTCGCCAGTCGATTTCATTTCGGGGCCGAGTTCCTTGTTTACGTTCGGGAATTTGTTGAACGAGAACACCGGAATCTTGATCGCGTAGCCTTTCTTCACCGGGTTGAACGTAAAGTCGGTCACCTTGGCGCCGAGCATCACCTTCGTAGCGTAGTTGACATACGGCTCCTGGTAGGCTTTGCAGATAAACGGTACCGTGCGGCTGGCGCGGGGGTTGGCCTCGATTACGTACACCTTCTCGTCTTTGATGGCAAACTGAATGTTGATCAACCCTTTGGTTTTCAGCGCCACCGCAATCTTTTTGGTGTACTCCTCAATCTGCGCAAGCACAGCCTCGCTCAGGTCAAATGGCGGTAGCAGCGCATACGAGTCGCCCGAGTGAATACCCGCCGGTTCGATATGCTCCATAATCCCGATGATGTGCACATTTTCGCCGTCGCAGATGGCGTCCGATTCGGCTTCGATGGCGTTTTCGAGGAAATGGTCGAGCAGGATGTTGTTGTCGGGAATGTCGCTCAGAATCTTCATCACGTGCTGCTCCAGCTCCGTTTCGTTGATGACGATCTTCATGCTCTGCCCGCCCAGCACGTAGCTGGGGCGCACCAGCAGCGGGAAACCTAACTCCCGCGACAGGTCGATGGCCGCTTCCGACTCGCGCACCGTGCCGAACTTCGGATACGGAATGTCCAGTTCGCGCAGCATGCCCGAGAACAGGCCCCGGTCTTCGGCCAAATCGAGGGCTTCCCAGCTCGTACCAATGATTTTGATGCCGTAGCGGGTCAGTTTCTCGGCCATTTTCAGCGCCGTTTGTCCGCCCAACTGCACAATCACCCCCTCGGGTTGCTCGTGCTGAATGATGGCGTGCACGTGCTCCCAGAATACCGGCTCGAAGTACAGCTTGTCGGCAATGTCGGGGTCGGTCGAGACGGTTTCGGGGTTACAGTTGATCATGATCGTCTCGTAACCCGCCTCTTTCGCGGCCAGTACGCCGTGTACGCACGAGTAGTCGAACTCGATACCTTGGCCAATCCGGTTCGGGCCAGAACCCAAAATCACGACCTTCTTCCGGTTGCTGCGGATCGACTCGTTACCCGGTAGGTCAGACACCGGTTCGGGCCGGTCGAGCGTGATGGGCAGCTGGTTATTGAAGGTCGAGTAGTAGTAAGGCGTTTTGGCCTCAAACTCTGCCGCACAGGTATCCACGCATTTATACACGCGGCGGATGTTGTGGTTCTGGCGGTAGGTGTAAATCTTGCTTTCACGTACCTGCAGAATATGCGCCAGCTGCCGGTCGGCGTAGCCTTTCTGCTTGGCTGTGCGCAGCAGTTCGGGCGGCAGGTCGTCGAGGTCGTACTGGGCAATCTCGCGCTCCAGCTCGATCAGTTCTTCAATCTGATGCAGGAACCAGGGGTCGATTTTGGTCAGCTTCCGAATGGTGCTGAACGACATCCCGGCTTTGAAGGCATCGTAGATATGGAACAGGCGGTTCCAGCTCGGGTGCTCCAAGCTGTGTTTCAGGGCATTGATGTCGGTTAGCTCGCGGCCATCGGCACCCAGCCCGTTGCGCCGGATTTCGAGGCTCTGACAAGCTTTTTGCAGGGCTTCCTGGAAGTTCCGCCCGATACCCATCGCCTCACCTACCGACTTCATCTGCAAGCCCAGCGACCGGTCGGCGCCGGGGAATTTGTCGAAGTTCCAGCGCGGCACTTTCACGATCACGTAGTCGATAGCCGGCTCGAAGAAGGCCGACGTTGTGCCCGTAATCGGGTTAATCAGTTCGTCGAGGTTATACCCCACGGCCATTTTCGCCGCGATCCGGGCGATGGGATACCCCGTTGCCTTCGAGGCCAGTGCCGACGACCGGCTCACCCGCGGGTTCACCTCAATCACGATGATATCGTCGGTTTCGGGGTTCACCGAAAACTGGATGTTACAACCACCGGCAAACTGCCCGATGCCATTCATCACCCGGATGGCCAGGTCGCGCATCTGCTGATACAGCGTATCGGGCAGGGTCATGGCGGGGGCTACCGTGATGCTGTCGCCCGTGTGCACGCCCATCGGGTCAAAGTTCTCGATCGAACAGACGATGATGAAGTTGCCATTGCCGTCGCGCAGCAGTTCGAGCTCATACTCTTTCCAGCCCATGACACTCTGCTCGACCAGCACCTCGTGAACGGGCGACGCGTGCAGGCCGTGGGTCAGGGCTTTGTCGAAATCTTCAGGTACGTTGACGAAACCGCCGCCGGTGCCGCCCAGCGTAAACGATGGCCGGATCACGAGCGGAAAGCCGATTTCCTGGGCGATTTCTTTGCCTTCCAGAAACGAACGGGCCGTGCGCCCTTTGCAGACACCGGCACCCAACTGAAGCATCAGCAGCCGGAACTTCTCGCGATCTTCGGTAGTCTCGATCGCCTTGATGTCGACGCCGATGATCTGGACATCGTATTTTTCCCAGATACCCGCCTTATCGCAGTCGATGGCGAGGTTGAGGGCAGTCTGTCCACCCATGGTGGGCAACACGGCGTTGATGGGTTTCCCCATTTGCTGGTGTTTCTCCAGAATCTCGATGATCGACTTTTTCTCCAGCGGTTTCAGGTACACATAGTCCGCGTTGATCGGGTCGGTCATGATCGTGGCCGGATTGGAGTTGATCAGCGCCACCTCGATACCTTCTTCGCGGATAGATCGGGCAGCTTGTGAACCCGAATAGTCGAATTCGCATGCCTGACCGATGACGATGGGGCCGGAGCCGATGATAAGAACCGAGCGGAGATTGGGATTTTTGGGCATGATGGGGCCAAAAAGACGGATATAACGAACAGATAACGCCTTGATCGTGACCAACCTCAAGCGAGAGGTATGGGCAAAAATCCCGCAAAAGTAGGGGGTATGGCGGCGGAATACAACCAGAATGCCCGTTAAAATCAGCGAAAAGACACGAATCATCGTTGATATGGTATCCGCCCAGTACAGATGTGTACTACAACCTGATAGCTAGAGCAGCATACCTGTACCTCAGAAACCCGCGGCCGATCATGTGCCTGTGCGCCCTGTGCCGTAACTTCGGGTCTTTACGTACCCCGCAACCTGCGCATTTCGTATCCGTTATGAGTCAACGCATCGCTACGCTTTTCGTCTTTTCTACCCTGCTGCTCGGCTGCGCAACCTACGAACCGCCCCGTGATATCAATACGCCGTACACCTTCCCAAATCGGGGTGGCGATGGGCCGGCGGTGAAGCCGCCACCGCCTACTACGCGCGTATTCGTCAGCAACGCCCTGATCAAACTGGGCATCGACCCCAATCTGGGTGGTGCCATCACGTACCTGTCGGAAGCCAGCGGAACCAACATGATCAACAATCATGATTACGGGCGGCAAGTGCAGAACAGCCTGTATTCAGGGCCAGTGCCTTATGAACCCAACGGGCAGAAACCCCACCCGGCCTGGGCAACCAATGGCTGGAATCCTATTCAGGTCGGTGATTATGGTGGTACACCCGCCCGTAGCATCGAATGGCGCAAAATCGACAGCACACACCTGTATGTGAAAGCCACGGGTATACAGTGGCCATTAGTCAACGTACCTGGCGAGTGCATCATGGAACATTGGTACGAGCTGCGCGATAATACCGTGCGGGTCCGCAGCCGAACCACCGTGCAACGTACCGACACATCGTTCTATAACCCAAGCTACCAGGAGACGCCATCGGTCTACCTCAATGGGCCTTACTACCGATTCGTCAGTTATCAGGGCGACCGCCCCTTTACGAACGATGCCATCAGCGACCGGGCCTTTACTAATAAGTCGGAGGTACAGTATTGTACCGAAAACTGGACAGCTATTGTCAACGGGCAGGGGAAAGGCGTTGGACTATATAAACCCAATGAGTTTAACTGGGGCGGTGGTTTCTGGGGACAGCCCCAAACGGGCGACGAGTATGACAACTCAACCAGTTATATGGCTGCGCTACCCGTCGATCAGATGGATTACAACGGTGTGTATGACTATGAATACGTTTTGATTGTCGGGTCGGTTAATACCATCAGGCAGTTTGTCTACAGCCAGCCGCGGCCGCGCAACACGCCTGATTTTGTGTTTGATACAGGACGAAAAGGCTGGTCGTATTTCAACACGCGCGACCAGGGCTGGCCCATCCAGAATACGCTCAATGTCCGCTGGGAAGGGATCCGATCCGGCCAATTTCGGGTGGCTAGTCCGTTTATGTTTGTACCGGCCAGTAACGTACCCAGGCTCTACATTCAAGCTGCCTTTACGACCAACGCGACCTCGGCGCACCTCATCTGGACCCGGCAGGGCGATAATGACTTCCGCCACAAACCCAATCAGGAACTCGACTTCCCCATCATCGGCGATGGGCAAATGCGTGTGTATGAAATCGACTTGAGTCGGGTGGCGAGCTGGCAGGGCGTAATCTCCCGAATCGGGCTGGAGCCTACAACCGCCGATGGCTTGCAGAAAGGCGGGCTGATGCGCTTGAAAAGCGTAACGACCACCCGGCCATGACCCGTACGCCTACCACTGGTCCGTTACAGGGGCTACGCATTCTCGACCTGACACGCCTGCTGCCTGGTCCGCTGGGCACGATGCTGATGGCCGACATGGGCGCCGAGGTCATCAAAATTGAAAACCCAAGCAGCCCCGATTACGTCAGCGTATTCCCGCCGCATATCAACGGCGTCTCGGTCAATTATCTGGCCTACAACCGGTCGAAAAAAAGCGTTACGCTCGACTACACCACAGCCGATGGACGCGAAGCATTTTTCCGCTTACTCGACACCGCCGACGTGGTGGTCGAGCAGTTTCGACCCGGTTATCTGGATCGGCTGGGGATAGGGTATAAGGCTGCCGCTGAGCGCAACCCGGCCATTATTTACGTGTCGATAACGGGGTACGGTCAAACCGGACCCTATGCGCACCTGGCGGGCCACGACCTCAACTACCTTGGGCTGTCGGGCGTATTGAGCCTGACAGGACAGCCCGACGAACCGCCAACCATACCGGGTGTACAACTGGCCGATATTATGGGTGGTTCCTACAGCTGCGTCATGGCTACGCTGGCGGCCGTGTACGCCCGGCAACGAACCGGACATGGGCAGCAGGTCGATGTGTCGATGACCGACTGCGTCATGCCGTTGTTGTCGGTAGCGCAGGCGCTTTATGCCGGTACAGGCAACGTACCCAAACGGGGCGAAATGCCGCTCTCGGGTGGGCAACCCAATTATGGCATCTACCGTTGCCGTGACGAAGCTGACGCTGAAACAGGCGCCGTCCAGCCCAGGTACGTGGTGTTGGGTACGTTAGAGCCTAAATTCTGGCAAAAGTTTTGTGCCCTGGTCGATCGCCCGAACTGGATGGCGTTTATGTTACCGCAGACGCCCGATGAACTGGCCCATTACAAAGCGCAGGTTCAGGACCTGATTGCCGAACGTACCCAAGCCGAATGGACCGCGCTCGGCGTTGAGCATGATCTGCTTATCACGCCGGTGCTCACCCTCGATGAACTACCACACCACCCGCACCATCAGGCTCGCCAGATGATCGATACGCAGCCACACCCCCTTGCCGGTGAGGTGTCTCTGATTGGCGTGCCGATCAAATTTTCGGCAACACCTGCTATCCCCGCCTGGGTAGCGCCTAGGGCAGGAGAAGACACGGATTCCTATAAGGTGTGAGCATTTATTCTGCTTCTTAAATTATTCCTTTGTTATTTTAACTATTTTGTTTCGGTGTTAATCAAGTTAATTTCTACTCTGTTTTCAGTAACTACATAGTTACACAAGCTTTAAAAATTTAAGTGTAAATACTCTGTTTCGTCTGGCATGATTTATGAGGCCAGAAGGCCGCTTCATATGAAATGATGCCGCTATCGTTGTTGTTGTCTCAATTTCGACAGAATGGCCGTTGGCTTAGTCAAACGGGTGGGCAGACGCTTTTCAGGCGAAGTTGGCATGAAATTCGTCTGCCTTTGGGCAAAATCGCAACAACGAACAACGGCTTGGTGAAAACGTCTATTAGGCAATTGGTAGGATGGTGGCTTGGAGTAATGATATCTCTGACTGGCAAGGCAATGGCTTTACCGGTGGGGTATCCGGCTGACCCTGCTTCGCTGACGTGCACCACACCGCCGCCGCTCATTCGGGGCGATCGAAACCTGATTTGTCGTGGCGAAACTATTCAGTTACAGGCAGCCGATTGTGCAGGTACCGTTGTTTGGTCGACGGGCGAATCGGGTGTCTCTATTCGTGTAACGCCCCACCAGACTACCCGGTATACTGCCGTTTGTCGGCTGGCCGAGGGTTGCGTCAGTTGCTTCGCCGATGCCTATACAGTAGCAGTCGTGACACCTGACGCGCCGAAACTGGCGGCGTCGGCACCCGTCGTTTGCGCGGGCGACGCCGTTACACTCACCGCTGTCTGTAGTATGGGCGTCGTTGAATGGACCGACGCTTCGCTGACGGGTTCATCCCCGGTGGTACACCCCGGCCAAACGACCACCTATGGCGCTACCTGCGTGCAGAGCGGCTGTCGGTCGAATCCCGCTCTGCCACTAATAGTCTCCATTGCTTTACCTACCATTCCTATACTATCTATTCAACATGCACCCAACTCCCTCTGCGCGGGCCAGTTGGTGACCTTGCTGGCCGATGCCTGCGCGGGCCAGGTACACTGGTCCGATGGGGTCATTGGAGCTACCCGCCGCCTGACGGTTGGCTCAGTAACGCGTTTTCGGGCTGTTTGCCGGGTAGGTAGTTGCCAAAGCGACAGTTCGGACGTGTTGGCCTTGCCGGTGGTGGCCCAAACGTTCAGGCCTGCGCTGGCAACGGTTGTTCGTAACACCTGCCCGTTTCAGACAGCCGATTTAACGCGATCGACAGAGGGTGTCCTTGACCTGAAACTGACCTACGAATTCCGGACGGGACCAACACCCGAGGCGCCTGTCGTGCAGTCGCCGGGTGCTGTGCTGGCAGGTACGTATTATGCGTTCGCTCGCACGCGTGAGGGCTGCCTGAGCCAGCCGGTAGCTATATCGGCCAATGTAACGCCCTGCGCCAACGGCATTGCCCCTTGCCTGAGCAACCCACCCTCGGCATTGGTGTGGCTCGATTCGCTCGATCAGGCTCGAGGGCTGGTGTGCCTGCAAGCGCGCCTGCGGGGCTCAGCTACCGAACCCGCTTGGACATGTACTGGCACGGGGTTATTGACTCAGCAGCAGAGTGTCCGCCCTCGTTACGTGACTTCGGAAGAGGATCGGCAGCGCGGTAAGGTAACGTTTACGCTCACGACACCCGACCCAGACGGCAGCGGCCCCTGCGTTGGGGCACTGGCGCAGCTAACGGTGCCTGTATCTGTTTCGGTCAACACGCCCGATAAAAAAGATTCTACGCTGGTTGTCGACCCCAATACACCTGAATCGTCCGTCGTTTTTATTCCGGAAGGCTTCTCGCCTAACGACGATGGCGTCAATGATCGTTTCGTGATCCGGGGTGTACCGGCGTCGGTAACGGTAAATCTGGAGATATTTAACCGGTGGGGGCATCGGGTTTACGCCAATACAAATTACCAGAATGACTGGGACGGAACGGCTAATCAAGGCATTCGGACCAGTACCACCGAAACGGGTTTACCCGACGGGACTTATTTCTATGTTGCACGCCTTAGTGACGGACGAGAATATGTTCGTTTCTTAACTATATCGCGGTGACGGGCCGTTTGTATTTTGGTCTACTAGAGTATAGGGAATGTATCGATACCCCTACCTACTCTGAACAGCCAACCATAGTACAGACAAATTGCTGTTAAGAATGAAACGACTTTTACTGATAGCATTCGGATTTCTGCTGCTGAGCAATACGCTGGCTTGGGCTGGCCTTGTTCAGCAGCCGGATTCGTTGCTACAGCAGGCCGAGCGTTTGCTAAGTTACAAGGCATACGGCCGGGCCATCGACCTCTACACACAACTACTGATTACCCCCTCGCTGACAGTCGATCAGCGGGCCAGCGTGCAGGCCAATCTGGCACAAGCCTATCAGGCCATCGGTGATAATGTGAAAGCCGAACGGACGTTCCGAGAGTGGCTTGCCACAATTCCACAGGGGCAGGAGACGCCTGCTGTCTTGCTGGCCTATGCGCAAACGCTGGTCAGCAATGGGAAGTATGCCGAGGCGCAGGTTCAGTTTGATCGATATCAGCTTATCCGGGAGCGGGCTCGTTTCCGGCTACCAAGCCCTATACCGACCTCCTCGCAAGGCGCACCAGCCAGTCGGCGCGATCCGGTCCGTTACCAGATTGAAGACCTTGATCTCAATTCGCCCAACGAAGAGTTCAGCCCGATGTTTTACCGCGATGGCCTGGTCTACGTGGCGGGCCGGAAGGGCGGTGCCCCCATCGAAACCAACGGCAGTGGTGGCGGTGCCGGGTATCTGGATTTGATCTATGTCGTGAACCGGGGTATGCTCAACGCCCGGCGCCGGTTCGATGCCGATGGAGAGCCAATCAAGGAGACACCCGCTACCAATGCTGTTTCGCCGTCTAAAAACCCCTGGCTGGTTGGCCGCGACTACTACACACGGCCCACCTCCAATGATTCACGTACGCCGGTTGGGTTTGAGGCGGGCATCAATGTGGCCCAGGGATTAGGGTACGAACGCAACGCTGTCGATCCGGCAAAAGAGTTTAACCGAACGATCAACACGCGTTATCACGAGGGCCCCGCCACCTTCTCGGCCGATGGATCACGCATTGTGTTTACCCGTAATAACTACAGCGACGGGAAAGCCAAAACCAGTGCCGAGAACGTCAATAAACTCAAGCTCTATACCGCTCAGCAGGCCAACGGCACCTGGGCCAATATCGACGAACTGCCCTTCAATAGTGACGAGTATTCGGTAGGCCATCCGGCGCTGGCCAAAGGCACTGACGGGACGCCTGACCAGCTGCTGTTTTTCGCGTCGGATATGCCCGGCGGATTTGGTGGCACGGATCTGTATGTGTCGAAATGGACGAACGGAAAATGGGGCGATCCCATTAACCTGGGGCCAACTATCAACACCCAAAGCAACGAACTCTTCCCGTTTGCCGACGAAAACGGAAACCTGTACTTCGCTACGGATGGGCGTCGCGGCAAAGGTGGACTCGATATTTTCTTTGCGGCGATGGATGGCACCACCGTCGAGTCGATCGAAACCATCGATGCGCCGATTAACTCCAGCGGTGATGACTTCGGGCTGATCACCGACGGTAGCCGCCGAACGGGGTATTTCAGTAGCAACCGCAACGGCTCCGACGATATTTTCCGCTTTTCGCGCCAGAGTTCCCTGTATGGCTGCCGCGATCTGACCATCCGGATTTACGCGCCCGGCACCGACGTACCTATCGATAGCGCGACAGTACTGGCAAAAGGTAACCGCACTGGCCAAACCGATCAGATGCTGATGGTCGATAAAAACGGGTTTGTGCGGATGTGCCTCGAAGCTGAGAGCGACTATACGTTCACGGCCTCGCGCGATGGCTATGTGAATGCAACGGTCGGATTCTCTACCAAAAACCTGACCGACGACCAGCCCTCACGGCTCGAAATTCCGTTGGTGCCGCCCACGGTCATCATCGACACGGTTTATGCCGCACCTGAAACAACGGCCCGGCGCCCCGCCCGCCCGCTCACCAATTCGCGGATCAGGGGAGTGGTGTTAAGCGAGGGGAATGGCGCACCCATTGAAGGCGTGACAGTGCGGCTCAAAAACGAGTGTAACGGCGAAATCGTGAAAACCGAGACGAGCGCGGATGGCTCGTATGTGTTCGACATCAAGGAAGGTTGCGACTACACGCTGATCGCCAGCAAACCCACCTACGGTACCAGCACCAGCCGGGTTCGTAAACTGGCCAAGAAATCGAAACCCGACGAACTGATGGCTACACCGTTCCGCATGTTGCGCGAAGGCGATGTGGTTACGATGGATAACATCTATTACGACATGGGCAACGCCAGTATTCGTACCGACGCTGCACGTGAACTGGATAAGATGGTGGCCACCATGCAGCATTATCCCACGTTGGTGATCGAGATTCGGTCGCACACCGATAGCCGGGGCGATGCCGCCGTCAACAAAGCCCTCTCGACCCGCCGGGCGCGGGCCGTGGTCGACTACATGGCCTCGAAGGGCATTAGCCGGTCACGTATGCGGGCCATTGGCTACGGCGAAAGCATGCTGGTGAATAATTGCACCGACGGCGTCATCTGCACCGAAGGCGAGCATCAGCGTAACCGCCGCACCGAGTTCAAAGTACTGGCCATCAAATAACCCCTTACTTACAGCTTCGCGCTTTTGCTGCGCAGCCACATGTCGGCCAGCACCAGCGCGGCCATCGCTTCCACAATGGGCACCGCTCTGGGTACTACGCAGGGGTCATGGCGACCTTTGCCACTAACCGTTACGGCATTGCCTTCGGCATCGACACTAGCCTGATCCTGCATGATCGTGGCAACGGGTTTGAACGCCGTCCGGAAGTAGATGGTTTCGCCGTTGCTGATGCCGCCCTGAATACCTCCCGACTGGTTGGTGCGGGTACGTACCTGGCCCTGCTCATCTGTATAAAACTCGTCGTTGTGCTGTGAGCCGTATTGTTCGGCGCCGGCAAAGCCGCTGCCGTATTCGAAGCCTTTCACTGCGTTGATGCTCAGCATGGCTTTGCCTAGTTCGGCGTGCAATTTGTCAAAAACAGGTTCACCCCATCCGGCCGGTACACCCGTGCACACGCAGTCGACAACGCCCCCGATGCTGTCACCCTGCTTACGGGTTTCGTCGATGAGGGCAAACATCTGCTCGGCGGTAGCCGGGTCGGGGCAGCGAACGGCGTTTTCTTCGGCTAGTGCCAGATTCAGTTCCGAATAGGATTTTTCCAGTTTCAACCTCCCTACCTGCGACACATAAGCCTGTACTGACACACCCAACTGACGCAGCAATAATTTGGCGACGGCACCCGCCGCTACCCGAGCCGCCGTTTCGCGTGCCGACGACCGCCCGCCGCCCCGGTAGTCGCGGGTGCCGTATTTGGTCTGGTACGTATAATCGGCATGGCTCGGCCGGAACTGCTGGGCAATGTGGCCATAGTCTTTGCTGCGCTGATCGGTGTTGCGAATCACGAGCGCGATGGGCGTGCCCTGCGTGATGCCATCAAACACACCCGACAATACCTCAAATTCGTCGGCTTCGCGGCGTTGTGTCGTGATGCGCGACTGACCGGGTTTGCGCCGGTCCAGTTCGGCCTGAATAAAATCCGTATCAAACGCCAGACCCGCCGGGCAACCGTCGATGGTGACGCCAATCGCCGCGCCATGCGACTCGCCGAAAGTGGCTATTTTGAAGAGAGTTCCGTAGGTGCTGCTCACTGGTTAGTTCAAGGTTCAATGTCCAAGGTCCAACGTTGCGCTGCCTAGTAAAGTCATTCTACTTCGCAGAGCAACTTTAGACGTTGAACATGGAACCTTAAACTTACTTTTTTGCAAAGACAAACAACGTACCCAGAATCATGATGATAATCAGTACGTTGGCGATGGCCCGAACCAATACGGGCCAGTTTATCGATTGCTCGGTGCTGTCGGTTTGCTCCAGCCCCGCATAAATCGACGGGCGACCCGCCTGATCAAGCGTATCAGACGGCACAATGCCCGTTGCCAGGCTATCGGTGGCTTCGCCAACGCGGAGCACCAAATGAGGGCGCAACGTATCGTACCGGCCAATCTGGGGGTCGAAATAAACCCAGAAAAACCGATTAGCCAATGCTACTGTCCCTTTTTGCTTCGGAATGAGGAAGTACCGAAACGACTTGTACCCGCTCACCGCCGCGCCTACCCGACCAATCTGTTCCTGTGCCTGAGGTGGAAATACGTCGAGATCGTCGCCTCCACTGATGAATTGGGGCGCCTGTATGCTGGCAATATTGCCCTGCCCTTCAATGCGAATATCGTAGCGCACACTCTGTCCCACGCCCACCCGGCTACGGTCGGCCTCATCGATCAGCCGAAACGAACCCACCGATACGGCACCCGTCTGGCCACTTCGGCCGGGGAGGGGCTGCACCGCCACCTGCACCGGATTGCTCATGAAGGTCACTTCGTCGGCTGGTTGGTTGAGGGTCGTAGCGCCACGCCCCGTCTGCGAGCCTGGTCCGGTCGGTTGAGTGGGGGCGGGTGCAAGGCGCGATACCCGTAGGGCCACCGCCGGCAGCGTAATGGTCCGGGGAAGGCCGGTGCGGGTCGCCAACGGAAAAAATGTAGCTGAATAAACCGGGTACTCTACGTACCGCTGACCGTTGAGCAGGGCCGGGCGGGGTCGCAGTTCGCTGATGTTGTCGTTTTCCTCCCAGGCATTAACTGGCCTCAGCTGTCGCGTCAGGAGCTCCACCTGCTGGGCCAATCGGTCGAAGCGTAGTTCGTAGGGGTAGTTTTCGGCCACGTAGAACGACACCCTGACGTGTAGGCCCTGCCCCGTATACAGTCGGGTGAAGTTGACAGTCGTCTGCAAGAAGGCGGCGCGCTTGTCGGTCTTAGCCCGGGTTAATGCCGTAGCTGACAGCGCCGATGTGGTGGTAGGGGCGGTAGTCGAAGGCCGTACAGTCAGTTGCGCGCCGGGTGAGCGCACGGTTTGCCCATCCACGGTAACCGTGAAGGGAGCCAGCCGGAACGTACCTGGCTGCGTGGCCGCATAGGTTTGGGTAACCACCTGACTAACGACCTCACGACCACTAAGCTCACTGCGGGTTGAGCTATAAGACGTACCCTGTTTGACCAGGCCCGCAATCGTGGGGAAAACAACGACAGGCCGGGTCTCACTGTTTTGAACGATAATGGAAATGGTAAAGGGCCGTTCAATAGTAAAACTGGTTGCACTTAACTCGATAACAATTGGATTATCAGTGGATTGGGCTAAAACACTGGTTTTCTCATGAAAATATAATGCAAAAACTAATATGAATATTCCAAGTTTCATATACATTTGTCAGCAACAAACTGACCGGAAGCCCGTTACAATGATAACGAGATTCTAGCTCAGTCTGGGCTGTTTCAAATTCCCTCTTTCCACCAGAGCCTTAGTCTTTAATCAAAAAAACGAATGCGGTATGGCCTCCATGCTTGAGTACGTTAAACTAATTCTTCAAAAGGTCAGCTTTGACCGACAGTTGTTTGAAAAAGAATTAAAGAAAGCCCTACAGACATTAGTAGGCGACGAAGTGAAGCAACTTAAACAATGGTGTTATGCGCAATTTGGGCGGATGTATCGGGTTGTTTTAAATCGCTGTTTCTCCCGTACCCGACTGACGTAATCAGCCGATAAACTTGACAGTCAGGCCTTCCCCATTGGGGAAGGCTTTTTTGTTGGTGGCGTAGCGCATTTGCACAACACTGTACTGGCTTCCTGACAATCTGTCTGAAATCGATCGATTGGGCTGATTATTGCCAATGCGTAGGCTGACAAATTCGGGCTACCGATCGGTTCAAAATCGAGCCGGTTCTGAGACAGCCTGGGTAGTCGTTAGCAGGTGTGTCCCAGTGGGCTACCAACATTCCCGGCATTATCTGTTAATTTTGTAAACGGAAAAGTAACGACGAGCTGATCAGCCTGTTGGCTTCGCGAATAGCCTGACCAGCCTCTTTATAGCTAAATGAGTAATTTCATCACGAAAAGTATCGCCAAACTATTTGGCACCAAGTCGCAACGCGATTTGAAAGAGTTGACGCCCTACGTAGAGCAGATCAACGCCGAGTTTGCGCGCTTGAAAGACCTCTCGAACGACGAACTGCGGGCTATTTCGGCACAGCTACGTACCCAGATCGTCGACGAGTTGCAGCCTATCGACGAGCAGATCGCCGGACTGCGGCAGCAGGTCGCCGACGATCCCGATATGGATGTCGACCGCAAGCAGTCATTGTTTAGCGAGGTAGACCGGCTCGAAAAAGACCGGAACAAAGAACTGGAGCGTGTGCTACTGGCCATTCTGCCCGTTGCCTTTGCGGTGGTTAAAGAAACCGCCCGCCGCTTCACGGAAAACGAATCGCTGGAAGTAACGGCCAACGACTATGACCGTGAACTGGCGATGCGTAAAAGGCACATCCGTATCGATGGCGACAAAGCCTATTGGGCCAACACCTGGGATGCCGCCGGTAATACCATCCGCTGGGACATGGTGCACTACGATGTGCAGCTGATTGGTGGTGTGGTGCTACACACCGGCAAAATTGCCGAGATGGCCACGGGTGAAGGTAAAACGCTGGTGTCGACGCTGCCTGCTTTCCTGAACGCCTTGGGTGGCCGGGGTGTGCACATTGTAACGGTCAACGACTACCTCGCCAAGCGTGACTCGGAATGGAACGGACCGCTGTTTGAGTTTCATGGCCTGCGCGTAGATTGCATCGACAAGCATCAGCCCAACTCGGAAGCGCGCAAAAACGCGTACCTGGCCGACATCACCTATGGCACCAACAACGAATTCGGCTTCGATTACCTGCGCGACAACATGGCCCGCACGCCCGACGAACTCGTGCAGCGGAAACACCATTTCGCCATGGTCGATGAGGTCGACTCCGTGCTGATCGATGACGCCCGGACACCCCTCATTATTTCGGGGCCCGTACCACGCGGCGACGAGCAGGATTATGCAGAACTGAAACCCCGCGTGTCGCGCGTGGTGGAAGCGCAGCGTCGTCTTGTGAATGATCTGCTGGTGGAAGCCCGTAAGAAAATTGCCGCGGGTGACGAAAAAGAAGGTGGTCTGGCGCTGTTCCGGGCGTACCGTGGCCTGCCCAAAAACAAGCCCCTCATCAAGCTGCTCAGCGAAACGGGGGTACGTCAGGTGCTCCAGAAAACCGAAGGGATCTACCTGGCCGAAAACCAGAAGTTGATGCCCGAGGCTGATTCGCCGTTGTTCTTCACCATCGACGAGCGTAACAACAGCATCGAGCTGACTGAAAAAGGAATCGACTATATCACCGGCAACGGCGAAGACCCGAATTTCTTTATTCTGCCCGATTTGTCGATCGATATTAACATGATCGACAAAAGCAGCGATTTCAACGAGCAGGAGAAAATCCTCCGTAAGGAAGCCGTGATTCGTGATTACGCCGTGAAAACGCAGCGTATCAACACGGTCAACCAGTTGCTGAAAGCCTATTGCCTATTCGAGCGTGATGTGGAATACATCATTCAGGAGGGTAAGGTGAAGATCGTGGATGAGCAGACGGGCCGGATCATGGAAGGCCGCCGCTGGTCGGATGGTCTGCACCAGGCTGTAGAAGCGAAGGAGGGCGTGAAAGTAGAAGACGCCACCCAGACCTACGCGACCATCACGTTGCAGAACTATTTCCGGATGTACCACAAGCTTTGTGGTATGACCGGTACGGCCGAAACCGAAGCCTCCGAATTCTGGCAGATCTACAAACTCGATGTGGTGGCCATCCCGACCAACCGCGCCATAAGCCGTAAAGATCAGGAAGACAAGGTGTACCGTTCGGTTCGGGAAAAATATAACGCCGTGGCCGACGAGATCGTCGAACTGGTCACAAAGGGCCGCCCGGTGCTGGTGGGTACAACGTCGGTTGAAAACTCGGAGCTACTGAGTCGCATGCTCACGATGCGGAAGATTCCGCACCAGGTGCTGAACGCCAAATACCACCAGCGTGAGGCCGAAATCGTGGCTGAAGCGGGTAAACCCGGCACCGTAACCATCGCTACCAACATGGCCGGTCGGGGTACGGATATCAAGCTCACCGCCGAATCGAAAGCATCGGGCGGTCTGGCCATCATCGGTACGGAACGTCACGAGTCGCGGCGCGTCGACCGGCAGTTGCGCGGTCGGGCGGGTCGTCAGGGTGACCCAGGTACGTCGCAGTTCTTCGTATCGCTCGAAGATAGCCTGATGCGCCTATTCGGGTCAGAGCGGATTGCCAAACTCATGGACCGTATGGGTCTGGAGGAAGGCGAGGTGATCCAGCACTCGATGATTACCAACTCGATCGAACGGGCGCAGAAGAAAGTTGAAGAAAATAACTTCGGTGTGCGGAAGCGGCTGCTCGAGTACGACGACGTGATGAACTACCAGCGGACGGCCATCTACGACCGTCGGCGCAACGCCCTCTTTGGCGAACGGCTTCCGCTCGACATCGCCAACACCATGTACGACGTGGTGGAAGAGATCGTCAACAATGCCGAGGGTGATTTCGAAGTGGTGAAACTGCAACTGCTGACCAACCTTGGTCTTGACACGCAACTGTCGCAGGGCGATTTCTTCAAGCTGAAAAAAGCCGATCAGATCAACAAGCTGTATAATGAGGCCGAGCAGCATTATCAGGCTAAAAACCACGCGGTAGCCGAAAAAATGCTGCCCGTGCTAACGCAGGTGCTCGAGCAGCAGGGGCAGTTCATCAAGAACATCGTGGTGCCCTTCACCGACGGTGTGCACGACCTACAAGTCGTGACCGACCTCCGGTTAGCCGTAGAAACGGGTGGCCGCGAAGTGGTGCGCGAAATGGAAAAATCGGTTACGCTGTCGCTCATCGACCAGGAGTGGAAAGAACACCTCCGCGAAATGGACGATCTGAAGCAGTCAGTACAGAACGCCGTATTCGAGCAGAAAGACCCGCTGCTGGTCTACAAGTTTGAGTCGGTCGAGTTGTTCAAACGGTTCCTCAGCAAAGTCAACTTTGACACGATCAGCTTCCTGGCCAAAGCCGACATTCCGGCCGAAGACGCGCAGGAGGTGCAGCAGGAAATTCAGTCGGCCCCGGCGCAACGCCGTCCCGAACCGATGCCCGAACTGCATACCAACATCGAAGATTTCGATGATGACCATCTGGCTAGCGGGCCCGAAGAGTATGCGCGCCGAATGGCGGCCAACAACGCGGCGGGCGCAGGTGCACCACCCATGCCGAAGCAGGTGCCGGTTCGCAACGCCAAGATTGACCGTAACGCCCGCGTGACGGTTCAATACATCGATGGCACGGTGAAGAAAGACGTGAAATACAAGAGCGTTGAAGCCGACATTATGAGCGGCAAAGCCATGCTGGTCGAGTAAACGCATAAACCTATAAGGTTTTCGAAAACCTTATAGGTTCGGTAAAACGGCCCCCGATTCGCATGAATCGGGGGCCGTTTTGTTTTCGTCAGGTACGTACCCTAGTTGGCCGTTGTGAGCCAGCCCGGTACATCGCGGATACTGTCGAGCTGAGTATACTCGCCGAGTTGGTAGTCGGTGGGGAGTTTTTCAAAGTGCCAGGTCGTGTGATACGGGATGTGAATGGCCTGCCCGCCAATGTTGATGACGGGCAGAATATCGGACTTGAGCGAATTGCCAATCATCAGAAAATCAGCCGGTTCGACTGAATAGCGCGATAAGATGCGCCGGTAAGCCGCTTCGTGTTTTTCGCTTACGATTTCGACATGGCTGAAATATTGCCCCACACCGGAGCGGGCGAGCTTACTCTCCTGATCCAACAGGTCACCCTTGGTCAACACCATCAGTTCGTGGTCGGCGCTGAGCGTTTGCAAAACGTCTTCGACCCCGTCGATGAGCGTAATCGGGAACCGAAGCAACTCTTTGCCCAACTCGATAATCTGCTGGATCTGCGTGCCACGTACCTGACCGTCGGTCAGGCGGATGGCCACCTCGATCATCGACAGCATGAACCCTTTGGCACCATAACCCATCAGGTGCAGGTTTTCGGCCTGTATGTCGAGCAAGACCAGATTGATTTGTTCGTCGGAGCCGAACTGCCTGAGTAACCGGCGAAGCTCTTCCTCGGCTTCATCAAACAAGGGCTGATTGGCCCACAAGGTATCGTCGGCGTCGAAGGCGATTAACTTGGGAAACGGTTTCATATGGGCGCAAAAGTAGCCGGTGGCTGCCAGTAGCCCTACCGAAAAAGAAGTATAGCCTCAAAAACCGGGTGCCCATTTGGAATAGCCAGGTACGTGATGAGGTGACGCAACGTACCTGAACGGCTGATGTCGGTCAGGTGTAAAACCCGTAAAATCGGCCACTCCGGCGGGGCTCCGACGCGGCACGAATGAGCGGTCAACTGCGTTATATACCTGTACGGTCATACTACTGGTCCGAGCCCTTATGTCGTTGATTATAAACAAGTTTATGATGGCTAGTTTGGTTGCTGTCGGCCTGCTGTGCTGGGGCCTCGTGCTCAACCCAAACAGCCCCGCCGATAGCCAGACCGCCACTGTTCGCTTACCGCTTCCCCCCGCCGTCATTCAGCTTCGCCCTGAGCCACTGCCGTTTACGCCTACAGAGTTTTATGTGGCCGACGTGCTTGATCAGCGTGCTGAGAAAGAATCGTTTGCCAGCCTGGTTCTGCGCCCCGATAAACCCGCCGAACCAGTTGATTTGCAGGGAGGAACGGGCCCGGCTTTGGCCCGTTATATCGACCAGATTGTGCGCCGAAACACCAAATTGCGTCCGATTGTGCTGCGCGTAACGGCGGGTAAACTGACCGAAACCGCCGGGCCTCGCGGTAGTGTCAGCGGCAAACTGGCGCTGACACTCGCGTTTGATGTGCGCCGCGAAGACGAGAATCTGTCGTTGGTCACGTTTCAGGGCAACGCCCGCTACCAGCGCCCCATCGGTCAAACCGACGTGATCGAGCGCACCATCCGGCAGAGCGTCAACGAAGGGCTCCGTTACCTGAACAACTACATGAATAAGGAAGTCGACAACGTACCTGCGCTGGCGGGTAAACTGGCGGTGTCGCTGACCGACGTGAAAACCCGTACGCCCGCCAGCAGTGATACCGTTTTCTACGATCCTGACCGGCCCCTGATCTGGGACGATTTCCGGGCAATTCCCCCACCCAACAACCGCTACGCCGCCCAGATTATGCCCGGCGTGTCGTATGAGGGCAAAAGTCAGGTAGAAAAAGGCACGGTCAATGTGCGGTTGAAACTGAAGGTGTTTATGCTGAAAAGCCAGTCGTGGGTGAAGCCGATTGGCCACAACGACTACGCCCTCAACCACGAGCAACGCCATTTTGACATTGCGCGGCTGGCGATGGAAGAATTTAAGCAGGCACTCAACCCCGATAGCTTGTCGCTCAACGATTACAACAGCAACATTCAGTATCGATATATCGAGATGTATCGGGAACTGGGTAAGCGGCAGCAACAATACGACGACGAAACCCGCCACGGGATTGACCAGGACGTACAAGCTCGCTGGAACGCCCAAATCGACCGGGAACTGCGCCGGTATGGATACAAATAGTCCGCTCACCAACCGAGGTGTATTACGTCAATAGCGGTTTTAGTATGTTGCTGATTTTGGCGACGATGATCGATCAATTTTTCCGAATTGGCTAAGTCGTTAAGCAAGACACGGTTTGTTGTCGATTTTCGAGGTAAAGTCGGCTGTAAGTCTGACTATTGCGTAAGCTGCCGATGATTACCGACTGATGCGCCCCCGTGTTCTGCACATTACGACCGCCCACCGCCCCCACGACCCCCGTATTGTCTATAAACAATGCCCGGCTCTGGCCGAGACCTACGACGTCTGGTGCGCGATTCCCGACGCCGACCTGGCGGTGGCACCCAACGTGCGATTTATTTCCCTGCCTTATTACGAGCAGATTATCTGGCGTATCCTGCTCACCTGCCCGCTGGTTGTCTGGAAATGCTGGCGACTCCGGCCCGACGTAGTGCATTTCTACGTACCTGAGTTCATTCCCTTTGCGTTCTTGTTTCGGCTGCGCGGTGCCCGGCTGATCTACGAAGTGCAGGAGAACCTGTTCAAGAAAATGCATCTGAAAACCAGAAACAAAAGCTGGTTGCTCACGCGGGCGTTTGCCGGACTGGATCAGCTGGCGCGGCGTTATTGCTATTGCGTATTCACCGAACACGGCTACCTCACCACCTACACCAACCTGCGGAAACCGTCGGTGGTGGTGTACAATTATGCCGCACTGCCGCTGCTGGAGCCCTACCGAACACCTTACAAGCTGCAGACAAATCCGTATTCGTTTTTCTACATTGGCTGGCTCAGTATGGAGCGTGCCTTCGACACCCTGCTGGCTGCGTTCAATCGCCTACAGGCAACGTACCCGAATTTTGTCGTGCATCTGTTCGGCCGACAAACCTTTTCGCAAACAACCCTCGACGCTAACCCCGACTATCAGGCGGTGAAAACCCGGCTGCGCTTTTATGGCTACACCGATCAGCGTCTGGCACTGCCCTACGCCGACGGGGCCGTTGCCGGGCTGGCTTTGCTCAAGCCCGTCGGCGATTACCCCGAATCCTATACCACAAAACTATTCGAGTACATGGCGCTGGGTCTACCCGTCGTTACCGCCGATTTTCCCCTGTACAAAGACATCGTCGAACGCCATAACTGCGGCTTCTGCATATCGCCCTACGATCCCGACGCCGTGGCCGCTGCCCTAACGTACCTGATCGAGCACCCCGACGAAGCCCGCGCGATGGGCGAACGTGGCCGCCGCGCCGTAGAACAGGAATACAACTGGGCCACCGAAGCCGACAAGCTACAGGCTTTTTATCGCGAAGTCCTGATGAGTAACGCCCGGCTCCAACCGGGCAGCGACGGGTAGCCGCTATCGGCATAGCCCGGCTGGAGCCGGGCATATAACCCGTTACGCTGCCAGCAAGGCATAAAAAAAGGAGCAACGTTGACCGCTACTCCTTTCTTACTATTAATCATGTGTGCCTAGCGACTGCGGCCGCCGCGGCGATTCTGGCCTTTGGGGGCGGTGCCTTTGGTGCGTTTGGTTTCGCCGCCAGCAGCCTTGCGGGCGCGGGTTTCGTTGCGCGCGTTACCCGACGAACCACTGAACTTGCGCCCTGCGCGGCGGTCGGCTAGGCTGTCGCCGTCGTCGGTGCCCGACCGGCGCGACGTACCCCGGTCAGGGGCCGTTTGGGCATTATCACGGACAAGGGCGAAATCGATGCTGCGGCGGCCCAGGTTCGTTTCTTTCACCTTTACTGTAACCGAATCGCCGAAAGTATACATCTTCTTGCTCTTGCGGCCAATGATGCGGTAGTTGTCCTTATCGTACTCGTAAAAGTCGTCGGTCAGGTCCTGCATCCGAACGAGGCCTTCGCAGCTGTTTTCGGGGATTTCCACGAAGAAACCAAACTCGGTAGCACCGGCAATAACGCCCTCAAACTCCTGTTCGGCGGGCATCCTGCTCATAAACTCGACCTGCTTGTACTTGATGCTGGCCCGCTCGGCTTCGGCGGCGGCTTTCTCGCGCTCCGACGAATGTTTGCACCGGCTTTCCAACGCCTCCTGATCCACCGAGCGGCCCCGGTCGAGGTAGTGTTGAAGCAGGCGGTGCGCCATCATGTCGGGGTAACGGCGGATGGGCGACGTGAAGTGCGAATAGCGCCGGAACGCCAACCCAAAGTGCCCGATGTCGTCGGTGCTGTAGCGCGCCTTCGACATTGTCCGGACGGCCAGTTGCGAGAGCATCGTTTGCTCGGGTTTACCTTCAATATCGGCCATAAACTTGTTCATGGCCGTCGAGAGCTTCTCGGCCGTCACGTTGAGTTTGTAGCCCAGTTTGCGGGCGAAATCGGCAAAGACCTGTAGCTTATCTTCGTTGGGACCTTCGTGCACACGGTAAACCATCGTGTTTTCGTCGGGCCCTTTCGAAAGACTCACCACAAATTCGGCCACGCGCTTGTTGGCTAGCAGCATAAACTCCTCGATCAGCTTGTTGGTATCCTGCCGAATCTTGGGCACAACCGCCAGCGGCACGCCGTTTTCGTCGAGCTTGAAGCGCACTTCGGGCGTCTCGAAGTTGATAGCCCCGTGGCGGAATCGCTGATCGCGCAGTTTGTGCGCCAATTCGTTGAGCAACGTCAGCTCCTTTACAAAATCGCCCTCGCCCGCGTTCAGAATGGCCTGAGCTTCTTCGTACGAAAAGCGGCGGTCGGAGTGGATGGCGGTGCGGCCAAACCATTCGGCCTCGATTTTGGCGTCGGGCGTCAGTTCAAAAACGGCCGAGAACGTCAGCTTGTCTTCGTGCGGGCGCAGCGAACAAACTCCGTTCGACAGTTTCTCGGGGAGCATCGGCACTACCCGGTCAACCAGATACACCGACGTGGCCCGTTTGTACGCTTCTTCTTCCAGCTCGGTGCCGGGCAACACGTAGTGCGTTACGTCGGCGATGTGGACGCCGATTTCGTAGTTACCATTGTCTAGATACCGAACTGACAGCGCATCATCAAAGTCTTTGGCATCGACGGGGTCAATCGTGAACGTGGTAACACCCCGGAAATCACGCCGGCGGGCAATTTCAGCCTCGTCGATCGTCACCGGGATCTCCTCCGATTCGCGCTCTACCTCGGCCGGAAATTCATTCGGCAGGCCAAATTCGGCCAGAATCGCGTGCATTTCGGTGTTATGCTCGCCGGCTTTGCCCAGCACCGTCACGACTTCGCCTTCAAATAGACCATCTTCGTCACCGGCATCGGGGTAGCGGGTCAGGCGCACCAGCACTTTCTCGTTCAGTACCGCCCCGCCTAGTTTATCGTCGGGTATCAGGATGTCGTGGTAAATCCGGCGACTGTCGGGTACGACAACCAGGCCTTTACCCCGCTTTTCTAACGTACCCACAAGTTCGGGCCGGCCCCGTTTGGCAATGCTGGCCACGCGCCCCACCAGCCGTTTGCTGATCTGCCGGGTGCCGCGCTGCCGCGAATCGCTGAAAACGACTACACGTACCTGATCGCCATCAACGGCGCCGCCGAGGTCTTCGGCCGGAATCCAGATGTCTTTGTCGCGGTCGCGGATGGTATTATCGGGAACGATAAAAGCAAAATTGGGGCTGACGTGCTCCACCGTGCCGAGAATGGTGTTTTTATCCCGCTGTTCGTTAAACTGGTAGCGGCCATCGGGCAGGCGGGTGAGGCGGCCCTGCTCGGCCAGATCACCCACGATTTGCTGCACAATTCGTTTCAGCCGCGGGTCGTGGACCTCAAAATTGTCCATGACGTCCATCGTTGACCAGGGTTGTGCGGGGTTAATTTCAAAAAAGGCCGCGATGTCGTTCGTCAGTTCGTCGACATACGACATGGGCTGTCGGGGTTGGGCATCCTGCCCAGAACGCGTGCGCCGGGCCGATGATTTGCCAGCGCCCTTTTCGGGGCCTTTGGCGGGGCGGTTATACTTGGTTTGTTTAGGTCTCATGTGAAATGGCGGGGGGCGTGGGGTGCGGGCAGTGGGTTGTTTCGTCCCACTGCCGGCCGCGTCAGGTCCTCCGCCTCAAACGTGTAATATCCCTTCCAGCCCAAGCGCCGGTACGTTGACCAAGTGCGACTCGGTGATGCTGTCGGGGACGAAGATGAATTTTTTGTCGTAAATCTGGGAGCCAATAAAATAACTGACCCAGTATTCATTATTCAGGTGAAAAACGTCGGGCATAATGGTCTCAACCACCTCATGCTGACCGGGTTGCAGGCTGACGAAATAATGGCGGAGCGTAGCGGTTTTTTGCTCTTCACCATCTTTTTCGCCATAACCTCTTGATGTAACAAACACGTTTTCAATTGGTTGCTGATTCTGATTGATCAGGAAAACCTGCCAGTCGTATTGGTTTAGTTCGTTCAATTTCCGAGCCACAACCACCTGTATGCCCTCAACGGGTAAGAAAGCAATGTCTTTTTTCATTGGAAATATGAGGGATGCATGAAGCATGAATTAAGGAATATGAATTATGAGATGACTTTGCCGGGTCAGGTACGTTAGCCGAGCAAAGCCATTTCATACTCCATATTTCCTAGTTCATACCGCCATCTCTTTCATCTCAAATAAGTCAATCAAGTGTTTCTGTACGCGCTCGGCTACGTCGGTTAACGGAACAACGTACCCAAGCTCCTGCTGCATCGACGTAACGGCTTTGTCGGGAATGCCACAGGGCACAATATGATCGAAATAACGCAGATCGGTATTGACGTTGAGCGCAAAGCCATGCATCGTTACCCAACGGCTTGCTTTCACCCCCATCGCGCAGATTTTGCGGGCACCGGCCTCGTCGTCGAGCCATACGCCGGTGAGGCCAGCAATGCGCCCGGCTACGATCCCATAATCGGCCAATGTCTGGATGATCGCTTCTTCGAGCAGCCGCATGTAGCGGTGAATGTCGGTAAAGAAATTGTCCAGATCCAGAATGGGATAACCTACCAACTGGCCGGGGCCGTGGTAAGTGATATCGCCGCCCCGGTTGATGCGGTGATACGTCGCGCCGATCTGCTTCAGAAATTCGTCGTTGGCCAGCAGGTGCGACTCGTGCCCGCTCTTGCCCAGCGTATACACGTGCGGGTGTTCGCAGAAGAGTAAATAGTTGGGCGTGGGCTGTTGCTCATCGGGTGAGAGACCCCGATTGACCACCTTGCGGGCTACCGTATCGGCAAATATCCGTTCCTGCTCATCCCAAGCGGTCTGGTAATCGATCAGGCCCAGATGACGTACCTGAATCGCCTTGTTCTGAAGTGTAGTCGTCAACATAACTACCTACAGAACACCGAAAAGGCCCAGGTACGTTCAGCGGGTCTGCTTTGGGTAAATTTTATACTTTTATCGTGCTGATCCCACCAGATTCAATTGAATGAAACCTGTATTTCCTGTTGCCCCATCGTTAGACGGACGACAATTTGATTTTTATATACTCAACACAAGTAAACAGCCAGCCTTTGTACACAAGCGCGTACTTTTTGATAAACCGATACTGGGACTGACAAATATGGCTTTGGTTGACGTGTTAGCGGAAGGCGTATTTAGCGATAGTGCCCGAAGTGGGTATGGTCAAGCAGAAATGATTTTCGCAACAGTAGCCACTATACTTCATACGTTTCTGTTGGCAAACCCTACTGAAACCGTGTATTTTCAAGGTAGTGACCCTGAAGGTATCGGTGAGATGAACCTACGTCAACGACTATACAACCGTATCTTGTCAAAGCCAGACAACTATCAACTGGCTGTCAACTATTTTCGTGTATAGGGCGTTTACGGAAGTGATATTCTACCTTATTCGCCAAATAGCGGCGCCGAAGCTTTTCTAGTGAAACTCAAGCATTAAGACAATGAGACAGTCGACATCGTCAGGCAAAGAAACCCCATCTGCTAAAAGCAGGGAGGAGGTGTTCGTTCAAAAACGGGCTTTGATGAAAAAGACACTCGCCAAGGTTAACCCTGAGCAACTGAGTGCTATTCTAAAAGCTAAATAGGTGTTCTTAGCGGAGCGGCATGCCCACCGTAAACCTCATCAGGTAAGTGGCCTAGCCCACTACCTTACTGGTGTATTTATCCATCACATCGCTGGGGTGAATATCCAGCACATTGGCCAGCACCAGCAAGACTAGCGTTCGGGAGGCAATTTTGCGGGGGATATTGGCCAGCATCGCAAATGAGTCGACCGTAATCGACGGGTGCTGAACGAGGTGTTGCATCAGCACGCGCTCCTTATCGCCATAGGTGAAGCGAACACTACGATCGGCCCGCTCGGCTTTCAGAATCTCGCGCACTTCTTTACTGGCCTGCACCGACTTATCGGCCACCCGCACGTACACCTTCCGATTTTCGGGGTCGGCGGGGTCGGGCAGCACATAGTGAGGTCGGTGCGGGCTGCGGGGAATGCGTAACACCAGCACCTCACGCTCGTCGTGCAGCGGGACGCGCTCAAGCGTGTACGGAATGGCCGGAAAGCATAGCTTTTCGATAGCTCGTACCAGTAGGTACTCATCTTCGTCGGCATACTTAAGGCCTGGGATGGTGCGGTCGTCGCCCACTCCGATCAGGAGGATACCGCCATCTGTATTGGCGAAGGCGACGACTTCCCGAACTATCTTGTCGGGATGGTTGGTCTTGAGTTTGAACTCAAGTGAGTGGCCCTCGCCCTGGCGAACCAGGTCTTTGAGAGCCTTATAGTCGAGAGTTGATCTGCCCACCATACTGCGTTTCGATCACACCTAAATGTACAACCCTTCGGCGAAATTGCAAGCGTAACCTACGTAATAGGCCATCGTGCCTATATAAGCGACATCGCTAAAGCAAAGCCTGCCAACTTTATGCCAGCGTTGGTCGTTACTCAATCAAACGCGATTACTTTATAAACGCAAAAATGCTCGTAAACGTTGTCATCGCACTCGCCACCCTCATCACGATGGAGGGGGTCGCCTGGTTCACCCACAAATACATCATGCACGGCGTTATGTGGAATTGGCACCATTCGCACCACAATGCGCACAAAGGGTTTTTCGAAGTAAACGACTTATTCAGCGTGGTGTTTAGTTTCGTAGCTACCGGCCTGGTGGTGGTGGGTCTGGAAGTGCCCTCGCTCTGGTTTCTGGCCCCGATCGGCGCGGGCGTCACACTCTACGGAATTGGCTATTTCGTCTTTCACGACATCATCGTGCATCGACGCATTAAGATCAATTTCAAAACGAAAAACCCGTACTTACTCCGTATTATGCGGGCCCATTACGTGCACCACAAAGTGCACACCCGCGAAGGAGCTGAAGCGTTTGGCTTTCTGTACGCGCCGAAGAAATACGATAAAAAATGAGTTCTCAGTCTACGGTTCACAGTCCTGGGTCGCGTTGGCACACAGTGTGTCTGAAAGCAACTAAGGACCGTAAACTGTGAACTGAGAATGGACTCTCTATGAACCGCGTCTCCCACCTGAACCGGCTGCGGACCGAACCGTTTGATGTGTGCATTATAGGAGCCGGAGCTTCTGGTGCAGGCTGCGCCGCCGATGCGGCAAGCCGAGGTCTACGCGTGGCCCTGCTTGAAGCCGACGACTTTGGCGCCGGTACGTCAGGTACGTCGACCAAGCTGGTGCACGGTGGCGTTCGGTATCTGGAACAGGCCGTAAAAACGGTTGACCCCAAACAACTGGCGCTGGTGCGGAAAGCCCTGCACGAACGCCGCACACTGTTGCACATCGCGCCGCACCTCTGCCACCCGCTGGCCTTGGTTACGCCCTGCGCTACGCTGCTCGAAGGTTGGTATTATGCCATTGGGCTGAAAATCTACGACTGGCTGGCCGGGAGCCGCCGCATGGCACCCAGCCGCTGGCTCAACAAACGCGAAGCGCTGCGCCATTTTCCGGCCTTCAACGCCAACAAACTAAACAGCGCCGTGCTGTATTACGACGGGCAGTTCGACGACGTTCGGCTGAACCTGAGTCTGGTGCAAACGGCCGTTAAACATGGTGCTGTAGCCGTAAACCACGTTCGGGCCGAAAGCTGGGAAACCGACGACAGTGGGAAATTAACGGCGATTCGGGCTGTGGATAAACTAACCGGCGACGCGCTGACCATCCGGGCCGACCTCTTCATCAACGCGACGGGTACGCACGCCGATCAGCTTCGGCAGGGAGCCAATGCCGGTCAGGGGCGACGGATGCGGGCGAGTAAAGGAGCCCACGCGGTGCTGCCCGCCAACGCGCTGCCGATGACTACCGGCCCAACGGAACAAGCCGCGTTATTGGTACCCAAAACGCACGACGGGCGGGTGCTGTTCGCCATTCCCTGGCGCGGGCAGTGGCTCATTGGCACTACCGATACCGAAGCCGACCCCACCGACACGCCTACACTGCTACCCGACGAGGCCGCCTACCTGTTGGAACACGTCAATGAACTGGTTACGACGCCGGTATCGGTAGAGGCCGTGACGGGTGGTTTTGCCGGATTGCGACCACTGCTACAAGCCGACCCCAATGCCAGCAGCAAAGCCTTGGTGCGCGATCACGAGGTCGAAGTCGACGAACGGTCGGGGCTGGTGAGCATTATGGGTGGCAAATGGACGACGTACCGGCTGATGGCGCAGGAAACCATCGACGTATGCTGTGCGCGTTTGGGCAAGTCACCCGCCTGCGTGACCGAAACGCTGCTGCTTCAGGGTGCCGACGGTTTCAACAAACAGTACGTGCAGCACCTGGCCGATAGCTATCCCGAATATCCGGCCGATGTGTTGCAGCACCTGGCCAACACCTACGGCACCGATGCGCTGGCGGTGTTGCGCCTGTTGCGCGAAGAGCATGAGTGGCTGGCCCGCCTGGCTCCCAATCACCCGTTTATTGAGGCGGAAGTCATTTACGCCGCCAGGCAGGAAATGGCCCAGACCCTGCCCGACGTGCTGATGCGGCGCATTCGCCTCGGCCTGATCGACTGGCAGGCCACACTGACCGCCATTCCTCGCACGGCGCAGTTACTTGCCGTCGAGCGCGGCTGGACACCTGAGCAACGTACCCAGCAGGAAACCGAATTCCGCGCGCACATCGAACTACTGATGGGGGCTTTAGTGATGAATAATGAATAATGTACGATGTACAATGAGCCGCGTGCGTAGGCTTTTTATCGGCAACGCCATTGTACATTATACATCATACACTATACATTCCCTACCGGCTCACTTCAACCGCCGGTTTCACGGTTTTCTTTTTGTAATCGCCGCGTGAGAAGGTTTTTTCGATCCAGCAATAGAGCAGAATGAAGAAATAGCGGCTACCCATCTCCTTGATTTTCAGCTTCGACTCACCATACTTACGGTTGGTCCAGCTGTTGGGAACCACCTCGTAGTTGTAGCCGCGCACAATGGCTTTCAGCGGTAGCTCGACGGTCAGGTTGAAGTGAGGCGACAGAAACGGCTTGAGCCCCTCCATCGTTTCGCGGCGGTATAGTTTGAACGCGTTGGTCGTATCGTCGTAGCGAATACCCATCATAATCCGGATGATGAAATTAGCCACGCGGTTGATGACCTTCTTCACGCCGGGGTAGTCGATGACCTTGCCCCCTTTCTGCCAGCGAGAGCCAAACACGGCGTCGGTGCCGGTCTCGCGCATTTTCTGGTAATACTTCACCAGGTCCTCCGGGTCGTCGGACATATCAGCCATGAAAACGGCCACGCAGTCGCCGCTGAAGCGTTCGAGGCCGTATCGTACCGCATAGCCAAAGCCGTTGGGGCCGAGGTTGGTAAACACCACGAGCGTCGGTATCTGCTGTTGCAGATTTTGGAGCACTGCCAGCGTGTTATCCTTCGAATTGTCGTTGGTCACACAGATTTCGTGGTCGATGCCATACTTCGCCAGTGTCTGGTAAAGGGCTTGTAAGGTCTGCGTGATCGACTCTTCTTCGTTGTATGCCGGTATAACGACGCTAAGCTTCATAGGGATGCTGACAGGATGTACAGGATTAATTGATCGGAAGATAGCGTAAAAAGAAACGCCGTGTCATCGAAAAATCCGGTCAAAAATTTCCCCAAAGTTACGCCGGTTTCCAGTGCGCTGGTACGTCGGGTACGGCTTGTTTGATGGCCGTGAGGCTATCGGCAGGTAATGCCCCCTGTGTGGCGGCCTGTACATGAGCCAGAACGTGCTCGGGGCGGCGCATGCCGGGGATGACAAACGATACGCGCGGATGACTGAGGCAAAACCGCAGGGCCGATGCGCTGAGGCCACCCGGCAACTGATCCAGAAACGCGAGTTGGCGGGTGCTGTGCAGCAGCCAGTCGCGGTCACGGTCGGGCAGGTAATGGCGGTATTCGTCGGCGGCAAAGGTGGGGTCCTGCGTCAGGTACGTTGTTTTCAGAAAACCCGACGCCAATGGCACCCGCGCAATAAACTGATAGGCATCGGCGGCGGGGTGCGTAAACAGCAGGTCTTCGGCCCGGCGATCCAGCGCGTTGTAAATCACTTCAAGCACTGACCCAAAACCAGCTTCCATCACGCGCCGTGCCCCATAGACCGACCGCGAACTGACGCCATACGCCCGAATCTTACCCGCCTGAATTAGCTTTTCGTAGGGTTCCGGGTCATACGCCGCCCAGTCGAACGCGTCGGGGGGGCTGTGTAGCAACAAGATGTCGAGGGAATCGCGGCGGAGGCGGCGCAGGCTTGCGTCGACGGCCTCGGTCAGGTACGTTGGGCTGTAATCCTGATAGGGCTGATTGGCGTCGTCGCGGCGGTTGCCAAATTTGGTGCAGACGAGCACATCGGCTTCCGGACGTTGAGCCAGCGCAGTACCCAGCCAGTTTTCGGCCTGCCCCTGCCCGTAGCTATCGGCGGTATCGAAAAAACGAATGCCCGCGTCGAGGGCCGTCAGGACTGCCTGCGTCGCTTCGGCTTCGTCGGCCACGCCCCAGCCCGTGGGCTTGTCGTTGACGTAGCTAGGTCCGCCAAATTGCCAGGTACCAAAACCTAGTTGTGCCATAGTATAATGAATGAATGCGCGAATGAGTGATTGAGTGACTAGTTGGATCAGTAACTGATACACCCGGTGAAACCGGCCAGCTATTCACTCAATCACTCATTCGCGCATTCACCCATTGTTTACGCTTCTACCGTTGCGGGTGTCAGGATAATTTTGCCTTTGATGAGGCTGCGTTGACCCGGATATTCGGCGAAGAATGCGTTGCGGCCGTGCATTACGCGGTCGTCGTGGAAGAAAACGCATTCGCCTTCCTGCAACTGAACCGGCGTAATGATACCCGCTTCCATCACGCGTGTTTCGAGGAATTTGTGCCAGCGATCGACCAGATCGAGCGCTTCGGGCGTGTTGTCGTCGCGGTCCACGCAGAAGAAGTTGAAGTTGGCCAGATAACCACCTTCGCCATCTTCGTAGAGGCACTTACGCACCTTGCGCTGCCCGCCCTTCTGATGCACCACGTCGGTGGTCAGCAGGTCGTTAAGCAGTTGCTCTTCGCCGTCGAGCTTCAGGCATTCGATGAGCAGGGGCAGGTCGACAAACGTCGTGGCACCGCCCAGCTTAGCACGCGAGGCACAGTAGAAGAAGTTGACGGCTTCTTCGCCGTTCAGCTCCACATACGAATCGTCGGTGTGCAGGGGCTGACGGGTGTTGCTCGACCGGTACCGATCCGGAATTTCCGGGTTGTAGGTGATGTCGATCCAGCGGTTGTTCACCTGTTTGCCCGTCGCGATGTCTTCATCGGCCGCATGAATTTTACCAATTGTCTCCGACAGGTGGCTGTAAAATTCGTGGACCGGCATATCGGGCTTGAAATCGACGAGCTGCACAACGCGGTTAGCGAGAACCGCCTGCTTCACGTTCTCGATGGTTTCATCGAGCGTAGTATAAGTGACCTTGGCAAAGAAGTTCATGTGTGTACGAGTCTGTGTATGTGTTGGTTCGATGTGATTGTTCGGCAAGGTACGCAACGAACGATCAGGTTGTGGCAGCGGCAATCAGCTGCCAATCTGATTGTTATCAACCCGTTAGGGGCGAATCGCGGCGGAACGTACCTGCCAGCGCTGTTGCGTATATATCAACCGGTATTACAAGCAACTATGCCCAGATGTTCCGCAAGTCTGCTTTTTTAAGCGAACGGTTTGCTGTTAATCAATAGACCAGCCAGATTGGACGGGGTCACCGCAAGAACCGGATAATGCCGATTTCGAACAGTAGAAACGCCAGTGCCGCAATCAGGAAGTAGGGCCAGAGGTTGGTGCCGACGTTTTCGCGTTCCAGCACCTGCACGAAATCACGATCCTGTACGCTGTCGAATACTTCGACGTTGGCCTGACCATTAAACGCCTGCCGGAGTTCGGCCGGACTGTAAAAATTCATCTGCGACTCGGCCCGGCCGTGGTT
The DNA here is from genome assembly GCF_041321105.1 of Fibrella musci. NCBI lineage: Bacteria > Pseudomonadati > Bacteroidota > Cytophagia > Cytophagales > Spirosomataceae > Fibrella > Fibrella musci. The sequence goes on along the minus strand of NZ_JBGGWD010000002.1, from coordinate 770,481 downwards.
GAGCGCCACAATACGCTCGGTCTGCGGCTGCCCGTTGGCGTCGGTTCGCTGCAACTCAAAGAAACCCGCCTCGATCGACTGCCCGGCATTGAGCTGATTCGCCTTGGGCAATTCCAGGGTTAGTTGATTGCCCACGATGCGCTGTACCGGAATAAACTCAAACGCTTTGTTTTTCAGCTTATACACCGCCTGATCGGTAGCCTGCCCGGTTGTGGCTCGGATGGGCAACGTCAGCAGGTTATCGTCGAAGGTGTAGGCTACGCGTTGTGGCCGAACGCTCAGGGCGGCCATTTTGTACATCAACGGCACAAACAGCGCGTGTTGGGCCAGGTTACCATAGTCGGAACTGAGCGGGCTGGCCATCAAATAGAGTTGCCCCTGCTGCCGGTTGGCGTTGGTCACGCGCGACTGAGTCAGGAATACCTGCCCACTACGCAGGGTGAGCAGGCGGTCGCCGCTTGCCCATTGCCAGACGGGCGTGGCCTGCGGCATGTTGAGGCTTTCCTGTTGGAACCCCTGCTGGAACACATCGGAAAAGAATGGGTTGCGCCGGTCGGGTTCGGCTACGGGTAGTGGCGTTGCGCCGGCCGCTGAAATGACTTGCAAGCCAGGTACGTTGAGCGCCGCCAGAAACGGCCCGTAACTGCCCTGATCGGGCTGCGACGGCGGAATCACCACCAGGCTGCCGCCCTGCCGGGCGAATTGCTCCAGTTCGGTGCGCAACGTACCCGCGATCTGCGCCACGCCTTCGAGCACCACCAGATCGGTGCCTTTCAACTGCCCCACGTCGAAGTTCTGAGCGGTAAACTGCCGGAAGTTAAAGAGACTGTCGTTGTCGAAAACGGCCTGCACGTAATCCGACGGGCTGCGTTGACCATACAGGTGCAACACCCGGATAGCGGGCGAGGCTTCGAGTGTGAAGTAGTATTCGTTGTCGAACGTAACGGGGAAATCGTCGAAGACCACGCGACCCCGGTGAAAGCCCTTTTTCGTCACGTTGATGGTCATGGCCACGTCACCGGTGCCGTTGGCCGGTAGGTTGACCGATGCCGTGGATACCTGGACGTCGTCGATATACAGCCGGATGGGCAGGTTCTGCACGGCTTCTTTGCCGCTATTCTGGAGCCGCACGTTCAAGCTGTTGTTTTGCTGCTCGCGGATGAACGGCGTACCCAGCCAGACTGAATCGACGGCTACGTTGCGCACTGCCTGCGCCTGAATCGGTATCAGAAAGAGCCGGTCGGCCGTATCGACTTTGAGGCGGCTCAGATCACCGGCGGTACTTTTCTGAAAATCAGAAAACCAGAAGAGCTGATGCCCCGCGCCCCGATTGGCGGCCGCCAACAGGTTGCGCTGCCGCCGGTACACGGCATCTAGGGTGCGGGGTGTCTGTGCCAGTTTGATCGACGTGACGCGGTCGCGCAGGTCTTCGGCATTGGTGGTTTGCTGTTCGCCCGCCGAAAAATCGTTGGTGAGCAATTGCAGCGACGTGGCGTTGCGAAAGAGCGTCAGCAATTCATCGAGTTTCCCGACGGCAATGTCGATATACCGTTTCTCGTTCTGCTCGTTCTGCATGCTGAACGAGTTGTCGACGTAGAAGCTGGTAATACCCTGCCGCGTAAGGCCCATGGCACTTTTCGACGCCTTGAACGGCTGGGCAAACGCCAGCACCAGCGCCGCCAGAAACAGACAGCGCGCTGCCAGCACCAGCCAGTGCCGTAACCGCCGAAACGACCGGGTATTGGTCTGCACCGACTGCAACAGCGCCACGTTGGTAAAAAACACCCGCCGGGTACGTCGGAAGTTGAAGAAGTGAATGGCGATCGGGATAGATAGTCCCAACAAACCCCACAGAAAAGACGGGAAAAGGAATGACATGTATTTGGGTATGTAGAGGCGCAACCCTTTGCGTCTCACCGCCGGATGGTTTGAGGTACGTCAGCAGCAGGTACGTTGTATTACTGACGCAGGTGAGACGCAAAGGGTTGCGTCTCTACTTTAAAATGGTATGACCCATTTTATCACGCTTCGTAGCTAAATAACGCTCATTATGGGGATTACTGGGCATTTCAATCGGCACAGTGTCAACAATTTCCAGGCCATAGCCCATCAGGCCCGCCCGTTTCTTCGGATTGTTGGAGATAAGGCGGAGTTTATGCACGTTCAGATCGCGCAGGATTTGCGCCCCCACGCCATAATCGCGGGCGTCCATCGGCAGACCCAGATCAAGATTCGCCTCGACGGTATCGCGCCCCATTTCCTGAAGTTTGTAGGCTTTCAGCTTGTTGATCAGCCCAATGCCGCGCCCTTCCTGAAACATATACAGCACCACGCCTTTGCCTTCGCGCTCGACCATTTCCATGGCCGCGTGGAGTTGTCCGCCGCAGTCGCACCGGCACGAGCCGAAGATATCGCCCGTTACGCAGGATGAGTGCACGCGCACCAGCACGGGTTCGCCAGGCTCCCAGGTGCCTTTTACCAGCGCCAAGTGCGTATCATCGGTATTGCTTTGTTTGAAGGCGATGAGGTCGAAGTGGCCCCATTCGGTGGGCATATCCACGCCGATTTCGCGGCGAATCAGGCTCTCGGTGCGGAGGCGATAAGCGATCAGATCCTGAATGCTGATGAGCTTCATGCCGAAGCGGTCGGCCATCACGCGCAGTTCGGGCAGGCGTGCCATCGTACCATCTTCGTTCAGGACTTCGATCAACACCCCAGCCGGTTTCAAGCCAGCCAGCCGCGCCAGATCGACGGCGGCTTCGGTATGGCCCGCCCGCCTGATGACACCGCCTTCCACGGCCCGCAGGGGGAAAATATGGCCGGGACGACCCAACTCATCGGGATTCGTTTCGGGATCGACCAGCGCGCGAATGGTCTTGGACCGATCGGAGGCCGAAATGCCTGTCGTACACCCGTGTCCCAGCAGATCGACCGATACGGTGAACGGCGTGGTGTGGACCGATGTATTGTTGCCCACCATCATGTCGAGACCAAGTTCGTCGCAGCGCTCGATGGTCAGGGGGGCGCACATCAGGCCCCGCGCCTCTTTGATCATGAAATTGACGAGCTCAGGCGTGATGGTCTCTGCCGCGCAGATCATGTCGCCTTCATTTTCCCGGTCTTCGTCATCAACCACCAAAACGATCTTACCGGCGCGTATGTCGGCGATCGCCTCCTCTATAGTATCCAGGTGGATAATCGTAGTATCTTTGTTCATAGCATGTAGCCGTTGGCTTTACCGAATAGTGGCCTGTTTTTTGTGACGAACTGGTCAGACTCAGGTACGTTGCGGAGGCCCTGATGGCTTACAAGAGTAAAACGGGTTCCGACAAAGATACGTTTCGTCAGACGCGAAAACGGCGCAATCGACGTTAGGAAGTCAGATCATTTAAGTAGTTGTTATACGAAAGAGCAATACGTTGTGAGCGCAATTTTTTACAGGCTTCTGGCGGTTAGCGCCCTTTGGAGCTGCCTGTTTTTTAGTGTCCGTACGGCGCGGGGGCAATGTCCGACAGGGAGTTATCCCGGAGACCCTAACGTCGGCTCCTTTACCGTGCCTGCAAAAGTGTGCTTGGGGCAGGCTATCACCATTACGGGAGTACCAGCCGATGTCAAAAATGCCGCGTATCAGTTCCAGTACGATGGCGTAACGCCCGCTGCAAACGTTACAAATGCCGTTTCACGAACGACCAATACATATACAGCGCCGGGCAGCTACACTATTTTGCAGAAGGCCAACCGGGCGCAGGGCACCATCGCCTGCCGAACCGTGGAGGTGGTACAGCCCAAGCCTATCGAGTTTACGGCCAAAGTCTGTTCAGGCCTGAGCACAACGCTGACCTATAACCTGACTGCTGAAACGGCAACGTATGATGTGATCACTATCACATGGGGCGACGGGGCAAGCGATACGTACCCAACGCCGGGCCCTAAAACCGTTGTACATACTTACGCCAATACCTTATCGCGGACTGTGACCGTGCGTGGTTTGATAGGGGGAACAAGCGGTTGTCAGGGACCGGCTTCACAGACGGTGGTTGTTCCCCAAAATGCGTCGTCGGCCGTGAACCCGGTTATCAATTCGCTCATATCGTCGGACAATGCCATCACGTTGCGCTATCAGGCACCAACGGGTACAACCGCCGAGATACTCCGCAAAGATGCGGGTGGTAGTGGATTTGTCAGCGTGGGGCTGGTGAGCCCGGCGAGCCCGTTTACGGTGGCGGCCCCGTCTGATAAGGTGACCTGCTTTCAGGTAGTTGCCAAAGATGCCTGCGGCGTGGAGCGGCGGTCGTCGGAGGTATGCAGCCTTGTCTTAAACGCACAGGCCGCCGACCGGCAGAACAAACTCAACTGGATTCCCTATAGCGGTACCTACGACAGCTTCCGGGGCTATCGAATTTACCGCAACGGTGGCGCGCCGCTGGTTGGTGGGTTGCCTTCGGGGCAAAGTTCCTACACCGACGCCTTCAACATTCAATGCGGCGACCGCTACTGCTACCGGCTCGAAGCCACGCTGACCAACCCGCCCATCACGCCTGACCAAACGATCGTCACCTCGGCCGAATCGTGCGTGACAGGTGTCGATGCAGGCACCATCGCGGGGCCAGCGTCTATGTTTGTATCGGTACAGGGCGATGGCGTTTATGTAAAATCGGCCTTGCCCCAACCGCAAACGACACCCGCGGCAGTCTACACGCTGGTGGTAGCCCGTGCTAATCAGTTTGGCGGTCCGTTTGCCGATCTGGGCACGAGCAATGACCTGACTTACACCGACAAAACGGCCAGTACCGGCACGCAGAGTTATTGCTACCAGACCGCCGTTATCAACAAGTGCGGTATCAGATCGGCTTACACCAAACCCGCCTGCTCGATCCTGCTGACGGTGGGCCCCGATGGCGTATTGCGCTGGAACAACGACTCGCCGTTCTCGAACGAAACACCCGGTTCGTACCTCATCGTCCGGATCGATCCCAACACGGGACAGCCTGACGATAAGTTCGACATTGGCCGGGCAACGCAATACACGCCCGATCCGCAAAGCCAGGTGACGCAGTATCAGGTGGTTGCCGTCGACTCGAAAGGTATCGAGAGCTATTCCAACCCCATTGATGTGCAGTTGGCACCCCGATTGTTCGTCCCGACGGCCTTCTCCCCCAATGGCGATTCGCAGAACAACGAATTTATGCCCAAAGGCATGTTCTGGAATGAACTGGACATGACCGTGTATGACCGGTGGGGCGGCGTGGTTTATAACACCACAAACAAAGACGACAAGGGCTGGAACGGCGATGTAAACGGGCAACCGGCGCAGGCAGGCTATTACTCATACCGCATCAAAATCAAGGATATAAACGGCAAGACCTACGAACGGACCGGCCGCTTTCTGCTTATCCGATGAACTCAAATGAACCGAACGATGTGTAATGAACAATGTGGATGAACAATGGATTTCCTCGGTAATCACCCATTCATTGTACATCATACATTATACGTTGTTCATTACTCCTTGTCCAGTAAAGCTATGTTTGGAAATCTTGGCGATATGATGGGCATGATGGGAAAGATGAAGGAGATCCAGGCCAAAATGAAAGCGGCCCAGGATAGCCTCAACACCATCAGTGCCACCGGCGAATCGGGCGCAGGCCTGGTTCGGGCCACCGTAAACGGCCAGAAACAACTCATCCAACTCGATATCGACCCCGATCTGGTGAAGCCCGACGACCGCGAAATGCTTCAGGACCTGATTGTGGCGGCCATCAACAAGGCGATGGACAACATCGAGCCGAAAATCAAAGCCCACATTCAGCAAGCTACCGAAGGTCTGCTTCCCAACATCCCCGGCATGGACCTGGGCAACCTGATGGGGTAAATTCGTTTGAGGTTTGTCGTTTAGCGTTTGACGGTATCTGAGCGTAAGCCAACGACAAACCTTAAACTCCAAACGACAAACTAGTTTTGCAGGTAGCGATTGTCATTCTGAATTATAACGGGCGGGATTTCCTGGCCCGGTTCCTGCCGTCGGTGTTAGCACACGCCGACGGCTTTTCGGTTTATGTGGCTGATAACGCCAGCACCGACGATTCGGTAACGTACCTGCGTGGGCATTTTCCGCAGGTACGTATCCTGCAACTGCCCACCAACGAGGGCTACGCGGGCGGCTACAATACCGCTCTGAGCCAGATCGACGCCGAGTACTACTGCCTGCTTAATTCCGACGTCGAGGTGTCGCCCAACTGGATCCGGCCCGTGCTCGACCTGTTTGCGGCCAATCCCAACACTGTTGCCTGCCAGCCCAAGATCAGGATGCAGGCCCAGCCTGCGCAGTTTGAGTATGCGGGCGGGGCGGGCGGCTACCTCGACTGGCTGGGTTTCGCGGCCTGTCGGGGACGAATGTTCGACACCGTTGAAACCGATACAGGCCAGTATGACGACGATCGGCGGGTGTTCTGGGCGTCGGGGGCATGCCTGTTTGTGCGGGCTTCGGTTTTTCACAAAACGGGCGGCTTCGACGCGTCGTTTTTCGCGCACATGGAAGAGATCGACTGGTGCTGGCGGGTGCAGCGGCTGGGCTACGAAGTCTGGACCTGTGGCGGCTCGGTGGTGTACCACGTAGGGGCCGGTACGTTGGCGAAAACCAGTCCGAAAAAGACGTACCTGAACTACCGGAATAGCCTCGCCATGTTATACAAAAACCTGCCGCAGCGCAATCCGTGGGGGCTGTTGTTGTTCCGGCTGATCGTAGACGGCCTCTCGGCGGCTCCGTTGTTGCTGCGTGGCGAACTGGCGGCTATTTGGGCCATTATTCGGGCGCATTTTGCTTTTTATGGCTGGCTGCCCCGGCTCCGGCCGCAGCGGCAGGCGTTGGCCCGGCAAGCTACCACCGCCGTGCCGCTTTTCCCTAAAAGCTTTATCTGGGCTTATTTCGTTAAAGGCGTCCGCCGCTTTGCTGATTTGTAGGGGCGTGGGGCAGGGGGCTCGGGGTCGGGAATAGCACGAAGCAAGGTCGTCGATCTAGCCCCTGCTATTCCATGTTACTCCCTGCCCCGAGCCCTTTGCCAACGCCCCCCTGCCCAAAAACTTTTTCCGCCGACGCAACCGGCCGCGAACGGTTTCCGTACAGCCTAATGAACCGGTTCAACTGTCACATTTCTCCTCGAAAAATCAGTTGAAAATTATGCTGTATAACTCGTACTCTCTACGCTCTTTGCTGGTACTCATCCTGTCGACGGCTTCGCTCGTGGCTGTGCTGACGGCCTGTAAAAAAGACACCGAAGCCACGCCCGGTCCCGATATTCAGGTGAACCCGACCTCGCTTGGCAACGTCATTACCGACCAAAACGGACGAACACTGTACTTTTTCGCACCAGACGTTACGGGCAAATCGGCCTGTTCGGGTCAATGCCTGGATACCTGGCCTATTTTTTACAAAGAAACACCTACCTTGAGTACCAGCCTGGCCGCGGCCGATTTCACAACTATCACCCGCGCCGATGGCAGTAAACAAACCGCTTTTCAGGGCTGGCCGCTCTATTATTACAAAAGCGATGCAAAGGCAGGGGATGTACTTGGCGAGAACGTTAATAAGGTCTGGTACGTGGCCAAACCCGACTACACGGTGATGATTGCGTCGACGCAACTGGTTGGCAACGACGGCAAATCATATACGAAAGACTACAAGGAAGGAACCGGCTCAACGCTGTACTTTACCGATGCCGGCGGCAAAACGCTCTATGCCTTTGCGAATGACAAAAAAGGAACAAACAACTACACCAAGGCCGACTTCAGCAACAACGCGACCTGGCCAATTTGGGAAGGTTCGGCGATCAAATCGATTCCGTCGATTTTGAAAGCGAGTGATTTTGCGACAACTACGGCGGCTGGTCGTACACAACTTACGTACAAAGGGTGGCCACTCTATTACTTTGGCCCGGATGCCAGTCAGCGTGGTGTTACAAAGGGCGTGAGCGTACCCAGGCCGGGTGTGTGGCCCATTGTCTATGCCGATTCGCCGGAAGCACCCTAACCGGGTGTTCCTGATTGGCCCGACGATTACTCAATTTTTAACGCTTCGACGCTCGTTCTATGGCGAATCCGCCGTCCATACAGGCCCTACCCGACTTGCTGGCAGGCTGTCTACGCCATAACCGGCGGAGTCAGGAACTGTTGTACCGGCAGTTCTACGGCTACGCGATGAGTGTCTGCCTGCGCTATACGCAGACCCGCGAAGAAGCGGTGGAAGTGCTCAACGATGGATTCCTGAAAGTGTTTACGAAGCTACACCAATATGATCCGGCGCAACCATTCAAACCATGGCTGCGCCGGATCCTGATCAACACCGCTACCGACTATTACCGGCAGGCTGCGCCGCACTATTACCAGAACGATCTGCACGCCGCCGAACACCTGACGAGTCAGGAAGCCGATGCCCTGAGCGGGTTGAGTCACGAATACCTGCTGTCGCTGGTACAGCAACTGACGCCAGCCTACCGGATGGTGTTTAACCTCTACGCTATTGATGGGTACAGCCACGACGAAATAGCCACGCAACTGGGTATTTCGGTAGGGTCGTCGAAATCGAACTTGGCGCGGGCGCGGGAAAACCTGCGGCTGTTGCTACAAAAAAAAACAAACGATGAGTATGGAAGAGTGGCCCGATAACCATCTGGACGAACTCTTCAGAAAATCGGCTGAAGAGTTCGACGCTCCCTTCGATCCTAAAGACTGGGCCGACATGTCGCGCCGGCTGGATGACTACGACCGACGTACCTGGTTTGACCAGATTAGCCGGTGGGGCGGCATTGGGGCGATGCTGCTGCTGTTGTTGGGGGGACTCGGCTGGATGATCTACGTACCTAAGGCGGCTGGCATTCATCAGCAAGGGGCAGTCAAGGCCAGCCCAGTACCACGGCAGCAGCCCGAGTCCACCCCGATTGCTGAGGCCAACCCGGTTGCGTCTGTGGAGCCGTCTAAGCCGCAGGCAACCCCGCCGTCTGCTTCACCACAAACCGATGCATCGCCTGCGTTGGCGCTGAACCGGACCCAACCCGCCAAAACCAACGAGACTACCGTAAGCGACAAGCGGAGCGATATACCTTCTGTTCGGCAGCAAACAACACAACCTGAAACGTTGCCCCTGACCCTATCCGACCGGCCGTCTGCTACCCATACAGGCGAGCCTGTCGGTACGTTGGGGAAGTCGTCGCGGCTCGACCCGGCAGCTCGGCCAATCAGCGCAAAACGAGCTGATCGCCAACAGGATGCGGTAGTGGCCGGCGCAACCGTGCTGACCAAACGACGAAATAGAGCCATTGACCAGACGACGCTGTGGCGCCGATCACGGACCGGCAACGTACCTGACCAGGCGGACGTACCTGCATCGCCCCGCCTGAACGTACCCGGTATGGACGTACCCGGTATGGACGTACCCAGCACATCTGTATCTGGCAACGTACCTGACGCTCCCGTACGAGCCAACGTGCCAGCGGCCAGCGCGTCCATGGATGCGCGTTGGTTGCCAGCTTTGACATCGGCGACCAGCTTAAGTAGCCTGGTGAATAAGCCATCGCCGCCAGCGGTCGAAGTGCAGGAAGTGGCCGTTGAGCAACCTGCCCGCCAATCAACGCCCCGGCTATCGCGGTTCAGTGTGATGGTATTTGCCTCGCCTGATCTGAGTAGCATCGGGCTGAAAAACTTCGATCGGCCGGGAAGCAATATGGGCGTATCGGTACAATACCAACTGACTGATCGCCTGAGCCTGCATACCGGCGTTATGTTGAGCACCAAACGGTACCAGACCTACTCAGATGAATACGTTTGGCCCAACCCGCCACTTAACAACCACCTTTACGTGATGCCCAAAGAGATTGACGGGGTGTGTAAAATGCTTGACCTGCCGCTGAACCTACGCTACGACTGGCTGCTCCGGCCGCGTGGCGATGGGCGCGCGCCAGCCCGCTGGTTTGCCACGGCCGGCCTGACGAGCTACTTCATTCAGCGCGAAACGTACACCTACGAATTTGCCGACCCAGCCGACCCGCGCATCGGGATGAACACCGGCTGGGACAATCAAAAAGCGGGGCGGCCTGGTGGTTCGTTTGGCTTTAGTAACATCAACGTGTCGATGGGATACGAACGGCCTATCACAAGGCGTTTATCCTGGCAGGTTGAGCCGTTTATGAAAATCCCGCTCAAAGGCGTAGGTGTCTTTCGCGTGAAGCTGATCAGCACCGGCGCGTTTGTCGGCCTTCGGTATCGCTTCTGACAACTTTATCCAATTCTGTAAATGCCCCTTTCTGTTTAATTAACTGTACCAACACACGATTGCCCCTTAAACGTCAGCATGTTATGAACAAAAACAGCCAATCCGCCGATACCAACTCGACCAACGAATCAGCCGCTCTATCGAGGGGCGATTTTATGCGCAGCCTTGGCCTTAGCACCGCCGCGCTAATGACCTTCTATTGCATGGGCAGCACGCTCTCGTCGTGCAAGTCGAGCGATCCGGCCCCCACTACGCCTACGATTCCCGGCACAGGCGGAAGCGGTGGCGGCAGCAACGGGTTGACCGGCAACGCCACCACAGCCGGTGGGGCCATCAACTTTACGCTCGACCTCACCAACACCAATGTCAGCGGCCTGAAAACGGCAGGCGCGGCCCTGAAAGTTGGCGACGTGTTTATCGCCAATGCCAAAAGCGGATTTGTGGCCCTGCAACGCTTGTGCACACACGAGGGGCAGGACCTGCTCGCCTATCGGTCTAGCAACGACGATATCGTATGTTCGGCCCACGGCTCTGAATTTAAAACCGACGGCTCGGTCAACAAAGGCCCCGCGGCTACGGCTTTAAAACGCTATACGGCTACGCTATCGGCTGATGGCAATACGCTGACCGTAAAAGCCTGATCCGTAAAAACGTGTCGTGAGTGCGCCCCGTCTGCCCGCAATCTGGTGGGTGAACGGGGCGTATTCACCATACTTAACGCTTAGTCCTACATGAGTATGATTCGCTCCTTTCTGATCGGCCTGTTGAGCTGCTGTGCGTTTTCGACGGTACAGGCGCAGGACACCACCAACGTAGCTGCTCCCGCTACGGCCGTTGCCGATACCACCCGCCCCGCCACGGAATCGGCCGATGCGCTGCTGTCCAGCCTCACCGATTCGATTGCGGCCCCTCCGTTGCTGCCCGACCATATGCTCTTGACCCAACGGGTGTTCTGGGGTAAAAAAGGGCTGGTGCGCCTGGTGGGGGCTTCACCCCTGACGGTGGAAGGTCGTGAAAAGGAACTGAAGGTCCGCCGGACCATGCTGAGCCTGCACCAGATTGGCGGCTTTGTCACGCTGGCGGGTTTCATTGCGCAGGGGATCATCGGGTCGCAGTTGTACAACGCAAAAGGGAACGACTACACGCGCATCAAAGAACTGCACGAAGGCATGGCTACGGCCATCAACATTGCCTACGGCACGACGGCGCTGCTGGCGCTGACGGCCCCACCCCCGGCGGTTGGGCAGCGGCGCGGGCTGAGTACCATCAAGCTGCACAAATACCTCGCGATTGTTCACCTGGCGGGTATGGTGGCCACTAATATTCTGGCTCATCAGATCGAAAAGGATTTCACGCTGAAGCCCTATCACCGCGCGGCTGCCTACACCACGTTCGGAGCGTTTGCGGCGTCCATCATCGTCTTGAAATTTTAACGGATTCACGCCTTTGTCGTCAGTTGACCCTCAACAGTCTGTCGACTGATGACAAAGGCCTATTGTCTTAGCCAACTCATGAAACTCATTGCGCTGCTGCTGGCTTGTACGGCATTTGCCCCCATCGCGCCGAAAAAACTCGTTGCCGATAAGACCAAATCGACGGTAACGTATGCCATGAAACACCCCATGCACGATTGGGAAGGGGTGAGCCGCGACGTCAATGCGGCGTTGGTTATCGACGATGCCACCAAACAGGTGCAACAGGTGGCCGTTGTGGTTCGGGTGGCGTCGTTCGACAGCCAGAACCAAAACCGCGACTCGCATATGGTGGAAGTGCTCGACGGCCTGAAATACCCCAACGTTACGTTTACCAGTCAGGACGTAAAAACGAACGCGGATGGCTCGCTGACGGCCACCGGAAAGCTGACCTTCCACAATGTGACTAAGCCCGTAACCATCCAGGCCACGCGCCGCGACCAGAACGGTCAATGGCTGCTTGACGGCCAGTTTACCGTCAAGCTGACCGACTACGCCGTTGAACGGCCCACGCTGCTGGCGGTACCCACCGACGATCAGTTCAAACTATCGTTTTCGATTTTGTTTAAATAGGCAAGGGGCGTGGGGCTCGGGGCGTGGGGTAACGATTTACTACCCCACGCCCCGAGCCCCACGCCCCTTGCTCAGTTAAGCGCTTCCAGGGGGCCGCTTGTGGTGGCCCGAACGGCCGATACGCCTTCCTTGATCAGCTGAAGCGCCTGATGCAGGGTGTAATTACGGTTTTGGAGCAAATCGTCGTAGGAGCGCGACGTCGGGAAATCGGGTTCGATGGTAAAGCCGTTGGCGTGATCGGCTGCGACGGCATGAACCAGCTTTTTCAGCGGCAAACGTACCTGAATCTGCGAGTGGGGGAGGGTGATGTATTTGAACTGCCCCGCAAAATCGCCCCAATAGGCGCCACCACAGGCCTCACCCACAAACGTACCCCGGCCCGCGTCGAGCGTCTTGGCCAGTACCGACGCCGCTGCCGAGAACGAAGACCCGTTCATCAGCAGGTACAGATTCCCCCGAAACGCCAGCTTCCCCGCTGGCCGGAACCGTTTCCGGGCAACCCGGTTCGCAAACCAGCCGCGCCCGTCGGCTTTGTAGTTCATGCTGAAATTCAGCGCCGACAACGGGTTCCAGCGTGTAATGATTTCGGCACGGGCGGCCCGTTTCATGTGCTCGCCTTCCATCACGGTAAACGGCTCGGGCAGCCAATATTGGAGCAACCGCGCCGAGTTGAGCACCGCACCCCCACCGTTATTCTGCAAATCGACGACCAGGTTATTGACCCCGGCGGCCTGAATCTGCTGAAACGCTTTTTTGAGACGGCGTTTAAACTGCCACTGGAACGGATCGAATCCGCGCGGATTCATAAAGGATGATACACGCAGCACGGCGGTGCCGCTGAGCGAATCGACCAGCCGAACGCTCAGGTTGGGCTGGCGCAGGTCGGGCTGCTGCTCGAAGTCGCGGCGGTAGCGCTGGGATAGCAGGTACCGAAACCGCTCGGAGGTGGGGCAGGCAAGACGTATCTGGCGCGTTAGTGTGTCGTTGGGAAGGCGGTAACGTACCTGCACCGTGTCGACGGAGCCATACCAGGCGGCATAATAATCGGCAAACTGGGTAAGGCTCCACTGCTCGCGGCCGCTTCGGTTGTCGCCGTCGGAACCCGAGCGGTCGCCGTCCATCAACGTCTGGTGAATGCTTCCCACCGATTGGCCCTGAATGGAGAGCAGTTCGGTGCCGCGCCGCAACGTGGTGTCTTCCGAGGCATTGTGGCTGATATAGTACCGGCCATCGACCTGCCGAATGTAGAACGGCACATAGTGGGTGGTACGGTTGAGGTAGCCGTTTCGGTGGTTGAGATTCGTGTGCCCGTCTTTGAGGCTGCTCACGTAAGGAGCTACGTACCTGAACAGCGACAGGTAGTCGATCGGTGCATCGAGGTGATTATACAGGGAGTCGAAAAGTTGCTCCATGCGCGCTTCGGGTGTGTAGTAACCGATGCCGGGATGGTAGGTTTTCAACTGCCGCCGCAGGTACAGCATGTCTTCATGCGCCTGATCGGGGGTGAAGGTTTGGGCTACCGACGAAGCCACGCAGCAGGTGGCGAGAATTATTGTCAGCAGCCCCAGACGAGCCAGAGGCCGCCGGGTGATCTGAAATAAGAAACGCATGGTTAGGTTAAAACAAGAGGAAGCCCGTAGGCTAATTATTTTACGGTCCTCTAAACTATTCAAAAACAGAATAAAATACAAAGCATAGCGAAATAATCGGCTTTATATACGGCATACGGTAGGTATAGCCGAAGATTGTAGTAAAAAAAGTCCTATAATCAATGTAGATATGGGTAATTGACTGATTCAGTAACGAAAACAAATTGCTCAGTATACACACCTAAAAATAGACCCACCAGAGGCGTGGTTTTGGCCCGATTTGCAGCGTCGGGGCTGGTACTTTGATGTAGTTCAGGCAATGCAAAACGGTTTTTATCAACGGGCGGCGCGGTTTGAATAGCCTGACCAGGTCTACATCGGGCGCCAGATACCACTCCCAGCGCCCACCTTCGCCGGTGCGGCCAATACTCCAGGTTTCGGCCTCAAGGCCTGCTCCAACGGATAGCTGTAACCAGTCGGGCCACGCTTGCCGGAGGCGTGGGCCCACTAGCTGCCGGGGTGAGAACGAAAACCAATAGGTTTGATTGATGTAGTCGTCGATGCTGAACGCCTGTGTTTTGATACCCCGGTGATCGAAATACTTGTTGGTCCGCTGCCAATAGCTGACCTTCCACTGACTAGCGCGCAGAAAGGCCGATTGTTGTTGCGCTATCGGCCAGAACCCACCCAACGTACCCACCGTGACATCGGCCCAACTGAAGCCATAGCGCGGTGAAAAGCCATCTTTGAACTCAATGCTTAATTGCACAAACGCTGCCGCCCCCGCCGCGTACCAGCCGGCCCGCTTCGGGGTCATACCGGCCCAGCGAAAACCCGCGTAGTAGGCGTCGGCGGTAAACACGCCCCCCAATAAATGTCCGAGCTTGTCGACGTTGCTGGCATAGCGGAAGTCGCGCCCATTGTCGACGTGAAAGCGGGTGTAGCCTTCACGCCACCATTTGTTTTCGAGATACACATACGTTGCCCCCAACGAAAGCACGGTTGAGCCGCCCAGCAACTGACGGCGTTTTCGGTGCGTAATGGCCGCCGAGTCAGTGGTCAGGTACGTTGTTGGCCTGTTGTCAGTTGAGTCAGTGGAAACAGGTGGATAGAGAATGTCCTGCGCGCAGCTTATTGCCGGGACGAAAAACAGGCTGAGCAACAGGTACGTTCTAAAGTGGCAGGTAACCATGAGCCGTGCGTAGAAACCACTAAAGATATAGTTTAAATCAACTAAATGCGTTTATAAGATGCGTAAGGCTGGGTACGTTCCGGTGGAATGAAGTGACATCACGAATGTGCGCCGAAAGCCGTTATTTTGGGTTGCTTATCGGCGGGTCTGCTCGCCCGTTTTTCCTGATCAGCCCTACTGCCATGCGCCCTGACTTCACCAACATACCTGCGTTACCCGTTTCATCGCCAACCACGCCTAACACGCCACCTTTCACCACGGCGGAAGGCATTCGGCTGAAGCCCCACTTCACGGTGTCCGACGCTCCATCGAAACTGGCGGGCTGGCAGGCTGGCATTCCGCCCTATCTGCGCGGACCCTACGCCAGCATGTATGTGCGCCAACCGTGGACTATCCGGCAGTATGCAGGGTTCAGTACCGCCGAAGCGTCGAATGCATTTTACCGGCGCAACCTGGCGGCGGGGCAGAAAGGGCTGTCGGTCGCTTTTGACCTGGCCACGCACCGGGGCTACGACTCCGACCACCCGCGCGTGGTGGGCGATGTGGGTAAGGCGGGCGTAGCCATCGATACGGTCGAGGACATGAAAATCCTGTTCGACCAGATTCCGCTCGATCAGATGTCGGTGTCGATGACCATGAACGGGGCGGTGTTGCCCATCATGGCTTTTTACATCGTAGCGGCCGAAGAGCAGGGCGTTGCCCCCGAGAAACTGTCGGGAACCATCCAGAACGACATTCTGAAGGAGTTCATGGTGCGGAACACATACATCTACCCGCCTGCGCCGTCGATGCGCATCATTGGCGATATTTTTGCGTACACGAGCCGCCACATGCCGAAGTTCAACAGCATCAGCATCAGCGGCTACCACATGCACGAGGCCGGAGCACCCGCCCACCTCGAACTCGCCTACACCCTGGCCGACGGTCTCGAATACATCCGCACGGGGCTAGCCGCGGGCATGAGCATTGATCAGTTTGCGCCGCGCCTGTCGTTTTTCTGGGGTATTGGCGTCAATCACTTCATGGAAATTGCCAAAATGCGGGCCGGGCGGGTGCTGTGGGCCTCGCTCGTGCAACAGTTTGGCCCAAAAAATGCCAAATCGCTGGCGTTGCGCACTCACTGCCAGACGTCGGGCTACAGCCTCACCGAACAAGACCCGTTCAACAACGTAGCCCGCACCACCATCGAGGCACTGGCGGCGGTGTTGGGTGGCACCCAAAGCCTGCACACCAATTCGCTGGACGAAGCCATCGCGCTGCCCACCGACTTTTCGGCCCGCATCGCCCGCAATACGCAACTCTACCTGCAACACGAAACCGACGTCACCCGCGCTGTCGACCCCTGGGGTGGCTCGTATTACGTAGAGTATCTGACGAACGAGCTGATCGATAAGGCCAGCGCCCTCATCGACGAGGTGGAACAACTGGGCGGCATGACGAAAGCCATCGACACGGGCTTACCCAAGCTGCGTATTGAAGAAGCCGCCGCCCGCAAACAGGCCCGCATCGACAGCGGCCGCGACGTGATCGTGGGCGTAAATAAATACCGCGCCCAGACCGAAACTGACATCGAACTGCTCGAAGTCGATAATCAGGCCGTGCGCACCAGTCAGATCGAGCGTCTGCGTCAGGTACGTGCCACCCGCGATCAGGCGAAGGTACAGGCGGCGCTGACAGCATTGACGGCAGCGGCTGACCCCACCCCCGTCCCCTCCCCTGGAAACCAGGGGAGGGGTGAAGCTAGGGGCGAGTCTACCCCCCTCCCCTGGTTTTCAGGGGAGGGGACGGGGGTGGGGTCTAACCTCCTCGCTTTAGCTATTGAAGCGGCCCGCCACCGGGCTACGCTGGGTGAAATTTCGGATGCACTCGAAGTGGTGTTCGGGCGGCACAAAGCGACTATCCGGGCTGTATCGGGCGTGTATCAGGCAGAGGTATCTGACGATGAGAATTTCCGGCTGGCGCGTGAGATGG
Organism: Fibrella musci; assembly: GCF_041321105.1. Classification (NCBI taxonomy): domain Bacteria; kingdom Pseudomonadati; phylum Bacteroidota; class Cytophagia; order Cytophagales; family Spirosomataceae; genus Fibrella; species Fibrella musci. Next base: position 753,420 of record NZ_JBGGWD010000002.1, on the reverse strand, counting down.
CCAATCGCTTTGCTGAGGAAGAAGGGCGCCGTCCCCGAATGCTGGTAGCTAAAATGGGGCAGGACGGTCACGACCGGGGTGCCAAAATCATCGCAACTAGCTTCGCCGATTTGGGTTTCGATGTCGACATGGGACCGCTATTCCAGACACCGGCCGAAGTGGCGCGTCAGGCTGCCGAGAATGATGTACACGTCGTTGGTGTGTCGAGTCTGGCGGCGGGCCACAAAACGCTGGTACCGCAACTGATCGACGAGCTACGTGCTATTGGCCGCGACGATATCCTGGTGATTGCCGGGGGCGTTATCCCCGCTGCTGATTACCAATATCTCTACGACGCGGGCGTGAAAGGCGTCTTTGGCCCCGGCACGGTTATTTCCATTGCCGCCCAGAAGATCCTGGGTGAACTGATGGAATCAACCGTATAGATTAACTTGTTAATGACGAATAAAAGCAGCAAGCCTATGCTAACCTCGTTGCAACTAGAGCTTTTGAAAACCTTCTCGCGACCCGTGTCCGATGAGCAGGTGCTGGAAATCAAACAGTTGTTGGCCGATTACTTCGCTCGTAAAGTGGATGAGGACGTTGATGCCTTGTTTGAGCAGCAAGGCTGGAATGCTGCGACGGCAGAGCGTTGGCTGACCGAGCACAATCGCACTCCTTATCAGCACGACTAATGCGTATTGTGCTGGATACCAACTGCCTGCTGGCCATTATCCCGAGAGTGTCTCCCTATCGCGCGGTCTTTGACGCCTATCGTTCCGGTCAGTTTGAGCTGGCCGTTAGTACCGAAATTTTGGAGGAGTACGCCGAGATTCTAGAGCGAAAGATGACCGTAGCTATCGCCAATAACGTCCTCGAACTTATTGATAGACAGTATAATACTGTTCAGACAGAGATATATTACCGTTGGTCTGCTATTGCCAGCGACTATGATGATAACAAGTTTGTCGACTGTGCTGTATCACCAGGGGTTGATTACTTGGTAACCAACGACAGTCATTTCAGTGCGCTTCAACAGCTCGAGTTTCCTGCCGTAAGATGTTTGACATTGCAAGCGTTCATGGCATTACTGTAGGGCGAACTGGCCCCGGCACGGTTATTTCCATTGCCGCCCAGAAGATCCTGGGTGAGCTGATGGAAGCGGGCGTTTCAGACTGAGGGCGCAACGAGGCGGTGCGGGTGTTACTGGCATAAACGCCGTACCTTTGCGGTATGAAACTGAATTTCGCCGACCTCATTCTGTATGAGGACGATGACTATATCCTCATCAACAAGCCGCCGCACGTGGCCTCGCTCGACGAACGCACAACCGACAAGGCGGGCGTCAGCATCCTGCGACTGGCTAAAGCCTACAGCGATGACGCTCAACTGGCGCACCGGCTCGACAAAGAGACTTCGGGTACGTTGGCCATTGCCAAACACCCGGAGGCCTACCGGCACCTCGCCATGCAGTTTGAGCACCGCGAGGTGGCTAAACGCTACCATGCCATCACCAACGGCGTCCATAACTTCGAAGACATTTCGGTCTACCTGCCCATTGCGCCGAGCCGCGACGGTACGCACGTAAAAATCGATCGGGAAAAGGGCAAGGTCGCCGAAACTATCTTCAACACGCTGCGGGCCTACCGGATCAACACGCTGGTGGAGTGTATGCCCATCACGGGCCGGATGCACCAGATTCGGGTGCACCTGATGTGCCTCAAAGCGCCCATCGTGCAGGATCCCACCTACGGAGGGAAGCCGGTTTTTCTGTCGCAGATCAAGCGCGATTTCAACCTGAAGCAGGATACCGAAGAGCAACCGCTGATTCAGCGGGTAGCCCTACACGCTCATTCGCTTACCTTTACCAAACTGAACGGCGACGAACTGACGGTCGAGTCACCCTACCCGAAGGATTTTGCCGCGCTGGTGAAACAACTTGAAAAAAACAGTTAATCAACGGTAAAGGGTGAGTGGTAAGCGATGAACGATACGAAAAGAGCGATGACGCTTGTGCATCAATAGCTTATCGTTTGCCGCTTACCACTTATCGTTTATCAATCTCCATCTCATGTTCATTCATTCTGTTTATTTCTGGCTGGCCCGCCCCGAATCCGACGAGGATCGGGCCGCCCTGAAAGCGGGCCTCGAGTCGTTGCGGGGCGTAGAGGCCATTCAGGCTGCACAAATTGGAACGGCGGCGGCTACCCGTCGGCCCGTTATCGACCACAGCTACGACTTTGCGCTGCTGCTGACCTTCGCCGACGAAGCATCGCACGACGTCTATCAGGAACACCCGATCCACCTGGCGTTTGTAGACAACTGCAAACACCTCTGGAACCGCGTTCAGATTTACGACGTAGACGTGAAATAGGTTTGACGTTTGGCGTTTGCTGTCTCGCGTTGGACAAATAACGTCAAACGCCAAACATCGAACACCAAACGCCCTTTTAATGACTTCACACGAAACTGTAGCGTCGTATTATGCCGCGTTTAACCGGAAAGACTGGTCGGCCATGCTGGCGCTGCTGAGCGACGACGTTCGGCACGATAGTAACCAGGGATCGTCGCGCACCGGCAAAGACTTGTTTACGCAGTTCCTTCAGCATATGGACGACTGCTACGACGAAACCCTCACTGATCTGGTGATCCTGACGAATTCGGCAACGCCTTCGCGCGTCGCCTGTGAATTTGTCGTCAACGGGGTATACAAGAAAACCGACGGTGATCTGCCCGAAGCGCACGGCCAGACGTATCAGCTTCCTGCCGGTTCGTTTCTCGACGTGGCCGACGGAAAAATCACCCGCGTTACCACGTATTACAACCTGCCCCTCTGGGAGTCGCTGGTAGCTTAAAAAGAATGAATAATGGATAATGTAGACTGTATAATGACTCTGCTAAGCTGACAAACTCTTCTTTATCAGTGCTCATTATACAGTTTAAATTATCCATTATTCATTCCCACTCCCCATGCCTAACCTGACCTTTCAGCAGTATACCGGGGCGTCGTTCCGGGAAGTGTTCGAGCCGTTGGCGAGGCTGCGGATCACGGTCTTTCGTGATTTTCCGTACCTCTACGAAGGGTCTATTGCCTACGAAACAACGTACCTGGAAACCTACGCCCGCTCGGCGCGTTCGCTGCTGTTTGCCGTTTTCGATGGTGATGAACTGGTGGGAGCTACCACCTGCCTGCCGCTGCTCGACGAAACCGCCGAAGTACAGGCGCCTTTTCGGAAAGCCGGCTATGCGCTCGATCAGATCTTTTATTTCGGGGAAAGCATTTTGCTGCCTCGTTACCGGGGTATGGGGCTAGGGCATCGGTTCTTCGATGAGCGTGAGGCGCACGCGGCGAGCTTCGGTACGTACCCAACCACCTGCTTCTGTGCCGTACAGCGCCCCGCCGATCATCCCCTGCGTCCGGCGAGCTATCAGCCGCTCGACGCCTTCTGGCTCAGTCGGGGCTACCATCGCGAAGATCGTCTACAAAGCACCTTCAGCTGGCCCGATATTGGGGAGACCACCGATTCGGCCAAGCAAATGGTTTATTGGGTCAAGACGGCGCTACGTACCTAGGCGGGCAGGAAAAGCTTGAACGTTGAGCCCACGCCGGGTTTGCTTTCGGCGGTGAGTTCGCCGCGGTGGTTGTTGGCCACTTTCCGGCAGATAGCCAGGCCAACGCCGCTGCCCGGGTAAATCCGACGACCGTGCAGTCGCTGGAATACCTGAAAAATACGGTCGAGGTATTTCTCATCGAAACCAATGCCGTTGTCGGCCACACTGATCTCGTGGAAGACCTGATTCGCGACGGAACTAGGCGGAATGGTGTTCTGCACCGCCGCGGGCAGGTCGGTAATCACTACTCGGCGGGCGCTGACCCGAATATGCGGGGAAACGTCGGTGCGGTGAAATTTCAACGCATTGCTTAGCAGATTCTGAAACAACTGCCGAAGCTGCACTTTATCGCCCTGTACCACGGGTAGGTCGGCGCGGTCGATTACAGCACCCCATTCGGCTACGGACACCGACAGGTCATCGAGCACATCGGTAAGCAGCGAATCGAGCGAAACGGGCTTAAACGGCACTTGCTGCATAGTCAGGCGCGAATAGTCGAGCAGATCTTTGATCAACAGCGTCATGCGGGCTGCGGCGGCGTTCATGCGCGTGATCAGATCGTGCCCTTCATCACCCAGATTTGCGCCATAATCGGCCTTCAACAACTCGCCAAACGACCTGATTTTGCGGAGCGGTTCCTGCAAATCGTGCGAGGCTACGTAGGCAAACTGCTGAAGGTTATCGTTGGACAGGTTGAGCGCATTGTTGCTGATTTCCAGCGCGCGATTGGCCAGCTTCAACTGCTCATTGTTAAGAGAAAGGAGCTGCTGGGTTTCTTTCTGACTCGTCAGGTCGGTAATGATAACGCTCAACGACGGTCCTTCGTCGAGCTCAAGAGCCGTCACCGACAGCAGGCACGGAATGGCGTGGTCGGTATGGTCGCAGAGCGTCATTTCAACGCGGTGTTTGTCGGTCCAGCCCATCTCAACCAGTTGCTGGTAGGCGGATAGGCTCTGAGCCGCCACAAAGTTGTCGAACGAAAGGCCAATCACCTGCGACAGCGGTAGCCCCACCATGGTGGCGAACATGGAGTTGCCGTAGACGATGAGGCCGCCCGCGCTGAGCGTAACAGCCCCTTCGTTCATGGTTTCGATAAACACCCGGTAGGTCTGATCGGCTGTTTTCAGGGTGTAGAGCTCGTGCCCGTCGTCGCCCGTGACCACCAACGCATCAACCTGACCCGTGCGGATGGCGTGGATCGTCTCGGTGGCTTCTTCCAGCTGCTCGCGCAGTCGTTGATTTTCAGCCAGTAACTCCTCGTAGGTCAGGGTTGCGTTCATGCAAAAGGGGCAGCTAGGCCTAATCCCTGAAGCACCTTTTCGGTATTCGACATATCACCGATCAGCCGTCGCTCGGGCAGGGGTAAGCGTTTGATCAGCAACGGTAAGGCAATGATCTGGTGCTGTTCGGCTATGTCGCGCTGCTGATGCACGTCGATAACCTCCAGTGCGTAACGCCCCGGCAGGTACGTCTCGCAAAGGCGTTTAAGATTGGTAATAGCCCGCACCGAGTTGACCGAGGCCCCCGTTACAAATAGGCTTAGCTGATAGGGCGCTGCGCCGTTTTCAGGGGAGGGGTCATCGGCAGGGTTGAGCGTATGCATGTTAAGACGTTGCCGGGCGAATGTTCAGCCCAACCAGTACTTTTTCTTCATTCGACAAATCGCCGATGATTTTCCGAATCGGTTCGGGCACTTTCTTGACCAGCGTTGGCACGGCCAGAATCTGGTCGCCTTCCGCCAGCTGGGGGTGAACCAGCAAGTCGATTACTTCAATGACATAATTATCCTTAAGGTTGTTTTCGCAGTATCGCTTGAGATTGGCCAGTGCCGCCACCGATTTGGGTGTATTACCGGCGATGTAGAGGCGCAGCTCCCAGATGGTATCCTGCTCATTGGTAGGCGTGTTCATTCCCTTGGACGTGTGTGTAGTGAACGGGTAGAGCTAAGTAGCTGAAAGCTAAAAAGTTGAAAGAGTGGCAGTTTGGTGGGGCTGCTTACTCTTCTTTATGTCGGATACGGGTAAGCTGCTCGCGATTCTTCTGAAGAATTTCTTTCCGAAGCTCGTCTTCAATGTAGGTCTTGTTGAGCTCATCCTGAACCGATTCAAATTCTTCGCGCAGGCTGGTAATTTTTGATTCGAGCACCAGCCGTTTACGTTCAATTTCACGATCCTTCTGAGTCACCGCGTGGTCGCGCAGGGCCTCGCCGGTATACTCCTGTAGTTGTTGTGCTTCGCGCGCTGAACCGGTCAGCACGCCGTCGGGGCCGAGATAGACATCGACCAGGTCGACGCCGTGATCGGTAATCACAAACTCACGTACCTGATTGGAATGCCGCATACCCCGCGCCTTCATCACGTAGAGCCCCCGGTTGCGTTCGCCGTTCGATTCGATGTCGCGCACCAGCAGCCACGTATCCACCAGCGAAGCCACGCCTTCGTCGGTCTGCTCTTCAACAACTGTGTTGCGAGTCAGTGCCGTGAAGAGCACCGTGATCTGTTGGGCCTGCAAAAAGTCGATCAGCCGGATCAGCATCGACTTCACCTCGCTCATCGAGCCCACCGTAATCAGGTTGGTAATCGGGTCCAGAATCACGACCCGCGGATTGACGGACCTGATCAGCTTATGAATCACTGTCAGGTGCATCTCAAGGCCGTTGAGGGTAGGGCGTGACGCGTGGAATGTCAGCAACCCGGCATCGATATGCTTCTGCAAATCGAGCCCGATCGATTTCATGTTGCGGATAATCTGCTGCGGCGACTCTTCAAACGCAAAGAAAATGCAGCGTTCGCCACGTTGGCATGTTTCGTTGGCGAAGCTGCCGGCGATACTGGTTTTGCCCGTACCCGCGGTGCCCGATACCAGCACACTACTCCCCCGGAAATAGCCCTTGCCGTCGAGCATACGATCGAGCGAGGGAATGCCCGACGAAACCCGGTCGCTCGATACGGCATGATCGAGGGTAAGCGACGTAACTGGCAGTACCGAAATGCCGTCTTTGTCGATCAGGAACGGGTATTCGTTGGTGCCGTGTACCGACCCGCGGTATTTGACAATACGAAGCAGCCGGGTCGAAATCTGGTTATCGACGCGGTGATCGAGCAGAATCACGCAGTCAGACACGTATTCTTCCAGCCCGTGGCGGGTCAACGTACCCGACCCGCGCTCGCCGGTAATGATAGCCGTTACCTGCTTTTCTTTCAGCCATTCAAACAGGCGGCGCAGCTCCGCCCGCAGAATACCCTGATTGGTCAGGCCCGAAAACAGGTTTTCGATGGTATCGAGCACCACGCGTTTGGCCCCGATGCTGTCGATGGCGTACCCAAGCCGGATGAAGAGCCCATCGAGGTCATACTCGCCGGTTTCTTCGATCTCGCTGCGTTCGATGCGTACATAGTCGAGCTTAATGCGTTTGTCGTGCTGAAGCTGTTGCAGGTTGAAACCCAGCGACGCAACGTTGACGGCCAGTTCGTCGGCTTTTTCTTCAAAAGCCATAAAAACCCCGGGCTCCTCGTAGTCCAGTGCACCACGCACCAGAAACTCCATCGAGAAGAGCGTTTTGCCGCAACCGGCACTTCCGCAAATGAGGGTAGGGCGCCCTTTGGGCAAGCCGCCTTCGGTTATTTCGTCCAATCCGGTAATACCGGTTGGCGTTTTGGGCAGTGCCTGTAAGGGAAATGAGAAATCCTTAGAGGAAGTAGAAGACATCTAGATTGAGGGCATGCAGTCCTCAACCACCTATCGGCTAAGGTTACTAAAGGTAGTGAATCGCAGTGAGTTTTCCCTAAGCAGTTCCTCTTCCCGGTCGGAAAGGGCTTCAACGGTCTACCTCCGTTCAAACAGGACATAGCCGTTTTCCTCACGAATAAGCCGCAGGTTGGGGTTGGTGCGGTATTGATCGGCCACGTTGATCTTGGTAATCAGGTACGTTGGCTTATCGACGGGACCGTTGAGCAGGTAGTCTGACTGGCGGGTTTTGGGATTTACGGGCGGCTGCTTGCGGAAGTAAAACAACTGCGCGTAGCTTTTGTAACCAACAGGTTCAGCATATACGTCCTGCCCTTGCCGCTCGGTGTAAAAGCGTACCACGGCACCCTGCACGTACTCCTCGATCTTGGGCACGATCAGCGCCAGATAAAGCCACAGGCAAACAGCCGTAGCCCCAAACAGGGCCCAGATGGGGCCGGGCAGGCTGTTTTCAGGTACGTTGTTGCGCCTTGCCCGCACAAAATGAGCCAGCCGGACAATAGCCGTGAGCAGCACCACCAGGTACGTCAGGCCGATCACCCATTCCCAGCCGCCCCAGGTTACGTTGGCTTGCAGGTTGGCCACCGCAAACGGGTCATTGATGTAGGGAATCAGCGCGGTTTTGAACCGACCCACCACGGGCAGGGCGGTCAGCAATAAGCCCAATAGGACACCAATGAACAGCAGTCCGGCGGTTAGCCAGCGATTCCAGGCTACCCGGCCGACCAGCAGATCGGCGATGTGGCGGGCGGCCAGGTACGATACCGGAAACCACGCCATGCTCGAATAATGGACGATCTTGGTCTTGACGATCGAAAACAGAATCATCACCACCCAGAACAGCACCACCATCCAGAGCCGGAAATCGCGCGGATCGGTTGAGGCGGTGAGGTAGCGGATGGCGAAAATCGACAGCGGAAAACAGCCCACCAGCACCACCACAAAATGATAGTAGAACGGCTGTCCGTGCCCGGCATCGGGCGTCGAGAAGAGCCGGATCTGGTACTCGATAAACTCCTGCAAAAACCATGGACCATTCTGGATGATTTCGAGGCCAAACCACAACGACGCAATACCCAGGGCAATGCTGATAGCCATCAGGGCATGCCAAAACCGCAGCAACGGCCTGAAGCGGGTGAGCGCCCACACAATGCCAAACGTGAGGCCCGCCAGCAAAGCACCCACCGGTCCTTTGGTCAGGATGGCCAGCCCGACAAACAGGCCCGCCAACGCCGCCAGTTGGCCCACTTTCGGTTTGCCATACTGTTGGGCCGCCAGGTACGTATACCAGACACCCAGGAAGATGAACAGGTTGAAGGTGGGATCGATAATCCCTGTTTTGAAGTACAGATGTGGGGTGAGCGCCCCCAGATACCCCACCGCCCATAGCAGCCCGAAGCGCGGCCCGTGCAGGTACGTTCCCACTTTGTAGAAGGTAAGCAGCGTGGCGATGCCGATGAGGGCGTTGGGCAGGCGGGCGGCATATTCGCCCACCCCCAGCCAGTACATGGCCGTCGCCTGTAGCCAGAAAAACAGGGGCGGTTTTTCCCAGAACGGCTCAAAGTTGATCTGCACGCGGGCGAAATTGCCTGTCACGAGCATCTCCCGCGCCGACTCGGCAAAGTTGATTTCGTCCCAGTCGAACAGGTGAACGCGACCCAGAAAAGGCAGGTAGAAAAACGCGCCCAGGGCCAGAATAAGTAGGGGGTAGTGACGTGAATTCATCCGTAAATCCGCAACGATAGCAGGGCAGGGGCGTGCGCCGTTACGGTTGTTCCAGTACAAAAATGGCCTGCGTATTCCGGCCCAGCCCGTCGTAGTCGAGGCCGTAACCCACCACAAACTGATTTTCGATCTCAAACCCGACGTAAGTCAGGTCGAGGGGTGTTTGCAGGGCTTCGGGTTTGAACAGCAAGGTCGCGATGGCGATGGAAGCCGGCTCTTTTTCGTTGAGCTGACGTAACACCTCTTGCATGGTCAGGCCGGTATCGACGATGTCTTCGATCACGATCAGGTCGCGGCCGGTGATGACTTCAGAAAGCCCCAGGATTTGCTTGATCTGCCCTGTCGAGCTGGTTTTGTCGTATGACGCCACCCGGATAAACGTAATTTCGCAGTCGATCGTGAGGTTTTTGAGCAGATCGGCCGTAAACAGGACCGCTCCGTTTAGTACGCCTACGATCAGCGGGCGGCGGTTGGCGTAGTCGCGGTTGATTTGCTCGGCCAGTTCGGCAATGCGGCTCTGAAGCCTATCACGATCAATAAAGGGGACAAACGTTTTGTCGAGTATTGTCAGCATAGCCCCAAAGGTACACCGAAACGAAAAGCGCCGTTCGAGTATTCCGAACGGCGCTTCGCAGGTAGTTGACTGACATTGGTCAGTTGTAGTCTGTTATAGAACCGAATCGGCCGTTACCGACTGCGACTGAGGGGCCGGAGTCGGCTGAGCAGGTTGTTGCATATCGGGTTGCGGCTGCACCTGCTGTTGCCCGCCAAAGGGCTGTTGGCCATAAGGCGTCTGGCCGACAAACTCCACGTCGGTGATGTAATACTTGGTTTCGCCATTCCAGGGGAGGCGCAGGATTTTCTCTTCGTAGTGAAGTGTCACGCGCTGACCAGTTTTAACGGCCTCTGTGATCTTCTGGGCGACGGCATCGTCTTTTACCGAAAAATCGAAGAACTGAGGGGTTAGCGAGCCGGTTTCGCCCGAAAAGCCACCTACATTCAGTACACCTTCGTAGGTTTTGAAGAGGTAACCCCGGCGGCTAAATTTGGAAACGGTGCCTGCCCGTTCACCATCTGAATAGCTCCAGCCAGTCAGCAGAAACAAAACGCCGAGCACCAGTAAAACAAATACAAGTAGGTACGTGAAGAAACGCATAGTCGGTAGTGGTTAGCTTGTAGTGTGTACAAAGCAACAAAAAAAAGGGTTGTCGTGTGACGTTTGTCGTTGGTAGTTAGCCAGCTTGCGGCCATATGCACCTTTCGGTCAGCGTCAAAGGTCAAACTACAAACAACAAACTAAGTTTCCATGAATCATCTGTTCCCCTACATCGAACGCACGTTGCTCTACCCCAACGTTACGATTAACGAGCAGTACGACGCCCTCGATGAGGTGAATCAGCTGGGTCTGCTTGGGCTGGTGGTGGCGCCGTTCTGGGTGAAAAAACACCGCCGCGAGTTGGGCGATCAGCACCCCGCCACGCTGACGGCGGCCATTGGCTACCCGTTTGGCTACCAGCGCACCGAGGTGAAGCAGCAGGAGTTGGAACTGGCGCTGGCCGATGGAGCCAATGCCATCGACGTGGTACTGAATACCTCGGCGCTGCTATCGCCCACGTCGGTATGGCTGAAAATCGAGCTGGTGAAGCTGGCAGCCGTGGCCCACGCGCGGGAAGTGCCGCTGACGGTAGTACTGGAACAGGACCTACTTACCAACGATCAACTGGCCGCTATGATCAAGACAGCAGCCGATGCGGGCGTCGATGGGCTGAAAAATAGCACGGGGGTGCCGTTGCCGGGGCTAATGCCCGCTTCGTTTTCGCTCGATAAAGCGCTGGCCTTTCGGGCGGCGGTGCCTCGTTCGCTGAGTGTCGGTATCGCGGCCGATGGGGCTTCGGCCGCAGAACTCGACGCTCTCATTGCCGCGGGGGTAGATCGCCTTGCGCTGGCTTGCCTTCCATAAGACCCGAATCAACGCTCGTCATACCTTTGTGCAAACTCAGGCGATAAGCTGGCTTCCCTCGGCGCTGGCCCCTGTTTTTGATACGAAGAAATTAACCTGACCAACTGCCGCCAACTCATGCTGCGGCGCAAACGGTAGTTTGCCCGTTCGTTGCTCGGCTGGTCTGTACCGCCCAAAAACGGCTGACGGAAAACGGCCGAACTGACTTTATGCACATTAGTTTAATTGCGGCCATGGCCCAGAATCGCGTGATCGGGCGCAATGACGCCGACGGCAAACCCGACCTACCGTGGCACCTGCCCGACGACTTTGCCTATTTCAAGCGCCAGACCATGGGGCACGCCATCATTATGGGGCGCAAATCGTTTGAGGCGCTGGGTAAGCCCCTGCCCAAACGGACCAACATCATCGTGACGCGCAACACCGCCTTCAAACCCGATGGTGCTACTGTCGTGCACACGCTGGAGCAAGCGATTGAGGTGGCCAGATCGATTGAAGCCCAAAGCGAGGGAACGGCCGAAATCTTTGTGATTGGGGGTGGCGAAATCTACAAAGCAGCCCTGCCATTGGCTACCCGTATCTACCTAACCGAAATCCAACGTACCTACGACGGTGATACGCAGTTTCCGCTGTTCGACAAGACGGCGTGGCACGAAGTAAGCCGCCATCATCACCCCGCCGACGAACGCCACGAAGCCGCATTCGATTTTGTGATATACGAAAAGTGAGTTCAAGGTTTAACGTCTAAGGTTCAAAGTTGGCTGACGCAACCACTATTTGTGCGTCAGCCAACTTTGAACCTTAGACGTTAAACCTTGAACTCACTTTACTACCGGCTGATGTCGATGATTTCGAAATCGATTTTGCCAGCGGGAATGGTGATTTCGGCCGTGTCGCCGACCTTCTTGCCCAACAGGCCCTTGCCAATGGGAGACCCCACCGAAATACGACCCAGTTTGAGGTCGGCTTCTTCTTCCGAAACGAGGGTATAGGTCACTTCGGCGCCCGTTTTCTTGTTTTTTATTTTCACCTTCGACAAGACCGATACCTGCGACGCGTCAATCGACGATTCATCGAGCAGGCGGGCGTTGGCGAGTACTTCTTCTAACTTCGAGATTTTCAATTCATGCAGGCCCTGCGCGTCTTTGGCGGCGTCATATTCGGCGTTTTCGCTCAGGTCGCCTTTGTCGCGCGCTTCGGCAATCGCATGTGCAATGGCCGCCCGGCCTTTGGTTTTCAGATCATTAAGCTCTGCTTTGAGGCGGTTTAGGCCCTCCTCCGTGTAATAGTTAATCTTAGCCATAATGCAGTAATGTCTTTCCCCAGGGGGATAAAAAAAGAACGGCCCACCGACCGTTCTGCAAGCAATTTCATTTGTTTTGCAGCCTTGTCAGAAAACCCAGCGGATACCTGAGTGGGTACCCGAATCGGTAGCCGATTTGGTTAAGAGCAATGTGTATTGTTGTCGCATTGGAAGTAGACAGCGGATCAACAAATGTACGAAGTTGGTCAGCCGTTTGTCAATAGACGTACGATTTACGAATAATGAACGAGAAACTACGCCTTGTGTTTATGGGCACCCCCGATTTTGCGGTAGCCAGCCTGCAAGCCCTGCTGGAGGGCGGTTGTAACGTGGTCGCCGTGATTACGGCACCCGACCGGCCATCGGGGCGGGGGCAGCAACTAACGCCCTCGCCGGTCAAGAAAGCCGCGCTGGCAGCGGGCCTGCCCGTCTTGCAGCCCGAAAAACTTCGCGACCCGGCTTTTCTGGCCGAACTGGCCAATTACCAGGCTGACCTGCAAGTGGTTGTGGCCTTCCGGATGCTGCCCGAAGTGGTCTGGAGTATGCCGTCCGTAGGTACGTTCAACCTGCACGGATCGAAACTGCCCGATTATCGGGGGGCGGCACCCATCAACTGGGCCATTATCCGGGGCGAAACCGAAACCGGTGTTACAACTTTCTTCATCGAGAAAGAGATCGACACGGGGCAGATGATCTTCCAGGAAACGGAGCCGATTCATCCCGACGATAACGCAGGTACGTTGCACGATCGCCTGATGGTGCGTGGCGCAGCGCTGGTGTTGCGGACAGTGCAGGCTATTGAAGCCGGAACGTACCCACGAACGCCGCAGCCGGAGCCCGGTGACGAAAAAAGCGCCCCTAAGCTTAACCGTGAGAACACCGAAATCGACTGGAATCAACCGGTAGGTACGTTGCGGAACTTCATCCGGGGCCTCTCGCCCTACCCGACCGCCTGGACGACGATCAATGGACGATTCTATAAAATCTACGCCACTGACGTAGCCAACGGAATGCCGCCCAACGGAACGCCGCCCGACGGAAGCCCGATGGTTGCTGAACCGGGTCAGGCTTACACCGATGGTAAAACGAATCTGCTCGTTAAAGCTGCCGATGGCTGGATTAGCATCACTGAACTACAGGCCGAAGGAAAACGGCGCATGGCCATCGGCGACTACCTACGTGGAAATAGCATCTAGGTAGCCATCTTAAGTGACCTTTTGTGCCCATTCGATCAATTTCATGACTAGTTTGGCTAACATATCCTATGTTTCCGACGTTTAACGCGCCGTTATGAAATCAACTATATTGATACTGCTTTTGGTCGTGGGCGTCTTGGGCTGTTCCCGGAAAGGGCAGCCTGACGTAGCTCCCCAACCAGTCGCTCAGTTTACGATTGGCAGCACACAGTATGACTTACTTAACCGTGAATCGGCAAACGAAAGCTGTAACTCGATCTTTTTCAGCTTTAACATGTACCGAAAAAGTGCGGAGTTTGCCGTCAAAGACTTTCCGTATTCGGTAGAATTTCACTTGTCGAAAAGCGGCCAACTGCTGTATGCCAGACTTGATGGCGACACGGGTGAATACCGTACATCGACGTTCGCACCGATGCGGTCGGCCAGCATCAGCAATTTCGTTTATAACACAACCGAAAACGAACTCTCGCTGAACCTGGAAGTGACGATGCTGAACACCAGAACCTTGCAGCCGCTTACGTTAAAGGCCGTTGTTGACAGGCTATTCATAAGCCAGACCGACTGTGCCAACCGCAATTTCAATACTTTCTCGGCTAGCCTTGAGCGTATTGGTAGGCAAACCTCCTTCTTTCAACAGCGCTTCAACACTGGGGAAACCAACAATCTATATCAGCCTCCGTATCCGACGCCTACTTATTACCGCCATACGCTCATATCAACGGACGGGTACGAAGTGCAACTCGAAAACGGTGTAGGCCTCAAACCGCTTAAGAAGGGCGTATATGATGTTTCATCCGAAGCGGTAACTCCGTTGAAAGTTTTGTTTAGTGAATTTTTAGGGGAGACAGATCCCGCTTCGCTCGATTCGTATTTGAGGAAGGACTGGCGGGCTTATCGCGTTTCAGGAACGCTAGAAATTGTTGACGAGTATGCCTCTGGTAACAGGGTTTCAGGCAAACTTACCTTCACGGCCTTCGACACGGATGGAAAGCCTGTATTCAGATTGACGAACGGGGTCTTCGTGGTTTACAACCCCTTGCGTTAACTACTAGGATTAATGTACAATGAATGATGTATAATGAACAATGGGCTGACGCAAGAGTAAGATGCGCCAGCCCATTGTTCATTATACATCATTCATTGTACATTAAATGTACTGATTTACGATCATTTCGTAAAGCTCCTGCTTGCCGCTGACCTGCTTGGCTTCGCCATTGTCGATGGCGTATTGGCGGAGATCTTCGAGGGTCAGTTTGCCTGCTTCGAAGTCGGCACCGGCGCCGCTGTCGTAGCTGGTGTAGCGATCGGTGCGAAGTTGTTTGTACTTCGACTTGGTCAGGATGGCCTCGGCGGCGATGGCAGCCCGGGCGAAGGTATCCATACCGCCGATGTGGGCGATGAAGATATCTTCCAGATCGGTCGAGTTCCGGCGCGTTTTGGCGTCGAAGTTAACCCCACCCGATTTGAAGCCACCCGCTTCCAGAATCACCAGCATTGCCTCGGTCAGTTCGTACACATCGACGGGGAATTGGTCGGTATCCCAGCCGTTCTGGTAGTCGCCGCGGTTGGCGTCGATGCTGCCGAGCATGTTGTTGTCGGCGGCTACCTGTAGCTCATGCGCGAAGGTATGGCTGGCCAGCGTGGCGTGGTTGGTTTCAATGTTCAGCTCGAAATCATCCTGCAACCCGAATTTGTTCAGGAAGCCGACTACCGTGGCGGCATCGAAATCGTATTGGTGTTTGGTCGGCTCCATCGGCTTGGGTTCGATGTAGAACGACCCTGTGAAGCCTTGCTTGCGGGCGTAATCGCGGCTCACCTGCAGGAAACGCCCCAGGTGTTCCTGCTCGCGCTTCATGTTGGTATTGAGCAACGACATATACCCTTCGCGACCACCCCAGAAGGTGTAGCCCCGGCCGCCGAGCTCGATGGTGGCGTCGATGGCGTTTTTCACCTGCCAGGCACCATGCGCCAGCACGTGGAAATCGGGGTTGGTGCTTGCGCCGTTCATGTAGCGCTCATGCGAGAACAGATTGGCCGTGCCCCAGAGCAGATTAACGCCGCTCGCCTGCTGCTTCTGCTTCAGGTAGTCGACAACCTTGCGGAAGTTGCTTTCAAAATCGTGGTTCGAGTTGCCTTCGGGCGCTACATCAACGTCGTGGAAGCAGTAGTATTCGATGCCCATCTTGGTGATGAACTCGAAGGCTGCATCGGCTTTCTGGAAGGCAGCGCCCAGCGGATCCTGACCAGCATCCCAGGGGAAATGCTTCACGCCCGGCCCGAAGGGGTCGGCCCCGGTGCCGCAGAAGGTGTGCCAGTAGGCCACCGCGAAGCGGAAGAGGTCTTTCATGGGCATGCCCATGATGGTCTGCGCGGGGTTGTAGAATTTGAACGCCAGCGGGTTATCCGAATCGCGCCCTTCGTAGGCGACGGTTTTCTCGACGAACGGGAAATACGCCTTGTCGCCGAGTGTCAGGTTAATTTGAGCCATGATAAATAAAAAGGAAAGCCGGGCTTAGGTGCGACTTACTCAGCAAAAGTAAGTGGCGATTTAATTTTATGCAATCGGTTGCAATCAGAACTTCCGCATCGTCTCATAATCGCCTACATGATGCAGGTACAGAAACTGAATTAGCAGCCCATTTACGTTCGTGACGAGCTTGTGCGCTTCGGGCAGCGTAGCCACTACCGAAGTGATTCGCTCGTAATCAGAGTCGCTGTCGATCTTCTTCAGGTGGAACGACATGATCTGCTCGCGCGGCATCGTTTTTTCGACGAAATAGAAGTGCATGGCTTCGTCGCTGGTGCCAGTACTGGGAAACCAAAGCGTTGGGTTGAGCTTGGTAAGTTCCTCGGGCTGGAGGGTGAGCCCAATCTCTTCGCCTACTTCGCGGGCCGCCGTATCGGTCGGGTCATCGTCGGTATCGACCATGCCGGCGGGATGCTCGTAGGTATGCGAGCCGTCGGAGATGCGCCGCTGCCGTACCAGCACCACAAATTTATCGCCGGTTTGTTCGTCGATCAGGCAGACAAGTACCGAGGCGGCATGGCCTTTCAGGAAACATACCGGCGGAATTTTATCGCCTTCGGGCGTATCGGCATCCACGGTGAGCATGGCAAACAGCACCTCACCGTTGGTACGTCGGCGGATGAAATGATCATCGATTTTATTGATTTTGAGGCCATTAGTTTCGAGCTGGCTCTTCCAGAATTTGAATTTGGCCGCGTCGTGGAGGGCTTCCTGCATAAGCTGATTGTCGATTACGTACGTTGAACGACAAATGACGGCAAGCAAACGGCCAATGCCAAGCTTAGAAGCTTAATCCGGCCCCAAGTGCGAGCAGGTTGTTTTTCGACGTTAGCTCGGGCAGGGTAGCGGTGTCGACAAAACTGCGCTGATATTGCAGGCTGACGATGAGCGAATTGGTGGGGCTAATCTGCCGGATGTAGCCGACTGCCACCAACAGCCCAAAATCGGTAGCGGCAAACTGATTGCGGCTGCTATTGCGCTGGTAAAACACATTGCTGGCTTTGTCGAGTGCCCGCTCGGCCACTTTGACGTCGACCGTAGCGCCATATTGTACGTAGGTACGTCCGGTTTTGATCAGGTTATCGCTCATCAGCTTCATCGTGACCGGAAGCTGAATGTATTGCAGGTTGTAGGTCGAGAGGCCGCCGCCGTCGCTGACCGGGTGCACAAAGCCAACGTTCTTGGCCGTATACCAAAGACCGGTGCTGAGGGCGTATCGGTTCTGCATCAGATAGATATCTACGCTGGGCCCTACACTATACTGTAACGAAGCACCGGGGCTATCGAAGCGAGCGAACGTACCTGAGCCGGATACGCTGTTCCAGGTAAGGGTAGGCAGCAAATGGAAACTCAGTTCAACCCGATTGCGCTGCCGAAGGGCGGGCTGCTGACCGTCCAGATAGGTTTGCCGCTGCATGATCGAAACCGCGGTGCCGGTCGTAACTGGCTGAGTCGATGAAGTAGCCAGCGTAATGGCTGGCGTACGCGACGGCGTACTGAAACGACTGGAAACGCGTTGCTGGAAGGCATACCGAACTTTCCGCGACTGTGCCATCGAATGGGTCAGATTTGCCCCGAGGGCCAGCGCCAAGGCAACGAGAAACAGGCTGATTCGGAAGGGGTTAGGCATTGACGCAAACGACGAGTTGAGGCAATAAGTGGACCGCTACAAAAATCAGGCCTATTCCGTGGGGGAGCAACTTCACGGCCGATGAGCCATCTTCCGGCCGAACCGATACCTTTGCGGAGGCGCTTCGTTCCGCAATTATGCTCTCAAAAATTCTGCTGGGCCTACTGGCTCTTCTTATTCTGGTGGTGTTGGTCGCGCTACTGATTGGCTACTGGATTTCGGCTCCTCGTTATACAGGCCCGGTATCGGATCATTTCAACGGCAAAACGTTTTTTACGCCCGGTGCCGAGCAGCCTCAAGGGCTGTCTGGCGTGCTGAAATGGCAGTTGAACCACGAGATAACCGAACCCTGGCCCGCGTTTCACAATGATCCGCCCGGGGCTGCTCCGCCCGCCCGTGTCGACGCCAACGCTGCGCCCTCTGCTGATTCGGCCCAACGCAGCCCGGTGCGCGTAACTTACGTGAACCACTCGACCATGCTCCTTCAGTTCGATGGCCTGAATGTGCTCACCGACCCTATCTATGAGAATCGCGTCAGTCCGTTCTCGTTCATTGGCCCGGCCCGGAATTGCCCGCCCGGTATCCGGTTCGACGATTTGCCCCACGTCGACCTGCTGCTATTGAGCCACAACCACTGGGATCACCTGGAGATCGGCACCGTGAAGAAGCTGGCGGCCCGCGACAAACCGCGCATCGTCTGCCCGCTGGGGGTGAAGGCGTTTCTGGAGCAGGAAGGCGTCGGCAACGTGACCGAGATGGACTGGCACCAATCGGTGGCTATCAATTCAACCACGACGCTGCACTGCGTACCGGCGCAACACTTTTCGGGGCGGGGTATGTTTGACCGCAACGCCACGCTTTGGGCTGGGTACGTTATGGCCAACAAAGCCGTTGGGAATGTGTATTTTGCGGGCGATTCGGGCTACGGCCCGCACTTCAAAGCAATCGGGGCGCAGTTTGGTCCGTTGCGGCTGGCCCTGATCCCGATTGGGGCCTACAAACCCAACTGGTTTATGGCGCCGGTGCATATCGGCCCGCCCGACGCCGTGCGGGTGCATCAGGATGTCCGTTCGGAGCAAAGCGTGGCTATTCACTTCGGTACGTTCCCGCTGGCCGACGACGGAGCCAACGAACCTGTAACGGATCTGAAAAAAGCCCTGGCTGCCCAACAGATTGAGCCTGCGCGGTTTAAAGCACTGAAAAATGGGGAATCCGTAAATTTTTAACCGTACTTCCAACGTTCCTTTAAAAAGTGGGGTACTTATAAAAAACGTTAATGGTTGATCCAACCGGCCATCAACAAACAATCTTTTCTTATGCGTAAAGCCAGTATGGCGCTTGTAGCCGCCGTTTTATCCGCTACAGCCTTCCTCTCGTGTAAAGACAATTACGTAGACACGACGGCCGACACCTTTTCGAAAGACACAACGGCGATTGCCGCCTTTGCGAAAACGCAGCCGCAGAACTACCTGTATGCGGGAGCCGGGGTACGTTACGCCATTACGACGCCCAACACGGCGGGGCGGCTGCCAGCCTCAGGCGATGAAGCCGAGGTAACGTACCTGATTACCTCGCTCGATGGCAAGTACCGAGCCGATAGTACGAAGAAAGATTCGCTGGCCTACTTCCGGTTCAATATCGGAAGCCTGCCTCCGGGTATCGATATCGGATTGTCTAAGACGCGGGAAGGTGAATCGGCCATTTATCTGATTCCGTCGTATGCGGCCTTCCAGAGCACCGAATACAAGGGCCTGCCTGCCAATACGCCTATTCGTTTTTATACAACGCTGCGCAAATTGCGGTCGGAAGATGAGCAGATTGCGGATTACATTACCCGCAACAAGCTGACGTTGACTACGCAGACGCAGGATGGGGTTCGTATCTGCAAAACGCAGGCGGTCGCTACCGGGTCAGAACTGGTCAACGGGCAAACGGTGAGCGTGCGGTACACGGGTAAGCTGCTACGCTACGGCACCGTATTCGACTCGAACGTAGGCAAACAGTTATTCGAGGTGGCGCTTGGCTCAACCTCAATTATCAAAGGATTTGAGTCGGGTATCCGGGCGTTGAAAGTAGGGGAGAAAGCAACCATCGTTTTTCCATCATCGCTCGGCTATGGCACTGCGGGCTATTCCGTTATTCCAGGTTATACGCCGCTGGCATTCGATATTGAAGTTGTATCAGTGCGCTAAGCTGACTACTTCGTTTCAGCAAAAAGGCCCTACCAATGCTGGTAGGGCCTTTTTGCTGATGTATTGCTAGCTAACAGTCAGGCTTGCTCATTCTGAAGCTGACGAAGAACGTTTTCCACGTCCTCAAGCGCAATCTCGAAGGTGGCGGCTATAGTGGGGGCATCCATCCCAAGCGTCAACGCACCTTTAACTGTCTTATAAATGGCTTCGTGGCGCCCTTCTTCGCGTCCTTCCTCACGCCCTTCTTCCCGGCCAATTTTGGTCATTTCGTAGTGAAAGCGTTCGAGTGTCGTCATTGTTGTTTCTGTTTGATTTGTTCTCCTAAAAATAGAAATGATCTCCTTCCCAGTCAACTCAGATACCTCCAGGGCGTAAACGAACAGGGGCGACATGACTCGTTCCAGATCGGCTTCGGCAATCTGACCTAGTAACGGCGCCACAATAGTCGCCAGAAACGTGTCGAACGCCTTGTCGTGCCGATGCTTCATCATGGCCGCCGACAACGCCAGAAATTGACTTTTAAAAGCGACGATCTGTTGATCGGGAAGTGTCGACAGGTTGATCAACAAATAGTCGAACCCTGGAAAGAAGGGTGCCAGAGCAGGATCTGAGCTAGCTAAAGAAGCCGAGAAAGGCTTGTAGGGCCAAGGTGCCTCACCGTGGTAAATAATGACAGCAATAGTGGGTGTCAGCGCCTGATTGTGCTCTACATCTTGCTGCCAGCGATTCATTAAGTACCGCAACAATTGTAAATGCGGATGCCTGACCGTGTAGCTTTTGTGTTCCAGTAAAAGCGCAATTTGCACGGATTGATTGCCGTTAAACTGACAGTCGTAGACCAGATCAGCGAAATGCTCATCAAGCGACTCGTCGATATAGGAGGCGTTGCTCAACGTAAGCGAATCAAGGCGAATGGCGGTGGCCAACTCGGCAGGAAACAGGTCTTCGATGAGCGAGGCAACAACACTGGGCTCTGAAAAAGCGGCTTTAAATAATTTATCGTGAGGATTGGTCGTCATGGTGGGTAGTGTGGTAATGGTCAGTGCAACCGCTTGGTTCGCCACTGACTGGCGGGGCGGGCGGGTCCGCTGAGGGCTGTTGCGGCGGGTTTTGTTTTGTGGCTGTCGAGCAGGTACGTTGCCAGCGCGGCAGCTAACTCGGTTTCGGCGGGGCTGATCGTCGTGCTGGTTAGTACGTCGGCCGGTGCGGTGAAATAGCGGCTGACAAAATGCGTATCGAACTGCCCCGACCGGAAGACTTCGTGCTTCATCACAAACAGACAGAAACCGAGCGTGGTCTGTACGCCCGAAATCTGGTACTCGTCGATAGCCCGGATCATCTTCTGAATGGCGGCTTCGCGGTCGTTGCCGTAGGTAATGAGCTTGGCGATCATCGGGTCGTAATAAATCGGAATGGCCATGCCCTGCTCGAAGCCATCGTCGACGCGCACGCCGTTGCCCTGCGGACGCACGTAGGTATCCAACGTACCCACGTCGGGCAGGAAGTTGTTGGCGGGGTCTTCGGCGTACACCCGAATCTCCACCGCGTGTCCTTTGATCTGCAAGTCCTCTTGCTTGATGGTGAGCGCCTTCCCTTCGGCCACGTAGATCATCTGCTCAACCAGATCGACGCCCGTGATGAGTTCAGTGACGGGGTGCTCGACCTGAAGGCGGGTATTCATTTCGAGGAAATAGAAATTCAGCTGGTCATCGACGATGAACTCCACCGTGCCCGCACCGTAGTAACCACAGGCCCGCGCTACCCCCACCGCCGCCTTGCCCATGGCGTCCCGGATTTCGGGCGTCAGAATGGCCGACGGCGCTTCTTCTACTACTTTCTGGTGTCGACGTTGCACCGAACATTCCCGCTCAAACAGGTGAATGATATTGCCATGCTGATCGCCCAGCACCTGAATCTCGACGTGGCGCGGCGAGGTTACGTACTTCTCGATAAACACCGACCCATCGCCGAACGACGAAATGGCTTCGCTCACGGCGCGGTCCATCTGCTCGTCGAAATCGGCTTCGTTTTCCACGATCCGCATGCCTTTGCCGCCACCGCCCGCCGAGGCTTTGATCAGAATGGGGTAGCCGATTTGGGCCGAAATGGCTTTGGCTTCAGCCCGGTCGGTGATGGCGCTGGGCGTGCCGGGCACCATCGGGATGTCGTAGTCGGCAACGGCGGCCTTGGCGGCAAGCTTGCTGCCCATCACCTCGATGCTTTCGGGCGACGGCCCCACGAAGATGAGCCCGGCTTCGCGCACGGCACGGGCAAACTGCGCGTTTTCCGATAAAAAACCGTAGCCAGGGTGAATGGCATCGACACCCAACTGCTTGCAAATGTCGATGATGGCGTCGCCCCGCAGGTAGGATTGCGAAGACGGCGCCGGCCCCACACAGGCGGCTTCATCGGCATAGCGAACGTGCAGCGCGTTGCGGTCGGCTTCCGAATAAATGGCCACGGTTTGGATGCCCATTTCGCGGGCGGTACGCATCACGCGTAGGGCAATTTCACCCCGATTGGCTACGAGCAGTTTGTTGATTTTCATGTTGAAAACTAAGGGTTCAACGTTTAAAGTCCAAAGTTCACTGTTGCTTGGCATATTATGAGAAGAAGAATGAACTTTGGCTTTTGAACCGCACCGGCGCACCGGTTAAATCGACTAAATGACCATCAACACACGCATTAGCGGAGCGGTACTGCTCCTCTTTGTTTCGATTACGGGTTTGGCCCAAACCGCCAAGACCCGCTATACCGATCTGCAACAGGCAATCCGCTCGGGTAGCCAACTGACGGGCTCTACCGGGCCGCGCTCGATCAACTGGATCGACGGGGGTACGCGCTTTTCGTATCTCGACCGGTCGGGGACAATCAAAACGCTGAATCCGGCCACGCAACAGGAAGAAGCCGTATTCGACGCGGCGCAACTGAAGTTTCCCGGCACCGACAAGGCGTTCGCCTACGAGTCGTTTCAATGGTCGAAAGACTCGAAAAACCTGTTCTTCCAGACCAATTTTCGGCCTGTTTACCGCCGGTCAGGTATATCCGATTACTACGTGTACAGCCTTGCCGACAAGGTGCTGAAACTAGTGGCGAAAGATGCCCAGACGGCTGAACTTTCGCCCGATGGCAAGCGCGTAGGCTACGAACGGGGCGGTAACCTGTTTGTTTTTGATTTCGCCACCCAGAAAGAAACACAACTGACAGGCGACGCTAAACCGGCGTTTTACAACGGCCGTTTCGGTTGGGCCTACGAAGAAGAATTTGGCCTGGCGCAGGCGTGGCAGTGGTCGCCGGATAGTAAGTTTATCGCCTTCTGGCAATCCGACGAGCGGGCCGTGCCCATTTACCGCCTGACCGACTACCGGGGTTTCCGCGAAACCTACGACTCGCTGCCTTACCCCCGCGTGGGCGACCGGAACCCCAGCGTTCGGATTGGGGCGGTCGAGATCAGCAACGGCAAAACTGCCTTTATGCAGGTAGAAGGGCAGCAGGGCTACATCCCGCGCATTTATTGGACGTCGCAGGAAGGGCAGCTGGCAGTGGTGCACCTCAACCGGAAGCAAAACGAGTTGACGCTCTACATGACCGACACGCGCACGGGCGCGGCCAAACCGATCATGACCGAGAACTCGAAGACATGGGTCGACGTGTTTGACTTCTTCGCAGGTGTCGATCACCTGTTTTATTTCCCCGAAAACGTCAAGGAATACTATTGGGTGTCGGAGCGTGATGGCTGGGCGCATTTGTACCGCTACGATTACACCGGCAAACTGCTGAATCAGGTAACGTCAGGTACGTTCGAGGTGTCGACGATTCAGCACATCGACCCGAAGGCGGGTAAAGTCTATTATACGAGTACCGAAGCCTCGCCGATGGAGCGGCAACTGTATGTGATCGACGTGACGGGCAAAAACAAGCGGCGGCTCACCACGGCGGCGGGTCGGCACGCGATCAACATGTCGCGGAATGGCCAGTTCTTCATCGACCGCTACTCAAACGTGCAGACGCCCACGCAGGTCGAACTCCGCGACGTATCAGGCAAGCTCATCAAGACGCTGGAAGACAACGCCCGGGTACGTGATTTCGTCAGCAAAAACGTCTATGCACCCAAAGAACTGGCTTCGTTTACGACGCAGGACGGGCAGAAAATCGACATCTCGATCCTAAAACCCGCCGATTTCGATCCCGCCAAAAAGTACCCCATGGTACTCGACATCTACGGCGGACCCGGTGCGCAGTCGGTCTACAACGAGTGGCACGGGCAGGCCTGGCAGCAATACCTGGCGCAGCAGGGGTACGTGGTCGTGAGTACCAACAACCGCGGCAGTGGCGGCTACGGCAGCAACTTCGAGAAAATGGTGTATGAGAAACTGGGCCAATTTGAGAGCCTCGATTTTGCCGAAACTGCTCGCTATATGGCTACGCTGCCCTACATCGACGGCAACCGGATGGCCATTCGCGGCCACAGCTACGGCGGCTACATGAGCAGCTACACCATGCTGACCCACCCCGGCGTGTTCAAAGTCGCGCTGGTGGGGGCGCCCGTCACCGACTGGCGGCTGTATGACAGTATTTACACCGAGCGGTACATGGGCCTGCTTCCCGACAACGATGCCGCTTATGCTAAAAGCGCGGTATCGCCTTACGCCAAAAACCTGGCCGGTAAGATGTTTATTGCCCATTCGACGATGGACGAGAACGTACACGTGCGCAACACTTTCCAGCTCATGAACGCGCTCGAAGACGCGGGCAAAGATGCCGACCTGCGTATTTATCCGCCGGGCGCACACGGCGTGGCCTACAGTCCCGCTACGTATGTGCTGCTCTATCAGCAATACGTCGATTACCTGAACAAGAATCTGAATTAAGCCAAAACGAGACGACCCCTCAACCAGTGTAGTTGAGGGGTCGTCTCGTTTTTACGCGCTTCAATAAAGCGCTTATTGTTTGGTAAAGACTAGTTTTTCAACCAATGTCGCTCCACTGGCGAGTGGCGTGCTTTGAGACAGCGTTAGCTTGTTGCCTGACAGTGTTTATTGAAAATCTGTCTTTGTTTGCCCCACTGTGGTTAGCGACATCGTATTGTCGCTGATAGCCCATTTTGCATCCGTAAACGTGCGAACCAGCGTACTACTTTCATAACTGGCGTTTTCACAAGCAGCTGGTTTATTCGTCGTTACGGTATTACCGGCATTGAAGGTAACCACTAAAGCATCCGTGCAGGATGAGCCAAAAACGAAAAGTGTTTCCTGGGATACGATGCCTTGTATGCGCAACGCTTCGGTCAGTTTGTAATTTCCGGTGATACTGGTTATTGGATCGGTAGGCGTAGGATCTGCGCTTTTACAGCCAACTAGTACTGCAAGGCATACGAAAAAGGCGATCGACAAAAAACGGACTTGAAAAGAAAACATACGGGTACTATGGGTTATCGCTGAGATGCCTTGGTATCTCGTCTGCAAGAAAGCCATCCCGTGTCGGATGGCTTTCTTGCAGACGAGATACACTTTCTTACTGCTTTGTCAATTCCATTTTAGACGCAACTGAGGTGCCATTCAATGTAGCTGTCTGGGTCAGCGTTAGCTTAGATCCCAATAGAACGTAAGTCCAGTTATTATCGGGTTGACCTGCTTCCTTAAACGTCAGCGTCGTGTTGGTTGCCGACCATTTTGCGCCATTGAATTCATCGACTGGTGAACCTCCAGAGTCGCAAGAGGCGGGGTTATTACTCGTTGCTGTGCCATCTGTTTTCAATGAGATGATCAAATCTTGAAAACACTTACTGCCTACCGCTGCAAAAAGCTGTACGTAGTCGATAGTTTGGTTGTTGCCGGTAGCTGTATAGGCTGTGACTTTGTAGTTGCCCGATAAGTCGACTGTGTTAGCGGGAGCGGGGTCTGAGCTTTTACAGCCAATGACAATAGCTGCAATGAGAAGAGTACTGAGGAAAAGTGAACGTAGTTGTGTAAAAGAAGAAGACATGTAGTGGTTGTGTATAATTAACAGGTTATTAATCCTGCAAGTATACAAAGCAGCTACAAAATAACTGTTAAAATAGTGATGTATAAACAACTAATATGTCTGTAAACAGAGCGTCTGTAAAGAATAAATAGTCTGTAAATAGCTGACTTTCAATCCACAAGTCCGTTTCCGTTGTCGTCGAGGAAGCCGTTCACCACGATGTGCTGGGTACGTTGTCCCTGCTTGAGTAGGAACGTAGCGGGCTGGCCCAGACCGGGCGGGCGACCAGGTAGTTTCCCTTCCCAGAGGACATGCACGGGGGCTTTCGGGAAGGTGTTTTTCTTGGCCGAACGTACCCGGAAGGCCACAATACCGTCTTCGCGTAGCTTGGGCAGATCGAGGCGGCGAAGGCTTGACAGCGAGTCGAGCGTGTCGGGGTGAAGGCGAGCGGGCGTGAGCGTCAGGCCGGTGGCGTCGAGTTCGGTCAGGCCATAGAACGTCGATAGGTCGCCTAGGTCTTCGATGGTGCTGCGGTAGCTGAACGACCGCGCCGAATCGGTGTTGACTTCGTAGCGATTAATGCCCAGATCCATCCTGTAGGGCCGCCCATTGCGCATCACCGTCGCATTGCGAATGAGCAGATCGAATAACTGGCGACCGTTTTCGGGAATAGCCTGATATTCCTGGGTCTTTTCCTGCCCATATGACTCATTAGCAATGGCGTCGAGAGCCGTCAGGATGGCTACGAAGTTGAGCCGACGGATGCTCATCTTCTCGGGGTCGCCCACCTGCCCGCCACTTTCGATCAGAATGAGCGTGGTACCCCACTTCTGAATGTTATCGCCAAAGGCGCGGGGTTCAAACTCATCGTCGTAGCGCGCCACCTGACCGGGAATGAACTGCTGCAATACCCGGTTCATACCCACGATCAGCTGCATCGACCGGCGGCGAACGTCGTTGACGTTCCGGGCCTGATCGTAGGCGGTTGCCAGAAACGATACGACCGCCTGCCGGTTGGTGTTACCTACACTGTAGCGCGGATTCTGATCGTGCAGGTTGAAGCCCACCAGTGGTTTCAAGCTCTGCTGTAACCCTTTCAGCAACACCGATTCGGGTGATTGCAGCCGCAGGGCGTCGCGGTTCATGTCGATATCCATCGACGTGCGGCGCTGCCAGCGTTCGGCCCCGTCGGGGTTGAGCATCGGCACAAAGTAGAGCGTGGTTTTAGCCAGGATATTCTGCCGGAAAGCGTCGAATTCGTCGCCCGAGGCCTGTAAAAACCGGAAAATATCGAACAGGGCCATCGTGGCCGTAGCTTCATCGCCGTGCATCTGCGACCATAGCAACACGGGAATTGAGCCCGTCCCCGCCTTTACCTGATGAATACTACGCCCCTCTGTTGAGGCCCCAATCTGACTGACTGACAACGGATCAGCTAGCGACTGCAACACGGGCACAATGTCTCTGTGCTTGAAGCGGCGGTGGGTAAACGTGGTGTCTTTGTAGGTATCGTGGGTATCGAACAGCCGACGGGCGATGTCCTGCGATACCGTCTGGGCTGAAGCGGAATGAAGCGAACTCATACACAAAAGAACGGCACAAAACACACTATACAATGCACGGTAGCGGCTTTGCTGAAGTGGTTTAAGAGAGAAAATCATAGGTTAGGAGGGAGGTAGCCGGTGAGTAGTAACGGGTGGGCAGAGGTGTCATCGAACAGAAGTGGCCATCAGGCTCCAGCCAGCGGCTGAAGCGAGCAGACAACCCACGACGTTGAGACCAATATTCAGGAAGGCCGCGCCGTAGCGAGCCTGTTGCAGCAGCATGAGGTTGTCCTGGCTGAAACTGGAAAAGGTGCTAAGACCGCCACAGACGCCTACGCCGACCAGTAGCCGCCAGGGCTCGCGGTCGGGGCGAGAGGCCACCCAGCCCATCAGGCCACCCAACAGAGCCGATGCCAACACATTGACAACCAATATAGATAGCGGAAAGGCGCCGCCGCCCAGGCTGGCTGGTAACTGCCGACCAAGCAGGTAGCGGAGCACGCTGCCCAGCCCGCCGCCAACAAAGACCAGCCCGCAGGTATAAAATGTAGACATCACGCAACGGTTAAACGAATCATGGCGCTGAGACGAATCAGCGATGATGGCCAAAGTTGATTCATTTCTCCCAATTGTGAAACATCAGTAGCCAACGTTGTAAATGCCGTTTGATGGTTGTAACTTCCTAGTTCTACCAGATAATCATCGGTAAAGTACCGTTATGACCTTGCCTCTTCGACTCGTTCTTTCGCTTTGTTTGATTGCCTTGTTGCAGGCCTGCCAGTTTGGGCAGAAACCGCTCTTTTCCCTCCTGCCCGCCGACGAAACCGGTATCACCTTCGCCAACCGGATTGTCGATAACGACTCGATGAACATCATCGACTTCGAATACATCTACAATGGCGGCGGCGTGGCCCTGGGCGATTTCAACAACGACGGCCGGACCGACGTTTTTTTTAGCGGCAATCAGGTGCCCAACCGGCTCTTTCTGAACCAGACCGAGCCCGGCTCGCATGACCTGAAGTTTCGCGATATCACCAGCGAAGCGGGTGTCGGTGGCGGCGGCAAATGGTGCTCGGGCGTAGCGATGGTCGATATCAACAACGACGGATTGATGGACCTCTACGTTGGCGCTACCGTCAGCAAGGATTCGGTGAAGCGCCGGAATTTGCTTTACGTGAATCAGGGCGTAAAGAACGACGTACCTACGTTTCGGGATATGGCGACCGACTACGGCATTGCCGACGACGGCCACACCACCAACGCCGCCTTTTTCGATTATGATAACGACGGCGATCTGGACCTCTATGTGCTGACTAATACGATCGAGGCGGGTAGCCCCGGCGCGTACCACGATAAAGTCAAAGACGGCTCGTCAAAAACGACCGACCGCCTGTATCGGAATGATTTCGACGCCAAACTGGGACATCCGGTATTCACCAATGTGTCGAAGCAGGAGGGTATTCTGATGGAAGGTTACGGGCTGGGGCTAAACATCACCGACCTCAACCGCGACGGCTGGCGCGACGTTTACGTGACCAACGATTACCTTTCTGACGACCTGCTGTGGATCAATCAGCACGCGGGTGGCCAACACACGGGCTTCCGCGACGAGGCGGCGCAATATTTCAAGCATACGAGTAGCTCGGCGATGGGCAACGACGTGGCCGATGTCAACAACGACGGGCTGATGGACATTGTGGCGGTGGATATGCTCCCACGCGACAACTATCGCAAGAAAATGCTGGTGGGGCCCAACAACTACCAGACGTACCTGAACAACGAGCAGTACGGCTTCCACTATCAGTTTGTCCGGAATACGCTTCAGCTGAATCAGGGACCTAGACCCGGCACCATGGGCCTGAGCAGTGATATGCCCCAACTGGGCGTGACCGAACCCAGCCCCTTCCAGCGGGTCGAGGCGGGCGCGCCGCTGTTCAGCGAGGTGAGCTTGTTGGCCGACGTGGCCGAAACCGACTGGAGCTGGTCGCCGCTGCTGGTCGATTTCGACCACGATGGTAAACGCGATCTACTGGTAACCAACGGGTTCCCGAAAGACGTGACCGACCGCGATTTTGTGTCGTTCCGGGCGCAGAGTTCGTCGGTGGCTACCAAGCGGTTTATGCTCGATCAGATTCCGGTGGTGAAAATCCCGAATTACGCCTTCCGTAACCGGGGCAGCGACGACGCCAGCAACGTACCTACGTTTGAAGACGTCACCGAGCAATGGGGCCTGAAAACGCCCTCGTTTTCGAACGGGGCCGCCTACGGTGACCTCGACAACGACGGCGACCTCGATTACGTGGTCAACAACATCAACGACTCGGCGTTTGTGTACCGCAATAACCTGGTCGAGAGCAAACCTGAAGCCGCGAGCTACCTACGCTTAAAATTTGAAGGACCAGCCCGTAACCGGATGGGGTTGGGGGCGTTCGTCACGATTCAATACGATAGCCGCGACGCCAAAAAGCCACAGCAGCAGGTCTACGAACACAGCCCGTATCGCGGTTACCTCTCGACGGTGGAGCCAGTGGGGCATTTTGGCTTGGGCAATGTGTCGGTGATCCGTGAACTGCGCGTGGTGTGGCCCGCCCACGACGGCCAACCTGCCCGGCAGCAGACGATCCGCAACGTGAAGCCCAATCAGGTGCTGACCCTCCGGCAACAGGATGCCACCGAAGTGCCGACACCGTCAGGTACGTTGCCCAAACCGCTGTTGCGCGACGTCACTGACTCGCTCGGGCTGGCGCTGTTCCATACCGAACCCGAGTACATCGACTACAATACGCAGAAGCTGTTGCCGCATAAACTCTCGCAGTTTGGCCCGGCCGTGAGCGTGGGCGATATCAACGGCGATGGGCTCGACGATTTGTTCATTGGTGGTGCTCGCGGGCAGCAGGGGCGTTTTATGGTGCAAAGCAAATCGGGCGCGTTTGTCGATACCCAATCCTTCGCGTCGCCCGTGCGTCAGCCATCGCAAAAGCCCGAAGAAGACATGGGTACGTTGCTGTTCGATGCCGATAGGGATGGTGATCTCGATCTGTACATTGCCAGTGGCAGCGTGGAAGGGCAGGCCAACACGCCGACGTTCCAGGACCGGCTCTACCTGAACGATGGAAAAGGCGGATTCGCGCTGGCTCCGTCAGGTACGTTGCCCGTCAACATGACCAGTAAATCGTGCGTGAAAGCGGCCGATATGGATGGCGACGGTGATCTTGATCTGTTTGTGGGTGGCCGGGTCGTGCCCGATCAATACCCCAAACCTACGTCGAGCCTGGTGCTGCGGAACGACAGCCGCCCCGGTCAGCCGAAGTTCACCGACGTAACGGCCAAAATCGCGCCCGCGCTTACTGATATTGGCCTCATCTGCGATGCGATCTGGACCGACCCCGACAACGACGGCGACCCCGATCTGCTGCTGGCCGGTGAGTGGATGCCCTTAACGCTGTTGCGCAACGACAACGGACAGTTGAAACCTGTTGACGCTAAACTGGGCAAAGCCAAAGGCTGGTGGAATTCCCTGACACCCGGTGATTTCGACAACGACGGTGATATCGACTATGTAGCCGGTAATCTGGGTCTGAATGCCCGCATGCGTGCCAGCGACCGCTACCCCGTCCGCATCTACGCGGGCGACTTTGACAACAACGGATTCTACGATGCCATCCCCACGATTTATATTCCCGACGAAAAAGGCGAACCCCGCGAGTTTACGTTTCATGGTCGCGACGACCTGATTCGGCAGATGATTGTGTTGCGGGGGCGTTTCCAGAAATACAACGACTTCACCCAGGCCAGCATCGACAAGTTGCTGAAGCCCGAAGAACGGCAGCAGGCAATGGTGCTCGAAGCCAACGAGTTCCGGTCAATGTACATCGAAAACAAGGGCAACGGTGCCGACGGAACGCCGCAATTTGAGCTACACCCGCTGCCGATGCAAGCCCAACTGGCACCGCTATTCGGGATGATTGCCGAGGATGTCGATCAGGACGGGAACCTCGATATACTCGCTGTGGGTAACGACTACAGCGGCGAGGTGCTCGTGGGGCGTTATGATGCGCTCAACGGCCTCTACCTGCACGGCGATGGCAACGGCGGCTTCACACCCCGCTCGATGGCCGAAAGTGGTTTCTGCGTGCCGGGCAATGCCAAAGGCCTCGTTTCTCTGCCTGATGCGCGCGGAAACCGGCTGCTGGTGGCTACCCAGAACCGCGGCCCGATGTGCGCCTTCCGCTCAGGTACGTCGGGACAGATGCTGCGTGCGAAGCCTAATCAGGTGGCGGCGGTGCTAACGCTGGCCAACGGCAAAAAACAGCGTGTGGAGCTACCATTTGGAAGCTCGTTCCTGTCGCAGAATAGCCGGACGCTGTGGGTGCCCGCCGGAACCAAAGCAGTCGAGTGGCTCGACGCCAAAGGAAAACCGTCAGGGCAGGCGGTGGTGGCGCGTCGCTGATCGATAAGTCGTCTTTTTTAGGGGTAGGATCAAACCGGTTTCGTTATAGCTTCGTAAACCGGTTTGATCCTACCCCTTCGCTATGGCCTCACCCGACTATTTTTCCGAACACGCCTCGATCTACGCCCGCTACCGCATCGACTACCCCGGCGAATTGTATGATTTTCTGATGGCCAACGTACCTGGCCGGCAAACGGCCTGGGACTGTGCCACGGGCAACGGGCAGGCGGCCGTCGCGTTGTCGAACTACTTTGAGCAGGTCGAGGCAACTGATCTGAGCCTACAGCAGTTGCAGAATGCCACGCACCGCCACAACATCCACTATCAGGAGGCGACGGCGGAGCAGGCCCCTTTCCTAGACGACACCTTCGACCTGATTACGGTGGGGCAGGCGCTGCACTGGTTCGACGTACCCGCATTCCACGTGCAAGCCGAACGAGTGCTGAAACCCAACGGCGTCATCGCCGAATGGGGCTATGGTCTCAACGAAGTCACACCCGCCGTCGATGCGTTGCTGCGCTATCTGTACACCAATGTGCTGGGTCCCTATTGGGACCCGCTGCGCCGCCACATCGAGACCGAGTACCGCGACCTGCCGTTTCCGTTCAAAAACGTGAAAGAGGCCCGGTTTGTGGCCCGCCGCGAGTGGCTGGTAGAGTGGTACATGAACTACCTACGTACCTGGTCGGCGGTGCAGGCCTTCCGAAAACGCAACGGTTACGACATCATCGATCAGTTCGATGGTGATTTCCGCCGCGCCTGGGGGACACAGGGCACCCGCGAAGTCCGTTTCCCGATCTTTCTGCGGTTGGGTATGAAGAAGTAAGGCCCGTTACATTAATAGGGTAGCCGCAGGGATGCCCAACTCCTTGTGAAAGAATTTGGCCATGTCCAATGTCATCGGTTTGCGACGGTTCAGTACGGCTGATACGTAACTTTTGCTGCCCAGCTTACCAACAAAATCCTGATTACGGATACCTTTTTCGGCCATCTTAAGGCGTATTGCATCGATTGGGTCAGGCGGCAAGATGGGGTAGTGTTCGTCTTCATACGCTTTCACCAGCAGCAAAGACACCTGTAGGGCTTCGCCCTCGGGGCTATCGGGACGTACTTTGTTGTCGAACTGCTGATCAATCCACGCCATCAGCTCATCATATTCCTGTTCGGTTTTGAGTGTCTTCAGTGTCATGGCTTCACGTACTGTACAGTTTTTACATCAACTTTATCATACTCGGCGTGGGTGCCACACCATTTGATCTGAATGGTCTTATACTCAAATACCATCCGGACGACCAGACGATATTTATTACCCATAATGTTAAAAACGACCCGGTCGTCGGCTACAACGCTGGCATTCCCATAGAGGGCTTTTAATTCGTTGAAGTTGGCGAAGGTCTATCCTTGTAGCTCGGTATACCATTGTCGAAGTGCATTGGCCGCTTGTGGATAAGACTGACAATAGTCGAGCAGCGTACGGCGAGCTATAATGTTAAACATACACTTTATCGCGTGAGTTTACTCATGGTGAACAAATGTATGATCTTTCGATAAAATGCTATTACAGCGCCCAGATCACCCGCACGACTTTGCCGTGCACGCCGATGGTCTCGAAAAATTGCAGCCAGTGCAGTTGCTGCGAACCGAGGTGGTCGGTGGGGGATTTGACCTCCACAAAGCTGTACTCGCCCGCTTCGTTCCAGACGAGCAGATCGGGGAAACCACGGGTGTGTTCGCGTACGTTGCGGGCCATTTCTAGCAAAATCAGGCCGAGTTGCTCCAGATCGATCAGGTCGATGAGTTGGTTCACGAGGTTCAACAATTCGTCGTTCCAGTCGACCAGTACGTTGGTGATGCCGTATTTGCCATTGTAGGTACGTCCCACGTGCCGCCGCCAGGCCTCCCGGCTCGTTAGTTCGGTCAGCCGCCTTTTCATTAGCTCTTCACGGCGGATGTAGAAATCGGGCAGGTAAAAATCAGATGGGGCGCGCTGCAACGGGTGATGAATGGCCGACACGTTGGCGTCGTAAATAATGTCCCAGAACACCAGCCCAAAGAGCCCACGCCAGGGGTAGTTTTCGGTGAAAGCCGCGTCGTAACCCTGTTCCAGATAGTAGTTCATCACGCCCGCTTCGACGTGGTGTCGGTAGGCGGCCGGGATATCGACGCTTTCGGCTTCCGACAGAAAGCGCGTGGTGGCTTTGCGGGTACGTTTCTTTTCGGCCGTACCCAGGATCTTTTCCCGAAAATCCTGCGCGAAGAAGCGCTCTTCGGCGTTTTGCGGCGTCACGGCCATTTCATCCAGCAGGGCCAGGGCTTCGTCGGCCATTCCGTTGCGGAACAGCAGCCGGGCACGGCGCTCGCGGGCGGGTGAGCGGTCGGTCAGTTCATACACCGACAGAGCTTCGTCGGGGAGTTTCTGGCGCTCCAGAAAGCTGCCCACGCGGCAAACGAGTTTCTGATAACCCGGCAGGGCAATGTCGGCCAGGTCGGGGCGGGTTTCGTTCCAGTTCAGAAACCAGTTGTAGATGTCGGTGGCGGGCGTTTCGGCGTTTTTCAGGTCATAAAACGCTTCGTTGGTCAGCGAAATCAGCAGCTTGTCTTCGACCTCTTTCCGGTTGCGGAACCGGGCCGTCATCTTGCTGTCGTCATACTGCTCGAAGTTCATCATGCCCATGTCGCGCATGACAAAATCGGTCATGTCGGAGCCACGATTCCCGAAGAACAGAAACTTGAGCATCATCACCTCGGCCTCGAACGCCACCTTCACGACGGGCTCGCGGGTAGTGAGGCTGGTTACGACTTCGCCAAAATCGAGTTCGTTGAGGGCGTAGCGCACCACCTCCTCTTTCTTCAACTTATTGAGCGCCCGGATTTCCTCGGCTTCGAGAGGCAGCAGCGCGAGCAGGTCGGCTTTGGTAAATACGTCGAGCGCTTCGCTGCCCATGCCCTCGTGCCGGGCCGACAGCCGTTCCAGAAAACCCGCCCGAATGAGTTCGTCGAGAGTAACCGGTAGCTCGTTTATTTCGCGATAATTGAATTTATTGACCCGAAAGAAGACACCTTTGCGATTGCTGCACCGTACATACAGGCATTGCGCGTCGACGCTGAGCGCATCGAAACGGGTCAGAAAATCGTGCTCGCCCTCGTTGAGCAGTCCGCCATAGAGCCGCCGCACGAAATCGAGCACGTATCGGAAGTTATGCCAGTAATAACGCGGCTGCAGAATGACTTTTTGCATAGGCTGATTAGAACGCAGATGACCCGGATTTGGATGAATTAACGCAGCTTGTTGATCGAAGCAATGTTTTACAGCGCCTTAAAAATCTGCGTGGCGGTTTTCGCCTGCGTCGTCCGTATCCCCCTAATAAACAACAAAACCCCGCCCCAATATGTCCCCAATTGATGTGCTGGAAACCCTGAAAGCGCGGCAATTACTACCCGCTGAACAGGCCGACGAAATGGCCCGGTTTGAGCGCCAACGACCGCTGTCGGTCAACTACGAACTGCGGGCGTTGCTGTATGTGGGTATTCTGTTGCTGACGGCTGGGCTGGGGCTGCTGATCTACGAACATTACGACGAAATTGGCGACGTGGCCATCATTGGTAGCATTACGGCGCTGTGTGTCGTCAGTTTTGTGTTTGCCTGGCGCAATCGCCCGCCGCTTTCACCCGATCAGGCCCCGAGCCGGTCGACCTTCGGTGATTATGCGCTGTTGCTGGCGTGCTTGCTATTTCTCTCGCTGGAAGGCTACATGCAGTACCGCTTCAACGTGTTTGGTACCCGCTACGGGCTGGCTACGTTTCTGCCCGCCGTGTTGTTTCTGGGCATCGCCTACCGCTTCGACCACCGGGGTGTGCTGGGCATGGGCCTCACGGCGCTGGCGTCGTGGGTGGGACTAACTGTGCGTCCGCTGGAATTACGTCTACGCACCAATTTTTTCGACGAAGGCACCGTACTGACGGCGATCGGGCTGGGTACGTTGCTGATTGTGGTCGCGATGGTGTTCGAACGGCGGCGGATCAAACCCCATTTCACCGATACGATCCTGACGTTTGCTGGTAACCTGGTGTTGCTGGCGCTGCTGGCCGGGGTGTTCAACTTCGGTGGGCGGCGGTGGCTGTATGCGCTGGTCCTGTTTGTGGTTTGTGGTGGCTATGAGTGGCTGGCTCGGCAGCGGCACTCGTTTCTGTACACGCTGATGGCGATGGTCTACGCTTACATTGGGCTCACGTACCTGTTTTTCGACGTGACCGACGGCCTTGGCTGGGCGGCCGATGCCTATTTGCTCTACATCGTGCTGACGGGTGTGGCGGCGGTCTATTACCTGATCATTCGTTATCAGGCCACCGTAAAAGAACTGAATTAACTTACCTGAACTCCTATGCTTTACGATCCCAATCATATTGACGAGCGCGAAATTCTGCGGCAGGTCGATCGGTGGAAAGCCCAGAAACTGGTTACGCCCGAACAGATTGCCGCCATTCAGCAAGCCTTCCCGAAGCGGTTCCGACAAACCAACCCCTGGCTTGAAATTGGGGCGTTTCTGTTTGCGATCCTGGCGGTGCTGAGCCTCTACGGACTGTTTATGATTCAGTTCGAAGCGTTTTCGGTGAGCGGGTCGGTGGTCTTCGCAACCTTATCGATTGTATATGCTGTAGGGATCGTGTGGTTTACCCGCTATTTCGTTCAAAAGAATCAGATTTGCCGGAACGGTACCGACAATGCGCTGCTGGTGGCGGCGGCGGGTATTGGTAGCTGGGGCCTGATCGAGTTCGTGGCAAACGGTTATGGCGGGCAGTATCCGCCGTTTTGGATGTGTGCGCTGCTGGCGCTGCCGGTGCTGCTGGCGCTGATCTGGTACTCGGGCGACGTCATGCTGAGCTACATTGCCCTCGGCTTGTTCTACGGTCTCATTTTCGACCGGCTGCTCGATTTCAGCTGGGGCCAATCGGCGATGCCGTTTGTACTGATGGGCGTATCCGGGCTGCTGTTTGTGCTGGTTCGGAAAGAGCCCCGGCGGGCCTACTATGCCGAAGCGCTGGGCGTAGTGCGCTGGCTGTCGCTGGGCATGTTGCTGGCGGCGGGTAACTACTTTGTTGTACGCGAACTCAACGCCCTGCTGCTCGATCGCCGTCCCCCGGTGTCGCCACAGATTGCGCTACCCGGTTTGTTCTGGCTGTTCACCTTCGGCCTGCCCATCACGTACCTGACGATTGGTATCCGGCAGCGGAATCGCATGTTGCTGATTCTGGGTACGTTGGGCGTAGCGGCGGCGGTGGCGACTTTCCAGCACTACTACATCACCTGGCCGCGGTCGGTTACGCTGGCGGTGGATGGAACACTACTGATTGGTGTAGCGGTGTTGCTGATTCGGTATTTACGTCAGCCGCGCCACGGCTTCACCGACGAGCCCGACGACGAGCCGCCCCATGCGTTGGTGAAGCACATTGGCACGATTGCGAGCATACAGGCTACTGCTAATGCACAAAATCAGCCACATTTACGATTTGGTGGAGGTGATTTCAGCGGTTCGGGCGCGGGCGAGCGTTATTAGCGTAGACAACGAACTCTGGTCATTATTATGGTAAATCGATCTATGCGCCACCTGATTTTGCTGGTTTTGCTCGGCTTTGTAACGGTCGCTCACGCCCAGAATCGCCGCCGCCAAACCAGTTCCAACCTGCCCACTAGCCCAATGCCGGTGGTGATGGCTCCGCAGCCGCACCTGCTTGAGCGGGTCTCGATGTCAAGCTCGCTGCTGAACCGCGCCGTTCATTACTCCATTTACCTGCCACCCGACTATTACGTGTCGAACCGCCGCTATCCGGTGGTTTATCTGCTGCACGGCTACACCGACGACGAAACCGGCTGGCTTCAGTTTGGCGAGGCCGACCGGCTGCTCGATGAAGGCATCAAAAACGGGACGCTGCCGCCCATGATTGTGGTGATGCCTGATGCGGGTGTTACCTGGTACATGAACGATTTCCAGAATAAGGTGCGCTACGAGGATATGTTCGTGACCGAGTTCATTCCGCATATCGATTCCAGCTACCGCACCCGGACCAAGCGCGACTTTCGGGCTGTGTCGGGGTTGTCGATGGGCGGGCACGGCTCGCTGTTGCTGGCGATGCACCACCCCGATTTGTTCGGCTCCTGTGCGGCGCTGAGTGCGGCGGTGTTCACGGAAGAATCCATGAAAACAATGCCCGACGAGCAGTACAATACGATTTTCGCCCAGCTGTTTAGTGGCGCGGTAAAAGGCGACGAGCGCATTACGGCGCATATGAAGCGCAACAGCCCGCTCACACTGGCTTCGTCGGCGCCCGAGAGCGATTTGAAAAAAGTGCGCTGGTATATCGACTGCGGCGACGACGATTTTCTGAGCACCGCCAATGCCCGGCTGCACATCGTACTGACGGATCGGAAAATTCCGCACGAATACCGGGTTCGGGATGGCGCACATACCTGGACGTATTGGCGAACCGGCCTGCCCGATGCGCTTCAGTTTATCGGTACGTCATTTCACCAATAAGGCATGGCTTTTCAAAACAAAAGGGCGTTAGACAAACTTGTCTAACGCCCTTTCTGCGATCAGGTACGTTGCTATTCTATTTACCCCGCTGATCGAGTACGGCCTGTAGCTTGGCGGCAAACTCTTTGTCGTTAGGAGGCGCAAAAATGTAGCTGTGTTCACCAGGTACGTCGTAGACGTGAACGCCTTTGCGGGCAAAATCTTGCCAGCCGTAATAGGCATAATCGTCCATGAAGAATGTCTGAATGGTAGCGCGAAAGAGGTGCACCTCCAGATCAGCGGGCAGGAGCTGGAAGTTTTCGAGGGCCACGTCGTTGATCGCCTCAATGCGGAACGTGGTATCGAAGATGGCTTCCTGTTGTTGTGCCTGCCCAAATTTGAGCTGCCAGTAGGCCCGAATCGCCATCCGCTGCAAGACATGATGGACCCGATGGCTGGGCTTGAGCCACCAGTATTGCTTGATCAGCTTACGATCGATTGACTGCATCTTATACGAAACGCCCTGGAAACCATGCTTTCTGACGAGCCGGAGCGTGTGTCCCACCTTGCCCATGAATTCGCTGATGCCATTGGCTTTGCGTTGCCACCACGGATTGCTACGGCCGGCGTCGTAGGCGTAGGCGTCGAACAGCGCTACCAGGCTCACCTCGCGGCCCTGTACCAGCAGTTGCCGGGCCATTTCGTAGGCGACAATTCCCCCAAACGAGAAGCCGCTGAGCGAATAGGGACCGGTGGGGTTATGTTGTACAATCTCCGATACGTAGGCTTCGGCCATTTCGGTGATGCTGCGGAACGGCTCGTCAACACCATTCAGCCCCCGGGCCTGTAGGCCATAGACGGGTTGGTCTGGATGGAGATTGTTGGCGACGGCATTGAACAGCAGCACGTTCAGCCCGGCGCCATGCACAATGTAGAGCGGCTCGCGGTTGCCAGCGGGCCGGATGGGCACCAACGACTGCCACGACCTCACCTCTGGCGCATCTTCATGAATGAGCGTGGCCAGTGCCCGGATGGTCGGATACTCGAAAAGCGATGCCAACGGCAGGCGTTTGCCAGTCTGTTTTTCGAGCCGGGTCATCACCTGTACGGCGATCATGGAGTGACCACCCAACTCAAAGAAATTGTCATCGAGACCGATGGTGTCGATACCCAGTACGCTGCTCCATACGCCAGCCAGTAGTTTTTCTTCAGGCGTGGTCGGTTGGCTGTTGGTCGATTCCGGGGCTGCTTCGGGGCGAACGTCGGCTGGAGCGGGCAGGGCTTTGCGGTCGATTTTGCCGTTGGGCGTAATCGGGAAGCGGGGCAGCACCACAAAATCCGTCGGGACCATGTAGTCGGGTAGGGCCTGGGCTGCTTCCTGTCGCCAGGTACGTAGTTGCTCCTTCGAGATGGCTGGTAGCGGCGCGTGGGGCTCATTGACGAAGTCGCGGGGGGCGGCGTCGGTGAGGTTGAGGCTCGCCGGTTGTGGCGGCAGGTCATTGGCCCGGTTTTGCGGAATGAACACTACCTCGAGCCGGTTGTCGGCCCCGTCGGAAGCCCAGCGCACATGTGCGCGGAAGCCCAGCCGCTCAGCCAGTGGCCAGAACAGATCGGGATCAATGCCCGCAGGTACGTTGCTCAGCCGGTTTTTTAGTTCACCCAGCGGTTGGTCGTCGGCAGCGTTGGCCAGCCAGTCAACGAGCGCGTGGTCAATGGCGGTACGGGCGTTGGGTACGTTGGTCAGCCGAAGAACCTGGTCTGGCGATTGGCGAAGCTGTTGTTCCAGCGCCTCAGTCGAACCGATTGCTACCCAGTCAATCGTTTGATCGGCGGGGAGTTGGGGAGGGACCTGATCGGCGCCTTTGCCCACGTAAAGCCAAACGTCGAAGTGGTATTTGGTGGTTTCGTTGAGGGCGTGGCCTTCGCGCAACTGCACGTCCACCGCCCCAATGGTTGGCAACAGGGTGGGCAACAGGTAGAAGAACGCCGGATCGGCCATCAGTTCATCATCGAGCTTTACGCGTCGATCCACAATGCGGCGGAAATCGGCCACGCGCTGGCTGTCGGCGGTGCGCTGCAACTGATCGAAGGTATGGTGTTGCACCTGTAAGCGGCGGCTCTGCATGTCGCCCACAAACACGCAACCGCCTGCCTGCGTCGCGTTGACGGCCCCTTCGATTACCTTCAACAGGTACCGGACGTCGGGGAAATACTGGGCCACGCTGTGAATCAGCACCAGATCGAGCGATGCCGGTTCGACCATCGAGTAGTCATCGGCCATAGCTACCTGCGCCCGCACCTGCCCCTTGCCGATCGGGTTGGCCTGAACGCGCTGATTCAGGTTATCGATGGCCGTTTGGGCGTAGTCGGTGGCAATGTAGAGGTCAGTGTCGGTGGCGAGTTCAAAGAGCAATTGTCCGGCTCCCGATCCCACTTCCAACACCCGTTTGGCGTGTAGCGCGCGCAACCGCTTCAGCGATTGGGCCAGCC
Organism: Fibrella musci; assembly: GCF_041321105.1. NCBI lineage: Bacteria > Pseudomonadati > Bacteroidota > Cytophagia > Cytophagales > Spirosomataceae > Fibrella > Fibrella musci. The sequence continues at coordinate 712,589 of NZ_JBGGWD010000002.1, read as the reverse complement.
ACTCGTCGGCCTGCTGCCGGATGTCGGTCTGGTTGGATAACTGTTCAGCAATGACCACGTCGAGGTCGAGCTCGGCGGTAGCGTGATCGGTCTGGCTTTTTACGCCCGCTTCATAGATGGTGTCCCAGCGCTGCTGCCAGTCCATGCCTGTGTTGTCGAACTGGCTCAGGTCGGGAACGATGTAAGCCACCAGCCGTTGATCACCGGGGCGGTCTTCGCGAGCCATGACCACCGCTTCTTTGATGGTGTTGCTTTTGGCCAGCGTGTGCTCAACCTCGCCCAGTTCAATACGGAAGCCACGAATCTTTACCTGCTGATCGATACGGCCCATATAGACAACATCGCCTGTGGTAGGCGCATCGGCGGTGTCGCTGTTCAGGTAACGACCCAGATCGCCCGTGCGATAGATTTTCTCCGGGGTAGCCGAGAACGGGTTGTTGATGAATTTTTCGGCAGTCAGTTCAGGCTGATTCAAGTAGCCGTTCGACACGCCTTCGCCCGCAATCCAAAGTTCGCCAGGCTGGCCGTCGGTGATGAGCTGACCGTTTTCGTCGACGATGTAAATGCGCGTATTGGCAATGGCCGAACCGATAGTAATGCGCTCGTCGGTTTTGCGGATGCGCTTGCCAGTGGCGTAGATGGTCGTTTCGGTAGGGCCGTAATAATTCCAGAGTTCGGCGCACAGATCGAGCAGCGTATGCGCCAGATCCATCGGTAGGGCTTCGGCGCAGGAGATCACGCGCAATGCCTTGTGGCCGCGCCAACCCGCTTCGAGCAACACCCGGAAGGTGGCGGGTGTGGTCTGAATGAACGTGATCGACGGATCGCCAAGCACCTGCGCCAGGGCCTCGCCATTCCGGGCCGTTGCCGGGTCGATTAGCAGCAGTTCGGCACCGACGAGCAGTGGCGTGTAGATTTCAACCACCGCCAAGTCGAAGGCAATGGTCGCCAGCGCGATGGTTTTGTCGGTATGCGTCAGGCCCGGCTCGTTGGCCACACTGAAAAGCACATTGGCCACGCTATGATGCCGGATCAGCGCGCCTTTAGGGCGGCCGGTCGTGCCCGACGTGTAGAGGATATATGCAATGTTGGCACCAGTCGGCTGCTGATCGGGTACGGTCTGTGGGTACTGGCTCAGTGTTGGCCAGAGCGTTTCGACCAACAACTCACGCGTATTGGGCAGATCGAACCGACCTTTGTGGGCAGTCGACGTCAGCAGGGCTACGCAACCGGCATCGGTCAGGATGTAATTGATCCGGTCGGTCGGGTGCTGCGGGTCGACGGGAATATAGGTCGCCCCCGCCTTCATAATCCCCAACATACCCACGATCAGCGGTAACGACCGATCAATGGCAAGCCCGACGCGATCGCCCGGCCGGATCCCCTGCCCCCGCAGCGCATGCCCCACCTGATTGGCCTGTTTGTCCAGGTCGGCGTAGGTCAGCGACTCCTGCTTGAAGCGAATAGCTACTTTATCCGGGAACCGGCTGGCTGTGTCGGACAGCAGGGTGGTAAGCCCTTTTTCACGCGTATAGCCACTGCCTTTGGCCGGTAAGTCCGTTGGGGGGGCAGCAATGGTCTTGGCATGTCCGTTCAGGGGCTTCGGCGCCTCGGGCGCTACTCCAAGCGTAGCCAGCGGCTGATCAGGATGGGCCACCACTGCTTTCAGCAAGTCGACAAACGACGCGTGGAACGTCGCGATGGTTTGGGCGGAAAAGAGGTGGGCGTTGTGCGACCATTCCAGAATCAGTGTCTGTTCGGAACCCGTCGCGTTAAGCGATAATTCGAAGTTTTCAAACGCCCGCGGGTTGCTCAGCAGTTGCAGCGACAGTCCGTCGAACGCTACGCCTTCATCGAGACCCATGTCGACGTTGAAGACGACCGGTACAAACGCCACGCGCGACGGATCGCGGGGGATAGGCAGTTTCTTCAATAGCCGCCCGAAGGTGATACGCTGATGCTCAAACACATCGAGTAACTCAGTGCGGCGGCGGCGCAGGTACGTCAGGTACGTTTCGTCGCCTCGGTGGGTGCTGCGCAGCGGCAGCAGGCTGACGCAATGGCCAACAAGCCAGTAACGGTCGGCGACGGGTTGCCCGGCGGCGGGGAGGCCCAGCACCACATCGGTCTGTTTGGTGAGGCGGCTCAGCCAGAGCTCAAACGTAGCCGTGAGGGTGCTCACAAAGCTGCTGCCCGCTTTCACACCTACCTGCTTCAGTTGCTGAACCAACGTGGCGTCCAGGGCTACATCGTAACGGTGGCTGGCGTAGGTACGTTGCCGAGGCCGGGGTACGTCGGTCGGCAGGTCGATTTGCGGCACTCCCGTTTTGTACTGATCGAGCCAGAAGGCTTCGCTTTCCCGGTACGTATCGCTGTTCAGAAAGGCCTGCTGCTCGAGGGCAAACTGACTGATCTGCGGCGCGGGTGGCAAACTCAGCGACAGGCCCCGGACATAGGCCGAATAATATTGCCCAAGATCCTGCAAGAGAATCCCCGTCGACCAGCCATCGCAAACGATGTGATGGGCCGTCAGCGTAAAATGGTGAGCCGTTTCAGACAGGATCAGCAGCGTGGCTTTTGCCAGCGGCCCGTGTTCCAGGTCGAAAAGATGGTGCGCGTCGGCATCGGTCAGCTCGGCAACGGCCGTAGCGGCTTTGTCGGGCTGATCGCTGTGATCGATAACCTGAAGGGGAATGGCCAGATCGGCCAGGATGCACAGATGCTGCCCGTCGGGGCTGAACGTAGAGCGGAGCGCCTCATGCCGACGCACCAGCATGGCCCAGGCTCTTCCAAACGCATCGACATCCAGTTTTCCCGTAAAACGCAGCGAAACCGACTCGTTGTAGGATCGACTGGCTGCATCGCCTCCGAACTGACAGGCCAACCAGATTTCGGCCTGTGATTCGGTCATAGGAACCACTCCAAACAGCTCGGGTCCGGCAAACGGATCAAAATCAACAGCGCGTAGGGGTGGTGCGATAGACATGTACTATAGTCAGCAGCGTTTAGACAAAGATAGGTTTTAATGCTATTTTAATCTACCCTCTGCGCTCAGTTTGAAGTTTCCGTTTTTGCTCAGGTGTTTCTATGTCGACCGCCGCGCTGGCATTGTCGATGTAGTCACCACCTATTTTATTCAATACCAGCAAGGTAGACTGCCGCGTAATGCGCTCATACAGGGCCATAAGTTGCTTTTCGGCGCGGCTCCAGGTGCTGTTGGCGTCGACGATCAGCAGGGATAAGGCAGTATTTTTTAGCAGGTATACCGGCATCTGATGATTAACCAGCGCGGGCATTTCCAGGAAAATCCGGTCGAACTGCGTCGAGTCAAACTCGTGTTCGGCGTCGATCAGGTAATCGACACTGGTCACGTTCATGAAATCGGACTTAACCGTATACGGCAGGTACGTTATCCCCAGATTCAATTCCCGGCGTTCTTTGCCCGTTACTGCGGGATAGCAATAGGCCACGCGCAGATCCGACTCTTCGGCAAGCCGGAGCAGGCCATTAGCGACCCACGTTTTACCCTGTTTGGGCAACACGCTAAAAAGCGAAATAACGGGTGGGTACGGCTTGTCTTTTACCTGCGCGATCTCGATGTTGATGGCGTTGAACAACTGTTCGAACATGACTCGCGCCGCGCGGGCGGCTTTGGCTGTCGACAGCGGATTTTTTACGACGGGGAAAAAAGCCGATGCTGGTAACCCGATTAGGCTTTCGGCCTGCTCAGGTGATTGAATGCGTTTGTCGAGCCACAGGCGCAGGGCCGTCAGCAACAACGCCAGGAAAATCCCTACACCGATCCCAATGATCACCATCTGCTTACGTTTCGAAGCCTGCGGCTCGAGCGGGAAGTTTGGCGCATCGAGAATTTGAAGCTTACCCCCAACTTCAACGTCCTGCTTGCGGGTCTGCGACTGATCAACCTGCTGCTTCAGTGATTTGTATTCCTGCTCAGCCAGTTCGCGGTCGAGCGTTAGCTGACGCAGTTGCGAACCCAGCGGACCATAGGTGTTGGTCTTGCTCTGGTATTCATTCATGCGCCGGGCGTAGACCTGCAGGCGTGCAACCGACTCGTCGTACTCAAGCTGCTTGTTCAACTTGTCGGCGGCGAGAGTCGCCTGCGGCAGCGCGTCGGAAGTACTAGTAACGGCGTCGTAGCGTTGGGCGCTGGTTCTCAGCTCCTCGGCGGCCTGATTTGCGGCAGCCTGTAGTTTGGTAAGGACGTGCCGGGGCTGTCCATAGGCCTGTGCATTGGCCAGTTGGGTCTCGGCGGTGGCCAGTTTGCGGCGCTTATCGGCCAGGTCGCTGTTGGCAGCCGATACGTTCCCCTGTTGACCCATGCGCTTGTTGATGGCGTCGAGCGAGGCCTTGGCGGCATCGCGACGCATCAGTTCCTGGTTGTATTGGTCGGTGAGAGCTTCGCGGGCGGTGGCTACGTTACGGGCCTCTTCGTCGTAGTCCAGTACCTGATTGTTCTCGTTAAAGGCGCGCAGCCGGGCTTCAGCCTGATCGAGTTTGGTCTTGGCTGCACCCAACCGACCCTCGTAATACTTGACAACCGAGTTGGTTTCCGACGTTTTATACTGGGTGTTGCGCTCGTTGAGCACGTCGATGGCGTAGATCAACGTTTTCTGCGCTACGGCAGGATCGTTGGCCTCATACTCCATCAGGAGTACGTCATTGTTGTTCTTGCGCGGCGACCCTTTCAGTTTCATCATCAGGCTCTCAACCGAATATGGCGAGTCGGAGGTGAAGAGCAGGGTCTTGATGGGGTTTGGCGTGGCGGCTTTGGCCAGACTGTCTAATGCTTTCCGCAGCCTTGGCGTGGGGCCAAACAGACCCAACTCATCACGCATGGGCCGGGGCAGTTCCTGCTCAAGCCACTGGTAGCCGTTCCAGCCAAGCACCAGGCTATCCGACTCGCGGAGCTGAAGATGATCGGCCAGCAGGTTGATGCCCACTTGCAACAGCGTTTCTTTGGACGTGAGCGTGGTCATGAGGTTATCAAAGGCGCCCGTCGAGCGGTCCATAAACGACGATTGCCGGTCGCTCAGCAGGTTATAGCCCGATGCCAGCCCGGTGTAGAGTGTCGACTCCGACTTATAGACCTTTTTCTCATGGCGCGTGGCATAGAAGGCTGTCGCGGCCGTAATGGCCGGCAGCAGTACAAACAGCAGCGCGTGCTGTTTCATTAGCCTTAAAAATCCGTCGAGTGACATAAGCAGAGAGCGTTCAATAGTCGATGGCCAACGGTCAAGGTATCACCATAATCTCTATCTCAGATGGCGGTGCCTCGTTGACTGCTAGACCCTGATCGTTGAACCCATATTTTATCGTTTCAGCCGTTGAATGGGAACACCCATCAGGGCTTCAAAAAAGTGAACCTGTTTCAAGAAATCGCCTTTTAGTTGTTCTGAGAGCGATTTGGTTTGTGCATACTGGGTAGTAGAGGCGGCAAAGGCCGTCGCTGTAATGGTCCCTTTCTGCAATTCGGCTTCGGCGATGCGGTAGGCCGCCAGTGACGCCTGTTCGTCGAGCAACCGCACCTTCAACACCTGCTGCGACGTAATCATATCCTGGTACAACGTAATCAACTGCTGCCGTAGCTGGAGTTCGAGTACGTCGAGCTGCGCTTCGGCTGCCCGCTGATTCGCCACTGCCTGCCGAATCTGGTGTTTGCGGCCGAAGAGATCGAACAAGGAAATGCGTACATCAACACCCGCCCGGTAGCCATTGGACAGTTGCAGTCCCGACGTATTCGTGTTCACGTCCGGGTTGGTGCCCGGTGTGCCTGTGCCTGGCGTAACCGGCACACTCGACCGGGTGTTGCCGCCCAGCGATTGATTAGTCCACGCGTACCCGCCACTCGCGCTCACGTTCTGCAAAATCTGCGCTTTGGTTACACTGGTGGCGGCATCAGCAATGCCTACCACTTCACGCTGGTATTTCATCAGGGGCGAGTAAGCAATGGCCACCTTCAATAGTTGCTCAAACGGTAACAACTGCACGGCAATATCCTGATTGACGTCCAGATACAGTGTGTCACTGGCTAACCCCGCCGATTTACCGAACGATACCATACCCCGCGCTCCTGTATTCTGCCCGTAGCCACGAACGGAGGTGAAGATAATCGCTATGGTTAATAGACTGCTGGAAAAGCGATAAAAAGAACTCAATGATACCAAGCGGTTCATGGGCGATTAAAATGGACAACCCGACGAGGGTCGACGGGATTTTTGACGTAGGCTGTCTATCTATTCTGACGAAAAGTGTGCCAACCTGTCACAGCATCGCGGGGATACATACACAGGATAGAGAACCTATTTTTTTAACAGGGGAAATTTACGGCCCGAAAGCGATCTCTTGCCCACTAATTGCACGGGCGGTAGGTTATCGGGGAGCCGTCAGGCGGCTCGCGTGGCTTTCTCCCAAATGCCAGAAAGCCCCCCGCGTCGGTAGCGTATGAACCCCTGCAACACGCACCAGTTCATAAACGTGAAGTAGAAGGGAACAAAAGCAGGCTTCCAGCGAGTCTGTTGATCTTCGAGCCGATACCCGATCCAGGCAAGACTGTAAAAGGCAATTTGGCCAAGTAACATAACGGTCCAGAAGCCAATTGCGATCAACGAGGCATGCTGGTATACCAATTGTAGCAGGATCAGCCCATTTAGTAGCAGCAGCAGGGGCAGGCAAAAAGGTGTTACCGCCCAGCGCAGCACTCGGTGGGATACGTACTGAAAACTCAACCAGCCATACCGGCCGATGTTGAACAGCGGCCGCAACCGGGCGATCGACTGGAAGCCGCCGGTCGCAATACGAACTTTGCGTTTTTGTTCCTCCCGAATCGCCGCCGACGGCCGTTCGAGTGCGTAGGCGTTGGGTTCATACTCGACCCGGTAGCCGCGCGCGGCAATCCGCAACGAAATCATGAAGTCGTCGAGCAGGGTGTCGGCTTCAACAGGCTCAAACAGATCGGTACGGATAGCAAACAACTCGCCCGCGGCTCCCACAATGGTGTGCAACTCGGCGTCAAGGCGTTTCAGAAACGATTCGTATTTCCAGTAAAGTCCTTCGCCGCTGCCTGTGGCGGCTTCGGCCGCTTCCAACTGAATGCGTTTTTCGCCCGTTACGGCCCCTACGTTGGGCAGGTCGAACTTCCGAACCAGCCGCGAGACCGCCTCGGGGTTAAGGTGCGTGTTGGCGTCGGTGAAGATGACGAGCGGCGTTTTTACCAGCTTCATGGCTTTGTTCATCGCCACGATTTTGCCCAGCCGATCCGTCCCGGAGAGGATAGTGAGGTTGGGTACGTTGGCGCGCTGCGCTTCCAGCCATTCGGCCGAACCGTCGGTCGATCCTTCGACCACGAACAGTAAATGAAGCCGGGAAGCGGGGTAATCCTGATCAAGGCAGTTTTGTAGCTTGGCAGGCAGGCAGTCGATCTCGTTATAGGCCGGCACAACCAGCGTTACATCGGCGGGTTCGCCCATTGGCGGCAATACTCGCTGGCCAATACCCAGGGCCCGACGTACCCGCACGATGCCCCACAGCAGGAGACCATAACCCAGGTACGTATACACGACCAGCGCAAACAATAACCAGAAGAGAAGGATAAGCAGCATGGAACCAGAAACGGTGAGTAGTAAACGACAAGCGGTGAAGTGGCGCTTCGGCAGCACATCGTCGTGCGTTAATTACCGTTTAGCCTGCCGAGCGCCTTCGTCGATCAATTAGACGTTTTCCTGCTGCCAAAGGCTGAAAAACGTCTGGTAAATGATTTTCATGTCGTTCCAGAACGAGAACGTTTCGACGTATTTGATATCGAGGGCAATGCGCTCCTGCTCGTCCATTTTGGCTTCACCTTTAGCGCGTTTCTGCACTTGCCACAAGCCCGTGAGGCCGCTGGGCCCCGCGAAGCGCTTCACCGTCTGATCGGCCGTAAGTTTTTCGGCCTCGTATACGGGTAGTGGGCGGTTCCCAACCAGCGACATATCGCCACGCAGGATGTTGATCAGCTGCGGAAGTTCGTCGATGCTGCTGTTGCGCAGGAAATGACCAAGGCGCGTAATGCGCGGGTCGTTCCGGAATTTAACAAACGTGGCGCCTTTCTCGCCCTGTTTGAGGTATTGACGTTCGCAGACAAAGCGGTCGTTGTGGAAGAGCTTGCGCTGGCAGGATGAAGCAATCAACGCACATTCTTCGCAGATATCTTTCACCTGCGGGGTTTCGTCGCTGACACCGCTAGTGTTGTACAGGTTTTCTGAGGCCATGTCTTTCAACATCGTGGCCGCATCGGTCCGCATCGTGCGGAACTTGATCATATCGAAAACGCGGTAGTTGGAACCCACCCGTTTCGATTTAAAAAATACCGGCCCCTTCGAGTCGAGTTTGATGAGAATAGCCACCAGCAGCATCAGCGGGCTGAACACGATCAGTGCCTGCAGGGAGGCCGCGATGTCGATGGCGCGTTTCCAGGTCGGTAATTGAAAGGTAAAGGCCTGCCCTTCCACTTCCGCGTCGGGCTGAGTAGCGACCCGGCGCATCAGCGTCAGGAAAAACTTGATCCGGCGCTCCAGATGGGTCGGATCGGTCAGCGTAAGCAGATCGGTGACGCCCGTGTGCATGGCCAGCTGGGTTACCCGGTCGGTAACGGTCTGGCAGAGCAGCAAAATCGGTACACTGCGCTGTATAGTCAGGTCGCGAAGGGCAGCCAGTGAGTCGGCTTGGGCTTCGGTTTCGTTGATGATGATGAGCGAGGTAGATCGGCGGTCACGTACCCAGGCAATGGCATCGTCCATCCGCTGATACCAGCGGATCAGGCACGAAGCATCCAGCCAGTCGCTGATTTGGCTAAATACGGCCTCATTTTTATCGACCAGCACTAAGCATGGCGCTTGCTGCCCATTCATAGTCGGTGAAGTGTTGTGGTGTGTGGGAAAAGCAGACATGGTTTCCGGCATCTGTTACCAGCGTCAATGAGGCGTTTGACCTGGTACGGTTCGATTATAGATTCAGGGAACCTGGCGACCAGAATCGTTTCAGCAAGGCTGAATGAATCGGTACGGCTTGCGCTTCTGCTTTCTCTATGCCCAGCACAGAGCGGCCAGTCATCGACTGGAGCTTCACTTTTACTTCAAGCGGATTGAACGGCTTGGCGATGTGCCCGTCGGCACCGGCTTCGAGGCAGGCAATCCGGGTATCGCTGTCAAACGCTTCTGATAAAACAAGAATGGGGGTGCGGCCCATGAGTTTGCTCATACGGACCAGTTTAATCAACTCCAGACCGTCGAAGAAGGGCAGGTCAAGCTCGGTAATCACACAGTCGAACTTGCGGCCTTGGATCAACATGCGAACGGCGTCGCGGCTATTGGTGGCTACTGTTATCTGATAGTCAGCTCTTAAGGTTTGGGTTAAAACCGTTACGATGTGTGGGTTTTCCTCAACGATAAGCAAGTGTTTCAATGACGTTTTCATTATGGCTAGGTTTTCCCTGCTACTTCTTTTTTGGAGAAATCTGGCACGACAATTGCTGAAATCTAGTCGTGCGCGGCAGGCATTATGGGTGTAAAAAAACTGACGTGTTACGCTACGCTGAATCGACTACGTGGAGGCACTGTATAGCCAGTGCTGTCGATTCTCTTTTTGTATCTCCCGGCCAGTTCGTTAAATACATGCTTTTAGACTAGGTATTAGTTTCATACGTCACAGTCGTTAATTACGATTTAACTGACGGTTTATTAGGCGGTCGGTTGCTAGATAGCCGCTTGGAGACAATCCCCAAACTGGTCAACTCCTCGCTTCAGCCGGGAACAGATCGCCCACCGCTACGAGTTGAGCGGCCTCTCCTTCACCAGATAAATGCTACGTAACCACCTATTCGTTAGGTGTTCATTATCAGTTATTTACTACTGGTTAAAGGCTATATTTACCCAGTGCGCCGTTGTCAGACATGATCGTAAGTTGGGTAAGGACTCACAGACGATGGTATGTTTCACAGGAAATAAGTAAGGTTCTGAGATTGAAATTGATTGAGAGGTTGCTAGTCACTTTTAAATTCCTTCATAAACACTAGTCTTTCTATAGAATATCTAATTAGTGTATGTCCATATATATATGAATGTAGATTTTGTTTACTACATTATATTCATGGAATTGTCAAAAAACGTAAAACAAATTGGTATCATATACTTAAGTATAGATTACATAGATTTTACCAATAGTCTATAGCTTTTTCCTATTTGTTACCACAATAAGTAAACTCAATGTGGCCCGGTGCGGATGACTTCGTCTAAAGGCTATGGCTATACGGGCACAGTATTGGTGCTGACCCTGATGACCGCCTGAGTTGACTCTATTATGCAGACGCCCCGTTTAAACGACCCGTCACCTTTTTCCGAACAGACCAATCAGTTTACGGAAGCGCAGCAGGTTCAGCAACTCGTTGAGGCGATGGCTAGTCGCTACCCCGATCAGCCGGCTGTAGTAATCGAAGGGGCTGTTCAAACGTATGCGCAACTGAACGAAGCCGCTAATCGGATTGCCAATCAACTGCTCAGTCAGGCTCCGGACGCCCCTATTATCGGTATCGATACAACCCGCCGACTGTCGTTGGTGAGTCAATTACTGGGGATACTAAAAGCCGGCAAAGCTTACTTGCCTCTCGACCCAACGTACCCAGCCAGTCGCCTTCGGCAATTGATCGACAATGCGCAACTGACGCATGTGCTTACTGACCTGGCACAAAATTTGTATAACGGGCTGGGCCTGACCGAAGTGCGTACTAACGAAGAGGCGCCAGCCGACGTACCCGAGCCGCACCAGCAGACGCCGTATGTTTGTGTATTATATACGTCTGGGTCAACGGGCGTACCCAAAGGGGTTTGTCTGGGTCACGCCGGGTTAATCGACCTGTTGCATTGGGAAGCCGCGCATGGTCCGGCGCGCCCTGGCAGCCGCACGCTTCAATTTTGTCATCTTAGCTTCGACGCCTCGTTTCAGGAAATCTTCCTGCCGCTCAGTACCGGTGGCACGGTCTATCTGATCGACGATAGTTACCGCCTCGACGCCGGTCGGCTCTTGCGGTTTATGGTCGATAACGCCATCAATCGGGTCTTTTTGCCCTACGTCGTGCTGCAATACCTATGTGAAGCGGCCGAGGCGCAGGGGCTGTTCCCGACTTCGCTTGAGGAGATTATCACGGGTGGCGAACGCCTCCGCATTACGCCGCAAATCCGCCGGTTTTTTACCGAGTTGCCCACCGCTACGCTGATGAATGTGTATGGCCCCACCGAAACGAGTGTGTGGGTGACGCAATACAAACTGACCGGCGACGCGCCCAACTGGCCCAAACTGCCGCCTATTGGCTCGCCCATTGCCAACGCCGAGGTGCTGATTCTGTCGGAAACGCTGACGCTTTTGCCCGATGGCGAGGTAGGGGAGGTGTGCATTGGCGGGTCACCCGTGGGGCTGGGTTACCTGAATCAGCCTGAGCGCACGGCTGAACGCTTTATTCAATGGCAGCATCCGGAAAAAGGGCTCATGACCCTCTACCGTACTGGTGATCTGGCCCGCTACGTACCTGACAGCATCGGCGCACGGTTGCTCGATTTTCAGGGTCGGGCCGACGATCAGGTGAAAATCCGCGGCAACCGGGTCGAACTGGGCGAGATCGAGGTAGCGCTGGCACACCTGCCCGACGTGCAACAGGCGGTGGCGGTGGCGGTGGCTCTGGAAAACGAAGCAGGCCTGAAAAGTATCGTGGCATATGTGCTAATGGCGCCTGAGCAAACGGCCAATGTCGCCGATATGCGCGCCAAACTGGCCGCAACGCTGCCCGACTTCATGCTGCCGGCGCATATCATTGAACTGACTGAATTACCCCGCACCACTAGTGGTAAAGTGGATAAGCTGCGCCTGCCTAAACCCGAATCGACCCGCCCCGCGCTGGGTACGTTGTTTCGGGAGCCGGTTTCGGAACAGGAAAAAGCTATCGCGGCCATCTGGATCGAGCTGTTAGGAATCAGCCCCGTTGGTCTCGACGACAACTTTTTTGAACTGGGTGGTAACTCGCTGCTGGCGCAGAAGACCGTGGCTCAACTGGCCCAACGGGGTCAGACACTGCCTATTACCAAACTGTATCAATACCCTACCGTCGCCGGATTAGCAACGTACCTGAGTGGGCAGGGGGCTACTACCCAAAAGAAGGGTCGACAATCTGCCTCACCCCGTCGGGCTGAAGGCGGCGACATCGCCATCATCGGTATGGCGGGCCGGTTTCCGGGTGCCGACTCGGTCGCCGATCTTTGGAACGTGCTTGCCGAAGGACGTGAGACCGTCACGTTTTTTACGCCCGATCAGATCGACGCCAGCATTCCGGCCGCCGTGCGCACCAATCCTGGGTACGTTCGAGCGCGGGGCATCATAACCAACGCCGATCAGTTCGATCCGGCCTTTTTCGGGATTACGCCCGCGTTGGCTGAGTTGATGGACCCGCAGCAGCGCGTTTTCCTCGAAATCGCCTACGAAGTGCTGGAGCAGACCGGCTACCTGCCGCAGGTTCGCGACGAGATCGTGGGCGTCTATGCGGGCAGTGGCAACAACACCTATTTCCTGAATAATGTGTTGCCGAATCCGGCGCAGATGGCGCGAGTTGGGGCGTTTCAGGCAATGACGGTCAACGAGAAAGACTACATCGCTACCCGAACCAGCTACCAACTGAACCTGACGGGCCCCGCCGTGAGCGTCTACTCGGCCTGTTCGACGTCGCTGCTGGCGATTGCCCAGGCGGTCGAGAGCCTGCGGAACGGGCAGTGTACGGTGGCGCTGGCGGGTGGTGCCTGCATTACAGCCCCCATCAACAGCGGCCACCTCTACGAAGATGGGGCCATGATGAGCCGCGACGGCCATTGTCGGTCGTTCGATGCCGAAGCGCAAGGGACCGTCTTCAGCGACGGCGCGGGCGTGGTGCTCCTGAAACCCTTGGCCGACGCCCAACGCGATGGCGACCCGATACTAGCGGTCATCAAAGGTGTTGGGGTGAACAACGACGGGGGTGGCAAAGGCAGCTTCACGGCCCCTAGCGCCGAAGGACAGGCCGCCGCGATCCGCAACGCCCACCTTGATGGTCAGATCGACCCCACTACCATCAGCTATGTAGAAGCCCATGGTACGGGCACACCGCTGGGCGACCCGATCGAGATCGACGGTTTGCGCATGGCCTTTGGCGAACAGGCCCAGACCCAATTCTGCGCGATTGGCTCGTTGAAAAGCAACATGGGCCACCTGTCGCAGGCGGCGGGCGTGGCGGGCGTAATCAAAACGGTGCTGGCGATGCAACATCGTCAACTGCCGCCGTCCATCAATTTCAACGTACCTAACCCCGCTATCGACTTTGGGAGCAGTCCCTTCTACGTCAACGACCGCCTCACCGACTGGAGCGCTGAAGGCCCGCTCCGCGCAGGCGTCAGTTCATTCGGTGTCGGCGGCACCAACGTTCACGTCGTGTTGGAAGCGTATGTAGAGACCGGTCCGCCGGTGCGGCATTCCCATGCGTCTTCTGTGCGTCAGCCGTTTGTTCATCCTGAAATGGCTGACGCGCGGGAGACGCATGGGAATGCGTCTCTACTAGTGTGGTCGGCGAAAAACGACGTCAGCGCAACGGCGTATGGCGAAAAACTGGCCGATGCCCTCGCCACGGCTGATGTAGCTGATGTGGCTTATACGATGGCGACTACCCGCCCCGCTTATGCACACCGGCAGTTTGCGGTAGTGTCCAGCGGAGACACTGTCGACCCGGCTTTGTTGACGAAAGCACCGCGTGTCGTGCTGAAACAGCAGCCCGGCGAAGTGGCTTTTGTGTTCCCCGGTCAGGGCGCGCAGTACCTGAACATGGGCCGGACGTTTTACGACCAGAAACCCGTGTATCGAGAGGCGATCGATGCGTGCGCGGCCCTGTTACAGCCGTACCTCGATGTCGATATCCGGACGGTGCTGTTTTCCGACGATGAAGATCTGGCGGCGAAAGAGCTGCTGAAAAATACGCGCTACACCCAGCCCGCTCTGTTCGTGACCAACTACGCCTTGGCACAACTCTGGCAAAGCTGGGGCATTCAGCCGACGGTATTCTGCGGACATAGCATCGGTGAGTTTGTTGCGGCGCACCTAGCCGGTGTCTTCTCGCTGCCCGACGCCCTGCACCTGGTCGCGACGCGGGGCCAGCTAGTGAGCGCCTGCCCGCGGGGAAGCATGCTGTCGGTGCGGCTGTCGGCGGCCGACGTGGCGCCGCTCCTGCCCGAAACCCTGTCGCTGGCGGCCATCAACAGCCACAGCCTGTGTGTAGTAGCGGGGCCCGACGAAGACATCGCGGCGCTGGCCCAACGGCTCGACAAGCAGCAAACGCCCAACCGCGTATTGCAGACCAGCCACGCCTTCCACTCGGCCATGATGGACCCCGTAGTCGATGCGTTCCGGGCCGTGGTGGAGAAAATCCACTTGCAGCGACCGCAGAAACCCGTGGTTTCGACGGTAACCGGCACCTGGCTGACCGACGCGCAGGCGACCGACCCCGCCTACTGGGCGAAGCATCTGCGCGAAACCGTCCGATTTGCCGATGCCCTCGACACTCTGTTTGAACTGCGCCAGCCTGTACTACTTGAAGTGGGGCCGGGCTTCAGCTCGACCACGCTGGCGCGGCAGCAGGCCGGCACTCGACCCGTCGTGACGGTCGCCAGCCTGCACCGTCCAAATCCCGATCGTACCGAAGAGCAGGCCCTGCTGACCGCCTTGGGTACGCTTTGGCAACACGGACTCACGCCCGACTGGAATGCCGTGTTTGCCGGTTCGGCTGGAAAACGTATCCCGTTGCCTACCTATCCGTTTAACCGCAAGCGGTGCTGGATTGACTCACCGGCTGGCCACATGGCGCTGATTCCTACGCAGATGAACGTGACAATCCCAGCGGAAGAGCCCGTTGCCCCGTCGCCTGTGAGTACCCCTGTCTATATCCCAGATACAACCTATAATTTAGTCATCCCGGCTCCGGCCAACGTACCTACGCCTATGCGAAGCGAACATTTACTCAACAAGATCAAGACGTTATTGGAAGATGCGTCTGGCATTGATCTGGGCGATCTGAATGCCAACGATACTTTCCTCGAACTGGGGCTCGACTCGCTGCTGCTTACCCAGATTTCGATCAGCCTGCGGGGTTCATTTGGGATACCTATTTCGTTCCGGCAGCTGAGCAGTGAACTGGATACGCCGCAGAAAGTTGCCGATTACCTCGACGCCCAGCTACCCGCCGAGACGCATCAGCCCACGCCCACCCCGGCACCCGTAGTGCCGATGGGCAACGTACCTACGATGAACGTACCTGGACCTGGGACCGCGAGCTTCGACCCGATGCCCGCCCTACCCGGTGGCGACTCGGCGCTGGGGCTCATTGCTCAGCAGTTGCAGCTACTGGCCCGTCAGGTAGCGCTGATGCAGGGCGGTATAGGACAGGGGGCAGCAACGTACCCAGCCGCCGTATCGCCAGTTTCTGCACCTCCGGCCGTATCCACTACCCCCACGCCCCCAGCCCCGCGTCCCCAGCCCACCGCCGACATCACGCCGGAGGAAGCTGTAGAGTTAAAAAAACCGTTTGGCGCAACGGCTCGTATCGAGCGGCAAAAAACGGACAATCTGGGTCCGAAACAGCAGCAGTTTCTGGCCGAACTGACCCAGACCTATAATGCAAAAACAGCCGGTAGCAAAGCCTACACGCAGAAACACCGCGCTCAGATGGCCGATCCTCGGGTGGTGTCGGGTTTCCGGCCGCAGACCAAAGAACTGGTTTACCCGATCGTGATCAACCGCTCGAAGGGGAGCAAGCTCTGGGACGTCGACGGTAACGAATACATCGACGCCCTCAACGGCTTCGGTGCCACCATGTTTGGCCACCAGCCCGATTTCATCAAGGAAGCCCTGCACGCGCAGGTCGAAAATGGCTTTGAAGTGGGCCCGCAGCACGAACTGGCCGGCGAAGTCTGCGAACTGTTCTGCGAAATGACCAATAACGAGCGGGCGGCTCTGTGCAGTACCGGCTCAGAAGCGGTGCTGGGCACCATGCGTATTGCCCGGACCATCACCGGCCGCTCGCTGATCGTGGCCTTTACGGGCTCGTACCACGGCATTGTGGATGAGGTACTCGTGCGTGGTACCAAAAAGCTGAAGTCATTCCCGGCGGCGGCGGGGATCATGCCCGAATCGGTGCAGAATATGCTTATCCTCGACTACGGCACCGACGAAAGCCTGCGCATCATCCGCGAACGGGCGCACGAACTGGCGGCCGTACTGGTCGAGCCGGTGCAGAGTCGCCGCGCCGAATTCCAGCCGGTCGCTTTCCTAAAGGAAGTGCGGGCTATCACGGAAGCATCGGGCACGGCGCTCATCTTCGACGAGGTGATTACTGGTTTTCGTATGCATCCGGGCGGGGCACAGGCCTTGTTCGGGATCCAGGCCGATCTGGCGTCGTACGGAAAAGTAGTGGGGGGCGGCCTGCCCATCGGGATCATCGCGGGTAAGAAATCATTCATGGACGCGCTCGACGGTGGCTTCTGGGAGTACGGCGACGAGTCGATTCCCGAAGTGGGTGTTACCTACTTTGCCGGTACGTTTGTGCGGCACCCGCTGGCGCTGGCGTCGGCCAAAGCGTCGTTGCTGCACCTGAAAGAGAAAGGCCCTGCGCTGCAAAAAACGCTGACCCGCCACGCCGAAACCATCGCCGAAAGCCTCAACGCCGCCTTCACGCGCCTAAAACTGCCCATGTTCGCTGCGCAATTTGGCTCGTTGTGGCGCCTGAAATGGACGGAGGATGTACCCTATGGCGAACTGCTCTTCACACTGATGCGGCAGAAAGGCATCCACATCTGGGACGGCTTCCCCTGCTTCGTTACCGAAGCCCATACCGAAGCTGAGCTCGCCACGATCCGCGATGCCTGTATCGACAGTGCCAACGAACTCATCCGGGCGGGTTTCTTCCCGATGTCGGTTACCGAAACAACCTCCGGAGCCTGGCTGGCGCACCAACCGCCCGTACCCGGTGCCCGCCTTGGCCGCGATCAGCAGGGCAACCCCGCCTGGTTCGTCCCCGACCCTGACCAACCCGGCAAATACCGACAGCTGGAAATTGCCTAGGTACGTTAGACGGGGTACGTGTTAACCGGCACGTACCCCGTTTTGCTACTATGATGTCACACGATAGCCTTAATTGCCCGCTGGTATTGAGTGCATAAGTAGGTTAGCTGACCAGGTACGTTCGATTCTGGTATATTTTGGGTACATTGAATGACAGGATGTAATTTATCCAGTGCTTCTTCTTTCATGAATAGTCGTCAGGTGCCAGCTTTCTGCCAATAAATTGAATGCGAAACGGATTATTTATTGCTTTGATACTTTTTTGTTTATCCAATGCTTATAGCCAGGATAAGCCCAGGACTATTTTCTGGAAAGTAAGCAAAGAAGGAAGCAAAAATGAATCGTATCTATTTGGTACATTTCATGAAGTAAATCCTTACTTCTTTGATTCATTAACCAACGTTGTTGATAAATTAAAGGGATCAACTATTCTGTTTGTTGAAGAACGCATTTCTGATGCCAGAAAACAACCGCCTTCTGAACAGACAGGGTGGAATACCGATAAATGGAATTCACTTTTAACAAATACACAAGATCAGGTTTTTTCTGATTTTGTGAAAAAAGCAGAGGATAGAGCCTATTATAAGCTAAATCCATTATTACTTACATTAACAACATCTAGATCATACTTACTGAATTTTTGTCAGACGGATTCTGCTTTAGCTGGTTTGATGGACCATCATATTGAGCAAGTAGCAATGAAAGACAGGAAATCGGTTCAATCGTTAGATACAGAACAAGTTAGTTTGCTAACCGAAGAGGCTAAAAAGTTTAGCTCTTTACAAGATTCATTGTATGCGTCCTATAGTATTCAGTTCATGAAAATGATGCTTGATGATGATTTGACAGGATGCGACATAGTTAGTGCCTACAAGCGATTTGATATTAATTATGAATTCGATGTAGACTTGCTGAAAAATGCTGGCCGCTCGCCTCTGTTGGTTCAACGAAATAATAGATGGGTTCGCCTGTTAGAGAACGCTTTTTCAAGCAATAACTGTTTTGTTGCGGTAGGTTATAGGCATCTGATGTATAAGCAGGGGCTTATTCAGCAATTGAGAGCATTAGGGTATACCGTAACGCCAATACCAATTAGTCGCTAACGGTTTTCTATTTAGTACTTTGTATCACACATACCGTTAATAATTTAATTAATAAAAACGTCTGTAATAAACATGGTTTACATTTATTTTATAGTTGAATAGGCTCGCCTATGCATACTGGATTGAATAAAGTATACTTTGTATTTGTTAACTCGTCTTTTGTCTGAGACACGCGCTGCGTATATAGTCAATCAATGGATAATAAATTAGCTCTTTTAGGAATTGGCTTACTATGCATACTTGCCTCTTTTTGGACGACGAATGCATTTTTTATTCAACTTGTCGATACCTATTACGTTATTGGCTGGAGCCTTGTCTTGCAGAGTGTAGGTCTTGTGTGCTGCCTGATAGGCGGGTTTCCCTTTTAGCGGAATCGGCTGGTTAATCGGTAAAAATAAACAGAGCCTGTGCTCTTGCTTCGTGAATCCTGCTCAGGGGGCAGAATCATCGTACATACTAGCATGTCGATACAACGCAGCTTAGTAAGCGGTGGTGGCTGGTTGTCAGTGTTTTTGCGATATTGCTGCTCCTTGCCTAACCAGTCGTTATGATAACCACCCAACACCTGCTGCATAACGTTGGTCTTGCCCGTCAGCGGTACCTCGACGCGGTAGCCGATCTCGACGAGACAGCGGCGCAGTGGGAACCAGCCCCCGATCAGTGGAGCGCCGTGGACATTACCGAGCACCTGTTCTGGGCAGAGCAGGGCGGTATCCTGGGCATGTGGAAAACGCTGCTGGGTATCCGGGCGGGTACGGTGAGTTACGAAGGCGTCGGTCCGAACGATGACCTGACCATCGAGGAGGTGATCCGGCGGACGTGGCAGGAGAAAGAACTGGTACCGGCGGTCGCCGCCCCGCGTATGGGTGGACCGTTGGCCTACTGGTCGTCGGCGCTGCACGGCCTGCAAACCAGCCTGACCGACTTCTGCGCTATTCTCCAGGAAGATGATCTGCTCAGGAAAGCCCATCCACACCCTATTTCAGGCCTGATGACGTTCGGGCAGCGGCTCGAATTCCTGCGCTTTCACATCGATCGGCACCGCTCGCAGGTAGAGGCGTTGAAGTCGCTATGGGCGGCACATGGTATTCATCAATCTATCTAACTCAACTCGGCCATGACCATTATCAAACAGGGTAATCTACAGGGGCAATTCAGCGGTTTCCGCAATCGGGAGACGGTGTTTGTATTCAGCGATGGCGAGCGCTGGCAGCAGGATGAATACCGCTACGTTGATCATTCGGTATATCGACCGCAGGCCACCGTCAGTCAGGAAGGCGGCGCGTATTACCTCCACGTGGCTGGAGTCGCCGAAAAAGTCCGGGTCGTGAAGCGCTATTGAGCGGCTAGTTCACCACTTTTTTTCCGGCCAGCACCTGATCAAATACGGTCTCGAATTCTTCGGCGCGGTGTGCCCATGAATTGGCGCGGGCCATGTCGATCCGGGCCTGAATGCGGTCAGGGGCTTGATCGCTTAGGGCGTGGCGTAAGGATTTGGCAAATGCCTCGGGCGTATCGGCCATCGCGACAATCCCCGTAAAATCATCCAGAATGGAGAAGGGCGTCGATACCACGGGCAACCCGCCTGCCAGATACTCGTTGATTTTCAAGGGGTAGATGGTGTATGTGTGCGCGTTGCAGACGAACGGAATCATCGTGGCCGACAGCCCGGCGAGCAGCGGTGGGAGTTGTTCGGGTTTGTGCGGCGGCGTGAAAACTACGTTGGGAAACGTACTTAGGCGATCGATGATAGCTGGCTCTTTGATCTCGCCGATGAACTGAAACGTCACGTCGGGCATGGTTTTTACACAGTGCTCTACGATGTCGACGTTCACACGATCGTCGGCAGTGCCAAGGTAGCCAACTACGGGTTTGGTGGGCGGGTTTTTCTCAATCAGCAAACGTACCTGGCTAAACAGGTCGAAATTCACGCCATTCTTCACGCAAAAGGCGTTGGGTTGCGTCTGGGCTTTCACCCGGCGCAGCGTTTCGGAGGTCGTCACAACGGCATCGACGCTGCGGAGGTAGTCCTGTTCGTAGCGCCCACCGTGCTGCCGCATCCAGGGCGAAATCGTGATTTCATCGAAACAGTAATAAATCGTGGCGGCTTCGTTGAGCTTTCCCAGCATCGGCAGGCCCAAAACTGGGTGCATGCCGTTGATGATCAGCGGTTTTTTAAAGCCAAGCTGCTTTATCACGCGGCGAAGGCCAGTCAATAGCCGACCCACGTTGAGGGTCAGCAGCCGGTCGTGAGCGGCGTCGGGTAGGAAGTTGATCGGCAGCATCACGGGCGGTTGCCACACGTGTACAGTGCTCCCCTGCTCGCCGGCTTTGGTCGTCAATGGGCTTTCCAGCCGGGCAATTTTTCGTACAGGTACGTCCTTCTGGCGACCCAGTGCGCCCATCACCCAATCTTTGGCGGTATGCTGATAATCGACATACAGAACACGATGCCGAACGGCCAATTCGCAACTCAACTGTACAATAGCCTTCTGAAAATCGCCCTCCCAGGTGGTCTGACCGACGCAAATAATGTCCATAGTATTCTTCAATGCACGATGTACGATGAATAATGTATAATGAATGGACGGCGTACCGCTGACGCAGACTTACCACTCATGCCCGCAGTTCGATGCTCGCTCATTGTGCATTATACATTATTTCTCCTCCCACCGATTAGCTGAGGCGAAAAGCATGGAGTTGATGTAGAGCATGGTACTGGTCGGAAACTGCCCCAAAATTGGGTTCGAATAACTGACTACACAGATACCGATGAATTCGCTGAGAAGCAGGAGCATCAGCGTGATGGTCCACGGGTCTTTGAGGTGCCAGAGTCGCCAGACACCCGTCAGGATGATGCCCGCCAACACAAACAGGTAGACGCTCAGCCCCACGATGCCCGTTTCGATCCAAAGCTGCACATACCAGCTATCGGGCGGAATCTGTGCGGCCCAGTGCCAGGGCGTGAAGCGCACACCCGCCCCGGATGACGAGCCGATACCCGTTCCGAATGGTAAATCGGCCAGATACCGTTTGAGCCGCTGCTGATTTTCGAGCCGTACCAGAAACGATTCGTCCTGCGTAGGGCGCAGGGCTGTGCGGATGCGGTAAATCTGGTATACGCTATCGCCGATGTGCGTGTAGAGTAGAATAGCCAGCAAAGGTAAACCTACCATGGCGCTGGACAGAATCGGAGCGACCTTACGCTGAAGAATTAGAAATGCGCCGAACCCGCCAATGAGTACAAACAGGGCCGAGCGTGTGCCCGATACGGCATATCCCCAGAAGATAACGAGCGTGAGGCCGAGATAGACAAACCGGTAGAGCCACCGTTTTTCGGCCATAAATAGGATGATGCAGACGAGCGTGATGCCCGCCATTTCGGAGCCAAACTGACCGGCGTCGGAATAGAACGAGAAGCTCCGTAGCTGTCCCCACAGAATGTGCGTGCGGGCACCACCCGCCGCTAGCCAGTTCAGTTCCGATTGTTCGAGGTCGCGCAGGCCGAGAATATGGCCATATTGCTGTTTGAAGCCCCAGAAAGCGGCGACAATCGACCAGCCAATCCAGGTTTTCACCATCAGCCAGACATCGTTGCGGGTGATGGGGTTGACCAGTACGATGAACGATAGAAACGCCCAACTAAGCGAAAACGACCGGGCGTGGTAAAACCAGGCGGGCGGGTAAGGTGAATTGGGGTTGAAATACTCCAGAATAGTATAGAACAGCCAGAGCAACACGCAGAAAAAGGCG
Organism: Fibrella musci; assembly: GCF_041321105.1. Classification (NCBI taxonomy): domain Bacteria; kingdom Pseudomonadati; phylum Bacteroidota; class Cytophagia; order Cytophagales; family Spirosomataceae; genus Fibrella; species Fibrella musci. The sequence continues at coordinate 690,558 of NZ_JBGGWD010000002.1, read as the reverse complement.
GGGTTCTTCAGCCGATGCCAGGCCATACGTCGGGCGTTGAGCAACGTACCCACGAAGGTGAGCATCAGCAGTCCGTCGAGTCCTAGCCCAACCTGAATGTCGCCATCCAGAAAGCGGGCTGCCCCGATCATGAAGCTCAGGTTGGCGTAGATATACACCCCGATTTTAGGCTCGAGCAATACTGCCAGCAGCACCACAATTCCAATGGGCAGAGCAATTACAGCCAGCCCGCCCATAATGCCCATTTTAGCAATGAGCACCCCCGCCAGCAAGGCCAGCCCAATGCCCATCCCCCCGTACACCCAGGGGTTATAGCGCCAGCGGCTCAGGAAAAGGGAGAGTGATTGGGGCATGGATGAATGTCAATGAATAATGTACAATGTACAATGAGCCTGACGGCGGATCGCTGACGCATTAAGGGATGTCATATCAGTTCATTATGCATCGTACATTTTACATTATTCATTAAACAGGCGAAGCCGTTCCGTTCCAGACGTTCCAGACGGTGGCGTCGACGAAGGCTTTAGCGTGTTTCCACTGACCTTTCAGCAAATACGAGGCCATGTGCTTGGGTAGTACGGCCGTGGCGAAAAAACCGTAAAAAATAAGCCGTTGTGCCAGCGAACCGTGCCGCCGGATAAACAGAATGCGGTTACGGGTAAGGTAGTAGGTACGTAGGGTACTTTCGCGCCCCACCGACGCCGACTCTTTGTGCCAGATCGTGGCCGTGGGTTGGTAGTAAATCAGGAAACCCGCGTCGCGGATGCGTTGCGACCAGTCAAGTTCTTCGTAGTAGAGGAAAAACCGGTCAGCAAACCGGCCGACGCTCTCCACCACGTCCCTGCTGACGAGCATGGCGCAGCCGTGGGCAAACGGCGTGTTAGCCGGGGCGTCGAACTGTGGGCCGTCGGGTTGGTTGAAGCCGACCAGATGCGCCGTGCCCGTATACATATTCATGGGTCCGTAGCCCGCGAACTGCACCAGGTTGGGCGCGTCGAAAAAACGGATTTTAGGGCAAACCACCCCGACCTGCGGATTTTGCGCAAACGGCTTCAGCAATTCATCGAGAAGATTGGCTTCCAGTTCGGTATCGTTGTTGACGATGAAAAAATAATCGCCTTTCGCGGCTTCGATGCCGAGGTTGTTGCCGCCCGTAAAACCAAGGTTTTTCTCGCTCCGCACCAGTCGCACAAACGGGTACGTACCCAGATCGACCTGCGTGTTCAGCGCGGGCGACGACGCATTATCGACCACAATCACCTCAACGTTCGGGTACGTCAACTGACGGACCGAGTCGAGAAACAGCCGCGTCATCTCGGCCTGATTATAGTTGATCGTAATGAGCGAAATAAGTGGAAGCATGACTGACGTTTGATGTTTGGTGTTCGGAGTTTAACGTTCTGTTCAGGCAATTCGCTGCTGACCACGTTAAACGCTAGACACCAAACTTTAAACTAACCTATGCGTTATGAGGCGTGTGCATGAACGATTTGAACGCTTTGCGCATGTTGAGCAGCGCCTTACCAAAGCTGAGCATGAGTGTGAAGACGACACCCAGGTCGCGGAACGACAGCCGTTGCCAGAGATAGGCCGGGATCGACAGCGCCATGCTCACGATCAGGGTCAGCAGCAGGATGGCCGATAGCAGGAGCGTAGGTACGTGTCCGGCGATCGCGCAAACGAGGGTCGTCAGCAGCAAAATGCCTAGCAGCAGCACCTTGGGTAATGCCATTTCCTGTACGAGCTTGATGCCGCTCAGCCAGTTGCCCGCCAGCAGATTTTCCATACCCGGCTTGAAATAGTCGACCACAAACTGATACTGCGCGGCAATCCAGCGGGTACGTTGGTTTTCGAAAACAGCCCGTTTGGCCACTTTTTCGTCATACACAAATGCCTTTTCAAGGTAACCGATGCGATGACCATCCACGGCGAGTTTCATAGCGAGTTCTTTGTCGAAACCCCCGATAGTCGTCAGGTTGCTCATGGCGGCTTTCATCAGGCCGGTTTCGACCGCCATGCCCGAGCCGATGATCGTGGCCGACAGCCCTGCCACGCGGTAACCCCGGCGGGTGATGTGGTTATTGATTTCTTCGCTGACGGCGTCGAGCACAGCCACGCGCGAGGTTTCGTAGGCCGAGGTGGGCTTGGCGACCCGGTGCCCCTGAATGGCGCGCCAACCCGCAGCAAACGCCGCATTGACCCGGCTCAGAAAATCGGGTGCCAGGTGGTTGTCGGCATCGGACACCATCACGATGTCGAAGTCGTTGGGCGAGATCGTAGCGAGGGCGGCGTTGATAGCCTTCGTTACGGTCGAGACCTCAAACGAAACGGGCAGCACCGTTACGGGCGTCGTCGCGGCTAGCTGCGTCAGTGCGTCGAGGGTATGCTGCTGAAAGGAGTCGGCTATGACGATCAGTCGAAACCGATCGGCGGGGTAATCCTGCTGTAGGTTGGCCCGCACCGAGTCGAGAATAACGGCATCTTCTTTGTAGGCTGGCACCAGCACCGCAATACGCCGTTTCGGCATGTCGGGTGTGGGCGTCACATCGTCGGCGCTGCCCGCCCGTCCGATGGCGGCGTAGAAGAAGTAGTGGAGCGTGTTGAGGGTCAGTCCAACGAAGAAGAGGCTGACCAGGAGCCAGAAAAGCGTCTGCATACGGTTTTTTAGACGCCACTTATTCTATTTGGTAACAGGAGAAAATGACGTTATCATCATAAAAGCTGGTCAGTCTTTTCGGCTCTTAAAATACCGGATCATCTCTGAATAGCCCATGCCCATGCTGAAACCCTGCACGGCCTGCGTAATGCGTTTGGTTTTGGTTTCGATGGTTTTGGCTTCCTCGATCCAGCGGCTGTAATAGCGCTGATGCCCCGGCGTGAGCGACTCGAAAAAGGCCAGCGCTGCCGGGTCATCAGCCAGACAGGCCATCAGATCGTCGGAGTTGACCAGGGGCGAATCGTCGGCTTCCAGACTGACGGTGATGCTGGCGCCTGCTTCTTTGCGAATGGCTTTTCGCATACCAGCGTTGATGGCCATGAGGAACGCCCCGTTCCAGTTTTCGTCTGGTTCGTCCTGCTGCCCCATCGGAATGAGCGCCACCTGATGGATTGGGTGGGCGTCGAGTAGGCCTTTCACCCGAAACGACGTTTTTCGGCCCGGTTTCATGGCTTCGGTGATGGTGATTGGCAACACGATGTAGGTCCAGCCCGTTTTTTCGCCCTTGTCACCAAAGCGAAGCAGGGGTGCTGTGAAGGTGTGCAGCGTATCAGGCATGGTAGGCGGCCAGTGTTTTTTCCAGCGACGTTTTAATCTCCTGCACCAGACTCTCGGGTTTCAGCACACACAGGTGCTCGCCGTAGGAACGCAGGTGCATCAGCAGGTCGCGGTTGGGGGCCAGGCGCAGGCGCACCACGCAGGCCGTGTCGGTATCGCTGATGATCTCCTGCGTTTGGTGGATGGGCTTGGCTTTGATGTAGCGGCCAAACAAGGGGCTGAATTTCAGTATGATTTCTTCGACGGGGCCGCTGCTGTCGGTGATGCCATAGATGTGCTCAAACAGCTCGCTCACGTTGTCGATGACGGTCTGCGGCACGGCGCAAGGCTCGTCGGTGATGCTCAGGTCGCTCATGCGGTCGAGGGCGAAGGTGCGTTCACCACCCGTTTTCTCGTCGTAGCCGATTACATACCAGCTGTCCCACACTTCGCGTAGCAGAATGGGGTGAAGCGTGCGTAGGGGTGGGGGCGGGGCGGTGCTGCGGGTCAGCTTGCCAGGTACGTCCTCGTGCTTTTGGTACCGAAACTCAATCTGTCGGTTCTGGTTGACGGCCCGGATCAGCACAGGTACGTAGTGGCGGTTGCCGCCCAGAATTTTCTCCTCCACATACACCACCCGCCGTCCGGCCCCATCGGGGTGATCGCCGGGTTTGACTTCCCGAATGATGTCGAGGCTTTGCCGCACTTTCTGCAAGGCGCTCGTGAGTTCGTCGGCGACCGAGGCGCCCTGCGTAGCGGCCAGTACCTCGCGGGCGTAGTCGAGCGCTTCCATGTCGTCGGGCGTGAGCATCAGCTTCAGCAGCCTGAATTGCGGATTGGTGTAGTAATAGCCGTTGGCGCGCTTATCGTAGGCGATGGGGGCGTCGTGGTCTTCGCGCAGGCGCTGAATGTCTTTTTCGAGCGACGAAATTGACCGGATACCGCAGGTGTCCTGACAAAGCTCAAAAAGCCGTTGCTTGGAATACTGGCGCGGGTAGCGACTAATCACCTCATCGATCAGGCGATAGCGTTGAAAAGCAGAGCGGGTTATCGGCATAGGAGTATGATTTGAACGCAAAGGCGCGAAGGGTTCGCAAAGGCCGCGAAGACGTCTCTTTTTTCAGTAAGACGCTGCGCTCTTTGCGAACCCTTCGCGCCTTTGCGTTCAATTGTTTCACGCGAAAAATAATTGAAAAAGAATAGCACAACGGAAAAAGATTACGTTCTGGGGGGTAAATCTTTGTACAGGACATTATAGAACGAACATCATGAACCTTAGACAGCGTCCTCAAACCAACCCCACGCTAACCGCCCTGCCCGTCGGCCCGACGCAGCGTACACCCCGACTGAGCCAACTCTCAGCTCGCCAATTGTTCGACGTTGAACTGGGCCTGTGCCTGCTGGCCGCCATCAGCCCGTCGGCCTCGCCGGCTACCCTGCCCGATTTGCTGATCGACGGTACCGCCCCGACGGCCAAACAACGCCGCAGCCTCGACAAAGCCCGGCTGATGCTGGCGCAACTCACGCAACCATCCCGCCCTGACGGGACACGCTCCCTTTGGGCCGATCTGCTCGACCGCTACGCCCGGCTCCCGCACGATACCCAAGCCTTCGACATCAGCTGCGATGGCAACCGGTTCAGCCCCAAATCAGTGGGATTCTTTCGCAACCGCGTCCGCACCCTGACTCACCTGCTGGCGTGACCCCGCTCGAACAGTACCAAACAACAACGACAACAACTAATGAAAACGATAGCACACTCAACCCGCCTTTCGGCTAACCCCACTGCTCCAGTAGTCGGTTTTGCCGACACGCTGCCTTCCCTGCCCCTGCCGACATACGGTGGCGGTGGGCGTTTCGGCTGGCAGGAACCACTGGCCACGCGCATCAAGCACCAGTACGACCTGCACGGGCAAACGGCCAACCGGCTGTTGAATATCGAGTTGGGCCTGTTTCTGCTGACCGAACTCCTGCCCGACGCGCCGCCTGAAGCCCTGCCCGATCTGCTAATGGGCAACGGCATGGTGCACCTGCGTCGGCCCGTCTGGACGCCCAAGCAGCACCGGCTGCTGAGCCGTGGCCGCACGCTGCTGGCCCCTTATCAGAACCGCGCGGTGTGGTTTCAGGCGCTGGTGAAATACGCGACGCTGCCTGCTGCCGCCCGCATCTACAGCCTGAGCCAGTATGGCAGCATCACGCAGACTCCGGCTGCCGATTCGGGTAGCTATACCCAGCGCGAACGCCTCACGCTGTTCTGGCGGGCCATGTTGTAAGTGATTGTCAGACCCCACAGAGGCACTGAGTATGAAGCCATGAACACTGGACTGCCCTTGCGGGGCTCGGTGTCGCTGTGGTAAAGCCTTTTTCCTATGCTTTCTCAGTTAATCCAACATATAATGGGCACGGCTGATCCGGCCGATGCGCTCAAAGCCGTTACCCCAACCACCAGTAAGCCCCCCACGCTGACGACTACGGCTACGCCTGCCCCAAGCCAGATGGCCGCGCAGGATATTACGGCCCTTCGCACCGTGAAGCTGATTATGGTGTCGGCGCAGAACAACAATAAGTATTACGAAATGCGCGAGACAGCCAACGGTACGTTTAAGGTCGAATATGGCCGGGTGGGTAGTACCAAAAGCACGGCAACGTACCCAATCGCGCTGTGGGACAACAAAATCCGGGAGAAACTGGCCAAAGGCTACGTTGATCAGACGCACCTGTATGCCGACAAGCCGGAGTCGACAGGCACAGAAACCATCGCCGACGAGACGGTGCGCTCGTTGGTGGATAAACTGATCGGTTACGCCCGCCAGTCGATCTTCCGTAACTACGTCGTAACAGCGCAGCAGGTGACGCGTCAACAGGTCGAGAAAGCCCAGCAACTGCTCGATCAGTTGGCCGGCATGATGAGCCTGACGCTCGACCCCGCCGTGTATAACGACACCCTCCTGACGCTGTTCCAGACGATTCCGCGCAAGATGGGCCGGGTAAATCAGCACCTGGTAACGCAGACCCCGCAGACTGACGCTGACCTTCAGGCCCTGCGCGACCGGCTGGCCGCTGAGCAGGAAACGCTTGACGTGATGCGGAGCCAGGTGGAGTTGAATGCCACGCCTACCGATTCGCCGGAAACCACGCCCCCCCCGCTGCTCGATACGCTTGGCCTGAGCATCGAACCCGTTACCGACGACCGCATCCTAACGTTCATCAAGCGCATGATGGGCCCCGATGCCGACAAATTCGATGCCGCCTTCAGCGTGAGTCAGGCCCGGACCGAGGTGGCCTTTGCGCTGCACATGGCGGAAGCCCGACACCCCAAAACGCAATTGCTCTGGCACGGTAGCCGCAGCGAAAACTGGCTGTCGATTTTGAAAACTGGCCTCGTCCTGCGCCCAACCAATGCTGTCATTACGGGCAAAATGTTTGGCTACGGCGTCTATTTCGCCGATCAGTTCAGCAAGTCGCTCAACTACACCTCACTCCACGGTTCGGTTTGGGCCGGTGGTCGGGAAAAAGAAGCGTACTTGGCGATTTATGAAGTGCACGTGGGCAAGCAACTGGTTGTTGATCAGCACGAAGTATGGTGCTACGACCTCGATGCCGACAAGCTGAAACAGCGGGGCAAGCACTATGATTCGGTGTATGCCCAGCGCGGCAAAAGCCTGCTGAAAAACGAATTCATCGTTTATAATCAGGACCAAAGCACCATCCGGTATCTGGTCCGTATAAAAAGCTAAAAAGGTCATTTGCCCTCGGCGTCATTCGTAGTTATTGATTGTCATTCATCGTAAAAGCAACAACGACAATCGATGACGCCGAAGGCAATGGCCCTAACAACTAGTCTCCATGAAACTTAAAGCATTGAATCGTCAGGCGGTGCGGATGGCTGCTACCATGCTGATGCTGGCCGAGGGCAGTACCACCACGCTGAACGTAAAACTGTATCTCCGTGATCAGGGCTACCGGGCCGGGCAGTCGGAAGTATCGAGTTGGTTGTTTCGGATTGCCCAGCGCGAAAGGTGGGTCATCAACGACAACGGCCTGTACCGGGTGTATTACTTCCCCAATTTCATGAGCAAACTGCTGATGCCCGCTTCAGCCCCGGCGCAGTCGCCCAGCATTAATTAATTCACTCGTAGGTAGTGTCGATAAGCCCTCCGGACGCCTGTCTGAGGGCTTATTTGTTGAGGGGCTTGGGGACAAAAGCACCTGTTTGCCCCCTGCCCACTACCGCAGTAGCTCGTATACCTTTTCGATGTCCAGATCCTGGCCAGAAAGGAGGGCGGGTACGGTGTAGGCCACAGGTACGTCGGGCAGGACGCCGTGGCCCTGATCCTGGCCGGGAATCGCCAGCACAATTTTGTAGAGGGGGAGCCGTAGCTGTACGCCGGTTTCGGGTAGGGTCATGTAGGGCGAGGTAAAGGCGTTGCAGCCGTAGGCCCCGCCCCCTGTTTCGCGCCCGATAACGGTGACCCGGTCCGCGCTGTTATGCTTCACCAGAGAAGCAAAAATGGACGCCGCCGAGAACGTACCTCCGTTGACGAGCAGGAAAACGCGTCCCCGGAAGCCGTAGCGCCTGATGGGCTTGATCAGGCTGGTGGTGCCGGTGCGGCGGTAGGTACCCTCGGGGGTGCGGCGCGTGAAGAAATTCCGCAGCCAGAACCGCCAGAATTTCCAACCCAGATACCGGTTGAAGGACACATTCCGCACGGGTGCATCCACCTGCGTGTATGCCTGAAAGGGTTTATCAATCAGGTACGACGCCAACCGCAAGCTCGTACCGGAGTTGCCGCCCAGATTACCGCGCAGATCAACGACCAGGGTATTGATGGTTTTACTGGCGGCAATGGACTCGAAACTCTGCCGAAAAAACATCCGTTGCCCAAACCCGGAAAACGACGACACTTTCATGATCGCCACCGACGAGTCGCGCTCGGAGAGCCAGAACTGTCGTTGCTCGTCGGGGGCTTTGTCGGGTTTTGGCCGCTTACGGGGGCTCGACGCCGGTACGTTCCGCTTATCGAGCGAGTCGAGGCGGGGAGGAAGCTTGTCAGGGCGGGTGCGGAACGTGAGTGTGCGGACGGTGCCGGTTGTGTCGCGGAAGGTGAGGCGGCGGGCGGTAGAGTCGATGCCGCAAACCAGCGCGTAATAGGAGCCAAAACTGCCTGTGTTCAGCACATACGACTTGAACGTCTGGTTATAGCCGTCCGACGAGATGTACCGGTAAAACTGGTTGAGCAGCGTGTGGGTTGGTTGCCCGTCAACGGCGAGGATTTCACTGCCGCGCTGGATAGTGGAGTCGGTGCTGCGGTTGTCGCGCACATACAGCCGATCATTCAGCACGGCCACATCGACCGGAAAGGGGCGCAGCGGGTGCTTTTTCCGGTAAGCCGTAAACAACTTCGACGCGTAGAGGTCGGTGTGGCCGCAGCCAATGCGGTCGACTACCGGCTCGATGACCCGCCGAAACTGGAGTTCGGTCATGGGTTTGGTGAGCTGCGCAAACGCCGTATCGAACCACCGCGACACACTATCACGAGAGTGGTAGCGGTAGAGGCCAGGATGCGCTTCTTCGAGGGCGCGTCGCATCAGCCGAAAGTCGGTCTGTAGCTGCGCTACCGAATAGGTCTGTGTGACTGGCGTAAACGGAAAAACCGGCTGAGGACGACTGGTAAAGCAGCCTGCCAGCAAGCCGGCAAGGCCAATGAACAAACCGGTCCGAAGCAAGGAAGCAATCACGGTGAGGAGATAGAATAGGGTGCCAAAGGTAATGCCCGTCTGTTTAGCCGCAAGCCGATTTGGGATGAACAATCTTGTTGAGCAGGGCGTTGACGAAACAGTGTATAGTTCGTAGTTTGCTGACCGTATGTGGGTGAAAACCAGCAAACCCCAAACTTCAACCGTCAAACTTCACAATGGCACGTCCCAATCCGGAACTGATCGACGCTTTACGCCGCACGGCCCGCAAATTGGCCGAAGGAGCTCCCTACCAGTGGGGGCACATGGGTGGCTGTAACTGTGGCAACCTTGCCCAAGAATTAACGAAAATGACGCGTGACCAAATTCACCAGTATGCCATGCAACGCTACGGCGACTGGAACGAACAGGTTGCTGATTACTGCGACACAAGCCAATTACCCTTCGATGTCATCATTAACCAGATGCTCGGCGCGGGTTTGGCGTTGGAAGACCTGAAACATTTAGAGAAACTCGACGACCGCGAGGTGCTCGTGCGGTTGCCCCTGGAGGCGCGTTTTCTGAAACACAATCGCCGCGACGACGTGGTAACGTACCTGAACGAGTGGGCTAATCTGCTCGAAGAGAAGCTATTGGCGAAAATCACCCTCCCCGCCGATCTGATGCAGGTGCGGGAGTTGGTGTAGATGAATGAATAATTGATAATGTACAATGCACAATGGGGGCTGACGCATATTACTCTAGCGTCAGCCCCCATTGTGCATTGTACATTATCAATTATTCATTACTTCAGCGTCGCTACGGCATCCTTAATCCGTTGCACGGCTTCGGCGAGGGCTTCGTCGGAAGCAGCGGTGGAGATGCGCAGGCAGTTGGGAGCCCCAAAGCCCGAGCCAGCTACGGTTGCTACAAATGATTTGTTGAGCAGCCAGGTCGCGAAATCATCGGAGTTGTGGATCGTCGTCGTCCCGTCCGACTTGCCGTAGTAGGCGCTGATGTCGGGGAAGGCGTAGAACGCGCCCTGGGGTACGTTCACCTTGAAGCCCGGCACTTCTTTCAGCAGCTTTACCACCAGGTCGCGGCGGCGCTGATAGGCTTGTGCCATCTCGCGGCTAGGTTCCAGCGGGCCATTCAGAGCCGCCACGGCGGCTTTCTGGGCAATCGAGTTGGTGCCCGACGTTACCTGACCCTGTAGTTTTTCAACCCCTTCGGCAATCCATTTGGCGGCACCGATGTAGCCGATGCGCCAGCCCGTCATAGCGTAGCCTTTCGCCACCCCGTTGACGGTGATCACCCGGTCGTGGATTTCGGGCATCGAACCGATGCTGAAATGGCCTTCCGGTGTGAAGTTGATGTATTCGTAGATTTCGTCGGCCAGCACATAGACGTTCTCGTGGCGGGCAACCACCTCGCCAATGGCCCGCAGTTCGGCTTCGGTGTAAACCGAGCCCGTGGGGTTGTTGGGTGAGGCAAACATCACCACCTTGGTACGGTCGGTAATGGCGGCTTCAAACTGCTCGGGCGTTACCTTGAATTCGTTTTCAAACGGACCGTCGAGCACCACCGATACACCTTCGGCGAGCTTTACCATTTCGGAATAGCTTACCCAATAAGGCGAGAAAATAATTACCTCGTCGCCGGGATTTACCAGCACCTGCAACACGTTGGCCAGTGAGTGCTTGGCGCCCGTTGAGACCACCACGTTTTCGGGCTTCCAGTTGAGACCGTTGTCACGGTTGAATTTATCGGCGATGGCTTTCCGCAGGTCGGGGTAACCCGCTACGGGGCTGTAGCCGTGGAAGCCGTCGTCGATGGCTTTTTTGGCGGCTTCGCAAATGTGGGCGGGTGTTTTGAAATCGGGCTCACCCACGCTGAGGCTGATGACTTTATGACCCTGAGCCGCGAGTTCGCGGGCCATCTTGGTCATACCCAGTGTCGAAGACTCTTCGAGGGCGTTGATCCGATCGGCCAGCAGACTGGCAGAGCTTGCTACGGCGGCAGACATAGTTTCTGTCGTTTTATTGAAAATTTAGCAACTGAACGGCCGCAAAATTAGTGAATCACAAGCGGTTAAGGCGTGTTTTTGTGAGAATTTAATTGATGAGAAGCCACGAAAAGAGCTGTAACACAGAGATTCGCAGAGGAGCACAGAGCTACACAGAGAGGTGCAAGATTAAAAGATGAGTTGGTGTACGTCGCTCGCGTCGGTGCATTCGGCCAGCAACTGCGCTACTGTTTTGCCAAGTACCGGATGGAGCCATTCGGGGGCGATATTGGCCAGCGGGGCCAGCGTGAAGCGGCGCTCGTGCAGCAGCGGATGCGGCAGCGTGAGGGTAGACGTCTGTAAGACGAGGTTGTCGTAGAACAGCAAGTCGATGTCGATGAGGCGGGCGCCCCACCGTTCCCGACGTACCCGGCCCAGCGCCTGTTCAATTGCCTGGGTACGTTCCAGTACGGCGTCGGGCGCGAGTAACGTACCCAGCCGCAATACCTGATTCAGGTACGTTGGTTGATCGGTGACACCCCAGGCGGCGGTTTCGTAGAGCACCGATGCCTGCTGAATAATACCAACCTGCTCGGTCAGTTGCTGCCGTGCTTCGGTAAATGTCTGGCGCGGATCGCCGAGGTTGGCCCCCAGCAACAGAAAAAGCGTATGCGAAAGCGGAATGGGTGGCTGAACAGACATAAGAGGTTTCACTAAACGAACATCAATACGTTGTGGAACGGCTCAGCAAGCCCGTCTTCCGCAGCCCTACATACACACCCACGCTTGTTGGTAACAAGCCGCCGAGATCGAGACCCAGCGAACCGCTCAGCGTGGCCCCACCAAAGGCCGATACGGGCAGGGCGGCACTAAACAGGCCTGAAAATTGCATTGGCGCAGTGGGGTAAGAGAGGGCGTACGTACCCAGGTTGCGCGAGAGCGAGAGGCGACTAGTTAGGTCAATACGGCCGTTGACCAGTGCTTTAACGGCAAAATGCCCTACGCTTACCCGGTTGTTGGACACCCCTACTCGTTGAGGTAGCGACGGACGCGTTTCGTTGGGCAATGAGAAAAACGGCGTGCCGATGATCCGGTTCCGGTATTCCCAACCGTCGAGAAATTGGGCGTGGTTGAAATAGTCGTCGCGCCCGCGCAGGTCCGAATCGTCGATCACAAAGGCGTCGCCTCCCTGGCTGGCGCTGTACAGAAACTCCAGTGTAATCTGTTGTAGAAAGAAGGCTTCCCCGTCGGGTTGGCGGCGGTTTTTGAGCCGAAGCCCATTGAGGCCATCAGCCAGATTGGTGCCGTAGAAAAGCGACCCATCGTCGTAAAAAAACTGGCGGTAGGCATACAAATTCCAGTGGCTCAGATTCACGTCGGCCCCAAAATCGAGCGAGCCGAGGTGGTTACCGATGCGGTTGTCTTCAAAGGAGGTCACGTTGGGGTCGCCGGGCTTCCATTGTCCGCGGGAGCCAAACACAACGGCCCGGTAGTACTCGATGCCGGAAGGAAGTTGCCCATTTACAGACACTAAATCACTTAGCACACCGGGGGCAGCCTGCCCGCCCCAAATAACCTGATGATTGAACCCGCCATAAAGCCGGAAAGGCCAGGTGGGCTTACCCAGGCGGCCATAGAGGTATTTCTGATGCAGGTAAGATCCCTTCACCAGCCGGCCATCGTTCTCAAACCAGCCGTGCGCAAAAGCACCCAAAAAAGAGACGATGCCTTTTGTGAACGGCACGGAGGTATACTGATACAACCCAATCTGAATTTTTGGAATCGGCAGCGCATTACCCGACCAGGCATAGGCACCCGTGGTCAATAGCGTATCGACCAGGCCAACGACTTCCCGCTTCCGACCTGCGTAGAATTCAAGATTGCCCAGCCGGGCTTTCACGTGCGCTTCGGGCAACAGCAGTTGATTCGTCGCGCCTACGTTGGAAACGGCGTCGAGCGCATAGCCCCAATCGACGGTGGGCCTCGCTCCGGTGCTGTCGGCGAGCCGGTAGTCTGAGCGGAGGCCCGCCCGTAGGCGCAGAACCGGCCCTTTCAGCGGTACGATACCATATTGATTGGCGCGTAGCCAGAAGGGAGTCTGATCGGTGGCGAGCAACGTACCCGCCTCTGCCTGGTATTGATGCTGACGTGGTGCCTGAGCCCTTGCCGGGTACGTTAGCAAGACGCCAAGACTGCTAATTAGTAGCGAAGTAGTTAAAAAAAATGATGAGGTGTGGCGAAAAGGATAAAGCATGAACAAAGGTATACGCGTTGAGCAACAATGCCTTCAGACGAGTTTCTAGGAAAGGCTTTATATAAAACGAGCGGGCGGTGCATTGTCGTGTAGATATGCGGGAGCCACTTACCCAATGGTGACGGCCGGGCACGGTCGCTAACTATTCGGCTTGCTCCGAACCATTTGCCCTGCTCTCGCTTGTTCTGCTGCTGAATCAGTATCGTAATCAACAGAATCACTATGAAAATGAAAACCCTTGGCCAGAGTGGCCAGTCAGTATCGGTGTTAGGGCTGGGCTGCATGGGTATGACCGATTTCTACGGTCAACGTAACGACGACGAGTCGATCGCCACCATTCACGCTGCGCTCAACGCGGGGATCAATCTGCTCGATACGGCCGATATGTATGGCCCGTATACGAACGAAGAACTGGTTGGAAAAGCCATCCGCGACCGCCGCGACGAGGTTGTGCTGGCTACCAAGTTCGGTATTGTGCGCGATCCCAACGACCCGACAAAACGGAGCATCAACGGCCGACCCGACTACGTGCGGCAATCGTGCGAGGGAAGTCTGAAGCGGCTGGGCGTCGACCATATCGATTTGTATTACCAGCACCGGGTCGATCCGAACACGCCGATCGAGGACACTATCGGCGAGATGAGCCGGTTGGTTGAGGAAGGAAAAGTGCGTTTCCTGGGTCTGTCGGAGGCCGGCGCCGAGACCATTCGGCGGGCCAACGCGGTGCATCCTATTGCCGCCGTGCAGTCGGAGTATTCGCTCTGGAGCCGCGACATCGAAGATACCGTGCTGCCGACCGTGCGCGAACTGGGCATCACGCTGGTAGCCTACAGCCCGCTGGGCCGGGGTTTCCTGACGGGGCAGATCAAACGGTTCGAGGATCTGGACGCCGATGATTACCGCCGCCACTCGCCGCGTTTTCAGGGTGAGAACTTCCAGAAGAACCTCGACGTGGTGAGGCGGATTGAGGCGCTGGCCGCCGACAAAGGCGTAACCGCGTCGCAACTGGCGCTGGCCTGGATTCTGGCCAAAGGTGAGGAGTTTCTGCCGATCGTCGGCACCAAACGCCGGACGTACCTACAGGAAAATATTGGCGCGCTCGACGTAACGCTTACCCCCGACGATCTGGCCCAAATCGAAGCCATTTCGCCCAAAGACGCCGTTGCGGGCCTGCGCTACCCCGAAGCCATGATGAAGCTAGTGAACGCTTAAGTGAATGAATAATGTATGATGGACAGTGTATAATGGGGCTGACGCGTCTTACTCTTGCGTCAGCCCCATTATACACTGTCCATCATACATTATTCATTCAAACAGTAGCCCGTTGTTGGCGGGGGGCGAAGAGGCCGTAGAGGGCTAGCAGGGCGGCGATCACCGCCCCGCCGATAGCGACGAATTTTACCGTTGGCAGATCGGCCTGTTTAACGGCGATGGCGGCGTAGGCCCAGGTAAAGACGAGCATGTAGGCGGCGCTGCGGTAGCGGTTGAACAAGACCGCCCCGGCGATCAGGCCGATAACCAGCACGCCAACCGCCCAGATCGGCTCCGAAATGCCCGACAGATCGAAGCGGGTGGCCCGGAACCAGACCGTAATGTTGAGGATGGTCGCAACGGTGAGCCAGCCGAAGTAAATCGAAAACGGAACCCGCGCCAGCCACGTTTCGCCTACTTTCACGGGTCGCATCATGGCCATATCGGTGCGGGGGTTGATCCGCAGGTGCTCCATCACCATAAACAGACTGGCAAACATGACCAGAATCACGGCCAGCGCCAGCCCAATCCAGCCCTGATTGAAAATGGGGCTCCAGATAGCGTTGCCAATGCCATTGATAATGTACCAGGGCCCCGCCGTTCGAAACCGAGGATTATGCCGTTGGCTGGGCAGTGCCTGATAAACCGAAAAGCCTAGTAATCCCAGAAAAATCAGGCCCCAGATCGAAAAGGCATAGCCGGCGGGTGTTACCAGCGTATCGTATTTGGCAGAAATGTCGGCATTGGTATTCGGCCCGAACACGCGGATATTAGAGAGGCCGTTCATGACGATCAGCGAAACGGTGACGAAGACAACCAGAAATTGGCGTAGACGGTCGTTCAACATGGCAGGTTTGTCGTTTTCGTTTGTACTCTATAGGTAGGCCCGATAACCAATGCGTTAGTGAGCCGCCACGAACTTACAAACCACAAACGACAAACTCCTGTTAAGGCTGATACGTAAGTGGCAGCAAATCGCCCATCTTTTCCCAGCCCCAATAGCCTTCAAATGCCAAGCCGAGCGGTTCGTAATAATTCCCATTGGCTTCGAGCAGCACCATCGGCTTGGTGAGGCGAATCAGCGACGTTTGCACGCCCGCCGTCCGCCCGAGGGTGCCTTGCTCATCGGGTACGTCTTGGTATTCAGGTGGTTCGGGTTCGCCTTTGAAAATGACCTGAATGGGTGTGTCGAAGGTAAGTGCTTTAGCGCTTTCGGTCGATTCGCGGTCGTCGATCAGAAAGGTGGGCGGCAGGGGATCTTTCACCAGAAAACGGGCTTTTCGCACCTGCCAATCCCCGTTGACCCGGCTAGAATCCGTTGCCCGTTCGAGCACCCGCCGGATGATAAACCCCTGCTCGTTGGTTTTCCGGGCGTACAGTGCGCGTAGAAAATGCAGCGTTGAGCCCGCGTAGGTATCGAGCCGGGCGCGTTGCCAGCGCAGTTCTTCGCGCCGATTTTTAGGTTTGATGTCGTCAAACACCGGGTAGCCCAGGTACGTTACCGCCTGCTGATTGGGCTCCGCTTCAAACCGGTCGAGTACGTACTGAATGCGGTAACCCAGCGCCAGGTTTTCGATCATAAGTGGTTTGCGGGCGCCGCCCGTAAGTCGCCCGGTGGCGGGGTCCTGCTCAAACCAGATCGCTTTCGGATTCAGAATCTGGCACTGTTGAGCATTCTTGCTGGTGCCCAGAAAAAACTGCTTGAACAGGGCGTACTGTTTCTCCCATTCAGGTCCAAACGCATTGACTTCTACCTCTTTTAGCTGCGTAGTGGTGGGTTGTACGCGAATCAGCAGGGCATCGTCTGACTGGCCGGACAGCCGCTGTGTCCAGGTTTCAAAGCCTACGCTCGACACCACGAGTTCGTAGCGGCCTTCAGGTACGTTGGTTAGGGTGAAAGCGCCGTTTTCGTCGGCGGTTGTGCCTTTGTTGGTGTTGGCCAGAAAGACACTGCAAAAGGGCACGGGCTGTTCATCTGCCGCATTAATGACGCGCCCTCGAAGGGTAATTTGTGCCTGCGCTGTGGCCGCGAGCGTGATGAACCAGAAAAGTACAGCAATCCTCATCATGCTTTAGACGAACAAATGAGAGTCGGGTCATTGTTTGGCACTTATTCCCGCAGTCCGGTATGACGGCACTTAAACAAAAATGCCCGCTGATTTACAGCCGGCATTTTTGTCAAACCTATAAGGTCTTCAAGACCTTATAGGTTTATAAAGCCAACACCTTAAACTCGGTGCGACGGTTGCGTTGGTGCTCTTCTTCGGTGCGGGCTCGCTTCACAATCAACTGCGTTTCGCCATAGCCTTTCGCGATTAATCGGTCGGCGTCAATGCCTTTCGAGATGATGTAATCGACGGCGGCTTTGGCCCGGTTCTGCGACAGCGTCATGTTGTAGGCATCCGGGGCACGCACGTCGGTGTGTGAGCTAAGTTCGATTTTCAAGGTCGGGTTGTCTTTCAAAATCGTCACGAGTTTGTCGAGCTCTTCGGCAGCGTCGGGGCGAATGGCATACTTGTCGAGATCGTAATAGATGTTCTCCAGTACGAACGTCTTGTTCAACTCTACCTTATCGAGCAGCAAAGCCACGTTGAACGTCGTATCGGTCTCGGGTTTGGTCAGGAACATCTCGGGTACGCTGCGGCCCTGCATCGTGAAGGGTTCGCGGCGGGTGAGGTAACCGGGGCGTTCGGCCACGACACTATACGTTTTGCCTTCCTGCACCGGAAACTTACCGAACGTACCTGGCTGCCCGGTCGTCGTTTCGGCTACGGTCGCCTCGTTTGAGTCGTCGATAATCCGAACGCGGGCCGAGTCGAGCGGGGCGTTGGGTGTGCTGTTGGTGGCTACGGTACCCGCCAGGAAATAGCGCACGACCTTGGGTGCACCGGGTGTGCCGGGTTTGGGCGGATTCTGTGCAATCGTTGTCGAATCGCCGGGTGTTTTGGGCGAATCGGCGCCGGTCTGAACCAGATAGATGTCGTCGTCGCCTTTGCCGCCCGGTCGGTTACTGGCCATATACCCCCGGTTTGGTTCGGGGAAGGTGAGACCAAAGTCATCGGCGGGTGAATTGATAGGTACGCCCATGTTTTCGACCCGGATAACCCCCTGCGACCGGGTCGCTACGAAGATGTCGAGCTTACCGAGGCCGGGGTGGCCGTCGGATGAGAAATAAAGTTTACCATCGGCGGCCACGAAGGGAAATAGCTCGTCGCCGGGCGTGTTGATGTCGCGGCCCATGTTGACGGGGCGCCCCAGCCGGCCCGAGGCGTCCATGTTGGCGCGGTACAGGTCGATGCCGCCTACACTACCGGCCCGGTTCGAGGCGAAATAGAGCGTTTTGCCATCGGCCGAGAAAGCGGGTGAGCCATCCCAGGCCGTCGAGTCGGAAATGGGAAGCCGGAAGGGAATGCCCCAGTTGCCGCCCTGATCCTGCCGACTCATGTACAGATCCACGTCGAGGCCACCTTTGCGTTTGCCGTTGTTGCCCCGGGCGAAGATCATCATCTTGCCATCTTTCGAGAAAGCAGGCGTGCCTTCGTTCACGTCGTTCTGGAAGACCGATCCGCTAAAGAGTTGTGGTCCACCGGCGCCGGTTTCATCGGGGGTCTGGCCAATTTTGGCCTTGTAAAGACCCGTCATGGCTAAGCCATTGTTTTTGTAGACAACGTCTTTGCGCGAGGCCGTAAACACCAGTTCATCGCCGCGCAGGATGGGCGCATACTCGGTGCCGGGCGAGTTGAGCCCCCCGAGGTTGGTGAGGCGGTAGTCGGTTTGTTTCGACGAAATGAGGTTGATCGCCTTCAGCGTTTCGATCTCGCGCTGCGCTTTAGCCAGCCCGACCTTGTTTTTGGGGCGGCTGTCGAGGTACTGCTGCAACTGACCCTGGGCAGCCGCGTAGTCGCCACTCGCTTTCAGGGCATAGGCGTAGTTGAGGCGCAGATCCGGGTCGGTAACGCCCGATTTGGGCGCTGTGGCGTCGGCCGATACCGTTGAACCGGCGCCCGCATCGATCGCCTTCTGATAAAACGGCACCGCCTGCGCAATGCGGTTGGAGAGACGATACGACTCGGCAGTGTAATAATTGAGGCGTGCCGCATCGATCGTGCCTTTGCTGGCCTTGTCAAACTGGCCCAGCGCCAGGTTGTATTCGCCCGCCTCGAAGTGGCGAACCCCTTTTTTATAAGCCTGCATGGCTGAGTTGCACCCGCCGAGGCCAATGGCCGCACCCAGTATCAACAGCAGTGAGGCCTGCGTAAAGAATCTCATAGTAACGAAGTGAGCGATAACCGATTAACCCGCCCAAGATAATAACGTTTTCGACCGGCTATTTCGTAGTACCTTATTTAAACGATTTTGGACTGCATTTATGATGAAAGGGATGGGTTGGCTGGGGCTCAATATCCATTTTATTTCCGATTGTGATGTACCGGCTACCTGTATTGGCGGCTTATGGATGCGCTGCGAGCCAATACCCCCCACACGATTCGTAAGAATTAATGCCACTTACTAAAGTCATCGGTTGGCTAACCACCCGGTTAGGTAGCTTCATGGCTTGACGATCAGGCCAATGCACTACCAGAAACACAAACCGGCCCCGCAGCTGGCTCCTTTCGTGGAGTGCTATTTCGTGTGGGAAAAGCAGGATCGGCTGGTAACGCCGCTGCGGATCGAGTCGCCGCCGACGGGTTTTGCGTCGATGGTGTTTGTCTACGGCGATCCCTATCAGGTACGTACCGGGAATACGATAACCACGATTCCGGTGGCCTTCCTGACCGGGCAGGCCACCCGGCAGTATGAACTGCAACTGGCTGGGCAACTTGGTATGGTGGGCATCGTGTTTCGACCGGCGGGGCTGAGCACGCTCTTCGGGTTGCCGATGTACGAATTCAACGACGAGCGCGTGAGCCTGACCGATGTGCTGGGTACGTCGATAACGTACCTGCACGAACAGATTGGCGATTGCCGGACAACTGACGGCCGAATCGCCTTGCTTGACCAATTCCTGAACCGGCAACTGCTGCGCCGGGGTAACCACTTCGACCGGACCGACTTTGCCGCCAACCTGATTGTAGACCGGTGTGGTGTGCTCACCATCAATGAGTTACTGGACGATCTGTATGTCTGTCGGCGGCAGTTCGAGCGGCAATTTCTCCAGAAAGTGGGGGTGAGCCCCAAATACTACGCCCGTATCCGGCGCGTCGGGTATCTGTGTGCCCAATTGGCATCGCAACGCTGGCAGGTAACCGACTGGCAGGATGTGGTCTTTGGGGCGGGCTATTACGATCAGTCGCATTTCATCCGGGAGTTCACGCAGTTTATGGGCAAGCGGCCTACCCTCTACGTGAAAGACAATGCCGAACTGAGTCACTATCTGGCGCGGTAATGTCGCATTTATACAATCCGGGGCGGGGCAGCGGTGCGACTTTTGAGCCACACACAAACCTCCCTTTGTCATGAACATTGTTTACGGCTGTATCGCCCTGCTGCTGACGGCCAGTCCGGTAGTGGCCCAATCGCCGCCCAAACTCTGGACCGAAGCCGACCGTGCTTATACGATCGACAACCTGAAACGGACCCGCGACGCGCTGACTCGCGAAACCGAAAACCTGACGCCCGCGCAATGGGCGTTTCGCGAATCGCCCGACCGCTGGAGCATCGGCGAAGTGGTTGAGCACCTGGCCCTTTGGGAGATCATCTGGGCGCGGGAAGTGGGGGAAGGCATCGGCAACAAACCCCTGCCCGAACTGAATCAGACCAGCCGCCCGGATAGCTTCTACAGGGAATGGATTATGGAACCCGCGCCACACAACGCCCCTGACTTTGCCAGACCCAGCGGCTTCATCGACGGCAAGAACAACCTGACGTTCTTCCTGCGGTTGCGCAATCAGACCATCGAGTTCGTCGGCAAAACAACGGCCGACATGCGCGCTCATTTTGAACGAACCGCCACGCCGTATCCGCGCAATATGCACCAGGTCTACATTTTCCAGTGGGGCCACGTCGACCGGCATTTGCGCCAGATCGCCAAGATCAAACAGCATCCCAACTATCCACAAGGATCACTTTCAGCCAAATAAACCCCTAACTGCCATGCAGACCACCCAACAGGAATCTGTTTCCGCTCTGAGCCGCAAAGGCGCTTGTCTGGCCTTCTTTACGGCCTACGACGACCTCGACACCGCCCGCATGATTGGCCTGGCTGCCCCCGACGCCACCGTTCATTTTCTGCCCCTCGGCGAGGCGGGGCTGGGTACGTTCTGGACGTTCGGTAAAGCCGTCTGGGACTCGCTCATCGACTGTTTCCCCGACATCAGCAACACCGTTGATCAACTGGTGGCTGAGGGTGATACCGTAACGGCTAACGTAACGATCAGCGGCACACAGGCAAAGGAGTTTCTGGGTATTCCCAGCAAAGGGCTCCGCTTCGGCTCTGACCATGTCTTTGTCTTCACATTCAACGAAGCCGACCAAATCCAGAGCCTGACGGTCAACTGGGACGCCGCCAGTTTTGCCCGTCAACTAGGCGCGTAAGCGATTTGCTCTACCCCCCGAATACCACCTGAATTGGCGGGTTCGCAACGGGGATATTGCCTGTATGTTTGCCCGACGACATGGCCTGTTCTATACTAATCAGGCTACGTCGTCGGGCTTCTTTCGTTTGGTTGCCAGTTAATCAATCGGCTTCCGGTAGATCAAGTCTTGTCGTGCTGTGTATTGAAAGTCAGGTCATTAGTTGTGCATTTGCCTGATTTCTCGAATCCTATCTTCACCTAAACGTACCTCAACTATGTCTTGTAAACCTATTCCCTTGTTTCGGCTGGCATTGTTGCTTGTCGCCTGCCAATCATTTTTTGCCTGTGTAGAGCAGCCTCAAACGTTTGCTATTCATAGCCCCATTTTTCCGGCCAGTACCGAAACGGTAACCTACTCGCTCCGGCGGGTTGAAGGCGACGCCAAAACGGTACGGCTTTTTGAGGTGGTTCAGAACGTAAATGCCGCCGGGCAAGTGTCGGGAAGTCCAACAGAACAGCTGCTACGTACCTGGAATTCCCCCGCCGCTACCGATTTTCCGCTGACCTTTACCCGGAGTAGCGGCTATGGTACCAACCGCTTCGTGACGTACCGATTCGAAGTAGTAGGATCTAAGCAGACCTACCAGCACCGTATTTCGTTTGCTACCCGGCCCTATCCCGTTGCGGGTCAGGCCGCGCCAGTGTATGTAGTAGGCGACATCAACAGTGTCATGAACCTGGTCTTTATTCCCGATACAGACATGGCAGCCGATATGACTACTTTCCGAACGGCCGTGCAGACCGATATCGACGAGGTGATCCACGGTGAAGACTGGGTACGTCGGTTCAGGAGTTCGTACAACTTCTTCATTAATCCCGATGCTGGCCACGCCCATGACTTCGACACCGAAACGCACGATCACGAACTGCCTGCCAACTGGGATAACCTGAGTTTTGCCCAGGGTAAGGCCATTCTGCACAGCCGCAGTATCCGCGATTTCAACGAACCCGACAAAAATCTATTTTCTGCCGAACATTACGTGCGGGGTACGTTTCTGCATGAAAGCGGCCATTGCTTCTACCGACTGGCCGACGAATACCCCTCGGGCTCACATTGGCAGGAAGCCACCCTGCCCACTAACTGGAGCAGCCTGGCAGCTTGCCAGGCCGATGCGCCCGGACGGGGTATGACCACCGCCGATGCCCATCAGATGGGGAGCAGTGGCTGGTACAAGCTTTGCCCCACCAGTTGCGTGATGGAGTCGTCGGGTACAGCGATGCATCCCTACGAAAAACCGTGCCGAGACCGTATTCTGTATGCACTCCTGAAACGGGGGAGCGAATAAGCTAATGACGTCATAAAGCCATGAAAACAAACCTGTTATTGCTTGGGACGGTCCTGTTTCCGGTACTGCTCCATGCTCAGACTAACACTGAGAAGCCATCGGACGATGAGCGCAAACGCCTGGATACCGAATTGCCTAAGCTCGATAAGGCAGCGGGTCAGTTCAACCCTGCCTTTTTCAACGATGCCCGTCATCAGCATCAGGCTCTGACCGTGTCGGTCACCAATGGGGTCTATACGCCCGTTCGGCGGGTAGTCAGGCCGGGTAAACTACCCTTTTCGCAAGAGATGGGTGCGCCTTTCGGGATCAGTTTTATTGGCACGAATGGCAAACGGCTGGGGGGCTATTCGATACAAATGCCCGAGACTGTGCGGAGTTGTGAAAGCCAGCGAGTGGGACCACGCAGCCCAACGGGTACGTTCACGTTTGAAGTGTTGCTACCCAATGACCCGGCTATCCAGCAACTGGAACTAACCGGCCAGGGCAAACGAATCGCGACCTTGCGCCTGCCCCCCAACCAACCTCCCACTAACCGCAAACCGTAACGGAAACGTATTCACGTCACTGCTATGAAAGTTACCACCCACACCCTTTTAGCCTTGTTGTTCTTGCTGGCCAGTAGCTGTACGACCCGCACCTACTACATTGTGCGCCACGCCGACCGGGTGCCAGGGCAGGATGCTATTACACCTGCTGGCGAAACCCGCACCCGCGTGCTGGCCGATTCGCTCCGAAACAAAGGCATCACGCATATCTTCAGTACTGACACCAGACGTACCCGCCTCACGGCTACGCCGCTCTCGGAAGCCACTGGCGTAGCCATTACGCTTTACAATTACGCCGACCCCGCCAGGCAGGCCGACGTGCTTGCCGCCTTTACCGAAACGCTCCGCCAGAAAAAGACCTGCCTCGTGGTAGGCCACAGCAACACTATTCTGGAGATTGTACGGGCGTTGGGAGCCACCCCCACCGTTACGAGCATTGGCGAGCAGGAGTTCGATCGGCTGTTCATTGTGCAGCGGACCCAAAAATGGCCTTCCCCCGGCACGAGGGTCCGTCTGAGGGAAGCGCGCTATGGGGCTGTAGCGCACTGAAGCTGCTGGAAATACTTAGAGGCTGCTGAAAATACCTAACTTATTGGTACGTTCGTGGGTAATTCGCCGTAAGGGCGATCAACGCCATGCCTACCACAACGTACCTGCTTGCCATTTGCCTGAGCCTGCTGCCGGCGGTTGGGATTGGTGCGGCTATCCCGACGGTCGTTAGGGTTCTGGCAAACGGACGCAATCTGTCGATACAGGCCGGGCAACCCTTACGGCTGGCCGCGTTGGATAACGATGTTTCCATCTTCTTCAGCCCCATTCCAGGCGGCTCAGGTACGTATCAATACCAGCTTGTCGGGTTTGACCGCCAATGGCAGAGCAGCCCTTATCCTGTTGCCCGCTACACCAACCTGACCGGTGGTGATTACACCCTTCGGGTTCGGTATCAGGTACGTGGTCGGCTGTCGGCTACGTACCTGATACCGGTGCAGGTCGAGCGCGAACTGACCGAAGAATGGTGGTTTGTGCCGTCGGTGGTTGGGTACGTTATGCTGCTGTTAGGCGCGGCCATCTACTTTTTCCTGCTCTACACCTTCCGGCAGAAGCTGAAAGTGCAGCATATCCGCTACCGAATTGCCGCCGACCTGCACGACGAAGTGGGTGCTACCCTCAGCAGCATTGCCATCTCGACCCGGCTGGCTCAGAAAAAAGTGGGCGATTCGCAGCCCGACGTGCAGTCGATCCTGAGCACGATTATGACCGATTCGGAAGAAACGATCTACACCATCCGCGATACGATCTGGGCCATCAACCCCGACAACGACTCGCTTGACAAGCTGTTCGAAAAAATGCGATCGTTTGGGTTTCAGGTGCTGACCACGCAAGGCATAGCGTTTGAGTTCGACTATGCGCCACCGCCCGGTAACAAGCAGACTATGAGCATGGATCAGCGCCGACACGTGTATCTGATAGTGAAAGAAGCCATTAACAACATCGCCAAACATGCCGCCGCCACCAAAGCCCGTATCGAAGTAAGCCCGCTCGCCGAAGGCCTGTGCCTGGTCATTAGCGACAATGGGCGCGGCTTCGACACCTCCACTGATTACGCAGGCAACGGCCTGAAGAATTTTCGGGAACGGGCCGCCCTGAGTTTTATTGAGCTGACCCTGCAATCGGCACCGGGGCATGGTACACAACTGACCTTGCTGGTGCCAAGCCTGTGAAATACCACCAGAATTAGGGGGTACGTTATCGCCGACTTACCGGCAGTTTTGCTACTCGTTTTAACCACGTTTGTCATGATCCGCGTCGTGCTGTTTGAAGACAATAAGAGCCTACGGCAAAGCCTTGGTCTGTACCTGGCAAGCGCCGATGGCCTGTTTTTCTGCGGCGCCTTCCCCGACGCCAACGACGCGCTGGCCAAAGTGCGGAAGCACAAACCCGACGTGGTACTGATGGACATTCAGATGCCGGGCGTGTCGGGGATCGAGGCGCTACAGACCATCAAAGCGACGTTCCCCGACACGAAAGTGCTGATACAGACGGTCTACGAAGATGAGCATCGGGTGTTCGCGGCAATCTGCGCCGGAGCGTCTGGGTACGTGCTCAAAAGCCCCGATCCGGAGGTGATCGTGCAGGCCGTGCGCGACGTGTATAACGGCGGGGCACAGATGTCGCCCACAATCGCGGCGAAGGTGCTGGGTATGTTTCAGCAGCAGTTTGTGCAGACACAACCTACCTACGTCGACCTCACCGACCGCGAACGCGAAGTGCTGGGCTGCATGGTGAAAGGCATGAGCTACAAGATGATCGCCGACGCCTGCTGCCTGAGCTACCATACCGTACACTGGCACGTAAAGAACATCTACGAAAAACTTCACGTCAACTCCGCCCCCGAAGCCGTCGCCAAAGCAATCGAGGGGAAACTGGTGAGTTGATAGCCCCTTTTTATCCCTTAAACCACAAACAAAGATGATTCCATCAGCCAATGCACCTCGCACCATTGTTATTGACGCGAATCAGTCCGCTTGGACTAATGACGGAGAAAGAAATATGGCTTTATGTGCCTATTTTGGTGCTTCTCCTATACGCTGCCATACCATCGACACTGCAGAAATCAGGAATCATCAGGATGATTTACTTGAGATTACAGTAACTTATTTTGATGATCCGACAAAGATAAAATTCGCCCATGATTACAAGCGTGATACACTACGTCTACTTTCCAGAAATCGCTTTGAGTCTATTGCATTACCCAGACCATCAGTAGATTCATTACTGCGCCCTATCTTTCGCATAGATATTGAAGATATTATTGAAACAGAAGGCTCGTCTGCTCGCTTTGTATTCCGATTTCGTGTTAGAAGTCTCTTCTGGAATCAATATTCGGGTTTTTATATTGCGCCAGGTCAAGGGCCAGGTGGCGATTTGTTTCTTACGCTGTTCCCGTTCGACTACCTTACGGATGATAATCTTCCAATAATTAATCCGTATACATCATCGGGGCCACATCCACAGGGCCTGACTGCTTCCTGCGGCGTTAAAATTCCAGGTGGCCGCCCATGACGCCAGAAGAAAGCTACTATAACGACTTGTTGACCCAGTTTGGGCAGCTAACAACGGCCACCATGATCCTTCCGGTGGCTGTTGTTATGTTGAAATACAGGCAGTTTAATCAGCCTATCTGGGCATTCTGGTGGTTTGCTGTGGCTACCCTGTTTTGTAGTGGGCTTGAAGTGGCCTTTATCTGGGCGGTCAACGCCTATAAGGCTTTCTGGTCGCCCTACCTAAGCTATTGGGGCATTGGCGATACACACTTCCTGCAAATCATATCGTATCTGTGCAATTTCGGTTTGTTTGGGTGGTGTTACAGCTTACTATTTGTGGGTAAACTGCGCCAGTATATAAGATGGACGGCACTCGGTTTGTCTGTATTTGCCCTAGTCGATTATGTGTGGTTAACCGGTTATAAGTCGCCGGGGGTACTGATCCCAATTATGAATGGCTTATTTACTACGCTGTTGCCTATGTTTTATCTGTGGTTTCTTGGAAAAAGTGGACAACAGGTCTCCTTTTTTCAAGTGCCTTATGTCTGGTTTAGTCTAGGTTTTATTTTGTTGCATTTGACTACTCTATTATTCTATTTTGTTGGGGCGAAGCTCTACGAAACTGATTTTGTTCTCTTCGTAAAAGCCTCGTTTGTGCGCAACGTTATTATGATTATTCAAAACGTGTTCTACGCCTATGGGCTGTGGAAAACGACATATGCTAAATTTATAAATCCGCTTTCTGCAGACTGATCGCGCCACCCGATTAACAGATTAACTAATTGTGGTTATCGTTGTATTTATTACTCCTGTTACTTACTTGGCCGTGCATTAATTTCAACACAACAGGGGGCATGATCAAGTTTGCGATGAAGCACGGGCTGGTAGCCTGATCGGCACTGTAACCCACGTACAGTCGCCTCCGCCTGGCTCCGAATCGGTGACCAATGTACCTGAGAGTGGGGCCACCCGCGCCGTTGTGTTCTGTGGCCTAATAGGTCGTTTGTTGACAGGTCGGCCACCCCTTTGCCATTATTACTAACCGTCAGCAGCAACATACTTACGGAGAAACTGAACGCAAGGGTAGACGCTGTCGCCTGATGGTGTTGTTAAGCAGTTCCAGGCAGGATACTACACGTCCGGTGGCAGGGCTGTTGAAGGGAGCCCTACGCCAGAGACTGATCTGATTGCCAGAAAACCACCCGAATTGGTAGGTACAAGACAGGGCAACCCCGGCAGACCTTTGACCCACTGAGCCAACCCACAGTGACGCTTACCCATACACACCGAGTGACTCTATCCACACCATTTTAGTAACGCTCACTTCCTACTTCCCCAAACCGAATCGACTATCCATGAAACGCTCCCACTTTCTGCTAATCGCCGGCGCTTACGGCGTGCTGCTGGCCCTGACCATGCTCTTCCTGACAGAGAGCAGCCTGACCAATTATGGTGTCCCCAAAGTCGACGTCGATCATATCGCGATCATGCAGTTTCTGGGGGCCAACGTCGGTGCGCTGTCACTGATGACGTTGCTGAACCGCAATCAGCCCAACTCGTACCCGCTGCGCACGCTGCTGCTGGCACAGGCGAGCGAGATTCTGACGGGGGTGGTGCTGGGCATCTACCACGTACTGGTGCTGCACGTACCCTTCAGCACGTTTTTCGTGGTCGATACCCTGTTCCGGCTGGTGCTGGGGCTTGGCTTTGTCTATTACTACACGCAGGCCACGCGGGAAGCCGCAAAAGCATAGCCGAATTGACTATAAATCGGAAGACAGTACAGTCATGAAACGGCTACTCATCCTCTCCCTTATTCTCTACCCGTCTATGCTGATGGCGCAGACATTCTCCGGCAACTGGAAGGGGGCCATTGCCGGGGTGCAGAACCCGAATCAGGAGTACCCGGCCAGTATGAACCTCCGCGCGGCAGGTAGCCAACTCACCGGGACGGTAACGGCGCAGGTACCGACCGGCACCGAGACGTACCGGGTGAATGCCCAGATAACTGGTACGCAGGCCGCCGGTACGGTTACCGACGCCGCCGCCGGTACGTCGATGAACGTAGAACTGGCCCTGACCAACGGGAAACTGGTGGTGGCGTTTGGCCTCAACAACGTACCCAGCATCATGGGCGCGTTTACGCAGCAAGGGAGCGCGGGCCAGGTGGCCTCGCCGCAAGCCCGCAACGTACCTGGCCCGCAACGGGCAGTCCCTGCCAAACGGCCAACGTCGGGTGTCGCGGCCAATGTAGATGCTCTGTTGCGTGGGCGGCGTTTACTGTACCTAAAAACAGGTAATGGCCTGGCCCAGAAGTGGTATTACGACCTGTGTAGCAATGGTACCTACGTCTATAGCGACGACACCAGTTACGGCAGCTACGGCGGTGGCAGCGACTTCAGTGCCTATATGCGCGATGGCGGCAGCGGAACGTGGCGGGTCGGGCTGGAAGGTAACGTGGTCTATCTGGAATTAAGACCAGCTAATGGCCAGCCGAGTGTGTACGGTCTGACACCTGGTGCTCAGGGCGAGATCCACCTCCAGGGCCGACGCTACTTTCTGACTACCAATCAAAGCTGTCAATAGCGCCAATCTGTCATCTTTTAGTTGTTCATCAGCGACTTAGGCAAGTCGCTTGGCTTCCCCTATGCCGATTCTACACCATCTACGACTTTTTCATCCCCGTTTTTTATGAAAGCATTTTACAGTTTACTGTTGCTGCTGACGACTATAACCGCCACGGCACAGGTCGCCCCCACGGGCTTTACGCTCGATGTAGTCTCGAACACAGAAATAAAACTCAGCTGGAACCACGACGGCAAAGGCATCGACAAGTTCGTTATCGAGAAATCGACCGATGGAGTTGTCTATAGAGCCTTAGCCAGTCCGGCTACTACTAGCCGGTCATTCAACGATAAAGGGCTGAATGCCAACACCGTTTACTTTTACCGGATGTACGCAGCGCTGGGCGCCAGAAACTCCACTACCGTTTCTGCTAAAGCTACCACGCTCTCAAATCCGCCGACGGGGTTTGGCATTACGGCGGCATCAACCGTAAGGATCGATCTGGCCTGGAACAGCGGCGGGTTTCCCACCCTGCTTGAATACAGCAAAAACGCAGATTTCAGCGGAGCCTCCGCCAAACGATTCACGACGGAACAAAGCGGTTTTGTTGACGGGCTAACCCCCAATACCGGTTACTATTTTCGGCTAAAACGAACAACATACAACGGATCGCAGGAGTCGGATTGGGTGCAGGCCAAAGCCGCTACCCAGGATGCCCGGCCCGCCACCCCAACGGGCCTTGCCGTCACCAGCAAGAACACAAACAGTCTTGGCATAAAATGGAACGCCGTTACTGGGGTTGAGGGCTATCAGGCCCGACGGGCCAACGTACCTGATTTTACAAAGGGGCTTATTACGCAGGATATTAGCTTCCTTCAGACATCCTACACGTTTACGAACCTGAACGACAACACAAGCTACTACATGCAGGTACGGGCCAAAAATACCGTCGGCGGCATAGAGTACTGGTCTGACTGGTCGAATACAGTAAACGCGACAACAGATCTGGGACCTCCATTAGCCCCGACGGGAGTTCAGGCTACGCCCATATTACCCACGCGGGTCGACGTTATCTGGACCGACAATTCGGATAACGAAGAAAATTTCATCATCAGCCGCAGTTCAGCGGGATCGAATGGGCCGTGGACAGAGGCTGGTCGGGTAGGAGTCAACATCAAAACGTTTACGGATAACGGCGCGCAGCCTAACACGACCTACTATTATCAGGTTTGTGCCTCGAACAAGACTAGCCAGGCCTGTGCACTTTCGGCCAAAATCAATACGCCTATTCAGACGCCGACGGCTCCTACCGCCCTCGTCGTAGCGATTGCGGGAACAACGGCTACACTGACCTGGAAAGACAACGCGAGTAACGAAGTCGACTACGAAATTCAGCGCAAGGAAGGCAACGGGGCTTTTGCCGATTTCGGTAAAACAGGGGCTTTCAATGGGGCCGGTACGTTCACCGACATCAAACTCTTCGCCGGCCGGACGTATTGTTACCGGGTCAGGTCGACCAATGCGGGTGGCCCTTCCGACTACTCCAACGAAGCCTGCGCCTCGACAGCCCCCGCCCCGCCCAACGCGCCCACCAACCTGCAACTGACGCTGGTATCGGCCAGCCAGATCGACCTGTCGTGGGCCGATGGCGGCGGGGCAACCAGCTTTTTCGTACAGCGGGCCGAAGGGTCGGGCAGTTTTGGAAACATCGATAACCTGGACGCAAGCAAAACCACCTACGCTGATCGAACCGTTCAGGTAGGAAAAACCTATTCATACCGGATCAGCGCGACCAACGTGAGTGGTAATGCGCTGTCTGAGGTAAAAACGATTACGGTCCCGACGGTGCCGGCCGCGCCCGAGTATTCGTTGCAAGTGCTGTCGAGCACCGACATCAAAGTCGATTACCGGAATACGGCAGGTGCCAACGCCACCACCCTGGAGTTGCAATACGCGCTGGATAACGGTTTCGCAACCGGGTTGGGCGGGCAGAACGTACCTGTTGCGGGCAGTACCGTCACCATCGGCAGCCTGCAACCCAATACGCGCTATTTCTTCCGGCTGCGGGCGTCACACAGCGTAACCAGACTCGCCTCCGACTGGGTGTTGAAAGATGCCACCACGAACGCCACGCTGGTGGCGCCATCGGCCCCGGCTAATCTTAAGGCCACCACCGTCAGTTCGACCCAGATTGATCTAGGCTGGACTGCCGCCGTCGGCCTGACGGGATACAAACTGGAATACGCCGACAACGCAGCATTTGCAAACCTGAAAACCGAGACCGGGCTGGCTGGCACTGCCAATGCGTTTTCGGTGCAAAGTCTGCTGCCCAACACAACGTATTACTTCCGGCTCTACGCGATCAACGGCGTAGGTACGTCGCCCGCCGCCACCGCGGACGCCCGCACCGCTCCGGCCCCACTTACCAAACCCGCCGCCCCGACAAACCTTAATCTGAGCGGTTCCGCTGACGGGCGCGTCATCACCATTGGCTGGACAGACGCCTCTTCCAACGAAGACCGGTTCGATATTCAATATGCCGAAACCGCCGATTTTGCCAATCCTACAGCAACCAATGTCGGCGCGGGCGTGGTTACGGGTTCGGTCAATAACCTGCAACCCTGCCGAACCTATTACGTGCGCGTCGCGGCGACCAACAGCGCCGGTAGTTCAGACTGGCTAAGTGGAAAAATTACGCTTAGCCCCAACGTACCTGGAAAAGCCGCGAGCCTCGCCGGGACCGCCGTCAGCCAGTCCCAGATCGACCTCGCCTGGACCTACACGGCCAGCACGGAAGAGGCCTTTGAGCTGGAATATGCGGATAATGGCAACTATGCCAACAGCACCAAACGCGACCTCGCCAAAGCCAACCGGACCGAGGCCGTAACGGGCCTGAAAGCCGGCACGCCCTATTGGCTCCGGCTGCGGGCCAAAAACTGCGGCGGCGGCGGTGATTGGCTGGAAACGACCGCTACCACGCAGACGAGTACACCCGTCACCTTGCCCGCGCCGACCAGCCTGCGCTTTGCCACGAGTTCGCCCGTTTTTACGCAGTTGAGCCTGCTCTGGACCGACGTGGCCACCACCGAAACGGGTTATGAAGTGTGGCGTGCAGACAATGATCAGACCAACTGGAACCGCGTGGCCCAACTGCCCGCCAACGCGGCCACCTTCACCGATGTAGGGCTGCGGGCCGGTGTACCTTATTTCTACCGGGTCAGGGCTGTGCAGAACACCACCTTTTCCGACTGGTCGAACGTCATTACGGACCGGGCGCCGCTGGTCAGTGCCGTCAGTCTGCCCGCCGAGGTCCGTGTTTACCCCAATCCCACCAGCGACCTGCTGACCATCGATTGTCCGTCGGGTGGGTCGGGTGTCGTGCAGATTCTGTCTGTGGCGGGCTTACCTGTGCTCGAGCAACGGGTCAGTAGCCTGGCTGGTCGCTTCGTGCTCGATCTACGGGCATTGCCCACGGGCCTGTATGTCGTCACGGTGTCTACCACAACAACTCGTTTTTCTACCCGTCTTCTAAAACGCTAACTCCATGCGCCCGTTCATCACCACCACCAGCCTCCTCGTGTTTGTCACATTGTTCGGTATCGGCTGTAAGACCGCCGGTAGCGACCCCACGCTCACCCCACAACCGACAAAGAGCGTTGCCGACATCATTGCCAACAAATCGTGGAAAGCCCTGCGCGTGCAGGAGGGAACCGTAACAGTTTATCAGGATGGCCGCTCAGACAACATCTATCCCGGCTACCGAAACTACCAACTGACGTTTACGGGGCAGAAGGTCAAGCTGACCGAGTTTACCGGCGAGGTCTTCGACGGCGACTGGACCGCCCTCGACAACAGCTCACGAACGTACCTGGCGTTGCGTAACCTCACCCCAACCCCGACCAATTCGGGCGGCACCGTCGAATTTGACGTCAATTCGTTCTCCGATACGCAGGTCGTGATTACGGCCAGCAAGCCGAACCTGAAAACGGGCAACACCATCAACGTGTATACGCTGATTCCGAGATAAGGCATCAGGCGGTCAGCGCCAGCCAGACGTTCCAGCCGCCGAGCACAGCCGTGACCAGCACCACCAGGCCCATCGCCAGATTCTGGCCCAGCGAGTTGACGTGCTGCCCCAGCAAAGCCCGGTCGTTGACGGCCCTGAACAGAAACACCGTCACGAACGGTAGCAGAATCCCGTTGATCGCCTGCACGGCCACGATCACCGGGATCGGCGTCGCGTTGGCCAGCCCGAAGCCGACGCCCGTTAGCAATACCAGCGCCCAGATGAGCCTGAACGTACCCGAGTTTCTGGGTACGTTCAGCAGGCTCGTCGCCGTAATCGCCGCGGCCAGCGGGGCCGTCAGCGAGGAGGCGAACCCGGCGGCAAACAGCCCGAAGGCAAACAACGTACCTGCCCACGTACCCAGCCGGTCGGCCAGCACCGTGGCCATGTGGGCGTAGGTGAAATCGTTGGGAATCAGCAGGCCCGCCAGCAGCAGTACCACCGAGATAATACCGCCCAGCACCACGGCCACCCAGATGCCCAGCCGCATATCGGCCAGCGATTGGTTGGGCGAAATACTGGATCCGAAAAAGAGATTGTAGGGTACGATGGTGGTGCCGATCAGCCCGTTGATGAGCAGCAGTGACTCATTGAGCGAGCCGCTGGGTACGTTGGGGACGATGAGCGCTTTGGTTAGGGCGAGGGGCGTCACGGGCGTACCAAATGCGACGTATACGAATGCCCCGCCCATCGCAAACACCACCAGCCCCAGCATATTGGCGAGGCCCTGCGTGGAGCCAATCCACAACAACGCTGCGCAGCCGATACCTACTACAACGGTTAGTGTCGGGGCTGGTAGGCCCGTCAGTAACGACAACCCCGCCACGGCACCCAGAATATTGCCCGCCTGGTAAGCCGCACAGCCGAGGAAAATGGCCCCAAACAACGCCCAGGCCACTCGCCGCCCCGTCGGTTCCGCATAGCTCTGCCGGATCACCTGCCCCAGGTCGCGGCCCGTGGTGAGGGTGATGCGCGAGGCAGCCTCCTGTAACCAGACCGTTCCCAGCGTCGCGAAGGTCAGCACCCAAAGCAGATCGAGGCCGTAGCGCGACCCGGCGATGGCGCAGGCCGTTACCGAACCGGGCCCAATAAAAGCCGCCGAAATAACCGACCAGAATAAAATGCTGCCGAGTCCGGCACGTAGAGAAAGTGATTTGGGCATAGGGGAGGGGCGTAGGGGTGAGGGATTACTCATGCGAAAGCAATACCCCCCGCCCTGAGCCCCCACCCCCAAGCTTATTTAAATACACACGCCGCTTCATCCGATTCGACGTAGTAAGACTTGTAGTTCTTCGCCTTGCGGTTCATGCAGCCTTTCAGGTTCAGCAGCTTGATGTTGCGGAAGTCGATCGGGTGGCTTTCGGCCTGTAGGGCAATGTAGCCTTCTTTCAGGGGCTTGCCGGCCCGTTGTCGCCAATACTCGGCGTTGGCCACGCCCGACTGCTCGAAGTCATTGTCTTTGCTGATGAAGACGGCATCCGTAACGGGTTTTTCGTAAGCCAGCACCGTCTTGCCGTCGATGCGGTGTTCGATGAGCGAATCGCCCAGCACCAGCACTTCAACCGTTACCCACTGATCGCCATCGTAGGTTTTCGAGTTCGATTCGATGCAGTGGAGCGGGTTCACCTGCCCTTTCTGCTTCACCAACGTACCTGGCGAACATAAATTGGCCGTGGGGCGGGGTTTGCCATTGCTCAAACCACCCAGCGTCTGCACTTCCAGCGATACCGGAAAATCCTGCTTTAGGCTCACGCTCTGCGCCGATTGCGAATGGAACATCACGCCGCTGTTGCGCACGTTCCAGCTGGCCCCGCCCGGCGTCTGGTTGCCCGTAAAGCGGTAGTCGAACCGCAGCTTGTAGTGCGAGAACGGCTGTTTGTAATACATATGCCCAAACCGCCCGTCGAACCGTTCGTACTGATCGTAGGCGATCCGAATCATGTCGTTTTCGACGCGAAAGGTGTTGCCCCAGTTTTCACCCAGCGGATAGCCCGTGATTTTGATGTCCCAGGCCGAGAGGTCTTTGCCGTTGAAGAGCGACAGCCAGTCTTCGCGCTGGGCGTTCTGATTAGCGAGGCGCTGGGCGTGGGTTGTATAGGTGAATAGGGTCAGGAGGAGGTACAGAAACGGTTTCATAACTGGAGTTTTAGCGCAACGGTTAGTGCCTGTTGAGGTTGCGGCAAGATAAGACACAAAGGCGGCAACTATACCGGACTGGCGGGCTCGGCGGCGATGATAAGTGACGGGTCCCCCATTTTGGGGAGTTTAAGCCGATTGATGTGCTGTTGCTTTACTGGAAGTAAGTTTTGACCACCTGTTGACCTATGTGCAGCCATACTCCCGTCGCGAAAGCCACCGTCCTGATTATCGACGACCACCGGATGTTTGCCGAAGGCATCCGGTTTTTGCTCGAACAAACCAACCGCTATACGGTCGTCGGCACGCTGAACCGCAGCCGCGACGTGCTACACTTCCTGCGGCAGCAGCCGACCCATGCCCTGCTGCTTGACATCGACCTGCCCGATGGGTCGGGCTTTGAGCTGGCGGGCCAAATTCGGGCTCATTTTCCTAAAACGGCGATTCTGGCGCTGTCCATGCTCACAGATACGCACTCGATTCGGCGCATGATGGAGTCCGGTGCCACGGGCTACTGCCCCAAAAATTCGGGTTATGATGAGCTCCTGACGGCGCTGACCGCTGTATTGGCTGGCCAGACCTACCTGCCGCCTATCTATTTCGAACAGCGCGAAGCCAGGCAGCAGGGGCTCGACAGCACCGGGCTGAGTGCCCGCGAAGCCGAGATTGCTGTGTTCATTGCCAGCGGGATTAGCACGCAGCAGATTGCCGAACAGCTCTGCCTGAGTCCCCGAACCGTCGAAACACATCGGAAAAACATATACCGCAAATTGGGGGTACACACCAACGTCGAGCTGGCTGCTATCGCCCGTCAGCGGCGTCTGCTATGAGCGGCCTGGCAGCCCGATTGCTGGCCGTGGGCATGAGCTGGCTCTTGCTCGGGATGGCTGTTACGGCAGCGGCTCAGTCGCGATTTTTCGAGACGTGGGGGCAGGCGCAGGGCCTTTCGCAGGGAACAGGCTATGCCGTGGCTGAGTACGACGATTTCCGATGGGTGGGTACGCAGGACGGCCTCAACCGTTTCGATGGCTATGGGTTTCGGGTCTTTCGGGCGGGCGGTGCCGGGTCGCTCAGCAACAACATGGTGCAGGCTCTGTTTACCGACTCGCAGGGTCGTTTCTGGGTGGGTACGGCCAAAGGGCTGAACCTGTACCAGCCCATTTCTGAGCAATTTATTGCCGCCACAACGTACCTGAAGCAACCCCACACGGCGGCGCTCGGTCAGGCTTCAGTCGAGCAGATCATCGAAGACAGCAGCCATACCGTTTGGGTGCTGACGGACGCTCACGGGCTGCTGGCACTCCGGCGCAATCGGCCCGTAACGGTCTTTTTTGGTGCAAATCTGACGTTGCAAAACGCCTGCCTCGGTCCCGGCGGGGTGTTATGGCTGGCTACCCGTGATGTTATTTATCGACACAACCCGCAAACCGATCAGTTTGAGCCAGTGCTGAGCCGCAGCAACGTATCTGGCACCTACCCGCTACCGAGTGCATCGCCCTTTCGGCTGGTGGCCTTCGATCAGCCCGGACGGCTCTGGGTCGGCACCCGCAGCGATGGCCTGTTTTGGGTCGAGCAGCCGGGGGCACATGCACGGGTACAGCCGTGGCGGGCCGGGGCCACCGGCTTGAGCAGCAATGAGTTGTCGGCCCTGCTGATGGCCCGCGACGGTCACGTCTGGATCGGCACCCGCACCGGCGGCCTGACTGTCTATGACCCCCAAGCGCGACGCTTTAGCCATTATCAACGCGAAGTCGGCGAACCCCACAGCCTGACCGAGAACAATGTCTGGTCGCTGTTTGAAGACCACTCCGGGCTGATCTGGGTGGGCTTTAGCAGTCAGGGCGTGGCTAAACACGACCCCCGGCAGTTTGTGTTTCAACGCCTACAGCAGCATCCCGACCGCCCGGCTGACCCGCGCTCGCTACCCGATAACATGATTTTTAGGATAGTGGGCCAAGGGCAACAGGTGTACATTGGCACCGCCACGGGTGGCCTGGCCCGCGTTGATCGCACCACGGGGCGCGTCACGGCCTTGTTGCCCACTCAGGCGGGTAGTGAGGTACGGGTGATAGTGCCCGACGCGCAAGGACGCCTGTGGCTGGCCAACTGGCAAGGCCTTTACGCCTACGATATCGCCCGCCAAACCGTGCAGACGTACCCCGTTGCCCAGAAGCAACAAGGCCAACCGTATGTATTTGCTGCCCATATGGTCGCCGACCCGGCCACTCGCCAGACCCGCGAAGTATGGGTGGGTGGGCAAACGGGCCTGTTGCGGTTCGATGTGCGTCAGCGTCAGTGGCTGACTTGGCACGATCACCCGGTCTTGCTGCGCGTAACAGGGCTACCCATCCGGTTGTTGCACCCCGACCCAATCGTGCCCGACCGACTCTGGATTGGTACGCTGAATCACGGGCTGTTTGCCTACGATCGCCAGACTCGCCGCCTGTGGTCGTTTGAGCGGGTGGTGGGGCTGGGCACGGCCAATATCCGGTCGGTGTGGGCGGGGGGGCGCACTATCTGGGTCGGAACCGATGCGGGGCTGTTTCGGATCGACCGGGCTACGATGCGGTTGTTGCGCCACTACACCCACGCCGATGGCCTGCCCAACGAGGTGATCTATGGCATACTGCCCGACGACGCGGGAACCCTCTGGCTGAGCAGCAACCAGGGGCTAACCCAGTTTTCGCCCACGCGGGGCGTGCTGATCACCTACGACGAAACCGACGGGCTGCAAGGCAATGAGTTCAACACCAACGCTTGCTTCAAAGACCCCGATGGCACGCTGTTTTTTGGGGGAGTTAACGGGGTGAGTTATTTCCGCCCGCCGACGCTGCTACCCCCCCGAACACCGCCAACCGTGCGCCTGACGGCCCTGACAGTGCTCGATAGCGTCTATACGCCCAACCGGGCCGAGTTGCGGCTCGCTGCCGACCAGAACTTCATCACGATTGGCTTTACGGCCCTCAACTTCGCCAACCCCCGACGTACCCAGTATCGGTATCAACTGATTGGTCTCGATCCCGCTTGGGTGCAGGCTGGCACGCGCCGCACGGCCAACTACACCAAACTACCGCCCGGCGACTACCGCTTCCGGGTACAGGCCCGCACCGATGGTGGCCCGTGGAACCCGCAGGGGGCGTCGGTGTGGGTAAGGGTGGCACCGCCGTACTGGCAAACGATCTGGTTTCGGGTGGGGCTGATCGCGCTCCTGGTGACCGGCATCTGGGGCGTTTACCGGTTTCGGCTGAGGCAGGTTCAGCGGCAACTGACGCAGGAAATGGTTATAGCCATACGTACCCAGGAATTGGAACGTCAGCGTTTTGCCAAAGAATTGCACGATGGCATTGGCGCCAACCTGTCGGTGCTGAAGCTCTACCTGTCCTCCTTGGGAAAAGGCCACACCAACCCGGAGGTCATTCGGGGGCGGGCGATGGCTGTGCTCAACAGTTCGGTCAGCGACATCCGGGCATTGATCAACGACATGCACCCGCGCAGCCTGAGTCAGCAGGGACTAGCCCAGACCCTGACCGACATGGTGGCCATGCTGAACGACACCAACCAACTGTACCTACAGCTAGACGTAGACAACGTACCCAGCCAATTGCCGCAGGCCATCGAGATCAACCTGTTCCGGGTGGTGCAGGAACTGGTCCAGAACACCCTTAAACACGCCAACGCCCAGCACGTCTGGCTGAGCCTTCACTACAAGGCCAACACCCTTACGCTCAGCTACCGCGACGACGGGCGCGGCATGGCGGGCACCACGCCAGCCAGTACATCTGGCCACGGCATTATCAATATACGGCAGCGGATCGACCTGCTCAAAGGCACCTGCCAGCTCGATAACGAGCCCGGAAAGGGGATGTGTACCGTAATCGAGGTGCCGGTGGCAGGGCTGTAAAATACCAAGATCAGGGTATGGATGGGCCTTGGTCGGTAGGGGACCTTTGCTAAGGTAATCGACACGCTACGCATGAAACCATCCAAGACTAATCAGGCCCTTATTGGGTTGGCTATCTCGCTGATTGTGAGTGCGATGGCTATCATCGGGTTGCTGATTCTTTAACCTCGGTCATCCGCAGGGACTTGTTGTTTTTGCCAGGAAAAAGACCCCTTATTAACGCTGTATAATCATGAGAACGCTCCGTGCCTCCGTAACGCCTTTGCTGACTGGCCTAGTCTTGCTGCTTGGTCTGGTTACCGCCTGCAAGAAAGACCCCGACCCGGTTGCCAAAAATTCGGCCAAGGCCATTACGTCGTTCACGTTTGGGTCGTTGAGCCCGGCGGTGGTGGCCACCGTTAGCGGCAACACCATCACAGGTACGTTGCCGCTCGGCACAAGCCTGAGCAGCCTGGCGCCGACCATTGTGGTGTCTGACAAAGCCACTGTTTCGCCTGCATCGGGCGTAGCGCAGGACTTCAGCAAGCCGGTGGTGTATACCGTCACGGCCGAAGACGGCAGCACGCAGGCCTATACGGCCACCATGTCGGTAAACAAGAGTTCGGCGAAGGCCATTCTGACGTTCACGTTTGCGGCCCTTATCCCGGCGGTGTCCTGCACGGTGGATGCTACGGCCAAAACCGTTACAGGTACGTTGCCCGCCGGCACCGACGCCACCAAGCTGATTCCCACGATCACGCTGTCGGAAAAAGCGACGGTATCGCCCGCATCAGGCGTTGTTCAGGATTTTTCAAAAGCCGTAACTTATACCGTGACAGCCGAAGATGGTACGACGCAGGCATATACGGTGAATGTGACAATAGCGAAGCCTGTCAATAACGGGACTGTGTACATCGGTAGTTTTGATGGTAACCTGTACGCCCTGGATGCTTTGACGGGTGCCAAGAAATGGCAATTCACGACCAGTGATATTGTTAAATCAACGCCAACCGTAGCGAATGGGCTCGTCTATTTTGCGAGTGGAGACAAGAAGCTCTATGCGTTGGATGCCGAAACCGGCGCCAAGAAATGGGAATCGGCTGCGGTACTCAAGCAACCCTTTGCAGCCCCAATGGTGGCGAATGGATTCGTTTATTATGGGGGCGAGCATTATCTCTACGCCTTCGATGCCTTGACCGGGGCCGAGAAGTGGACGTATCAGCATGATGAGGTGTATAGCTGGGATGCCTCGCCCACGGTGCTCGATGGGATTGTGTATGCCAGTATCAGAGGCAGTTCGGGCGGAAAGTCGGGCCTTCATGCCTTAAATGCCGCAACCGGTGCGCTGAAATGGCACCAGCCCGAGATTGGCATTTCGGAGTCGTCGCCTGCCGTGGTGGCTGGACTCCTGTATGCCGGATCGGAATTTAACGGGTTTAAGGCAATCGATGTTGCCACCGGGGCTATCAAATGGACGTTCGATAGTGGCTTGATCGTCAACTCTTCGCCTACCATTGCCAATGGTATTGTCTACGTGGGAGCGAGTGCATTTGGCACAAACACAGACAATAACAAGCTCTACGCCATCGATGCTAAAACGGGTGTAAAGAAATGGGAATTTAAAACGCCCGATGGTGGCCCCGATTATTCGTCACCCATTGTCGCTGATGGCATTGTGTACATCGGCGCGGGTGGGACGCTCTACGCCGTCGATGCCGCAACCGGGGCGAAGAAATGGGAAACCAGACCCGATGGCAGTGGTCTGATTCTGTCAGGACCAGTGGTGGCGAATGGCCTGGTTTATCTGGGCATCAACAAGAAAGTCTACGCCTTCGATGCGGCAACCGGGGCTAAAAAATGGGAGTACGAAACCGGTCGTGGTGTTGATGAGTCATCGCCTTGTGTGCTCGCCAAAGATGGCACCGTTTACCACGCCGGTATCAGCGGCATGGTACAGTAAGTCATTCCGCTTCTAACCACACCACCACTAATTCTATAAGTTACATGAAAACCAATCTATTCGTCGCCTTTTTGTTGGCCATCGCCCAACTTACCGCTCAGGCACAGGGGGCTATCTGGCGGGACGTACCTGCCGGTGAACTCGGCGGCGTGGCCGTTACCGACCTTATGGGCCGGGTACGTGCCTCGATGGATTACGCCAACAAGTATGGATTCGGGGCGGGTATCCCCACCTTTTACAACGGTGAAAAAAACGGACAAATCGTATACGGAACGGTGCTGCTGGCGAAAAGCGCAGTTGAGTTCAAAGATATCCCTGTAACCGAGCTAGGTAACGTATCACTTACTGATTACCAGGAACGGGTGCGTCAGGCCATGACCTGGGCGACCAACCACGGTTACGGCGCGGGTATTCCTACATTTTATCACGCCGATCATGGCCGGGGTATGGTGTGCGGGGTCATGCTGGTGAAACCAGAGGCAATCAAGTTCGTTGATGTCTCGTCATTGAGGAATGTACGCCCCTTCGACCGCGCCGACACCGCTGACTGGGCGAGGGTAGCAGGCGATTGGGCCGCCAAAAACGGCTATGTCGGGGCAATGCCTACCTACCACGTTGGTCGGGACAATGTATTTGGCGTGGTCTGTTTCAAGAAGTAGCAAGACCAAAGGGGAGTCAATCTACAAGTTCGGAAACTAACAGTCTTCGTTATCGCCTTGCGTGCTTGCTAAAGACAGTGCTGTGTTCTACGTCTGTATGGTTATCCGAAATGTACTACCCTGAATTGTGGCTCAGGTATGTGTTTGCGGTCCTAATCCACAAACCGAAACGGGCTTGTCGAGTTAGTCATTTGCCGGGTGTGATGCCAGCCCGACAAATGATTACTTTTGTTTACTATGCAGCCCGAACTGACCCTTGCCCAGCCTCCCCGGCACTTTCTGCCCGAATCCTACGAACTGACCGATTGGGCGCATGTACAGCCCTTTTACGACGATCTGCTTCAGCGTTCCATCGACTCGGCCGACGACCTGCGCCGCTGGTTTGCCGACCGTAGCGAACTGGAATCGTATCTGTCGGAAAATTTCGCCTGGCGCTACATTCGCATGACCTGCGATACGGCCAGTGAAGCACTTGTTTCTCAGTTGAATTTCTTCATTGAGACCATTCAGCCACAGATGAGCACGCTGGGCAATGAACTGGATCAGAAAGCGCTGGCCAGTCCCTTTCTCGATCAGCTCGACGATGAAGCGCACGCCGTGATGGTGCGGGGGATGAAACTGGCCAACGCTATTTTTCGGGACGAAAACATTCCACTGCAAACCGAGATGCAGACCGAGGAGCGCAAATACAGCGCGCTCAATGGCGCCATGACGGTGGTGATGGAAATCGATGGTATTCGCGAGGAAGTTACGCTGCAAAAAGCCACCGATTTCCTGCAAAGTACCGACCGGAGCGTGCGCGAAAACGCCTGGTTTCTGATTCAGGAGCGGCGTTTTCGGGATCACGAAGCCCTTGATGCGCTCTACGACACGCTCGTTTCATTGCGGCATCAGATTGCCCGAAATGCGGGTTTCGCCAATTACCGCGACTACGCCTTTGCCGCTCTGGGTCGGTTCGACTACACTCCCGCCGATTGCTTTACCTTCCATCAGTCGGTGGCCGAGGCTGTGGTGCCGCTGTTGACTCAGCAGGCGGCCGAACGCAAGGCCAAGCTGCAACGGACCGATACGTCGCTGGATGTGCTGCGCCCGTGGGATAGCAAGGTCGACCCCGATGGCCACGCGCCGCTGGTGCCGTTTGCAACCGGTGCCGATCTGGTCGATAAAAC
Organism: Fibrella musci; assembly: GCF_041321105.1. Lineage (NCBI taxonomy): Bacteria > Pseudomonadati > Bacteroidota > Cytophagia > Cytophagales > Spirosomataceae > Fibrella > Fibrella musci. Next base: position 648,234 of record NZ_JBGGWD010000002.1, on the reverse strand, counting down.
GATCCGCTGTTTCGACCACCTGGACCCCAGCGGCGAACTGGGCGGCTACCTGCGCGTGATGCGGCAAATGGGCCACCTCGACCTCGAATCGCGGAAAGGCAAGGCGCCGGGCGGCTACAATTACCCCCTCGAAGAAATTGGCGTGCCGTTTATTTTCATGAACGCTACGTCAAGCCTGCGCGACTTGGTCACGATGGTGCACGAAGGGGGGCATGCCGTGCATTCGTTCCTGACCCGCGAATTGCCGCTGAAGGCTTTCCGAAATCCGCCGATGGAGGTAGCCGAACTGGCGTCGATGGCGATGGAGCTTATTTCGATGGATCACTGGGACGTGTTCTTTACGGACCCCGACGAGCTGCGCCGCGCCCGCCTGCAACACCTGGAATCGATTGTAGAAACGCTGCCCTGGGTGGCCACCATCGACAAATTCCAGCATTGGGTCTACGAGCACCCCGCCCACACCCACGCCGAACGCCGCGCCGCCTGGGTACGTATCTTCGACGAGTTTGCCGATACCCAAACCGACTGGAGTGGGCTGGAGCATTATAAAGAATACATCTGGCAAAAGCAGCTTCACCTCTATGAAGTGCCGTTCTACTACATTGAATACGGAATTGCGCAGCTAGGGGCCATTGGCGTCTGGCGCAATTACCGGCGCGATGCGCAGGCTGGCTTGCAGGGCTACAAAGAGGCGCTAAAGTTAGGCTACCAAGCACCAATCGGCACCATTTACGCCGCCGCCAATGTGCCGTTCGACTTCTCGAAAGAGCATATCGGTGAACTGATGGCTTTCTTACAGGAAGAAATCGGTCGGTTGAAAGCGTAAGTATGCCAATGTTGTCAGGTAGCAGGCAGCCCGGTAAGCTGGTTGGCGGCCTGTAGCTAGCCAGAGGTGTCAAAAGCGCCTGAACCCTGAATTTCGAAGCAGCCAGTATCCGGACGTTCGCTAACTTATATGTTAATTTGCCTTGATTTAAAGGCGAATCTATGAGCGAACTGTTTACCGAAATGGAGAGCCCTGTCGTTCGACGGGTGCGTAGTGCGAAGTGGTTAGTGTGGGTGGTCGGTGGGTTACCGGTGGTCGCCTTCTTCGTTTTTTTCTGGTTTCAGGCGGTTAACGTACCCTATCAGGATGATTTCGACGGGCTGCTCGAACCTGCCATTACCTTCAGCAAACCGGATCTGACGATCGATGACATCTGGACGGCCTACGCCACGCAGGACGATGAGCGCCGGATCATCACCAACCGGATGGCGGTTCACGCCCAGTATCTGCTTACGGGGGAGTTTAACTTCCGCACGCACATACTGGCTGGCTCGCTGGTATTGCTGCTGGCGCTGGGTGTTTTCTGGGTGTGGTTCAGGCGCAATCGGTGGTCGCCGTGGCTATTTGTGCCCGTGCCGTTTATGCTCTTCCACCCGCAATATTTCGACGCGATTCTATGGTCGATTATTCCGTTTCAGCACGTGGCAGTCTACATCTGGGCGCTGCTGGCCATCTGGCTCATTAGTCGTGATACCCGCCAAACGTTTGGTTGGGCCATTATGGCGGCCGTCATCGCGCTGCTTTCCGACGTAACGGGGTTGCTGCCGTTTATCGTCGGGGGTGTTTTACTGGTTATTCAACAGCGCTGGCGGCAACTGGCCGTCTGGGTAGCCGTAACGGCCCTGGCGCTGGGTACGTATTTTCATCATTTTGAGGTGCCGGGTTACCGGCCGTCGTTTTCCGACAATATCAAGCTGCCGGGAACGATGCTCCAACTGTGGCTATCGATGCAGGGACTCTGGGCCGATGCCGTTCCTCGCTTGCCATTTGCCGTTCGTCTGGGGTTAACGATCCTTGTAGGGCTGGCCGGGGTTGGGTTGTGGGTGAGCTCGTTCTGGCAAAGTGCAGCGCTATATCTGAAAAAGCGGCAGGTACCTAACAGACAGGTGCTCTTCCTGTATGGCGGTGTACTGCTTTTTCTAGGCGTGTTCACGCTCTTCGCGACGGGGCGCACCGTAGAAGGCGTGCAGGCCGCGTTTATTACGCGCTACCGGTTCATGCACATGGCGTGGCTGGTGCTGCTGTATTTGTTGCTGCTGTACCGGTTGCCCGCTCGGCTTCGTCAGCAAACGTGGCTGGTGGCTGTGGCGGTAGGGGGTAGCGTTCTATACAGCCTGACCCTGTGGTTTCAATACGCTTCTGAGGCAAAGCATTTTCGGCAGGCCCTGCTTGCCGACCTGCATAGCTGGCAACACCACCGCATCATTCCCTCAACACCCATTTATTTCCTGCACAAGGAAGTCGTCGACAATTGGATGGAACAGGCCGAAGCCAAAGGGATTTTTCGGTACGATAACCCACAACTCGAAGCGCTGGCACAGGCCCCGATTGCCGGTAAGGCCGAGGTACAGTTTGATGAAAACAAGGAGCGGCTTGGCGTCAATCTGTTGAGCATGCCACAGCCCGCATTTTCGTCATCGGCCGAGGTGTATGTGCTGATTAGGGAGAAAAATGCCGCCTACGACGGCAGCCGGGCGCCGCTTATCTTCCCGACGGTCTCCACGCGGTCATCAGTTCTGGGCTGGCTCCGTTCAGGGCGGCTGCTCAACACGCCCTACGCGGCGCAGACTATCCTCAAACAATACCTGACCGACCCGACCCCGACCATCGAAATTGGTGTTATTGATGGTGAGCGGGTTGTTCGATATGAGGCAGGGCAAAACCCAACTTTATCACTACCTTTGCCGAAAAATTAGGCCATAATCATTTCGCTATGAAACGCGTCGCGTATATGGGTGTGTTTGCGCTGGCTAGCCTCTCGCTGGCTTCGTGCGACTACCAGAAAAACAATACCATTCGGCAGGAAGACTTCCGTAAGAACGATGTCAGCGCTGATTACAAAGCCGGTGATCCTGAAGTATATGGTCGGGGTAAGGATTCGGCTGCTGTACAGTCGACATACAAATACACGCCTAATCCAGAGTTGGACAAACGCACGCAGAAGATCCGCGAGAAGCTGTTCGGCAACGGCAGCATCAATCAGGGCGCTTAGTTGGGTTGACCAGCCAGCGTTTACGGTTGTGTTATCGCAACCCTGACTCGTGCAGGAGCGACGCAGCGTCTAAAGCCTAGACGTTGAACGTTGGACAACGAGATTTAGCCATTGAACCCCAAAAAAGCGGTGCTTATCAGTACCGCTTTTTTCATGTCGGCTCTGAAGGCATCTTTGCTCAGACAAAACCTAAACACATTGCGTATGAGCTTTATGCGATCACTTTTTGGCCCTAGTAAGCAGGAAATTTGGCAACAACTCGCCCACGAAATAAACGCCCGCTACACCGACGGAGGCCTTTGGCATAAAAGCTTTGTCGATGCGTCGGTTGGCGAATGGACCGTCAGGCTGGATACCTATGCCGTGTCGACAGGAAAATCGACCATTACCTATACCCGGATACGGGCGCCGTACATCAACAAAGACGGTTTTCAGTTCAAGATTTACCGTAAAGGGCTGTTTAGTGGCATCGGCAAATTCTTCGGGATGCAGGATATCGAGATTGGTCATCCGCAGTTCGATGAGGACTTTATCCTTCAGGGAAACGATGAGACCAAGGTCCGGCAGTTGCTGACCAGCAGCATGATTCGGCAACTGTTCGATGTGCAGCCCTCCATTAGTCTGGAGGTGAAAGATGATGACGGCTGGCTGAGTGGCCGCTTTCCCGAAGGGGTCGATCAGCTGTATTTTCAGGTCGTTGGTGTCATCAAAGATGTCGACCGTTTGAAAGCGCTGTATGATCTCTTTGCCGAAGTCCTTCATGAACTAACGCGCATCGGCTCTGCTTATGAAGGCGACCCGCAGGTCGAGTTACGTTAAAAGGCTGTCAAGGTGGCGATGATCAGTTAGCACACGGTGCCAAGCAGTATAACTTTTTTGCGTTACTTTGTCGCAGCGAACTGTAGGTCCATTTAGGACTTTTTAGATAATACATATTGACAGACAAGCCATTGACGCTATGAATATTGCACTTGTTACAGGCTCGGCAGGCCTCATCGGGAGTGAATCTGTTGCCTTTTTTTCAGATAAGTTTGATCTGGTTGTTGGTATCGACAACAACATGCGGCAGTATTTCTTTGGTGCCGACGGCTCAACCGAGTGGAACCGTAACCGACTGGAAGAAGCCTATACCAATTACGCTCACCGCCCCGCCGATATTCGCGAGGTGTCGCAGCTGGAGCCAATCTTCAAGGAGTTTGGAGCCGACATCAAACTGATTGTGCACACCGCTGCTCAGCCGAGCCACGACTGGGCCGCCCGCGAACCCTTCACTGATTTCTCGGTGAATGCCAACGGCACGCTTAATTTGCTGGAAATGACCCGTCAGCATTGCCCCGAGGCGGTGTTCATCTTTACGTCGACCAACAAAGTATACGGCGATAACCCCAACTTCCTGCCGCTCGTTGAAACGGAAACGCGCTGGGAGATCGATCAGAATCACCCCTATTTCGAGAACGGGATCGATGAGCACATGAGCATCGACCACACCAAGCACTCTCTGTTTGGGGCTTCGAAGGTGGCTGCCGACGTGCTGGTGCAGGAATATGGCCGGTATTTTGGCATGAAAACCGCCATTTTCCGGGGTGGTTGCCTCACGGGGCCTAACCACTCGGGGGCGCAGCTGCATGGCTTCCTGTCGTACCTGATGAAGTGCGCCATCACAGGCAATCAATACACGATCTTCGGCTACAAAGGCAAACAGGTACGTGACAATATCCACAGCTATGACCTGGTCAACATGTTCTGGCATTTCTACCAGAACCCGCGCCCCGGCGAAGTATACAATGCTGGCGGTGGTCGCTACGCCAACTGCTCGATGCTCGAAGGCATTGCCCTCTGCGAAGAGATTTCGGGCAATAAAATGAACTACACCTATTCGGAAACGAACCGCATTGGTGACCACATCTGGTATATTTCTGACCTGTCGAAGTTCAAGGAGCACTACCCCGGCTGGAACTGGACCTTCGATCTGAAGCAGACACTCGTTCAAATCCACGATAGCATGGCCGCCCGCCTGCAACACGTTTAAATCAGGTTGGCGTTTGTTGTTGGGACTGCCGTTGCTTGCCAATGCCGAGTCAGGTACGTTGGCAGCGTAGCAGTGAACCCCAGTCAGCAAACGCCAAACTTCATTCTATGACTTGGAGTAAGAAAGGGCTGGTGTTTAAGCCCGATGCGTCGTTGCCGTTTAGTCAAACGCACGCTCAGGTACCGTTTGGTTTTCCATTGGCCGACACCAATCGGCTGCGCGTTTATTTCGCTACCCGCGACGCGCAACGGCAGTCGGCTACCACGTTCGTCGAACTGGATGCCAACGATTTTTCGAAGGTGCTGTACGTACACGACAAGCCCTGTATCAAGCACGGGGCGGTAGGTACGTTCGATGAAACGGGTGTTATGCCCTCATGGTTTCTGAACGTACCGGGCGAGGATGGTACGAACGAAATCTGGCTGTACTACACAGGCTGGAACAAAAGCGAAACGGCTCATTATCGCCTCGGTATCGGTCTGGCCATCAGCCGCGACGGGGGGCTTACCTTTGAGCGCGCCTTCACGGGGCCGCTACTGGACCGATATATTTTCGATCAGGTATGGGTAGCGCAGCCGTGCGTCATGCGCGAACCGCAAGCCGATGGCACCGTTCGCTGGCGGATGTGGTACCTGTCGTGCACCAAAATCGAGATCATCGATGGTCATCCTGAACCGTTTTACGACGTGAAATATGCCGAATCGGCCGACGGTATCCATTGGAACCGTACTGGACAGGTTTGCGTAGGCTACGACGAATTTACCGATGCGATTGGCCGCCCTACAGTGTTTAAGGAAGGGGATCTGTACAAGATGTACTTTTCTTACCGGTCGGCAACGCACTACCGCACCGACGTGGAGCGCAGCTACCGGATCGGCTACGCTGAATCGACGGACGGTATCAACTGGACGCGCCGCGACGAACTGGCAGGTATCGAACGATCAGCAGATGGGTGGGATTCCCAAATGATGGATTATTGCCACATTATTGAACACCAGAACCGCTGGACGATGTTCTACAATGGCAACGGCTTTGGTGCGTCGGGTTTTGGCTACGCCATTCGGGAAGACTAACTTGCTTTTGGAACCATAATTGCCGAATTATGAGGTAGATCATAAACGGCATTGATCCAGAACAGCGCGGCCTTGGCCCAGGCAGTATGTACTTCGTGTCGTGGCATCAGGCCATCAGTCAACTCATCTACAGATTATTATGCTTACTTCTGCGCAGATAGAACAGTATAAAGAGCAGGGATTCCTGCTGTTGAAAGGCGTTTTGCCGAAAGAAGTCATTGAGCCAATTTACCGGGAGGCGCGCGCCATTTTTGCCCGGCAGATCGAGCGGGTATTGGGTCAGAAAGTCGATATCGACGACCGCGACGCGTTCGAGGCAGCGATGTTTGCGTTCTTCGAAGCAGATTTCAATGCGTTTTCGAGCACTGGCAAGACCGTACAGCACACCATCGCCCTGCACAAGCTGGGTGTGAGCGACGAGATCATCGACGCCATCAAAGCGTTGGGGCTGACTGAGCCGGTGATTGCCGTGCGGCCATCGATGCAGTTCAACAGCCGATTCCTGTCGAAAGACGGAAATACCTACTGGCGGCTGGGCGCGCATCAGGACTGGCGCAACGGACAGGGCTCACTCGATAGCGTGGTAGTGTGGTTCCCCATGGTGCCGGCCGGCGAAGAAATCGGGGCGTTGCAGGTCATTCCGGGCAGCCACCGCGACGGGCTGATGCAGGCAGACGCCGCTGGCTATGCTGGCGTGATTGGCGAAGAGATCGACGACAGTCGGTACGTACAGACCGAATACGAAGTAGGGGATATGCTCTTCTTCTCGGCACTGCTGGTGCACCGGTCGGGCAACAACGTGACGCGCAACATCCGCTGGTCGGTGCAGTTACGGTATAACAACCTGGCCGAGCCAACGTTCATCGAGCGCGGCTATCCCATGCCGTACATCTACCGCCCTCAGGACGAACTCATTACCCCCGATTTCCCCACGTCGGAGCAAATCCGGGAGGTGTACGCTTAAAATAAGTCCAGAGTACTTAGTGCCGAGTCTGGAAGGTCGTTGTCGTGTTGCTTACGCAGTCAACTCGTTAAACGGACTTTCCAGACTCGGCACTAAGTACTCTGGACTCCAAGTATGAAAGTCAGCGTTTGTATCGCCACGTATAATCAGGAGAAGTTTATTGGGAAGGCCATCGAAAGTGCGCTGGCGCAGCAGGTTAACTTCCCTATGGAGATTCTGGTTGGCGATGATTTTTCGACCGATAACACCCGGGCCGTTGTTCAGACCTATATCGATCGGTATCCTGATGTGGTCAAGCCCGTTTTTCATCCGCGCAATCTGGGGCAAAATGGGCTGTTTAACGCGATGGAAACCTTCAAACTGGCTAAGGGAACGTACCTGGCTTCGTTTGATGGCGACGATTACTGGACCGACTCACTGAAGCTACAGAAACAGGTCGATTTCCTCGACGCCCATCCTGACTTTGTGGCTTGCTACCACAACGCCCTCATCACTTACGAAGACGGCTCGCCGAGCCACATTCTCAATCCGCCTGATCAGCCAGCCGTATCAACACTCGATGATCTGATCGGTGAGGACGAAATCTGGTTTATGGCGACGTCGAGCGTGCTATTCCGGAATGTACTGCACACGTACCCAGCTTGGTTTATGCGGTCGGTCAGCGGCGACATTCCGCGTTACATTCTGCTGGCTAAGCACGGCAAAATTGGCTACCTGCCCGACGTGATGTCGGTTTACCGAAAGAATCAGGGCGGGACCAGTTTCACCGATAAGTATCATGATGCCGTCTTTCTGCGTAACCGCATCGACATGTACGAGGGCATCAATCAGGAACTGGACTACCGCTATGACCGCAAGCTGAAACGGAACATTGCGCGGTATTACAAGATGATGCTCGAAAGCGAACAATACCGTGATCGCTATTATCCGCGCAATCTGCTGGCGGCCAAATACCTTTGGTTGGGACGTCCGGATGCTGCCGAACGCAAACTGATTCTGCAACAGTACATTATTCCGCCTCCGTTGATGAAGCTGTATAGCCGCGTGGCTATTGGGCTGGGTAATCTCCGGCGGTCTTAAACACAAAAAGCCCCGGTCATCACTGACCGGGGCTTTTTGTGTTATCAGCTAAGCTTATTTGCCTTGTGAACCGCTCGACAGCAGGTTAAAGAACTGATCGAGTTTCGGTGTCAGGATGATCTCGGTGCGGCGGTTTACGCGACGGCCTTCCGGCGAACCGTTATCATCTTTCGGAATGAACTCACCCCGGCCACCAGCCGTGAGGCGCGTGGGGCTAACCCCAAACTTGGTTTGCAGCAACCGCGATACGGCCGTAGCCCGCAGTACGCTCAGGTCCCAGTTGTCTTTCAGCACACCCGACGTAAACGGAACGTTGTCGGTATGGCCTTCAACCAGAATGTCGAGTTCGTTATGGTCGTTTACGACCTTGGCCACTTTGGCCAGTACGGCCTCCGCTTGCGGGTTCACGTCAAATTTACCCGTGTTGAACAGCAGTTTGTCGGAGATCGATACGTACACGACGCCTTTCTTCACTTCCACCTGTACGTCCTGATCGTTGATGTCGGCCAGTGAGCGTTTCAGGTTCATCACCAGCGCCAGGTTAAGCGAATCTTTGCTCCGAATCTGGCTATTGATGTTGTTAACGTACCGCGTTTGCTCGTTGAGGGTTTCGAGCGATTTCTTGATACTTTCGGCACCTTGCTTGCTCACTACCGAGAGGTCACTCATGCGGTCGAGCAGGTTGGTGTTGGTTTTCTTCAGGTAATCGATCTGGCTTTGCAGATCGCCCATCTGACTGGTCTTGGTAGCCAGTTCAGCATCTCTGTTCTTGATAGTTGCCTGGAGGTCAGCGGTGCGTTTCTCGCAGTTGTTTAAGTCGGCCACGGTTTTCTCGTGGGCGGCTTGGAGGTTAATCAGTTCAGCTTTGCGCTTCTTGCTGGCCGCGCAGGATGAGAGCATTGCCAACCCTGCACAAACGATCAATACATTCTTCATGAATAAATAAAAAAGTGTTGAGATTCCCTCTCACTGTTAGTTGAGGTAGGCACCGCATCGGAGAAATGGCCCTTACTACTGCCAAAAACAAAAAACAGAGCTGTTTCTCCCATTATGGAACCACAAAATTAGCATTATTTCGGGAAATGCCGGTAGGTGCTTAAAAATCAGTCGCCTACAGGCAATTACTGGTTTGGCATAGTCCGTGCCGGCGAATAGACGTACCTAACAAAGCAGTTAGTGGCCCACTACTAACCATGGAAATTTATTCGTATCTTTCTAATACGATGTTTGGATTATTTCGACGTAAGCAACCTGCCGCAGCGCCCATCGGTTTTAGTCTTATGCGTGACCATTTGCACCCTTTACCAACTCACCTGACGAGTTTACTGAACGCTGACGAGTACAACGAAATTTTGCAGTTGACCATTGAACAGATCAGTTTGAAGGGCAATGTGGAGTCGATAGCGGAAGACGGCGTCATTACCATTCAGTTCGACAAGCAGAAAGGACCCACCCGGTTCTACATGGACAATCTGCTGCGAAAATGCAAAGCCGCCGACCGGGACGAATGGCCTGACCTGATTGCCGGACACGTGAAGGTACTGCCCATCAACAGCGCGGCGATTACCTATATCTACAAAGATTTTGAGTTTGCCGCGCCCCTGTTGAAAGTGCAGGTGAAACCGTCGGGTTTTGCTAAAGACATTATGCAGGACTGCGTATATCGGGAAGATTTTCCAGGTACGTTCACGTTTCTGGTGATCGACTTTGAAGAAGCCCTGCATTATGTGCGCCGTAGCGAAATCACCGAGTGGGAGGCGTCAGACACGTACCTGTTCGACACCGCGCTGGACAACATAGCACGCGAAGAACTGAGCCTGACAGCCTACGAGCTAGCCAACACGCTTACGGTTTTCAGCTTGTTTCATAACGATTTTGCCGCGGCGGCGGCGGTCGAACTGACGCGCAACGCCGAAGACGTGGTCGGGGCCTACGGCGCGGTGGTGAGCATTCCGGCCAAAGGCACGGTGTTTATTCACCCGATCGAAGCTGATACGGTTATGGAATACATTGTGGCTTCACATGAGATGATCCACGACTTCTACACGCAGGAGGTGTATTCAGTCACAGAGACGTATTACTGGTTCTACGAAGGTCGTTATGAACGATTTCCATTGCGTGTGGAAGGCAGCAGCGCCTACCTATCCTACCCGCCGGAACTGATTCGGCTATTGGAAACCGATTGATAGCTAAAAAGCCACCGTATCTGATCATACGGTGGCCTTCTAGCTACGAAGTTAAAAGAGGTGATTGGCCTACAACTCGCGGATGCGCATGTTACGGTACCACACCTTTTCTTTCGGGCTGTGGCACTGAAGCGCAATATGCCCCTTGGCATGTGGGGTCGCGTAGGGCCACTTGGCAAACTTGCTCTTGGCGAGATGGGCTTTCCAGTCGTCGCTACCGTAGTGGTACTCTACCACTTTTTTGCCGTTCAGGTAATGCTCTACATGGTCATTGTTGACCACGATCCGTCCCTTGTTCCACTCGCCGATGGGCTTGATCAGGTTGAGGTTATTGGGCTCATACATATCATAGGCGGCACCGGTGAGCTGGCTTTTGGCCAGTTCAATTTTCTTCCCATCCTGATCGCGCCAGTCGAAGCCCTTGTCGTCAATAACCTGATACTCGGGGCCCGACATGTAAGTGGTAGCAATGTCGGGGCGGTCGTCTACTTTGTAGATAACGCCGCTGTTGCTGCCTTTCGGGAGCTTGAATTCAAATTCCAGATCGAAGTTTTCGTAGGCTTTGTCGGTTACCAGATCGCCACCTGTCCCATCTGGCGTTACGGCACCGTCTTCTACCGACCAGCCGACTACGCCCGTTTTATGGTAGCTATGCCAGCCGGTAATGGATTTACCATCAAACAGATTGACCCATTTGTCTTTCTGGCCAAAACTCATCAGGGCAACAGTCGCTGAGGTAAGCAGGCCCACGGTAAGCAACGTCTTTTTCATGTGAATGTGCGTGTGTTTACACAACAAAGGGGGCTACTGCCTATTTCTAAGCAGTAGCCCCCTGTTAATATGGACTAACGGACGTACCTGACTAGGATGCCATGTCGCGCGCCGCCTGCGGATCATTGTATTTGCGATCGAGTCCGTCGGTCGATTTCGTGTCCGAGCGGTCCCCGTCCCCGTCGTTGTCGAGCATGTCCTGCGCTTTCACACCGCTCTCGTCCATTGCCTCGCGGGGCTGGTTTTGCATCTGAGCGGCTTCGTTGGGCCGTTCGTCGGGGCGGTACTCGTTGGCTACGTCACCGTTGACCCGGTACGGATGCGATGAATCCCCCGTGTTAGGGGTCTCATCCATGCCTTCGTCGTCTGGCCCTGCCGACATACCCACGTATTGCGTGCCGGGAACAGCCTCGCCCGGTTCGACCTGATCGGGTGAGGGTTCCACACCGTTATCGGCTACCGATACGGACGATGTACGGGTTGAAGACGTACTATTACCAACGTACCCAACCGCCGGAAACTGCGAAAAGCCAACAGCATTGCTCCGGGCGTTGATCTCGTGCGACCGGCCTGGTTCGCTCGGCTCGGTGATCTCGGGCCGGTCGGGTTGCGGTGAACCGGGCAGATCAGGAATTTCGGGGCCGGGCGAGGGCGGGGTTGGCGGCTGCGGTGTTTCGGGAGCAGCCGGCACCGGGTTGTTCGGATCAGGCGTAGACGGCGTAGTAGGTACCATATCGGCGCTAAAACCCGAGAACGTATTGGTCTGATCGGCGCCGTTGGCCTGCGTACGGTCGGTAGGCGTCGAGTCGTTGGCCGCTGCGGTGTTGGCAGGCTGATTATCGGTCAGGCCGGCTTCAGCGATAAGGCTATCAGCGGGCATTGTTTCGGCCTCGCCATCAATACCATCGCCTACGCGCAGCGCAGCGTCTGAGTTTTCATACGTTTTTTCGTCGTAGCCTTGGAGACTCCGCTCTTCGTCGCTGCTATAGCGATTACGGAGTTGTTCGTCCATGACGTCGTCGTTGGTATCGCCAATGGGCGTAAGCTTACCGTCGACCAGTTTAACCATGTTTGTTTCGGCCTGATCGGCACCAAACATCGTTTCTGCGTTTTCGTTAGAGACCATGTTGGCCTGTTGAGCGCCGTCGGAAAGAGCTGATGAAGCAGCCATATGCTAGGTGGTTTAGTTGTCAGAAAATATGTGTCTGTTTAACCTATGCCATCTTGAATAGTTTAGAAATGTGATGATTCGGCGCTAGCCCACACCGCATACTCGACGAGAAAACCATTGGCGCCGATCTGGTGTCTATGGAGTATCGTTTGTGTTTCGTTATTTACACTCCCACCCCCTACAACCCATGGCGAATCGCCTGCAAAAGGCTTTGACGGGCCCGGCTTTGCTCGGCCTTTTATTGTCTGTATTACCTGTTCTGACAAGCTCCTGGATTACGTACTACGCCGTTAATCACGAGGCGCAGATTGCGTTGTTTACCGCCTCAGACTGGGCGCTGATCACGCTGGTATGTAGCCTGGGCTGTGCGTTTGCCCTGATGCTGCCGACACCACTGGCGCTTGTTTTTGGCTATTTTATCGGCTGGCAGGCTACCTTGCCGCTCTTCATCATCAACATGTCGGCCATTCTGTTAGTCAATCTGGTCGTGCGGTGGTTTGACCATGATCGTATCCGTACGCTTATTGAGCAGAACCCAAAAGCGGCCCTGATCATGAGCCGGATCCGGAAGGAAGAACTGAAGTTTATCTTCTTTGCCAAGCTGTCGCCAGCCCTTCCGTTTTCGCTTACCAACATGGTGTTTTCGCTTTCGGGCGCGCAACTGCGCAACATTTTGCTGGGTGGTTTTCTGGGCATGGTACCCCGCACGTTGCTGGCCATCTGGACAGGCGCACAGGCGCATCACATCCGAACCCTGATGGACAATCCGAATCAGGGTACAAGCACGCAGATTGCCGTTGGTGTCTTGCTGCTGGTATCCGTCGCCGGGCTGATTTCGGTACTGAGCCATGCTCTGAAACCGAAAGATTAGTTCCGCCTAATACGGTACGTACTGGTTCTGAACGGACCCATCCTCATAAAGATCGACGAGGGCGTAACCAGCCTGTGTATGCTGGTACTTGCCAAACCACCAGGCACCGCTGACGGCACCATTGCAGTAATAGCTGACGCCATTGTAATCGACGCGGTCGGTGAGGTGGATGTGCCCGCTCAGACAGGCTTTCACGTTTGGGTATTGGTTGAAAAGCTCCATCAATTGGCGGGTGTCGGTGTGCATCCAGCGGCCAGGTACGTTCCAGGTCTGCCCCTCATAGCGTTTCCCATCGAAGAAAACGCAGGCGGCTAGAATGGGTACGTGCGAAAACACCAGCACTGGCGTTGTGGTGGGTACGTTGGCGAGATCCTTTTTTAGCCAGTCGAACTGGGCTTCGTCGAGGTGGGCAGTATACCAGCTTCCGTTGGCATTGGCCTGCACGCTATCCAGCACAATCAAATGCCACCCATTGCGGTCGAGGCTGTAGTATGGCGCCTGAAGCTGCAATTGATCCATTGCCCACCGTTTGCCGTCGGACAGCGCCAGTGCCGACTCCTCGCGACACCAGATGTCGTGATTACCTACGCAGTTCAGGGTGGTGAGGCTGTTATTAGCGGCCAATACCTCGTTGTAAAGCTGCCACTGACGGGCAACGCTACCCCGTCCGCGTCCGTGGGCTTCCATAATGGCATCGCCACCATTCATCAGCAGATCGGGTGGCTCGGGTAGGTTCTGTACGTGATGCAGGCAGCGGGCAAACCCCTTGGCAGCCCCCACCACCGACTGCATGTGTACATCGGTCAGGTGCGCAATGCGTAGCTGGCGTTTGGGCGCCTGAGTGAGTAGGGGCGAGGCAACCCCGGCAGAAAGCCTCAGGTGGGGGAGGGCAAGTGAAGCAAAGCCCACTCCGCTTGTTTTCAGCAGGTTCCGGCGATTCATAGTCCGTGATCTTGCCAACAAAAGTGCCTCCGAGGTATGACGTATACGTGAGCCAACCGTTACCAATCGATTAAGACTCGGCGCATGCAGTGCTTTTTCGTAATGTTGCCACAACAAACGCACTGTCAACGTGTGCTTTTATGCGACTTATTTACATTCATGGGTACGTCGAAGACCCCGGCATTTTCGATAAACTGGCCCCTTTGCTACCCGGCGAATCGGTACTGAAGCTGAATTTGCAGGATGAATTTGCCCGCTGGAATCCCAACGATCGGGTGGTCAACGTGTCGTCACTGGCGGCGTACCTGGCCAATACATACCAGATAGGGCCGGCCGATGTGGTGATTGGCCATTCGATGGGTGGCTGGATTGCGGTTAACCTGAAAGCGCAAACCGGCTGTGGCGCGGTACAGATATCCTCCTATACCGACCCTCGGAAGATCGTGACCATCACGCGCAATGTTGCACTACTGAAGTGGCTGGTACGACTGGGGCTGGTGCAAAGCCGACGCTTCGCCCGCTATGCCCTGAGCAAATACCCGTTTGAGCAATCGCGGGCCTTACACCGACAACTGATCGGAGCGATGTGCGCGCAGCCCCAGCGCTATATCTATCAGCAACTGCGCGTATTGCTGGCTCCGCCTCATGTACCGCCCGCTATGCCCGACGTGCGTATTCATACTCGCCCCGACAATGTGTTGCGTGTCCCCGATGAGCCTTATCATGAAACACCGGGTGATCATTTCAATCTGGTGTTTCACCCCGACGAGGTCGCTGCTCCCATTCTAACGTACCTGGCAAACCGGCCAGTAGTTGCCTGATGCGTGGGTAAGAACGACGCTGTCGAAACAAAATCATGAAGCCTCACTACCGCAATTAATCGGCAACGTGTATATTTGCACTCCCAAACACGCAGCAGGTCTGCTGGTAGGGATGCCGCTCCCGTAGTTCAATGGATAGAATTATGGTTTCCGGTACCATCGATAGGGGTTCGAATCCCTTCGGGAGCACAAACAAAAAGGCTAACTTGCTGATACCTGCGAGTTAGCCTTTTTTATGCCTCTGCTAATGGAAAACGACCGGATCAAAGCAGTCCGGTCGCTTTTCTATATTCTCATCATTGATGACGAGAGAAGTAATATCAGTTTTGGTTCTGCACAGAATAGCTACAATTGACTCAGTGAGTGACACAAAAAATAGCCTCAATACTTACCTATTCAGACGCCTCTTCCTTGAATCAATCGGAAAAGCACGGCGATGATAGCAATGACCAGCAGTATATGAATGATACCGCCTAAGCCAAAGCTGTTAAAACCTAAGAAGCCTAATAGCCAGATGATTACGAGGATTACGGCTATGGTGTACAGTAAATTTCCCATGACAGTGAAGTTGGTTGTTGTCTCGACTGAACAGCCATTTGCGTAGATGGTTTGTGACAATTGATTAAGTGGTTCTACAGGCAGAGCAAGCACAAAGAGCGATTGTATGTTGTATCTATATTTTGTTTATATGTAGTTAATGGATATCAAAAAGATTTGTACAAAGTGTATGTTTCCTATTGGATGTATATAAAAATGCATTTGTCACCTAAGACATCCGAGTTTTCTATAACACGAAACATTATTGTACACTTTTAGTTTACAAGCTAATTTGAAATGGGCTATTCGGCTTGTTTATAGCTTGTTAGAACTAAAATTTAAGTCTGATGAATAAATCACTTTATCTTTTCTTGTTGCTCACAGGGTCTGCGGTAACGTTTATTTGGTACTGTGCTGCCCTCGTAGATCTCATTCAAGATCATACAAGTGGGTTTTACGAAACCCATCGGCTGGAGCAATTTATTGAGACCACTGCTATTGTTATTTATACGTATTTCGGTTTTCGTTTTTGTCAACAAAAAATAAACTTTCATTAATAGTTGTTTGTAGGTACAAAAATCAGAGCAGTTGCAACTATTGTTGAATAGTAAGCGCCTGATCATGTTAAAATACATAGAGTATTCAGATAGCCTATAATTGTTAATGATCAGCCGATAGCCAAGTAGTCAGCTAGATGGGCTATTTTTGTAGTATGAAATCCATCACGGCTTTCTTCCTGGGCTTGCTCATACTGGCTGGTAGTCTGTTTCCGCAGACAGACGTGGAAGAAGTCTATAAAATTCCCGGCTTACTGGCTCATTATCAGGTACACAAGCAGGCGGCCGGTCGTGATTTCGATTTCTGGCAGTTTCTCGACATGCACTATAACCCCTCGTCGGAACACGCCAAGACACCACATAAAGGGGTTAAGATCCCCCTCTTCAATCACCTGTCGTTAGGACTGATTTTCACGGTACCACAACCGCAGCGCTTCTGTGTTGATCTGCTGGTTGAACGGCTGATCTACCAGCCTCATTTCTCGTACCAGAATCTGTATTGCTTTCGCGCCGCTGCGCTGCTGTTTCAGCCCCCTCAGCTCGGATAACTCGCTTTTTGTATTGGTCTGTAGTTCACCACACGTACCCAACAGTGTGTCGTGGGCTTGCTGGCTTTTTCATTATCAACGAGTTATCTGTATGCTCTATAAACTCATTCAGTTCAGCATCCGTCAGAAGCTGATGGTGGTGCTGGGCGTACTGGCGTTGATCGCCTGGGGTACGTATGCCTTGCGGCAACTCCCAATCGACGCCATTCCCGACATTACAAACAATCAGGTCCAGGTTATTACGCAGGCCCCGTCGCTGGCGGCTCAGGAAACCGAGCAGTTCATCACGTTTCCGCTCGAAACAACCCTGCGCAACGTACCTGGCGTGACCGAAATCCGGTCGATTTCCCGCTTTGGGCTTTCTGTGATCACGGTGGTATTTGAAGAAGCTACCCCGACGTTTCTGGCTCGTCAGCTTGTCACGGAGCAACTTAAAGCTGCGGAAGGCTCACTCATTGCTGGAACACCCCAACTCGCACCGGTTACAACCGGGCTGGGAGAGATTTATCAGTACGTAATCCGCCCTGCGGATGGCTACGAACATACCTACTCGCCCACCGAACTGCGCACTATTCAGGACTGGCTCGTGAAACGGCAATTGGCGGGTGTGCCTGGTGTGGTGGACATCAGCAGTCTGGGCGGATACCTGAAAGAATACGAAGTACGCATTGATCCCGAACGCCTGCGGGGCATGAACACAACGCTAACTGAGGTGATGGATGCTCTTTCGGTCAACAATGCCAACACTGGAGGTAGTTACATCGAAAAAGGACAGGAAGCGTTTTTTATTCGGGGCGAAGGCATGGCCAAAAGTCCCGACGAAATCGGGCAGATCGTGGTCAAGCAGGCCGGGTCTGTGCCTGTGCTGGTGCGCGACGTAGCCGAGGTTGGCTTTGGTCACGCAGTACGCTATGGGGCTATGACCCGAAACGGAAAGGGTGAGGTTGTGGGTGGTATTGTGCTGATGCTGAAAGGGGCTTCGTCGGAAACGACCATCGCCGGAGTTAAAGAACGCATTGATCAAATCCAGAAAAGTATTCCGCCTGGTTTGGTGATCGAGCCTTTTCTGGATCGTAAGGTTCTCATCGACAAAGCAATCCACACCGTAGCCAAGAACCTGCTCGAAGGCGGGCTGATCGTGATGAGCGTTCTGCTGCTGCTGTTGGGTAACTGGCGGGCGGGGCTGGTAGTGGCGTCGGTGATTCCGCTGTGCATGCTTTTTGCGCTCGGCATGATGCATGTATTCGGTGTCTCGGCCAACCTGATGAGCCTGGGAGCTATTGACTTTGGTCTGCTGGTCGACGGGGCCGTGATTATCGTGGAAAGCATGATTTTCAGTATCGTGCACGCCCGCGCTACCCAAAGTCAGTCCATGGATCAGATTGCGCTCGATTCGGCTAGCCGGCTCATGCGCTCGGCCCTGTTTGGGCAACTCATCATCCTGATCGTCTACGTACCTATTCTTTCGCTGACGGGTATTGAAGGGAAGATGTTCCGGCCGATGGCCCTGACCGTGGGCTTTGCCATTATTGGGGCAATGTTGCTCTGCGTCACCTACGTACCTATGATGGCGGCTACGCTGTTGCGGAAAGACATTCGCGAGGAAGGAACACTGGCCGACCGAATTATGAAAGGGCTCTACCGGCTCTACGCACCCCTGCTCAACGGAGCATTGCGCTGGCGAAAAACGGTTCTGATGGCGTCTGTAGCGTTGCTGGTGGGTGCTGGCTGTTTGTTTAGCCAGATGGGCGGTGAATTTATTCCGAATCTGGACGAAGGTGATCTTGCCATTAGCCTGACGCTCAAACCAGGCTCCTCGCTTTCGCAGACCATCGCGACAACCCAGCGGCTGGAAACGCTGCTGA
Organism: Fibrella musci; assembly: GCF_041321105.1. Lineage (NCBI taxonomy): Bacteria > Pseudomonadati > Bacteroidota > Cytophagia > Cytophagales > Spirosomataceae > Fibrella > Fibrella musci. The sequence goes on along the minus strand of NZ_JBGGWD010000002.1, from coordinate 629,781 downwards.
AAGGCGGTTTCCCGGAGGTGATCGATGTGGTTTCCAAAATAGGTACCGCCGAGATCCCCACCGACCCCATGCCCATTGAAGGCGGCGACATCATTGTTCGCTTAAAGGAACCGTCTAGCTGGACCTCGGCAGCTACCAAGGAAGAGTTGATTCAGAAGATGCAGCGCGCCCTGAGTGTTCTGCCGGGGCTAAATCTGGAATTTACCCAGCCCATTCAGTTGCGGTTCAACGAGTTAATGACCGGCGTTAAATCCGACATCGCGGTTAAAATTTACGGTGAAGATCTGGCTATTCTGTTCGCAAAGGCCAATCAGGCAGCGGCCAGCATGAAGTCGATCCCCGGTGTTGCCGATATCAAAGTTGAGCAGATTAGCGGCTTGCCTCAGATGCTGGTTACCTACAACCGGCCCCGGTTGGCTCAATACGGTGTTTCGGTCGCTAGCCTGAACCGAGTGCTGAAAGCGGCTTTTGCCGGTGAAACGGCGGGGGTGGTTTTTGAAGGTGAAAAGCGATTCGATCTGGTGGTGCGGCTGGATAGCACGTACCGGCAAACGATCGATAACATCCGGGAGCTATACGTCGACCTGCCCAACGGCAATCAGGTTCCGTTGGATCAGCTGGCGGCTATCCGATACGAAAATGCGCCGATGCAGATTTCGCGCGACGATGCCCGCCGCCGTATTACCATCGGTGTCAACGTGCGGGGTCGCGATGTCGAAAGCCTGGTTGGCGAAATGAAAGCCCGGCTGGAGAAGGATGTAGCCCTGCCGCCGGGCTACAGCTACACCTACGGTGGGCAGTTTGAGAATCTGGTCAAGGCGAAAGAGCGGCTGGCGGTGGCTGTGCCGTTGGCGCTCGTCATGATTGGCCTGCTGCTGTTCGTTACGTTTGGTTCGATGGCGCAGGCATTGCTGATCTTTTCGGCAATTCCTCTTTCGGCCATTGGCGGTGTAATGGCCCTATGGCTGCGGGGTATGCCTTTCAGCATATCGGCTGGTGTCGGGTTCATCGCCCTGTTCGGCATTGCAGTGCTGAACGGTATTGTGCTCATCAGCTACTTCAACCAGCTGGAAGAAGAAGGCGTAACCGACGTAAACCAGCGCGTTCGGCAAGGAACCACCGTTCGGTTCCGACCCGTGGTGATGACCGCCGCCGTGGCCTCGCTGGGGTTCCTGCCAATGGCGCTGTCAATGTCGGCAGGGGCTGAGGTGCAGAAGCCGCTGGCCACGGTTGTCATCGGCGGACTGGTATCGGCCACGCTGCTTACACTGGTTGTGCTGCCGGTACTCTACAGCCTGGTTGCCGCGAAAATCAAGCGACCTCGCCCGTCATCAACCACCGCCGAAGCTTCCGCGTCTTCGCTGGCCGAAATGCACTAATTGGTGGACGCCGTTGAGGCTTCTACCTTCTTTTCCAACACGTCTTTATTTATGAAAAAACAGCAAAATCGTAGCTGCTGGATGGGACTTACGCTGCTGGCGTTGGGCGGTCTGGCGGCCTGTTCGTCATCGACTAAACAACCTGCTGAACACGTTGCAGCTCAGTCCGTAACCAAGCCTAAATCGGGGGTAATCACCATCAGCGAGGCTCAGTTTCGAGAAACGGGCATCAAGCTGGGGGGGCCTGATACGCTTTCGATGGGCGAAACCATTCAGGCGACGGGTAAACTGGAGGCTCCTCCCGACCAATGGGCGTCGGTGCACGCGATTATGGGAGGATTTGTTCGGTCGGCCCATCTGGTCGAGGGCGATTTTGTGCATAAAGGGCAGGTACTGGCCGTACTGGAGCATCCAGACTACGTCAAGCTTCAGCAGGAATACTTGCAGGCACTTGCCAAACACAGCTTTGAGCGGCAGGAACTGGACCGTCAGACAGAACTGAGCCGTGAAGCCGTTGGGGCCCGGCGTAATCTACAGCAATCGACGGCCGATTTTGAAACGACCAAGGCGTTACTGGCCTCGCTGGAAGCACAACTGGCGCAGCTTCACATCCCGCTGGAAACTTTACGGAAGGGTACCATCACCCGAACAATCGCCCTGCGCGCCCCAATCAGTGGGTACGTCGATAAGGTGAATATCCGACTTGGCCAGTTCGTCAATCATACCGACGAACTGGTGGAGATTGTCGGGCGGGAGCGGCTTTATCTGGAGCTGCGGGTGTTTGAAAACGACATTCAGAAAGTAAAAGAAGGGCAGGTGGTGCAGTTCACCATTCCGCAACAGCAGACAGGTACGTTGCGGGCCAGCGTGTATAGGGTGGGACAGGCGTTTGATCCACAAACAAAAACCGTATTGGTACACGCTAACCTGCTGGCCAACAACGGTGCGCGACTGTTGGCGGGTTCTTATATACGGGCTACGGTGTTGGTCAACCCCCGGAGGGTAGCCACGCTGCCCGAGGAAGCCCTGGTGAAAGAAGGTAACCGCTCGTTTGTATACGTCCGGCAGAGGACCGATACAGCTTCTGCATATCAGTTTAAACTGATCCCTGTGCAGACGGGCATTAGTCAGCACAATCAGGTGGAAGTACGGCTACCGGCGGGTGTCGATGCGGCGGATATCGTTCGCGAAGGGGCCTATTTCATCAGTGGCGAGCGCGCCAAATAAAATTCGTCGCTGCTTCGGGGTTGGGGACGTACCTGCGCAGGTACGTCCCCAACCCGGAAGCAGGTCATCCGTATCTAATCATTTATCTATGCCCATTCCCTATTTGTCCATCGCGACATATGCATTGCTGCCTGCACTGGCGCTAACGATCAGTGGCTTGTTCGCTACGTTTTACACGCTAAAACCCAAAGCACAGAGCGCAATCCTTCATTTTGCCGCGGGCGTTATCTTCTCGGTCGTGGCCGTTGAAATTCTGCCTAAAGTCGTTCATTTCCGAAACTGGCTTCTGACGCTCATCGGTTTTGGGGGTGGTATCCTGATCATGCTGCTCATCCGTCAGCTTACGGAAGGTGCCGAGCACGCCTCGAAAAACCAGAGCCGAGGTGCCTTACCCATCACGTTTCTGGTTGTGTTGGGCGTCGATGTCGTTATCGACGGGCTGCTACTCGGGGTAGGCTTTGCCGCTGGCGACAAAGAAGGTAAGCTGTTAGCCTACGCCCTGGGCATCGAGAGTGTTTCCCTGGGGCTGGCTACGGCTACCACCTTAACCAATACAGGGCTCGCCCGCCGTCGTATTAGTAGCTTATTGGTGAGTATTGCGCTGCTGTTTGTGGGTAGCACTGTTTTGGGGGCTACGCTGCTGCACAATCTGTCGCCCGGCGGGCTGGATATTGTGCTCTCGTTTGGTCTTGCTGCACTGCTGTTTCTCGTTACGGAAGAGCTATTGCAGGAAGCTCATCTAGCCGAAGAACCTGCCTGGCTGACGGCCACCTTCTATATGGGTTTTCTGCTGTTCCTGCTGTTGGGAATGCTAGCCTGATAACGTACAACAGGATCACCTAATACAGAAAAAGCCGCCCTATCTGGGCGGCTTTTTCGAGAAATATTCCTTGTGCTCGTAGGGGTCAGAAGTGCGGGTCGCCGGCTTCGCGTTTCCCCAGCATGACAGCCCCAACCATGGCGATCAGGAAAAGGACAGACGCTAGCTCGAACGGCAGAATGTAGTCGCTATACAGCACGATACCGAGCTTCTCGACCAGCCCCGTCTGTGTATCGAAGTTGCTGGGATCATACGTACCCACGGGCGCCACGTTGAAAATAGATAGCAGCAAGACCATCAGCACGCCGCCCACAATGGTCGCCGCCATTTTGGTCAGATTGGTTTTGGCATCTTCGTCGTCGGATTTCAGGTTCAGAAACATGATGGCGAAGAGGAACAAGACCATGATGGCCCCTGCATATACAATGATATTGACGATTGCCAGAAACTGTGCGTTGAGCAGCATGTAGTGGCCCGTGAGGCAGAAGAACGTAAAAATCAGCGCCAGTACGCTATGGATGGGGTTGCGAGCCGTAACCACCGAAATGGCGCTGATAAGCGTGACCAGACCCAGCCCGTAGAAAAGATACCCGGCGGCCGTCAGGTTCTTCAGATTACCTAATAAAGAGTTGACTTGATTCATAGTATTCTTAGCCTACTGATCGTGACAGGCTTGGCTCGGTGGGCGTAGCTTTTACGTCGGGGTTGTTGCGGATATAGCGATCGTCGAGCTTTTCAACCAGTTTGTCTTTGCCGTAAATAACCTGATCGCGCTCAGTCATGACGGGCACCATCCGGTCGTGGCGAAGATAAACCGCCTGTTTTGGGCAGGCTTCTTCGCACAGGCCGCAGAAAATGCACCGGAGCATGTTAATCTCGTACACCGCCGCGTATTTCTCTTCGCGATACAGCGTTTCCTCGCCTTTCCGGCGCTCGGCCGCTACCATCGAAATGGCCTCGGCGGGGCAGGCCACGGCACACAACCCGCAGGCCGTGCAGCGCTCGCGCCCTTGTTCGTCGCGTTTGAGTACGTGGTGACCCCGAAAGATCGGCCCCAGATAGCGTTTTACCTCCGGGTACTGGATCGTCGGTTTCTTCATGAAGAAGTGCCGGATCGTGATGGCCAACCCGCCCAGAACGGCAGGGAGGTACATCCGTTCGGCCAGCGTCATTTCTTTATTGCTAACCTGCTTCGAGCGATTCGTGAGCATATTGGAAGAGTTTTCAGTTTTCAGTCGTCAGTTTTCAGTTGTGCTGCCAGTAGAACCTACTAAATTAAGCGAAGCAACTAAAAACTGAAGACTGGAAACCCTTTAAACTGGTTGGGCCGCCGCTTTGCGGCGTGGGGCTTTAATGGCATTGGTAGCGGCCAGGCCAATCATCACGATTACGATGGCCCAGGTGCCATACTTGAAGTCGTAAAGCAGACCGGCACCCGTCAAGATCACGTTCAGGATCGAGAGCGGAATGAGCGCTTTCCAACCAAGGTTCATCAACTGATCGTAGCGGAAACGGGGGACCGTCCAACGTACCCACATGAAGAAGAAAATGAAGAAGAAAATCTTGCCGAAGAACAGCAGCGTGCCGATGCCTGTCGCGATGTTGTGGCCGACAGTGCTGCCCAGCTTATTCACCAGCAGATCGTGTGCCTCGGTCATAAACGGGTAGTGGAAACCGCCAAAATAGAGGGTTGATATGACTGCCGATGACGTGAACATGTTGATGTACTCGGCAAACAGGTAAAACCCAAGCTTCATCGAGCTGTACTCGGTATGATAACCGCCAACGAGTTCGGTTTCGCATTCGGGTAAGTCGAAAGGCGTCCGGTTACACTCGGCAAAGGCACAGGTCAGGAAGATGATAAAGCCCAGCGGCTGCGTAAACACGTTCCATTCCCAAACGTGCGCCTGCTCAGCCACAATCTGCCGCAACGACAGCGAACCGGTCATCATCAGGATGGCGATGATCGACAGGCCCAACGCCACTTCGTAGCTGATATTTTGCGAAGCCGCCCGGATGGCACCCAGCAGCGAGAATTTATTGTTCGACGCCCAGCCGCCAATCATGATGCCATACACACCCAGCGACACCACGCCGAACACGTAGAGGATACCCACGTTGACGTCGATACCTTGCACAGGTACGTCGTAGGCGCCGAACCGGATGCTGTCGCCAAAAGGCACTACAGCGCTCGACATCAGCGCCGTGAGCATGGCAAGGCAGGGACCCAGAATAAAGAGCCACTTGCTGGCCTGAGCCGGAATAAAATCTTCTTTGAAGAACATCTTACCCGCATCGGCAATGGGCTGTAGCAGGCCCCACGGACCCGCCCGGTTTGGCCCGAGGCGATCTTGCAGGAAAGCCGCCACCTTCCGCTCGGCATAAGTCGAGTAGGTAGCAATGAGCAGCGTGACTCCGAAAATGACCAGAATCACGATGGCTTTAATAATGAGAACGGTCAGGTCCATTTTTAAGTTAGTCTGTCCGCCGTTGTCTGTCTTCTGTTGGGTTACTTACGTACGAATCAACTATTGACTCGGCACCATAACAACAGACTGTGAACAGCGGACTGTGAACTAAAAGTTATTCGTTGGCTGAAGGCAGCGATTTGTTGAACCGCTCGGGGGGCAGTTGCTGAATGGCCAGCTGCTCTGCCGCGTTGTGGCGAGCATCGTCGATCGGCTTGTACTCGGCAGCGGCCAGCCGATCGCCAAAACTGGGTTTGATCAGGTCTTTGCGGTATTTGTTGGCCGAAATCACCGATGAGCGCGAAATCTTGGTTGGCCCTTCGATCACCCAGTCCGACGTGCTCTTCTTCTCGAACCGGCAGGTGTTGCAGATAAACTCCTGCACCTCGTTCCACTCATTTTTCCGCGCTGTGACCCGGATTACCTCGTCGCCCCGATACCAGAGCGATACCTTGCCTGAGCAGGTGGGGCAATCGCGGTGCGCATCCACGGGTTTAGTAAACCAGACCCGGTTTTTGAAGCGGTAGGTCTTGTCGGTCAGGGCACCCACGGGGCACACATCGATCACGTTGCCAGAAAAATCGTTGTCGATCGCTTTTTCGATGTACGTACCAATCTCGGCGGCATCGCCCCGACCCAATACGCCATGCACCCGCTTGTTGGTTATCTGATCGGCCGTGTACACGCAACGGTAGCACAGAATGCAGCGCGTCATGTGTAGCTGAATGAATGGCCCTAGATCGTGCTTGTCGAAGGTGCGGCGTTCTTCTTCGTAGCGGGTAGTCGCCGCGCCGTGGTCAAACGCGAAGTTTTGCAGGTCGCATTCACCCGCCTGATCGCAGACCGGGCAGTCGAGTGGGTGGTTGATGAGCAGAAATTCGACGACTCCTTTCCGAGCTTCCAGAACGGCCGGATTCGAGAAATTCTCGACGACCATACCATCCTGAACGGGGGTAATGCACGAGGCCACCAGTTTGGGCATCGGGCGCGGATCTTTGGCTGAACCAGCCGCTACCCGAACCAGACAGGCCCGGCATTTGCCACCACTCCCTTTCAGGGGTTCGTAATAGCACATGGCCGGCGGGGCTACTTCAGGACCAATTTTGCGGGCCGCCTGCAGGATGGTTGTCCCCGGCTCTACCTCAACCTCGATCCCATCGACGGTTACTTTAAGTAATTGGACTTGATTATCAACCATATGAACTGATCACCGAGCATTTGCCAACAGCCGTTGGGTACGTTGTTTCAGCCGCTGTGTGTGTGCCGATAACGTACCCAAAGCCGGCAACAAATGATGAATGACATTTTTGCCTTTTTTGCTACCGTAAAATAACGACACAACCACTAGAAACCCAACTTTCGCAGGTCGGCAACCCACGCTTCGACCAGCGGCATTTCGGCTTTACCCACGTAGCCTTTTTCGGTCAGCAGGCGATAGCAGGTGAGCAGGTTTTCATGAATGTGTTCGATGCCCTGTGGCAGGTCGAGCGCAGCCAGGTCGAGGCAAATCTGGCGATTTTGCGTGTAGCCGCTTACCTCGTCTTCAAAGTCGCGCATGAGGTTGTGCTCGTTGCGCTCCTGCCAAACGGTGGCGTTGTGAAACAGAATGCTCCAGCCGCAGGTCCAGGCCACGCGCTGGGCCACATAGCTGCGCCAGATGTCGGTCATGCGGAAGCTACAGTGCGAAGGCAGATAGAGCAGCGGAAACGCCTCGGGGAACCAGGTTGTATTCTGGCTGTTGAAGGCGCACCAGGCGCCGTCGCCCAGGGCTACGCTGTCGCGCTGTTCGAAATTGAGCGGCAGGGGCAAGGTGAGGCGGTAAATGGCGTCAACGTCGGGGTTCTCGTCGGCTAGGCCCTGCTGAATGGGGCAAACCACATCCGACAGACCGGGCAGATCGGGCAAGGTGTCGTGCAGGTGCTCAAGGGCGTATCCACGCGGCCAGATGTGCTTGTCGGTGAAATATTTGTAGACGTTGGTCCAGCCGGTCTGGGTCAGGCTGTGGGCGGGCTGGGTACGTTGCCGGTTAGCCCAGAAGCCCTCGCGGGGGAAATTGTCGTCGTCGGTTTCGATGATGACCTGCGCCCCCTGCTGCATAGCCACCAGGTAACCGAGGTTCTTCCGGCCGTAGTGGCGGGTCGGTAAATTCTCAACCAGCGAGAAGGGGAGGGTTAACTGCCGGTCAATCGACCAGAAGTCGCAGCCTGACAACTCAAACTGGGTAGGCGATTTGGTATCGCCCATAACCACGAAAGCGACGCCGTGCGCCGTTGACTGCTCGGCACAGTCGATCAGAACGGCATTGGGCGCAGCAATGGACGTAATGACTAGGAAGGTAGACTCGTTCATAAATTGGTAGGGCCGACGCTCCAGCCTCGGTCGGTACGAAACGACAGAAAATTGCGTCGGCCAAAGCTGGAGCTTCGGCCCTATGGCTATTCGATCAGGGCAGGTTTGCCGCTAAGCCGAAGTTTAAAATAATACCAGAGTGTTGAGAGTGAGTTTTTTATGGCTTTCTCCGAGACGCTGGGCGACGGTGCCCGGTAATGGATGGGAATTTCGGCAAATCGCTTTTTCCGCAGCAAATAGCGCAGTTCGGTCTGGTAGAAGTGAGCGGTTGATTTAAGCGGATACGCCAGAAATTCGGCAACGACATTGGCATGAAAGCCCTGATAGCCCGAGGTCATGTCGTGCATGGTGCTACCCAGCAAGGTGTTCGACATGATCGTCCCGATTTTAGACAGGAACGTCCGCTTGAAATTCGACTTGTAAATCGATCCGCCGTTGATAAACCGGCTGCCAAACGCACATTCGTTCCCCTCGTTGAGCACGCGTAGGAACATCGGGATCGCCCGCGGGTCGTGCGACAGGCCCGCGTCCATCTCGATGATGATGTCGTGACCGTTTTTCAGGGCTTCGCGGTAGCCGCGCAGGTACGCATCGACGATGCTGCGGTTTTCGGGAGCCCAGATCGTCACGAACCGATCGTCGCGCGCCGACAATGCCCGGGCCAGGCTAAGGGTGTTGTCTTTGGTTACGTTGTCGATAACCATGTAGACCCGGCCACATTGCAGTTTGTCCAGCTCGGTAGCCAACGTAGCTGTGAATTCGGCAAACTCGTTTTCTTCGTTCGCCATGGGCGTAATGATGGCGAAGTTATTCTTGTAAAAAAGCACGTTAGCGAACAGAGGGGGGATGAGCGATGGAAACGGTTGGTTCCTGCACCAGCACGTATTGGTCAGGTACGTTGTTGATTGCGTATTTGGTATAACCCGCCGCCGCTGGATTAGCGATCAGGCTGGCAAAGAAGGGGTCTTTGGCATACCGACTGATGACGTCGGGCTGTATATGAATGCAATTGATGGCGTTCTGCGCGATAAATGCCTGCACGTCGGTTGGCCGGTAGCGATCCATGTGCACAAATTTCCAGTCGGGCCCCAGATAGATCCGATACATTAGAGACAGATTGCCTGTCATGGTCACAGGGCGGCCAACGGGCAGTTTCTCCAGCGTACGCAGCACATCGGCCGTGGGAGTTGGTTTGGTTTGTTGGCTGAGTTGCCAATGCGGCCACAAAAATAGCCCTAATAGCACCAGCGCCGTGCCATAACCTATAGCCGGTGACAACTGCGGTATTGACCGAAGGGTGTAAGCGCGAAGCAGTACCCCCGCCAGACTTACGTAAATAATCATCTGGAAAACGACGTAATGATCGCGGGGCAGCAGCAGAATGCACGAGATAAACGTCGGCAAAAGAATTACAGCTACACACAGCCAGTACCAGCCATCGTGGCGGAAACCGTCGAGCAGCTTGCGGCCTGTTTTGGGCCAGTCGGCCAGCCCGATGACGGCCACCAACATGGCAAGTAGCAGATACCGTCGGCCTGGAAAAGCCAGTCGCGCGAGCCAGGGCGTCAGCAGCATTTCTCGAACAAAGTGCTCGGTATGTACAAACAACGCAACCACGTTGGTCCAGATGTGGCGCATAAACATAGCCGGATTCTGAAAGAAAGCATCGCTGATTGACGTAACATCGCGGCCAAACCCCTCCCGGATAAACACCTGTGGGTGCATCCAGGGCGACAGATTGATCTCGGGGTGCCAAACCGCATAGTTCATAGCGAAGTGCTGCGAAAAAGCGATGATGCTTCGCTTACCCGACAGCGGCGAACCAAAGGCGATCACCAAGAGTAAGGCAATACCCATCAGGCCTAAAAGCGGGTAAGGCAATGGACTGGTTGGCTGGCTCTTTCGGGATTGTGTGCGCCGTTGCCAGACATACCAGCCCAGGGCTAGGGCACAAAGTATCAGAAAGGACAGGAAGAACTCGGGACGGGCGTAGGTTGCGAGCAGAGCACCAGCGGCGGCGGCGGCCAGTTTATAAACGGGGTTTTTCTGGTAATTGCTGGCGATCAGGCCTCCCATCAGCCAGAGCATGGTAAAGGGCGACACTTTCTGATCCTGCGGAAAGTTGAGGGGAGAATACAGGAATAGCACCGACAGCGCTACGCTCGGTATAACCCCGACGCGCAGGCTTCGCAGCAAAAAATAAAAGAGTATACCTGGTAATACGGATAGCAACGCCCAACTGACATACTGGGTATCGATGCTGTTTTTGTAAAAGGCGTCGATCAGTAGGTACCAGAGGCTGAACAGCGGCGCCATCTGAACGGGCAGTGCCTCGTGCTGGTAAATGGCGCGTAATCCGTTGTCGAAATAAACATCGTCGTCGGTAGCAACCAGATCAAGCCGGTGCGTGATGCCGTAGGTCAAGACTACACCACTTAATATCACCAACAACAGCCCGATTATATCGCCTACCTTAGTACGCTTCATTTTTGTCTTAAAAAAATCAGGGTGCAAGTTAGCTTTTTCCGGCCATCAAGCCTTTAGATCTGATTGTTTGGCCGTGATGGTCAACTCTATCACGCCATAATACAAAAGGCAACCTGTATAGATTGCCTTTTGTATTATAAGAAGAATGACGGTTACATCAAGCCAGCACCATATCGCCCCGGAACACAGCACCCGGCTGGGTTGCTTCGAACGGGTTGGTGATGTGCCACTCGAATTCATCGCGGAAATGCCGGATCGCGCTGGCAACGGGCCAGGCAGCGGCATCGCCTAATGGGCAAATCGTATTGCCTTCAATTTTCTTAGCTACATCGACAAGCAAGTCGATGTCATACATGGAGCCGTGACCATGTTCAATCCGATGGAGGACTTTCTCCATCCAGCCGGTGCCTTCGCGGCAGGGACTACACTGACCGCAGGACTCATGATGGTAAAACCGCGAGAAATTCCAGGTGTTCCGTACGATGCATGACGTTTCGTCGAACACAATGAAACCACCCGATCCGAGCATGGTACCCGTCTGGAAACCACCTTCCGAGAGCGATTCGTAGCTCATCAGGCGGGGTTCGCCGTTGGCCAGTTTCAGGGCCAGATTGGCGGGCAGGATGGGTACTGAGGAGCCACCAGCCACGAGCGCTTTCAGTTGGTGCCCTTCGCGGATACCGCCACACCATTCGTCGGAATAAATAAACTCTTCGACCGGTACACCCAGCTCAATCTCGTAAACACCCGGCTTTTTGATATGGCCCGATGCCGAAATGAGCTTGGTTCCTGTGCTGCGGCCAATGCCGATTGCCGCATAGGCGTCGCCACCGTTATTGACAATCCAAGAAGTGGTCGCAATCGACTCTACGTTGTTGACTACCGTGGGGCATTGGTATAGCCCTTTTACCGCTGGGAACGGGGGTTTGTTACGTGGGTTGCCACGCTTTCCTTCCAGCGATTCGAGTAGTGCCGTTTCTTCACCGCAGATGTAAGCACCGCCGCCCGGCTGCACAACTAGTTCCAGATCGTAGCCGCTGCCCAGGATGTTTTTACCCAGGAAACCCGCTGCTTTGGCTTCGGCAATGGCTTTTTCCAGAATGTTGATGACGTACATCAACTCACCACGCACGTAGATGAACGAGGTGTTGGCCCCCAGCGCAAATGATGAGATAATCATCCCTTCGATGAGCAGGTGAGGGATGTTCTTCATCAGGTAGTGGTCTTTGAACGTACCTGGCTCCGACTCATCGGCGTTACAGACGAGATAACGGGGAACTCCTTCGGGCTTTGCCAGAAAGCTCCACTTCATGCCCATCGGGAAGCCTGCACCGCCCCGGCCGCGTACGCCTGCCTTCTTCACTTCTTCCACCACGGCCTCTGGGGTCATGGTTTTCAGCGCTTTCTCAACGGCCGTGTAGCCGCCTTGTTTGCGGTACACATCGAACGTCTCGATGCCGGGTACGTTGATGTGTTCGGTTAATATTTTCCTGCCCATAACGAAAGGTTATTTCGATAGTTCTGCAATGATTTCATCTACACGCTCATTGGTCAGATGCATGTAGTACTGCTCACGAATCTGAAAAACCGGCCCCATGCCGCAGGCCGCCAAACACTCCACTTCTTTAACGGTAAACAAACCGTCAGACGTGGTTTGGCCTGCCTCGATGCCCAAGCGTTGCTTCAGGTGCGCATACACCTCTTCGCCACCCATGAGGCAGCAAGGGCCCGTGCGGCAATATTCAATGACGTGCTTGCCAACCGGTTCGAGGTGATACATCGTGTAAAACGAGGCCACTTCGTAGACTTCAATTGGCTGAATCTGAAGTAGCCCCGCCACATAATCCATGCCTTCGGGGCTAGTCCAGCCTTCCTGTTCCTGCAACAAATGCAACAGGGGTAAGAGAGCCGACTTCTGTTTACCCGCCGGATAGCGAGCAATAATTTCATTTGCTTTTGCCAGCCGTTCAGACGTGAACGCAACGGGCGTGTTAGCTTCTGTAGTCATAGCGTAGTTAGGCGTCAAACCGGCAAGATTATGAAATACTTGCAGGCTTCGTTAGCCATTAGGCGTCTAGCTCACCGGCAATTACGTTGAGGCTACTCATAATCACGATGGCGTCTGAGAGGGTGGTGCCTTTACACATTTCCGGGAATGCCTGGTAGTAAATGAAGCAGGGACGGCGGAAATGCAGGCGGTAGGGAGCCCGGCCACCATCACTGATCAGGTAAAAACCTAATTCACCATTACCCCCCTCAACGGCGTGGTAAATTTCACCCACCGGCGCGTCGATCTCACCCATCACGATCTTGAAGTGATAAATGAGGGCTTCCATGTTCTTGTACACTTCCTGCTTAGGAGGCAGGTAGTATTCAGGGGAGTCGGCGTAGTAGGGACCGTCGGGCAGTTTATCCATGGCCTGCTCAATGATCCGCAGGCTTTGCCAGATTTCCTCGTTCCGCACCATGAAGCGGTCATAGGTATCGCCACTTTCGCCAACGGGAATATCAAACTGGAAGTCTTCGTACGACGAGTAAGGGTTCATGACCCGTACGTCGTAATCGACGCCGGCGGCCCGCAGGTTAGGGCCCGTGAAGCCATAACTCAGTGCCCGTTCGGCCGAGATTGGCCCTACGTCGACTATGCGGTCCATGAAAATCCGGTTGCGGTTGAAGAGGCGTTCAAATTCCTTCATCACCGGCGGGAAGTCTTTCAGGAACTTCCGGATCTTGCGGATGGCTTCTGCCGACAGGTCACGCTCCATGCCGCCGATCCGGCCCATGTTGGTGGTAAGGCGGGCACCGCACATTTCCTCGTAGATTTCGTAGATATTTTCCCGCTCTTCAAACAGGTAAAGGAAGCCCGTAAAAGCGCCCGTATCTACGCCTAGGATACCGTTGCAAATGAGGTGATCGGCAATGCGGGCCAATTCCATCATGATCACGCGGATATACTCGGCCCGCTTGGGCACCTGCACACCCAGTAACTTCTCGACGGTCATCATCCAACCCAGGTTGTTGATGGGCGATGAACAGTAGTTCATCCGGTCGGTGAGAGTCGTGATCTGGTAGAATGGCCGCCGTTCGGCAATTTTCTCGAAGGCGCGGTGGATGTAACCCACCGTTTGCTCACCCGACACGATCTTCTCGCCATCCATTTGCAGAATGTTCTGGAAGATACCGTGCGTGGCCGGGTGCGTTGGGCCAAGGTTCAGCGTCGTCAGTTCGTTGACGTACTGAATTGGGCCTTCGGGCGTGGCTGGGGTGTTGCGTGCCCCAACTGCATCTATACTTAGGTCTTCAGTAACCATATCTCAAGAGTGAATGCGAAAGAGTGAGGGAGCGATCGGTCGATTAACGTACCTGAGCGAAGCAACCGGAGCGCCGGGCTGTCACTCATTCACTCGTTTACTCTTCCACGCTTTAAGTCATCGTCCAAACAACGCGTCGATTTTGTCTTCGCGGGTGCCGTCTTCCAGTGGGTATTCTTTCCGCATCGGGAAATAATCCATCTCTTCCATGTTCAGGATGCGCGTCAGGTTCGGGTGACCATCGAAGAGAATACCGAAGAAGTCGAAGGTTTCCCGCTCCATCCAGTTGGCTGAGGCGTAGAGCAACGTCATGCTGGGTACGTGCAGGTCGTCTTTTTGCAAAAACACCTTCGCCCGAATCCGGAAGTTATTCACCAGACTATGGGCGTGGTACACAACACAGAACTCCCGCCCGGCATCATCGGGATAATGAATACCCGTGATATCGGTCAGGAAGTTGATCTGATATTGCTTGTGTTCTTTCAGGTACGTCATCAGCGGCAACAGCTGCTCGCGACTGACCGTCAGGGTCAGCAGACCGAACGGTTCGTCAAACTCAGAAACAGCTTCGCCAAACTGACGGATGAGGGCCTCGGCGACTTCTTGATTACTCATGAAAAGAGATGAGTGAATGATCGATTGGGTAGGCGCGTCACAAGCCAGGCTTAGCTACGCGCTTACGCCTTACTTATTGAATTCCGTACGAATTGAGCAGCAACTGATACTCTTCCGTGTTGCGGCGTCGGGTCGATTCGTTACGCGCCAGCTCCTGAATCTGCATCAGGCCTTCGATCACCTGCTCGGGGCGCGGTGGGCAACCCGGAATGTATACGTCGACAGGGATGATGCGGTCGATACCCTGCAAGACACTATAGGTATCGAAAATGCCACCACTGCTGGCGCAGGCACCCATGGCGATTACCCACCGGGGTTCGGCCATCTGGAGGTAAACCTGCTTCACAATCGGAGCCATTTTTTTGGCGATTGTGCCCATCACCATCAGCAGGTCGGCCTGGCGGGGCGAAAAGCTGGGGCGTTCAGAGCCAAACCGGGCGAAGTCGTAATGCGAGCCCATCGTGGCCATAAATTCGATGCCGCAGCAGGAGGTCGCAAAAGGCAGAGGCCAAAGTGAATTGGCACGCGCCATACCCACTACTTTATCCAAGGAGGTAGCAAAGAATCCGGCACCTTCGTGGCCTGCCGGGGCGTCTACCATCTTTATTTCAGATGCCATTCGAAAATCAGGTTTCAGTTTCAGTTGTAAGTCTTCAGTATAACAAACTTGTAGACCGGAAACTCCTAAACTGAAGACTTCTTTTTATTCCCACTTTAAAACGCCCTTGCGGAGCACATAATAGAAGCCTGCCAGCAGCAAACCCATGAAGAGGATCATCTGAATGAACCCGGCTGTACCCAGCTTCAGAAAGTTGACGGCCCAGGGGTACAGGAAAATGACCTCTACGTCGAACAACACAAACAGGATCGCGATCAGGAAGTACTTGACCGAGATCGGGGCGCGGGCATCGCCCACAGTGGGAATACCACACTCAAAAGGATCGTCTTTCTTCTGGCTGTGGCGCTTAGGGCCAATGCTGTGTGTAACCAGCATGGTCACGACAATAAAGCCCAGAGCCAAACCCAGCTGGATAAAGAGAGGGACGTAATCGGAGGGTAAATACGAAACGGCGTTCATAGCGAAAGTCGATGCAGAAAACTGTTGCAAGTTAACGAGAAAACCAACACGCTTACCGGGTGATAAATACGCGCCGGGCCACGTCGAACCCTTCGGAACGTACCCGCACGATGTATTGACCCGAGGCGAAGTTGGCAACCGGGATCAGACGCCGGGCATTGAACGACGGGATCTTCTCTGAATACAGGACCTGCCCTGTGATCGACTGAATCGTCAGGTCTGCGTTCTGAAGATCCTCGATGGTCTCGACGGCAATATAGCCATTGACACTCGGGTTGGGGTATATGCTGACGATCTGTGCCGACTCTGAGGAGGTGAACAGCACTTCATTGGAAAAGCCGGAATAGCAGGTAAGCGCGTTGCCGTTGGGCAGCGTAAACAAGGCTTTGGCCCGAGCCGTGTAGGTACCACTGATAAGCGCTTTGGCTACGGGTCCATTCTGATTATTCAGAAAGACCGATCCGCGCCGCCAGTCAAACTGCTCATTATTCGGGAAACCAGGTAGTGTCGCCTGGATTGAGCGGATACTAACCTGCTCGATGGTAGGCGTGGCCAGGCGCGGCCGCACGGTCAGGCTGATAGCCGATGAGGCGTTCGATCGGCAACCATATGTGTTGACGGCCTGCACATTGTATTGCCCGGCATTGGCAACTCGTAATACCGTGTTGTTGATACCGTTGCTCCATTGGGCCGACGATTGGGTACCCACGTTGGCCACCAGTGTAAGCACCGAATCGGCACAGATTTGTTGTTGGTTATCGGCAACAGCTGTGCCGTTCCGGGCCAGCGAAATGGTAGGTGTAGCGGGCTGGATTGGCAACTGAACATTGACCGTTGGCGACAGGAAGGTATTCCCTATGGCGTTTTTCAGTTTGGCTTGATACTGCCCTGGCTGGCTGACAGTGATCGTCGGGCCCGTCTGTCCGTTGGACCAGAGATAACTCTGGAAGCCGGTGGCGGGTAGCCGCAGGGTAACACTGTTGTTATTGACGCACTCAACCGTTACGGTCGGCTGCGGTTGGGGAAGCAGTGGGAGCGCCGCCGCAAAAAACGTTGGGCTCATGCTCTGATACCAGGCATTGGCAAGCTGAATCAGCCCATCGCCCTGGAAGTGCACCCCATCAACGCGGTTGGGCTGAATCGGGTCGGTGAAAGGGCCTGCATAGACGTTATTGCTGAACGTGTTGATCACGTCGGTTTGCCCACCCGTAACCTGATCGTTCGTCCGGAAAATCCGTGGGCAGCGGTTTATACAATCTACGTTACCATTGCACTGCGCAAAGCAAGTAGGGTCTGGATCGCTGTTGCGCGAGGCGCGGGCCAGCATCCAGGCTGGGTAACGCTGCGTATCGGTGCGCGTTTTCGCCACCAGTTGCTCCATCTGCCGTTTGTAGGTTGCCCGCACGGTGTTGGAGTTTTGCAGATTGTCGCTCTCGCCCTGATGCCAAAGAATGGCACGTAACCCCTGCAATGAGGCGTAATACCGCAATGCGATGCGCAGGTTGGCGTAGGGCATTCCCTTCGGAAAAAACCCGTCGAAATACACGCTCTTGGTAAAGCCATCATCAAAACTCTCTATCCAGTTCTGAATGGTCGAGCCGCCCCAGGCCGTGTTGATGAAGAGAATCGGGATGTTATATTGTTGAGCCAGCAAATCGCCGAGTCGCCCCCAGCACCAGGCCCCATACCCACGGGGGCCAATAATGCTTTGAGCACTTAACTGCTCGAACGTCGGAGCGGGCGGGTCGGCCAGCGAGTGCGCTTCGCGGTTGTCGTAGCTAACGCAGTTGACCCGGTCGTCACTGGCGCCCACCGATGAATATTCCAGAAATCCCTGTGCGTTTGATTGGCCGGTGATGATAAACACTTCGCCAATGCCTACTTTCCGCACAACATCCTGGGCGATGACTCGTCCGCCCTGAAAACCCTGCACTTCCAGCCGATACCAGCCGCCCGTGCCATTGATAGCCCCCTGAAATACGCCACTTTGTGGGTTCCGACGGATCGTGGTCCAGTTTGTGTTGAGTCCCTGCCCGTTTACTTCAACAACCAGTCGCGCCTGAATGCTGTCGACGGGTTGGAAGTACGTACCTGATAGATAAATTGTGCTGGTGTTGTCATTTTCACGCTGAAAAACAGCCCGACTGGATGGGTACGTGACTGACAGGCCGGTAGGAACAGTTTGAGCAGTTGCTGATGCGACTGTCAATCCTAATAAAAAGCCGTATAAAAGTCGATACATAGAAATCTGTTCAGTATACACTCCTTAAAGTCAAGACACAGGGGAGTGTTTAAAAAGAAAAGACGTACAAAGTAAACACTTGGCACGTCTCAACTTTAAACGAAAAGGTAATTAGTTTATTACTACTGGTTTCCGATCAGGATGCGCTTCGAAACGTGCACGCCGTCGGCATCCAGTTTCAGAATGTAGGGACCGGGTGCCAGGCGTAACAACTGTAGTTGCCTACGGTCGTTCAGGGTGGTTTCCGTGCTTCGGTATACCAATTGACCGGTCAGTGTGTAAACCGTCACCGAAGCGTTGCTCAGATCGGCCAATGTTTCGATCAGGAAAATACCATCCGGGCTCGGGTTGGGGTAGATACTGACGTCCTGATTGTTGGTGGGCAGGTCATAGTTCACAACGGTCGACGGCAACGACAAGCAGACGTAAGCAGGGCTGTACGTGATTTGCGTCCGAACGCTGTACTGCCCCGACTGATTGACCCGCAACAGCGAACCCGTAACCGCGAGGGAATCTGAGTTGCGCCGCCAGAAATAGCGCTCGTTTTGAGGAGCGCCAGATGCCTCCAGCAGGTACGTACCTATTTGCTGTAGCGTTGGGGGTTGAGGCCGTGCCAACGCTCGGGCGGTTAGTACGTTACTATTGGGCGAGAGGCAGCCGTTGCCATCACGTACCCGGGCTGTATACGCGCCTGTTTCGCGTACTGTAAGCGTTTGGGTGGAATCGCCGGTTGACCAGAGCGCCCTTAACTGTGAATCTGTCTGGAGCAGCAACTGCCCGCCTTCGCAAAACGTGAGCGATCCACGGGCTGAGATAATGGGCGGCGCTGGCAATGAATTGACCAACACGTTGACGCTATTCGACGGAGCCGATACGCAGTTGAACTGGTTTCGGGTACGTACGCTGTAGATACCCGTCTGATTGACGTTGATGCTCCGGCTATTCTGGCCACTACTCCAGTTATAGCCTGCATCTTCGGTTGAGGTGAGCGTAATCGACTCATTAGCGCAGAACGTAGTACGGCTGCTGGCGGTGAGTATCGGTGTTGTAGGCAGCGGGTTGGCAACGACGGCAACAACGGCTGACGCTGGCGACGTACACCCATTCTGGTCGGTAACCGTGAGCGAAAAGCTACCGCTCTGGCTGACGGTAATGCGCTGATCGCCCTGTCCGTTGCTCCAGTTGTATCGGAAAGCGCCGCTGCTGATTAGCACGGTACTTTCACCCTGGCAGAACGTAGTAGGTCGTTCGTTGGTAATGGTTGGCTGAGCGGGCAAGGGGAACGCCGTTACGTTGATGGCGTTCGACGGAGCTGAATTACAGTTAAACTCATTGCGGGTACGTACCGTATACGTACCTGACTGGTTTGTGTTGATGCTCCGGGTATTCTGGCCACTGCTCCACACGTAGGCGAGGCCTTCGGTCGATGTGAGCGTAACCGATTCGTTGGCGCAGAAGGTCGTACGGCCACTGGCGGCGAGTTGGGGCGTTGATGGCACTGGATTAACGGTAACCACAACCGCCGCTGATGCCGGCGACGTACAGCCATTTTGGTCAGTAACCGTGAGCGAATAGCTACCCGCCTGCGTAACGTTGATTCGCTGATCACCCTGGCCGTTGCTCCAGTTGTAGCGGTTTGATGAAGTAGAAGATAGAGCAACGCTTTCTCCCTGACAGATCGTTGTCGATCTGTCGGCGGTAATCGTCGGTCGGGCAGGAAGCGGGTTTACATTCACCCGAATCGTGTTTGAGGTGAATGTGCAGCCACTTACATCGTTGTAACGAACCGAGTAATCGCCGCCTGTATTAACCGTGATGCGTTGGGTGGTCTGGCCGTTGCTCCATACGTTGGCTTCGCCAAAGCTGCTGCTGAGCGTAAGGGAACCACCCTCGCATAGAGCCGTTTCACCAACGGCCTGAATGGTAGGCGCGTTGCTAATGGTAATAGCGGGCGTATACGTTACATTTCCCTGACTGTCGCGCACTTTAGCCCGAATCGTACTACCCGTAGGTTTAGTCACGGTAGTGCCATTTTCGCCCGAGTCCCATGATACATTGCTATAGTTAGTAACGCGATAGGTTACGGCGTTGCCGCCAGGGCAGCTCACAGCAACAGTAGGAGCAGGGATGCCCGTGCTGGGATCCGAATTGGCAAAGAAGGTGTCGGTCATGCTGGCACTCCAGGCGGCCGCTACCTCGCTCAACCCTGCGTTATCAAAATGCACGACATCGTATAGTGGCGCTCTTGATCGGGGTATCTGAATATTATCCGTATTGGGGCCAGCGTATACGTTGTTGCCACTGGCTATCACTTGGTTCTGTGCACTTATTATGTTGTTATCAACACCAAACCGATCGTCATACGAGGTGCGCGCCACCATCCAGGCTACATTTCGCCCATAATCTGTGCGGGTTTGCCGGATAACCGTTTGAAGGCGCTCAACGTACTGGCCCGAAGTGGTGTTGAATTGGTTATCTGTCTCCCCTTGTAACCACAGAATGGCACGAATGCCCAGCAAGCTACCGTAGTTTTGTAAGGTCAGTCGAAGAGGAAAATAGGGGTGCTTTGTCTCGTAAAAAACCGGATCGAAATCACTCATCGTCCGGTCGCCAGTAGCGGTTTCGGCCCAGTTACGGACCGAGGTTCCGAAGAAAGCCGTGTTGAAGAAGAGAACGGGTACGTTCAGCCGTCGACTTAGTACATCGCCCAGCATGCCCCAACACCACGAGCCAATGCCACGGGGCGATATATTTCTTCGGGCATCGAGGTGTTCAAACTTAGGTATTGGTGCATCAGCCGGGTAATTGGAGGCCGGGTAAAAATAATCGACGCAGCTAACCCGGTCATCTTGAGCAGAGATGCCATCATCCCGGAATCCTTGGGCATTTGACTGGCCAGCAACAACAAAGACCTCGCCTACGCCAACCCGCTCAACGCGATTGATCGCGATTTGCTGATCGTTGCGTATCAGGCGCACATCCAGATCGTACCAGCCACCCTGTACGGTCAGTTGCCCACTAAACACACCGCCTTGAGGATTATTGACAATCGTTTGCCAGTCAGTAGAGGTGCCCTGCCCAGCTGCGCGGGCAATCACCCGTGCCTCTATACGCGAAATGGCTGTTGAATACGTACCTGAAATAGAAATCGCTGCATTGTTGGCTGTATTACGCTGGTAAACGGCTCGGCTTGTTGGAAAAGAAATGCTCAGTTGGGCAACAGCACGAAAAGCCGACAGCAGACTAAAAGCAACTGCACAAATCAATACAATTTGTTTCATGAAAAATTTAAAAAAAGAGCGGGTAGACCTTACCTATTAACGGCGAATGGGTGGCGGTCATGTTCAACTTTCCTGAATCGGCTCAAGGGCCTACAGGTCAACTGTTTGGGTTAACGTTTTCCAAAGAAAATCCTTCAAGTCCGTCAGACCCCGCTGTTGAACAGACGAAATAAACACAGTGGGCACATTTGTCGGTAAGTTACTTTTTGTACGGTCCAAGGTTTCATCGTCGACTAAGTCCGTTTTAGTAACGGCCAACACCCGGGTTTTATCCGCTAACTCAGGGTTGTAAGCTTCCAACTCATTGGCAAGCACCTGGTAGTCGGCCGCAATGTTTTCGCTGGTAGCCGGTACGAGAAAAAGCAGCACGGCGTTGCGCTCAATATGGCGCAGAAACCGCAATCCTAACCCTTTGCCTTGTGAAGCACCTTCGATGATACCTGGAATGTCGGCCATGACAAACGATTTGTAATCGCGGTAGGCCACCACGCCCAGATTAGGTACGAGGGTCGTAAAGGGATAGTCAGCAATCTCAGGGCGAGCGGCCGACATAACCGATAAGAGTGTCGACTTACCCGCGTTGGGGAAGCCGACTAGCCCCACGTCGGCCAGTAGTTTCAGTTCGAGAATAATCCAGGCTTCTTGTCCCGGTTCGCCTGGCTGAGCGTGATACGGGGTTTGCTGAGTGGCTGATTTGAAATGGGTATTGCCCAGCCCACCTCGACCACCCGGTAGCAAAATGAGTTCCTGTCCATCTTCGGTGAGTTCGGCCATCACCTCATTGGTTTCAGCGTGGCGGGCGATAGTGCCCAGCGGTACTTCGATGATGACGTCTTCACCCTCGGCTCCGGTACGGCGTCCACCTTCGCCCCCTCCGCCAGAATCGGCTTTGATGTGCTTTTTGTACTTCAGGTGTAGCAGGGTCCAAAGCTGAGTGTTGGCGCGCAGGATGATATGGCCACCCCGACCCCCGTCACCGCCATCGGGGCCGCCTTTAGGTACGTGCTTCTCCCGCCGGAAGTGCATGGAACCCGCGCCACCGTGGCCAGATCGGCAATTTATTTTTACGTAATCGATGAAGTTGGAGGATGCCATAGGTATGTTGTGGTATGCAGCGCAATAGTGTGCGGCTGGCGCCATTTGTTTATACGAGCGCCATTGACGACAAGCCACAAGCCGTAGCGTCCCGCCTGGGGATTGGCGGTAGATCGCCGAGAGCGATCTTAACTCAGTTGTGCCAGCTCAATCTTTTCACAGATGAGGGCGAAGATTTCGTCAATGCCGCCGACGCCACTAATGGCTGCGAATTTGCCCTGCTGCTGATAGTAATCGGCAACGGGTGCTGTTTTATCATTATACTCGGTAATACGCTGACCGATGATCGTCTCATTCTGGTCGTCGGGTCGCCCCGACGACATGCCCCGGATAAGGAGCCGTCGCGTTAGTTCGTCGCGGTCAACGACCAGCGCAATCATAGTGGTAATGCTTGTACCATGCTGAGCCAGCAAGGTGTCCAACGCTTCGGCCTGTTTCACCGTGCGCGGAAAACCGTCGAAAATGAAGCCGGGGGCGGCCGCATTTTCTGTAAGTTTTGATTCGATCATGCCGATGACTACTTCATCAGGCACCAGCATGCCCTGATCCATCAATGTCTTAGCCTGTAAGCCCAGTGCCGTTCCTGCTGCAATTTGAGACCGCAATAAATCGCCAGTCGACAGGTGGACTAAATGGTATTTTTTAATCAGGCTTTCGCTTTGCGTGCCTTTTCCGGCACCCGGTGGGCCAAACAGTACAAGATTAAGCATAGAGAATTTTAGACGCGAGTTAGCGGTGTTTTGAAAAAGCAGCGGGCAAAATTACAAAAGAAAAGGCGCGGGCCAATTAGCCCGCGCCTCATTGTATTAGGTAAGCGCAAAAGTTGAGATTAACTCTGCTTAGTCGTCCCCTTTTTCGGAGCCGGTTTCGTCGTGCCTTTTGCTGGCGTCGTACCCGGCGTTATCGTTGACTTCGGACCTGCGAGGAAGTCTTTAGCGTCTTTATCTTCCGGATCCAACTCAAGCACTTTGTTGGCATATTCTTTTGCTTTCGCGTCGTCTTTCTTGGCGATCGAATTCGAGATCAAATACTTGTACGACGTGATCAGATACTTACGGTTCTGCTCTTTCTTGGTTGCGCCCGTTTCGGGATTCTGCTGTTCAGCCAGTGCCTGCTCAATGAACTTTTCATACAGGGGAACCGGAACACCGCTTGCCAAAGATGCATCGCGACCATTAGCGTAGTAGTTTGATTGAGCACGGTAATAGTACGCGAGTGGGTACGTTTTTCCGTCTTTTTCAACCACCTCTGCCAGCTTACCAAAAGCCGAATCAGCCTTCATGAAATAATCGCGACGCAGAACACGCTGTTGAGCGGTATCAGCAACCGTTTTGCTTACAGCAAACCCTTGCTGATAGTTGGCCAGACCCAGTTTCAGATAATCGTTGGTCGACGGCTTCTCTTCTGCGCTGATTGCCTTCTCGAAATAGCTTACGGCTTTGTCATAACGCTTCGTGCCGTAGTACTTGTCGGCGATCTCTTTATACAGGTTCTCCGTCGTATCGAGTGGAGCCGCCTTTTCCAGGTTCACAATGCTCAACGAATCACCTTCCGGCGTCCCTAGCTGCGCGTAAGCACGGCCAAGGTATTTGTAATCGTCGAAAATTACTTTCTGAGGCGCAGCGGTGATGAACTTGTTCAACGAAGCAACGGCCACATCGTTCTTACCAAGCGCAAGGCTCGACCAACCGGTCATACGATCGATAATCGGGTCGTTTACCTGACCTTGTAATTTAGACAGATAATCAAGCGACTTCATGTGGTCACCTGCCAGGAAGTAGTACTTCGCCACGTTGAGCAGCAGCTCAGGATCTTTCGTACCACTCTTCGTCACATACGTATCGTAAATGCTAGACGCTTTCTTGTAAGCTTTTGAGCCTACCAGGGCATCAGCATACGAGCGGTACGTAGGCGCAAACTCGGGATCGGCCGCGATGGCTTTCTCGAAGAACTCCTGAGCCAGTTTGTACTGCTTCGAACGCAGGTACAGCTGACCAATCTTGGCGTTGGCTTCGGCTTTCGTCGTATTGTTCGACTGAGCTGCCATTGTGCCATCGATTACTTCTTCGTACCGGCTAACGGCGGGGCCGCCTTCATTCCGCAGCGTGTAGGCATCGCCCATCGCCATCGGAATCTCTACGTTCTGATTCTTCTTGTCGAGCGTTTTAGCGCGTTCGAGCAGTTCGATGGCGCGAGCCGGATCATTGACTCCTTTGTCGCCTTCAAACAGGGTGTACATTTCACCTGCCCGGAACAGCACCTCGCTATTTTTGCCTTTTGTGGCAGCAATAGCCTCGTCTGTTTTTGCTTTAGCCGTGTTCAGGTCTTTCTTGGTCAGAGCCACACCAGCCAGACCAACATTATTCAGTTGATTCTTAGGATCAGCTGCCAGCCCTTTTTCAAAGGCGGCTTTAGCTTCATCGGGTTTGCCCGTTTTAAGCAGGAAATAGCCCAGATAAAACTGGTTTTCTGCTGAGGGCGAACTCGATACCAACTGCCTGAACGTTTGCTCGGCCTTCGGAACGCGCTCGGCTTCGAGGTCTTTCAGAGCCGTCTGCACATCTTGTGCAACGGCGGGGGCAAACGTTGTGGCTCCCACGAAGAGGGTAGCCAGCAGTGTTTTTTTCGATAGGTTCATTCGCATTCGTAGGTTGTGAAAAACGAAGGTTGTCATTTTGAGAACAAGCCGCGAAACTAAAAAATTGCCTCCAAACAGAAAAAAATGACTGTTCATTTGAGGAACACTTCCCGATTATACGGTATAGCAGGCCACAATCCCAACTTCTCGATGAGGATGCTGCCAGCGTCACGGATCAGGTAATTGGTTAAGCCACTGCCCAAACCGGGGTGGGCTTCACGGCTCAGAATATACACATCGCGGCGGAGTGGATAATCTTTTAAGCCCAAAGCGCGCTGAAAAGGCTGGAAATAATCAGCCCGTGAACGTGGGTTTTCTTTCTCAGAAATCCCGACAACCTGAATATCCTTCGATAGCTCTGCCGATAACACTGTATCGCCATCGCTAATCCAGTTTACACCGATAAACCCGATAGCACCTGCATGCTGACGAACATACTCGATTACCTGTTTGTTTGACTGCACTGTATAAATCGGGAGCCCTGTAATGTCTTTGACACCAAAGGTTTGCAATACGTAATCCAGGTTACTTGAATTGGCATTGTCGAAAACCAGCGTGATCGGCCCCTGTTGATTGCCGCCCGAGAGCTGTGACCACTTGGTCAGCTGCTTTGTAAATAAACCACGCAGTTCGCGCATCGTCATTAACGTATCGGTGTTGGCTTTGCTCGTAATAAGGGCTACGCCATCCGTGGCAATCCGGGTGCTCGATCCTTTGATCTTTTGCTCAACAAGAGCCTGCTGTTCATTAGGCGTCAACTTCCGGGATACGATACATATACGAGCCTTGTCGTTGAGCATTAGATTGATCGCCTCCCGCTCTGGTTTAAACACCAGATCGAATTTTGTTCGCGGATACAGGAGTTGATATGTCTTGGTAATTTCCTCAGTCAGCAAGCGGTACGATTCATCCGCCACGACTGTGATACGACCCTGTGAGGGTGTATCGGCGGGATGTTCTTCCTGGCAACCGGCTAGGTACGTTCCAAGGCTCAGGCATACGCCTAGCAAAGCAATAAGTCGTTTCAAGATAGTAGTCGTTAACGTAAACAAACCGTTGTTTCGACATAACGTAGATGCCGGAACAACGGTTTTCCATAAGCATGATCAATCGTCGGTAGCGCAGTAGGCAACTCACCAATGACCCATGCTACTGACTATCTCTGTATTGCTGCCAGGCCCGGTAGGCTCGAAAGCTCCCGTAAACCAACATAAGTGCAGCCAATACATAGCGCAGCGGACCTGCCAATACCGCAATCCCAAAAGACTGAGAGGAGGCAATCAGTCCGATGCCTCCTCCCAAGTATGCGATCGATGCCAAAACGGACAGAGTTAACCGAAGCGTTTCAGCCATGCGATTCTCAGTGCGTCTCATTACTCCAACTGGAAGCTGATAGGCAGGTTGTATTTCACCCGAACAGCGCGACCTGATTGCTTACCAGGTTTCCATTTCGGCATTGACTTTACTACCCGAATTGCTTCTTCGTCGGTACCGAAGCCAAGGCCTTTCAGTACTTGAGCATCTGTGATCGAGCCGTCTGTGTTTACCGTGAAGCTTACAAACACTTTACCCGAGATGTTGGCCCGCTGAGCCGCTGCCGGGTACTTGATGTTCTTGCCCAACCAGGCATACATAGCCGCTTGACCGCCTACGAACTCAGGGTTTTGTTCTACGACCGTGAAGACTTCGTCTTCTTTCGGTGCAGGAGCTTCAACGACTACTTCAGCTTTCGACGGACCGGCTGATTCTTCCGGTGCGGCGATTACTTCTTCAGCGTTGGGGTCACCTTCCTGGGTTTTTTCGGCAGCTACTGCTTCCTTCAGTTCTTCAACAGCAGGAGGGGGTGTTTCTTCTGGTACTTCCTGGTCAGGCTTTACTTCGGGCGGAAGGAACTGCACCGTGTTCACTTTCGGCACCTCAACAGGTGGCGGCGGTGGTGGTGGTGGTTCGTTCGGATCGATGGGCGGCGGGGGCAGCTTCATCAAATCCACTTCCTGCATGTTCATCTCCGGTGCCTCTTTGGGAGCAATGGCATCAATGATGCGCGGAGCGAAAATACCCAGGAGAGCTACCGCGGAGCCAATCAGCAAGGCACGGGTTGAAAACTTCCGGTACGAAGTCCGGAGGTCATACGCGCCATACGCTTTATGGCGGTTCGCAAACACGATATCATCGAGTGTTGCGTCTTTTGCGAGTTCAGCCATAGGTTAGATTTCCAGTTTTGCTTTTTCCTTGAGCAGCGTCTTTTCGTCGGGCGTGAAGTCATACACGAGGGCACGACGACGAATTTTAGCGATACTCAACTCATCCATCATATCAACCAGATTCTTGTAGGTTGACTCTTTGGTCGGCTTCACGACGATAACGAAGTCCGGGCCAATTTTGGCCTGCTCTTCGAGCATCACTTTGCGGAGGTCGTAGCCGTAACCAACCGTTTTGACTTCAGGGTCTTCGTTGGCAGCTTTACCAACGATGTACAGAACCTGATTGTCTTTGCCTAAAAACGCAGTCATTACCTTCGAAGCCTTAATTGGGTTGGTTTCGTTGGTCTTCGTTTTATCGGGTACGTCGAGGGTCATCGACGAGGGCTTACTCAGTGTGGTGGCTAGAATGAAGAAGGTAATCAGGAGAAAACCTAAGTCCACCATCGGCGTCATGTCGATGCGGGTTGATGCTTTCTTACTGCGTACCTTCCCACCTTTTTCGTGTCCACCACCACCACCGGTTTCAATTGCTGCCATGTTCTGTGGGAGTTTTCAGTAATTCAGTGTTAATCGTTTTCAGTTAGATGCAGCGAGGTGCTTTTTTCCACAACTGAAAACGATTAAACGCTGAATCGGTTGGTTAGTCTGCTGTCCAGCCAGCCGGAGGCGCCTCCGTACCGGTAATGAGGTTGAACTTGTTGATGTTCTGAGCCTGCAACGTAGCCAGGATGTTTTTGAAGGCCGGGAATTTGGCCACATTATCACCCTTGATGGCAATCCGCAAGTCGTTATTGGCTTTGCGGGAGTTGTACACCCATTCTTTCAACTCGTTTTCAGGACCTGCACCGGTTGAGTCGGTAGGAACGCCAGGCTGTTTCAACTGGTTACGCTTCTCAGGCTCAAGTGCCAGAAACTGCTTCATCTGCGCAAGCGGAACCCCAAAGTTGGGCAGCAGCGAAAATTTCTGTTTTTCCAGCTCCGTGAAGCTAATGCCTTTTGCCGAGGCTACGTTTTCGAGCATCTCGCGGCGTTTCGCCTGATTGTCGATCCCGAAGTACACCTTGCCATCTTTGTCCAGGCTGATGGTCATGATGTCTTTGTCGGGCACTTTGATGCCGGAGATTGACGAAGGCGTTTCGATGCTGGCGGCGTCCTGAGCCTTAAACTGGGCCGTCAGGATGAAGAACGTCAGCAACAGGAACGCTACGTCGCACATCGCCGTCATATCCACGGCCGAACTGGCGCGTTTGGGCTTTACTGCGGGCATTTTGTTGCTTGTTTAAAAAGTTGGTTGCTACGCAAAACGCAGGGCACAGCCAATTAATTGTGTGCCGAGAAGTTCTGCTGGATGCTCAGACCGATCTCGTCGATGTTGTAGGTCAACTCATCGATACGGCTAGTGAAGTACGAGTACATGATCGTCGCGATAGCGGCAGTACCGATACCCAGGGCCGTGTTTACAAGGGCTTCTGAGATACCCGTTGCCAGAGCGGCGGTGTCGGGCTGACCCGTAGTACCCATGGCGGCGAAGGCGCGAATCATACCCAATACCGTACCGAGCAGGGCTACCAGTGTTGATACCGACGCCAGCGTAGCGATGATCGTCAGGTTTTTCTCAAGCATAGGCAGTTCGAGCGACGTAGCTTCTTCTACTTCTTTTTGCAGAGCTACCAGTTTCTGCTCTTTCGTCAGGGCAGCGTCGCCGCTCAGTTGCTGGTATTTCAGCAGGGCAGTTTTTACTACGTTACCTACAGAACCTTTCTGCTTGTCGCACTCAGCAATAGCGGCTGATACTTCGTTACGGTCGAGGAGGCCTTTCACTTTCCGAACAAAGGCGTCGATCGAGCCTGACCCTTTGGCGCGGCCGATAGTAATAAAGCGTTCAATGGAGAACACAAGTACGGTCAGGGCACAAGTAAACAGGATCGGTACGATAGGACCACCCTTGTAGATGATGCCGTAGTAATCACCGTCGATCGGGTTTTTCTCAGGATCCCCCCCCTGGAAGTGGCTGGGGTCACCGAAGACAAACTTGTAAGCCACATAGGCGACGATAGCCAGGATCGGGATGATTAGAACGGGATTCAGACCACCTGACGACTTCTTTGGTGCGGCTGCCTTGGCGGGTGCGGGGGTTGCTGATTGTGTTTTCATTGAACTGTGTACTATTGGGGTTGAATTGAAAGTTAGGTTTTGAACGTAAAAAAAGTGAAAATTCTCTATCAGCGACTTTTCAGAGAATAAAATTCCGAATAATCACCCGACTATTGCTGACAAATCTACGTTTTTTCTGTCCATAAACGGACAATCCGTTTTTGTAAAAAAATCGTGAATTGTAATTTTCTCAGCAAAGTATAGGACAAAACCTTATTCCGTAGCGATCATTTTATGCCCTTTACCTGTTGATCGTCAACGCCCTAAATAGCCAGCGGAATCTATCCAATCAGAATGGGCCAGTTGGATTTTAGGAGGAGCGCGGAGTTTCATGGTGTTGCTGCTTTTTTAAATCACCCAGCTACTATGAAGGGTAAACCCTTGATGCTGCCTCACCCGACTTTCCATAAAGTCGCGTCTGTCTTTCTGAAATGGCCTTGCCTGCGTTTGCTCGCCGGTACGATATAGTCCATCGGCCAACCCGGCTTCGTCGCAGATTGAGCCACTTTTGTCGCTAAATAGGCTCGGCGACAGGTTTCCGCTTTCTGCCGCCTCGTCTGGCAATGGTATGCGTGATGTTACGGTTGAAAAAGCGGTAGATGATGGGAAAGATCAGCAGGGTCAGCACGGTTGCGGTAATCAGCCCTCCGATGACGACGATAGCCAACGGTTTCTGGGTTTCTGATCCAATGCCACTACTGACAGCCGCAGGCAACAACCCAATGGCAGCCATCATGGCGGTCATGACTACGGGCCGGATGCGCGACCGCACCCCGGCGGCAATCGCTTCATCGAGGGTCATGCCTTCGGCAAGGTTGGCGTTGAATACTGAAATCAGAATAACGCCATTCTGCACACAAATGCCGAAAAGAGCAATGAACCCGACGCCCGCCGAAATGCCGAAGATGGTGCCCGTGATATGAAGAGCCAGTATGCCACCAATTAGCGCGAAAGGTACGTTGAGCAGTACCAGACCCGCGTCTTTGGCATTCCCGAAGAGGACAAACAGAATCACGAAAATGGCCATCAGGCTAAGCGGCACCACCTGACCCAGGCGTTTGGTAGCACGTACCTGATTCTCAAACTCGCCCGTCCATTCGGCTTCGTAGCCTTTGTCGAACTTCACCAGTTTCTGCACACGCTGTTGCGCATCGGCGATGGTGCTACCCAGATCACGCTCCCGAACGGAGAACTTAACGCCAATAAACCGCTTGTTTTTGTCGCGATATACAAAAGCGGGTCCGGTTAGGGTTTTGATGGTTGCAATCTCTTTGAGCGGGATTTTGTCGCCCCGAATGGTGGGGACCATCAACAGGCCGATGTCTTCCTCATTCTTCCGGTAATCGGGTTGGTAACGTACCCGGATGTCGAAGCGGCGTTCGCCTTCGTATAACTGCGTAGCTGTTTTACCCCCAATGGCCATTTCGATGACGGCTTCGGCATCGCCCACACGTACCCCGTAGAAGGCCATCTTCTGTTTGTCGACGTAGATGCTCATTTCGGGTTGACCCACATTGCGCAAAATACCTACATCTTTTACGCCAGGTACGTCCCGAATAGCCGCAATAACCTGGTTAGCGTATTTGTCGAGTTCGGTCAGGTCGTTGCCGAAGATCTTCACGGCATTGCTGGCATTCATGCCCGCAACGGCTTCAGCCACATTATCGATGATGGGTTGCGAATAATTGTAATTGATACCCTGGAACTGCTTGAGTTTCGCGTCCATCTCCTCAATCAACTGATCGGTGGTGATGGGGCGGGTCCATTCTTTCTTGGGTTTCAGGTTCACCTGCATCTGAACGTAGTAGAACCCTGATGGGTCGGTGCCGTCGTTGGAGCGACCCGTTTGTGACAGCACGCCGCGTACTTCGGGAAACTCGCTTAGCTTGCCCCGCAGGGTACGTACCATCTTCACCGTTTCGGCCAGCGACGTACTCATGGGCAGCTTGGCCTCGACCCAAAGGGCGCCTTCATTTAGTTGAGGCAAAAATTCGGTACCCAGCAGGGTTGCCGACGCGAAGGTGAGGCCCATGAACAGTAAGGCGACCAACATGCTGATGCGCTGATGGGCATAGGTCCAGCTAAAACCTCGTGTGACAATCCGGTCGAAGAAGTTGACGATGGGATTGTTCTTCTCACGCACGTTCTTGTTAAGTAGCATCGAGCACAGTACCGGCACCAGCGTCAGCGTGAAAATCAGTGCGCCGAGCAGGGCAAAGCCCAGCGTCCAGGCCAGCGGGCTGAACATTTTTCCTTCGACTTTCTCGAACGAGAAGATGGGCAACAGCGCCGTAATGATGATCAGCTTAGAGAAAAAAACGGCCTTGCCCAACTCCGTGCCTGTTTTCCGGATCAGCCCCAGCTTGGCCAGCCGGTTGTAGCGCGGCATGCCGAAGTGGTGCGCCTTATGGTCGAGTACCACAAAAATGCCTTCGACCATGACGACGGCCCCGTCGATGATGATACCGAAGTCGACAGCCCCCATCGACAGCAGGTTAGCCGACATGCCCCGTAGCCGCATGCATAGAAAAGCAAACAGCAGCGCCAGCGGTATGATGATGCTAACGATGACGGTTGTACGCCAGTCGGCCATGAACAGAAAGACGATCACCGTCACGAACAGAATCCCCTCGGCCAGGTTGTGCAGCACGGTTTCGGTGCAGAACGTCATGAGGTTATCGCGGTCGTAAAACGTAACCATCTTGACGTCGTCGGGTAGGATTTTCTCGTTGAGCTCGTCAATTTTGGCTTTCACCCGCGCCAGCACGTCCGAGGGGTTTTCACCTTTACGCTGCACGATGATGCCCTCGACTACGTCGTCGTTCTGATCAAGGCCAACCTGCCCCACCCGCGGCTGATTGGACAGCGAAACATCGGCCACATCGCGAACCAGCACGGGCAGGCCACCCTGCTCGTCGACGATGATGTTTTCGATGTCTTCAATGTTATTCAGCAGCCCAATCCCTCGTACCACATAGGCTTGCCCGTTTTTCTCGATGACGTCGCCCCCCACGTTGAGGTTGTTCTGCGTAACGGCATTGTAGACTTCCGATGGCGTGATACCGTATTTCTGTAGTAGAATGGGGTTTACGCTGACCTCGTACGTTTTTTCGCGACCGCCAAAAGCCACTACATCGGCCACCCCCGACACGGAGCGCAACTGCCGGTCGACAACCCAGTTTTGTAGCGTCAGTAGCTCGCGGGTATCGCGCGTCGAGGATTGAAGAGTATAGCGGAAAATTTCGCCGGTTGGGCCATAGGGTGGCTGAATGTCGGGTTCTACTCCATCGGGTAGCGACACCGTACGGAGCAGGTTATTGACCTGCTGCCGGGCAAAAAAGTCCTCGACGTCGTCTTCAAATATGATCTTCATCACCGAGAGCCCAAACATCGTGATCGACCGGACGTTGGTCTTTCGCTGCACCGAGTTCATGGCTACCTCGATGGGGACCGTGACAAACCGCTCGACTTCTTCGGCACTACGCCCGTTCCACTCCGTCACGATGATGATCTGGGTGTTCGTGACGTCGGGGAAGGCTTCGATGGGCGTTTTCAGGTAGCTGATTATGCCGGCTACCGTCAGCGCCCCCACCATGAAAAACACGAAAAAGCGGTTCTTCAACGAAAAGGTGAGAATGGATTTAATGAGCGCGTTCATAGTTCGGTAAGTCGATAAGGGAATCTGGGCCGCCCGCAAACGTACCTGCGCGGTGGCGATTCACTCATTCGCGAATTAGTCATTTAGAGCATCGTAGATCAGCAACTGAGCCTGCGTGATGACTTTCTCGCCGGGTTGTAACCCGTGGCTGATGTAGGCCAGATCACCCTGCGACCGAAAGACCGTTACTTCGCGGGTGTCGATGTGCTGCCTGTCGTGGTAGACCATGACATACTGCTTGCTTTTGTCGAATATCAGGGCCTTGGCCGGAATGGCTGGCAGGGCGCCCCCTTCATCGAAGGCCAGCATGACCGTGGCGTTCATGCCGGGTTTAAGTTTCAACTGCTCGTTGGCTAGCCGGATACGTACCTGAATGGTCTTGGTAGCCGGGTCGAGTACGTTATAGACTTTGTCGACCACTCCTCGAAAGATTTTGTCAGGATAGCTCAATGTCTTGATCTGAGCAGGCAACCCCAGCCGCATCCGGCCGATCTCTGATTCATTGACGTTGGCGAGTACCCATATTTCGTTGAGCTGCGAAATCGTAAAGACAGCGTTGGCATCGTCGGAGCGGAGTTGCATGCCCCGATTGATGTTTTTTTCCAGCACGTACCCGGAAATAGGCGCCTTGATCACCGATT
The DNA here is from genome assembly GCF_041321105.1 of Fibrella musci. Classification (NCBI taxonomy): domain Bacteria; kingdom Pseudomonadati; phylum Bacteroidota; class Cytophagia; order Cytophagales; family Spirosomataceae; genus Fibrella; species Fibrella musci. Next base: position 596,134 of record NZ_JBGGWD010000002.1, on the reverse strand, counting down.
GGGCTTGCTTGTCTGCACCGTAGATCTGAAGTACTTCGCGCAGGCGGGCCAGTTCGGCCTGTTCACGCACGACTTCTTTCTGCGCTGCTACCACGTCGCGTTCCGAGTTGAGCTTATCCACAAACATATCCTGAGCAACCTGTAGGTTCTTCTGCGCCAGCCGAAGCTCGGCCTGCGCCTGCGCCAGTTCCCGGTTGTAGCCGGCTACCTCGCTCGACTGGATAACAGCCAAGGTTTGTCCTTTCTGGACATAATCGCCCAGTTCGACCCGCACATCACGCACGTTTCCACCTACCAGCGGAAACACCCGGATCAGCCGGTTTTCGTCGGGAACCACGCGCCCGATTAACCGGAGTTGGCTACGAATGGGCTGGCTAATTACGGCCTCGGTCTGCACGCGGCTTGCCATGGTATCCGTGAGCGCAAAAGCAGCCTTAGGAGCTTCCGTAGTCGGTTTTGATTCCTTTGCGCAAGCCAATACCAAAAGCGATAGAAGTAAACAATAAGGTTTCATAAGCAATGGCCCGGTAAGTCGGGTTGATGACTGTTAAACAGAAGGTGCGTTGTTCAGGTACGTTGGTCGGAGGCTACCGGAAAATGTCAGTGCCGATCACATACGTAAGCTGCTCGTAGGCGTTGACCCGGTCGGCCCGGAGGCGGTTCAGCTGGCGTGTGTTGTCCAGGTACGTTTCAAAGAGGTCGACAAACTCAACCAGCGACAGGTTGCCCTTCTCGAAGTTGCGCAGGACGTTCTGGATCAACTCGTCGTACTGCCCCGAAAAATTGGGATCGATGCTTCGGTAAGCCTGCTCCGTTTGCTGAATCTGTTCCAGCGAGGCGCGGATTTCGTTCTCGACGATGCTTTGCAGGTTGCGCTGGCCCAGCCGCAAAAACTGCCCCTGTGCCTGAGCGGAGCGGATGTTGCCCTGATTTCGGTTCAGCACAGGCAGGTCGATGCTGGCGGTAAGGCCAATGTAGTTAGGCGTATAGCTGGCATTCTGGTCAAACATGCCACCCAACCGCACGTCGGGCGTGGCCAGCGCCCGTTGCAGCGCCAGATTGGCATCGGCCTGTTGCACAGCTACTTCGCTTCCCTGTAAATCGGGGCGATTACTAAAGGCGAGGGCTGTAGCATCCTGTAGCGATGGTAACGGGCGGCCATAGCGTAGCATGTCATTGTCGAGCACAACCGGGCGCACGGCGGCTCCCGTTTGTAGTAAAACCCGCAGGTCGCGCTGCTGATCGATGAGCAGATTGCGCAACTCAAGCTGATCGTTGGTGAGTTGCAACAGCAGCGCTTTCAGCCGAACAATCTCCCGGAGCGACACGTTGTTTTTGCCGTATTGCCGTTCGAATGCGGCAATAATCTCGGTAAGGCGTCCCCGTTGCTGATCGTAGATACGAAGCGAACCGGTTGTAAAATAGATGGAATAGAACCGGCTGTGCAGATCGAAACGCAACGAGCGAAGCAGATCCGAAAATTGCAATTCGGTGAGGCGGGTCTGCTGGGCGGCTACGGCTACACGTTTGTTTCGTTTGCCTGCCAGCAAAATGGTCTGTTGAACTGACAGCGCCTTCTGTCCACCCGGCCCAACGTCGAAAAGTTGCCCGGCACTGGGGTTAAACGCATTCAATTCCAGATAAACGGTCGGGTTGTCAAAAAGCCGGGCCTGAGCTACCTGAGCCTGTGCGGCAGCAATCTGGAAACGGCCAGCCAGCGCCTGTAAATTTTGCTGGAGAAACAAGCTATCGGCCTGCCTGAGCGTCAGTGACAGGGTGTCCTGCGCTGCTGACGGTAAGGCACCAAGGCTACAAACGGCAGCAAGCAGTTTTAAAAACATTTTTAGGAAAAATAGGCTAATTACGGTACAACTATCCCTGCAAATATCCAGCTTAATCGAAGGCTGTTTAATTAAAAGGCAATTAAGAGCCCGAACATTAATGCTTTTTAACGTGTCATAATTGCTCATCTACTCAGCGCATTTATGATGCCTTCGCTACCTGTCTGGGGCTGTATTGCTTACCTCTGTCTTCTTGCCAACACCGCCCACGCGCAGGAGTCTTACTTCAACGTAACCGAGTCGGATGTTGCCGAAAAGGGGGCCATTGTTGTGCAGCAGCAATTTTCGATTCAGAATTTCTACCGCTCGATCACCACCTTCGATTATGGACTGGCTGAAGACCTGGAACTGGGTGCCAACCTGATTAACCTAGACTATTATCCCGTCAATCGGCGGTTTATGCGCAACGACTCCAGCACCGAACAGGCTTATTCGCCATTGCTGATGCTCAACGCACAGAAAATCATTAAGCTACCGCATGATTTTCACGTGGGCATTGGTGGGCAGGCAGGCTGGAATCTGACTCCCAATCTGGGGCAGCATCGCTTCGTGCATTTCGTCTACGTTAACCTGAACCGCACATTTCTGAACGACCATTATAAAATCACGGCGGGGGTGTTCAACGGGCATGTGCGTTACCTTGGCGACGGGCCACCGGTGGGCTTCCAAACGGGTTTTGAAGCGGCAATCGTCTACCAGAAGCTGCACCTGCTCGGCGATTGGCTATCGGGGCAGCACGACGCCGGCCAACTGGTGCTCGGGTTTGAAGTATTTCTATCGAAAAAGCTACCTCTATCGCTGGGCTGGCAACGGCGCAATCAGGATGGATCCTCGGCGCTGGTTGTGCAACTGACCTACCGGAGCGAATAAACCAACCAATCCGGTAACCGATTGGGTTTGTCTCGTGTCTTTGCCAAGAGCAGCCTATCTTCGCTTTCTACAACGAAACCTATGTTTTTTCTATGAAGCGAAACCTGTTTACCCAGGCGGCTTTGCTGGGACTGCTTACCTGTACCCTACCTACGCTGACCCAAGCCCAGAGCTCAGACTGGCAGATTGTTGGCCAGAATATTAACCCCGCCAATTATTACGGCATCACTGTCGCCAACGGCATGATTGGACTGGTATCGTCGCCAGAACCCATGAAAGTGAAAGACGTAGTGCTTAACGGCGCCTTCGATACGTATGGGCGTGGTCGTGTATCGAATATCCTGAAGGTATTCAACTTCGCCAATATGAATCTGGATGTCGATGGCACCCGCATCGGCCCCCGCGACATTGCCAACTACCGGCAAACCCTCGATATGCAGAAGGCAGCGCTCACGACCACGTTCGACTACAAGGACAAGGTAAGCGTAAAGCAGACGATGATGGCCTTGCGTCACCTGCCCTTTTCAGAGCTGACGATGGTGGAAATCACAGCCAAAAAAGATTGCGAAATCATGCCGATGTCGGTGATCGAATCGCCCGAAAACCTGAAAGAGGTAAAGAATTTTTATTCGGAAATCGACCGCCCGCACGTTACCATCCGTCTGCTCACGTCGGTCGCCAAAAGCCCGAGCGGCCGACATACGGTAGCGGCTTCGACCTCGTTTCTGTTCGATGAACCGCACGGGCAGGAGCCCGACGTGATCCACGAAGACTGGGATTACAACATGCACCTCGCCAAGTTCAAAAAGCGGCTGAAGGCTGGCGAAACGTACCGGTTCAGCGTGGTGGGTTCGGTATCATCGACGGCCCACACCGCAGACCCCCATAATGAAGCCGAACGCCTGACCATTTTTGCGGCCCTGGAACGTACCCAACGGCTACTAAGCCGCCACAATGCCGAATGGGACAAGCTCTGGCAGTCGGACATTGTAATCGAAGGCGACCCCGACGCGCAGCGGGCCGTTCGGCAGGCGCTGTATCACCTCTATTCATTCGCTCGCGAAGGCACGGCCTACAGCCTGTCGCCGATGGGCCTGTCGGGGCTGGGTTACAATGGGCACGTGTTCTGGGATACCGAACTCTGGATGTACCCGCCACTGCTGCTGTTGAAACCTGAGATTGCCAAATCGCTGCTTGAGTACCGCTTTGAGCGTATGGCGATGGCCCGGCAAAACGCGTTTAGTCACGGGTACACGGGGGTGATGTTCCCGTGGGAATCGGATTCCGACGGACAGGAGGCTACCCCTGTCTGGGCGCTGACCGGTCCCTTCCAACACCATATTACAGGTTGCGTAGGCTGGTCGTTCTGGAGCTATTACCAGGTAACGAAAGACAAAGAATGGCTCCGTACACGCGGGTATCCGATGCTGAAAGAAGTCGCTGATTTCTGGGTGAGCCGCGTCGAGAAAGGTACCGATGGACAGTATCATATTAATAATGTCATCGGTTCAAACGAATGGCAGGAAAACATCGACGACAATGCCTTCACCAACGGCATGGTCAAAACCGTGTTGCCGATGGCTACCAAGGCCGCGCAGGAACTGGGCATTGTGCCCAACCCGCAGTGGAATGCCATAGCCGCCAACGTACCTATTCTGACTTTCCCCGACGGAACGACCAAGGAAAACCGGACGTACGATGGCGTGATGATCAAACAGGCCGACGTAAATCTGCTGGCTTTTCCGCTGAAACTCATCACCGACGAAGCCCGCATCAAGAAAGACCTGGCTTACTATGCCCCCCGCTACTCGCCCGACGGACCGGCTATGGGCTGGTCGGTGCTGTCAACGTTGTATACGCGCATGGGTGACCCCGAAAAAGGATTTGAGTGGTTTGTGAAAAGCTACAAACCCAATGAGGTGCCGCCGTTTGGCGTCTTGGCCGAAACGGCTGGTGGCACTAACCCCTATTTTGCCACGGGAGCGGGCGGTATGTTGCAGGCGGTACTAAGCGGCTTCGGTGGGCTTGACTTATCGGATGCCGGCATTGGCCAGTTGAAAAGCCGATTGCCGAAGAAATGGAAGTCACTGACGATTAAAGGCATTGGTGTAGAAAAGAAGACCGTAGTGGTAAGGTAGACAGGAGCCGTTACGTATAAAGACAAGAGCCCGTTTAAGCGCGTCATTCGTACATGATGCGCCTAAACGGGCTCTTTCGGTCGTGTAGGTAGTGTGGTGGGTACTCGTTATTTCCAGTGCCCGTCGAGCGCGGTGCTGTGGGTAGGGCTAAACCGGCTGCCTTCAGTTTGGCTAACCGTCTGGCTAAGGGTTGAATAAATCAGTTCGATCGCCTGCTCAATGCGTTTCCAGCCCGACTCACTGCGAAGGTCGATACCAACCAACGTACGGTTATTGTCGGCGAGCAGCGTCAGGTATGACATAGCACCAAGCACCACGGCTGAAACGGCCTCTACATCGGTCCCTTTGACAAACGATAGCTGACTAACCAGTCGCTGAATTTCCTGATCCTGTGATTGGCTGGCTGCTTCAGCGGTTGGATCATGTTCAATTACGTTGGCCTTGAGGAGTTCACGCGCCGCCTGATTGGCCCGAAACTGACGAAAAAGTTGCGTAACCTGCCGATACCATAAACGCCCTAATTCGGTTTCATTTTCAGGACGGATTTGTTCAAGCAAGGCAGGAGGAAAATCAGGATAAATTTTCCCCATCTTAATGTAGTAGTCGATCAGACCATTGAGCCCGCCAAAGTATCGATAGATCAATACTTTACTGACGCCAGCTTGTTCGGCAACCCGGTTGACCCCAACGTGTTGGAGACCCCGTTCTGCCAGAATAACTTCGAACGCGTCAATGATTCGCTGAGTGGTTTGAGCACGGTTACGTTTGACTTTTTCCATGATGGTGTTGCACGGCTTTTTTTGGATACGTGTGGGGTCAGACGGGGCTGCTGAGTAAAAGTCACGGATTGACGACAAACTTTACGTAAAATCGAGTGTGTGTTCCTACTACATTAACGATGGCACTAAGCGCGCATGGTTATATCGAGTTATCGTCTGACAATCACTGATATCGTTGTTGATACAGTTGATGTATATACTTACGTCTTTTATCCAGTGGTGGTTGCCTACCAGCCAGGTCAGTTTTTGACGCTGTTAGTGCAGATTGATGGCCAGGAGGTAAGGCGGTCCTATTCGATTACGTCGGCTCCGACTGTGGCTGGCGAATTGGTGGAGCAGCCATTGGCCATTACCATCAAACGGGTTGAAAACGGGTGGGTATCCCGCTATCTGATCGATCACCTGCGCATTGGCGATGTAGTAGACAGCCTGCCCCCCGCCGGCCGATTTACCTTGCCCACCACAACGGAGCCCCGCGACGTTGTGCTGATCGGCGCAGGCAGTGGCATCACCCCGCTTTTCTCTATACTTATATATACGCTGAATCATGAACCAACGGCGCGGGTAACCCTGCTGGACGTCAACACATCCGAGAAAACCATCATTTACCGCGCGGCACTCGACGCGCTCCAACAGCAATACCCGGATCGGTTTCAGCTCATACATCTGCTAAGTCAACCGACCGATGCCTGGGCCGGACGGCGGGGGCGGCTGAACAACCTGTTGCTCGAACGGCTGCTGCCTGACTTAACCCGTGGTCCCGCGGCGGCAGCGTTGTGGTTTCTTTGCGGCCCACCCGACTTCATGCGGATGGTGCGGTTCACCCTAACGTACCTGGGCATTCCGCCCCAGCAGATCCGGCGTGAACTGTTTGTCACCGAACCCGTGAACGTACCCAGTGCTGCACGTTTTGTGGTGCCTGACCGGATTATTCAGTTGCGCTTTCGGGGTGAGATCTACAGTCTATTGGTACCCAGCGGCTCTACGGTGTTGCAGGCCGCGCTGGCAGCCGGCATTGCCTTGCCTTACAGTTGCCGGGGCGGGCGGTGCGCTACCTGCGCCGGTGTGTGCCGAAACGGTCGGGTGCAGATGAGTATCAACGACGTATTGACCGAGCGTGACCTGGCCGAAGGCTGGGTGCTGACTTGCACGGCTTACCCCGAAACCGACGGAATTTTCATCGAGGTCTGAACCCGACGGGTTTTGCCATCGGCGTAGGGGAGTGGCACCAATAATACCACCGAGGTGCCTTTGCCGGCTTCGGTCTGCCATTGGATACTGCCCTGCAACATCACCACCCTCGACTCGATGTTGCCGATGCCCAATCCCTGATGGGTTCGTTCATACGAAAACCCCTGCCCATTGTCGGCGTAGGTGAGTTGCAGCCGGTCTTCGCGGTAGCGGCAGGTGATATCGATCTGAGACGCGTTGGCGTGTTTGAGCGTGTTGTTGACCAGTTCCTGCACAATCCGGTAGAGCATCGTCTCGGTGTTGATGGGCAGGCGGGGGAGGTTCTCGTCGAGGATCAGGTGTGTTTCAATGGCCCCCGTGCCGCTTATGCGCTCCAGCAGTTCTTCCAGCGCGGGGCCGAAACCGTATTGTTCGAGCGTGCGCGGGTTGAGTTCACGCAGCAGGTCGCGCACATCGCTGATGATGTCGTTGATCAGGCTGTTGATCGCGTTACGTAACGACCGGGGAGCATCGTCGTCACCGGCGTAGCGGGCCATCTGCGTCGTATAGAGTTTCAGCGTAGCCAGTCGGGTACCAATCTCGTCGTGCAGGTCGCGGGCAATGTCTTTCTTGACCTGCTCCTGTACATCGAACGCCAACCGCAGCTGTTCTGACTGCTGCCTACGAATGACCTCTTCCCGGTGACGTACCCAGTATAGTACCAACCCCGTCGTCGCCAGGATCAAACCAACAACAAACGGCCACGTGCGCCAGAAAGGCGGGCTAATGTGGATAACCAGTTTCTGAACCCGGTTGCTCCAGTGCCCGTCCTTATTGGCAGCACGTACCTCGAGCGTATACGTGTCGGGGGGCACGTTGGCGTAGCGGGCATAGTTGCGCTCACCCGCCTCGACCCAGTCGTTATCGTAGCCGGTCAGCTTATAAGCGTAGCGGTTGGTACCGCTGCTGAGGTAATCGACGGCCGAAAATTCGAGTGAGAACGTATTCTGCGAATGATCTAGGTGCAGCTCTTTTAGCTCGCTGATCACCGTTTGCCCAACCGGAGCCTCTTCGTTGATGCGTAGATTGTAGAAATAAACGGGTGGATTCGTTCGGGTGCTGTGATACAGTTCGGGGCGACACACATTGAAGCCGTTGATTCCTCCGAAATACAGAAAGCCCTGTTGGGTTTTCAGGTAAGCATTTCCGTTGAATTCTAACCCCTGTAGCCCATCGCTCAGGCCAAAGTTTTTGAAGTTGGCGTTGTTGACGTCGAACCGAACAATGCCCCGGTTAGTACTCATCCACAGGTTGTTATTACTGTCAGAGAGCACTCCGTATATAAATGAATTGGCCAACCCGTCGCGCTCGCTGTAGAGCCGAATCCGGTTGGTTGCCCGGTTCAGCGCGGCGAGCCCTCGGTCGGTTGATAGCCAGATCGTGTTGCGGGCCGGATCATCATGAAAGTGAAGAACGGTGAAACCCATCAGCCCGTTGAGCACGCGCCGCCACGGAGCCGACGACCCCTCGGGGGGCAACTGATAGCAGCTAAAGCCGTTCAGGTACGTACCCACCCACAGCCGACGCGTGCCCGGCTGCCAGTGCAGCGAAAAGATATTTTCGTTGGCCAGTTCGGGGCGCTTTTGCCAGCGGCGTTGGGCCAGACTCATCAAATACAGGCCATTCTCGGTGGCGGCCAGCAAACTGTCGGCGCTCAGCGCTACCAGCCGCCGGGCAAAATTGGTAGTCTGCTCGCCACTGGCTGTCGCGGATTTGGCCGGAATGAAAGGGATCAACTCAAACGATTCGTCGCGTGGGTGAAACAAGTAAGCCCCTCCCTGCGTGCCCACCCACATTCGGCCATAGCTGTCGGCATACAGGTGTTTGACCTGATTGTGCATAGGTTGGCTATTCCTGGCACCATGAGAAAGATAGCGGCGCAACACCTGCCCCGTTTGCGAGTCAATGACATCGATACCCGCTTCGTTGCCCACCCACAAGGGTAAACTTGCCCGTTGCTTGTCGGCGGGCGTTATCGCAAATTCGGCAAAGCTTCGGATCGTATAGCTGCTTAGTTGCTGTTCGGTAGGGCTTTGTTTCGACTGGAAATTGCGGTTGATACCACTGAACATGAAGGCATCCGGTATCATTTTGACGATACCGTCGGGGTCAATGTTGGCCCAGATAATGCCTTGATTGTCGACCATCAGCTTGCTCACCTCAAACCGGGACAGCTGCACCATATTGTTCGGCGGATTCTCGATCGTGCCGTAGAGTCGGGTGCGGGTGTCGAAATACAGCACCCCTCGCTGTTGTGTCCCCAGCCAGAGCCGGCCGAAGGTATCGTCGTCGATGGAATAGATAGGCCCCGGCGACGTATTGCCGGCCAGCGTATAGGTGCGAGCGGTACCTGCCTGATGATCGAACCGAATGAGTCCCTCGGCCGTGCCTATCCAGGCAACGTTGCTTTGATCGATGTAAAAGGAAAAAACCGTTTGAGGCGATCCGAAGGCATTGTCGGGGTGGCTGCTGAAGTACCGGTATAGTTTTCGGTCTGTCAGGCTGTAACGCAACAGCCCCGATTCGGTATGCAGCCAGATGTCGTCGGCGGGCGTCCGCACCGTCGAGCTCTGCATGTTGTACTCGCGCCGGGGCTTCAGCGCCGGGTTGAGCACCTCCCTTGTCTGCGTCCGATAGTGAAGGCGCACCAGCCCCTTTGTCTCGCTGAGGTAGAGCAACTCGTCGGCGTCAACGTAAAAGGGGAGGGTTCGGTCGGGGATGGGGCGCGTATTCGGGCGGGGCGGGTTTGTATAATAGCACGTGAAGCGGTCGGTCAGGCGGTCGTAATAGTTCAGACCTTCTTCCGTACCAATCCAGAGATTACCCTGCGGGTCTTCGACAATGCCGAAAATATTCAAGCCGCGTATAGCGCCCTCGTGGCGGTCATCGGCCCGATACGTGCGGAAACGTTGCCCATCGTAGCGGTTCAGGCCATCCTGCGTGCCGAACCACATAAACCCCCGCGAGTCTTTGTGCATAAAGTAGACCGACCCCTGCGTGAGTCCATTGGCCACGCCGATATGTTCCAGGCGGAAATGAGCGGGGGGGAGCAACGGATCCGGATGAGCCGGGGTGATAGCCACCAACAGACAGCAAAGAGCGAGCGCCCACTGCACTAGTCTGTAAGTAGCTATTTTGTTCATGCAACCAAACTGTTAACACGCTGTAACTGAATCGAAGTATACTAAAAAAAACAGGCTAATGTATACCGACTCCTGTTTTTATAAAGAGCGGGAAAGCGAGTTTAGCTAGATGACCACTCTAAGTTAGGTCACTGTAGTTGAACGACCCAGGCCCGGTGTTCTTTAAAGAGCAAAATAGGGGCCACAACCCGGTGTTTGTACCGAATGGCCCGGGTCGAATCCATAATATACAACTGACCCGGCCGAATCGTCGCCGTTTTGGGTAGAATCGCCCGGCGCGTGGCGCTGATATAAAAGCTGTTAACGTCGGTAGCTACCTCATCGGCGAAGGTAGTGGTCTCGGCCCAAAGGGGTCGTCCCAACGTAAGGCGGGCCGCTGCTTCATTATTGAGCTGGTACCGCTCCCGACTAACCCGTCGGCCGGGTAGCACAAGCTCATTGAAGAACAACCGCACGATAACCATAAACAGAAAGACCAGCGTCATCCGGTGAAGGGGCCACCGCCAGTAAAACCAGGCTACCGCGAGGAGGATCGGAATACCCACGGCAGCCATAAGCGGAACGTAGGGAATCGAGTGCGTTGCCGGGTGCAGCAGCGCTACCACCAGCGCCACCGGACCCAGCAACAGGGCTACCAGCCAGATACGCTCTATCCACCAACGTACCCGGCTCAGTTGCGGCCAGGGAAGCGCATAGGCGTTGGCCAGCACGACAAACAAAAACGGCAGCAGCATCAGCACATAGCGGGCATACACTTCGGGCGAGATCCAATACACCCAGATATTGCCCCAGAATACTAGCCAGCAAAAGCGGGTGTAACTGTCCCTAAACAGCCATTGCCGCACCGATCGCCGCCACAGCAACGTACCCAGCAGCGTCCAGGGGGCAAAATGAGCCAGAAATTCGCCGGGAAACGTCAGCAGGTGAAGAGCTGTATCGGTCAGGCCTCGCTCGATCGGCGTGCGCTTGGCACTCTCACTCACCAGCCGCCCCAGCAGGGTAGTCGCGGCAACCGGGCTGTGCCTGAAATACACGGCGTAATACGTACCCAGCCCGACTGCCGCCAGTAGCAGACCACCCAGATGAGCCGGATGGAACAGCAGCGACCATCGCCGCGTAGCCCCAAACCAGACCAGCAACGACAGCCCGATAAATACGAACGCGGGCAGTCCTTTCATCAGAAACGCCAACGTACCCAGCCCATACAGGCTACCATACAGCCAGCCATATTGCTGCCGCCTGTCGAACGCAAACAGACAGCTCAGCATGGAAAAGATAAGCCACGAAAACGTAATGTCGATGAGGCCAAGCAGCGTCTCATAAAACCAGATGCGCGCGCAGAGTGCCACCATCAGCGCCACCCGGACCGCCAGTACCCCGTTGCCCGTTTGCCGACGAACCACTCCGAAGATAGTAAGCGCGTAACCCACCAGTGAGAGCGCCATCGGCAGGCGTAATGCCCATGAATCGAACGAGCCAAGTAGCCGGAAGGAGCCGGCAATGAGCCAGTTATAGAGGGGCGGTTTATTCAGGTAAGGAATCCCGTTGAGCGTAGGAACTATGTAATTACCCGAAAGCACCATCTCGAGCGCTACCAGCCCCCGCCTCGCTTCGTCGGAGCGATTATCGACCGGCATATAGCCCAACCGGCCAAACAGCGCCAGTAATCCTAGCGCAAGCACGATCAGAAGGATACGTTTATCGGTACGGGAAAGGTGGTTTAATTCTACAAGTGGTGACTCTGTCATATGTGCATTGAGTAGAAAATACTGTAGTCTTCGACATGCCAAAGTAAGACTAGGCCGATAGACAACATTACTACGATAGGCTGATTTATGCGCTCATATGAGATATAATTTATATAAGTTAATAATTAATTTCAGATACATAGGCTGTATCTATCGAATGGCACTGAATAGTTTTTACTATACAATTCAAAAATAAGTTTGGATTGTAGCTAGTTGAATGCCAAAGTAAGTCCGGTTGAGCAACGCTTGATGTAAACTAAAATCGATTAGTAGCTATAAATAGGTTTCAACTTATCGGGTTTGGAAAAATTTAAGATTTGTTTTTATCCAAAGCCAGTGCTAAACTTCTGTAGAGTTCGATTGCAAAGCATAATAGTCAGATCAAGTCGGCTAACAGCGGCATGAGTATTTATACAGTCATTAAAACTTGTATAACTAATTGCTGAGTAGTTACACTTGTTGAACTTGTTGTTTTTGTTACGGCTGGTTCGGTTTCATAATGGCATCATTTGTGAGATGAATCAACCTATAGACAGTTGACAACAAATTCATGTCTGGAACTAAATAATTTGCTGTACATGAATAAATGTACAATATTTGTTATGTTTCTGACTGAATTTGCATGACGGATTGGTCAAATGAAAAGTTTTTGTTGATATGTTTTTCTAAACATTTGGTTAAGTGATTATTTTGAAGATTGAGTACTTCAACGTAGGCAAACCAAAGTGCTGAAACGCATAGCGCACCACCAATTTTCGATGATTTAACAATGACGGTAACGAGTTTCGGCAAGGGTAAAAAAGCAGCTAAATGGATTGTGGTATCTTTTCTTTTAACTAGCTCACTATTAATGGGTTGTGTTAATTCGAGAGAGTTGGTTTACTTTCAGGATCTGACAAGCCGTGTTGACAGCGCTCGTCAACAAGCCTACGCAGCAGCAGTTCGTCCTGGTGACGTTCTGTCGATTCTGGTTAGTAGCTTGAGCCCTGAGGCGTCGTCGTTTTTCAATCCGTATGCAATGCAACAGGCAATGTCCGGTCAGGCGATGCAAACCAACCCGACTACGCCTATCGCGGCTACACCCGGCTATCTAGTAGCGACGGATGGCACGATCACCGTACCACTACTAGGAGCCGTGCCGGTGGCTGGCAAAACCAACGTCCAAATTGCCAACCTGCTGCGCGACAAACTAAAGACCTATCTCAAAGAGCCTACCGTTAGTGTTCGGAATCAAAATTTCCGCGTAACAGTACTCGGCGAAGTGACGCGACCATCGCTATTCAACATCGCCAACGAGCAGATCACGTTACCTGAAGCGCTGGGTCTAGCTGGTGACCTGACGATTTATGGTCGTCGCGATAACGTGTTGGTGGTCCGGGAAGAAAACGGCCAACGTACCTACGCTCGCCTCGACCTGACAAAGCGTGATGTGTTTCAGTCGCCTTATTATCACCTACACCCCAATGATGTGATCTATGTTGAACCGAGTAAGACGCGTGTGGCCGCTACTGATCGTTTTTACCAGATAACGCCCCTCATACTCAGTGCACTTTCATTCATTGCCATCATTGCTACCCGTTTTTAGTCTAACTAACAACTTCTCAGCTTTTCTGATTTACTCAATTTATGGCTAACAAACCGTATTCGTACGTCCCCTATCAAGTGGTGGATGGGGAGACAAAGAACCTGCGTGCCGTGCTGATGCGCTATGCCCGCAATTGGCCGTGGTTCATCGTCAGCATCGTTGTGGCGATGGCGGGGGCCTACGTATACCTGCTGTATCAGCCGCCGGTCTACAAAGTGCAGGCGAGCTTGCTGATCAAGGACGAGAAGAAAGGGATCGATCAGGATAACATGCTGAAAGAGCTCGAAATTTTCACGCCCAAGAAGGTTGTAGAGAATGAGATCGAGATTCTGAAGTCGTACACACTGATGGATAAAATTGTGAATCGGCTTCAACTCGCGACTCGCTATTATCAGCAGACAAGCTTCGGCGACCGGGAAACGTTTATACCCCCCGTTAAGCTGATTGTGGAGCAGCCAACGTCGGAACTTTACAGGGACAAGCTAACGCTGAGCTTCCCGAAGGCCGATCAGGTCGATATCAACGGTAAGGTGTATCCGCTGAACCAAAGTATGCAGACGCCTTATGGCCGGCTGCGCGTGTTTAGCCGAAAACCCGTTGGCCCAGCTACTAACCCCGTGCGGGTGCTGGTACAACAGCAGTCCGACGCCGTAACTGGTTTCCTGAGAAACCTGAAGGCTGAACCCACTTCCAAAGCGTCGAGTGTAATCATGCTCACGATGGAAGATGCGGTGCCACAGCGGGGCGAGGTGATCCTCAACCAACTGATCGATGAATACAACCAGGCTGCGATCTCGGACAAAAACAAGATGGCTGCCAACACGCTGAAATTTATTGAAGATCGGTTGGGACTCATCACGGGTGAGCTGAAAAATGTGGAGGGCGACGTTGAACGCTATAAATCATCGCAGGGAATTACCGACCTGAGCACGCAGGCACAGGGTTTCCTGATGACGGCGCAACAAAATGATACGCAACTCAACCAGGTAAAACTGCAACTGGGGGCATTGGGCGACATTGAGCGCTACATGCGTAGCCAGTCGACCTCGCAGGGGGTTGCTCCCGCCACACTTGGCCTCGCCGACCCCATCATGCTGGGTATGGTGAACCGGCTGTCGGAACTGGAAATGAAGCGCGAGCAAGCCATTAAAACGACCTCGGAACAAAACCCGATCGTGCAGACGCTGGACAGCCAGATCAAAGAAACACGGACGAGCATCAACGAGAACCTGGAGACGATGAAGCGGGAGCTAACGACCTCGCGGCAACAGTTGCAGGCCAATAACAACAAGATCGAGAGCATGATCCGCACGATCCCCAGCAAAGAGCGATCACTGCTGAATATCTCGCGGGAGCAGGGCATCAAAAACGGACTGTATACGTACCTGCTGCAAAAGCGGGAAGAAACGGCGCTGTCGTTCGCCTCGACGATCTCCGACAGCCGGACCATCGATATTGCTCGTTCGCTAAAAGATCCGGTTAAACCGGTGCGTCGCTTCTACTTCCTGTTGTTTGGGCTGGTTGGCTTCCTGCTGCCGATCGGCGTGATGGCTAGCCGCGATGCACTGAACAACCGCGTGTTGCGCCGCACCGACGTAGAAGACACCACACAGACGCCGATTCTGGGTGAACTGATGAAAAGCAAGAAGGGCGAAGCCATCGTGATCCGGGGCCGAAGCCAATCGGTTATTGCCGAACAGATCCGGACGCTACGTACCAACCTGCAATTCCTGAAGTCGGACCCCGACAAGAGCCAAGTGCTGCTGTTCACGTCGAGCATCAGTGGCGAGGGTAAATCATTTATCTCGCTGAACCTGGGGGCTAGCCTTGCGCTGATTGGCCGCCCGACGGTTGTTTTGGAAATGGACTTACGCAAGCCCAAACTGCACAAGAATCTGGGTATGTTTAGCGGTGTCGGTATCAGCAATTACCTGATTGGCGACGCCACACTGGACGAAGTGTTACAACCGATTCCGGGACAGGACAACTACTTTATCATTACATCAGGGCCGATTCCACCAAATCCGTCGGAGTTGCTGAGTACGCCTAAACTGACGCAATTGATCAACGAACTGAAGGAACGGTTCAACTACGTCATTGTCGATTCCCCGCCGATTGGCCTGGTAACTGACGCCCAGTTGATCGCGCCGTTGGCCGACGCCACGATGTATGTGGTGCGCCACGACGTAACCCCGAAAAACTACCTGAAGCAACTTGACGTCTTCTATCGGGAGAACCGGTTTAACAAGCTTAACGTGATTCTGAACGCCATTGGCGAAGGAGAGTCGTATTACAATAGCTACAGCTATGGGTACGGCCATTACTACACCGACGATAAGAAGCCAACGAAGACGCGGAAAGACGTGTAGCGTTTGCGTGCTCCATCCATAAATTGTCCTGATGTTATGCTGTCCGCTAATCCAACCACGTATTCGCGCCACTCAACACGTGCCTCAACGCCGGCTGGTCCGGCCCTAAGTTGTGTTGATGCCCCTTCGACGCTCTATACTCGTTACGGGAAACGGCTGTTTGATATAACAGTAGCAGCGTTCGTCACTGTTTTTGTGCTCTCGTGGATGATCCCCCTCGTTGGGTTGGCTATTCGCCTTACCTCGCGCGGCCCGATACTGTTTGTTCAGGTACGCAGTGGCCGCAGCGGGCGGGTATTTCATTGCTTGAAATTCCGAACGATGTATCATGCGCCAACGGCCACTTTTGCGCAGGCTCGTAAAGGCGATGCTCGGATAACCCGGATCGGGGCCTTCCTGCGCCGCACCAATCTCGACGAGATGCCCCAGTTCTGGAATGTGCTGATGGGCGACATGAGTATTGTTGGCCCTCGCCCGCACGCGGTTCAGCACGACGATCTCTATTGGCACACGATTCAGAACTATCGCTCTCGCTATGAGGTGCGCCCCGGTATTACCGGATTAGCGCAGGTACGTGGTGCCCGTGGCGAAACGCGGGAACTGGTGAATATGAAGCACCGCGTGCAGTATGATTTGTTGTACGTAAAGAAACAGTCTGTCGGGCTGGACGCCAAACTGTGTTTAGGTACAGTGCAGGCTATGCTGAAAGGAAATGTGAATGCGTGGTAGACTAGTTGCTTTGTTGCCGCAGGGGCAATGGCGGAAGCTCTCGATTAATATCGCCTCCCTGTTTAGCGTACAGGTAGCCAATTACCTGCTGCCGCTGCTAACGGTACCGTATGTATCACGGGTGATTGGGCCGGAACGGATGGGGTTGCTCAACTTTTCGCTGAGTTACAACAACTACTTTGTACTGCTGGTCAGTTTTGGGTTCGATATGGCGGTGGTGCGGCTAGTTGCCGCTAATCGTGGTGACCACGCTTACATTAACCGTCTGTTTGCGCAGGTGCTGTCGGCTAAGTTGCTGTTACTGGCGTTGGCGGCCTGCATTTTCACTGGGCTGGCAATAGTCAATCCGGCCTTTCGGGCGCAGCTGCCGCTCCACATGGCCACCTGTTTGTATTGCGTAGGCGTAGCGCTATTTCCGCAATGGCTTTTTCAGGGTATGGAGGATTTGAGCCGAACGGCCATGTTGAGTTTCTTGACGAAACTGATCATGACCATGGGCGTATTTGTGCTGGTTCGGGAAGCAGACGATTTCATCTACCAGAATCTTGTAATGAGCCTGTCGCATGTACTGGTAAGCACAATAGCGTTAAGGATAGCTATTAAACGCTATAACCTTACGTATCAACTTCCAGGCTGGCAATCGATTAAACAGCGCTTTCGGGAAGGGTTTACGTTCTTCCTGTCATCGCTCAACAACACGTTGTACAGCTCATCGCACGTGTTTATGCTAGGGCTATTCAGTACAGCCTATGCCGTCGGAGTATTCTCAGCAGGTAGCCGCCTGGAGCTTATTCTACGCGTTTTTGTAAACATGGCCCTTAATCAGGCACTCTTTCCGATCGTAGCCAATGGCTTCGGACAAAGTCAGGAACGGGGACTAGGTATGGTTCGTAAGATTGCTCCCGTACTGCTGACAGGTACAGCGCTGATTGGTGTCTTGCTGTTTGTCAGTGCGCCGATAACGGTTTCGTCGCTGTACGGCAACCGTTTCAATGAGGCTGTTGCCGTGGTCAGAATATTGGCGGTATTACCCGTCTTATTGAGTCTGAACAGCCTGCTGGGGATGCACACCATGCTGAATCTGCACATGGACAGGCCCTACTTTTTCATAACTCTAGGCGGTTCAGTTATTGGGCTAGGTCTCAATTACTGGCTGATCCATCAGCACAGTTACATAGGGGCTGCCATAGCCTGGGTATGTACAGAGGCCTGCGTCGTGATTGCAATGATCGCCTGGCTGGCTTACCGGCGTATTGCGCTTGTCAATTCGTTTAATCTGCCTCATCAGTCATGATCGTTCTAGCCTCCATATTGAACCCCAACTGCCCGTCAGGTGTGGTTACGTATTACAAGCTGCTTCAATCAGACTTAGAGCAGGCTGGCCACCAGGTAACTTTGGTTACGCACGATGATACGCCCTTACTGGTACGGCGCTCGATGGGTGGCCTTGCCCGGCTGATGCGCCTGGCCGGACGACCCGGTGAGGTGTTGCACAATCAGCTGGATCATGCGATTAAGCTGTATACCGCTTTGCGCCGGATTCCGGCCCAATCGGTGGAACTGGTACATGCACAGGACCCCATTGCCGGCGCTATGGCTAAACTGGCGTACCCCAATGTACCAGTCATTATAACCTGCCATTTCAACGACAATCCTGTGGCCGAAATACAGGCGGTAGAACCGGTTGGGGCGGCAGGTGAAGCCCGCCTGGAGCGGTGGTATCGCTGGCTGTTTGGCAAGATCGATCAGTTTGTATTCGTATCGCAGTATGCCTACCAGAAGTCGGCGCATTTGTTGCCTCCCGGACATCGCTACACCGTTATTCACAACACCGTACGGCTGGCGGGAAACGTTACCGTGACGACTACGGAACGTCCCTGGCGGATTACGAACGTCGGGTTTATTGAAGAACGGAAGAATCAGGTTTACTTGATCCGGTTGGCTAACCGGATTAAGCAGTTGACCAGTCAGCCGTTTGAGATTGTATTGATCGGCGATGGCCCGAAACGGGCCGAGTGGGAACAATTGGCCCGTCAGCTAAGCGTTCAGGACATTGTCCGTTTTGTGGGGCGGCAACCTGACCCCTGGCGTTTAGTCGCCGACTCCGATGTGTATGTGCATGTGGCGCACAATGAAAACTGCCCTTATGCCATCATTGAGGCAATGGCCGTGAACGTACCTGCTATGGCCTTGCCAGTGGGCGGCATTCCTGAGTTGCTGCCTACATCAATTAGCCACCTAAGCCAGTCGATGGATGCCGATGCAGCTACTATTCTGGACGTACTAACCGGTAAGACACGGCAATTATTGCTAGCCGATCAGCAGGCCTTTTTCCACCATCACCTGAACCCTACAGCGAGTTTTAACCGGCTCATGGCCGTTTATGCATCCGCTCGTACTCCTGAATCGTCAACGACAAACGTATCATGGCAACCCGTTGAGGTGAGCATTGTAAACAAGTAAGTCTATGCGACATATTGGTATTGTCGGCCCTGTGGCAACGAGCCAGCTGGCTCCACTGCTTAACCTGCCAATGGGTAACGTACCTGAAGGCATGGGTGGGGTACCCGTCAATAATCAGGTTATTGAACTGCACCGGCGTGGCTATCGGGTCTCGGTTTTTTCGAATTCGTATGACGTACCTGCGGGACAAACGATAAAACTAAGTGGTCCTAACCTCGACGTTTACTTCTGTCACTATAGGCGTCGTGCGCGGCATCGGGTGCTTGATCTGTTCAAAGCAGAGCGCAAAGGAGTAACGGAAGCGATTCAGCAGGCAAAACCCGACATGTTGCATGCACACTGGCAGTATGAATGGGGCTGGGCGGCACTGGATTCAGGTATTCCCACTCTGGTGACCTGCCACGATTCGCCAATCGATGTGTTAGTATCGATGCGTGATCTATACCGTACTATTCGCCTTGGTATGGCAGCTTATGTATTGCGTCGCGCCAAACACCTCACTGCCGTATCGACGTACACGGCCAATGGCGTAAGCCGGTTCACGAAGCGACCCGTTCGGGTGATTCCCAATTTTGAACCAAATTCGGTATTCGACCTCTATCGCGAGCGTCAATTGCCCAACGTACCCAGCCTTGTGATGGTCAATAATAACTTCGACAAACGAAAGAACGTCGGGGTAGCCATGCAGGCGTTTAAACTGTTTCGGCAAAAATTCCCCGTAGCAACACTGAACCTGTATGGTTTCGGTTTTGGTGAGGGAGAGGCAGCGCATCAGTGGGCACAAGCTCATGATTGTGAAGAAAACGTTCGGTTTCACGGTCCAACCAACTTCAATGAACTGATGCAGGCCGTCAGCAAGCACGATCTGTTTTTGCATACGGCTTTGGAAGAATCCTGCCCGATGGTGTTGATCGAAGCCTCGGCTATGGGGCTGCCCATTGTAGCAGGTGATAAAAGCGGGGGTGTTCCCTGGCTCCTGTCCAACGAATCGGGTGTACTTACTGACATCACCTCTCCACAGGCGGTTTGTGAGGCGCTCGAACAACTCGCGTCGGACGCCACCTATTATCGTGCTATGAGTCAGCGGGCTCGCCAGAACGCGCTTGACCGGTTTTCGCCGGGTACTGTTGTCGACCAATATCTGAACGCATATGAGCAACTCAGCCAACCCCAAAAAAGTACTGCACATTCTGTGTGAACTGCGGCACTCCGGGGCCGAGGTCATGATTCGTGATGCCAATGGCGTGTTCGATGAACATAATCTGGAAACACACATACTGGGCACGGGCCCTGTGCCGGGTGAATTTGCCAACGAGCTTCAGGCGAGGGGCTATATCATCCACCACATACCGTTTCAACGGACACTAACCTATTTTAAAAAGGTTAACCAGTTTCTGAAAGAGCATCAGTTTGATGTCGTACACATACATCCCGAGCAGGCGTTCGTGTATTACTCATTCCTGACGTACCTGAACCGGGTGCCGCGTGTGGTTTCATCGATACATAATGTCTTCGTGTATCGCAAGGCCCTGTTGGCCCGCCGTATCATACATACCTGGCTGACCGAAAAGGTCTTCGGTGTACAACGTCTGGCTATTGGGGAGGCGGTTTTTAACAACGAACGTCGCTATACCAGTCAGCCAATTATCCTGCATAACTGGATCAACACGAACCTGTTTGTACCTATTTCGGACACGGAAAAGAAACAACGCCGGGCTGAACTTGGCCTGTTGCCAACCGATTTTGTGCTGATTATGGTGGGGGGCTGTTCGAAGGTGAAGAACCATCAGCGCGTTTTTGAACTGATGGCGCAACTACCAGCTGGCTACGAGCATGTGAAGTGCCTGCACATTGGCACTGGTGAGGCCGAAGCTGCTGAAAAAGCCTGTTGCGAGTCACATCAGCTTACTGACCGAGTTCAATTCCTGGGTACTCGTCAAGACGTATATCGCTATATGCAAGTGGCCGACTTGCATGTGTTGCCTTCGTTATATGAAGGTGTAGGCAATGTGTATCTCGAAGCTTCCGCTTGTAAATTATTAAGTCTGGTCAATGATGGGCCAGGCTTGCGTGAAGTTGTTCAGTTTGGGCAAGCTGGCATTATTGCCGATGCTAGCACGGATCAATTTCGACAAACGATTATCGACGTTGTTAATAATCCAGCGGCTTATGAGCCCATCGCTGAGGCGGCTTATAAGCTTGTGATGAATCGCCATCGGCTGGATACGAATGCTCGCCAATTGGTGGGGCTGTATCAGGTGGCTTAGAGACATACCAAACAACAGTATTGATGAACTTCGAAGCTATTTTCAAACGACTGCATCTGTACCTATTCCTGTTCAGCGAACTGGCACTGAGTAGCCCATTGGCCGCACCGCTACAGTCAAGCGTTCGCCGGATTGTTGTCATTGGGGGTATCAGCTATGCTATTCTGTTCTTTCCGAGATTACCTCGTCATCTGCGTATAGGAACGGTACTATACCTTATACTTATTGCTATGCTGATGAGCACGTCATATTTCAAGTATGGGCAAGCCATTGGCTCATTACAGTATATGTCGCTTAGCTTGTCGACGACAGTCGTTTATGGTGGATTTATGGGCGCTTGGTTCTTGCGCGATATTAGTATTAAAGAAATTGTTACAGTTACTCTGATCCTGTTTGCTTTTAACCAACTAGCACTGGGGCGTATCCTGACGCACCAATTTAACTCGACTGACCGCTCGACAAGCTCAGAAGAAACCTATTACCTGACGTTGGTTTTCTGTTTTTATATGGTCAGTTTCTTACAGGACAACAGGGGGAAGAACATGAACATGGCTATTTTTTCGCTGCTGTTGATCATCGGTTTCTTTCACCGAACGCTGTGGGTAACAACCGGCGTAGCTATTGTTATCATCATGCTGGTGATGCGTGGTGCTGTGCAAAAACGATTCATGCGAATGACAGTGTTGGCATTACCTTATCTGATCATTGGAATCATCAGCGTAGCGCTGTTGGTAGCTGCCAGGCCACAGATTATGGATAACCTGCTCTCTAGTATAGATGATATTGAGAACTCAAATACCCAAGGAACGGCGGGCTGGCGATACAATCAACGGGAGCTATATCTGGAACGCATCGTACAGCGTCCTTTTTTCGGCTGGATGTATGATGGCTATGATGACGGGGAACTAACTGCTGTACTGGAGGGGAATGCAGACTGGATCGGTGTAAAAGGTACTTTTATTCATTCTGGATACATCCATGTCCTGTACCATTATGGCCTGTTTGGAATGGTATTGATGTATGGCATGCTCATTAATACACTGTTGTTTATGTGGCGTCGTTTCAGGCAGGAGCCCGGTTACATCGCCCTGTTTGTCTTTTTATGCACGGGCTTTGTCTTCAGTTGGTCCTATCAACTTCCGCTTTTCTATTGGGTACTCGTTGGTGTAGGATCATACATGGCTTGTCTGGTGCCCGTTGAGCAGATAGACGGACAACTACGACGCGTGGCAATGCACGAACTGGAAGACGATAATAGGCCTGTTTTTGTCAACTAATATGGTTATTGTAGCAGGAACGCAAGGGCAGTTTTGCAATCAGCTGTTTCGGCTGGGGCATCATGTCGCCAATGCTTTACAGCTAGGCTACGAGGTTAACTGCGCCGATTTTGAACACCGGCATTTGTTTCCCCAACTGATGCAACATCAGCTAGTGTCTGACGAACCCTTGTTGTCAGGATTTCAGCAGAAGTTGCTAAAAGTGGGTACCCGCCGCCCGTTTCAAGGGACCATTCGACGCCTTTTTGAACAGCAGGGTTACGCTGTGCTTGACCGGGCCTACGAGTTCGATCAGGCCGATCGACACTTTCTGGAACAGGCTACGCAGCAACGGGTTATTGCAACCCATTGGGACTTTCGCGACTACGAATCGTTCAACCGGCAGTATGTCGCTTTAAAAACGATGTTTGCCTTGCCGGAGCAAGCGCAAAATGAGGCGAGTGAGTTGCTGACGGTTGCCCGTCAACAAGGCGATATAGTAGTTGGTATTCACTTACGCCGCGGCGATTATGCTGGGTGGAAAGGCGGAAAATACTACTACGATGACAGCGCTTATGCGGGAATAATGGCACATATAATCGACTTGTTACCTGAAAAGAAGGTTGCCTTTGTTTTATGCTCTAATGAGCCGATTAAGCAATCTTCGTTTTCGAACTGGTCAACCGCTATTTCCAATAAGACCTTCTTGGGCGATCTGGCTACACTCAGCCAATGTGATCTATTGATTGGCCCGCCCAGTACATTCTCCGGTTGGGCTTCATTTATTGGTCAAGTACCACATTATCACATGCATCAGTCTAATGCTCGCCCTAGCTTGCAAGAATTTGTTCCTGCCAGAGGATAACGAGGTGGAATAATTACTGAGCCAATTCATCTTATGATTTACATTATCATTCCTGTTTACAATCGCAGAGATTATACGCGCGGTTGCCTGAGTTGTTTGCGAAAACAGACGTACACTGCTTATCAAGCTGTCGTTGTTGACGATGGTTCTACAGATGGTACAGCAGATATGATTGCAACAGAATTTCCAGAAGTAACGGTGTTAAATGGTGATGGTAACCTCTGGTGGACTAAGGCAGTCAATATGGGAGTTGATTATGCGCTCAAGCATAGTAAAGATGTAAATAGTGATTTATTATTGACACTTAACGACGATTTGACATTTGATCCCGATTATTTATCAACTATGATGGATAGCTATAATGCAAACAAGCCTTGCCTGATAGGATCTGTTGTAGTTGATATTAATAACCCTAACTATTTAGAATATGCAGGTGGGAAATGTAATTATTATACAGCAAAAGGGAATCGAACATCTGCCTTGTATAATAATGATTATAGTAAGCTTGCCAATTCCCATTTCATTGTATCGACAGACGAATTATCAGGCAGAGGTACATTGATGCCGCTAGAAATTTTCGGGAAAATCGGTGCTTACGACGCTGCTAACTTTCCTCATTATATGGCCGATATTGAATTTTCTGTTAGAGCTCGAAAAAAAGGATATAAATTATTCGTCTCTGTAGCCAGTAAAATATACAACTATATGGAAGCGACTCGTAACAAGCAAAAGTCAAGTAAAGAATTTTTTGCTGGGTTCTGGTCGTTCAAATCGCCTAATTACTTGAGAGCTCGCTATACTTTTGCAGTTCGCCATACTCCTCTAAAAATCGTTTACTTTGCTGTTGACTTAGGAAGGACTATAGCAAGCTTCGCTATCAAAAATAAATAGAGTTTAATTCTTTAGCGAATCTCTCTCACTCCTTAAAGCGTCTATTTTCACTAGAAGTTTGTCTGACCTTCCAGTTAATGCTTTTCGAAAAAACATTTTTCGATTAGCAGCTAATGCCTCAAAATCCGTTTCATCAAATACTTTAATCATGCCATGGTATTCAATATGGTGTAGAGGGGTTAGTGAGTGAAGGTTATCATAATTTTCTTTTGGAGTTAAAATAGCATTCTTTCCAAATTCGGAATTAAAAACTATGGTCTGAATGCACATCTCGCTAGGGATGTATGAATGTTTAAAATAGTTTATTAATTCGTCCTCCTTTAATAATTTATTATAAACATCTCTGGCACAGTCTATTGTCAAAGCCCAATAATCAGAACCGAAATATACGTCAACTTGTTTTCCTTCAATAAGTGTAGTTGGGCTTTTTCTAAACGGTAATGCTCTAAAAAGTAGCCTAGCTGACCCACTGAAGCACTTTTTAATAAAATAGTTCTTAATTTTTATATCCCTTAAAAAGTGGTAAAGAACTACTTTTCTAGTCTGAATAGAGTTTTCTAGCTTAGTTAAATTTACTGCTTGTATATATTCTTTTTTAGAGTTTTTAGAAAATTCGTCGAAAATCATTTTCGTAGACCAGAGCGGGTAATCTGTTCCGCTTAGACAGACAACCCGATCAAAATGTAGCTTACTTTCAAATACGGAAGCTAATAGTTCCTGCTGAGACAATACTTGAGCAAAGCCTCCCCAGTTGATGAAGAATCGGTTCTTAGTAAAGAACACATTAGTGTAGTCAGATAATTGATTTTTAAAAGGAACTATATCTACTTTAGAGTCTATGTGAATAAAAAAGTGAGCGTTAGAATTGAGCGAATCAACAAGGCGTCGTAATTGCTGGGGGTCAGTATAAGCGGTTACGATGTATGCAATCTTCATAATATCAAAAGTAATTTGCGGTTATTATTTAGAGTAAATATACTAGACCATCGTCAAAAAAGCAGCGTATAGTATTAGTGATCTAAATTAGTATTTATATCTTTAGATTAATTAGAATTAGATATAGACATATAGATATCTAGTAGTTTGTGAATCACGATTTTTTCTTCGTAATGCTCAGTGAATGTTTGCCGTGCCGTTTGCCCCCAAGCTGCCAGTGAACTGGTATCTTGGCTTATAGTAGTGAGTATCGTCGCCAGAGATGGAGCATGTCCAGTCTTGAAAAGTTTTCCCGTTTTCTCATCTTCTACGATCTGGTTCAAGTTGCCTTGATCAGAGCAGATCACAGGGGTGCCTGTCGCAAACGCTTCCAGAATAACGGTAGGTAGCCCCTCATACCAGATAGAGGGCACAATAATGGCCCGGCATTGCCGCATCCGTTCTACCGCCTGCTCTCTCGGTAGGCTTCCCCGGTAACGTACCTGACCCTGTTGAGCAGCGGCTTCTACGGCTGCCTGCAACGGGCCTTCGCCAACTACTTCAATAGGGAGAGCCACTTGTTTGGCCGCTTCCAGCAATACGTCAATACCTTTCTCTTGCGACAGCCGGCCCACAAACAGGAAAAAATCACCACGCAGATCGTGTGCGGTGTAGCCTAGATCAGGGACGAAGTTTGGCTTTACAACAACCTGTTCCGGCCGCAGTTGCAGGGAGGATTGCAACATCTTCTGGCGGGCAAAATTGGTTAGCGTGATGAACCGGTCGACGTGTTGCCATGTATGCGTCAGTTTGTGTAAACTGGTAATGGCTGTGAGCTGTGCGGATTGTACCCGCGAATCACGAAAACAACCGAAGCGAATACCGTCGAGCGGAACCGTTTTAGTCAGGCAACGTTCGCATGGGATCTCTCCCGGCCGCATGAGCAGCCCACTGGCACATACGAGCCGATAATTGTGCAACGTCATTACAACGGGTACGTTGCACGCTTTGACGGCATTGATAACGGCGGGCGAAGCTGTGTAAAACAGATTGTGGATATGAACGACGTCGGGCTTAAACCGGGTAATAGCTTCTTTTACTCGCTGCGCCGATGCCCGGTTATTAAGCGTCTGAAAGGCCGACAACAGCTTACCGCCAATCGACTCCCCAAACTGGTCATTGGTAAAAATAACGGCGTCTACGTCGTGTCCTAACTCGCGTAGCTTAGCAAACTCCTGCTCAAAGATGGTATCCTCGCCCCCTCGTAGTCGATAGTAATTATGGATGAACAGGATACGCATCACTGAACACGGGCAAAGGTTTTTCGAAGGCGAATCCAGCCGCCAAAATTATTCGTCAACCATTCGCCCTGATCAAGCGAAACGGTGGCTACCAACTCTGAACCACCCAGCCAACGTACAGGTATCAACGCTTCGGCCATACCCGAGAATTGGGACAACGGTACTCTGGGGTCGCGCAAAATAGGCCTGCCAAAATGCTGGCTAAATGAGAATAAAGCTCGTACCTGAACACCCGAAGGCCACCCACCCAATAAACCAAGGTGGACAACCTGAGCGCGGTTACTACTTACCGTTAGTCGGCCATATGCCGAACGAAGGTCACGCAGGTCGGGGCGGGTGTCTTCACGCCAAGTGATAAAGGGTGTCCCAATGATGTGGCGGCGGTAGGCCCATCCGTCAGAATATTGGTAGTTATTGAAATAATCGTCGGCTCCCGCAAACAGCCCGTTCTGATCAGTCGTAAATCCGCTCTGATTCATCGTAGATAGCACTTCCGCAGTTACCTGTTGAAGCCGAAAACCGCCTGCACCAGCGCCTGCGTTACGCCAACGTACCCCATAAAGGCCATCAGGCATGTTCTGAAAAGCTACGCCCGACTTGTCTTCATAGGGGTGCTGATAGTACAAAAACCAGTTGGATCGATCGCCCAGAATTTCCAAAGCAAAATCGATAGACCCCAGGTGGTTACCTACCCGGTTGAGCCGGTCAATTTCGACATAACTAGTTGAGTCTCCGATAGGAGTCTCGGATGCCGTAATGACGCGCAGATAATCTTTGAACGTGTTGGGTAATTGACCGTTGACTGATAACGTACCTACATTGCGCCGCCCGGCCCATTGTGCGTTGTGTACTACTCCCGCATACAGATTGACCCGCCGTTTGAACAGGCTAACCCGCCCATAGAGTGCTTTCTGATGCAGATAGGAGCCCTGCACTGAATCGGCATTGCCAAACCAGCCGTGGGCGTAGAAGGCGTTGATGGCTACGATGCCGTTGGTAAACCCAAGCGGGGCAAAGCCCCGTGTGCCAATCTGAATTTTTGGAATGGGCAAGGCATTACCCGACCACGAATAGGAGCCCGACGTCAATAACGTATCGACCAACCCAAATACTTCGCGTCGGCGGCCACCATAAAGCTCGAACTGACCTAACCGAAGGCTGGCATACGCCTCGGGCAGTAAGAACCGAACCGCGTTTGGCTCGGCGGCCGTTGCGGCGCTGCTGATCAGCGCACCTTCAATTCCAACTTTCAGGTGCACGCGGCGTGGGTCGGTGGGGTCGCCCTTGAAGAAGGCCGTACCCGCCCGAACGATGCCTGCCGGGTTGTTGAGCGGTACGAGGCCGTATTGGCGGGAGCGAAGCCAGAATGGCGTTTGGCTGGCCGATGCGGCAAGCCCGCCTACCTCGACAAATGAACGAGCACCCCGGCTGGTTGTATCAGGAATGGCCTGTGCGCCAGCAAGGTGTGACAGGCAGAGAGCAGCAAGGCCGACCGTAAATTTCTGCATATGAGACCGTTGAGTTGCGACAAAGATACATGAAAACAGGATCCTTCACCGCACGCCCGCCATTGTCTTCAGGCGGTTGTATAAACGTACGCTCAGACTAAACTGATGACGTACCTGCTGAGTATAGTAAGGGCTTTCAAAGGCCTGTCCCGGCATTCGAAACTGACGCTGTTCGCCTGTATCCAATGGGGTTTTGTACCGATCGTATACGTTTGCATGCATACCGTCGCCGCCGCCAAAGCCGATGTTGGTCGTTTTCGACACCGTCGGATAGACTGTCAGGCCCTGTTGCTTGTAGAGTGCATAACAAAGACGGATATCCCAAGTGTCGATATCGCCTTGTATGGTCCGGCGTAACATACGTACCCGATCGCTACCGTAATAATTGAAAGCCCGCTTTGCCCCCGAATCGGCCATAAACTGCGGGAAGTCCATCACGTTCCAGTCAGCTTTGAACCAGCGGTCGGCCCAGATACCCCAGCCCCAGGCGCAGGTACGTCCGAAAAAATACACGTCGTCCTGATAATCGGCTGGTTTCTCGAACGGAAATGTGTAGCCACCCACCGAAAAAACACGGGAGCTGTCGCGGTACGTAACCAGGCCCTGGTTGATGAAATCCAGAAAGTTAGGCGCCGTCACAATGTCATCCTCAACGATAATGGCCGCAGGGTGATCACGCAGAATCAGCGATACGCCGTTGATGATGGATTGGGCACAGCCGCAATTGGCCTCGCCAAAATGCAACGTCAGGGTACGAAAGCCCGCTACCTGCCGGGCCAGCGCCTGCACCGCTGCCACTTTTGGCGCATCGGCCGCCGTTTTGGGGCCATCCACAAAGATGTGCAGGTCGCTTTGCGCCGCCAGGTGATTGGCCTGAAGGGCCGCGATGGTCCGTTGAAACGTGTCGGCCCGTTTGTAGGCGAAGAGTATAATAGGGGCTGTCATGCGTAGTCGGTTGAGTGAAGTAATTGCTGATTACGTTTTGGTCAGCCAGCGCCTTGCTTTCAATGCCTCGGTGATGAGCCGATTGCCGAAACGGACGGGCAGACTAAACTTCCAGCGCATATTATGCAGGTAATAATCTGTGCAGGCCAGCTCGTCCGGAAACGAGAACGTACGCTGTTCACCCGTATCCAGAATGGTCCGGTAGCGGTTGTAGCCGTGCGTATTCGTCGACTCGGTCGTGAAGCCTACGTTATTAATTTTCGAGACGGTGGGGTAGAGGGTAAGGCCGCTGACATTTGCCTGCGCGTAACACCAGCGAATGGCCCAGGAATCAATTTTTCCGGTTTGCCACTTCTTCAGCATCCGCAGCCGATCGCTACCATAGTAGTTAAACGTATCGCATCGCTGTTGGTCACCTAAAAACTCATTAAGATCGCTCACGGCCCAGTCAATTGGTAGCCAACGGTCCGCCCAGGTGGCCCAACCCCATGAACCCGTTCGCGGATATAGGTAGCCGTCGGCGGTATAACCGGCCGGTTTATCGAAGGGGAACGTGTAGCCGGTAATGGAAAAAACCGTCGGCTGCTGCCGATAATGGCGCAACGCCTGATTCATGTAGTCCAGGAAGTTGCGCGAAGGCAGAAGGTCGTCTTCGAGTACGATGGCTTGCCCGTGCTGTTGCATCACGGCCGTTACGCCCGTGATGACCGATTTGGCCAGCCCCTGGTTCTGTTTGGCGTATTGCCGGTGAATGGTCCGGAAACCCGTGAGGTTATCGATGAGTGCCCGAACGGCCTCCACCTTGGGCCGATCAGATTCCCGTTTGGGACCGTCGACGAAGACATAAAGCTCACTTTGCGGAGCGAGGTAGTTGGCCTGCAACGCCTCGAGAGCCAGTTTAAGCTCCTGCGGTCGTTTGTAGGCAAACAGAACAATAGGGGCCAATTGGCCCGCTGTGCCGGTTACAGGTTGCGTTTGGTTCATAGATTGTGCTGGCGGCGTGAGTCAGCGCCTCGTTTGGTGCGCCAGAACTGACGAGTTAGATAAAGCAGAAAAAGCGAATTGGTAACAGCATACCGCTTGAACAGCCGACGCGGTTCGACTGCCAGCCGGAATACCCACTCCAGGCCATTTTGCTGCATCCAGCGTGGCGACCGGCTTTGGGTACCTGCCAAAATGGGTAAGGCCCCACCAATGCCCAGCATCACCGCCTGAATGCGCCCCCGCATCTGAGCCATCCAGCGTTCCTGTTTCGGGCACCCCAGGGCTACAAACACCAGCCGGGCTCCCGAGGCATTGATGGTGTCAATGACCTCTATCTCTTCTGCTTGGGTCAGGGGCCGAAAGGGGGGCGACAACGTACCTGCCAGTTGAAGCGCAGGATAGCGCTCCTGGCAAACCGCAACGGTTTTGGCCAGCACGTCGGGGGTTGATCCGTAGAAAAATACCGGTAATTGATCTTCAGCAGCGCGGCGAACCAGATCGGGCAACATGTCGATACCGGCTACCCGCTCCTGCGGCAGGCCATCCAACAGCCGTATGGCCCAGGTCAACGGTACGCCATCAGCGGTTACCCAATCGGCCTCATTGACAATCCGGGCAAAAGCTGCATCGTGGGTTCCCTCAACCGTCATGTGCACATTGGCAAAGCAGGCTGTGCGCGATTCATGCCGATGCGCCGCCGCGATGATCGCTTCCTGAATGGAATGGTATGACGCCAGCGAAATGTCGAGACTCAGGACCGATGCGCGGGGTAAGGCAGACACCGGCGATACAGGGGAAGATAGAGTAGCCATAACGTTGTGTATGCGCTAAGTCAGGGCTGATCCAGCAAAGAAGTTGATCGTCTGCTTAACCATATGGTAGAGTCGTCCTGACCGCAGGGGTGGTTCGATCGATCGAGATGACAAAAACTGTAGATCATCCTACAAACTTTATCGGTATACAATATTTCTCAAAAAATCGACCACGTCTACTGAATGAGTATAATATCATATAAAAACGTTGAATTGGTCAATTAGCGTTACGGATTCCCCTTATCTGGCTATAGATAAGCGGCAAGATACTCATATTCACGATGTAATCGAATGAGAGTTAGCGTAAACCATATGGGGGCCTTGGTCGAAATGAGTATACTGACTCGTTCTAAAATGTGTATTTTTGACTCGTATACCGTAAGTCCATAGAATTGATGCAAGCTTACTTGCTGACTTAGGGCGCATCTCAGCCATCAAAAACCTGACTAGCGTGACAGTCGACGAGACGCGAATGAAGCTACTTTGGGAAGTACCAGACTGGGTATGTCAACTCGTGGTATGGCTGGCTATTAGCTATGCGAGCTGCACGGCTTCGCTGGCTCAGTGTAACCAAACGTATTCGTGGGTCGCCTGGTCTTCTTTTCAGGATAATAAGGCGGTGGGCGCGTTGCAGGTTGATGGTCGGCAGATACAGGTCGACGTAACAACCAACTTTCCGATGGGTTCGACCAAAAGTATTTATGCCTTTGGTGAGTTTACACCTTTCCCCGAATACAGTTCATTGCCGGCTACAACCACACCGAGGATGGTCTGGTCGAAAGAAGGCAAAGGCGAAGTGACAATATGTTTTTCGGAACCCGTCACCAATCCCGTTTTGCTGATTGCGTCACTTGGCGGCCCGGATACAACCGTGAATCTGACGTTTTCCCGATCGTATGTTCCGCTGTTTCAAAATGGTGGCGCTGAGCCGATTAGTGCTACCAAACTGAGAGGTACAGAAGGCTATGCGGTGCTTCTGTTTCCCGGAACGTTCTCCTGTCTGACGGTTGACGCCGACCGGTATGAATACTACACAAACATCAATTTTGGCGTTCGGCCT
The DNA here is from genome assembly GCF_041321105.1 of Fibrella musci. Lineage (NCBI taxonomy): Bacteria > Pseudomonadati > Bacteroidota > Cytophagia > Cytophagales > Spirosomataceae > Fibrella > Fibrella musci. The sequence continues at coordinate 564,435 of NZ_JBGGWD010000002.1, read as the reverse complement.
TCGGCTATGCCACTGGCCATCAGTGCGCCACAGCCCGGCTGTAACAATAGTAGCGTTACCGCAACAGGAGGTACAATGTATCAATGGGACGGGGGACAAAAGCCGGGCAATGGAACCAACGTTTTTGACCGAAGTGGTACCTATACCGTCAAGGCCACCGACGATAAAGGGTGTATCGCTTACGCCATGACGACTGTATCGGTGCCGTCGCCAACGGAAGTTCGATTTGGGACGTACCCACCGCTCTGTAATGGACAGGCAATTACGTTGGGCCCCTCCGTCAAGGCAGCTACCAATTCGGTGTCGTATCGATGGGCATCGGGTGAAACTACACCGGCCATCACCGTCGCTAAACCCGGTACGTATGAGGTCACGGTGCAGGACGGGGGCTGCGTGAAAACGGCTTCCGTCGTGGTTGCACCGGCCCGATCTCCCTCCCTGAAACCCGACGCAACGGTTTGTCTGTCTGGTCCGTCGACGACATTGGAGGCGGGCGCTACCGAGACCAGCATGACGTACAACTGGTTGTCGGTCAACAGTAAAGCGCAGACGGTCAATGTATCGCAACCCGGCCGTTACCAGGTTAAAGTAACGAACCCGCTGGGGTGCACGGCGATCCGCACCATTGATGTAGTCACTACGCCAACCGTCAGTCTGGACCGGGCGCGGGCTATCTGCCTGGGCGAGGAAACTGATCTGATCCCAACCGTAGGCGGTCCTGCCAATCCCGTTTATCACTGGTCGACGGGATCGGTCGAGCCCAGTATTCGCGTGAGTGAACCGGGTACGTATCAGCTTACTGTTGCCAATGGCCAATGTGCGGCTACTGCTTCACTGGCGCTGGCCGTCAATCCGCTGCCATCGGTATTGCCCGACGAGACCGTTTGCCGGGGTAAAATCATTACGGCGGGCAGTCTGGAGCCTTCGGTTACCTATCGCTGGGACAACAAAGGGGAAACGACTCCCGAGATTGCCATTCAGGCCGAAGGCGTTTACCGGGTAGCCATTACCAACCCGATGGGCTGCTCCGTCGTTCGAACCATTACGGTATCAGGAATCTGCGCCTCGCACATTCTGGCGCCAACAGGCTTTACACCCAACGCCGACGGTATGAACGATGCGTTTGCGCCCGCGATCGTGCAGGGCGACGTGGTCGAACTGGCTATCTACAACCGTTGGGGTGAATTGGTCTACAACGAACGAAGCGACCGGCCGACCTGGGATGGGACGCAACAGGGGCAGGCTTGCCCTAACGGATCCTATAGCTATCGCCTGGTATACCGCACCATCCGCAATGACGGTGATCAGATTTACAACGGGACCATCGTGCTGTTGCGGTAATTGGGTACATGTGCTTACAACTTATTATTCAATAAGGGTTGCTTGGCTAATTCCTGCCAGCCTGGTTGCGAAAAGGCTTCCTGAAGAATGGCGAGGTCGGCGGGGCGGTGCAGGTCACTGCCGATAAAACTGATACAGTGCTCTTTGAGCAGATCCTGCGCCAGCTTCTGCGCTTTGGACCCATAGCGACCTGCCAGCGACATTAGATTGAGTTGCAACAGACAACCCTGCTCTCGGAGCTGTTTGAGCAGATAGGGTTCAGTCTGGTAATAACGGTACCGTTCGGGATGCGCCAGAATCGGTGTGTAGCCCTTGACCTGTAAGTCGAACACCCATTGATCGAGCTGCCGGGGGGCGGCGGCCCAGCCCGTTTCGATCAGCACGTACTGTTTGGCTCCGAAGCTCAACAGCTCACCGCTGCGCAGCAGGTGATCGAACTGTTCGTCGAGCAGGTACTCGGCTGCGACGCTGAACTCAATCGGAATGTTCTCGTCGCGTAAGGCCTGCTGTACGCTTTTGACCGCTTCCAGCAACTGAGTGGCGGTGTTGGGATGGTAATCCTGGCTAATGTGTGGCGTAGCAATGACGCGCCGGATACCCCAGGCTGCGTACTGCCGGAGACAGGTCAGACTTTCGTCCAGCGTTTTAACGCCATCATCGACACCCGGAATCAAGTGGTTATGCATATCTGTCGGCCATAGCTCGGTAATCCGCTCTATAACCGAGGCCGCACTCGACTCTTTCTTAAACCAACGTTGTACTTGTTGCCACATGCTAACCACAAAGATACCGCCTAATAAATTAGAGCAACATCATCTGCATCCAAGTTACCATATGGCTAACGCCCTCGGCTAAGCTGACCTGCGGGGTATAGGTGAGTTGTTGGGAGGCTTTGGACAGGTCAGCCCACGTATGCGAGACGTCGCCGGGCTGCCGGTGGTTGAAGGTCAGCTGCGCCTTGTTGCCCGTCGCTTCTTCCATGAGCTGCACAAGCTGAGCGACGGTGGTGTTGGTACCGCTGCCGATGTTATAGAGCTGAAAACCGTCCCAGTGTTGCAGGGCTTTGGTGATGCCAGCAGCCACGTCGGTGACGTACGTAAAATCACGGCTGGCATTGCCATCCCCGTAGATCGTAATCGGCTGATGGGTCAGGATGCGCCGTAGAAATTGGTAAATCGCCATGTCGGGGCGTTGTAAGGGCCCAAAGACGGTAAAGAAGCGAAGGCAGTTGATGGCGAAGCCGTACTCCTCGGCATACTGCTGACAGAGCTGTTCGGCCGCCTGTTTGGTTTGCGCGTAGGGCGAAATCGGTGCGGGCTGATTGCGTAGTTCGCTGTTTCGTTGCCGTTCCGTTTCGCCATAAACCGACGACGAGGAACTGAAGACCAGCCGCCGGACGTCGTGCGCCCGCATCATGTCGAGCAGGTGCTGTGTGCCCAATACGTTGACCCGATAATATTCGTTGGGTTGCCCAAACGACGACCGTACGCCCGGTAAAGCGGCCAGGTGCACGACGGCATCAAACGTGTATTGCTGAAAAAGCTGGTGGAGCAGCAGCGGATCGCACAGGTCGCCCTCGTGCACGTAAACCCGACCCGAATCGGCATGGCGGCTGATGTTCTGCCGCTTCAGAGCCGGGTCGTAGAGGTCGTTGAAATTGTCGATGATGTGAACGGTGTCGCCCTGCGCGAGTAGTCGTTCGGTAAGGTGCGTGCCGATGAAGCCCGCCCCGCCGGTGAGAAGAATGGTCATAGCGGAACGGGGTTTTTTCGATAAACACGCCGAATCACGAAGGGCTGAGCGGTGCGGCTCTGGTAACGCCGGTACAGTTGTAGATCGGCGCTGATGGCTACACCCAGCAACAGACTCGCCAGCAGCACATACCCGGCCGCGCCGATCAGCCACGTACCCACGTACCCAGCGCCAGAAGCCGTCATCAACGTACCCAGCCCGGCTATGCCTAGGCACGTACCCAGCACCCGCATGGCCGCATGCATGGGCCGGTTATGATAGTGAATCAGGTACGTCATGAAAACAAGATCGGCCAGCACGCGGGGAATGCGCCCCAGCCCGTAGTGGGATTGTCCCGTCAGCCGGGGGTGGTGCATCACGGGTACCGACACCATGCGCGCACCCTCGGCTTTCGCCAGCGCCGGAATGAACCGGTGCTTGTCGCCATAAAGCGGCAGGCGCTGCACCAGATCATTGGTAAACAGCTTCAGCGTGCAGCCAAAGTCGGGGTGGTCGATGCCCGTCAGCTTCCGGATAAGCCGGTTGGCTAGCTGGCTAGGTAGTCGCCGTAATAACCACCCGTCCTGCCGCTTGGCCCGGATACCCGCTACCAGATCGGCTCCGGTCGACTGCGCCACCCGGAGTAACTGCGGAATGTCGGCAGGATCGTTTTGACCGTCACCATCGAGTGTAGCTACGAATGAGCCGGTCGCCAGTGACAGCCCCGCCGCCATGGCAGCACTCTGCCCGGTATTACGGCTGAGTTCGACGATCGTCAGGGGTGCGCCACCCTGCTGCCGGAGCCGCGTCAGGGTCTGATCGGTCGAGCCGTCGTCAACAACGATCAGTTCATAGGTCATGTCTGCCAATGCATGCCGCACCGAATCGAGCAGGGGCAGTATGGCGTCCTGTTCGTTATAAGCACAGATAACAACCGAGACCTGAACAGGCTCAGTGGCAAACGTTGCGGTCATGAAGCTGGATAGCGTTGAGTCGTTGTATCGTATGACTTGAGAGTTATGAGGTATGAATTAAACAAATTTCACAATCCGGACAGGAATTATGAAGTTTAATTCATATCTCATACTTATTAAGTCATATTTGGCCCTTTAATCGGGCATATTCCTGATAAAAATAAGGAATGGTTTCAATCCCTTTGTAGAAATTGAAGAGTCCGTAGCTTTCGTTGGGCGAGTGTAGCGCGTCGGCATCGAGTCCGAAACCCATCAGAATCGTCTTGATTCCCAGCTCTTTCTCGAACAGGGCAACGATGGGAATGCTGCCGCCGCCCCGCGTGGGGATAGGCTTCTTACCCCAGGCTAATTCAAACGCACGACTGGCGGCCTCAAATTCCACCGAATCGGTCGGCGTCACGTACGGGAACCCGCCATGGTGGGGTGTTACGGTTACCTGCACCGACGCCGGGGCAATAGCTTTGAAATGCCGGGCAAACAATTCGGTGATCACGTCGGGGTGCTGATTGGGGACCAGCCGCATGCTGATCTTGGCTGAAGCCTTCGATGGCAGCACGGTTTTGGCGCCTTCACCGGTGTAGCCGCCCCAAATACCATTCACGTCGAGCGTCGGGCGGATCGAGGTACGTTCGTTGGTCGAGTAGCCCGCTTCACCGGCTACGTCGCCAATGCCCAGGTCGCGTTTGTATTCGTCAAGGTCAAACGGCGCTTTGGCGAGTTCGGCGCGTTCGGCCTCGCTCAGGTCCATCACGTCGTCGTAAAAACCGGGAATGTTGATTCGTCCCTGCTCATCGTGTAGCGACGCAATCATCCTGGCCAGCACGTTGGCCGGGTTGGCTACCCCGCCGCCATACACACCCGAGTGCAGATCGCGGTTGGGTCCCGTTACGGTCACTTCCACGTAAGAAAGCCCCCGCAGGCCCGTCTCCAATGACGGCACATCGTTGCTGATGATGCTCGTATCGGAAATCAGGATAACATCGGCGGCCAGTTTGTCGCGGTTTTCGGCCACGAACGTACCCAGGTGATCAGAGCCTACTTCTTCCTCGCCTTCGATCATCACTTTCACGTTGCAGGGCAGCGAGTCGGTGGCAAGCATGGCTTCGAGGGCCTTGATGTGCATGTAGAACTGCCCCTTATCGTCGCAGGCCCCGCGGGCATAGATGCGTTCGTTCCGAATCGTCGGTTCGAAAGGGGGCGTGTGCCAGAGTTCGTAGGGATCGGCCGGTTGCACGTCGTAATGGCCATAAACCAGGACCGTCGGCTTGGCCGGGTCGATGAGTTTCTGGGCAAACACGATGGGGTGGCCCGCCGTATCGATGACTTCGGCGTCGTCGAGGCCCGCGTCGGCCAGTCGGTCACGGACGAATTCGGCCGCCTGTCGTACATCGCCTTTAAACTTGGAATCGGCTGATACCGACGGAATCCGAATCAGATCGAACAGTTCGTCGAGGAACCGTTGCTTATTCTCGTTGAGGTACGTTGCTAGCATGGTTAGTCTTTTCAACGCAAAGGCGCGAAGAAAAACGCGAAGGCCGCAACGTAATGTTGTACTGAAAAGCTTTGCGCTCTTCGCGAACCCTTAGCGCCCTTTGCGTTGACGCTTTATTTTTTCTTCAACTTAATCAAGATTGTTCGGTTTTCGTTACCCTGGATGAGGCGACCGATGTTTTTCTTGTGGGTAATGGCTACGATCAGGAAGATCAGAAAGCCGAACCCGATGAGCATGGGGTTTTCGGGCTGACCAAAAACGCGCAGGAGCAGCAATACCGGGAAAGCCAGCGCCGCCAGCAGCGAACCCAGCGAAACAAACTGCGAAGCAATCACGACCACCAGCCAGATACCGATGCAGACCGCCGCCACGTCGGGCCGGATAGCGAGCACCATACCGAGCAACGTAGCCACGCCCTTGCCACCCCGGAACTGCGCGAACAGCGGGTACAGGTGCCCAACTACGGCCAGAAAGCCAAACAGCAACTGATAGCTCAGTAGCTCGTTGTCGCTGAGCGGATAAAGGGTATTGACAAAAAAAGCCAGGGAGGCAGCAGCGTAGCCCTTCAGGGCATCGACCAGCAGCACAATGGTACCGGCTCGTTTGCCCAGAACACGGAAGGTGTTAGTCGCACCGGCGTTACCGCTGCCGTGCTGTCGGATATCGAGGTTGAAGAAGGCGCGTCCGTACCAAACAGCAGTCGGAATCGATCCTAACAGGTAAGCCATCACAGTGGCTCCCACTATCAATAACGTCATTCAGATTTGACGGAAAATTGTATTTATTTAGGATACAAAGCGGAATCGGAATGACAAAGCTACACCAAAAAGGATAATTTATAGAAGAAAAAAGAGGGAATGTACAATGTATAATGCACGATGCACAATGGGCTGACGCGTCTTTCTCTTGCGTCAGCCCATTGTGCATCGTGCATTATACATTGTACATTCCCTACGCTTTCCCCCCCACAACGACTTCGATCATCGATTCCGGAGTGAAGTAGGTTTGGGCCATTTCCTGAATATCGGCGGCCGTGACGGCGCGGATGCGGCGGATGTAGGTGCTCAGAAAATCGACTGGCAGGCCGTCGAGCAGAATGAGTTTGTACCGGTCGGCAATCTCGAAAGGCGTGTTAAGCGAACCGACGAATTCGCCCGCCATGTAGTTCTGCACCACTGTCAGCTCGTCGGCCGGGACGGGCTCGGTTTGCAGGCGGTGGATCTCCTTCCAGACTTCGTCGATCGTTTGCTGGGTAAACTCGCGCTTTACATCGGTGCCGATCATAAACTGCCCCGCGTGGCGGAAGGCGCCCACATTGGACGAGATGCCGTAGGTGAAACCCTTCTCTTCGCGGATGTTCTTCATCAGGCGTGAGCCGAAATAACCGCCCAGCACTTCGTTGGTCACCAGCATCTTGTGAAAGTCGGGGTGATCGCGCCGGAAAAGCATGCGGCCAATCCGAATCGACGATTGCAGACTACCGGCTTTCTCGATGAGCTCAGCAGACGTATCGGTTTGGGGCTGTATGGGTTGATCGGCTACCGGCTCAGGTGAGGCCATCATGGGCAACTGCCCCAGCACCTGATTGACCAGCGCGATTTCGGTAAGCCCCACCTGACCGGCCATCAGCACCCGGAATGGGCGTTGGCGGATATGTTGATCGTAAAAGGCAACGGCATCGGCGCGGGTCAGGGCGGCTACCATGTCAGGGTTCTGGCTGCGGCCATACGGGTGATTGGGCCCATACAGTTTTTGCCGAAGCCGTACGTTGGCCACGTGGGCCGTTTTCTCGAAACTGACTTTCAGGTTTTGCAGGGTAATCGTCCGAAGGTCCTCGAATTCCTTTTCTGGGTACGTTGCCTCGGTGAGCAATTCAGCAACCAGCGGTAACACGCTGCCTAAATGCTTAGGTTGGCAGTAAACAATAAGATTGCCCCGGTCGAAGCCGTTGTTCAGTTCCAGAAACGCACCGTACCGATCAAAGCCATCGCTGATTTGGGCCGATGTGTGTTGTTTGGTGCCTTCGGCCAGCATTTTCCAGGCAAAAAACGAGGTGCCGGGGCGTCCCTCTTCATACCACGTACCGGCATCGAAATTGATCTCCAGCCGCATAACGGGCTGTTGATCGAAGGTAACGACATACAGCGGCGCGCCGTTGTCGAGCTGTTGGGTATCAACGGCAACAGACTGAATATCCTGAACCGGGTGAAAATCAGGCGCAATAGTGCGGTCGAGTGTCATGTAAGTCAACTGGCTTGTATGAAAAAGGCAACCCGTAAGAACAGGTTGCCGATTTAAAAAGGGCCGATTTGCGCGCCGTCCCGGCCACTACCGTGGTGGACAGACCGGCAGGCAAACCGACAAATAACTACTTAGCTTCGTCGGCCGTTTCGTCGGCATCTTCAGCAACACGGTCTCCTTTGTTGAAGTTGAAGATCAGCGAAAGGCGCAGGGTATTAGCCAGTGGGCTGCCTTGCCGCGTCGGGATCAGGTACGAAAAGTCGAGACCGAGGTTCGACAACCGGGCGCCAATACCCGCCGTTGCATACTGCCGGCCGCCTTTCTCGACTGATTCGCCGAAGAAACCAACCCGGGCAGCAAACTGATCGTTGTACCAATATTCGGCCCCGATCGAGCCGGTGATTTCTTTCAATTCTTCCGAGAAGCCACCGGGTGCATCGGCAAACGAGCCAAACACCGCGCTGAGGTAAGGCCGGTTGGGGTCTTGCCCGGCTACAATTACCCGTCTTCCGTTCACCAGCGCGTAGGTCGGTGGGGTGGGTACCATCAGCTTGTTAAAGTCGACAATGAAGTTGAACTTGCTGTAGGTGTCGGCGTGGTAAGTAAACCGACCACCCAGCCGCAGATTGGTGGGTATGTAGTACTGATCTGTACTGCCGTAGTTGACTTTTCCACCGATGTTTGAGATCATTAGACCATACGCCCAGCTGATGCCGCGGCCCGACGAAGCATCGATGCTTGAATTGGCGTAGTAGGCGCTGATGTCGGCCGCAGCGGTCGACCCTGCCTGCAAGGGCGTGCCATTGGAGAACGACGCGCCCGCCCCCAGGTTGGAATTCAGGTATTTGAGGTTGACGCCCATCGAGAACGTCCGCGACAGCCGCCGCGAGTAGTTGGCCGTAAACGCGAACTCCCGCGAGTTGAACGTACCTGTAGAAATGCCCTGCGCGTTGGTGAAGTCGATAGAGCCCAGATCGAAATAGAGCAGCGAGAGGCCAATGACCTGATCTTTTGCTACCTTCTTGTAACCCGAGAAATAACCGTAATACATGTCGTTGATGATCCCTCGCAGCCAAGGTGTGTAGGATACGGTCGCACCGGCATCCGACTTGGCATCGACCAGTTTCGCGGGGTTCCAGAAAATGGCGTTGGCGTCGGGGTTGTCGAGGGCCACCCCGGCATCACCAAGCCCACCCGAGCGGGCGTCGGGGGTGAAGTTGAGGAAGGGAACGGCCGAGTTCGGTACGTTGATACCACCATTCAGGTTGGTGAATGATCCCGGTTGCGTTGCCTGAGCCATTGCTACTGTACCCGATGCAACAAACCCTGCGCCAAGCAGGAAGCAGGAAAAAATACGCTTCATAATTAGTGCGAAATGCCGCTCCGTGAAATGACCCGAAAGCGGTGGTCAAAATTAGTAGGTTTACCGGACTTACGCTCTACAACACGTTGGTATTGCGAGACCGGAGTAAGGGAATGGTTATTCGTTTCGGTTCAATAATCGGGTACTGGCTGTCGTTTGCTCACCCGTTTCGGGGTTTTGGGCCTGCACTTGTAATATATAAATTCCCGTTGCCAGGGGCATAGTCTGGGCGTCGTAACGACCAATCTGGACGGTTTCGGCGCAGTCGTAACAAGAATCCTGCCGCTCAGTAACAATCCGCCCCGAGGCATCAAGCAACCGCCACGTCCAGTTCAGGTGTTGGCCTGCCTGATTATGCGTCATGAGCCAATTGCTTTGCGCCTGCACCGGATTTGGGGCGGCAACCAGTCGCTGAATGGCCAAACCCGGCTTGTCGGAGACTACGAAAGTCAACGTCGCCTGCGCCGAATTATTGCTTAAGTCAAACACTTGTGCCCGAATCGTATACGTACCTGCCGCCAGATTGCCCAGCGGGATTACGAACTGCCCCTGCTGCCCATCCGCCGCGCCCGTATAATAGTCGGCGATGCGAAAAGGTAAGTTTGTGTCGAGTTGAAGGGTGGGTCCCCGGTTGGCGGTTGTCTGGGTCAGGTTCACGCCGGTTTCATCGGCTACCTGAAGACGTACCTGCACCAGCGGGCCTACAACGGTAGGCCGTTCGGCAGCGGGGTTGGCGCCTACGAGGCTCAGCGTCAGGCTAGGTGGACGTGTGTCGGTGTCGCCCGGACTAGCCGTTCCGCCCATTACCAGTTGTGCATAGGCTCCCACAGCGTCGGTGGTGCTATCGGTCTGTATGGCATAGGCCTGCACCCGCCCGAATCCGAAATTCGGCACCACATCGGCAGGCACTGTGAAGCTGACCGAAAAGCGCCCCTGCTGCACTGTCGCGTGCCCGGCAAACAACAGACTCTGGAAGGCATTGTAAGCGTATGACTCGGCATCGGGTGTTTCGCGGGTACGTAGGCGCGTCGCTTTGTCGTAGACGAGTACCCGCGCCGTGCCATTGAACGTACTAAGCGGCACTCCGTCTGATACCGCCGTGCCGCCCGCCGTCCGGATTTCTCCCTCAAGCGTGATACGCTGCCCGGCCCGGATAGTGTCGGGGCGGGCGGGCGCGAGGGTACGCCCATTCAGGCGGGTAAAGGTGATGCTATTCTGAGGGTATGCCAGCCGCATCGAGGGGTCGCCCAGCAAGGTGAAATTCCGGTTGAGTACGTCGGAGAGGCTGTTGTTTTTGGTGTCGCGCATCACGTCACCGAGGCGGGGCAACGTACCTGCGGTAGCTTGTCCATTGCTTTCGATGGCTTTGAAAATGGCCCGATAAAAGGCTTCGTTGAGCAGGTAATTGGTGTTGGCATAGACGGGCCGGGCCGTGGTGAGCAGCCCAATGGCCCCACCCGCCCGGTCGAGTTGAGCCAGTTCAGCACCCGATACTTCCACGGGATTATCGTAGCGACCGAATGCGCAGGTGGCCGTGACAAATAGCGGAAGGCGGCTGTTTTTCCAAGCCAGGATGTCGCCGACGGTCAGAATTTGTTCCTGCGCCCAGCCGCTTGTACCGCCATGCCCGGCGTAATTAATAATCAGTCGCCCGTCGTCGATGGCCCGCCCAATTGCCTGATTCACCTGAGGGGCTTTCTCGATGGGCCGGTCAAGGGCGTCTTTGCCGGTGGTGTCTTTCGGATATTGGGCCAGAAACAGCCGTTCGGGCCGAAATTCGGGGTGATAGGCCTCGACCATGGCCGCCAGCCGGTCGGCATCCTGGTTGTGGATGTTGTAGTCGCCATCGTCGGCCACGAGCGTCAGGCGGCTGCGCCAGTCGCCCAGCAGGCGCTTATCACTGGCATACCGGATGAGCTTATCGACCACATTACGGGCTTCGGTGGGCGTTTTCACGGCCAATCGCCCCACCCCAATGTCCAGCAGATGATTTCCCGTGGGGGTTTCGGCCCAGTCGCCATCGGTATCTTTTAGAAAACCGAAATAATCGTCGGAGCTGAAGCTGCGCACCGGGTCGAGCGATTCGCGGCTTTCGTAGGTCGGTACGAGGTTTGCCTGTTGGGCAGCCGATAATAGTCCGGCTTTATTGCGGAAATCATACGAGGCATCGCCCATCAGCAATAGATACCGCAATGTATTGGCTGACCCCGAAGCCCGTCCACTCAGGAACCGGCAGTAGTCGCGGATGGCGGTTGGGTCTTGTTGCCCGGTCGAGAACTCGTTGTAGATCTGCTGCGGCGAGACCACCAGCACGGTCAACTTGTCGTTGTCGCGCCGGAATTGAGCCAGCCGCTCCGCCTGATCGCGCCACGCATCGGGGCAGACGATGAGCAGGTTAGGCGTAGGTTGGCCGCGTAGGTTCTGGTTCGCCAGCCGCGTAATGGTGGCTGGTGCACTCAGGTTGCGGGCTGTGTGTAAAAAAAATGAGGCGCTATCAGCTACCGACCAGTTTGCCTGCCCGTTGGCCAGCGTGTAGGCTTGCTGAACAGGTGTTGTCGGCTGCTGCACGTCCCAGATGAGCAGGTCGTTGGTGGCCTGGGTCGCCACATACCGCCCGCGCCCGCTACGTACCCAGCTTGGTTGTTCGTATTGGGCAATGGTGCGGCTGGTCTGCACGGCCAGATAATCCAGATAGGCCGCTGCGCCGCTGGCGCCCTGGGCATCGTAGGTCAGCGTAAAAACCAGCTCGTCGCTCGTGTTGGGTAATACCGCTTGCCCCGACGCAACCTGTGGTGCTCCGCGGGGCGCATAGATATAGCTACTAATGGCCGGAAACGAGGCTCGCACGACCGACTGCGTTCCCTGCGTCACGCTAAAGGCCGAGGGTTGTAGCGACACCGCTACCGCCGAGAGCGTAACAAGGCTGGGTACGTTGGCAACCCGCCCCGGCAGCCGGAACGAAACCGATTGCTGGGGATAAAACCCGTAACTGTCTCCCACCCAGTCGCGGCCTGAGTTTACGCCCGGTACTTTCGTGGTATCGCGTTCGTAGAAGGCATAATCCGTAAAGGTGCTGCTGATCGGGCCGCTGGTGAGCACGTCGGCGGGGCGGGTGGCGATGCGCTTGCCGTTGGTAGGGCCGATCGTCAGGAAGTAAAAGGTGGTGTCAGTGTATGGGTTGAACTGGTGCTGAAAGCGGCCGGTTTTGGCGTCACGGCTGATGGTGCGTGGCCCCTGTGCGTAGAACAGTAGCGCGTCGCCCGCGTCGAAGCGGCCATCCGTTTCGCCACGTACCTGAATGGCATTCTCAACCAGATCGATGGGGCGCGGAGCGTTGTTGGGTTGGGGTAGGGGCGCACCGCCATTACCGAATAGCCGGAAGAGGCGCGGATCGGCGGTGGCAAAGGCGGGGTCGATTTGGGTCAGTTTGGCATAGTCGAGTTGGTAAACGCCCGACCCCAACACGCCGATCTTGTACCATTTTCCTGTAGCCAGCACCGATTGCGCCTGCGCCGAAACCGATAAGGCAACTTGGAGGATGCACACAGCCAACAGGGCCATGAATGGCCTGTTCGTTGTTGTCTGTTGATACCGCCTGTATAAATTCCTCATACCGTATTGCCTTCCCCGTTCCTGCTACTCATCAATTTCCACGCCGACATCGGCCAGAATAGCGTAGGATCGGCCCGATTGTATGTCTTTACAAACGACGCGGGTACGTCGTAACTTACCCCGGACGTAGGTTTTTTTGCCAAACCGAAAGGCCTGACCTTCGGGAAGTTGGCGCAAGGTAGGCAATCCCGGCTGGGGCAGCGAGGCCGCCGTGGGGTTATGCTGCCGTAATGCCTGCATGAGTAGGGGTTGGGCCGAGGTGGTAGCGGCCGGTTTGGTCAGGTAAGCGCGCAGCGGATGCAGCACGTCAGCGGGGAAAACGGTTTCGGTCAATAAAGGAGTCATCAGCCGCTGAAACGCCGTTTGCCAGGTACGTCCGTGGGGCTTTCCCGGACGCTTGTAGGTGTGGTAAACGGCGCAGTGGGCAATCTCGTGGACTAGCGTAATCAGAAAGGCGTACGGATTCAGGTCGGCGTTGACGGTGATGTGCGTGGTGCGGTCGGGTAGTGCCCGGAAGTCGCCCAGTCGCGTTTTACGGGGTCGCGACAGCCGGAATTGAAAGGGGTATTGACGTTGCAGCGCCCGACAATACGTCACGGCCGACGCGGGTATATGCGAAGAAAACATAGGGTAAAAATAGCAATACGATTTCCCTTAGCGGGCGGTTTAAACCGCCCGCTAAGGGAAAATTTACAACGTACCCAGCAAAGCCCGCACGGCCTCGTAGGCCTGATCGAGTTGGGCGTTGGTGGTGCAGTAGGGGGGCATCAGGTACAGCACATTGCCCAGCGGCCTCATTAATACATCGCGCTCAAGCAGGAAATTGTAGGCTACGTCGCGGATATTATTGAAGTAAGAGGTGGTTTGCCCGTCTGTTACGAGATCAAACGCCAGCAACGTACCCAACTGACGCACATTGGCCACGCGGGGCTGCGTACGCAGTTCATCGGCGAAACGGGCGTGCTGTGCGGCAATGCGCTCAGTATCGGCCATGCGTTCGGGCGTGAGCAGCAAATCGAGGCTGGCGAGCGCAGCCGTGCAGGCTAGCGGATTGGCCGTGAACGAGTGCCCGTGAAAGAGCGTCTTCATCCGGTCGGTCGAAAGGAAGGCGTCGTAAATAGTCTGCGTGCAGGTCGTTACGCCGAGGGCCATCGTGCCGCCCGTCAGTCCTTTCGAGAGACACATCAGGTCGGGTTTTTCGGTCAGGTAGTGGCTGGCAAACAGCTTGCCGGTTCGGCCAAAGCCGGTCATCACTTCGTCGGCAATGAGCAATGCGCCCTTGGCCCGCGCCATCGAAAAGAGCTGATCCAGCACGGCGGGCGAATACATGTTCATCCCGCCCGACCCCTGCACCAGCGGCTCCACGATGAAAGCCGCCACGTCGTCAGTGAAAGCCGCTTTTGCCAGCTCAAGCACCTCCGCTTCGCGACCCGGCACAGGCGTGGGCAGAAACGTTACGTCGAACAAAAACGGGGCAAAGGGCGTAGTAAACGTCGACCGTCCGCCTACGGCCATCGCGCCGAACGTATCGCCGTGGTAAGCATCGTCAAACGCGACGACTTTGCGGCGTGGCTGCCCGAGATTATGCCAGTACTGGAAGGCCATTTTCAAGGCTACCTCTACCGCCGTTGACCCATTATCAGAGTAAAAAACCCGACGCTGGTTATCGGGCAGGATGGGCAGTAGTCGCTCTGCCAACTGAACGGCGGGCTCGTGCGTAAAACCGGCAAAAATGACGTGCTCAAGCGTCAGCAGTTGTTCGCTGATCCGGCTGGCAATGTGCGGATGGGCATGACCGTGCAGGTTCACCCACCACGACGAAATCATGTCGAGAATAGCCCGCCCATCGGCGGTATACAACACCGACCCTTCGCCCCGCACAATGGGCACCGGCAGCGGCGCGGTTTGCATTTGGGTAAACGGGTGCCAGATAACGGCCTTGTCACGTTGAGGAAGTTGACTCATAGTAATACCGAAGCTCCTGCTTCGGCCGCGAAATTAGCGCGCAGCAAGCCCTGTCTTTCTCAAGAGATCAACGGAAATGCAAGTTTAATTTGTAATCACTCAGCGTAAGCCACTTATACTTAACCAAAGGGATGCTGAGCTTACGCGAATAATCAGGTACGTATTGACAAACCCTGCCAAGACTGGATTATGCACCCATTGGCAAGAGTGGTGATGGCGCTATGTGAAGCCTGAATACGACCTACAACAGAAGCTTCAGCTTCGGTATTATCATAAAAACAAAGGCCGGTAACCACTCTTGGTTACCGGCCTTTGCTATAAAAATCAAATATAGATTCTACTTCCGATCGGCGATGGGGACAAACTCGCGGAGGGTAGCGCCCGTGTAAATCTGACGCGGACGACCGATTGGCTCTTTTTGCTCGCGCATTTCTTTCCACTGGGCAATCCAGCCAGGCAGGCGGCCGATGGCAAACAGCACGGTAAACATATTCGTCGGGATACCGAGGGCGCGGTAAATGATGCCCGAGTAGAAGTCGACGTTGGGGTAGAGTTTCCGCTGAACGAAGTAGGGGTCGTTTAGGGCAGCTTCTTCAAGCCCTTTGGCGATTTCAAGCACCGGATCGTTTACGCCGAGCTTGTTCAGCACGTCGTCGGCGGCTTTCTTGATGATCTTGGCGCGGGGGTCGAAGTTCTTGTACACGCGGTGACCGAAACCAAACAGGCGGAAGCCCGTCGTTTTCGCGTTTTTCGCCATGTCGATGTACTTCGCTACGTCGCCACCACCGGCCTTAATTTCTTCCAACATCTCGATGACCTCCTGGTTGGCTCCACCATGCAGCGGACCCCACAGGGCATTGATGCCCGCCGCGATCGACGAGTAAATGTTGGCCTGCGATGAACCCACGAGCCGAACCGTGCTGGTTGAGCAGTTCTGTTCGTGATCGGCGTGCAGAATCAGCAGTACGTTCAGGGCTTCGGCTACGACGGGGTCAACTTTGTAGTCTTCCACCGGCAACGCGAACATCATATTCAGGAAGTTCGGGATGTAGTCGAGCTCGTTTTTGGGGTAGTTGGTTGGGTGCCCCAGCGAGCGCTTGTACGACCACGTAGCGATCGTGGGCAGTTTCGCCATCAACCGCGTAATGTGCAGGTCGGTGCTGTTGCTGCCATCATACGAATCGGGGTAGAAAGCGGCCATCGCGTTGACCAGCGACCCCAGCACGCACATCGGGTGAGCACTCACCGGGAAGCCATCGAAAATCTTCCGCATGTCTTCGTTGACCAGCGTATGCCGACGAATCGCCGTGGCAAACGAATCATACTGCTCCTGCGTGGGCAGTTCGCCGTAGATCAGCAGGTACGATACTTCCAGGAACGATGCCTTAGCCGCCAGCTCTTCAATCGAGTAGCCCCGGTACCGCAAAATCCCTTCTTCTCCATCCAGAAACGTAATGGCACTTTGGGTGGCTCCCGTGTTTTTGTAACCCCGGTCGAGCGTAACGTACCCCGTCTGATCGCGGAGGACGGAAATATCTACAGCCTTTTCATGTTCAGAGCCTTCCAAGGTGGGAAAGCTGTACGACTTGCCATCTACGATGAATTCAGCATTACTTGCCATACGTGCGTGGGAGAGCGTTAACGGTTTGTATGCCCGTTTATAGAGCAGCGGGCGAAATTAGTACCAAAACAATTTGTAATCCCCGCACAATCGCCGAAAAGTTCAAGCACGCGGGGGTTTGTTCCTACAACCCTAAACCGGGAAGGGGAGTTTAGGCAAACGTGTAATTCGCTCACCTAACCAATAAGTAGCATATTCGTGGCCTATACTACTCAGTCTTTCGTTTTAGATTTTCGTTAAAATCCGGCGCTATGTCTGCTCCACGCGTTAAAATCTGTTGCATCAGCAGCCCCGCCGAGGCGCAGTTGGCCATTCGCTACGGCGCTGCTGCACTCGGTTTAGTCGGGCCAATGCCCAGTGGCCCCGGCGTGATCACCGACGACGAAATTGCAACTATAGCCCAGGCGGTGCCGCCGCCCATAGCCACGTTTTTGCTAACCAGCGAGACCTCGGTGGGCCAGATCATCGCCCATCAGCGGCGGGTCAATACCAACACCATACAGCTAGTCGATGCCCTGACTGACGGAACCTACGCCGACATCCGCACGGCGCTGCCCGGCATTCGGCTGGTACAGGTCATTCACGTGATCGATGAACGGTCGCTCGACGAGGCGCTGCAAATTGCCCCACAGGTGGATGCGTTGCTGCTCGATAGCGGCAACCCCAACTTGGCCGTGAAAGAACTGGGCGGCACGGGTCGGGTTCACAATTGGGCCATCAGCCGCCAGATTCGGGAGCAGTCGCCCGTGCCGATTTTTCTGGCGGGTGGCCTGCGTCCCGACAACGTTCGACAGGCCATCGACGCCGTCGAGCCTTTTGGCCTTGATCTATGCAGCGGGGTACGTACCCAAGGCAAGCTCGACGAAGCCAAACTGGCGAATTTTATGAAGAATGTACAATGAATGATGTACAATGCACAATGGTTTGTGATGGCGTAGCCTCATTGTACATCGTGCATTGTACATCATTCATTGTACATTACAAAATAGCCTCACGCACCCGAACGAGCTTTTCGAGCAGGGCTTCCAGCTGATCGAGGGGGAGCATGTTGGCTCCGTCGGATTTGGCGCAGGCGGGGTCGGGGTGGGTTTCGATAAACAGCCCGTCGGCGCCAACGGCAATCGCGGCTTTGGCAATCGTGGCAATGAGCGCCGGTTTGCCGCCCGTTACGCCTGAGGCCTGATTGGGTTGTTGCAGCGAATGGGTGCAGTCCATCACGACCGGAACGCCGTGTGCCTGCATGGCGGGCAGATTGCGGTAGTCGACAACCAGATCGCCGTAGCCAAACGAGTTGCCCCGGTCGGTCAGGAAAACGGTGGCATCTGGATTCGTTGCTTTCACTTTTTCGACCGCAAAGCCCATGCTTTCGCCGGATAGAAACTGACCTTTTTTGACGTTGACAGCCTTGCCGGTTTTGGCCGCGGCCTCGATCAGTTCGGTTTGCCGACACAGAAACGCCGGTATCTGCAATACATCGACATATTCCGCCGCCATTGCCGCCTCGGGCGACTCGTGAATGTCGGTTACCGTGGGAATATTAAATGTGCGACCCACTTCGGCCAGAATCGACAGCGCCAATTCATCACCGATGCCCGTAAACGAGTTAAGCTTGGTCCGGTTGGCTTTGCGATACGATCCTTTGAAGATATACGGAATCTGGAGGCGGTTGGTTATGGTCACGATGCGCTCGGCAATTTGCAGCGCCATGTCGCGGCCTTCAATGGCGCAGGGGCCCGCCATCAGGAAAAAACGGTTGGAGTCGGTATGATTGAGTTTGGGTAGCTGCATGGTAGCGACGGATTAACCTATACCCCAAAGGTACGCTTTCCGGGTGCGCTCCTGGTTTTTGGTATACACTATTAACCAGGTAGAGTGCAGATGGTCTGTGCGCACTTAGGATGGCTGATTGATCGGTAATTGGCTTATTATTAGCTAGTTATTGGCTACTAAATGAATGTAATAAACGACTGATTGGGTTAAAAATTGTTTGGCAATCCGTTGGCAAAGTGTTTTCTTTGCACAGTTTTTTACCAAAACAAAGACTACCAAAATGTCTCAGACTGCTGACAAAGTAAAGCAAATCATCGTTGACAAATTAGGCGTTGACCCTTCGGAAGTTACGCCCGAAGCGAGCTTTACCAACGACCTTGGTGCCGATTCGCTCGACACGGTCGAACTGATCATGGAATTTGAAAAGGAATTCAACGTACAAATCCCCGACGATCAGGCCGAAACGATCACTACGGTCGGTCAGGCAATCAAATACCTCGAAAGCAACGCGTCTAACTAAGCACGGGTTACTCGTAGCTGGCAGGCGCACCTCCCGCCGGATTGCCCCACGGAGCTTTCGTCTGCCAGCTTACTTCTGTTTATGGCGCGTCTCGACGACTGTTCGCCCTTCTATTCTTCGCCCGTAGTGGCACTCGCTCGACAGCCTGCTTTATTCTGACCATCCCTGACGCTTCTTTTGTGCAGCTCGCGTTGCCCCGTTTCTTTAAGCAGCCCTTTTTCGCCTGGTTTAGTCCTTCACCAAGCAAAGTGCAACGACGTCAGCTCCGGCAGGCGATCGCGCACATAATTGGCGACCAACCCTCGAATCTGGACGTTTACCAGCTGGCCGTGCGGCACACGTCGGCGGCGAAGGAAACGAAAATCAAAGGTTTTCGAGAGTCCAACGAACGGCTCGAATACCTTGGTGATGCGGTATTGGGTATGGTCATTGCCGAATACCTTTTCAAAAAGTACCCCTTTAAAGACGAAGGGTTCCTCACCGAAATCCGGTCACGGATCGTGAACCGCGAAAGCCTGAACGGCATTTCCCGAAAAATTGGCCTCGATCACCTGATCGAATACGACGGACAGCGCGGCCGACTGATGCCAGCCCGTACATCCATGTATGGCGATGCCCTGGAGGCACTCGTTGGGGCCGTGTACCTCGACAAGGGCTTTAATTTCACTCGCCGCTTCATCCTGAAGAATCTGCTGTCGCACTACGACCTGGATTCGATCATCAGCAACAATACCAATTTCAAAAGCCGCCTCATTGAGTGGGCGCAGCGCGAGGGCAAAGAACTCCGCTTTGAAATTATCTCCGAAAATGGCTCCAGTCAGTACCGCGAGTTCGTGGCGCAACTGCTGGTCAATGATGAGCCCTTCGCCACAGGCAGCGGCTACAGCAAGAAAAAAGCCGAGCAGTCGGCCGCCGAAAAGGCGTTTGAAAAGCTCGAATTGCAGTAGTTTCAAAATCTCTATACGGTTTAAAAGAAGGTAGCCTGTGATAGCCAGGCAGGTAAACCGCTCTGTGTGTACAGGTACGTCTCCTGTGGCTGGGTACGTCGGTCTTGCTAATAAAAAAGCCGCTTCTGTTGTAGAAGCGGCTTTTATGCAGAAACCTATAAGGTCTTTAGAGACCTTATAGGTTTGAAATTAATCTTCAATAGCGCCTTCGTCGTCATCTTCGGTGCCACCAACGGGGTCTAGGAGGGCGTTGGTATCTTCATTGATCTTCGCCCGGATTTTGGCTTCGAGTTCGGCCATCAACTCTGGGTTGTCGAGGATAAGATCCTTCACGGCGTCGCGGCCCTGCGCGAGGCGGCTAGCCCCGTAAGAGAACCACGAACCCGACTTCTTGATGATTTCCATCTCAACGGCGAGGTCGAGGATTTCGCCCACCTTCGAGATACCCTGACCGTACATGATGTCGAACTCAACGACTTTAAACGGAGCCGCCAGTTTGTTCTTCACCACTTTCACCTTGGCGCGGTTACCGATGATGTTATCGGCACCTTCTTTGATCTGCCCAATCCGGCGGATGTCGAGGCGAACCGAGGCGTAGAATTTCAGGGCGTTACCACCAGTCGTGGTTTCGGGGTTACCGAACATCACGCCGATTTTCTCACGCAACTGGTTGATGAAAATGCAGCAGCACTGTGTTTTGTTGATCACACCGGTCAGCTTCCGCAGCGCCTGCGACATCAGGCGGGCTTGCAGACCCATCTTGCTCTCACCCATCTCGCCTTCAATCTCGGCTTTGGGCACGAGGGCGGCAACGGAGTCGATCACGATGATGTCGATAGCGCCTGAACTGATCAGGTGTTCAGTGATTTCGAGGGCCTGCTCGCCGTTATCGGGCTGCGCAATCAGCAGGTTATTGGTATCGATGCCCAGTTTCTCGGCATACGTCCGGTCGAAAGCGTGTTCGGCATCGATGAAGGCGGCAAGGCCACCTGCTTTTTGGGCTTCAGCGATGCAGTGCATCGTGAGCGTGGTTTTACCAGATGATTCGGGACCATAGATTTCCACCACCCGACCCCGCGGAACGCCACCGATGCCAAGAGCCAGATCAAGGCCCAGCGAACCGGTTGAGATCACGGGAATGTCGACGACTTTGCTCTCGCTCAGGCGCATAACCGTGCCCTTGCCGAACGCTTTGTCTAACTTTTCAATGGTGGTTTGGAGGGCTTTCAGCTTATTGTCATTAGCACTTGCTGTGGCCGTGGCCAAATCAGATTTTGCCATGTTTGGGAAGTTGTTTAACTGATTAAAATTACGACTTTTTGATGGGTTTTCCAAGCCCTGCTCGTAATGTTTGCGGGATAGTTTTAGGCCGTTGAGGTGGCGTAAAAACGGGGCAGAACGACGAGCTCAGCAAGGTCTTTATTTGGCAGAGCACACTCGCCTGTGTTTCGTTTAAACCGGCATGAATGTCGTCCCGAACCTGCTCACTCATCTTCTCCACGGCGGGTTTGGAAATGTACCAGCCCAGCGGGTAATGGTGGCGGCGGGTGTCGAGCGTCAGGCTGGTGTATTTAAAACTGAGGTCTTTCGAGAGGGTGTTGGCAATGAGCTGATCGAGGCCCACGCTGTTGCGGTTCCAGGTATTCAGGAACCCTTTGACGGGCTCGGCCAGGAAACGTAACGTGCTCAATGTACCCGGCGTGTCGGCCGCCGCGTAGTTGGGCAGGAAGATGAGAAAATAACGTACCTGACCGGCCACAGCGCGGCGGGTCGGGCCGATGCGGATGGTGTCGCTGATCCGTTGCAGGCTTTTGATAAGCTGTACGGCCGTCAGGATGCCTGTATTCTCGGCATAGCCGCCATCGATGACATGGTAGCTGGTTTGCTGGCAATTGGCGCCCGTGATGTTGGGCAACGGCCCGGTTGCCTTACCGCCACTCGTCACAAATGGGAAACGGGCGCACAGAAACGTAGCGGTCTTGTAGGGGACGTCGCTGCGGATGCTGGCAAACAGATCGGCCACGTCGTAAAAGGGATTGAGCGAATCGGTCGTGTTGCCCAGGTTGAGGTTCGTCATCACTACTTTCTGCCCGGTCTCGGCGGCGGCTCCGTTGAGGAGCAGCGCAGGCAGCACCAGCGGGTTGCCCGTCAGCTCGGCTCTGGATGGCCATAGCCGCAAAAAGGACTGCGGGAGTATCTGATGCGTGGTCGAATCCAGTTGAACGCTGTCGGAAAGCATACCGCGTTCCCAGGCATCTTCGAGCCATCGGTTCCGATCGAGGGCGGGCACCACAACCGGCATGAGATTATGCACGCCACCCCGGAACAGCATAGCCGCGGCCGTGGGTGAAATCAGGTCTTCGGTGATGACGCGCTGAACAGGCTTTTTCAGGCTGACCGCATCGTGGCGGGGCAGGCAGGTGAGCGAGTCGCGGTGGCCAGCCAGCGTAGCCACATAGGTAGCCGCACCCACCCCCCCGCCCGATACGCCACTGATGGCAAACAAGTGGCGGTCGAAACAGGGAATGGAGTCGTTGAGGGCACTCAGGGCTTCTGTCGTCCAGGCTGCTGCGCGAATACCGCCCCCGGCTGTGGCCACCACAATGACGGGCAGCAGGCTGGTTGTATCAGCCTGGAGGCGGGTCTCCAGCCATTGGCGGTAGTAAGCCGCTATATCGGGTCGTTGCAGCGCTAGTGACGAATCGAGGCTAGGTGCTGGCGCGGCAGATTCATTGCAAGGGGCCGTGATGGCGGTATTGGGACCCGACGGGATGCTGAGCCGAATGTCGCTGTTATCGTTATAGCGCGAAAAAAGGAGCACCAGACCCACCAGAATCACAATGAGCGGAAAGTCGGGCAGGTTATTGAACTGGTAGATGAGCGTACCCAGGTACGCCACCGCCGCCAGCCACAAACAGACCACAGCATAGAGGCCAATAGTCTGTGCGGCGGGCAGTCCCGTCACCGTCGGCAAAAAGACCATCAGCGTAGCCACCAGTAAGCCCTGTCCGAACAGAATGCTGCGTGGTGCCAGATCGACCAGTAGGGCGTAGTCGTGCGATGGATTGAGTGGCTCGAACAAGGCGATATGTTGCGCATCGAGCGACCGGTGATAAGGGCGAAGTATCCAGTAAAACACCAGTCCACTCGCGATGACCGCCATCAACAGCGTAATGTAGGCCAGACCCGCAGTGGCTGTTTGCTCGCCCATGAGCGCATTCAGCCGCCCATAATTCAGGATCAACGTCAAGGCCATGATCACGAAAGGGGCATGGGCCAGCCAAAGCGGTACGTTGCGTAGCAGGCGTAGTTCGGGTTGAAGCGCCAGCAGCTGCGCCGCTGAATCGGCAGGCCGGTCAGAGCTGAACTGCCCGAAATAGTTGGGCTGGACAAACAGCAGCAGCTTGCTACTGACGTAAACCATGCCACCCAACAACCCCAGCGAGACAAGTGAGAAAAGGAGCACGCCGAAGCGTGGCCGCTCATCGCTGTTAATGAGCGAATAAAAGAGTTCATCGAACTGATCGAGCTGAAGCAGGCCAAACAGGAGCAGTAACAGATACACGATAAACTGCACGTTGAGAAACCCCCGCCAGATCGTCCGGAAATACCGTTTGAATGTAAGCGGCGTCAGCGTAGGCTGTGCCTGTTCGAGCGTGTGCAGGTGCTCACTCACGGCTGCCTCGTTCTGCCGATGCTGCTCGATATGGTGTAGCAAGCCTAACCGGATGGGTTCCTGATCGTACCGGTCAATACCGAAGAGGCGGAAAAAGGCTTCGCGGAACGACAGCACAATACCCAGCGGATGCAGCAGGATGTACCACAACGCCACGGCAATCGGAGCCATTTTTGCAATGCGTATAGCACTCAGTAAACCACTACCAACCCACTCCACCGGCCAGTTGAACAACCACCCGAACAGGACCAGATTCTCAAGTACATCGGCTGCGGCACTAGCGAGTGTGCCCAGCATGACGCCCTGCCCGAGCCCGCGCATCAGCAGGGTAAGGCGTGGGCGGCGTGGGTTGGTCACAAACAGCGAGTGTTCGGTATAATAGCCGCACCAGATCAGCAACGTACCCACGTAGGCCGGAATGAACAGAAACATATCCAGCAGCATTTCCAGCAGGGCCAGCTTCCATTGACCGCTCAGGTCGGGCGTGTGGCGCCACTGTTGCAGCAACTCGGTTGGGTTGGGGCCCTTACTGGCATACTGGCCACCGAGCGCATTCATGTTCTGCTCGCCAAGCTGATTTTCGGCAAAAACCAGAAAACTGGCGATGATCAGCGCGCCTATCAGCCAATACACGCGGTTATCGGCCTGTTTGCGGGCAAAAGTGAGCGCAGGCTGGAGAACAGGAGCCAATCGTTGTCTGGTTATCGCCAGCAGGGTAAAGAGCCGATTCATCAACAAGTCCGGTTAAGGGTTGATGAGCAAAGTACCATGTATCGGCTCATATGTTCCGACGATTTTAGTAAGCGTTTCAGAACGGCGGTCAACCGGGCCGGTAACGTACCCAGCAGGCCGGCTAGTGGATGGACGGTTCGGTACAAGCTCGGTTGGCAAACGATTGGGGTCGGTGCCGTTTCAACGCATTCGTCAGAAAATCAACGAGATCCAGCGGTATGGTGCCAGCCTCGTAGGTGGAAGAGACCCGCACCAGTTCGTGCCAGTCGCGGTCTGTATCGGGCAAATAGTCCGCCGCCAGGCAGGGTAGTCCGCACAGACGCGCATCGAAATAAAGGCCGTCGTAAAACAAAACCCCGATCAGCTTCTTTACCTGATGAATAGGAATGGCGTGGGCGTTGGTTAATACCACGTCGCCAGTGCGTTCGCCAAGTAAATAGTCGCAATACCGGTACCGGATGGTCACTCGTGGCGGGGTACCTGCGGCCAAACCGGGTTGAGGAATGGCATAGTTGCCAAATGGTGAGCGATCAACGAAGGCGGTGGCCAACGCATCGCTTAGCGGGCCGCTTTCTGGGTTGTTCATGGCTTAATTCGCGTACGTTGTTTACTGTTTGTTCCTTAATCACGCGGGCAAGCTACACCCGCCACAACGTAGCCTATTTACGGTCCACCATTTATTTTCGTCCACAGAATCAACATTTTTTCATGGCTACACCCGCCATTGTTTTGTCGCAGGTAACCAAGCGCTACCACCATCAACCGGTGGTTAACTCGATCTCGTTAACCATTGCGGCAGGCGAAACGCTGGTCTTGCTGGGTACGTCGGGGAGCGGGAAAACGACCACCCTGAAAATGATGAACCGGCTCATCGACGCTGACGAAGGCACGATTGCCATCAACGGGACTGATGTGCGGCAGCAATCGCCCCACGAATTGCGGCGGGGTATCGGCTACGTCATTCAGGAGGCGGGCCTGTTTCCGCACTACACCGTAGCCGATAACATCGCGCTGGTGCCGCGCCTGTTGGGTTGGGCGCCCGATCGGATCGACCAACGTACCCAGGAACTGCTGACGATGCTGCACCTGCCCGAAAGCCTGCTGACTCGCTTTCCCGATCAGCTGAGTGGCGGACAACGGCAGCGCGTAGGGCTGGCCCGTGCGCTGGCTGCCGACCCGCCCATTATCCTGATGGACGAACCCTTTGGGGCGCTCGATCCGCTCACCCGAGCCGATATTCGCCGGGAATTTCGGGAGCTGGAGGCCCTGCAACGCAAAACAATTGTGCTGGTAACGCACGATGTGCGTGAAGCCTTTGCGCTGGCCGATCGCGTTGCGCTGATGGATGCAGGCCGTATCGTTCAGCTCGGAGAGCCTAACGTGCTGCGTGATAGCCCCGCTACGCCGTTCGTCCGGCGATTCGTCGAGGCATAGAACCAAACGAAACGACTATGGTTTTTCGTTGGAAGTAGGTAGATTGACTTGTCCTTTCGCATATGCGTCGCTTATACATCCTTCCGATACTCGGCCTTTTGGCGGCCTGCGCGCCCTCAAAGCCCAAATTTCCTACACCCGATGGCACCGCCGCCACTGGTTCGGCCCCGGTGGGTACGTCGTCGGCCCAAAGTCGGCCCCGCTCGGCCGACCCAGAAGGGGACCGGATGCGGCCTGCTGGTCGGGTTCAGCCCCGATCAATTCCGTCGACTGACGTGGGGGCTGCACCTGTCACGCCCGATCAGCCACAAAGCGAGTGGTCGGTCTTGGCAATTAAAGGAAAGTTCCTGGCTATTGACACCACCGCCCTGCGTGTGTACCTGAATGTGATTACGAGCCAGCCAAACGGCCAGCCAATGCCCGCTGAGACCTTTCAGGAGCGGTTTATGGTCAATTTTGTGATCTATCCCGACTACAACAACCGGGAGCGACTGGCGTATGGCAACGTACCCCTGACGCCGGAAACCATCACCCGCGATAACGATCACCTGGTCGTATCGTTCACGATCCCAAGGCCCAAAAACGCGACCAACGCGATTATGCTGACCGAGATTTCGGAGAAGAACACGGGTAAAAAAGCGCTGAATGACCTGCCGCTTCGGTTCAGAACCGCCCGCCTGGCTGATCAATATGCACTTTTCGATGCAGCGGGCCGCCTGCCGCAATTGCGTAACTTTGCACGTGCGCAGGACACGATCGTGATCCGCGACGTGGCGGGCACCAAACGTACCCTGTTTGCCTACCGCTACAAACACGAATTTGACCCGGCCCTGCCACCGATGAGCTCATCGCAACGGCCCGCGCCCCGCACCCTGGCTATCGATACCACGCTGACCATTACGACCAATGAACCCATTCGGCTACCCGACGAAGGGCTCTACTACTTTGTGACCGACACAACGGAACAGAGCGGTATTGGGTTGCTCGTAGGTGACGGCCGTTACCCCAAAATGACCCGCCCCGAGCGCCTCGTGAAGCCACTGTTGTATATGAGCACGGGCACGGAGATTGCCGAACTGAATGCGTCGAAAGAAGCCAAAAAAGCCCTCGACCGCTACTGGCTGACGCTGACGTCGGGCAACGAAGAGGTAGCGAAGCGGGCTATCCGGGCCTATTATGGCCGGGTTGAGGAAGCCAACGCCTTGTTTACTACCTACAAAGAAGGCTGGAAAACAGACAAGGGGATGATTTACATCATTCTCGGCGCGCCCGACCGGGTGCAACGCAGCCGTGACCGCGAGGTGTGGGTGTACAACAAGCGCAGCAACTTGTCGGAAGTGAACTTTACATTTAATCGTAAACAAAATCAATTTGTCGAGGACCATTATGAGCTGGTGCGTTATGTCGAATACCAGCCGATTTGGTACCCCGTCGTAGAAGCATGGAGAACCGGCGCAATTCGCGAGTAAATCGCCCCAATGATGAGTGGAACCCCAATGAACACGATCGCAGCGACGAAAACCGGCCGCGCGATTTTACTCGTGACGATCGGGGCGATGAACCAGCGCAACGGGATGAAGAACCGCGTCGCCAATCGCCCGTAGGCCGGTCTGGCGGCGGGCGTGATAACCGGGATTACCCGCGGCGCGACGATCGCGACCGTAACGACGTACCCAGCCGCCCGCGTAACGACCGCGACAACCGCTCAGGAGGGTATGATAAGCCCCGGCCCGCCTATCGCCCCAAAGAAACCCGCCCGGAACCCGGACCTGATGAGATGGTCTACGGCATTCAGTCGGTGATCGAAACGCTACGCTCGGGGCAGCAGATCGACAAACTCTACATGGAGAAAAGCCTGAGCAACGCCGATATTCAGAATCTGGCGTTCCAGAATCGGGTTACAATCCAGCGCGTGCCCGTCGAGAAACTCGATCGTCTGACGCGCAAAAACCACCAGGGCGTGGTGTGTCTGGTGGCGGCGGTCCAATACGTGAAACTCTCGAATGTGATGGCCGATGTGCACGAACGCGGCGAGGTTCCGTTTCTGCTGCTGCTCGACCGGATCACCGACGTGCGCAACTTTGGCGCCATTGCCCGTACGGCCGAGTGCGCCGGGGTGCAGTGTATCGTGATTCCGGGCAAAGGCTCGGCGGCAATCAACTCCGACGCCATGAAAACGTCGTCGGGTGCCCTGAACCATATTTCGGTTTGCCGGGAGTTTAGCCTGGTCGATACGGTGTCGTACCTGCAAAAGTCGGGTGTGCAGGTGCTGGCTTGTACCGAAAAATCGCACCGCGATCTCTATACGCTATCGAATGATTTCAAGGGCCCACTCGCCATCGTAATGGGGTCCGAAGAAGACGGTATTTCGCCCGACATCCTGCGCGTCGTCGACGGCCACGTCAAGATTCCGCTGCTGGGCGAAGTCGGCTCACTCAATGTCTCGGTTGCTACTGGCGTCGTACTCTACGAGGTTGTCCGGCAGCGATCAGGGGGTAATTAATGCACAGTGTATACTGTATAATGAATAATGGGGCTGACGCAAGAGTAAAGCGCGTCAGCCCCATTATTCATTATACATCGTGCATTGTACATTAATCAGTCTTAAGCTTTCTTGCCTTTGGCGGTCCCTTTCTTGGCACCGGCTTTAGCGGGTTTGCCGTCGAGGGTGTTAATCCAGGTGGCAAGTTTCAGCGCGTCTTCCTTCGGCACTTGCTTCATGGGGGCCATCGCGATGTAGCCCGGCCAGTTGCTCGGCTTCGGATTGTAGATCAGTTCAACGATCTGATCGTTGGTGTAGTTGCGTTTGGCGACGTCTTTGTAGGCCGGGCCAACGAGTTTGGTATCGACGCGGTGGCAGGCGATACACGTGTATTTTGTCATCAGGGCCTTCATGTCATCAGGAATATTATCCTGCGCCTGAGCCGTAAACGATGCCGTAGCCAGACCGGCGGTGGCAAGAAGGAAGCTGAGTGCTTTTTTCATTGTAAAGAAGAAATGGGCAATTGGTTAGACAAAACACGGGTTCACAACGACCCCGCAAAAATAAATACCTGGCTCACAGCGAGCCAATCTTATCGTGGCTTAATGCCATTATAAAACAAGGGTAAGACGCCAATTTACCCGAAAGGTTTAACGGGGCGTCCGGATTCTTATCCTACTGCGAACGGAGCCACCCGCTGACGAACTCCCAAACGGAGGCTGTCGTTTACCGGCTATGACGACCTACGATTTCAGAACCTACCACGTTCGGTCAATCAACGCCGCTTCTGCCGACGAGCGTGCTGCCATCAATCAGGAGTTGAAAGACTTATATGCCAGCCTGTCCGCCGACGAGCAGGCGAACTTCAACCAACAACTACAAACCTTCCTGACCCGCGAAGTAGGCCGCCTCAAAAGCGACTACGAAGCGGTGAAAGGCAGTGAGCAATGAACAGTACGCAGTATACAGTGATCTTCACGATGGCTGCGCCCGATCAATAGTAATCACTGTATACTGCGTACTGTTCATTGCTCACTGTACCTATTCGACTACGCTCAGTTTCACCGTGTTGGTACGGCGCTGCTTCGAGAGCGGCATGCTAAGCGTGTTAATGAAGATGTCGCCAGAACTTAGTTCGCCCCGGTCAACCAGCGTTTGCTTGATCGCCTCAACGGTCTGATCGGCGTTCTGGTTGGCTTCGGGGTTGTAGGGAATCACCTGCACCCCCCAGTAGAGGCCGAGTACATTCCGCAGCCGGGCATCAGGTGAGAATACGAAGATGCTGGCCTTGGGCCGGTGATGACTCAACCGCACGGCTGTGTAGCCCGATGTAGTAATCCCAATAATCGCTTTGGCTTTCGTGTCGCGGGCAAGGCGGCAAGCGCTCATCACCACATTATCGTTCAGCACGTTTTCGCCGGGGTGATCATTCACCTGCGCGTGGTGCTTGTAATAAATCTTATCTGAGTTGGCCTCCACGTTGCGGATGGTCGCGCTCATGTTCTCGACAGCCAGGATAGGATAGCTACCCGACGCCGTTTCGGCCGAGAGCATCACCGCATCGGCACCGTCCATAACCGAGTTGGCCACGTCGTTGATTTCGGCGCGGGTCGGGCGGGGAGCGTCGATCATGCTTTCGAGCATCTGTGTCGCTACAATCACGGGTTTAGCCGCCCGGTTGCACTTCTCGACCAGCATCTTCTGGATCATCGGCACTTCTTCGGCGGGCAGTTCAACGCCCAAATCGCCGCGGGCCACCATGATGGCATCGGTGGCTTCGATGATCTCGTCGATGTTAATGATGGCTTCCGGTTTTTCGATCTTCGCCACCACGCGGGCCAGTTTGCCCTTCGATTTGATGTACTCTTTGATTTCGTGAATCTCCCGCGCTTCCCGAACAAACGAGAGGGCGATCCATTCTACGTCGTGCTCAAGGCCAAAGTCGAGGTCGGCCCAGTCTTTCTCGGTTACCGACGGCATCGACACCTTCGTGTTGGGCAAGTTTACGCCTTTCTTCGACTTCAGGGGGCCACCATAGACCACTTCAGTGACCACGTCGGTGCCTTCCACGCCAATTACTTTCACTTCCAGCTTGCCATCGTCGAGCAGGATCCGCTCACCGGGGCGCACATCGCGGTACATGCCTTTGTAGGGCGTACTTACCCGACCCGACGTACCTACGACTTCTTCATTGGTAAAGACCAATTTGTTGCCCGGCAGGATGGGTACACCATTTTTAGGGTCTTCAACGGCACCAATCCGAATCTTGGGGCCCTGTAAATCTTGCAGAACGCAGAGGTTCAGGTTATTCTCTTCGTTGATCTCGCGGATGCGATTCAGGCGCATGAGGTGGTCTTCATGCGTACCGTGCGAAAAATTGAGCCGGAACACATTTACGCCCGCACGGGCAAGGGCCAACAGTTGATCTTTGGTTTCTGAGGCCGGGCCAACCGTGGCAACAATCTTGGTTCGTTTAAACATGGAATAGAACTGAAGAGAAGCTGATGCTGAACGTATCGGCCACAAAATTAACCGGATCGTTGAGAATAGTTCAATGTTCAAAGCCCAAGGTCCAAAGTTGCGTAGGTGTCCTGAGTCTCAGCACTACAACCTCGAACGTTAGACGTTAAACATTGAACTCGTTCTGTTTGGTGATCTCGATTCGTTCTGTTACTTTTGCGGACTCAATTCAGAAACAGGCATTTTAGTCGCAGCTATACAATGAAAAGAACGTATCAACCGTCGAACCGCAAACGCCGCAACAAGCACGGCTTCCGGGAGCGGATGGCAACGCCCAACGGGCAGAACGTGCTGGCGCGTCGCCGGGCGAAAGGTCGCTGGAAGCTGACCGTTTCAGACGAAAAGAAAGGCAACCGGTTCAAACTGTAACGCCTGACTTTTACAAGTCATTAAAAAAGCCGCTCTGATGATCAGAGCGGCTTTTTTAATGACTTGTTGTCCTGAATAACTACTCATTTTGAGCGGGGAGACAGATACCAGTTGACACCAATGCCGAGCAGCAGGAAGCGGTTGTCTGGGTCTAGCGCCTTCTCCGTAATGGCCCATTTCACATTGGCAATTCCTATTGTAGCGGTTGCCTCGATACTGAATCGGTTGTTGACAAAATAGCTGATGCCTAACCCGGCATTTGCTCTGATCGTTTGCCCGCTGCCTATTCCTGAAGGCGTATCCTGAAGCAATCGGTAGTAGTGAACCGTATTCTAGGTATAGCCGCCATCCAGATGAACAAATGGTTTGACGCGACCATCCAAAAAGTAACGTCTAGCAATTAGCGCCAACCCGATGGATGAGCTGTTCAGGCGAGACAGATCGCCGGTTAAACCAGCCCGTGCATAACTGGTTTTGCCAGATTCGAGGGGTACGCTCAGCCCAATCAGCACGTTCTTTCTCAGAAAGTAACTAATAGAGGGCGTTATTTTGCCGCTAGCAACGTCGCTTTGTTCAGTACGCCAGATACCTTTTGCGGCGTTGATACCGATGGCCAATGTCCCCTTTTCGGTTTGGGCGTGAGCAGTATGCAGCAGGCCCAGCAGGCAGGCCAGGAAAAAACTATGCGTTTTCATCGTTGAGTTGGTTAGAACATAATAGTAGAAAGGAGAAGGCAAAAGACCGGTTTCAATCCGTTGAGCACCCTATGTAAGAAAGGCTTGGGGATAACGATGAGCCTCCGACAGTTACAAGACCAGTGCCACCCGAAAAAAGTTGTAACCTGGTGCGAAATAAATGTCGACAAAATTGATAGCTGTTGCCTGATAGATAGCCAGTAAGTCGCTGATTCCGCTCATACCCTCATAGTTCTGAACGTTTTATGCGTCACATATTTCCCAAAACCGAACGCCTGACGGCCAGAGCGTATTGGCGCGTCGCCGGGCCAAAGGCCGCTGGAAACTGACCGTGTCAGACGAGAAGAAAGACAACCGATTTAAGATGTAATCTTGACGCATAGCTACACAAAGCTCCTTGCCAATAACATCGGAGTGAATGCGCAGGGGGCTTTGTTAGTTTGCTGTTATTATTCGCGAACCTGAACAATTCGCTCTCCTTTGCAAACGACACGAACTCCTATATAGCTGGCTAATATGCCGTATCCACCCTTTATGTTAGAGTATAAGTTGATAGGTTCAGCAAACGGATTTTCTCGGGCGGCTTCTTTATCAGCAACTGATTTGTGATAAGCGAAATAGGCTGAGTCTGTTCGACACAAAATAATATTATTGAAGTTAACGACGCTACTTTCATCAGGCAGATCAAATGCTTTATTAAGCGTAGGTGAATAAACCCTCTTGCTAACGTCATTGCCAACGTCAGTTAACACAAAAAGCGGATCAATTGAGGCATATGTCGTGTCACGCCGAGAGGCTTGCATACTCCCGTTTAATATAGCATAGTAGTCGACTTCCGGGGTTACATCTGTCCAAGATACTCGTAGTCTGTTATCCCCAAGATCGTTAACTTTAATTTGCCCAGCGTCAATATTTTTAATTGGAATGGTGCAAGAACCTTCCAGTTGAGTGCCTCCTGGTAATTTGACTAATAACTTATAATGCCTACCTATCTGCACAAAGCCATTATTCAAAACCTGATACCGAATACCATTTCGATAAGGCACAGAAAGAATTTTGCCATCCTCGCGTAAGATCGTCACTGTTGCATCGGGTATACCAAGTGCATCAGATTCATAACCTTCCCCTGCCGCGGACGTTATTCTAGTTAATAGAACGTCAACTGTGGGGCTATTGGGTGATAAAAATACTGCTACGTATGATTGCGTTACGCGCGGAATAGGAATAGTCTCTGGCGTTGATCGCAATAATACATCATCGCAGCTAATTAAGCCTAATAGCAAACACAACCAACTTTGGCGTAAGAGCATACTAATTAAAATTTTAAACTATAATTAACTGAGGGTAAAATAGGAAATAGGCCTACACGAAATAGCTTCGACTCATTGCTAAATCTATCTTGACGCGTGGTATAATAGAATGGATTAATCCGATTGTACGCGTTGTAGATACTTAGCTCCCAAGTACGCACACGGCCTCGGCGCGTTGGCTTCTCAAATCGAGCCGCAACATCGAGCCTGTGGTAAGGTGTTACTCGAAAAGCAAAACGGTCGCTATATAACGTGGAGCTAACAACAGCTACGCCTGAAGGTTCAAGTGAACCAGTAGTATATCCAGCGGAAGGAGAGTTAATACCAGCCAAGTATGTGCCCAATGGCAGGGTAATAGTATTACCTGTTCCATAAACCCAATTGGCAGAAAGTGTCAGGCGTGGTCTCAGTTTATATGATAACACTATTGAAGCGTCATGGCGGCGGTCGTAGCGAGGGTAAAACTCACGGCCTCCGTTAATGGCGTTGAACTGATGGATAGTCCATGATAATGTGTAACCTACCCAACCTGTAAGCCGACCCTCTTTACGTTGTAGAAGTAGTTCGGTTCCATACGACCGACCTCTACCAACTACAATGTTGTCTTCCCAATTCGTGTTGTACGTCAATGTTGGGTCAATCGTGGCAGAAAGATCAACGGCCAGAAAAGAAGCACCATCGCGATAGCCAATTAAATTTTGCATCTCTTTATAGTATCCTTCGATTGTCAGCGTAATAGCTCGGCTTGGCAGGTCGTGCGCAACACCTGCGGTAAGCTGCCACCCCTGCTGCGGGGCAACCAGGTCAGTGGTGGGTACCCATAAGTCAGTGGGCAACCCCAAACCTGAACTTGACAGCAGGTGCATGAATTGATTCATGCGAGCGTAAGAGCCTTTAAAGGCCCAGTTTGCTATCGGCGTGAGTGCCAACGACACTCTTGGTTCAGCGTAGCTGTAAGTACGCCCCTTGACGTTGAATAGGACGGCCCGTAAGCCGATATTGGCGCGTAGCCATGATGAAGCACGTATGTCGTCTTCAATGTACAACGCCGCTTCGGTGGCTAATGTCTTAATTTGATCAAGGTTGCTGGTGTCGCGGTCGGCTGTGCGTTGTACGCGAGCATTGGGCGTGAAGCGCCGGTTTGTGACCGATGCCCCCAGTCGAATAGTATGCGCAGCATTAGGGTGCCAGTCAAGATCATATTTAGCCGTTAAATCACGGATGCCTGATGTGTAATCAAGTGATACCTGCTTACTACCAGTACCTGACTCAGTAAAGACTCGAAAGCGATAGTTACTGGCAATAAGTGCTACCGTACCGAATAGTTTTTGAGAAAGTAGCCGGTTCCATCGGAGGGTCACAGCCGTATTGCCCCAATTGATGCCCCCACCGCCCCCGCCAAACGCATCGCGGCCTATGTATCCGCTTAAATAAAATTTATCACGGGTTGTCAGATCAATGTTGGCTTTGGCATTTAGATCATAAAAGGACGGAGCGGCACCGAGTACCGGTAGCAGATCAAGAAAGGTACGACGGGCTGAAATCAGGTAAGAAGACGGCTTTTCACGAAGTAACGGTCCCTCCAGCATTACCCTTCCGGCGAGTGGGCCAATACTGGCTTCGCCACTAAACTGTTGTCGGTTTCCTTCTTTCATCTGAATATCCACTACCGACGAAATACGTCCGCCATACCGTGCCGGAAAGCCTCCCTTATATAAATCAACCCGCTTTAATGCATCGTTATTGAAGATAGAAAAGAAGCCGAACAGATGACTTACGTTATAAATGACAGCATCATCAAGCAGAAACAGGTTCTGATCTGGACCACCACCTCGAACGTACAGGCCGGTTTGTCCTTCATTGCCCTTCTGCACACCGGGTAACAGTTGCAATGCCTTCAATATGTCCTTTTCGCCCAGGAGCACGGGCATCTGACGTACCTGTTGCATCGACACTGATACTTGGCTCATCTGACTTTGTTCAGAAAGCTTTTCCTGCTGGGCTATCACAGTTATTTCACTGAGCATACGAGCTGTGGATTGTAAAGACACGTGGCGAGTCTGCGAAGCCAGTGAATCAACTCGCTCATAAACAACATCGTAGCCAACACTGCTATAAACCAGTGTCAGCGCAGTAGAAGCGGTTATGAGCGCTTTAGGGACGGTTAGTGTGTAAAACCCATAGTAGTTTGTTGTAGTGCCAACAGACTGATTTAATACTCGAACCGTAACGCTGGGCATGGCTTCGTCGCTACCCATCTCTCGTACAAAACCGCTGATCGTAACACTGGGCTGAGCTGTGGAAATCTGCATGAACACAGCTAAAAATAGCATACATAGAATCAGCCTCTTCATCAATTCAAGCAAGGAAGTTGATCAGTTCCTAATTTCGCTTCAGTGTGAAATAAGCGGTCTCGTCTAACACCTTATCAGAGCCATACAAATAGTATCTTCCCTTCATCTCCATCTGATTATTGTTATCAGAGAAAGAAATGAAGTAATTTCCATTTAAATCCAGATCGCCTCTTTTAGGCGTATACTGATTATACTGCTGATTAAGACTTAACGAAGACTGCTTCACACCGTCAATATCAAAGTTGAACGGTACTGCGCTATTATTGAACACCTGATGTTGTCCTGTGCAGTTGAGGGATTCGCCACGCTTGTACTGACAGGCATCGAACCTCATTGTGGCACCTTGCAGGGTAATAGTAGTGTCCATGCCGGGACGATTAGGGTTAGCATACCGTATTCGCTCAAGTGACCATGTTCCGGCCACACGATTGCCCAAAATCTGATCATCATTCTTGCAGGAGAAAATGATGCTTATTAAAAGCAACACTGAAAATTGAATAGATTTCATTGCACGGACTGGGTTTGGTGAAAAAAGTATGTTAATTGATAGACCTCAACTAACAAAAATGAAGTCAGTACTTCTGATCTTGTTAGTTGAGGTTTCCATTCATCAACGTATGAAGAATCAGGATGAGCTAACGGTTTAATCAGACTGTACGAAAGAAAATCCAGAAATTAGAATTTCTGCTTTGCAATTGTTTAAAATTCTGGCCGTTGTTTTGGTAAATTTGGTTATCGCCACAGCGGTATAACCATAGGTCACCAATTTCATCATCTCCCGCACCTAAATTAACTGTGATAGTAATCAGTCCTAGTTTGAGAGATGCACTGGCATCTGTTCCGCCGCTGTCCTCCTCCCAAAACTTGAAGGCAAGCTCCGAGCCGAATAGGCTCGTGTTCCAAGTTTCAATGTTATTCACATCGAAAGATTGGTATGGGCTATAACCAAACCCACTCCAAGGCCCAGGTTGCCTAAATGCATTATTCTGGCCTAGCCATATAAACCTTCTGAATTTCCGTTCGGTGTTGGTTGTAGGGTTAATACCATACGACTCAAGGCAGATTTCTGGCATTCCACGATCCCAAGTCTCGAAAGGCTCGATATTATTAACCTCCAGACGAGGAATTTGCAAAAGTGCATTGTCTTGAAAGTGGCAGGTACCGCCAGTTCCACCACCACCAGTTCCACCACCCCCGGTGCCATCATCAGGTAATTGTTCGATGTTCATCATGGCAGGTTGACCAGTTGGGCGCTTGCCCGACTTTTGCAGCGAAACAAGGTTGGCTTTCAACTTCATCTGTCCGGTGGCATCCATCCGAACACGCTCATTCAGTCCTACTACCACGACCGGCTTATCAGGTACTCCACGAGTGCTCAGCCAATGGACGTTACCTTTGCTGTCAAACGCCTTGATGTATTTCACTCTATATTCATCGTTGATGGTTGGGGAAACAGCCACTAGCGGTGTATACATGGTCGGTTGCCATTCATCGTTATGAACAGGTACAGCAACGTTCAACAAGGGCCGTTTGGCCGTGTATTCTCGCAGGGAGAAGGCGGTTGTTCGTGCGCCGCTCCGGGCCCGTTCGCTATTGGCTCTGACCAGCGTCTTTTCAAACGCTTTGTTGCCGACCTGTTGCACTAAAATGTCCTGATCACCGTCGAAAGCTCTTGCGGCTTCCGTGTGCACGAATTCCCGCATGGAAATATCCGTCATCGAGGCTGCCAATGTTTTGGCGAATTCTTCCAACACGGGGTCATACGTTTCACCCGCTGAGCCTTCTACGTACTCAGCTACTTGAGGTGTGACAGGCAAGGCCGAGTCAACCCGGTCCTGACACCCCCAAAGCATACCAAGCGGCACTAATACCGCAGCAATTAAAATTTTGCGCATCTTTGCACAGAGTTTTGGTTGAACAATCAGACTCATAAGCCCCGCCAACGCGCTCCAATGCTTGTGCGGGGCTTACTTGTTGCAAAGATTTGTTTGAAATTTTAATCAGTGATTAATCTGGGGCAATTAGCGAATTGATATAAACTAATTAATAAAGATCTGATAATAAGTATATCCTTTTAGGTAAATGTGCATCATCAATCTTTTTCTGCCCTAATTCTGCTTAGGGTCTGGGGGGTCATATTCAGAAAGGAAGCAATGTGTTTCAATGCAGCGCGTTTGTAAATAGAGGGAAAGTAATGCCGAAAATACGCCACTCGCTGCCGGGTCGTCGTCATACGCAACGCCCGTAGCTGATGCTCCATCCGTACCATGTAACGGACTATAATGTTGCGAAGCACCATGCCCAGAGCAGGGGTAATCGCCTGTAGGCGTTGAAGGTCGTTACGTGCTATCGAGAAGGCCACACCAGCTTCCAGCACTTCAATACTCTCGCGCGAAGGCTCGCCACCAAAGTAACTATGCGGTATGGCCACGTACCCCCCCTCGGCTTCAAACCAGGATGTTATCGCCGTATCCGTATCCGTATCCGTATCCGTATCCGTATCCGTATAATAGAAGCCACGAATCATGCCGCTCGCGATAAAATACAGCCTGTCGTTTTCTTCGCCTGAGGTAACAAGCAGTTGACCGGGGCGTAGCACGTGCTTTCTGAGTAGGCCACTGAGTTGGATGATCAACTCAGTGTGGTCGGCAAACTCGGGAAAAAGAGTAGCAAATTCAGTAATGGCTGATGTGGTATTGTTGGTCATATTGAATGCATTCTTCCCGTGTAGCGCGAACAGTGTGGTATGTATTAGGTGCAAATAAAATACAATCCGTTTACAAACTGAAGAGTTGCTTAGTAGACCCCTCGGTTTGATTTACTCGGGAATATCCGCCCTATTTACTCAGTGATTCAGCTCATATCCGCGTAGCTTTGTGCATTTTATGCCCAACACCTTCCCCAAAACCGAACGCCTGACGAGCAAGAAGCTCATCAACCGGCTCTTCGATCGCAGCGCTCAGACTGGCTCCGACGCGGTACAGTCGGTCTACGCGCATCCGTTTCGGGTGATGTTTGTGTTGCCCGGTCAGGCGTCTGCTGCCAACGTACCTGACCCGGCCGACGTACCGGGCCTAGAGGCTGCTGACGTAGACAAGGCGATCGCCAACGTACCCAGCCCGCCGCCGCCTCAGGTACTGTTTAGCGTACCTAAACGCGCCTTCAAAAAAGCGGTAGACCGTAACCTCGTACGGCGGCGTTGTCGCGAGGCATATCGGCTGAATAAGTGTATCTTGCAGAAGGCCGCTGTCTCTCCCGTCGCGATTACGTTTCTGTATACCGCCAAGGTCAAAATTTCGTTTGACGAGATAGATAAAGGCATGAAATTGGCACTCAAAAGAATGAATAGTGTACGATGAACAATGCACAATGAGCTTGCCCTGTCAAGGCGTCGTTCGTTATTCATCGTACATTATTCATCGTACATTGTTCATTACGTTATGCGGCTCCGTAAAAAACTTATACTTGGCACCTCGGCCCTGCTCGTTGCGGGTGGGCTGACGGCCTTCACCCGCGATGATCGCTTCTTCGAAATCGCGCGGAACCTCGACATCTACGCCACCATGTTCAAAGAACTGAACATGTACTACGTAGACGAAGTAAACCCCAACCGGATGGTGAAAACGAGCATCGACGCGATGCTGAAATCGCTTGATCCGTACACCAACTTCTACGCCGAAGACGACATCGAAGATTACATGACCATGACCACGGGCCGCTACAACGGCATCGGGGCCGTGATCGGCGATCGACAGGGGCGCAACGTGGTGATGATGCTGTATGAAGGAACGCCGGCCGAAAAGTCGGGTTTACAGATCGGCGATGAGATTCTGAAAATCGACGGCGTCGATATCAAGGCCCGCCAGGATGCCGATCCGGGTAAGCTGCTGCGTGGCCAGACAGGTACGTCGGTGAAGCTGACGGTGAAACGGTACGGCCAGAAAGCCCCCGTCGACCTACAGGTGCAACGCGACGTGGTGAAGGTGACCAACGTACCCTACTACGGTATGCTCAACGATGAGGTTGGCTATATCGACCTGAAAGATTTCATGGCTGCTGCCGGGCGTGAGGTGAAGGCTGCTTATCAGGAGTTGAAAGGAAAGGGCATGAAGAAACTCGTGCTCGACGTACGCGAAAACCCCGGCGGGCTGCTCGATCAGGCCATCGATATCTCGAACGTCTTCATCCCGAAAGGATCGGAGGTGGTGACGACCAAAGGCAAAGTGACCGAGTGGAATAAGTCGTACTCAGCGATGGCTCCTGCCCTCGACACCGATATGCCCATCGTGGTACTGACTAATAACCACTCAGCGTCGGCGGCTGAGATTGTGTCGGGTGTGATCCAGGATTATGACCGGGGTGTGCTGATTGGGCAACGTACCTACGGCAAAGGCCTCGTGCAAACGACCCGCCCGCTCTCGTTCGGCACGCGTATGAAGATCACGACGGCTAAATACTACATCCCTAGTGGCCGGTGCATTCAGGCCATCGATTACAGCCACCGCAACGCCGACGGCAGCGTGGGCAAAATTGCCGATTCGCTCCGTACAGCGTTCAAAACCCGTGCGGGTCGGGTGGTGTATGATGGGGGTGGGGTAACGCCCGATATCCAGACGGAGGCCCAGACGCCGACGCCCATTGCCCAGAGCCTGACCAGCAAGGGACATATTTTCGATTACGCCGTCAAATACAAGAGCGAACACCCGACGATCAAACCAGCGCGCGAGTTCCGCCTTACCGACGCCGAGTATCAGGAGTTTGTAAAGTGGGTGTCTGACAAAGAATACGACTACACCACGCAGGTCGAGAAAGACCTGGGTGTGCTGGAAGCGTCGGCTAAAAAAGAAAAGTATTTCGACCAGATTCAGGATCAGTTGAAGGCGCTGAAATCAAAAATGTCGCACAGCAAAGATGCTGACATGAAGACCTTCCAGACCGAAATCCGGACGCTGCTGGAAGAGGAAATTGCCAGCCACTACTACCTGCAAAAAGGCCTGAAAGAGGCGTCATTTTCGACCGATCCCGATATCAAAGCCGCCCTTGACCTGTTCAAAGACATGAACCGGTACAACGGAATTTTGAAAAAGAAATAGAGAAGAGAAAGGCGAAAAGGGACTGATGACGCCAGCGTAGTTGCTCTGGCGTCATCAGTCCCTTTTCGCCTTTCTCTTTACTTTACCCGTTTATGCTTCTTTCTCTCGATACATCCACCACTGTATGCTCCGCCGCCTTGCATACCCTGACGGGCGACTTACTAGGCTGTTACGAACTGTTTACCGAACGCACGGCGTCATCGCGCCTGACTACTTTATTGCACGATGTCGTCGCGCATGCCGGCTATGCCCTAACCGACGTGTCGGCGATTGCGGTGGCGAAAGGCCCCGGTTCCTACACCGGACTTCGTATTGGGGTCTCAACGGCCAAAGGCCTTTGCTTCGCGCTCGATAAACCGCTGATTGGTATCAACACACTGGCGGCCATGACCGAGCAGATTCGGCCGTTTTATGATACAGGTACGTTACTCTGCCCTATGATCGACGCCCGGCGAATGGAAGTCTACTGCGCTATTTATGATCAACAGGGCCAAGAGGTTAAGCCTACCTCGGCGACTATCCTGGACGAACAATCATTTGCCGATTGGCTAGCCCAACAGCCGGTTGTGTTTTTCGGCGATGGATCCGCCAAGGCTCGCCCCGTTCTGACGCACCCTAACGCGCTCTTCCCGGCTGCGCAGGTACGTCCCTCGGCCCGCACGGTAGGTACGTTAGCTGCTCAGGCATATACCGCCGGGCAGTTTGAGGATTTGGTTGCATTCGAACCCTACTATCTCAAAGAGTTTATGACCACAAAGCCGAAAGCGGTGCTGTGATCTTCTGCCTGCATTCTGTCATACCAACCAGGAAGCCAGAATGCAGGCAGAGAAAAAAATACTACTCGTTCCAGGCGTTCTGGCCGTTTAGGGGCATACAGGCAATGTACTCGCCGGGGACGGGGTCGTAGGCCAATACCTCTTTGCCGATCTTCTCGCTGGTATAATAGCCCAGTAGCGTCAAGCTTTTGAGGCGCCGGAAAAAGGCCGGTGGGCCCGACGGTTTCAGCGTAATCCCCCAAAGTGACGGCGGAAACGGTTCGGCCTCTTTATCGAGGGTTAGCAAGAAAGCCTCGCGCTGAGCGGGCGTACAGTCGACAAACGAGTTGCCGTATTCCGATTCGCAGCGGTCATCAAGTGCCTCCAGACTGGCGATAAAGTCTTTCTGATCTTCCTCAGCGAGCAGGTCGTGCAGCATCTTATCGACAAACTGCGGCACGCCCAATTCTTTCGCGCCCGGCGTGCTGGTCTTGGGTAAAATCGTCTCGGTGATTTCGGCGACGGTGTTCCCCTGTTCGTTGGTCAGGAAAACGGGTTTCCAATTCAGGTTGACCGTTTTCTGGCAGGCGATGAAGGTTTCGGTCAGGGCTGTAGCCGAAACGGCGTAGCCCATAAATAGAGCCGAGGTTTTGAGTGCGTTGCGGCGGTTCATAGGTCGTTACGGTTTTTGGCTTTCGTGGCGAAATCAACAGCGCGGGCCGTCAGGGCCATGTAGGTAATCGACGGATTCACGCACGACGACGAGGTCATACACGCCCCATCAGTCACGAATACGTTCGGGACGCTGTGAAGCTGATTATTCCCGTTCACAACCGACGTTTTAGGGTCGCGGCCCATCCGCGCTGTGCCCATCTCGTGGACGCCCACACCAATGCCACCCGAATAATCGAAGGTGGTGATGTCTTTGAAACCGGCCGCGTCGAGCATCTCGGCGGCATCGGCCATAATCTGTTTACGCATCGCCAGCTCGTTTTGCTTGAATTCGGCGTCGAACACCAGCATGGGCAACCCCCACTGATCTTTTTTGTCGGGGTGCAGGGTCACTTTGTTGTCGTGATAGGGGAGCACCTCGCCGAAGCCCATGAGGCCCATGCCCCAGCCGCCCGGCTTAAACAGTGACTCTTTAAACGCCGCCCCAACGCCCGGTGTATTGACGCCCCCGCCCCAGTTGCCGCGGCCGGCTCCGGCGCCCTGATAGTCGTAGCCCCGCAGGAAATTCGGGTTCTTCGATTTCTCGTCGATGTTAACGTATTTGGGAATGAACAGCCCGGCGGGTTTACGGCCTTTGTAATACTGATCCTCGAAGCCATCGTAGCTGCCCATGGCACCCACATGGTAGTGGTGATCCATGATATTATGCCCCAGCTCGCCGCTGTCGTTGCCCATGCCGTTAGGAAACCGCTTCGACGTTGAGTTCAGCAAGATCTGCGTAGTGGCCACTGTAGAGGCGCAGCAGAAAATGAGGTTGGCGAAAAACTCGGTCATCTCCTTCGACTCGGCATCGACCACGCGCACGCCCGTGGCCCGGCCTGTAGCTTCGTCGTAAATAATCGAGTGCACCACCGAATGCGGCCGGATAGCGAAGTTGTTGGTGCGGTTGGCGGCGGGCAGCGTGGCGGCGTTACTGCTGAAATAAGCGCCGTAGGGGCAGCCCCGGCCGCAGCGGTTCCGGTTCTGGCATTTTCCCCGCCCCAGTTCGAGATGCCAGGGCTGTGGGTCGG
The DNA here is from genome assembly GCF_041321105.1 of Fibrella musci. Taxonomy (NCBI): domain Bacteria; kingdom Pseudomonadati; phylum Bacteroidota; class Cytophagia; order Cytophagales; family Spirosomataceae; genus Fibrella; species Fibrella musci. The sequence goes on along the minus strand of NZ_JBGGWD010000002.1, from coordinate 521,696 downwards.
TCAGGTGGGCGACGCGGCCCGGCGTTACGTAGCGGTTGCCGTACGTTTTCTTCATCGCCTGCCGGAAGTGCGACTCCAGACAATTAAGCGGAATCGGCGGCAGAAACTCGCCGTCGGGCAGGTGATCGAGGCCCAGTTTTTCGCCGCTGATGCCCACAAACTTCTCCACGTAGCTGTACCAGGGGGCCAGGTCGGCGTAGCGGATGGGCCAGTCGACGGCGATTCCCTCGCGGGCGTTGGCCGTAAAATCGAGGTCGCTCCAGCGGTAGCAGTGTTTCCCCCAGGTCAGGGAGCGCCCGCCTACGTGGTTGCCCCGAATCCAGTCGAACCGCTTGGTTTCGATGTACGGGTCGTTGAGATCGTTGGTAAAAAAATGCTTGTTGCTCTCGCCGACGAAGCCACTGCGCGTCTGCACGTGATAGGCTTTCTGATCGTCTTGGTTGAGGGCGCCGCGGTGCTCAAACTCCCAGTGGTCTTTCATGGCCGTGGGGTAATCCTCCACGTGATTGACCATCCGGCCTTTTTCCAGCACCAGCGTTTTGAGCCCTTTTTCGCACAATTCTTTCGCTGCCCAGCCGCCGCTCATGCCTGAGCCGATGACGATGGCATCGTAGCGGTGTGTCTTATTAATGGTCGTGTTTAGGTTAGCCATATGATGTTAAGGTGAGCCGGAATCTGGTAAAGATAACGTACCTCCCAATCTCATCTGATAGCCAACTTGCACGTACGTTTGCTTACTGCAATTCCTCGCAGAGAAAGCCCGCCTGCCCAACGGCCTGAACGATGACCTGTGCCGGAACAGTAGCCGTTTCAACCCGCAAAACCCGGTCGCAATCGTCGAGATCGGCCGTCCAGCGGATGGTGTTTCCGAACGTACCCAGCGCCCGTCCAACCGTTTGTGTGCAGCCGGCGCAGACCATATTCGTTTTAAAAACCAACACATTCATGGCTCCTGAGTCTGTTCGCGCAGTTTTCGGAAAATCACATGGTCGGCGTAGAACGTACCCCCGGGTACGAACGAAGCAATCAAGGCCAGCAGTGTCTTGCCCAAGGGCCAGCGGTACTCGGTTTTGGCCTGAATAACGGTGAGCGCATACCAGACAAACAGCAGCCCGTGAATGGGCCCAACCGCCTGCACAACCCCCGGTTGCTGATAGAGGTGTTTCATCGGTACGCCCACAAGAAACAGCACCAGCAACGACGTACCTTCAAGCATACTGGCCACCCGCAAGCGGAGTTTAGGTGAGGTGAAAAACATGGGGTTTAGCGTTTAACGTTTGATGTTTAACGTTTAATATTTGATGATTTAGTTGGTTGATAAACAGTTGGTTAGATGGTTGAGCGAACATCAAACGTTAAACGCCAAACACGAAACGCAGCTAGTTACCAACGTACCCAGGGCCGGGCTGCCAGTGGTGAAAACGGCCAGGGGATCGCGGCCAGTATCAGCACAAGGCCTATGGTGAAATACAGGGCGGTGGTTCCGAACTGCTGCCGGGCCTCGGTCTGGCGCTTGGCTTTACTCGACCCGATCGTTATCAACACCACGGCGGTGAGCATCAGGCTAATATGAATAAGGGCGAAAAATGGAAATGCCGCCGCCTCGCTGAACGATGGTTTTTCGCGCCAGTAATAGCGGATGATCGGGCTGACGGCGTAGAGGTAAAAACCAACCAGCAACTGGGTGTGGGCAACAGACGTAGCCACGACCCGAATGGTTTGGTCTAACTTGGTGTATAAGCGGCGGTTGATCAGCCCCGAAAAAGCGCTCACCAACGTACCCAGCAAGCTAAACAGCACCAGCCAGCGCAGGGCATTGTGGAGTATTAAAGCAATTTGATACAGCATTTGACAGGCAGTTTCTGCCCGCAAAGGTCACGTCTGTATGTTGGTTGGCGTTAGGCCATACCCGGCAGAAATTGGTCTCTGTCAATCATTTTTCGGAAAGCGGCTGGGCTGGTTTGTGCGTAACGCCGGAACAGCTTGCCAAAAGCTGACTGATCGGCAAAGCCCAGTTCGGCGGCAATCTGCCCAACCGTCAGCGCCGATTGGTAAAGCAGCACTTTGGCTTCCAGCACCCGCCGCCCATCGATCCAGACCGAGGGTGACTGCCGGGTACGTGCCTTTACTACTTTGTTCAGGTGGTTAGGACTCACGTTGAGGCTGTCGGCATACTCGCTCACCCGCACTCGCCGGTTGTCGGGGGCATTGAGCAAATCCATGAAGCCCTGCACCAGCCGGTCGCCCGCATCGGTTTGAGTGGGCAACGTACCGGCATACGCCCGGTTTATTTCGGCCATCAGCACCTGCAAATACGGCCCGATCAGATCGTTGCGGCTGGCACCTGATTCGTAGTACTCGACGGCCAGGCGGCCAAGTAGCGCGTCGATGAACCCGGTTTGGGCATCTGTTAGTGAAATCAGTGGTTGGCCCGTTAGCTTCAGAAAATCATAAGGGAGTTTGTGAGTGGCGTTAGCTAGCCTGTCGCGATCTACAAAGCACATGTAACCCGCTGCCGTCTCGCTAATGGCTGGTATCGAGAAAATCTGCATCGCCGGAACAACGGCCAACTGCTGCGGCTGCATCGTGTAGGCCTGATGCCCTACTGTCAGGTCCAGGGTGCCGTCGGTAAGCAGAAAGAAGGCGTGGTTGCTCGTGCGCGCCGCCGGCACGGGCAGCTTGATCACAGGCCGGGCAAAGGCAAGCGACGCAATGATAAACTGGTCGAAATCGGGCCGGAACCGCTGCTCCCATTGGTCATCACGAACCAGAAAACGGTCCCGGGCGATGCGGGGACTGACGGGCGGAAAAAGATCATCGGTCGGACTCATCGAGGCGGCAGCTGAATCAGAATGGCTAAAGATACGCGCCACCCTGTGCCGTTTGTCCCAAAAGCGTGCTGTTCACCCCTGCCTGTCGGCCATGTAGCAAGCGAGCAATAGGTTTGAACCAGAAACCAAACCGCGCTCTTCTATGAAAACGCTGCTATACACCATCGCCCTGCTGATCGCCGCCCTGTTTGTACATCGCCCCCTGCTGGCTCAGAATAGTACCTACAAGCTGACGATCAATATTCCGAACATCAGTCAGCGAACGGGCACGATGCACGTCGGACTGATTATGAAACCCGAAAATTTCATGGGAAAATCAGATCTGGATACGGCGGTAGCGGTGCCTGCCGAAGGGCCGCTGACGATCGTGATTCCCAACCTGAAGGCGGGTCAATACGCCATTCAGCTCTATCAGGATCTGAACAACAACAAGGTGATGGACCGGGCGGGGATGATGCCCACCGAACCCTTCGGCTTCTCCAACATTGCCATGCTGATGGGCCCGCCTTCGTTTGATCAGGCCGCTTTCGAGGTAAAAGAAGATACGGAAATCCGCGTACGACTGATGGGACGATAGGTACGTTTGTAGCTTATTAAGCAGTTGATTAGTAGTGAATTGTTAGTTGTCGGAATGCCCGATTATGGACCACTGAACCCTGATCTGGCCTTTTGCCAACGTACCCGTATACGTGAGAATGGATAATGTGTAATAGCTTCGTTTGCTGGAAGCCGCCGCTAGGCACTTGCCGCATTCACTACACACGATCCACTGACGTATGCTGTTACTTGGCGTTGATATCGGCACGACCAACCTAAAAGCACTGGCGATTGATACCGAAACGGGCCAACCCATTGCGCAGGCCACCCGGCCTGTAACAACGCTGGTACCCAAACCCGGCTGGGCCGAGCAAGACCCAAAGGCCATCTGGTCCTTGTTTGGCGAGGTCATAAGCGAATGCCTCGCCGAACTAGGTCCGCAGGCCGACCAGCTGGCCGGGGTTTGTTTCAGTACCGCCATGCATAGTCTACTGGCGGTCGATGATGTCGGCCGCCCCCTCACCAACGCCCTGATCTGGTCAGACAACCGGGCGAGCCGCGAAGCCCTCGCCATCCGCACGGGCCACGCCGAGGTGACAAAGGCGCTGAACGTACCTGTGCATCCGATGTTGCCGCTTTGCAAACTGGCCTGGTTCAGCGCGCACAATCCGCGATTGCTCAAACGGGCCGTTCGCTGGCTGTCGCTCAAAGAATACGTGTGGTGGAAACTGACGGGCCGCTACGAAATCGACTACGCGATGGCGGGCGCCACGGGCTTGTTCAACAACGCCAAACGTACCTGGCTGGCCCCTGCGCTGGCCGTCGCCAACGTCCGCGCCGATCAGCTATCTACGCCCGTCAACACCACGCATACCGTTGCCTACCAGCCGCAGGCGGGGCAGTCGGCCATTTTCGCGCCCAATATGCCGCTCATTATTGGCGCGTCGGATGGCTGCCTGGCGAATTTGGGAGCCGGGGCCATCGAGCCGGGCGTAACCACCATCACCATCGGCACCAGCGGCGCTGTTCGCCGGACGAGTTCCCGGCCTGTGGGCGATGATCGACTCTTTTCCTACCTGCTCCACGCCCGCACCGCTGCCGACCCTGACCGGTATGTGGTTGGCGGCCCCACCAACAACGGCGCTAACGTGCTCGAATGGCTGTCGGAGAAACTTGTTCAGCAAGATACCCCAACCGTGCTGACCGAAGCCGCCACGGTGCCGCCCGGTTCAGACGGTCTGTTATTCCGGCCCTATTTGCAGGGCGAACGGGCTCCGCTCTGGGACGCCAGCGTGCGCGGCAGCTACCACCACGTCGACTGGCTGCACACGCGGGCACATTTCGCCCGAGCCGCGCTGGAAGGTGTGCTCTTCAACCTGCGCCGTACCGAACTGCTGCTGGCCCGCAACGCTGGCCCAACGCGGGTGATCCATGCCAACGGCGGCTTTGCACAGTCGGAATTCTGGGTGCAGATGATGGCCGACATCTTCAACGTACCCGTGCGGCTCAACGCCAGCAACGAAAGCGGAGCTATCGGGGCGGTTAAGCTGGCTCAGTTTGCGCTGGCCAGTGCCACTGATAAACCGCTATCATTGACCGACTTGGCCGCAACCACCGAATTTGGGCATACCTTTCAACCTGACCCGGAAGCCGCCACCCTGTACCGGAAGCAATACAAACGCTTCGAGGAATTGGGTGAATAAACTGCCGACTGCAGTCGTCTAAGAAAGTAGCCGCTTAGTACCCTGTTCATTATCCACCGCACACCGTACATTCGTTTATGGACTTTCTGAATACCCTACTGTTACTAACCGTCGGCGGAGCCGGGGGCGTTGGCCTGAGTTTGTGGCTGCGCCGGAAGCCCACCAACGCCGTTACCGACGTGCGCCACGAGTCGACGCTGCTGCTCGAGCGCATCGAGAAAGTGTTTAAAGTCGTAATGGCCGAGGGCTATTTCTCGGAGATCTACAATTACCAGGATCAGAAGACGATTCTGTACGTGTTCAACGACCCCAAAAAAGCCATGATCATTGCCAAGTCGAAGGTGCTGGTGGGGTTCGATTTTCAGAAAGTACGGTTTCGGCAAGCTCAGCCCGGCGAGAAAACGCTGGTTGTCGAGGCTTTCCCCGAACCCGAAATCCTGTCGATCGATACCGATTATAAGTTTTACGACATTCAGGCGGGTATCTTCAACCATTTCAGCAGCGAAGCCTACACCAGCATTCTGGAAGAAGCCAAGCAGGTGATGCACGAACGGGCCATGCAGAGCGATCTGCCCCGCATCGCCAATAATCAGATTCAGTACATGATGTTTCAACTAGCCGGGTCGATGGGCTGGACGCTTCAGCTGCCGGAAGCCGATCAGCGCGAAATCGAACTGCTCGACCAGGGAAAAGCCCTCCCCGCCGGTGAAACAAAGTGATCGTTGCTCCATGAAGCGCATGCTCTTGCTACTTCTGTTCATGTGTGTCGGCCTCGGGGCACAGAGTCAGGCGTTCACATTTGTGTCGAGTACGACCTTCTCGCCGGCCTACAATGACGGCGCGTTTCGGGGCTTGTCGGGTATCGACTACGTACCTGAGCGGGGCTGGTATGTGGTGAGCGACCGGGGCGGGTCCCGAACGCGTGCCAACGAGGGAAATATCTTTCTGGCCGATAAGCTACCGCCCGCTGCCGACGCGCAATTGCTCACGCCGACTGCCGCACCGTATAGTTTTGAAAGTATCCGTTACGATGCCCGCCGCGAGCTGGTTTACCTCTCGGCCGAGCGGGATTCGGTAAACGCGGGCGAACAGGATTCGACGGTGGTATTGGCCCTGAAAAGCCGTGATCTGGGCCGTCCGGAGCGGGCCGTGCGGCTGCTGAGCCAGGTCAGCGGGTCATCCAACAAGGGTGTCGAGGGACTGGTGATTACGCCGTCGGGACAACTCTGGGTCGCGCCCGAAGCCGGTTGGGCTGGCGAAACGGCACTCAACAGGCCGACGGTTCATTTCCTCCGTTACAAAGACCCAGTAGCTGGCAACGTACCTGACTCGATCAGCTACCCTATCGACCGGTTTCCCAATGCATATTACCAAAACGATAAACCCGGCGGTATTGCCGAATTGCTGGCGATCGACGACTCCACCCTGCTGGTGCTGGAACGCGCCTACCACATTTTTCTGGGCGAAGATCAGGTGAAACGGGAGGTCGTACTGGCGCGGCTGTACCGGGCACAACTTGACGCAAAAACGCAGTCGTTTACCAAAACCGAAGTGTTCAACTTTAATGATCCCGCCCAGTTCCCCGACGGCATCCGCAATCTGGAAGGGATGGCTTGGGGACCGCCTTCGGCCGATGGAAAACGCCGCCTGTACATCGTAGCTGACGATAACTTCGAATACCGGCCGGAGCGGATGACGACCCAGAAAAACCAACTCATCATTCTGGAAGCGCGCTAATGGGTTCTTGTTTACGTCGGTGGCTCTTTGCTGGCAGTTGGCTGCTCAGTGTAGCCTGCCAAACCGAAACGGGGCAACGTAGCGGGCCAGTAACCACCGTCGCGCCGGCCGATATACAGCCTACCATACCGGCTTTTTACCACTGGAAGAGCACGTTTGCCCCGACGACCGCCGAGCGGGAGCTGTTGCGTGACATTGCCATACAGACGCTTTACATACGCTTTTTCGACGTGGATTGGGACGATGCCACGCAGCAGCCGGTGCCAACAGGGCCGGTAAGCTTCCGGGCGAAACCCGTGGCCCGGCGACTGGTGCCGGTGGTGTTTATCACCAACAAAACGCTACTTAATCTGCCGCCTGCCAACGTACCTGAACTGGCGAGGCGCATCGTTCGGAAGGTAACCCAAACGGCTACGGCCGCTGCCATCACGTACCCGGAACTCCAACTCGACTGCGACTGGACCCGCAGCACCCGAACCCGCTATTTTTCGCTGCTGAAAGCCATCGCGGCTGAAGCGCGGGTGCCTCTGTCGGCCACGATCCGGCTACATCAGGTGAAGTTTGCGGCCCAAACCGGCGTGCCACCCGTTCGGCGGGGCATGCTCATGGCCTACAACATCGGCGACTGGAAACGCCCCGACACTCGCAACTCCATTCTCGACCCCGCCGACCTGCGCCGCTACGTCGATTATCTGCCCGGCTACCCCCTTCCGCTCGACATTGCCCTGCCACTGTTTCGCTGGACGGTCATCTTCCGGAATGGGCGCGTGCTGGCCCTGCGCAATCACCTCGACGCCGCGCAGGTACGTTCGCAGTCGTTTGTCGTGCCGGAGGGTAAGCATCAGTACGACACCACCCGCTTCCTTGTGCGCCGTGATACCACGCTATGGGGTGTCTCGCTCCGGCGCGGCGATTTGTTACGTACCGAAGCCTGTTCGTTGACACAGTTGTTAACCGCTAAGGAGTTGCTGTTAACCAGATTACCCCCCCAAACGCGTACATTTACCGCTTACCATCTCGATTCGACGGTTCTTCATTCGTACCCACATGCTGCCCTCAAGCAACTCTTCGTTTCGCCTTCGCCAACTCCGTAGGCCGCTGCTCTCCCTTGCTATTCTGATCGGATTCGCCTGCGCCGGGGGCGACGAAAGCGAGTTCTGGAGTCTTTTCCAGCCCGAAACCGCCAACACCCGGCCCGACGATCGGCTGTATGCGTTCACACCGCTGCTCTACAACACCGACTATTCGGGCTTCGACGATGGCGCCGCTGATGATTCGCTTTCGATGCTGGCGAATGTAAAGGCCTGGACTACGTACCTGGGGAACGGTTATACCGCCGATCAGCTAGAGACGGCGCTGACCGATACCACCGCCGGCCCGCTGGTCGACCGGCTGGCGCAAACCAACGCTCCGGCGGCAACGTACCTGCGCTTTGCCTATGCCGTGCAGGCCGCGTCGGCACATGGCTCGGCGTGGGAACGCGTGCCCGGCGACACCACCCGATTACGGCAATTGGCTAAAGACGCCCGCCAACAGGCAGAAGCATCGACCGATCCCTTTCTGAAAGAACGGTACGCCTTTCAGGCCGTCAAGCTGGCCGACGAAGTGGGCGCGTATCATGTTAGCCGTGACACCTATTCTCAGCTACTCGACGGTTCCACGAAACGTAGCTTCATCAGCGATTGGGCCCGGGCCCGGCAGGCGGGTGCGCTGTTGTCGTTGGGCGAAAAAGACCGCGCGCTGTTCGAGTTTGCGCAGGTATTTGCCAACTGCCCCAGTCGTCGCCATGCCGCCGAGCGGAGCATTCGAATGGGGAATCTACGCTTCACCGATGCCGCGCTGAACCTGGCGAAAACCGATGCCGAACGGGTGGCTGTCTATGCCATCTGCGCCATTCAGCCCAAACAGGACGGCCTGCCGCTGCTGGAAGAAATGGTGGCGCTGGACCCTAAAAATCCGCTCAATGAACTGGTGCTGACCCGCGAAATCAACCGCAACGAGTATTACGCCAAACAAACCCGCTGGAGTGGCTACGTCGACACCGAAAATGACCGGACCGACTCGCTCAACTTCGAATCGCGCCGCACGTCGGTGGCCGATTACAACCAGAAACTACTTGCCTTTGCGGAAGGGGCGGCCAAAAACGCGGCGCTGGGTAATCCGGCGTTTTACCTGACCGCCGCCGCCTACCTGCACTACCTCGCGGGCGACTACACCGCCGCCAAAACCACGCTCGACGAAGCGGCCAAACAATCAACCGGCAATAGTGCATTGAAACAGCAGATCGCGCTTCAGCAGATGTTGCTGCTTTCTGCCCAGCCCGACGTACCCGCCGCCGCTACCGAAACGCAGTTTATTAGCTACCTGACTCAGTTTCAGCAAAATGCCGAAACGCGCTACGATGAAGGAGCCGCGCCCTACAATTTTCGGTTTGCCAACGTCCTATCGGCGGCGGGCCTGCAAATGGCCAATCGGTACCTGAGTGAAGCGGCCTCAACGTCGGGCGGCTGGCTGAGTAGCTGTAGCTCGAAAAAGAAAGCCGAGGCTGTGAGTGGTCCTAACGCGGCCAAAGCCTTTTTGATGCGGGTCGTGGCGGCGCAGGCCCGATCGACGGGTTTTTATGGCGATGATCAGCTAACGCTGGAAGACTCGACCGACACACCGACGGCGCAGGCGGTGGCCGATTTCGTGACCAAACCAAGTGGTGAGTTCGACGAACGCCTGACCAAACTAGCGGGTTTCGATGCCGACGCGGCCTATCAGTTGCTGGGGCGGCGCAACATCGCCGTGGGCAATTACGAAGCCGCCGCTATGGCCTTCGCGAAAGTGAGCCCGAAAGCATGGACCACCGAGGCCTACACGAGCAACCTGACCGTCGACCCGTTTACGGTTAATTTTCCCGACGAAGGTAAACCGGCCACCAAGTACAGCCCGCTTCAGTTTGTGCAGCGCCTCGCCGATCTGCAAACAAAAGCCAAACAGGCTGACGCCAGCCAAAAACGTGGCGACGACGTCGCCCAACTCCATTACGAACTGGGTTGCGGTGCCTATAACCTCAGCTATTGGGGCAACGCCTGGATTCTAACCCGCCGCGCCCGTAGCAGTGCTGAACCGCTGTTGTATGGCCAGAGCGCGGCCACCTTCGACCGTATTTTGCAGGACCCGTATTACGTGAACTCCATCGCCCGGCATCACTTCGAGCAGGCGGCCCAACTGGCGCAGTCGCCTGAGATGGCCGCGAAAGCAACGTACCTGGCCGCCCGCTGCCAGCACGATGCGCTCCGGGTACGTCGCGAGATCGAGAAAGAAAAGACAGGTACGTATGTCGACGACGAGAACCCGGCTTTCAACCAGAAGATTGCTGGTATCGCCCGCGCCGAATACGATTCATCCGCCAGTGTATTCCGTCAGCGGTTCCGTAGCACCCGCTTCGCACAAGACATGCTCACCAACTGCGCCCTCTACAAAGACGTGGTACAGTGAAGAATGAATAATGTACGATGTATAATGTACAATGCACAATGGGTTGGCGCGTCAGTAGTTCGTCTCCAATTCCATTGTGCATTGTACATTATACATCGTGCATTAAATCAACCGAAAGCTCATCCGGTGGTGCTCGGTGGGGCCGTGCTGGCGGAGAGCGTCGCGGTGGTGAGCAGTGGGGTAGCCCACGTTCTGCGCCCACCCGTAGGCTGGGTACGTTCGACCGAGCGTTTCCATAAGTTCGTCGCGGTGGGTTTTGGCCAGCACCGACGCCGCGGCGATCGACAGGTAGAGCGAGTCGCCTTTGACGATGCAGGTGTGCGGCACCATCGGGTACGGCCTGAATCGGTTGCCATCGACCAGCAGGTGTTCGGGATGGACGGTGAGCGCGTCGGTGGCCCGGTGCATCGCCAGAAAGCTAGCCTGTAGAATATTGATCCGGTCGATATCGGCGGGCGACACTTCGGCAATAGCCCAGGCGATGGCGTCGCGGCGAATGTCGGCTTGCAGGCGGTTTCGCTGGGCGCGGCTTAGTTGTTTGGAGTCTGTCAGGATGGGGTGCTGGTAGTCGGGCGGGAGGATCACCGCCGCCGCCACCACGGGCCCGGCCAGGCAACCCCGCCCCACTTCGTCGAGACCGGCTTCCAATAAGCCAGCTGTATGGTATGATCGGAGCATCAGGTAAATTCTGTCCGTTTATCTTTGAGCCTCATTCAACTCAAACGGTATGCTCGTTACGACTACGCCCAACATCGAAGGCAAACGCATCATCAACTACATCGGTCTGGTCAATGGCGAGGCCATTATTGGTGCCAATATCGTTAAGGATTTCTTCGCGGGCATCAGCGACATCGTCGGCGGGCGGTCGGGGGCCTATGAACAGGGCCTGCGCGAAGCCAAAAGTATTGCCATCCGTGAGATGATGGATCAGGCCACGCGGCTGGGTGCCAATGCCATTGTTGGCGTCGATCTGGACTACGAAACCATCGGCGGAAACGGGTCGATGCTGATGGTTTCGGCCAACGGAACGGCAGTCGTTATTGAATAGTGTTAAAAAGGGTGAAAGAGGCTTTTAACAATGAATTTCGTTGGTTAAATTTGGGTTATTCTAATACAGACTTACCCGATAGTCAAAACCGAAAACAAACGTTAGGCCTCTTTTTCGCCGCTTCATGACCGTACTCAATCCGATCCGTTTCAATGGGGAGAAACGGATGGATACTCACCCACTTCAGTCTACCGAATACACCAGCCAACACGCCGCCGAGGCGAATCATCACTTCGACGAAGCCGTCAGACGGTTTCTGCGTCAGTGGATCGAACAGGGTACGGGTTCACATACAGATACCGACGACATACACAGTCAGTATGCCGCGCATGACCTGGAGGCCTTCGTGGAGGGTGGCGCCCTGCGCGCCTTTTTCAAACACCACGACGATGCGCTTGAGCAGTTGCTGGGCCAACCCGACATCGCTCAGCATCTGCTGCGCTCCGGCTACGAGGTTCACTTCGAACCCGATGCCTACGAGCCGCTGCTGTCGCGTTTCGAGCGGCGCATCTACAACCTCGCCGCTCACCGCGAACACCGCGAGGTTCCGTTTCGCTACAGCCCCACCAGCCGACAAGGCGTTCACGGCGATTCGATTGGCTGGACCGACACCGTGCAGGAAGGCGACAATGCCCCCCGCGAAGACATCGGCTATTATTTTGGCACCCGCCGTTCCGACGAGACAGCCTTAGGCATTCTGGCCCGGCAACTGCACAATGAGGCGCAGGTGGCCTACGACCTGCCCATGCACGTGATGACCGACGGCTACATGGAGGATGCGCTCCGGGCCATCCGCGCCACTACCGAACAACTCGGCGAAGCGGGCGAAACGGCCTTGCACGGGTTTGTCATTCAGCGCCGCCACGCCGCCCACGACCGGCATTTGGGCGCGGCGTTTCTGCTGATGAATCCGGCCCAGCCTGACCAGCCTCGGCGCGTGATGTTCTGCGATACGCTCAATCCCAGCGGTACACCGCCCTGGTGGAATACCTTCAAACGCGTACTCGATGCGGTTTTCCCGCAACCGGAGGGCACCGCGCTCGTGTCGGATCGGCTGGAAGATGGCAGCGTCAACCTACAGCGGCTGCACGACGGCGTGCCTGTTCGTCATCAGGATATCGACTGCGCCTTCTATACGGCATCGATTGCCAAAGCGCTCATTCAACTGGCGGCGCAACAACCCGATCTGCTGCTATATGGCCCCATCGAGCACGTGGTAAGCCGTATGACCGAGCGCATGCCCGATTATTTCCTCGAAGCCAACGTACCCAAGCTGCCCACTGTGGTGCGCGAAACCAACATAATTCGCCGCTGGAACACCGGCCGCGAAGCATTGCTGGAGTACGTGAAGTGAGTTCAAGGTTCAAAGTCCAATGTTCAACGTTGGCTGACGCAGGAATAGAGCGCGTCAGCTAACGTTGAACATTGGACCTTGAACTTACTTCATATACCCGACCAACTGCTCGCGCCAGCGGGCGTAGCCGGCGGGGCTGAGGTGCAGGCCATCGGCTTCGTAGAGTGAGTGGTCGGGTTGGCCGTCGGGCGTTAGCATGGCCACGGTAGCGTCGATAAACTGAAACTGCGGTCGGCGGCTGATGTCGTCGGCAATAAACCGATTGGCCAGCCGGATCGAGTCGACGAGTTGCCAGCGTGCCGGGCTGGGTTTGATCGATAAGAACGAGACCCGCGCCTCAGGTAGGTGTTGCTCAATCTGCCGGGCCAGATCGCGGAAAAACAGGCACACCTCTTCGGGTTGCCGCCCTTCGCCCAAATCATTATCGCCGGCATAAAGAATAAGAGCGCGGGGCCGGGCGGGTACCACCAGTCGCTCAAAATGCCAGGCGCAGGCCGCCAGCGTGGAGCCGCCGAATCCCAGATTCAACGTTTCGATGTGGGGGAAGTCGCGTTCCAGATTCGTCCACAGCCGGATCGACGAGCTGCCATAAAATACCGTCTGACCGGTCGGCGTGGCCTTCACTTTCTTTTCTAAGGCGTTAATTTCTTCCGAAAACAGGAGCATACTGGTGACTATAGAATGACCGTAGTCCAACGTACCTGATAGTTTGTAACGTTGTCTTTATACGTTGGTCCTGATCTGTATACGGCTCTGGGGCTACTTTGTTTCGTGATTTACCAAAACCAGGTAGCGCTTAGGCGAGCGAAAAACGGCGTGCCGGGCGTGAAATGAATTTCGTCGACGGGCGTGGCCTCACCGCGCAGGCGGCTTTCAGTGGCAAACTGCGTTTCTTTCCAGCGGGTGTTGAAGAGGTTTTGCACCGATAAGCCGAGCGTGAGGTGGCGGCGGGCGTAGTTTACCTGCATATCCGTCACAAAGTAGCCTTTGGCCCTAATCGAATTGCCCTCGTTGGCGGGGCGATCGGCCATGTAGCGGTAGCGTAGCGACCCACTAAAGCCTGTAAGGCGCTGGAGTGACAGCCCGCCCGTAGACGTGAATGTGGGCGCGAGCGGCAGGTAATTCTGGCCCGCTTCGGCGTCGAGTGAGCGGGGCGTAGCCGTGTTGAGGTCAATGTCGGCATACAGGTTTTTGGTGAGCTGGTAGCGGGCCGACAGGTCGAGGCCGTAACGGCGCGACCGGCCACTGGGTTCGACCACGCCTTCGTCGCCGACCCACACAAACTCCTGTTGCAGCCACAGATACCAACCCGCCGCGTTGATGAGCAGGTTGGGCAACGGCTTCACAATCAACCCCAGATCAGAGCCGTAAGCCGGGGGAAGAATATGCCGTCCGCGCTGGGCTACAACCACCCGCGTATCATTGGAGTGAAAGCCCTTACCGGTGTTCAGGTACAGTTGCAACGACGGGTTCAGCGTGTAATACAGGTTGAGTTTAGGCGAAATGATAGCCGCGTCGGCCTGCTGCCAGGTACGTTCCGTTGGGATGAGGTCGAGGTAGCGGTTCTGGAAATAATCGAGCCGGACACCCGCGTTGAGTGTAAACCGGTCGGAGACGTCAAGCGTGGCGTCGGCGTAGGCAGCGGCATTACGTTCGTTGATACTGCCAAACTGAAGCCGCTCAAGCGTTTCGGTGCGGTTGACGGTACGCGAGAGTTCGCTCGCACTGCCTTCGACGTCGCCTGTAAGGTCCTGCCGGTATTGCAGCCCGACGGTGGTAGTAAGGCGGCGTTTACCCAGCAGGTACGTATGCGAGACGCTGCCGTTGTAGCCAAACAGGTGGCGTTTTTCGCGCTGTCGGATTTGATCGCCGTTGATTGAGTCGTTCAGGAAAAACGTGAAGTTGGAGTAGAGTTCAAACGTATAGCGGCTGTAGAAAAACTGGTTTTTGATGGTGGTCTGGCCGGGCGTGACCGTCACGAATTCGAGGTTGGCGTTGGTACGGCTGGTTTCGCCGCCCTCGGTTGGGTCGATAGAGCCGAAGAACCCGATCTGCCCGCTGTCGACGGCCCGGTCGGGGATTTGGCCCGAATGATTCCAGCGGCTCCAGAACGTCGAGCCGGTCAGGGTAAGATCCGTAGCCGACGACAGGTGCCGGTGGTATTTGCCCAGCAGGTTGATGCGGTTAAACCGTTGGGGATTCTCGAAATACGAATCCGAGTACGAATATTCGCCCGCTACATAAGCCGATTGGTCGCGGCGCAGCTGATCGGGCGACAGCGGTTTGGGCTGAATAAGATTGACGCCAAAGACGGTTCGGTAGGTATTGTATTGACCCACTTCAACCTTGGCGAAACTCCGGTCCAGCACAGTTTTCGTGTGAAAATCGGCCCAGCCCGCCGTAGCTAAATTGCCTTCGTCGGTTTCGTAAGGGCCTTTTTTAAACGAAACCCCCGCCACCAGTTCAGGAATGACAAAATGCAGATCGGCATAGCCCTGCCCGTGCGCGTGCGATACCATGTTGACCGGCATGCCATCCACGGTGAGCCGGATGTCGGTGCCGTGGTCGAGGTCGAAGCCACGCAGAAAAATTTGCTCGGCCTTGCCGCCACCCGCGTGTTGCCCGATAAATAGCCCCGGCACCAGCCGCAGAATTTCCTGCGAATTCACAATCGGGCGGGTCGTGATGTCGATGGCGCTGATGAGTTGCTGTCCCTGTGTCTTTCCGGCTGATACGACTACCTCCCGCAGCTCAAGCGACGACCGGCCCAGTGGAATGCTGACCGCCGTAGTCTGATCGTCGAGCACCGTCGCGGTAATGGTCACGGTGCTGTATCCCAGGTACGTTACGTCGAGTTTATAGGGCGAAGGGGGAAGGCGGTCGAACGCAAACTGCCCCAATTCGTTGGTGGTCGTGCTGCGGCCCAAACCAGTCAACTGCACGGTAGCGCCCCGAAGCGGCAATTGCGTAGCCTGATCTATGACTGTACCAGTCAGGCGACCCAGATGCGCCCAGGCCGACAGGCTGCTGAAGAGCAGGAACAGCGTTAGCAACCGCGTTGGTAATCGATTCATCAAGTGTATTCTTTCTGCAAAAATAGGTTGTTCTACGTGTTACTGCTTTATTGATAAAAGCAAGTTAAGGCCCTGTTTGGGCCTGCACTGCCAACAAAAAGGCCCTGACGATACGCCAGAGCCTTCCTGATTCGTTGCAGTTGACAGGTTAATACCGATCGTCGTCGTCTTCCTCCTCATCTTCCTCGCCAAAATGCTTGGTGGGGTCGAACATCGAACCGACGAGGTCTTTAAACTGTAGCCCGGTGTCGAGGGCTTTCTTGCCAACGAGTGAGTATTCGGCCACGCCGTGCAGGGCAAACTCCATCATAAAGAGGCGTTCTTCTTTGCTCAGGCGCGGGTGAAACTGATCGACCAGATCGTCGAGGCCGTCGATCGTTCGCAGGCGGCTTTCGTAATCGCGGTTAGGCAGGTCGTTAAGCAAATCCATCACGTTGCCATCGCCAAACCAGTCGGTGATTTTTTTGTACGGGTTGCCACGCTTGTCTTTCTTGGCCTTCTCGGGGTTCGGGAAGTAGTTCAGAAACTGGGTACGTAGCGCCTTGCCGATGAGGTTCTGCGCTACAATCACCGGCCCTTCTACCTCGCCCTCATAAACCAGTTCCACCTTGCCGCAGATGGCCGGTACCACGCCGTAGAGATCTGCGATGCGCACATAGGTTTCTTTCTCGCTGTTGAGCAAGGTGCGGAGTTCGGCAGCCGACAAGAGATTTTCGTAGGCCGAAATGGTCATCCGGGCCGATACACCCGATTTGGCATCGACGTATTCGCTCTGCCGGGCTTCAATGGCGATCTGTTCGATCAGGTCGGCCACGAGGTCGTTGGTTTTCACCAGTCCTTTCTGCTCCGTTTTCACGATGGCTTCCTGCTGCGTGATCTTCCGTCCGGTTTCGATGCTCTTCGGATAGTGGGTCACGATCTGGCTGTCGATCCGGTCTTTCAGCGGCGTCACGATGCTGCCCCGGTTGGTGTAATCTTCCGGGTTGGCCGTAAACACAAACTGAATATCGAGCGGCAGACGCAGCTTGAACCCGCGAATCTGAATGTCGCCTTCCTGCAAAATGTTGAACAGCGATACCTGAATCCGGGCCTGCAAATCGGGCAACTCGTTGATCACGAAAATGCAGCGGTGCGAGCGCGGAATCAGTCCGAAGTGGATGGTCCGTTCGTCGGAGTAAGGCAGTTTGAGTGTCGCCGCTTTGATGGGATCCACGTCGCCAATCAAATCAGCCACCGACACGTCGGGTGTGGCGAGCTTTTCGGTGTAGCGGTCGTCGCGGTGCAGCCAGCTGATGGGCGTCGCGTCGCCCAACTCGCTGATGCGATCATGAGCATAACGCGACAGCGGGTGAAGCGGGTCGTCGTTCAACTCGGAGCCTTCAACCACCGGGATGTATTCGTCCAGCAGATTGACCATCAGGCGGGCAATCCGGGTTTTGGCCTGCCCACGCAACCCCAGCAGGTTGATGTGGTGCATCGACAGAATGGCCCGTTCGATATCGGGAATGACCGTGTCTTCGTAGCCCCAAATGCCCGTGAAAACGTTTTCTTTCGCTTTCAGCTTCTGAATCAGGTTGTCGCGCAACTCCTGTTTGATCGTGCGGGTCTTGTAACCGGCGGCTTTCAGCTCGCCCAATGTTTTTATGGTAAGCAGTTCCTTGGCTTTCAGGTTGCGGTAGCTCATGTAACGTTTTCTAGTTGTCGTCTACGGTTTGTCGTTCAATAGTCGGTAGAGTTCCTGCACAGGCAAGGGCAACATCGAACGATAAACGACAAACGTCAGACAAAAAGGAAACAGCCTTTTTCCGCAAATGGTTTGTGGCGCAAAGGGTTTGGCCTGCCGCACAAAGCTGTTAATTTTGTATACATAGTTTTACGCAGTTGAATGGAAAAAGGGGTACGTTTCGCAGTGCAGGGGCTTTGCCTGCTGGTCATGATGGTGGCCGCGCTGGCAGGTTGTAAGGTCAATGAGTTTCCGCCCGAACTGTGGAGCGTTAACCCAAGCCAATATGAGATTGGCCGGTCGGTCGAGCTGAAAGGCGCTCAGTTTGGCGCCGAGCCCATCGTCACCTTCGGGCAGGGAGCTACGGCCGTTCAGGCCAGCATTCAGAGCCGGTCTGATCAGGCGCTCACGGTGGTGGTACCCCGCATCGCCACCGGTCCAACGCAGGTTCAGGTGGCCAACAGTCAGGGCATGACCCCGCCGCTGTCGTTTACGGTAGTGCAGCCCCGACCTGTGCTGACGGCCCTTTCGCCCGAAAACACCCCGCCAGGCGGCGTGATGAAGGTAACAGGCGATAACATCGACCGCGTCACGAGCATCCGGTTCGATACCACCCGGGCGGCTTCGTTTACCGTAGTCTCGCCCAACGAAGTGCTGGTAACGATTTCACCAACCCTTCCCAAAGGGCAGTATATCTTCCATTTCGCGACGGAAGGCGGCGAATTTGGGACGCCTTATCTGGTAGCGGGTACGCCCGTTATTACCGGTTTTACGCCCAAACGGGGGCGTGCCGGTCAGGAGATTGTGATTACGGGCCGCTACCTGGCCGATGGGCAGGTGTTTGTGAACCGTGGCCTCGCCGACCCGGCCACGGTACGAGGAACCGATACTGAAATCAGGGCGATTATTCCTCCTGATGCTACAACGGGGCGCGTCAGTGTGCGCACCTTCAATCAGCTAACCGGCATCAGCGCTGACAGCATCTATCTGGCCAGTACACCAGTGATTCAAGCCGGACCAACGCCCGCCGAGGGCATTGTGGGCGACAAAGTAGTGCTCACAGGCCTGAACTACCGCGATGTGAGCGAGGTAAAATTTGGCACAGTTACGGCCCCGTTCCGTATACTGAGCGACACACAACTGGAAGTAACGGTACCGGCCCGCACTGAGGCAGGCAACGTACCTGTGACGATCAGCGGGATAGGAGGGAGCACGACCAGTAATCAGCCATTCTTTTATATTCAGGCACCGGCCAACATTGCGTTCACGCCCCTTCGCCGCGCCAAAAACAAGCAGGTGACCATCACTGGCCAGAATCTCTCTCGTATTCAGTCGATCACGCTCAACGGAAAACCGGTAAGCATCCACAGCGCCGTAGAAGGCGTCGAGGTAACGTTTTTCGTATCGCCCACCGACGCCTCGGGACTTATTACCGTTACTAACCGGGCGGGAACAGCCACGTCGACGCGCTCGCTGACCGTTATTCAGTCGCCCACCGTGACCGATTACCCTCGCCGGATCGCCGCAGGTGCACGCATGGTGCTGAAAGGAACCTGGCTGCGCGATGCTGTGGTACAGTTTAGCGGGGCCGCCAGCCCGGCGCTCATCGATGGTAAAAACGAAGACAACGAACTCTGGATTCGGGTACCCGACGACGCACAAACCGGCTCGTTCCAACTCATTACAGACTCGCCCGACGTATTCTCGTCGGAGCAGGTAACGATCATCAGACCAGTGCCGAACATCGCTTTTACGCCGACGGCGGGTAAAGTGGGCGACGAAATCACGGTGACAGGTACGTTCTTCGAAGACGTGACCGACGTGCGCTTCAACGGTGGGGCCTCGCTGCCCGCTACCTTCCGGCGGGAGTTCAATAGCCTCAAGGTGACTGTACCGGCCAATGCGGTCACCGGTACCATCTGCCTCACCAATCCGGCAGGGATCGCCTGTTCGGCAGGTACGTTCACGGTACTGCGGCTGCCATCGGGCCTGAGCTTCTCGCCCAAAAAAGGATTAGCTGGCACTGAGGTGACCATCTCCGGCCAAAACCTGGCCGACGTGACTGAGGTGCGGTTTAGTGAAGGTAAATCGCAGCCTGCGGTATTCCGTCGGGTTGGCGCCACAATTATCGCTACGGTGCCTGCCGATGCTGTCGACGGATCGATCTGTCTTACAAATGCAGCGGGTACTATTTGTACTGGTGAATTCTACGACGTGCTATTGCCGATCAGCAACGTAGCCGTTGCGACCACGACCGCCAAAGTTGGTACGGAGGTGATCATTACGGGGACCAACGTGCTGACGGTGTCGGAAGTGCGGTTTAGCAATGGCCGTTCGTCGGCGGCTAAATTCCGGGGCGTTGGCGCTACGTTGGCTGTTACGGTACCGGCCGATGCCACATCCGGTCCCATCTGCCTGACCAACGAGGCCGGCACTGTTTGCACGAAAGAGACGGTGACCATCGAGAAATAAAACCGATGGCAGGCAGCGCCCGGCCGCGATCATTCATCAATAAACTTGTTACACTGCTTTTGACAACCCATCGATTTGTAATTGCCGGTATCGGTACAGAAGTAGGAAAAACCGTGGCCTCGGCGGTACTCGTCGAAGCGTTGCAGGCCGATTACTGGAAGCCTGTGCAGTCGGGTTATCCGCCTGATTCGGATACGGAAACGGTTCGTTCGCTGGTAAGCAACGGGCGGTCGCAGTTTCATCCAGAAGTATATCGGCTTCGGGAACCCCTGTCGCCGCACGCGGCGGCCGTGGCTGAAGGTATCGTGATCGACCCGGCTCAACTGATTGCTCCCCCCACAACCAATTCATTACTGGTCGAACTGGCCGGTGGGTTGATGGTGCCCCTGACACCAACGTACCTGAACATTGACTGGCTGGAGCGTCTCGGCTTTCCGGTTGTCCTTGTTACGCGCAATTATCTGGGCAGCATCAACCACACGCTGTTGTCGGTAGAGGCGTTGCGCGCGCGCCAGATTCCCATCGCCGGGCTGGTCATCAATGGACCAAGTGTACCCGCTACGGAGTCGGTACTGATGGACTACACGGGCTTGCCCTGCCTCCTGCGTCTGTCAGACGAGCCGGTTCTGACCAGAGAAACTATAAAAGCATACGCCAGCAGCGTCAAAATGCCTGGCTGACAAACCACCAGTAAAAAATAAAAGGTACTTTGTATTGCATAGTACAAGACAAAACCTATACCTTTGGGGTATCAGATAACAACATGCCCTATGAAAGCGGTTTTGACTTGTTTGCTGCTGTTGACGACCTGCCAGATGAGCTTTAGCATTGGCCGGCCACATAACCTGTTTGTGGCGCGCAAAGCCCTGCTCGAACGGCGGGCCGCGGTCTCTTCGCCAGCACCGGCTGGTATGCGCCCTATGCTGCGCTCGAGTCGGCTACGGGTTTACTCGTATACTTTCTCGCCCTGTTTCAGCCAGATGCTCCACGCCCGCGAATAGGCATGGACGCGTTTTGTCGGCTTCCCGTTTGCATCCACAACGGGGTTGCCCTGATTTACCCATTCAAACAGGCTGCCGTAGAGGTTGCGCACGTTGGTGTAGCCTGCCGCCTGTAGTTTTTCGCCCACCTTTTCACTACGATATCCCACCGAGCAGTACAGCACAATCGGTGTTGACTTGGGGATATCGGCCACCCGACTTAGATCAAAATCGTCGTAACCCACCCAGCGGGCATTGGGCAGGTGGCTCACCATATATTCGTTTTTTTCGCGGGCATCGAGCCGAACGGCCGCGGGCAGTTGTTTCAGTTCGTTGCACGTCACCACCGGCACCGACTCCTTGATAAGGGCGTCGACCATTACGCCAAACGCCTTGTTGGTCGTACGTTGGGCCAACAGCGGGAAGGTCAGGGTTAGCAGCATCAGGTAAATAAGTGAGCGGATCATTGGCTGAAAGGCGCTGCAACGAAGCAGGCTATTACACAAGCTGATAACTCATTTCGAGGGGGAATCTGTTCGGGGTGGCCAGCCAAACCGACAAATTGGTGCGTTTCGCGCCGAATGAGTGCTCCAACCGGGTCGTCGGCGAAAGAAACAGTTATCGATCCGTTGTTTCCCTCAATCAGGTACGTCCCTTGGTTGCGCTGAATCGAGCGGATCGTATAACCCGTGCGCCCTGTCAGCACAAAGCGGAGCCATGACGCAGCCCTTCGCTAGCCAAACAAACGGCGGAAATCGTGGCTATTTTCCACTAAGGCTATGGTTTAAACGGCGCATTGGCTAATTTTAGGGTCTCCTAGCCACTTTTGAGCCGAATACCTACCGTGAGATTGTAGAAATTTTTGACCTAAAGCGTACTTATGCGGAAGCGTATCGTTCTGCTGACTGTTGTTACCAGCCTATTGGTTGCGGCCTATCTGTCGAGTGGCGGCACAAACTGGCCCGGTTTTTCGAAGACTTTTCGGCTCCGTCTACCTACCGCCAACCGGAGCCTTGCTATCGGCCCCGCAGAAGGCCGTCCGGTGAGCAAGGTTCGTTCGATTCCCCTGGCTACGTTTGATGCGGGCGTCGATGTGCTGGCTATGTCTAATGATGGCGAGCACTGGGTCGACAGTGTATTCAATACCATGACGATTGACCAGAAGATTGGTCAGTTTTTTATGGTGGCGGCCTACTCGAACCACAGCGACAATCACCGCATCTACATCGAACACCTGGTGCGTAACTACCACATCGGGGGGGTTATCTTCTTTCAGGGTGGGCCGTATCGGCAGGCTGTGCTGACCAACCGGTTTCAGGCAGCGTCGAAAATTCCGTTGTTTATCGGTATTGATGGCGAATGGGGCCTGGGTATGCGCCTCGACAGCACGATGGAGTTTCCGAAGCAGATGACACTCGGGGCCATTCGCGACAACGAACTGATTCAGCGCATGGGGGCCGAAATCGGTCGGCAATGCCACCGGTTAGGTATTCACATCAACTTCGCGCCCGTTTCCGACATCAACAGCAACCCGCAGAATCCGGTCATCGGCATCCGGTCGTTTGGCGAAGGAAAAGAAAACGTGGCGTCCAAGGCATCGGCCTACATGAAAGGCCTGCAGGCTGAGCACATCATTGCCACCGCCAAGCATTTTCCCGGTCACGGCGATACTAATGTCGATTCGCATACGTCGTTGCCCGTTATTAGCCGGTCGTCGGAAAAACTGCATGATATTGATCTGTATCCGTTCCGCAAGCTGATTGCCGACAGCCTGATGGGCGTGGTAACGGGCCACTTGCACGTACCGGTGTTCGACAATCAGATGCCGGCTATCGCCGCTACGCTGTCGGAGAAGGTCGTGACCGATCTGTTGAAGAAAGAACTGGGTTTCCGGGGGCTGGTCTTCACCGACGCCATGAACATGGGCGGTGTGACGCGCATCAACCGCGCCGAGATCGTGAACCTGAAAGCGCTGATTGCCGGGAACGACATTCTGCTGTACCCCGAAAATATCCGTGAAGCCACCCGGGTTATCCGCGAGGCGATCCAGTCAGGTACGTTGCCGCAAGCCTTTGTCGATGAAAAAGTGCGGAAGATCCTGCGGGCCAAATACTGGTCGGGGCTAGGGCAGTACAAGCCCATTCCGCTGGCTAACCTGATTCAGGACCTGAATTCGCCCGCGGCCAAAACGCTGAAACAGGAGCTTTGCGAAAACGCTGTTACGCTCGTCAGCGATCAGAAACAGCTGCTTCCGCTAACCACCACCGATTCCAGCGAAGTCGTATCCATTGCAATGGGCGCTACGTCGGGCAACGCGTTTCAGAAAACGCTGGCTCAACTGGCCCCTGTGCACCCCATTGTCGTACCCGATCCGCCGCAAAGCGAAGCCGCCGTTACGGAACTGATCGGGCGCACCGGCTCCGCCAATACCGTAATAGTGAGCCTGCACGGTATGAGTACGTCGGCCTTCCGGCGATATGGCATCAACCTGAACACTATATCGCTGTTGCAGCGGCTGCGGGCGCAGGGTAAAAAAGTCGTAGTGGCGGCGTTTGGATCGGCCTACAGCCTGAACCTGCTGACCGATACCGATGTGCTGCTGTGCTCGTATCAGGAGTTTGAAGAAATGCAGCGCGCTACGGCCAAGGTGATCTTTGGGGCTTTACCAGCCAAAGGATCGCTGCCAATCTCGAGCGGCGACTTCAAGGAGGGTATTGGGCTGGTGCCCGACCCAACCGGGCGACTTGTGCCGGCTACGCCTGAGAGTGTAGGCATGAAAGCCAGCGAACTGGCCAAAATCGACAAGATGACCGAACTGGCTGTTCACGACCGGGTTATTCCCGGCTGCCAGATTCTGATCGCCCGCAAAGGCAAGATCGTTTACGACAAAAATTTTGGGGCCCTGACCTACGCCAGCAATGCCGAGAAGGTGAGCGATAATACCCTCTACGACCTGGCGTCGCTGACAAAAGTGCTGGCTACGCTGCAAGCCGTTATGGTCCTGTATGATCAGGGTAGCATCAACCTCTCGGAAAAGGCGTCGACGTACCTGCCCGAACTGAAAGGCAGTAACAAACAAAACATGACCTTGCAGGACTTGCTCTGGCATCAGGCGGGTCTGATCTCGTTTTACCCGACTCTTTGGGACCGCACGCGTACGTCGTCAGGTACGTTGAATCCGGCTTATTACAGTAACAAAGCCGATAGTGCCCACACGTTACAGATAGCTCCTACGCTCTGGGCGGTGCCAGCGGTGAAAGATTCGGTCTGGAAATGGGTGATTCAATCGCCCCTGTCGCGGAAAGTCGATGCCGATGGCAAGCCTTCATTCGTTTATAGCGACCTGAGTTTTCTGATGTTGCAGAAGATCGTAGAACGCGTCAGTAAGCAGCCGCTCGACCGGTTTGTGGAGCGGGAAATTTACGGCCCGCTGGGCTTGAAATGGCTGACGTTTACGCCCCTGCAAAAGCTGACCAATCCACACTGTGCGCCTACGGAACAGGATACCTATTTCCGGAATCAGCTACTTGTCGGCACGGTGCACGATCAGATGGCGGCTGTACAGGGGGGCATCTCGGGGCACGCGGGCCTGTTTGGCAACGCTCATGATATTGCCAAGCTGCTCCAGATGAACCTGCAACGGGGGCTTTATGGCGGTACGCGCATTCTGCAACCCCTGACGGTACCTTACTTTACGCAGACGATCAGTAACCGGAGCCACCGGGCGCTGGGCTGGGATAAGCCCAACGCCGAAAGCAACACCAGCAGCTACCTGGCTCCGCAGGCCTCGGCCCAATCGTTTGGGCACACGGGCTTTACCGGCAATGTAGTGTGGGTCGATCCCGCCGAAGAACTGGTGTTTGTCTTCCTGTCGAATCGGCTGTTCCCCACGGGAGGCAACAACGCCATCAATACGACCCGGCTCCGCCGCCGCATTCACGAAGCCATCTATAGCTCGCTGAAGCAGTAATCAACATCGGGTGCTGCCGGTTGGAACGCTTATCTTTGCAGCGTTATGACGACACCGATCAGCGAGCCTACCAATCGCATCCAGTACGAATACAGCCCCGGCCATTTTCGCGCCTCGGAGCCGAACCTGTACGAGCCCGATCAACTGGCTGACGGGGAGCTGATCCTGAACATGGGGCCGCAGCACCCCAGTACGCACGGTGTGCTGCGGCTGGAGATCATTACCGACGGCGAGATCATCGTCGACGTGGTGCCGCACCTCGGTTACCTGCATCGCTGTTTCGAGGCGCATACGCAACAAGTGCCTTTCAACCAGGGTATTCCCTTCGTCGACCGGCTCGATTACCTGGCTGCCATGAATGGCGAACACATCTGGGCGATGGCCGTGGAGCGGATGCTGGGCATCGAAAACGACATTCCTAAGCGCATCGAATACATCCGGGTACTGGTGGCCGAGCTGAACCGGATTGCCTCACACTTTGTCGCCATTGGTACCTACGGGATCGATATCGGTGCGTTCACGCCTTTCCTGTGGGTTATGCGCGACCGGGAACACATTCAGCGAATGCTCGAATGGGTGAGTGGAGCCCGTATGCTCTACAACTATATCTGGATCGGAGGGCTGTTTTTCGACCTGCCGGTGGGGTTTGAAGAGCGTTGTCGTGAGTTTATCACGTACCTGAAACCCAAATTGGTGGAGTTGCAGGAGGTCCTGATCGACAACAAGATTTTCATTCAGCGAACGGCCAACGTGGGTGTGCTGCCCCTGCCAGTCGCCATTGACTATGGCTGCACGGGGCCGGTGTTACGTGGGTCAGGCCTGCGCTACGACCTGCGCCGGGTCGATGCCTACTCGGTGTATCCCGAACTTGATTTCGACGTACCTGTGGGCACGGGGCTGGTCGGGACGGTGGGTGATTGCTGGGACCGTAACTACGTGCGCGTGCAGGAGTGCTGGGAGTCCATTAAGATCATCGAGCAGTGCCTCGACCGGCTTACGACGGATTACCGACGTACCTCCGATTTTGACCCCCACGCGATTGTACCCAAGAAAATCAGGCCCAAGGCGGGCGATTTCTATTTTCGGGGCGAAAGCGCCAAAGGTGAACTCGGCTTCTTCTTCCGCACCGATGGCCGCTCCGACATACCGGTGCGGTCGCATTGCCGGTCGTGCTCGTATCATAACCTTTCGGTGTTACCCGATATCAGCCGGGGGAGTATGCTGGCCGACCTCGTAGCCGTCATTGGCTCACTGGATCTGGTTATGGGCGAAGTAGACCGGTAGCCGATCAGGCGACAGCCGCCCGGCGCACCACGGCCGCATCGGGCGTGGGCGACGTACCCAGCGGAATCGTAACGATCACGCGAGTGCCCCGGTCAACTTCCGACGCGAGGCGGAAAACGCCGTTGAGCAGCCGGGCCCGCTCGCGCATATTGTGCAGCCCATGTCCGTTCAAAATTGATTCCGGTGCTGCCGCTGCCACGCCGCGCCCATTGTCGCTGATTGTCATGAGCAGGTTGTCGCCACTGATTTGCAGCAGCACATCAATCTCGTCGGCGTCGGCGTGCTTGATGGCATTGTTGAGTGCTTCCTGGGCAATGCGATACAGGCCAATTTCGACGGCAGGATCAAGCCGCCCAATGTCGCCTTCCGACTCGATCAGGATCGTGAGGCCGGTTTGGCGCACCTTCTGATCGACCAATTGCCGCAGGGCTGGCTCAAGCCCAAAATCGCTCAGTACAGGGGGCATCAGGTTATTCGAAATCTGGCGCGTTTCCTGAATCGTTTTAATCACCAGATCTTTCAGGTTCGCATAGGCGCGCTGTTCTTTCTCCGGCAGCAGATGCACCGACCGTACGTTCTCGACCAACAATTTAAGACCCGTCAGCATTTGGCCAAGGCCGTCGTGCAGATCATGCGACAACCGGCGGCGTTCTTCTTCCTGACCTTGCATAAGGGCCGCCATTCGCACAACCTGCTCGTTCATTTGTTGCTGGTGTCGCAACGCCGATTCGCGCAACAACTTTCCCTGAGCGTCCTGCAAGGCCTGATTGCTTTGTTGTAAATCGTGATTCATAGATTGAGTATTCTCCTGCGCCGCGGTCAGCTGACCAAGCGTCTGGCCCAGTGCCCGTACGGCAGGTCGGAAAATAAAGATCGCTTCGAGCACAAGCACAAGCAGCGTGATCGCCAACAGCAACAGTTCTGTTTGGCGGAGGGCCGCGATTTTCTGGCTTGCCTCGGCTTCATATTGCTGCACGATTTTGTCCATCTGGCTTAAAAAAGCCGAATCGTGCTGAAGAATAATGGCTACGGCGCTACGGGCATCGGTTGGGGAAAGGGTTGGCTGGGTAAACCGACGAGCCTCCTGCTGAATAGCCGTAAAATGAGGCTCCAGGGCGGCAAACATGCCCTGAATCGCCGCGCTATTTTGCGATTGGGCGCGCCGGTCCGTAAGGTTACCCGACTTCAGTTGCTGATGATAGGTGGCCCACTGGTTCAACGTGCTGTTCAGTTGCGCCCGCGCCGTTTGTGCATTCGCTGCCACCGGTGCATCCAGTAACAACATGACATCTTTCACGATCATCTGACTACGAAAGCGCTGCCGACCGGCCTCGTTGATCAGCCAAGAATCGTTCTCCTGTTTGTCGAGTTGGCGCTGAATTAGCACCTGCCCCCAGATGGTCAGGCCAGCAATAAGCGACAAAGCCAGGATGTAGCGGTACGTGAATAGACGTGTGAGCATTAACCGGACGATTAGCCCCTCAAGTTACGTAAATGCCTAGTTTCTGCCTACGGCTGATAAACAAATCGTTTGTATGAACCTCAAACGATTAACTAGTTTATTTACCTGCGGGCTCAAGAAATGGGCTTTTTACTCACCACTTTTTCTTTGGCTTTCTGAACCTCTTTGAGCTGCTCGACTACGCGTTCGTAGATACGGGCCAGATCGGCCGGTCGGGCTGAGTAGTAGATGTAGCTTTTGGTGTAGGCCGAGGTATCCACACCGTATTGCTTCAGGGTTTTGGCCTGTAGGCGGTTGAACAGGATCGAAGCGGAATCTGTCGAACCGAGGCTGTATTTGCTGATCCGTGCCTCGTTGAGATGGACCTGCGCCAGTATCTTGACCATGGTTTCTTCGGGAACCAGATTGGCCGGTTTCTCGCCCAGCTGACTCTCCGACGAGCCGCATCCCAACGCCATAAGCCCAAAAAACACAACAGAAAGGAATCGTAGCATCCTGATTAAATTTGAAAACTAGTCCGCAAAGAATGGCTTTGGTAGTATATCCGGCTTATCTGTACCGGGCAATTGCGACTACGTCGGTACAAGCGCACTACCTTAACGCTGCCGTGCCGTACTTTTAACAGAAAGCAGGTGCTAAAATTCGTTAAATGAACGATTTTTTGATCAGAGCCCGTGAGTTCGAAATCCGGATTCGGAAGGCCGTCAGCTCGCAGATGCGGGGCAATTTTCGGTCGGTGTTCAAAGGGTCGGGCCTTGAATTCGCCGATTTGCGCCCCTATCAGTATGGCGACGATGTGCGGGCAATCGACTGGAACGTATCGTCGAAAGGACACGGGGCCTTCGTGAAAGTGTTTCGCGAAGAAAAAGATCAGACGGTCTTTTTTGTGGTCGACGTAAGTGCCTCACAGCAAGTGGGTTCGTTTCAGCGGTCTAAGCTGGATACGACCAAAGACGTGTGTGGGGCACTGGCCATGTCGGCCATCAACGAAGCCAGTCATGTCGGCATGTACTGTTTCTCGGATCAGAAGGAAAAGTACATGAAACCGGCCAATACGCTCAAACAGGGCTATCAAATGATCACGGCGCTGGGCAAACTGGAGCCGCAGTCGGTGAAAACCAACGTGGCCGACGCGCTGCTGTTTACCATGAATGTGCTGAAGCGCCGTAGCCTGATTTTTCTGCTCTCTGATTTTATCGATCAGGGGTATGAACACAACCTGAAAGCGCTGGCCCGGAAGCACGATCTGGTGGTGATTCATTTCTACGATCCCCGCGAGATTAACCTGCCTCAACTGGGTGTAGTACCGGTTTTCGATACCGAGCTGAAGCAAACGATCTGGCTCAATACATCGGCCCCACGCTTCCGAAATGCACTTCGGGAACAGTTTGCGCAAAGCCGCGCCCGCCTCGAACGCCTCTGCCGTCAATACGACGCCGATTACGTGGCGCTGGACGCACAGGCCGATTTTGTCCCGACCTTAGCAGAACTTTTCCGGGTCAGGAAGTACCGGTAAGTGACAATGTACAATGAGGGACAGTATGCAGTATGCAGTGACGAACAGATTACAACGGGCGCTAGGTATAGTGCTCACTGTATACTGTATACTGTATTTTACTGCGTACTGTGAGGCTCAGCCCGTGGGTACGTTCATTGACGATACCATCGAGGTGGGCCGGCCGTTTCGCTATGCACTAACGGTGCGCCACCCTGCCGCGCAGGATGTGCTGTTTCCGGATACGGCCCGGCAGTTTGCGCCGTTCTGGGTACGTGGTTTGTCAGTGTTTCCGACCCGCACCCGGCAGGGCGTCAGTGTCGACAGCGCGGTATATACGCTGGTTTCGTTTGAAGTGAGCCGGGCGCGGGTGTTGCAGGTGCCTGTCTATCTGCTTACCGGCGCCGACTGTACGGCTGTGTTGTCGTCGCCCGATACGGTGTTTCTGTACTCATCGGTGCTAGCCTCGGCCCGGCCGGATACCCTTCGGCTGAAACCCGATACGACGTTGGCCCCGTTACCACAGCAACTTAACTACGCCAACCTGGTGCTGGTGACGATGGTGGTAGGGGTAGTGCTGGCGGCCGTTTACATTTTATTTGGGAAAGCGCTTCGCCAACGCTGGGCCCTATACGTTTTGGCTCGGAAACACCTGCGGTTCATGACAACCTACAATCAGCTGACCCGTAACGTTGGCCCGGAATCGACCGGTGAGCTAACCAATCAGGCGATTGTGGCGTGGAAGCAGTACCTGGAGAAAACGGAGCGGCAACCCTATACGTCGCTGACGAGTAGCGAGATTGCCCAGCGAATTGGCGACGACCGCGTGGCCGATGCCCTGCGCGAAACCGACCGGATGATCTACGGTGGCGCATTTACCGATCAGTCGCCGCTGGCGTTGCGGGTGTTACGCGACGTGGCAATGGATGCGTATCAGCGACGGCGCGAAAAAATTAATTAGTAATCCCAGGGCCCCCGCTGGTGTCCTGGGTAAGGTTGTTTATTGATACGTATGCCCTGGTACTCACTTTATTGGCTGATGCCGTCGACCCTACAATCGTTTCACTACGATAATCGGTGGGCATTGCTGTTGATCCCGTTGACAATCAGCCTGTTTCTGTTTCGGAATGTGCTGGGGCAACGCTATCGGCAACAGCTTCGAATATCGGGGCTGGGTCTGGCGGGCGTCCGGCCCGGTGGGTGGGCGCGGTTTGTCAGTTCGCTCCGACTGCTGGTTCCGCTGTCTTTGTGGTTGTCGATGGCTTTTTTGCTGATGGCACTGGCGCGGCCGCAGACGGTACGGCAGTTGCGCGAAGAGCAATCGGTAGGCATCGACATCATGCTGGCCCTCGACGTGTCGTCGTCGATGCTGGAAACCGACCTGAAACCGAACCGGCTGGCGGCGGCCCGGCAGGTAGCGCAGCAATTTGTGGCGGGTCGGCAGCACGACCGCATCGGGCTGGTCGTGTTTGCGGGTGAAGCCTATTCGCTCTGCCCCCTCACAACCGACTACACCCTTCTTCGGCAATACCTGCGCGAGTTGAGCCCCAATCTGGTGCGCACCACCGGTACGGCGATTGGCGACGCGCTGGCAAGGGGCATTAACCGGCTGCGTGATTCGCCCGCCCGCAGCCGGGTGCTGGTGCTGCTCAGCGACGGCGATAACACCGCGGGCAACCTCGATCCGCTGACGGTGGCTCGGCTGGCGACTCCCTTCAACGTGAAAATCTATACCATCGCCGTGGGGAAACGGTCGGCGCGGACCGAAGACGGAAGCCTTGCCTCGCAGTTTGATGAAGGCATTCTGAAATCGATCGCTGAAATGGGGCAGGGCTACTTCTTCCGGGTAACCGATGTGGGGCAGCTTCGGCAGGTATTTGCCCGCATTGATCGTCTCGAACGGGCACCTACATACGTTGAGACCCACGAAGACGTTCAGGACCAATACCGACCTTATCTGCGCTGGGGTGTGGTTCTTCTGGTGTTTACCTTGCTGTTGAAAAACACGCCGCTGGGTAACGTACTCGAAGACTAATCGGCGGCTGACGCGCGGTCACGCAGGGCCGACCGGATCAGGTACGTTACGGCTACATCGTTGCTGGTAAAAGCCCGCATAAACCAATCTTCGCGCAGCCCAATTCGCCGCCGAATCATTGCCTCGGTGAGGCCACGCCGCTGCCCTTCGAGCGACTGATCGACGATGCGCTGCAGGTGTTCGATTTTGGCCCAAATGGCTGTCTTTGCATTTTTCAGAACAGGGCGATGGCCGCAGAACAGCGTGTCGAAATCGTAAGTGAGCAGGGTTTTGGCGGCGTCTATCTGCTGGTAAATGTTCTCGCCGCGCCGGAATACGCGCAGGTTGCCTACATAAAAATCGCCCGAGAAAAGCCAGCCTTCGTTGGGCTCCAGCAGTACGTGGTGGTCGTCGGAATGGCCGAGGGTGCGGATGGGCAGAAACCGATGATGCGCCGTCTCGACTGGTGCTGGGTACGTTGCCAGCACCTCGATGCCCGCTGCCGCCGAACAAGGCTCGATGGGGCCAAACCAGTAGCGCTCGTAGGGCAGGAGGTGATATGGGTGGGCAATTCGTTCGGCCGTGAGCGAGCCGCAGCGAACCGGGCAACGGTGCTGCCGCGCCAACGCCGCCGCATTGGCGGCGTGGTCTTCGTGGAAGTGCGTCAGGGCAATTTGCTCGATGTGGTAGGGCTGGTAGGTCTGTAAAACGGCGCGTTGCGTGTAGCGTGACCCCGTATCGATCAGTAAGCCATCTACATAATACGTCCAGACGGGAATCGGGCGGGGCCATGGCAGGCGTGAATAGCCAAACTGATGCCCTTCGACCGGGCCGTGTCGTAACGAACTGGAAACGTGTGTAGCGAGCGCCAAAGCGGTTAGTCGTGTTGAGCGGGGTAATTAGGACAGGCTTGGCATGGCGGCCCGCGGTGGTGCCTGGGTTTCGCGGTAAGTGGCCTGGTAACGCAGAGGCGTGGTGCCGGTTTGCTGTTTAAACTGCCGGTGGAAATGCGAGATGTTGTTAAAGCCGCACTCAAGCCCTACCTGCCCCACGCTGAGGTCGGCGTGAGTGAGCAACTTGCGGGCGTGGCTGATACGCAGCTCATTCAGGTATTCGACAAACGACTTGTTGGTTCGTTTGCGGAAATACCGACAAAATGCCGCCGGCGCCATACCCGCCACCGACGCAATCTGCTCTACCCGAATCTCGTCGCGGAAATGTTTCAGGATATATTCCAGCACTCGTTTCATGCGCTCTGTTTCGGCTTCGCTGGCCGAAAGCTGGTAACTGTCGGAAGCCAGTAGCCGGCTGTCGCGGTCGGCGGCGAGTGCATTCAGAATGCCGAGCAATTCCAGCACCTGATTCATGCCATCAAACTGAGCGATACCCAACAGGCGTGGGCCGATGTTGGCCACGGCCGCTGCACTGAAGCGCAGCCCAAACTGCGCCCGTTGCAGCAACTGCCGAAGCGCCTGCGCTTCGGGGAAAACCCGCAGCAGGCTATCGTTGAGCAGCGACGTGAACTGAATGACCACGGCTTCTGCCGGAGCATCGGCCGGTTGCTCATCGTCATTCCGCCAGAAGTGCGGCAGATTGGGGCCAACCAGCACCAGATCGCCCGCTTCGAAATCGCTGACATGATCACCTACAAACCGCTTTCCGGTGCTACGAACGATGTGAGTCAGCTCATATTCCGGGTGATAATGCCAGGGGGCATCAAACGCAGGGAGCCGGAGGTGCTTCACAACAAGTGAATGTTCCTCGTTGATGGTAACCTTTTCATAGAGCGCTTTCATTGGTAAATCTTAACCCGTTTGCAGGTTATACTGCGAAAATTAGTCAAAAAAGACCATAAAGGGAGCAATAATAGCGGTAAATCGCGCCGTTGATCATTCTATTTTTGATTGGTGGTAACATGAGTAATGTTCTAAAACATCCCAACATAGTAGTATATGCAGGCACTGACTACCGACGCTACATTGCAAGACCGTTTGCAGGAGCCTTATGAAGTATCAAGGGAGGCTGTCGCCTTCTATCAGGAAAACGGGTACGTTAAACTGAAGAACGTACTTAGCCCTGACCTGATCGACTACTATGGCCCCATTATTACTGATCTGGTGGTTCGGCTTAATACGCTGACAAAACCTATGGAAGAACGGACCACCTATGAGCGGGCGTTTCTTCAGATCATGAACCTCTGGACGAAAGACGAGACAGCCAAAGCGTTTGTGTTCAGCAAACGACTGGCTAAAATTGCCACGGACCTTATGGGCGTAAACGGCGTGCGTCTCTATCACGATCAGGCATTGTACAAAGAGCCGTCGGGGGGGATTACGCCCTGGCATGCCGATCAGTTCTATTGGCCGCTGGCATCGCCGAACACCGTCACGGTCTGGATTCCGTTGCAGGAAACGCCCATGAACATGGGGCCGCTGGCCTTCGCGGCCAAAAGTCAGCGCGTCGAACTCGGTCGCGATCTGGAGATTAGTGATGCAAGCGAGAAGGTACTATCCGGTGAACTACACAAGCTGAATTTCGACGTCAACGATACGCCCTTTGAGTTAGGCGAAGTAAGTTTCCACGCCGGCTGGACCTTCCACCGGGCAGGCGCCAACACGGCCGACACCGCCCGCAAGGTGATGACCATGATTTACATGGATAAGGATCAGGTGGTGATGGCGCCGCGTAATGCTTACCAGCAAAACGACTGGGCTACCTGGCTTAGCAACTGGCCCGTTGGGTCGACGCCCGATGGACCGTTGAATCCAGTTCTCTTTGAGTATTGACTTACAATTTGGTAAGTTGTTGGTGTCTGGAGATAAACAACGGGATAAGGAAAAACGAAGCCGTTGGGCATACCGGGCGCTACTTGATCAAACCAAATGCCCAACGCGATCGGTTGGGGTTTGCAAACACCGTTCTGGTTAGTGCCGGGGCGGTGTTTTTTTGGGGTATAGACTATTTTTGGTTCAAAATCTGTTACGGTAGCAACACGTAAGATATTACCGACGTAACAAAGTCAGTTGCTGTATTTATCATGACTCGGCTCACTACCCATCTGCATGCTCTATTTGGGCTTTATCTTTTATTTATATCGCTGCCTAGTCTAGCTCAGTTTGGCCAGAAAGAGTTAAGCAAACCCACTACGTTTATGTATACCATAACGCCTGCTAAAGCTAAAGTTGGCGATGTGGTTACGTTACGTATTACTGCGCGTTCGAAAGAAGGTTGGCATATGTATGCCGCTAAAACTAATCCTAAACTTGATGGTAGTGGACCGTTGCCTACTGCACTGACGCTGATTAAAAACGGCACTTTTGACTTGGTTGGTGAACTGGAGTCGGCTGGCTATACGACTAAGTATGAAGAAGTTTTTGAGGGCGACGTCTATATCATGCCCAATCCGGCGACTTTCAGTCAGAAAATCCGATTACAAGCTTCTAAGCCTGTAATCAAGGGGACGATCGAAGGTCAAACCTGCCAGGATAATGGTCTATGTGTGCCCGTTAATGATGATTTTGATGTTTCGGAGAAGGTAACAGTAGCCGCCGCTACTACTGCCACGTCGACAACCGTTGCGACAACTATTACCAACGTACCTGCGGCAACAACAACCGCTACGCCCGTTGCCTCGGCTACACAGCCATTACCCACCGAAATGGCAGCTGCTACTAACACAGTAGCGACGGGGACCGATACATTGACCCAGCAGACAGAAACACGTGCTTCGGCCCAGGCTTCGTTGGCCGCTACGCCTGTCGAGGGGCAGGAGCAATCATTATGGGCGTTTGCGTTGGCGGCTTTTCTGGCCGGTCTGGC
Source organism: Fibrella musci (assembly GCF_041321105.1). Lineage (NCBI taxonomy): Bacteria > Pseudomonadati > Bacteroidota > Cytophagia > Cytophagales > Spirosomataceae > Fibrella > Fibrella musci. The sequence goes on along the minus strand of NZ_JBGGWD010000002.1, from coordinate 486,710 downwards.
GGCATTGCTGACACCCTGCGTGTTTCCGATTATTCCCATGACGGTCAGCTTTTTTACGAACCAGAAAGGGGGTTCGTGGAAGGCATTGCTCTATGGCGCGTCGATCATCGGTATCTATGTACTCATCGGCACAGTGGTGTCGCGCATCAATGGGCCGGGTTTTGCCAACTTCGTCAGCACGCACTGGCTGCCTAACCTGCTCTTTTTCGCCGTCTTCTTCGTCTTTGGCCTGTCGTTTCTCGGGCTGTTCGAAATCACGCTGCCCAGCTCCATTGTCAACCGGGCCGACGCGGCGTCGGAGCGGGGTGGGCTGGCTGGTATTTTTTTCATGGCCTTCACGCTGGTGCTGGTGTCGTTTTCGTGCACGGGCCCCATCGTGGGTAGCTTGCTAGTGGCCTCGGCGGGTGGCGAAGTGGTGAAGCCCATCGTGGGGATGGCGGCGTTTTCAGCTGCCTTTGCCATTCCCTTTACCTTGTTTGCGCTCTTCCCGCAGTGGTTGCAGAAACTGCCCAAATCGGGTGGCTGGCTCAATGCCGTGAAGGTGGTACTGGGTTTCTTGGAACTAGCTCTGGCGCTCAAATTCCTGAGCATTGCCGATCAGGTTTACCACTGGCATTTGCTCGATCGGGAAGTCTATCTGGCCTTCTGGATCGTCATTTTCAGCATGCTGGGCTTCTACCTGCTGGGTAAGCTCAAACTACCCCACGACAGCGCCCCCGTTTCGACCGGTAAACTGAATCTGCGCGAGTTTGCCATTCGCGGTGTCATGAACCAACCCGTTGGCGTCCTGGCCGAGTCAGATGCGGCCGGGCAATTAACGCTGACCGGCACGCCCACGAGTGGCACGGTGCAACTTACGGGTGGCAATGATACCAAGGTGAGTATCCCGCGCCTGCTGCTGGCGATCGTAACGTTTACGTTTGTGGTTTACATGGTTCCGGGGATGTGGGGGGCGCCGCTCAACGCACTGGCGGGCTACCTGCCTCCGTTGGCTACGCAGGACTTTATCTCGCGTGGTGGCCCGGCCGCAGCGGCGACTCAACAAACGACCGCCGTCCGGCATGGTAATCTGTTCAAATTGCCCCACGGCTTGCCGGGCTTTTTCGATTATAAAGAAGCGTTGGCCTATTCAAAAACCGTGAAGAAGCCCGTCTTTATCGATTTTACTGGTCACGGTTGCGTCAATTGCCGCGAGATGGAGCAACGCGTGTGGAGTGACCCGAAGGTGCTGTCGCGCCTGCAAAACGACTATGTGGTGGTCGCGCTGTACGTCGATGATAAAACCGAACTACCCGAAGCGGAATGGTATACGTCGGGCTATGATCAAAAAACCAAAAAGACGATTGGTGCGCAGAATGCCGACCTACAAGTGGTAAAGTATAACAACAACGCCCAGCCGCACTACTGCCTCGTCGACGATACAGGTACGTTGCTGGTGTCCCCCATCAACTACAACCTCAGTGTCGACAAGTTTGTGGCCTTCCTGGATGCTGGTAAGGCAGCATTCGGGAAATGACATCAAATCAAAAGAGAAGGTCCAAGGTTCAATACCGGGTGATATTATTTACCCGGTATTGAACCTTGGACCTTCTCTTTTGAACTCCTTCTAAGCTCTTCCGTTGAAATTTTCGCCGTATTCCGCATTGCGGGCATCGGCTTCCGATTGGGGGGCTTCGTCGTCGCCAAGTATATCCATCTCGGCTTCCATCCGAGCCTCGCTGACGTTGTCGGGATCATTATAAAACTCGGCAGGCAGCGTATCATCCGTTTCAGTTTCGGCCACCATATCGGTTATGTCCGTCGCGACGGCATTGTCGGTATACAGAATGGTGTCCGAAGCCTCTTCGTCACCGGGGTTCATTACGTCGGGTTGACCGTCGAGGCCAAATTCAGCATAAACGGCGTTTTCTTCGTTGACGTCGTTGCCGGGCATATTGTTGAACTGAGGCGACATGCCTTCCAGGGGCCCGCCCGTGTTCTGTTCGTTCAGCTGTTGGTCGGAGTTATTCAGGTTTTCCATGGTCGTTGAGCTTTACCGACCTAACACCACCCGACTCACTTTTGTTGGCTGATCGGTCGCCGTAAGCCGTAGCAGGTATACTCCCGACGATAACGTACCCAGATCAAGCGATTGATCGACGTTGGCTCCCACCCGCACCGGTGTCAGCACCCGCCGCCCATCAGTGCTGATGACCTCCACCTGCCCCTCATGCGCCGCGCGGATAGTTACGTACCGATTGGTGGGGTTTGGAAAGGCCCAGGGCGTGGTGGGTTCGATGGCCAGTACAGGCGATACCTTATCCGATGTGTTACGAACGTACCTGAGCCCCCCCGCCAGACTGCCCAGCACTAAATCGGGCAGGCCATCACCGGAAAGGTCGCCCGTGGCCAGAATGGGGTTAAGGCCAGCAGTTGGCAACGTACCCAGTGTGTCGAGCAGCGTAGCCGCCTGCGTGGGTTGCGCCGCCAGTTTGTAAACCCGCAACTGTCCCGTTCGCGTGGCCAGAATCAGCCGCTTCTGGTTGTCGCCATTTACGTCGGTCAATGCCAGCGAGGCATTCCGGTTATCAAACGCAAAGTCGAAACCCGCGAAGCGGTCGGTTACGAGCGTAAAAGCCGGCTCGCTCACCGAGCCGCTGTTGCGGTAATAGCTAATGTTGCCTGCGCTGCCGCTTACCAGCAAATCGGGCTTGCCGTCAGTATCGAAATCGGTAAAGAGCACGGGCGACGCCGCTGAGTAGCCATCCGATAGCGTCAGACTGCGGGCCGTGGCGGGGGTAAAGCGCATAGCGGCACCTTTGGCGGCACTGTTGGGTAGCCACCGCAACACACTGCCCGTTTTGGAAAAACCAGCCAGGACCAGATCGAGCGAACCATTGCCATCGAGGTCGGCGAAGGTCGGGCGCAGGTACGTTAACGAATCCGTGGTGGTTAGGCCAAGGTAATCCGTCGTGATGAGCGAAAAGGCCGGGCTACTGGCTGTGCCTTTGTTCTCAAACTGCCACAAACTCGCCCGAAAACCATTGGCCAGCGGAACCCCGCCGCTGCCAACCAGCAAATCCAGATCGCCATCACCGTCGAGGTCGACCAGCGCCGGGGCGGCATTTTCGCCCAGATCCAGCATGTCGTTTTGCAGAAAATCCGTTCTGACCAACTGATAATCGGGCGCTTTGGCCGTGCCCGCATTACGATAGAAGTGGTTCGTCGTTCGGAAATCGAATAGGCCCCGATCATTCACGTAGACGTTGGGCGACGCCACCATATCGGTCAGGCCGTCGCCGTCGAGGTCCTCAAAGAAAGCCGCGGGAAACGAGGCAAAACGCACCGGATTTTTCTTCGGAAAATCGTATTCGAATCGGGTAAAAGCCGCATTTTGGTTACTGGGACCAGTATTGTATAACACAGACAGGTTGTTGCAATCAACGTACCCAAAGATCAGCTCGGGCTTACCATCACCGTCGACATCGTTGAGCCGGATGGTGTTCCCCGTGTGGTTGGGCCGGCCATTAGGGTCGCCCTGCCGACCGCCAGTGGCGGCGCAATCGGCATTGGCCGTGAAATCATTACAGAATTCTTTCTTGAAACGGCCCCAGCAACCCGGCTCCGTCCGGAAGTCGAGCCCGGCCGGAGCGGCGGCGTTGGTCCGTTGTTTGCTCAGGTTCTGATAGTATGTCGCCTGGTTACCCGTTGGGTCGAACGCTATCACATCTACGTCGCCATCGCCATCGAGGTCGGTGATAGCGGGCGTATCGGGTCCGGCCACGTACACGTTCGATCGAATGCCCGACAGGGCATCGGTCTGTAGCGACGCCGTCACCAACTGCCAGGTCAGGGTGCCATTGGTGGGCGTGGCGTTACGCCACACCTGAATACCGCTGGGTGCCGAGGCAAACAAATCTTTTCGGCCATCGCCATCATAATCGACCAGATAAAACCAATTGCCGATGGTCGGGAAGAGGCGCTCATACTGCGGGGCATGTTGCCAGAAAAGCGCATTGTTGGCGCCGGTCGTCGCCAGAAAGGTGCTGATCCGGCTGGTAACCCGGTCGAACACCACCAGATCGGGGCGGGCGTCGGCATCGAGTGGCAGCGTGGCAAACTGGCAGGCATTCAGACCGCCCGCCCAGCCATTGGGCAGGGTGCGGCCCGCTACCTCAATGGTGGGGCGCGTGTCGTACTCAAACGCAATACGTTGCGCCCGGCCAGACAGTGAAAGCAGGAAAAAGAGAAAAGTAGACCAACGAGCCATCGAGTGAAAGCGCGTAGTTTTGGGGCACGCTACACGCCTTTCCTGTAAACGAAGTAACCAAACCATTTCGTTATCAACCAACTGAGAAATTTATGCTGATCACAGCAGCTTTATACGAGAAATACTGGGAATGTACTACCGTTTCGACCGATACCCGCCAAATCACGCCCGGTTGCCTGTTTGTGGCCCTGCGCGGCGATAAGTTCGACGGCAATCGGTTTGCCATACAGGCGCTGGAAGCCGGTGCTCGTTATGCGCTCGTCGACGATGCCGACGTTGCCGCTCAACAGGATCATTGCCTGCTGGTGCCCGACACGCTGCTGGCGTTGCAGGAACTGGCCCGGCATCACCGTCGCACGTTTGGGTTTCCGGTGGTGGGGTTGACTGGCTCGAACGGTAAAACCACGACCAAAGAACTGATTGCGGCGGTGCTGTCTAAAAAATACGCGGTCGAGGCTACGTATGGCAACCTCAACAACCACATCGGGGTGCCGCTCACGCTGCTTCGCATCGACCCCACCCGTTGCCAGCTGGCGGTGGTGGAAATGGGGGCCAATCATCAGCGCGAAATCGATATGCTAAGCCGGATTTGCGAACCGACCCACGGACTGATTACCAACGTGGGAAAAGCGCACCTGGAAGGTTTTGGCGGCGTCGAAGGGGTACGAAAAGGAAAAGGCGAGCTGTTTGATTATCTGGCCGAAACGGGCGGAACCGTCTTCGTCAACGCGCAGAATGCCGTGTTGATGGCTATGCAGGCCGAACGCAGCACCCGGACGCCTACGTTTGGCGAGGTGGTCTTCTACCTAACCGACAACGTACCTGAACTGCTGACCGAGTCGCCAGTAACCACCTATCGGACGGCCGCGGGTGAGATGGTTCAAACGCACCTGCCCGGTCGGTACAACTTCGAGAATATGGCGGCGGCGCTGGCCATTGGGCAGTATTTCGGCGTGCCAGCGGCCGAGGCCAATCAGGCCGTGGCCGATTATAACCCGACCAATAACCGGTCGCAGGTGGTGGTGCGCGGCACCAACACCGTATTGCTCGATGCCTACAACGCCAACCCCTCGTCGATGGCGGCGGCAATCCAGCAGTTTGGCCAGATGCCCGCCGCGCGCAAGGTGGTGATCCTGGGTGATATGTATGAACTGGGCGACGAAAGCCCCGCCGAGCACGCCGCGCTGGGTACGTTGATCGCTCAGCAGCACTTTGATCTGGTCATTCTGGCCGGGAAGGATATGCACTATGCGCTGCCTGCACTGCCGCGAGCCTATTATTTTCCCGATAAGTTCTCATTACATAACTGGATCATGGACAACCCCATGCAGCACACCCACGTTTTGATTAAGGGGTCGCGCGGGATGGGATTAGAAAGCGTGCTGCCGTTTATTTGAGGGCAATAAGCCATCCGGCTGGTCTGGCTAAACCCCGTCGCGGTTTTCTTGTCTTACTTCACAAACACGCATATGCTTATGAAAAACCTCCTGATTGCCGTAGCCTGTCTGTTAGTTACAGCTACGGCTTCACTGGCCCAAAAGGCCGACTTCGAACCAGAGATTGCGGCCTTTGAGGCCCAGCCAGCTCCACAGGCCAACGGCATTGTTTTCTTCGGTAGCTCGTCGATCCGGCTCTGGAACGGACTGACCGAAGCCTTCCCCGGTAAGACCGTTATTCAGCGGGGCTTCGGTGGATCGGAAATGAACGATGCCATCAAATACATTGGGCGTATTGTGGCACACGACCGGCCCAAGCAGATTTTGCTCTATGAGGGTGATAACGACATTGGGCAGAGCAACGCCTCGGCCCGCGACGTATACGCCCGGTTTACAACCTTTTTTGCCGTAGCCCGGAAAATGGCGCCTTCGGCCACGATTACCTTTATCGCGATCAAGCCCAGCGTAGCCCGCAAGCAGTTTATGGCCACGCAGGCCGAAGCTAACCGCCTGATTAAGACGTACCTGGGCGGGCAGAAAAACGCCTCGTTCATCGACGTCTACACGCCTATGCTCGACGCCAGCGGCCAACCCCGTGCCGAACTTTTTCAGGCAGACGGCCTTCACCTGAACGCCCAGGGCTACGACCTCTGGAAGCAGATTATCGGCCCGGCGTTGAAATAAATGAGTCAGTTTGCTTGCGGCGTCATTCGTAGTCATTGGTTGTAAAAAGCTATGAATGACAACCAATGACGACGCAAGCAAATGGCCACAACCGGATGAATCAAGAAAAACAAGCGCTCTACGCCGCCTGTCTGGCTTATGTACAGGAGCGCATCGATAACGCTGCCGAGGCTATGCGGGCCGCGCAGGAAGCGGCCAATTCGGAAGAGAAAAGCTCGGCGGGCGATAAGTACGAAACGGGCCGTGCCATGGCTCAGCTTGAACGCGACCGCCACGCCCAATTGCTGGCGCAGGCCCAACAGTTGAAACAGGAACTGGAGTTACTAGACTATAAGACACCGTCGGAAGTAGCACGGGCGGGGAGTCTGGTGATCACCTCACGAGGTACGTTCTTCTTGAGCATCAGTGCTGGTCGCATTACGGTCGATGGCGTCGATTACATGGCGGTGTCTGTAGCGTCGCCTATTGGTGCGTTGCTACGGGGGCGCCGGGCAGGCGACGACGTTCGGTTCAACCAAACAGCGTACCGAATTGAACAGGTGGTCTGATTATCTATATTTTTGATAGATTAAATAAACTATAGGCCATGCGGTAGGTTAGACGGTCAGGTATTACGTCAAAAACGCCTACGTTATGATCTTAAAAATGGACCGGTTGCCCATTGAGCTACCAACACCAACAAACCCGTCGGCCAATGATGCGGCCGCTGTGCAGGAACTTCTGGGTGGTAAGTTCGGGGAGATGTCGACCCTGATGAACTACACCTATCAGTCGTTCAATTTTCGGGGGCGCAAAAAGCTACGGCCTTTCTACGATCTGATCTGTAGCATCGCTGGCGAAGAATATGGCCACATCGAGGTGGTATCGTACACCATCAATCTATTGCTGTCGGGCGTCAGCAAACGTGGTATCGATCCAACCATCGCCCCGCTTGCCGATGGTGTAAACGCCCGCAACACTTACCACTTCAACAACAGTGGACAGACTGCGTTGCCCATGGATTCAATGGGTAAATTCTGGTCGGGTGATAATGTTTTCAGCAGCGGTAACCTGAAGCTCGATCTGCTCCACAATTTCTTTCTGGAATGTGGCGCACGGGCCGGTAAGATGCGGACCTACGAAATGGTATCAGACCCTACGGCCCGGACGATGGTGGGCTATTTGCTGGTACGTGGCGGGCTACACGTAGTCGCCTACGCCAAGGCACTGGAGTTGCTCACAGGCGTGGAAGTAACCAAACTGCTACCGATTCCCGACCTCAGCAACGACAAATTCCCTGAAGCCAAGAAGTTTATGGAGGATAAAATGCACCTGAAACTTTATACCTTCAGCCAGGAGGATTACAAGCAGGTAGCACTAATCTGGAACGGCACCCACCCCGAAGACGGACAACCACTGGAAGTGATTCAGGGAGCTATTCCGGGCCATGCTGCACCTGATCTCGATGAAGAGCCGCAACTCAACGCGCCCGGCTCAGATGAGTATGCCTATGATCCCCAAATGTTTGCCGACATGGCCAAGAAAATGGGGATTAAGCTGTGGGAATGAATAATGTACAATAAATAATGCACAATGAACAATGGGCTGACGCAAGTGTGAGATCGCGTCAGCCCATTATTCATTGTACATTATTCATTCACCTCCTACTTATCCAGCGAATCGCGGCGGGCTTCTTTAGACGCCTCGTTGTACTCTTTGTTAGCTGAATCGAGTTCGGCTTTCTCGTCGCGGATCTCGCTGGTATCACCTTCAGCGCGGGCTTCGTTCAGGTCTTCCTGAGCGTCCTGCACCTCTTCGGCTTTATTTTCTTTTTTCGAATCGCAGGCTACAAAAGTGGTGGTGGCCAGGAAGGCCATCGATAAGGCCAATACCCATTGTTTGGTTTTCATGTGCTCGTTTATTTTTTGCAAGAACTAAACCAACCAACAGGTAAGCCGAGAAAGTTGTTTGAAAAATATGAGGAATTGGTAATCAATCTGATTCGGAAAGTCGCTTTTCGTAGCAAAAAAAGCGCAGCCCTGGCCGGAAATTCAAGCCGATTTCGCCCGCATAAACGTACCCAAGTGCCGGAAAAAGTCGTTGCGTAACCTGATTTTGCGTGTTGGTGTCGATGCGTAGGATAGCAATGCCGCGTTGCCGCGCCACCTCGTCGGCCTGCTTCAGCAGCGCCTTACCCACACCCCGGCCCTGGCTAGCCGGATCGACAGCCAGCCGGTGCGTTACGATAGCGGGCTCGGTGATGTCCCAGCCCACCTGCGCGTATTCCGCATCCTGATCGGTCGTGATGGCCGAAACGCCCACCAGTTGTCCGTCGAGTTCAGCGACCCAAAGCTGCTTTTTGGCGATGTCGTTGCGAAAAACGGTTTCGTTTGGGTACGTGTCATCCCACTGAAAATTTCCCGCCGCCTGCATCAGCGGTACCACACGCTGCAACAGCGCCATGAGTGCTGGCAGGTCGGCCGTTGTTGCCTGACGAATGCGCATCAGTCCAGGCCTGGGCGTTTGAAGGCACGAGCCGTTGGAAACAGCATTTCGATCTGCCGCGTCAACTGATTGAGGCCGGCCAGCAAATCGAGCATACTATCCAGCTTTTCGGGATAATACTGTAGAATTGTTTGCCACGAAGCAATCGATCGATCAATGCTGACCAGCACTAGCTTGGCTTTCCCAGTATAATAGTCAAGCAGGTCGTCGTCGTCGGTGGGTTCATCGAGCGCGCGCAGTGTGGCCATCGTTTTCACCGGAATGAGTGTGCGGTACCACTTGATCTGCTCGTAGGCGTTTTTCAGCGCCGTTAGCTGCACCATGGCCTGATCTTCGGTCGTGAGGCCAAGATTCACCGCCTGTAATTGTTGCTTACCCGCTTTTTCGAGCAGTCTTCGCTCGTCGCTGAGCCAAGCACCGGTTTGTTTCAGATAAACCGAGGCCAGCGTGGCCACCGGATGCTCTTTTGTTCGATGACGACGCACCAGCACCTGCTCTTCCAGGGTCTGCTTTTCTTCCTCCGAAGGGCCGTTTACCAGCAACGAGGGGTTTTCGTTCTGTAGTTTCTCGATGTAACGCTTGGTCAGGTTCAGGGCTTCGGTGAGCTGGTCGACCAGTGACGCGTTGTGATTTTGATTGACAGGCTGGTCGATACTGACTTCCTGCTGCATCTGAAAACTACGGCAGCGGCTTGTGAGGAGACAACGCTCACACCACGAATCGCAGAAGTTATAGACGCCTGGGATTAAATCGGAGTTGGAAAGCATATGACAAGTACGTTTACAGATACGGCAGTAAGAAGTCCAGCCTAAATATAGATTGCCCAACGGCCGAGCCGTTTAAACAATACCCGCTTTTTTTTGGCTTAATTTGGGCGAGTAGCCTACAGACTATGGTCATTAGACGCTGCTGACCGCCATCGGCAACAGCGTTGGGCCTCTTTTTTTATTACCTGATTGCCGAAACGAGCAACAGGCTCATTCCAGTACATTCATGGCATGACTTCATTCACAAAACAGGTAGCTCTCATAACGGGAGCCGGATCAGGCATCGGGCGGGCCACTGCGCTTGCGTTTGGCTCGAAAGGGGCCTCCGTGGTGGTATCAGACATAAATGATGCCAACGGGCAGGCAACCGTAGCGCTGATTGAAGAGGCGGGTGGTACAGCCAGTTACGTGCGTTGTAACGTGGCCGATGCCGACGCGCACAAGGCGGCTGTTGCCTACGCCGTGGGTACGTATGAGCGACTGGATATCGCCGTCAATAATGCCGGTATTGGTGGAACCTTCGCCCGGCTCATCGACCAAACCCCCACCGATTGGGAGCAGATGCTGGCCGTAAACCTGGGTGGCGTTTTCTACGGTATGCAGGCCCAGATCCGGCAGATGCTGACCCAGCCTGAAGGCGGTAAAATCGTGAATGTGGCCAGCATTGCGGGCGTGAAGGGCATGCAAATGGGGGGACCCTACAGTGCCGCCAAGCATGGTGTGATTGGCCTCACCAAAACGGCCGCGCTGGAATACGTGAAAAAGAAAATTCGGGTCAATGCCATCTGCCCGGTCTATACGCACTCGGCGATGGTGCAGGAACTGGTTAGTCAGCTGCCCGATATGGAAGAGCGCATGCGACGAGTCATTCCAATGGGGCGCTTTGGGCAACCCGAGGAAATCGCGCAGGCGATTCTGTGGCTTTGCGCCGACGAAAATGCATTCTGTACCGGGCAGGCCATCCAGATGGACGGCGGCATGACGGCGGGGTGAAGGACGTAAGTGTTCAAGGTATAAAGTCCAAGGTCCAACGTTGGCTGACGTGCTACTACTCGTGCGTCAGCCAACGTTGGACCTTGGACTTTATACCTTGAACCTTACTTTACTTCTTCTTATCAAACCGGTCGGGTGACGACGACAGGTACGACGTCCAGGGGCGCCAACGATCATCTTCACTGCCCGCGGACCCATTATCGCGCGGGGCCGGTTTCTGACCACGGTTGCTGTTGGGGCGATTCCGGTTGTCGGTGCGGCCGGTTGGCTGCCCGTTTCCTTCGCTACGGGGCTTCTGCCCGTTGGCTGAACGTACCTGATCGGGGCGACGATTGGCCTGAGCGTCGTCGGTACGCCGGGTACGTTGTTCCGACGAGCGAACTAGCTCGGGGCGGTTCTGTTGCTGCGGTCCTTTTTCGGCGCGGCGCGGCTGATTGTCGCGCCCATTGCGGGGCTCGCGTGGTTCGCGCTGATTGGGCTTGGGCGGTTTGGCCACCTCGATGGGGTCGCGGTTGTCAGACGGGAACGGGTTGTTCGCCACCTCAACCGGCACCTTACGGCCAATCAGCTTCTGAATGTCTTTCAGGTAAGCCCGTTCATCGGTTTCGCAAAACGAGATGGCGATGCCGCTGGCACCAGCCCGACCCGTCCGGCCAATCCGGTGTACATAACTTTCGGGAATGTTGGGCAACTCGAAGTTGATCACGTGCGAAAGGTTATCGACGTCGATACCCCGCGCGGCAATGTCAGTAGCCACCAATACCCGTGTAGTGCGTTCCTTGAAGTTGCTTAGGGCGCGTTGCCGGGCGTTTTGGGCTTTGTTGCCGTGAATCGCCTCGGTTTTGATGCCCTGCTTGTTCAGGAATTCGGCCACCTTGTCGGCGCCGTGTTTGGTACGGGTAAAGACCAGCGCCGATTCGATACTCTTGTCGTCGAGAATATGACGCAGCAGGTTCCGTTTGTTGTCGCGCTCGACCAGATAAACCGATTGCCGAACCGTGTCGGCCGTCGATGAAACGGGCGTTACTTCCACCTTCACCGGTTCGGTCAGGATGGTGTCGGCGAGTTTAACAATTTCGGGGGGCATCGTTGCCGAGAAAAACAACGACTGCCGTTTGTGGGGCAATACAGCCAATACCTTCCGTACATCGTGGATAAAGCCCATGTCGAGCATACGGTCGGCTTCGTCGAGTACAAAAAACTCGATGCCTTTCAGGTTCACAAAGCCCTGGTTCATCAGATCGAGCAGCCGGCCCGGCGTGGCCGTCAGGATGTCGACGCCGCGTGCCAGTGCATCGGTCTGTGGTTTCTGACCAACACCGCCAAAAATAACGGTGTGGCGGAGGCCCACATGCCGACCATAGGCCGCCAGGCTTTCGTCGATCTGGATGGCGAGTTCGCGCGTGGGCGTCAGAATCAGGGCCTTAATTTTGTTTGACCAGTCGCCTGATTGCTTTTTCGTATATAAGCGCTGAAGCGTAGGAATCGAGAAGGCGGCTGTTTTGCCAGTGCCAGTCTGAGCGCACCCCAACAGATCGCGACCGGCATTTACGTGTGGAATAGCTTGTTCCTGAATTGGAGTTGGGGTAGTGTATCCTTCTTCGGCGAGGGCCTTCAGGATCGGAGCGATAATCGCTAAGTCGTTAAAATTCATTCATGATGGGTGATGTTGAAGAGGCGCCTGCAAAGGCCATGCCTAACCCGCATCACGAGCAGTAATTACCTCCATTACGAAGAAAGTCAACCATTTAGTTCCTGCGCCGCCGGGGCGTCCCGGTCGCTCCTGGTCAAGGCCTGCCCATTGCCGCATACTCATTCTTGGCTGAGTACGTACAGGTATGAAGAAAACTGTTAGGTATTTTTGCTTGTCAGGTCAATTCAGGTTGATCTGAAACGGAGACGAATAGCCTACTAGTCACCATTCATGACATACAGCCTCTCTTTACTCGGAATTTTTTTCGCGTCGGTGGGCGCATTGGCCCAGCCCCAAGCCCCACAGCGCATCCGCTACGACGACACCAAGCGGCAGTTTATCCTCGAAAATCCGCAGGTTCAGCGGGTGCTTCAGGTCACTTCGTCGGGGCTGCAAACGATCGCCTACACCGATCTGCGAACGAAAGCCAACGTGGTTCGCGACCCGGGCCGAGTCAACGAAGTGGCCTTTCAGGTCAACGGTGTTCCGTTTAAAGGGCGGGGCGCAACCGGCTTCTTCATAACCTACAAAACGCACACAATCAGCGAGAAAGCCGGGCAGGGGAGCACGCTCCGCGTGGATTTGCAGGTGCAGCACCCCAACCGGTTTATCGCGTTCGACCTGAGCCTGTATTACCAGATTTACCCCGATTTGCCGCTGACACGCAAGTGGCTGACGATCAGGAATACGGGCGGCGATCCATTGCGTATCAGCGAACTGGAGTGGGAAAGCCTGAACCTCGACCTGACGGCAACTGGCGCGAACCTGACCACGGCGGTCGATGTGTATACAAGCTACGGGCGGCTACCGACCCGACCTCCCTACATTGGTCGTACCGACGATGCCGCGCTACTGATTCATAATCCTGAACAAAACACGGGGTTACTACTAGGCAACGAGGCGCCATCCGTGATGAAACGTACCCACGTGTACCGGGATTCTACCGAAGTAGGGATTGGCATGGGCTTCGAGGCCGACGAATTTCCGTTTCAGAAGACGCTGCTGACCGACGAAACATTTACCTCGCCAAAAGCTTTTGTTGGCCTGTTTAAGGGGGCTGTCTGGCAAGATGCCTTCGAGCAGGACCTGGCCGCCTACGTGCGCACACAACTCGGCACAAGGTTGTTTACGCACAAAAAAACGCCAACGTCGTTTTACAATACCCGGCTCCCGTTTGGGCGTAACCTCAACGCCGCGCAGCTCAAAAAGCTCGTCGATGAGCTGGCGCCCACAGGGATCAGTCACCTGATTCTGGACGATGGCTGGCAGGATTGCTACGGCGACTGGAACGCGGATACCCGCAAATTCCCGAACGGCCTGCGCCCTCTCACTGACTACATCCGCGCCAAAGGCATGACGCCCGGTTTATGGCTGGCGCTGGCCTGTGCCGCCGACACCTCGGTGGTGGGGCAGGAGCATACCGACTGGTTCATGAATAACCGGGAAGGGCAACGCCAGAACCTACAGGGCAATAGCCCCAAAAACATCTACACGATGAGTCTCGATACGCCCTGGTTTGATTATATTCTTCAGAAAATCAGGGCGTTGGTCGATGAAAACGGGCTTGGCTACATCAAACTCGATATGGCGGCGGCTTATTCGGCGTATCGGCTCAACAGCAGCGAGGCGGGCGATTGGGCCACGGGGGCGGGACGTACCTACGCCAATCAGCGGGAGTCGTTGTGGCGGCTCTACGAACGCACGGGCCAACTGATGGATTCGCTCAGGGCCAGCCACCCCAACCTGCTCATCGATTGCACGCACGACCTGTATGGAAAGGCTAACGGGGTAGATCTATGGCTGTTGCAACACGCCGATTATGCCTGGCTCGCGTCGAACCGACTCGGATCGGCGGTGGGGAGCCGTGCCCTTCGGCAGTTGGCTCATGATCGGGCGCATGTGGTGCCGCCAGGTACGTTGCTGATGGGTAATCTGCGTCTCGATGATCCGCTGGTCAAACAACATTACCTATCGATGGCTTCCTCGGCGATTGTCTTTACCGGCGATGCGGCCAAACTGCTCCCCGCCGATAAAGCGTGGCTTAACGCGTGGAATGGCTGGCTCGCGGCGCTCAACGAACGTACCCAGTATACGCGGTTCTATCAGACGGGTGATGTACTACCCCGGCCCGATGCACACAACTGGGATGGTGCTATCCGCTTCAACCCCGAGCGCAACGGCGGGCTGCTATGCTTTTACCGAAACGACTCGCCCGAAGCGACCCGCATCTTCCCGATCCGGGGTGTTAAACCGGCGGGTACGTACCTGATTCGGCAGGGAGGGACCAACGCGGTCGTGGGTACGTTCACGGGGCAGCAACTGCTCACAACGGGCCTGTCGGTCACGATTCCGAACCGCAATGAAGCCTCCCTGCTTTCCATCGAGCCATTCGTAAAACCCGAAGCCGCCAGAGTCGAGCCCGTTGCTGCGAAAGAACCCGTCAAGGTGCCGGTGAAGTAGCCTATAAGCTTGGCAGAAAGCCGTTCGCCGTAAAGACAGTGCAAAAGAAGCGTAGTCTGCGTTGGCTACGGTGATCCATGGCCTAATGGTGGGCCTGCTTACTAAATTCAGCTTAAATGGTCATCTCTAACGCATGACCATTTGGTTGGGTCATTATGTAATGAAATCCAGATAATTATCTGGATTTACTACCGATAAAGAAGCGGTTGGATAAGCCGTCTGGAACGCTTTAGGAAACCGAACACGGTTTGTGTTCCACTTTATTTCAAACCCATTCAACAGCCCATTACTCTCCTCTAGCCAGTCTAATTCCTGTTGATCATACGTACGCCAGAAGTAAGGAGTGGCCTGGCTTCGTTGGTAGGCATTGCGCTTAATTCGTTCTGCAATCAAATAGTTTTCCCACAGTGCACCCACGTCAGTACGCTGGTTGGGTAAACTAAAATTGTTGATCAGTGCATTTCGGATACCGTTGTCGAAAAAGTACCATTTCGACGATTTCGTTACTTCTTTTCGTAAGTTATTGCTGTAGCCGCCTAACCTGAACAAAATGAACACCTTAGAGAGCAAATCGAGGTAACGGACGACCGTATTTCGATCAATCTGTAGTTGACGACTCAATTCATCGTACGATACTTCGCTGCCTACCTGATGCGCTACCAACTGAAGTAATTGAAGTAATTTATGGGCATTTCGTACCTGTTCAAACAGTAGAATATCTTTCAACAGGTAGGAAGACACCATACTCTTCAGATAGTCGATTCGCTCATCGGTATTACGTAGTCGCACTACATCGGGATAACTACCGAAGATGAGCCGGTCAGGCAGTCGATCGCGTGTTTGCAAATAGGTTTCACTGGTTGAAAGCTCTGATTGCGCCAATGGATAGAGCGTATAGGTAAGCTGACGGCCTACCAATGGTTCACCCGTTCGGTTGGTAAGCTCGAATGCAGAAGAGCCAGTGGCGAAGATTGTGAGGGCAGGAAACGAATCGATCAATAGTTTCAACGCACGGCCAACCTCTGGGATAACCTGCGCTTCATCGATAAGAAGCAAGGTGGTATCTCCCAGCCATCGGCGATAGCTGGCTACCCGCCGGTCGTTCAACAAATCGGCAGTAGAAAGGTCATCGCCGTTCAGCAATAGCGTAGGGCCATCGAATGAATCGGCTAGTTGATTCATCAGAACCGTCTTGCCTACTCGTCTTGCCCCAACCAGCAGAATAACCTTATTGGATCGGAGTTGTGAAGCGAGAACTGGTTGAATCTGGCGTGGAATGAGCGAGTCCATCAATTCTGTGGGTCTATTCAACGAATTAACGTTAATTCGTTGAATAGACCCACAGAATCGTGTTTTTATTTAGGTCAGCCCAAACTGACGAGTTCTTTTAACTGGTCGTCGTTGAGGTCGCCGAGCCAGGTTTCGCCGGTTTGTACGCTGAGGTCGGCGAGTTCTTTCTTGGAACGGATCATGGCGTCGATCTTTTCTTCCAGCGTACCCTGGTTCATCAGGCGGTAGACGAGCACGTTTTTGGTCTGCCCGATGCGGAAAGCGCGGTCGGTGGCCTGCGCTTCCACGGCGGGGTTCCACCAGAGATCGTAGTGAATCACGTGGTTAGCCTGCGTGAGGTTGAGACCCGTGCCACCCGCTTTCAGCGACAAGATAAACGTGTGGTCGGAGCGGTTTTTCTGGAATTGTTCCACCATCTCGTCGCGGTCGGCGCGCGAAACGCCCCCGTGCAGGAAGAGTGGTTCCTGCCCGAATGCCTGCTGAATAAACTGCTGGAGCAACTCGCCCATTTCTTTGTACTGCGTGAAAATCAGCACCTTCTCATGGCTGGCGTAGATTGTTTCGAGCAGGTTGAGCAGCAGTTGTGCCTTGCCGCTCAGCGCGGCGTTGTCGGGACCTTTTTTGAGGTATTGGCGCGGGTGGTTGCCGATCTGCTTCAGAGCGGTCATGAGCTTCAGCACCAGACCCCGCCGGGCAATGCCGTCTTTAGCTTCGATGGCCCGCATGCTCTCCTGCACCACACTTTCGTAGAGCGCCGCCTGTTCCTGCGTCAGCGAACAATACTGGTTGTTTTCGATCTTGTCGGGCAGGTCGCTGATGATGCTCTTGTCGGTCTTGATCCGGCGGAGCAGAAACGGCCCCGTCACGCGCCGGAACAGGTCGAGTTTCTGGTGGTCGCGTTCCTGCTGAATAGGCTTGCCAAACTCTTCGTTGAACTTGCTCACGCCCCCCAGATAGCCCCGGTTGACAAAGTCCATAATGCTCCAGAACTCCGACAGCCGGTTTTCGACGGGCGTACCGCTGAGCGCAATCCGGACGTCGCTCTTGAGCTGCTTAACGGCCTTAGTCTGCTCGGTATCGCTGTTTTTGATGTTCTGGGCTTCGTCGATAATCAGCACTGCCCAGGTGGTTTTCTTCAGCGTGTCGAGGTCCGAGCGCACTACGCCGTAGGTCGTCAGGAGCAGATCTGGCGCGGTTGCTTTTTTCAGATCGGGCAGTTTGCGGTTGGGACCGTGGAAAACGTGCGCCTTCAAATCCGGGGCGAAGCGGGCAATCTCTTTCTGCCAGTTGGTCAGCAGCGTTGTGGGTAGTACCACCAGGCCTTTTTGCTTCTGAAAACGTCCTTCCTGCTTGAATTTCAACAGCAGCGTGATGATTTGCAACGTCTTGCCAAGGCCCATGTCGTCGGCCAGGATACTGCCCATGCCGAGCGCCGTATTTTTGGCCAGCCAGTCGTAACCACGTAGCTGGTAAGGCCGTAATTGGGCATTGAGGTGGTCGGGGAGGGGGTGCGGCTCGGCGTCGGTGAATTGCTTCAGCAGGTCGCGTACATCGGGTCCGATGCCCACACGATTCCCCTGAAATTCTTCGGCCAAAGCGGCGCGCAACAGATCGGAGCCGGTGAGCTCGGGCGGTTTGCTGAGCTGCTTCTGCAACTTGCCCAGATCGTTGGGGTCGATCAGCACGTATTGATCCTTGATCTTGATCAGACCCGTTTTGTTGCTGACCAACTGCTCAAACTCGCTGTAGGAAATGAACTCACTGCCCACGGCCACTTGCCAGTCGAAGGTGAGCATATCATCGAGCTTCATGAACGACGGATTGGCCGCACCGCTGCCCGATTTGGCTTTCAAACGTACCCCCGCCTGCGGACGTACCCAGTGTTGCAGCGAGCGCGGCAGCAACAGCGAAATGCCCAGCAGTTGCATGCGGGGTAATTTTTCGAGCAGAATCTTGACAAAATCGTCGGGAGCATAGCTCAGGTACGTTGGGGCGTTCTTCTGGGCTAGCTTGGCCAGGTCGGGAAAATGCCGCGAGAGCACCAGCAAGTCCTGCAACACGGCCATCCGGATGCGGGCGTGCTTTGGTTCGTCGAGAATTTCAGTGAGCGGCACGGGCGCACTGTCGGCCTCGCTGGCGTCGCGATCACGGATGAGCAGACTCAGCTTAAACACATCACCAAACTCCGAGTCTTCGACGGCCAGAATGGGTACGAAGCGTTTCTGACCCAGGAAGAAATCGTTGAGCCACAACTGCATGGCCAGCGGCTTTTCGCGCTTGCCAAACCCATCGAACCGCAGAATCTCCTGCCCAAAAAACAGGCGGTCGGCGTCTTCGAGCGGCCAGCGTTCCCAAAGCTCCACGGTGGGCTGCTTCACGGGCTGCCGCAACAGCAGGCTACACACCATCAGTACCTGTTCGGCGGGCGAAATGGGCGCCACAATATCTTTCTGCCAATAGACGGAGAGCAACGTCGGCGGCAGTTGCGTGCCTACCTGTTCGGTCAGGCGGCGGACGGCCTCGTTGAGTGTAGCCGGTACCCAACGTACCCGGTACTGGTTTTCATCGGGGCCAATGCGCAGGAGTTGCGGCACCACGGCACCCCGGCGCAGCAGGGCGGCCGTAAACTGGCGCGTGAGATACAGTGCGCGCACCGAGTCGCTCATGTCGGGCCAGTCGGCGTCGGTAAGGTCGGCCAGCCAGCCCATCAGGTCGGCAATGCCGAATTGCGGCAGTCGGCGCGAATCGCCATGCTCACTAAAAATATTGATTTTCCGCAGGTCGAGCAGTTCGTCGAGTTGCAGTTCGAGGCTGTCGCTGGGGGCGGGGTGGCTCGTTACCACCTTGTCCTGCATCGGCTTGGTAAACAGCTTATAGGCCTTGCTCAGGTCTTTGAGAAAATCCCGTTTCGTAAACGTCGTTTCGGGTTCGAGCAGATCGAGCAGCGAATCGGCCAGCGTGGGGAGCGTCGAAAAGTCAATCGCGGCCCGAACGGCCTCGTCGGGTTTCCAGCCATTGCCGTCGCCTTCATCTTCTTCGGGCAGGTCGTCGGTGAGCAGGTCTTTCACCAGTAGTACGCTATCCATCCCGCCCGATACCCCGGCCGATTCGTCGGCGCGCAGTTCGTCGAGCAGATCGAGGCCTTTGAGTTGGAAAACCAGAAACGGATTCTGGTCGATCTCGTTGGCAATCAGGTAAATGACGGCGGCCAGGTGTTTGCAGGGCATGGCATCGTCGGGGCAGGAGCAACCCGCCTGCAACTCGCCAAACGAGCGTGGAAAGAGCCGGATACCCCGCTGATCGGCAAACTCGATCAGATCGGGCGGTAGCTGCCGGTTGAGCAACTGGGCCAACAGGGCGGGATTCTGCTGAATTTCGGTCAGCAGGTCTTTTTTGTCTTTGGCATCAAACAGTGGTACAGCCAGTTTCACCTTGTAGGGGCGGGGTTTGCTACCCTGCACCTGCGCGCTGATCTGATTGACCTCTATTTTTAGTGCCCGTACAGCCCCTTTATTGGCGTATGTTTTTCCCCTGGGCAGGCGGTTCCCTTCGTCAATGCTGGTCAGTGCCTTGAGCCACTGCTGACCCCACCAGGTTTTGCCATACGTAATGCGTTCGGCCATGCTTCTCCTCAATTGGTGTTTCGCGGGCGCAAAGGTAACACCTTCACGAATGGCTACTGTATTATCCCACCAATGCGGCAGATTGTCTTTGGCCAGGCGCAATCTATACAAACGTTGCTGCCGCGTGGCCCTTCGACGAGGCGTCAGCAATACGGTTTATGCAAGTGGCTGAAGAAACCACAGAGGCTCTCAACTACATGCGCTGAGTAATCGCTAGATAAGGAGTTGTGTCGTCAAAAATCCCACTTCACCCGCAGGGCGATGTTGCGGCCAATGTCGTTGGCGTAATAACGGAACCGGTTGAGGTAATCGCGGTATTGCACATCAAACAGGTTGGTCGCCGTCAGGCTAACGTCAAGCTGTTGCCTGTCGGAAAGGGCTAGAGTGCCGCCGATAGACGCCGTCCAGAGGCTGTAGGCGGGTGGGGGCGGGGTAAAATCGCTGTTGGCTGGTACGCGGTTTTGACGAGCCACGAGCAAATTCCCGACGCTCAGGTACGTATCGCGCCAACGCCTCGGCTGGAACGTACCTGGCTGGGCCGCACTCGGCTGTACCGCACCCGGCTGGGTACGTCCCAACGCGAACCGGAGGGTGTTTTCCCAACGGTTGGGTGGAATCATCACGATGGCCTGATTGGTGCGCACATCCTGCACGTAGAGGTAGGAAGGTTTGGTGGTCCAGTTCCAGCGTGTACCCAGTAGTACGTCTACTGTAGCGTCGAAACCGGTATAAATAGCGTCGGTCTGCGTGTATTTGAAGAACGGGAAGGCACCGCGTACCGTCAGGATGGGTTCGGGCTGGGGTTTCAGATAGATGTAGTTGCGGATGTAGTTGTAAAACAGCCCCACCTCGGCCTGTACACGCGGCGTATGCCATTCAGTGGTCAGATTGAGGCTGTAATTGGTTTCGGGCTGAAGCCGATCATCGCCCTGCTCGTAGGCGGCCGCGCCGTGATGAACGCCATCGCTGAACAACTCGCTGATATTGGGCGCGCGCCAGGCTGTGCCGATGTTGAACCGGGTGGTCCACTGATCGTTGTGGTAGTGCGTTGCCCCGATGGTCCCCGAGGGGCTGGCAAACAGAAAAACGGGCTCCTGCAATACGCGACTGCTCCCCGCACCAACGTACCTGAAAATCTGCATCCGTCGCCAGTCGACCCGCAAGCCGGCTTCGTATTCCCAACTGCCCACGCGCAGTTTCTCGATCCAGAACGTACCCAGCGTATAATTTTGAAAGTTAGGGATCAGCGGACGACCACTCATGATATTGTATTGGAATAGCCCGCTCAGGCCCACCGAACCGCTCCGGTTGCCACCGCTTCGGTGCGACCTGACCAGATCAGCCGTGTAGGTCGTCAGTTGAAAACGAAGTTCAGGCCGATTGAGGGCGGCGAGGCTGTCGTTGCGCGGCAGATGCAGATCATACTCCATCCGGTCGTCCGACTGCCGGGCGAGCGTCAGGTTCCAGTCGACTCCAGCGCGGGGTTTGTAGCTAGTCTGCCACTTCAGCAGATCGTGCGTGATTTGCTGATTAGGTCGGCCAATCGTATAGCTAAATCCCGATTTAACCAGCGGTTCACCGGAACTCAACACCTGTTGCAAGTCGGTTAGGCTACCGATGTGCGAACCCGAAAAAATACCAATTGTCGACGAAAATCGGCTATAGAAAATGTCTGATTGCCAGTTACTTGTCCGGTAAGTGAGCGCTGCCGAACCATTTAGTTCGCTCAGGCCCGTGTTATCCAGATAGTAGGTGGGCGTGCGCAGATTGCCCCCCCGTTTTACAGTCCCTTGTACGCGCCAGCCAAAACGGGCGGTAGGCGTGGGAAGACTATCTATCATGACAGCCCCGCCAAATGTGCCCTCCACCTGCGCCGATGCTACGCCCTGCTGCCCATTGCTGAACCCCGCCAGATTTACCTGCCCGTGCACGCCACCCGCCATTGGCAACGCCGCCGGCTCTACCAGAATAACCCCGCCAATGGCATCGGAGCCATAACGTACCCCCGCCGCTCCTTTGATCAGCAGCACCCGATTAGCCACAAAGGGATCAATTTCGGGCCCGTGTTCCGAGCCCCATTGCTGCCCTTCCTGCCGAATGCCGTTGTTCAGAATGAGCACCCGGTTGCTGTGCATGCCGTGGATCACGGGCTTTACCACCGACGCGCCTGTTTGCAGCGTGGTTACGCCCGTCAGGTTACGCAGCGCATCGCCGAGCGTGAGGCCACGCGTTTGATCAAGAGCGCGACCTTGTAACGCCACCACCGCCTGACTGCTCATGGCGTCGGTTTTCTGGGCCGTTACGTTCACATTCTGAAGGTGTTGTACCGCTTCCGAGAGCAGCATTTGTGCCTGCGCTTCGTCGGCGTGGTGTTCCAGTACCACACGCTGTTCGATTTCTTTATAGCCGATAATCCGGGCAATGAGCGTGTAGGTGCCCTCGCAGAGATTATCAATGCGGTATTTACCGTCGGGGCCAGCGGTGGTACCTCGTCCGGTTTCTTTAATCAACAGGGTAGCGCCGGGAATCGGCTGGCGGGTTTCCCGATCGAGCACATCACCCTTCACAAAACACTGACAGGGCGTTTGCCCTAAACTGGGGAATGCGTTGCCCAGCCCCCCCATCAGAAGTGTACTAATCAACAAAAAGCGGATAGAGCGCAAGAGAATAAGGGGGTGAACACCTGATAAATTGTTTATACGCAACAAAGTTGCAACAACTTGACAACTATATTTTGATCAAACAGGCTTGAGTTTCGCGGATTTTTTTGTAGAAAATTTTTTTTGTTGAACTTATGCTGTAAAATTGTTCAACAAAATACACAGGGGCTGTTCCACAAAGTGGGGAATTTTCTACCCATCACCCCATACTGAGGGAGTAGTAGATTCAATTGGCACAAGTTTAAATTGGTTTTTAAGTGACTGTTTATCAGTGTTTTGTTTTGAAAAAAGGATGGGTGGTCTGAATCGCTGAAAAACTGGTCGGGATTTTGTCTAAGTGGAAGCAAGATCGGTTCAACAAGAAAACTTTTCGTAATCATGACAGCGCTTGAATTTACATACCACATTGGTAAGGTTTCTAAATCCCTTCGTCCGTTCGCGCTCCGCTTGACGAAAGACGCAGAAGACGCCAACGACTTATTGCAAGACACGCTGTTGAAGGCGTTTACGAATCGTGACAAGTACACGGACGGTACAAACCTGAAAGCATGGTTGTATACGATCATGAAAAACACGTTCATCACAAATTACCAGCGCATGATCCGGAAGAATACGTTTATCGATACGACGGACAACCTGCACTATATAAACTCAACCGAAAGCAGCACCGATAACCTCGCGTATTCGTCGTTTGCTCAGGAAGACATTGCTCGGGCAGTAAACAACCTCGATGACACGTACCGGACACCGTTTATGATGCACTTCCGGGGTTTCAAATACCACGAGATCGCTGCAAAACTGGATATCCCCATTGGAACGGTGAAAAACCGCATTCACATTGCCCGCAAAGAGCTCAAAAGCAAATTGCACGTGTACGCCCACTTCAATTCGTAAGGTGTCGTAGCATTACATTTCATCAAAGGAGTCTGGTACTCTCATCAAAGGAGTCTGGTACTCCGACAGTATATATTGATTGAGTAGTTTTTGGTTAAAAAAGAGGAAGGTTCCGAAAAGTTAGATGCGCTGCGTCTAACTTTTTTTGTGCTTATTGACGAGTTCAAAGTCCGATGGTCAACGTCCAATGTTGTGCTCTTATAAGCTCACGAGGTGACGGATGAATAAAGCGGAGTTGAACCTTGAACATTTGACTTTGAACTGTAAAGAATGCCTACACGCGTTACTGTTATTGGGGCTGGCTTTTCCGGCCTATCTGTTGCCACGAGTCTAGCCGACAAAGGCTATGACGTTACCATCCTCGAAAAAAACGAGTCGCCCGGTGGTCGGGCCCGGCTTTTTCGGGCCGAAGGGTTCACATTCGATATGGGCCCAAGCTGGTATTGGATGCCCGACGTTTTCGAAACCTACTTTGCCCGCTTCGGTAAAAAACCAGCCGATTACTACAATCTAGTTCGACTTGACCCGTCCTACAGCGTTGTGTTTGGGCCTGATGAGGCCGTGGATATTCCAGCTAGCCTTACCGAACTGAAAGCCCTCTTCGATCAGATCGAGCCGGGAAGCGGCGCGCGCCTCGATGCGTTTTTGCAGCAGGCAGCCTACAAATACAAAGTGGGTATTCACGATTTTGTGTGGCGCCCGAGCCGTTCCATCACCGAGTTCATGAGTTTGAAGCTGCTCTACGACGTGGCGCGGCTCGATGTTTTCCAGTCGTTTGCCAGCCACGCCCGCAAGTTTTTCAAGCACCCACGGCTGCTGCAACTGATCGAGTTTCCGATTCTGTTTCTGGGAGCCACGCCGCAGAACACGCCCGCCATGTATAGCCTGATGAATTACGCCGAGATGACCGGCGGTACTTGGTACCCGATGGGCGGCATGCACGAGATCGTTAGAGGCATGGTGGCGTTGGCCGAAGAGAAAGGCGTAAAAATTCTCTACAACGAAGCGGTTGAACGCATCGAAACCGTAGCCGGTTCGGGTGGCCAAACCACCGCCAAACGCATCCACACAAATCAGGGCATTTTTGAGGCCGATGTGGTGGTGGCAAGCGCCGACTACAACCACGTTGAAACAGCGCTGGTAGCTCCGAACGAGCGCAATTACAGCGACGATTACTGGAAAAAACGGGTGATGGCACCGTCGTCGTTGCTGTTTTATCTCGGCGTCAACAAGCGTATTCCGAAGCTACAGCATCACAATTTGTTTTTCGACGAAGACTTCGGCCTGCACGCGCAGGAGATTTACGAAACGCCCAAGTGGCCTACGCGCCCCCTTTTCTACGCCTCGGCCCCGTCGAAAACCGACCCGAGCGTAGCCCCGGCGGGTATGGAAAACTTATTCCTGCTTATACCCGTAGCCCCCGACCTGACCGACGACGAAGCCACGCGCGAGCATTATTACCACCTGATCATGCAACGTCTAGAGGCCTACGTGGGTGAGAATGTGCGCGACCACGTGGTGTATAAACGCAGTTACGCCCACCGCGACTTCAAAACCGACTACAATGCGTTTCGGGGGAATGCCTACGGATTGGCGAATACGCTGTTGCAAACGGCCTTCCTGAAACCGAACCTCAAAAACAAAAAAGTACGTAACCTGTTTTATACTGGTCAGCTTACCGTTCCCGGGCCCGGCGTTCCGCCCTCGCTGATTTCTGGGTTAGTCGTGGCCGATGAAGTAGCCAAAGAATTTAACGTTTGATGTTTAAGTCGTTTCCTACGCCGGAGTTAGTATCTTGCCTCGGCAGGATAGTAACATGAACGTTAATCACAAACGTTGAACATCATTTTCCTGAGCCTTTAGCCGTATGATGTCGTTATTCAACCAGACTGCGCTGGAGTGCAGTAAGCTCATAACCGAGCGGTACAGTACCTCCTTCACCCTGGGTATTCGAACACTTGACAAGAAGTTTCATTTACCCATCTATGCCATTTATGGCTTCGTTCGGTATGCCGACGAAATCGTAGACACCTTCCACGACCACGACAAGCAGGACTTGCTGAACCGGTTCCGGGCCGATGCGTACCGCGCTATCGAAGAAGGCATTAGCCTGAACCCGGTGTTGCACTCGTTTCAACTGGTGGTGCGGGAGTACCAAATCGAGCGCGAACTGATCGACGCTTTTCTGCACAGTATGGAAATGGACCTGCACCGGCACGATTACGACACCGCAGGCTATTCGGAATACATTTACGGCTCGGCCGAGGTGGTTGGCCTGATGTGCCTGCGGGTATTCTGCGAAGGCGATTGCGATGAATACAGTCGACTACGCGAGCCTGCCCGTAAACTCGGTTCGGCTTTTCAGAAGGTGAACTTCTTGCGCGACATCAAGAGCGATTATCAGGAGCGGGGACGTACCTACTTCCCTGGCGTAGATTTTACGGATTTCAGCCGCGACGCCAAGCAATTGATCGAAGACGATATTCAGCGCGATTTCGACGATGCCTATAAAGGCATTCTGGAACTGCCGCGCGGCGCTAAAATGGGTGTGCATCTGGCCTACACCTATTACCTGAAACTCTTCAATAAGATCAAAGGCGTACCGGCTTCGCGCATTCAAAACGAACGCATCCGGGTACCCGACCCACAGAAACTGGCGCTACTGGCCAAAACCATGCTTCAGTACCGGTTGAATCTGTTATAGTATAAGTTAAAGGTCCAATGCCTAACGGTCAACATAGCTGACGCGAGCAGAAGACGCGTCAGCTATGTTGACCGTTAGGCATTGGACCTTTAACTAGTTTTACAGCATGCAATCATCGACGCTCATTCTGGGAGCCGGGCCGGGAGGTCTGGCTATGGCTGGCCAACTGGCCCACCGACAGTTGCCATTTACGCTCCTCGAAGCCAGCAACAAAGTGGGCGTGGCCTGGCGTAATCATTACGACCGGCTGCATCTGCATACGGTAAAAGAGTATTCGGCGCTCCCGTTTCTGCCGTTCCCGCCCGATTATCCCACCTACGTTTCGCGCGCCCAACTGGTAACGTACCTGGAAGACTACACCCAGCAGTTCGGCATCGAACCCCGGTTTAATCAGTCGGTTATTCGTATCGAACGTACCCAGTATGGACGTACCCGGGACGAACGTACCCAGAATAAACATGCCCAATTGGGGCGGTGGACTGTTCAGACCAAGACCGACACGTACCTGGCTGACACTGTCGTGGTGGCAACTGGCTATAACCGCGTGCCCAATCAGCCGCAACTGCCGGGTTTGTCCACATTTAAGGGCGATGTTATCCACAGCCGGGCCTATCGGAATGGTGATCCGTTTCGGGGTAAACAGGTGCTGGTCGTGGGGATGGGCAATACCGGTGCCGAATTGGCACTCGATCTGTTTGAGCATGGCGCCCAGGCGACTATTTCGGTACGCGGCCCAATCAGCATTGTCCGGCGTGATGTGTTTGGCAAACCCACTCAGCCGACGGCTATCTTCCTGAACAAGTTTCCCAACTGGTTTTATGATCTGGTGGCGGGCATTTCGCAACAACTCACTGTAGGCGATTTGTCAGCTTATGGATTGGGCAAGCCGAAGTACCCGCCTTCGCGGCTGATTCGTGAGTTTGAACGTATCCCGGTGATCGATCTGGGTACGTTGGATCAAATCAAAGCAGGCAACATCGCCGTGGTGCCGGGTATCAGACAGATCAACGAACAGTCAGTAACGTTTGCTGACGGCTCGGAGCGACCGTTCGATGCCATCGTACTCGCTACTGGCTACCGACCGGCTCTTGGGGAATTGCTGGAGCCGGAACTCGCCGCGCGCATATTAAATGAACGCGGCTACCCCACTGCCCTCTGGTACGACCAGCCCGAACTGGCTGGCCTGTATTTTCTGGGTTTTTCGACCCCACTCACGGGTATTCTGCGTAGCCTCAACATCAACTCCGGCCTGATTGCCGAGCATCTGGCCGCGCAAACGGCTGCTTCGATCGCACCCGCCCACTAGTGCCCTTCTACGGGCAGCGGGACCTCCACTTTCGCTGGCTGAACGTAGTTTTTCAACGCATTTACCGTAAGAAAGAGGCTGATAATGATAAAGATGGCCCCCATCAGGTAAGGGGCACCAGGAAAATAAACGGGTGCGCCGGGCTTGGTAAAATAAGCGAACAGGTTGGTCATCAGCAGTGGCCCAACAATACCCGTCAGGCTCATTAGGCTGGTAAGCCCGCCCTGCAATTCGCCCTGCTCATTGGGCGGAATCTGCCCCGATATAATACCCTGAATGGCTGGGCCGGTAATGCCCGCAAACGAGTAAGGCGCAATGAGCGCAAACACCATCCAGCTCTGCGTAGCGAAAGCAAACCCGATAAAGCTGACTACATAAATGGATAGTCCCAGAAAAACGGCATTCTTCTGACCAATTTTCGGAATGATCAGCCGGATAAGCCCCGCCTGCACGATGGCTACGGCCAGCCCGACTACCCCCAGCGAAATACCCACGAGCCGCTCGGTCCAGCCAAATTTGAGCATGGTAAAATACGTCCAGACGGATTGCATCACCTGCCCGGCCAGATACATAAACACCAGCGCCACAATCAGCGTCAGCAGCGACCGGTAGCGCATAAGTGCCCGGAAGGAGCCAAGCGCATTGGCCCGCCGCCAGTCGAACGCCCGGCGGTTTTCGGGAGCCAGCGATTCGGGGAGTACAAAGAAGCCATACAACCAGTTGAGCAACGAAAGCGCCGCCGCCACCAGAAAAGGCACCCGAGGGCCGTAGGAGCTGAAAAAGGCACCAAGAGTGGGGCCGATAATAAAGCCCAGCCCAAAGCCAGCCCCGATTAGCCCGAAATTCTGAGCCCGTTTGTCGGGCGTGCTGATATCAGCGATATATGCGTTGGCTGTGGTGAAACTAGCCCCGCAGAGCCCCGCCACAATCCGGGCAAAAAACAACCAACCGATGGTGGGCGCGTAGGCCGAGACCAGGAAATCGATGCCCAGTCCAAACAGCGAAATCAACAGCACCGGTCGTCGCCCGAAACGATCGCTCAGGCCACCCAATACAGGCGCAAAGGCAAACTGCATGATGGCATAAGCAAACGTCAGCCAGCCCCCATACTGCGAGGCCGTGCTGAGACCGCTGCCCGTAAGTTCTTCGATCAACTTCGGAACAACGGGGATAATTACGCCAATGCCAATACAGTCGATCAGGACGGTGATGAAAATAAAAACTAATGCCGGATTCCGCTTTTCAGCCATAATTGGGTTGGTTGCTCATTGAAACGCCCGCGCAAGTTACGGCGTTACCAAATCAGGATAGCCAGTTTTAATCTCAGACGCGAAGTTTACCAAACCAACGGTAACCGATCGCAGTCCACAGGGGTTTTAGACCGCGGCTGCATACCTATTTACGCCAGTTTATGGAACTCACCATCAGTACACCTGCCCTGCTTTTCTCGACTGTTTCGCTGTTGATGATTGCTTTCACAAACCGCTTTCTGGCTATTTCGAGCCTCATCCGCGACCTGCACGAGAAATTTCGTACCAACCCCGAAACGGTTTACGTGCAGCAGATCAAAAGCCTGCATAAGCGGCTGCGACTGATTCGTAACATCCAGATTCTGGCGGTACTGAGCCTGCTGGTGAGTGCCGTTTGTATGTTCGTGATTTATAAAGGGAGCCAGGTATTGGCCAGCTATTTGTTTGGGCTGGCGCTGTTGCTCCAGATTGCGGCGCTGGTGATTTCTGTCTGGGAAATTTCGATTTCGATCAATGCGTTGCAGATCGAGCTCAGCGACATGGAAAAGGAACTGGGCCGCAGCCGATTCGACTTATTTGCGCTACGAGCGCGGATGAGCGGGTCTGCGCCGACAAACAGCCCGCCCAACGGTGAATAGATGGCCTATTCAGGTTGTTAAGCTAGGAGGCTTCAGCCTACATAGGTAGGCTGAAAGGCATAGTTATTGCTCAATTAGGGTGCAAATTATGTACCTTAATATGGAGATAGTTATACAGAAATTGGTGTCTATTCTGTGTCGAAATAGCAGAATAGGGGTATTTGGTATTTTCGTATTTCTGTTTTGTTGTACAAGTGCGAAAAGCATTGCACAGATACAACTCACTTATCCGCTCGAGCGGATGGTAGTACAGCGGTCAAATGATAATACGGCGTCTGTACAGATCGCGGGTAGTTACTCGGTGCAACTGGATCAGGTGGAAGGCCGGTTCGTGAGCCTTCAGGGTGGTCAGACAACAGCCTGGGCCACCCTTCAGATGAACCCCGTCAATGGTCAGTTCAATGGCACGCTCACGGCTCAGGGTGGGTGGTATCGCATTGAGATCCGTGGTAAACGAAATGGGCAAATCGTGGGCACGAGTTCACTGGCTCATTTTGGCATCGGCGAAGTGTTTGCCATTTATGGCCACTCCAACGCACAGGGCAGTACCTGCAATGGCACCAACGAGTGTGACTCGCCGGGCGGTGCTACGGACGAACGCGTTGTAAAGGTCAGACTGGATATTAACCAGCGCTTTCATACGTACGAACAAACGGGTGATCCGCAGTATCTGCCCGACCCGGTGTTTGAACAATGGGTAACTGGGCAGGGGGCAGCTCCCTTTCACGGCGAACCCTGGCTTTGGGCGCGGATGGGCGATTTTCTGGTACAGAAACTGGGGGTGCCCGTTTTGCTTTATGGGGCGGGTTTTGGCGGGACCAGTATACACATGACTTACCTCTCGATGAACAATCAGTACTTCGAGCACGGCTTCTGTCGCTGGGATTTGCAGATGCCCTATGCCAACCTGCGTAACCTCATGAACCTGTATGTGCCTTCGACGGGCATACGTGGCATATTGGTCATTCATGGTGAAAACGATCGAGACAAGTCGCAGGAAGACATCAGGATGTATTTCCGTGAGTCGATGAAGCAGATTCGGCAGAAACTGAACAAGAATCAGCTCGCCTGGGTCATTGCCGTTTCATCCTACGTCAGCATGCGCCACGACCACGTGCGCAATGCCCAGCTGCTGTCGGTAGCCGACATCAACAATGACCCTGCGCAGGCAAAGGTGTATCTAGGCCCAGATCTGGACCCTCCTGTGGGAACTACCGGCCCAACGCCCTACCGACCCGACGGTGCGCACTACTCAACGTCAGGGCAACTGTACTATGCGCAGTTGTGGGCCGACAACCTCACCGCCAATAACAATGCATTCTTCACGACGTCGACGCCGTATCTGGCCGAACCGCAGCCGTTGGCGTCGATCACCTGCGCCAACGCCCAACAACTAAAACTACGCCTGCCAGACAACTTTACAACGTACCGCTGGGACGAAAATACCCCCGGTCAGGAGCGGCTGGTCGATCAGGGCTCGTATGCCTCGCGGGTACAAAGCGGTACGATGGCCACCCCCACCTCTCGGGATCAGATGCGGATTTATTTCCCGCCTGCTGTGTCGGTGGCGGCGGGTCAGAAGATTCCCGACGTACCCAGCATTACCGCATCCGGGCTGGTACTTTGTAGCCCATCGGTTACGCTACAATCATCGGCGGCGGGACGCGCTATCTGGAACACGGGCGCTACGACTGCCGGTATCACCGTGACCACGCCGGGCCAATATTCGGTGCAGGATCGGCATCCGGCCTACGATTGCGTATCGGGAAGCCGCAGCGTAACGGTTACCCCCGCCGCCGCTGACCTGAGCATTCAGGTGGCTGGCTCCAGTCGGGCAGTGGCTACCAATGAAACGCTTACCCTGACCGTGACCATCCGTAACGAGGGGCCCTGTGGTGCATCGGGTATTCAGTTTGACAATCAGCTACCCAGTAACCTGCTCGTAACGGCTGCCGACGCTGGGCTGACGTATACCGCATCGAAACTGACCGGGACCATGCCTGCACTGGCCCCCGGCGATTATGTAAGCAAAACTTTTACCGTGAAACCAACGGTGTCGGGCTACTACACCAACGCGTTTCAGATAACGGCCGCTTCATTGCCTGACCCGGATAGTCAGGTTGGGTCAGGCACGGGCGATGGGCAGGATGATTGCGCGCTAGTCGACATCCGGACGCAAGAGGCTGGCGCCATCTACGTGTCGCCTAACCCTAACCAGGTGCCGCTACCGTCGGTGCTGCCCAACCAGCCGCCGCCCGATGCCAACAAAGCCGATCTTAGTTTGGCTCTGGCCAGTAATCTGTTGATCGGCGAGCCGGGGCAGGTAGTATCGTTTAGTTTGCTCGTGCATAACGAAGGCGGGCTCGACGCGACGAATGTGCAGGTGCAGACCGACCCCCTGCCAACCGGGCTGACGTTCCTGTCGTCCCCGTCTGGCCTGACTACCACGGCGAATCGGGTGGGTGGAACCATCAGCCTGCTGCGGGCTGGAGAGTCGGCGACGCTGGTATTCACGGCGACACTGGGAAGCGGCACAAGTGGTATGGGATTACCACTGAAGGCTGAAATTAAGGCCGTCAATCAGCCTGATCCGGATAGCCAGCCGGGGAATCTCAGCGCGGCGCGGGGCGAAGATGACGAAGCACAGCTACTGCTACGGTTTCGCTGAGGGGCGTCGGGCGTTTGCCTATAATTGTATCTTTGCCCCAACTCGCCGGGCCGGGTGTTAACTTGTATGACGTACTGCTTAGGGATTAAAGTGAAATCAGGGCTGATCGCGATTGCCGACACCCGCCTTACGTCGGGGACAGAAGTCTCGACAAACCGCAAAATCACCGTTCATGAGGTCAAGAACCATTCGTTATTCATCATGACATCGGGGTTGCGGTCGGTACGCGACAAAGCCATCACGTATTTCCGTGAAGTGCTGGCCGAGCGAGACCAGACGTTCAACAAGCTCTACAAGGCGGTCAATGCTTTTGGCGAGCAGGTGAAGCGGGTGGCTGCCGAAGACCGGGCGTCGATTATTGCCAGCGGATTGAATTTCAACCTGCACGCCATTGTTGGTGGCCAACTGGAAGACGACGAAGAGCACAAGCTGTTTTTGCTGTATCCGGAAGGCAACTGGGTCGAAGTCGATTCGGGATCGCTGTTCAAAATCATTGGAAATTCGGGCTATGGCAAACCACTCTTGTTCCGAAACCTCCAGTACGACTCAACCTTGCAGGAGGCGTTGAAAATCGGTTTTCTCGCGTTCGACGCCACCCGCGTCAGTGCCAACGATGTCGATTATCCGCTCGATGTGGTCGTATACACCAAAGACAGCTTCCACATGACCGAACATCGGCTCGAGAAAGACGACATGGACGAGATTTCCCACCAATGGAGTGCGTTGCTCAACAATTCGGTCAGGCGGCTACCCAGTTATTGGATGGACCCCATTTTCGATAAGGTTGTGAAGCCCGTCAACAATGGGCAGTAAACAATAAACCGATTTTCTGAGGGACGAATTGACCCGGCGGCTGTTCATTGTATAGTGACAATCGTTCATTCTATGCACATTTCTGTTGAGCATCAGTTGCGGTATCAGTACGATCAGCCGGTTGTGCTGGCACCGCACACGCTATATCTCTACCCACGAACGTACCCATACCAACGGCTTCTACGCTACGAGCTACAGATTAGCCCGGAGCCCTCGAAGGTAGTGCGTAATGTGGACGTGGAGGGGAACGTACAGCAGGTGGCCTATTTTGGCGGCCCCACCGATTACCTGACTATTACCGCCCAGATCGAGCTGGATTCCGATCCGTTTCAGTCGCTCGATTTTGTGCTTTATCCGTTCGAAACGCAACGCGTGCCCTTTCCATATCCGCCGCAGGTACGTTCACTGCTGGAGCCCTACCTGATTCGGGAGGGGGTGACCGAGATCGTTGAAAACTGGGCCCGGCAGGTCGCAGCAAGCGTAAACTGGCAAACCGTGCCGTTTCTGATAGCACTGAATCAGGCTATCCGGCAGTTTACGTATACGGTCCGGGAAGAGGGTGCGCCGCTGCCTCCCGAACGTACCCTGATTGATCAACTCGGCTCGTGCCGCGACTACACCACTCTCTTTATGGCGGCTTGCCGGAGTCTGGGGCTGGCAGCTCGTTTTGTGAGTGGCTACCTGTTCGGCTCGGCGCAGCAGGAGCATCAACTTCACGCCTGGGCCGAGGTATACCTGCCCGGTGCAGGCTGGCGGGGCTTCGACCCGACCGAAAACACGGTGGTGGTCAATAAACACATCTTTCTGGCATCATCGGCCCGTGCCGAACTTACCGCCCCCGTCAGCGGTACCTTCACCGGCCTGACGCAATCGCGCCTCGAAGCCGACGTGCACATCAAAGGGAAAGAGTGAAACAATGAATGAGATAACGAGTAAAAGGGCTGACGCGTCCATTGTGTCTGCGTTAGCCCTTTCACTCGTTATCTCATCCCCCCGCCTTTTTCGCGTTGTATTTTTTGCTCGTCAGGTACGTGAGGATCTTATCACGGTGATCACCCTGAATCTGAATTTCGCCGTCTTTGACGGTGCCACCGGTGCCACAGGCGTTTTTAAGTGCTTTGCCCAAGTCGCTCAGGTCGGCGTCGGTACCCACAAAACCCCGCACCGCCGTCACGACTTTGCCGCCGCCTTTGCGGTCGAGCCAGACTTTTAGCTGTTGTTGCTGAGGCGGTAAGGTATCAGCCGCCGGCTGATCGTCGCCCTGATACTGGTAATCGGGGTCGGTCGAAAAGACGATGCCCGAACGGTTTTTCTTGCTCATGGTAATGACTGCAAACAGCTACGAAGATAAACTATGCCGTTCACACATGTTGATTGCGGGCCGCGCCGCATCGGTGTAACGCCCAACGGTCAGGTACGTTACAACCCGTTTTTTGGCAGGTGTACTGGTATTAGGTATTGTAAATGCTTATTTATGTAGACAAATAGCAGCTACGGAATTATGCCAGACAACAATAAACTGGGCGAGGGGGGCCAACCGATGAACTTCTCGCAGGCTACCCGGGCCGCCAATCTCGATGCCGACAGGCAGTTAATAAAGCGGTATGATCAGTTTCAGGCGAAGTATGTCTGGCTGGCGCGGATTACCTACGCCATCGGGATCGGGTTATTAGGCTTAGGCGTCTGGCTCTGGCAACGTGATCATGGCATCTGGGCGACGGTGGTTGGGCTGCTGGGGCTCGTTGTGCTACTGCTCGGCTACATGCTGGGGCAGGGGGCGGGCAGTGGTCCTTACGAAAATGGCCTGCTGGTGCCTGCTATTGTGACAGGCACAGCGCCGCTCACTATCGCTGCGCTGGCCAACATGCAGAAAGACGACAGCAACGAACCCGTGCTTTGGGGCGTCCTGAAAATCGAGGTGAACGCCTTGCCCCTGCACACAAAGCAGGTTGGCGAACAAGTCCCCTGCGTAGCGTTGTTTTCGGGTGATAACAAAGGCTATTGGGCGCAGTTGGAGCCACGCCCCCTAAGCTGGGCAACGGCCAACGAGCAGGTGATCCATGACGCCATGACAATGATTGAGCCGGACGAGTGGCGAGCCCTGAACCGCCTGGCCCCAACGCTCACAGCCCTACCGCCAGATGTTGTGCACTATTATCGGGCCGATTTCACACCCGTAACGCTATAGGCTGGTTTTTGCGGCGTTGACGGAGTCAATTCGTGTACCTTCGCGGGCATGTTCAACGACCGGCGGCTGCTCCATATTTACGCCATTATTTTTCTCGACGTCGTGGTCGGGTCAATTATCGGGCCTGTGCTTCCCGAGTTCGTGCGCGGCCATACTCAGCCGCAACTTTGGCTGGCGCTGGGTACGTCGCTGTTTCTGGGTGTGCAGTTGGTATCGGCCCCGTTGCTGGGCAAACTGTCCGATGCGTACGGCCGTAAACCCATATTCCGACTGTCGGCGCTGGGTACGTTCCTGGCCGACTGCCTGCTGTTGCCCGTCAGGATGGGAACGTACCTGGCCAATCGCCTCAGCGACGGGCTGACCAATGGCCTTTATGCCACCGTGCGTTCGGCCATTACTGATATTTCGCCTAAAGAAGCACTGTTTCGTAACCTCGGCATCGAGGGGGCAATTATCTCGCTCGGCTTCGTGATTGGCCCGGCGATAGCGGGTTTGCTCATCACCACTCTCAACTTGACGGAGCCCGTCGAGCAGGCCAGGTACGTTGTTATGATGGCCGTGGTCTTGTCGGGGCTGAACGTGGTCTTGAGTTTCTTGCTGCGCGAAACGCACCCCAACGATAGCGCTGCCAACACGAAAGGCGTACTGTGGGCCGATCTGAAAGCGGCGTTGGCGCAGTCGCTGAACGTAGGTAGTCTGCTGGCTCGGCTTCGGCAAAAAGAACGTGAGCACCCGGGGTTACTGAATCTGGTGCTGATGCAGGTGGCGCTCACGATGGCCGTGGGTTATTACAACTATTTCGTCGCCTACGTGAGCTTGGGGGCTATGCAGATGAACGCCACCGACATCTCGTATTTCTTCATGTACTTCGGCGGGCTGAGCGTGGCGATCAGCTACGGATTTTACGGGTTCATTGCGGATCGCATCAATCAACAACGGTGGATCTTCTGGCTGGCGGCCATTGGGGCACCCGTGTTGGCCTCGTATGGCCTGGTGGGTACGTCGCGCGTGTGGCTCTACGTCATCGTCACCATCGACTGTTTTACGTACTCGCTTATTCAGGGGCTAATTGAAGGGCTGATGGCCCAGAAGACAACCGATAACGACCGCGGCGAAATTTTCGGCCTCAATCAGGCCATGCAGGGGCTGGCGAGTTTCGGCACGACGCTGGTCTTCGGGGCCTTGTCGGTGATCGACCTACGCCTGCCGTTTGCTTGGTTTGCCGCCTGCCTCGTCGTGGTGGCCTGGCTGGCAAGGAAGTAAGCTTGCCCTTCGCGACGTGATCATAGTAGCTGCTTATCATGAATTTGTCGGCGGGAGAAGAAGACCATGAATAAACGGCACGACAATGGCACCTTGACCGTCTAAACCGCCCAGTATAGCTTTACTTATATTAATTCGGTACGCTGTATGACCACATCCGTGGTAACGAAAGCGGGCGGCAGCAGTTGGGCCATAACTGCGCAAGTTGGGTCAGGTACGTAGGTTTAGTAATCACCTAACGTACCTGGTGGAACTCTATTCTTTCGGTAGAAGCAGCGGATGGAAGCGAAGTTTATTGACTCGATTATATTCGAGTGAGGGGGCGGCAATTTTGAAAAACTGCACTGTGCCCACAAACCGCTGCCAGGGTAGCGGCCGCAGCGGGTCAGGCTGATTGATGCGCGACAGGTCTACGTCGGGCGAGAGAAAAAACTGCCGGAAGCGCTCAAATTTAATGGGTTTACCGGCTGCGTCGACCATGGGCGGATTGTCGTGGCCACCCGTCATGCCACTACCGCTGTAGCCCAGATCGAGATTCAGCCAGCGCGGAAACGATGGCCCAACCGGCAATACCGACGCCAGATTGACCGACAGCCAGTATTGCTGCCCGTTGTAATCTTTCAGCATCTGCTGTCCGGTTGTTTTACCAAGCAGATTGGGCCGGAAAGGGGGATAAATCGTTTTCCGGAAGCCGTATTTCATCGAGACCACCTGCTGCCCCGTACCAAACTGCTGCCCCATAAACAGCGCCGTACCCGCCACGTTAGCGACCATGTCGCCTTTGGAGAACCCCCAGCCTTCGGCATGGCCGTCATACACTTCGAGCGTAGTTTGAAACAGCAACGCCAACAGCCCCCCCGTCAGGATACTGGCCCGCTCATCGACGCCGCTCCAGCGCATCAGTTCATAGCCGCCCCGGCTCATGCAGTAGGCCGTGGCCATGTGGCCCACCTTGTCCATTTGCAGCCATTCGCCATTATCATTGAACGTGTGGAACGGCTGTTTTTTCTTGTACCACTGCTTTTTCAGCAGAATCAGCGTGATGGTATAAAACGCCGCCGTGCCAACCACCACACCGATGAAACGCCCCTGATTGATGCCTGACTCGCCAGGCGACGTACCCGGTATGGACGTACCCGGCAAGGGTTGCGCCGAAGCAGCGGGCCTTAGAATCAGCAGCGTCAACAGGATGAGTAGCGAACGAGCAAACATGAGTGTAAACCTACGGCCAGAACGCGACATAATTGATTGAATAGTGTATACGGAAACGGCCAGTTAGTGAGTTATAGGGATAACTAAACGCTCACGTCTATTCCGTTACCTTTATGCGCACGCTTTATGGATTTTTGGTTGCCCTACTGGTTGGGCCAGCTGCATTTGCCACGCATATTCTGGGTGGATACATCCGAACAGTACCTGTGCCCGGGCAAGCCAGTACCCAGCGAATCACGGTGACGATGTACTATAATCGGGTGGAAGGCGCCGCTCCGGCCGACGTAGCCCAGACGCTGCCGGTTTGTTTTGGCGATGGCAGCGCAGTCGACATCTACCGCACAAGCAGCCAGCGAATAACAACCAGCGATGTTGCTGGCATCATATCGATGGACCAGTATACAGTCACGCATACCTACAGTGGCCCCGGCGTTTACCAGCTTCGGGCGTCGACATCAAACCGGAACAATAACATCCGAAATATCAACAATGGTCAATCTTCGAGCCTGAACTTCGCCATCCAGGCTATCGTACAGGTAGGGATAGCCAATCAGATGCCAGTGTTGGCCTTTCCAGTGTCGGGTTTAGTGGTTGCGTTGAATCAGCCCGTGTCGTTATCGTTGGCCGCAACGGATGCCGATTGTGACAGCCTTTCTTATGGACTAGCAGTGCCGACGAGCAGCCTCGAACCAGGATCGGAGCCAACCCGATTTTGCAGCAGTTTTTCGGTCGTTACTGGCTATCAGTTTCCTAATGATGTCAGGAAGGTGGGTGCGTACCGGCTTAATCCGCGAACGGGCCAACTCAACTGGAACGTACCCATAGAACAGGGGCGCTATTCGGCTGTGATTCTGGTATTCGAGTGGCGAGCGGGTGTGCTGATCAGTCAGGCTCAGCAAGAGTTGATGCTGATTGTTATCGATCGGGG
This sequence comes from Fibrella musci, assembly GCF_041321105.1. Taxonomy (NCBI): domain Bacteria; kingdom Pseudomonadati; phylum Bacteroidota; class Cytophagia; order Cytophagales; family Spirosomataceae; genus Fibrella; species Fibrella musci. The sequence goes on along the minus strand of NZ_JBGGWD010000002.1, from coordinate 448,507 downwards.
TGGTACGCCCGTGCCGCCGCCTGCCTATGAACCTGCCCGACTAGAGCCATTGAATACTATTACGGCCCTGTCAGTTGATGCAGTAAATCTGGACTTGCGGGTTGCTCCTAATCCTGTAACCAACGGCTTAGTGCAAATCGAACTGATGACTGCTTTGCCTAAACCCGTTACGTTGGCATTGCTGGATAGTCAGGGGCGCGTTTATCAGTCAGTCGAACTGAAGCAGGCCGCTGAGATCCGTCGCCACGCGTTTGATATCAGTGGTTTAGCTGCGGGAACGTACCTGATCCGCGCCGAAAGCAATGGGCAACAGGTCGTTAAGAAAGTGGTGAAGCCGTGAAACCGATGATTAGCGACTTGGCAACAGTTGCTTCCAGGTGCCCTTCATGCGGTTGTATTTGAGCGTGCTCGGTAAGGCTTTCCACCAGTATTTAGACACCTCTACGGCAAATGAAGGCTGCATGTAGCAGTTGATAGCACATCCCTCGCAGGCGGGCAGCCGACCTTCAAGCGCCACCAGTTGCTGCACTGCGGCTGATCGATACAGGTCGTGAAGCTGACCGTCGATCGGGAACGTTTGCAGGCCAAGGTGGTAGCAGGGGAGCACCAGCTCATTCTGCGGTGAGATCACGATGGTGGTGCTGGCGGCGCGGCAAACGGGCTTGTTGATGTGGTTACCACCGTCGCGCCGAAGCTGCACAAACCCATCGTTCAGGTAAACGCCGGGTCGGTTGCCCCATTGGGTAAGGGTTTGCAGCGCCGACTCTGGCAACGTACCCCCGACGCCGTTGTACTCGAACACCGGATTCAAAATCAGGACCAGTCCATTGGGGCGACAGATCTGTTCATACATCGCCTCGATCTGGTCGATATTGTGGTCGAATACCGTAAACAGAATGTCGGGACGCTCGCCTAGTGATTTGGCCAGCGTAATTGACTCCATCACTTTGTCGAAGCAACGTACCCCGCGTCCCCGATCGTGTTCGTCGGCATCGGGTGAGTCGAGCGAGAAATGGAGCATATCGACCAATCCCCGCAGCCGTTCGGCCTGTTTGGGATACAGCAATCCGTTGGTCGTAACGGTGGTGATGAAGCCCTGCCGTTTGGCTTCGGCCAAAAGCTCGGGCAATTGGCGGTGAAGCAGTGGCTCGCCACCAGTAAAATCGATAACCCGCACGCCCAGCCGCCGGAGATCGCGTAGATTCGCCTGCACCTGTTCGGGCGTCACATAAGGTGAAGGCTTCTCCCAGATGTCGCAAAAGCCACACGTTGCGTTACAGCGGTACGTGACGTAATAATTGCACAAAACCGGGTGACGAACGAGGCGCATAGAACCAAGTAGGCGTGTTCACCACAGAGACACAAAGAGCACAGAGTTTAAAAGCAAAACCTTTTTCTCTGTGCTCTTTGTGTCTCTGTGGTGAACACGCCTCGTTTATTGTAACATTTTCAACAAGCTACTGAGCTTGTCTTTCAGGTCTTTACGGTCGACGATGAAGTCGAGAAAGCCATGTTCCAGTACAAATTCGGCGCTCTGGAAGCCTTTCGGCAAGTCTTTGCCGATGGTTTCCCGAATCACGCGCGGACCGGCAAAACCGATCAACGCCCCTGGCTCGGCAATATTGAAGTCGCCCAGCATAGCATAAGAGGCGGTTACGCCACCTGTGGTGGGGTCGGTTAGCAAGGATACGTAGGGAAGGCCAGCCTCTGAGAGCCGCGCCAGTTTCGCCGACGTTTTTGCCATTTGCATCAGCGAGAACCCGGCTTCCATCATTCGGGCACCGCCCGAGCGGGAGATCATCAAAAATGGCGTTTTGTTGGCCAGCGCATAATCAATGGCGCGGGCGATCTTCTCACCAACCACCGAGCCCATCGACCCACCGATGAAGCCAAAATCCATACAGGCGATCGTGATTTCGGTGCCGTTCATTGGGCCGTGAGCGGTCCTGACGGCGTCTTTCAGGCCTGTTTTAGCCATGGTAGCCCGGATGCGGTCGGGGTATCGCTTGGTATCGGTAAAGCCCAGCGGGTCTGCCGAGATCATGTTCTCGTCGAGTTCAGTAAACTCATTACCGTCGAAAAGCAGCGAGAAATAGGCGTCTGAGCCGATTTTTTCGTGGTAATTACAATGGACACACGTGTATGCGTTCAGCTTATGCTCACGGGTGTGCATCACCTGTTTGCAGTTCGGGCACTGATACCACAACCCATCGGGGGCCTCCCGCTTCATTTCGGTCGGGGTCTGAATGCCCTTATCCTTTCGTATAAACCAAGACATGTTTGTCGAGCTAAAAGAAAGCAAAGATACGAAGGGGAAAGCGAGGTTGGCTGTTTGCTGGCTGATGTTTGAGGGTGTGCGCCCAATCCTCGGCCGTCAGGCCTCATCTGGCCATAAATTCCCGACGAGAGGCAGGGTCGTGTCGTTCGAGTGCATAGCGCAGGGTTGTACGAGGTAATCGACGGGCATAGTCGTGCAAAAACTCATCAAGAGCGTCGATGTTACGTTTGCCCACTTCGCGCAACATCCAGCCCATCGCTTTGTGAATCAGGTCGTGGCGGTGAGTCATCAGTTGATCGACCAACGCAAACGTATCGCCAAACTGACTGTGCCGGATAAATTGCCAGGTGGTGACCAGCGCAATCCGTTGGCTCCATAAATGATCCTGTTGGGCCAGTTCGTATAGGACTGCCCGGTCATTGTTGAGCAAGTGCAATCCCAGCGTAGTGGGACAACTGCTATCCACCAGGTCCCAATTGTTGATAAACTGCCGATTGGCAACGTACCTGTCGGCCAACTCCTGCCTGACTACCGCTCCCCCGCGTTTGGCTTGTTCATTCCAGATCAGTAGGCCAACCATACGGCACTCGTGGTACGGGTCCTGCACGAGTTGCTCGGTTTCTGCGATCGGCAACGTCCGAAATTGCCGGGACAATGCGTGTTGCTGCGGCATCGACAGACCCAGAAACACATCGCCCTCGCCATACTGACCCGGTTGTGTCTTGAAATAACGAGCTACGAAAGACGCACGTTCGGGTTGCTCTTGAGCCAGAATCGCTTGCCGAACGATTGGAAAGGTTGGGTTCATTGTGTACCAACGAAAAAGCACGAGCCAAAGCCCGTGCTAGTAAAGATTGAATTAAATGCCGGTCGCCTAGTCGAACAACCGTGAGCGAATGAGCTCATGATCGGGCAGTAGCGGAATTTCGTACAGCATTACCCGGTGACGGCTGAAGGCCGGTGCTTCCAGCTCACGCTCACTGAAGCGGTTTTGCAGGAAATCGTTGATGAGTTGTTTCACCTCTTCCGAGTCGTCGGGCCGCGTGGGGTTCAGTGTAATGCCGTTGTAGCCGGCATGATCATTGGCTCCCAGCCCGTTGGCATACGGACCCGGTACAGGTGGCACCGGAACCGGACCGCTGTGCGTGAACGTGGGCGTACTGACGCCCGCCTCGTCGAGTACGAGCTCAGGCTTGTCGGCTTCTGCGGTAACAGGCGTTTGGTCTGGTGTTTCAACCACCTCAGCGGGTTTGGCCGGCTCTTCTTTGGCAATAGGCAGCGGAGCAATGATGCCATCCATATTGGTTTCGAAACCCGCCGCAATGATTGTTACCCGCATCCGGGCACCGAGCGAGTCGTCGAAGATGGCACCAATTTTAAACAGGCGCGCTTCTTCACCAATCTTCTCTACGATGTAGTTGGAGATAATAGTTTGCTCTTCCAGCGTGGCTTCGTACTCCGAGCTCGACGAGATCGTGAGCAGAATGCGCTTGGCACCCAGGATATCGCTATCGTTCAGCAACGGCGAGTTGAGCGCCTCCTGAATGGCATGAAGCGCCCGTTCTTCGCCTTCGGCATCTGCCGAACCCATCACAGAGGGTCCTGCATCCTGCAACACCTTCTTCACGTCCATGAAGTCGGTATTTACATCACCGCGGGTGGTAATAACCTCGGCAATACTTTTTACCGCCGTGGCCAATACATTGTCGGCGTGCGCAAACGCTTTCCGAATGCTGAGTTTTCCATACAGATCGGCCAGCTTGTCGTTCATCACAACCAGCACCGTGTCGCAACTCTTTTTCAGAAGTTCGATCCCTTCCGCAGCCTGCGAACGCTTGTCGATCCCTTCGTACTTGTAAGGAGCTGTCACAACCGCCACGGTAAGCAGACCCATCTCGCGGGCCAGTTGAGCCACAACCGGCGCGGCACCCGTACCGGTACCACCGCCCATCCCAGCCGTGATGAAGACCATTTTGATAGACCCACCCAAGAGGTTGCGGAGTTCGTCGAGGCTTTCGGTCGCCGCCCGGCGGCCGACCTCTACGTCCATACCTGCCCCTTCCAGTCCAGTACCAAGTTTCAGCTTCGTTTTTACATCGCTGCTCATCAAGGCCTGCCGGTCAGTGTTACAGATAGCAAACTCGACATCCTTCACACCCATCTTAAGCATGTGTTGCACGGCATTGCTACCGCCACCACCCACACCAATGACCTTGATGATAGGGGCGTTTTGCTCGGGGATGTCGAGGGTAAATCCGTGGTCCAACATAGCTTGATTCCTTAATGGTGTCCGATTAATCATGGGGGGCGGTTAGGTTGTGGTAAAGCGTGTATGGGGTAAGCGATTGTACAGAAACAAGGCCAAACCCGGGCTTTATTCCGCTTTTGGCCGGCAAAATTATTGGCTAATCCCGATACGAGTCGTTGATGTCACCAAGCTTTGGGTTAATAAGTTTTTTCAGCCAAGCAAGCCAACCACCAGACTGACCTGAGTCGGCCGGATCGTCGGCTGGCTTAACCGGCGACGTACCTGCGTTACCTTTCGGTCCGGGATTCGGACGAGTAGTATCCGCAGGACGGCCCTGCCCGTTACCATTGACTGGTGCCGAACTGACCAAACCCGGATCGCTGATGAACGAAATCCGATCATCGACGCTTCGGAACCCAGCCCACACTAACCCCACCGCCGTGGCGTAAGCCGGATCGCTGACCAGATCAGCACGCAAATTGTATTCCAATTGTTCTGGGTACCCTACACGCACATCCATCTCAGTGACGGTTCGGAACACTTCGTCAATGCCTTCGATGAGCGCGGTGCCACCCGTCAATACAATACCACCCAGCAATTTGTCTTTATAGCCCGACCGAATGATTTCGGCCTGTACGAGTGCGGCAATCTCCTTTAACCGTTCGCTCAGAATGATCGACACGTTGCGTAGCAACACATCTTTGGGCTGGCGACCCGGTAAGCCCGGTACTGACACCACTTCGTTGAGGCGGTAGGTGGTCGGGTTGGCGTTGCCAAACTTAATCTTCAGCAGTTCGGCCTGTTGGGGCAATACCTTGCAGCCATCCTGAATGTCGTTGGTGAGGCAATTACCCGCCCAGGGAAACACGGCCACGTGGCGCAGCACATTCCGGTAATAGATGGCTACATCGGTGGTGCCACCGCCAATATCGACCAGCGCCACGCCGGCTTCGCGCTCTTCCGGAGTCAGCACCGCCATGGCCGAAGCCAGGGGCGACAACAACACCTGATCGCGTTGAAGGTGGCTGGCCGTGCGCTCGATGCAACGACGCACGTTGACGGCGGCATCAGCCTGCGTGGTAATGATCTGGAAATCGGCACCCAGTTTGACGCCATTTCGGCCAACAGGGTCTTCCACCCCCGTTTCGCTATCGACCGTAAAGTCCATAGGCAGCACGTGCACGATTTCTTTACCCGCCAGTTGGGGCGTGCGGTACATGTCGCGCAACAGGTGGTCGATGTCGGCGGGCGTAACTTCGTCGCCGGGCGAGAGGCGGGTGATACTGCCGGGCTGTTTTTGCGAATTTATGTTGTGGTTGCTGAAGCTGACGTTGACCAGCCCGATGTCAACATTCGACTGATTCGACACTTCTTCAATGGCCCGGTTAATCGCCTCGACCGTTCGGCTGATATTCATCACTTTGCCTTTCGTGACACCTTCCGAACTGGCCCGGCCAGCGCCCAGCACTTCCAGCATGGGCTGGTTGTTGCTGCTTCGAGACAGCCGACCCGCCACCGCACACACTTTCGTGCTGCCGATGTCGAGTCCTACCACAATCTTGTCATCCATAAGGTGATGGGTCATCACTCGCAAACTAACTGGTTACGGTACTGCACATTTACCCGCTGGTAGCGATCCCATCCTTTGCGGGGTGCTATCTGCGTGTAGAACAGTTTTATTTTTTTAAACTTCGTCTCTACCTCGTCGGGCGTTCCGAACTCAATACGGTACGTACCTACCTGCGGCCACAGGGTCACCTCACCGGCCGCGTCAACGGTTAGCTCGGCAATCTGCGCCCGCCACAAGTCGGAGTCGCGTACGTAGCGCAACAACGCCAGCAGCGGTTCACCCGCTTTGTTGGCCAAAGTCCGATGCTGCCGAAACCACTCGCCCGACACCACCGGCACCCGCGCCGTGTAATTCATCGACAGCGGAAAAAACCGCCCTTCGTCACTAATGTACTGACCACCCACGCTCCGGACGGCATCGTCGGGACCGTTGCTGATCAGCCGGGCCACCGGGTGCGGCTGTTCTACATCGACCAGCAGATTGCCCGCCAAATCGTAGGAGACATGCGCCCGCCGAATAAGCCCGTATTGCCGAAGCCGTTGCTCCAACTGCCCAAAGTTGATCTGATCCAGGGCTTTGCCCACTACAGGCTCGGCCCCGTTGTTGGTCAGAAAACCCGTGACATCTCTACGATTCAGAAACCGCTGCTCGTCGGTGCCGTCGATCCGGACGACAACTGACTCGCAGTGCGTGTGCCGCAGCCGTTGCTCGGTAAACGCCACCAACCCAAAAAGGGTTAAGCCGCCTGCTGCTCGCCAAAGCCACTTTTTTCGGTTACTAAAAGTAGAAAACATCTGTAAATAAGCTAAATCAGCTAATTGATTATTTTATCCATTGGCTTCAATTCTGCTTTCAGGAGGGGCAACAGTTGGTCGATGTCCCCCGCGCCAACCGTAACGACAAGCGAGGGGTTCATTTCTCGCAGAACGCCGAGCAGGTCGTCTTTGGTACTAATTTGTTTGGTCTTTGAGGTAATGTGACGGAGGATACTGTCGGATGTCACGCCCTCGATGGGTAGCTCGCGAGCCGGATAGATGTCGAGCAACACCACGTTATCGGCTAGTGAGAGGCTTTGCGCAAACTCATCAGCGAAGTCGCGGGTACGGCTGAACAGATGCGGCTGGAACACGACTGTCAGATCACGTTCTGGGTAAAGCGCCTTTACCGACGACAGAAACGCCTGCACCTCGGCCGGATGGTGCGCATAATCGTCGATCAACACCAGCTGGTCGGTGTCCAGTACGTATTCGAAGCGTCGCTTTACCCCCCGATAGGTGTTTAGTCCATCACGAATGGCTTCGGGCGAGACACCTACTTCCAGCCCCACAGCCGATGCTGCCAGCGCGTTTTCGACGTTATGAAAGCCCGGAATTACCATCCGGATGTCGGTAATGGTACCGCCGGGATGCACAAGATCGAACACAAAACGAGCCTTCTCCACACGCAGGTTGGCCGCGTGGTAAGTGGCCCCGTTCAACGCATAGGTACGTACCTCCGCAGGCGTTTTATCAACCAACGACAGGCCGTTGCGCATGAACAGCACACCGTCGGGCTTGATCTGACCGACGTAAGTGGCAAACGAATCGAGGACCGAGGCGTGGTCGCCGTAGATGTCGAGGTGGTCGGCGTCGGTTGAGGTGACGATCGCGTACTGTGGAAAGAGCGTCAGAAACGACCGGTCAAACTCATCCGCTTCAACAACACAGATAACCTTCGAGAGATCATCGGCAGGGTCGTTGAGCAGAAAATTGGTGCCGTAATTTTGCGTAATGCCGCCCAGAAAAGCCGCGCAGTTGACACCCGCATTACGTAGCAGGTGTGCCACCATCGAAGAGGTCGTGGTTTTGCCGTGCGTACCAGCCACGCCAATGGTCGTCATCCGGCCCGCGAGCCAGCCCAACACCTGCGACCGCTTTTGAAGGGTGTAACCGTTCTCGGTCAGGTAGATGTATTCGGTATGCGTTTTTGGAACGGCTGGTGTATAGACAACCAGCGTTTCGGACGGATTTTCCCGAAACGAGGCCGGAATTTTGGCTACATCCTCATCGAAATGAATGGCCATTCCTTCGGCCGTCAGGGCGTCGGTCAACGCGGTTGATGTACGGTCATAGCCAGCCACAGCGTAGCCGTTGACCAGAAACCAGCGGGCCAGCGCACTCATCCCGATACCACCTATACCGAGAAAGTAAACATTACGAATGGTGGATAAAGTTGAATGACTCAAAGGAATGTGAAGGAGTGGTTAAACAAAAGTAAGTCGATGATTTACACTCAGGCAAGCAGTCTATACTAATTTATTTCTTGAGGTAAGTTTCAGCACCTCCTGTGCAATGTCAGACGCTGCGTTAGGAAATGCCAAGAGCTTAATTTGTTTACTCAGATTTTCTTTTTTTGCTGAATCGGTTAACAAGTTGAGTGTTTCAGTAACCAGGTTCTGCCGGGCGTCCTGATCGCGCACGAGCAGGGCCGCGTCGCGTTCAACCAGGGCCATTGCGTTCTTGGTTTGGTGGTCGTCGGTGGCGGCGGGAAAAGGAACCAGAATGGCCGGTCGACCCACGAGGCATAGCTCCGACACCGACAGCGCCCCCGCTCGTGATACCACCACGTCGGCAACGGCGTAGGCCCGATCCATCTCATAGATGAACTCGTAGGGGTGTACGTTCGTAGCGCCGGCTTTGGCCACCGCTTCGTTGGCTCGCCCGATAAAGCTCGTACCGGTTTGCCACACCACCTGCACGCCCGCCGCCATGAGTTGCGGTAAGCCCGCCTCGATGCTTTCGTTCAACGTGCGCGCGCCCTGACTGCCTCCAATGACAAGCACGGTGGGTACCGGTCCGGCGTCCCGGTTCGTTAGCCCAAACTGCGCCCGCCCCGCCTCTACCTGCTGATCGGCCAGTTGAATATCGCTTCTGACTGGGTTGCCTGTCAGCCGGATTTTATCGGCGGGGAAGAACGCATCCATGCCGGGGTATGCGACGCAAATCCGCTTGGCCCAGCGCGCCAGCACCTTGTTGGTCAGGCCAGCATAGGAATTCTGCTCCTGAATCAGCACAGGTACGTTCTGCCGGGTAGCAGCAAGCAGCGTAGGTCCACTGGCATAGCCACCTACCCCCACGGCCACATCGGGCTTGAAGTCGCGCACGATCTGTTGGGCACGCCGCAGACTCCGGGCCAGCTTAAACGGAAAGGCGAGGTTGGCGAGCGTCAGGCTACGCTGAATACCTACTACGGGGAGCCCTACGATGTTGTACCCGGCGCGGGGCACCTTCTCCATTTCCATCTTGCCCTCAGCGCCGACAAACAGAATGTTGGTGGTCGGATCGAGCCGTTTCAACTCGTTGGCAATGGCGATAGCGGGGTAAATATGCCCCCCTGTGCCGCCGCCGGAAATAATTACGTTCATAGAAACCAGTTGTCCGTCTACAGTCCGCTGTCTTCTGTTGCGCAGCCTGTTGTTTAGCAACCCAACAGAAGACAGCGGACTGTAGACGATCCAACATTTTGTTACAGTTTACTTTCGTCGGCTTCGTCGCGGCTAACGCTGATGACAATCCCGATGGCCGCGCCGGTGAAGAGGAGCGACGTTCCGCCCATGCTGAGCAGCGGGAGGGGCAGCCCCGTAACGGGTACCAGCCCCACAGCTACCGACATGTTGATCATGGCCTGAATGACGATGCTGAACGTCAGGCCCGCCGACAGCAGCCCGCCAAAGGGCCGCGTACTACTTCGGATGGCGCGCATCCCCCGCGTCAGCAGCCAGAGATAGGCCAGCAACACCGCGATGCCACCCACCAAGCCATATTCTTCCACAATGATGGCGTAGATAAAATCGGAGTAGGGGTGCGGTAGAAAATTGCGCTGATGGCTATTGCCGGGTCCCTGCCCCGTGAGGCCGCCGTTGGCCAGCGCAATGTAGGATTGCTCTACCTGAAAGTCGATCTTTTCGTTGTCCTGAAACCGGCTGATCCGGCCCACGAATGTCTGATACCGCTGCCCAACAACGAGGGCAAAACCGCCTGCCACGAGGCAAAACAGCACCATCCCCGCCAGATAACCGCGCGGTACCCGCCCGATGTACATGAGCAGGAAACAGGTAGCCCCCAGCAGCAGCGCCGTTGAAGCGTTGGAGATCACGATCAGGGCGCAGATGAGACCAATCCAGCCGATCATATTGACCAGCACCTGCGGTTCATAAGCTACGCGTTGACGCTTGGCCAGCATCGCCGCCAGGTTTGAAATCAGGGCCAGCTTGGCCAAATCGGACGGTTGAAACGTCTGATTGATCAGCGGAATGGTGATCCAGCGCGAGGCATCGTTGAGGTTGGCACCCTTGAAATAGGCCCAGATCAGCAACGGCACCGACAGATAAAGCCCAAATTTGGAGAGCCTGGCGTAATGAATGTAGTTGACGCGGTGCGCCAGAAACATACAGCCGAGGCCCAGCACCACCAGTGCCCCATGCTTGAATAGGTAGGCTTCGGTATTGCCGCCCATTTTCTGGTAGGCAATGGTGCCCGTGGCGCTGTATACGACCAGCACACTCAGGATGGACAAAAACAGCACGATCCACCAGATTTGGCGGTCGCCTTTCAGGTTGTCCCGGACAAAATCGCGGATGGAGAGGGTCATGGGTTATCGGAATAGAGAATGACTAATGTATAATGCACAACGGGCAATGAATCGATGCACAAGTAAAGAAAGCCTAGAGCGATTGTGCATTCTTCATTTTACATTATTCATTAAAGATTTCACGGCCTGCTTAAACTGCTCACCTCGGTCTTCGTAGTTTTTGAAAAGATCGAAGCTGGCACAGGCAGGCGAAAGGAGCACGGCATCGCCGGGTTGGGCCAGATCGAGCGCCAGCTGCACTGCTTCGGTCACACTTTGCGTTTCGCGGATGGAGGCAAACATCTCCCCAAAATGGCTGATCAGTTTCTGGTTATCAACCCCGAGGCAAATTAGCGCCTTCACGTGCTGCCGGGCCACGGCATCCAGTTGGCTGTAATCGTTGCCCTTGTCCTGACCGCCCGCGATCCAAATTGTGGGTACGTCCATGCTCGACAGGGCGTAAAAGACCGAATCGACGTTGGTCGCTTTCGAGTCGTTGATGAAGCGTACCTGGCCGTGACTGACGTTGATCGTGCCGGCGGGCTCCATGCGGTGGGCGGCGTTCTGGAACGTACCCAGCCCTTCGGCGATGGCCTCGTCAGGTACGTCGACTGACAGCGCCGCCAAGGTTGCAGCCAGCATATTCAGCGCGTTGTGAGGCCCTTTTAACGGTAAATTGGCCGTGTCGATCTGAACTGTTCGATCGCGAAACTGCGCTGTCAGCTGCCCGTCGACAACGTACCCACCGGGCGACGGCCGACTTTCGAGCGAAATCGGTAAGGCATATACGTCGGGTTGGCGGGTCGCCAATTCCTGCATCGTAGGTACGTTCTCGCGGAAATAAATGAACGTGTCGGAAGGGCGCAGGTTCTGCAAGATCCGAAACTTACTGTCGATGTAGTTTTGGAACACGTACCCGTACCGATCGAGGTGGTCGGGCGTGATGTTGAGCAGCACCGCCGTGTCGAGGCGCGTTTTATACATCGTATCCAATTGAAAACTGCTGAGTTCCAGCACAAAGTACTCGAATGTGTCGGTGATGACCTGCTTGGCAAAGCTCTCACCGATGTTGCCGGCCAGCCCCACGTTGTAGCCCGCCGTTTTCAGCAGATGATAGGTAAGCAGGGTGGTCGTGGTTTTGCCATTGCTGCCCGTAATACCGATCAGCTTGGCGCGGGTATACCGGGCCGCAAACTCAATCTCCGACAGGATGGCCGTTCCCTGCGTGCGCAGTTTGGTAACCAGCGGAACGGTATCGGGAATGCCAGGACTTTTTACGACCTCCGTTGCATTCAGAATGAGCGACTCGGTATGCTGCCCTTCTTCGAATGGAATACCCGCTGCCTCCAGCGTTTGTTTGTAAGCGGCCTTCAGCAGGCCCCGGTCTGACAGAAAGACATCATACCCTTTGGCTTGCCCCAACAGCGCAGCCCCTACGCCCGATTCGCCCCCTCCAAGAATTACTAAGCGCATACAGAAGTTTATATGTTCGCTGTTCACTGTCGTCTGTTGATTCATTAACGCACCAATGGTACCTCAGCGAACCAACAGAAGACAGCGAACAGAAGACGATCTAACATTTCACAAAGCTACGCATAACCAAAAAAGCCCTGGAGGATTAGTCCGGGGCTTTTTATGGGTTGGATTTGCAAACGACTATTTGGCTTCCCCAGAACTAGAAAGTTTTAGCCGGTTTGCTGCCTTCACAATCAGAAAAATTACCCACGCCACGATCAGAAACTGAATGACGATGTTGAGAAAGTTTCCGTAACGAATCGCAACTTCCGGTTCGGTGCCGACTGCCTCCTTCAAGACGATTTTTGCCTGTGCCAGGTCACCGGCTGGCAGAATTAAACCAATAATTGGGTTCAGGATATCCTCAACCAATGAGGTGGTAATTTTACCAAAGGCAGCGCCAATGATTACACCGACGGCCAGATCAAGAACATTACCTTGGGCAATGAATGTGCGAAACTCTTTAAGCATAACAGTTTGGATTAGGATGAGACAGACATTTTATGGATTAAGGACCTGATTAAACCTATTGGTTTCTAGTCGAATATGCAATGTTTTTACTTTTTTCGGAAGGTGCTGGCGTTGTAGATCAACCCAATGCCAAGCGACTGCTGAAGCTGCAAACCATCGAAGAAGTCTTTGTCGTAAAGCGCGATGACACCGAACGTTGTGCTTAGGTACCGGTTCAGCTTGGCCGTGAGCAGCAGGTCAACTCGATGGTCGATGGCACTCAGCGTCTGGTAATTGGCGTAGAGCTGATACCGGGCGTTCAGGCTTATATTCTCGCTTAGTTTCTTATTCCAAACCGCCTGAAGTTGCAGCGACAGCCACTCCGAGCGCGATGACTGCCCGGCCTCAACCCCATACGCCTTGGCGGTAGGGTCGGGGATGATCACGCCGTCGGCTCCCGTGCGGTACCGAACGGCATCGTCGGCCAGAAACGTAAAACGAGGGGCAAAGGGGCTAAGGCGCAGCGAGAACTCGTCGTTTGGTTTGTAGGCAACCCCCCAGGCAAACGTTAGCTGGGCCGGGGCAAAAAAGCTGGACACTTTAAAATCAGATTGGCCTGCCGGTAGTTTGTCGTAGACAAAACCAGGAGCAAAGTAGGAGTTGAACGTACCTGAGGCGAACAGATCCCACTTTGGGGCAATTTTATGGCCCAGTACCGAAATGATAATCAACTGATCGGAGGCTTTTCGCGTAACGCCTCGTTGGCTAATGTAGCCCAACTGGAAGTCGGCCGTATTATCCCAGGAGGTCTTACCCTTCTCGTAGAGCGCGCGCGCCGCCATAACCCCCCCAATCGCGATCGAATTGACGCCGCCGCCAACCCAGTTGCTGAAACTGGCCTGATTGAAGTTGATACCGCCTGTGATGGATTTTTGCCAGTAGGTTGTGTCTTTCTTTACCGAAACGGTGTCCTTGAAATTGGTGGTTACCTGCGTCGTGGTAGGGTCCTGCGCAGCAGCCGTCAGCGTGCAGCCGATCAGGGCCGCCGCGTAGAGCGTTTTACAAAGCATGATGGGTAAGTTTGGTTACGTATATGAGACTAACTGGTACTAACTAAGCTTCTAAGAATTCAATCGTTTTTGTTTGAAGTAACTGCATGGGGATACTCGTCTTAGACGTACCGGTTTGCAACGTTATAGCCGTCGCATCGACCTGAATAATCCGACCCGTAATGCCATCCAGGCGAATAAGTTGCCCTTCTCTGAAGCGGCTTTTGCTGTAGAAAGACGATACCAGATTGGCCATGACATCGCGCGAGGCAAAGCCGTAACCGAGTGCAAAGGCGAAGACAATGCCGCCGATGAGCAGATTAAAACTTGATTCCAGCAGTTCGGTGTTAATGCCCGCCTGACCCAGAGCCGAAATGATGGTGATGATGAGAAAAAAGAAAAACACCACCATACCCAGCAAGCGCCCCGAGGCGATCCCAAACGACTGGCAAAGGCTTACCACGCCCCGCTTCAGCACGTCGGCAACCAGCACACCAACCTGCAACATAATCGCGGCGGCAATGAGCTTCGGGATAAAATTGACCAGCGACGTTACCATACCCGTAATGGCCGCTATACCCAGGGTTTCGGTGGCAGCCGACAGAAAAACGAGCAGGATGAAATAATATAGAACCTTCGAAACGATGTCGCTTAACTTGATCTCGGTCTGCAATTGTCGGATGATGTCGATCTCGTTGAGCTTATCGCCCAGACGATCGAATCCGGCTCCCTGCAATAGTTTCTTGACTACGGAGGCCGTTATACGGGCTACCAGTATGCCGATGGACAGAACGACAATAGCGCCGATCAGATTCGGAACAAAACTGACAAACTGGGTTATGAGGGAGCGAAATGTATTGACCAGAATCTCGTACAAGTTCGGTAGGTGCGGTGTCATGGGGGAGGGAACAAAGAAGGAACAATGCAGGCAGATGACGGGACGGCCCTACCTGATTAACTAGAGTACGATGAAAACCTTATTTCAGGTTGTCTGATGACGTCGCTAACAAGCCGTTGATCGTCGCAAATAGATCACCGGTGTAGAGCTCAACCACCTTGAGTGCGTTGCGAATAAGGTCGATTTCGGCAACGATGGCTTGGCGTAACTCAGGCGGGCAAGTCTCTGTCGACTCAATCTGTTTGAAAGGATGTTCCATGGCGTATAGCCCTAAGCGTTTATTTCCAGGTAGCCAGCGCTTTGATCGCAACCAGTAACCAGAAGATCATAGTCTCCAGATAGCGACGACGCAGCTTCTCTTTGGCGCGCATCAGGCGCATCTTCACCGCACTTTCGGTGATCTTCTGCGTATCAGCGATATCGCGGATGCTAATGTCTTCCTGATACTTCATCAGCAAAAGGCCGCGTTCGTCAGGGGTCAGGTAAGTCAACGCCCGGTTCAACCGTTGCGCTTCCATCTCAACCAGGTCGGCATCGTTGTCGTCGGCATACGTACCCAGCGTTTCATACATGTCCTCAGCGTATACCTCGCGTTGTCGCGGGCTACGCATCTGATCCATACAATGATTGTATGTTACTGAGTATAGCCAGGTCGAAAACTTGGCCTGCTCCCGGAAACTGCTCAGCTTCGTGACGATGCGCAAAAAGATATCGTGCGTAAAGTCTTCTGCTTTGGCTTTGTTCTTCGTAAAGGATAAGCATTTACGAAAAACCTTATCGCAGTGGCGGGTATAGAGCGCTTCAAAATAAGTATCGCGCTGTGTCTCAATGTAGAGACGCACCAACTCCTCGTCGGATAAATGTTTCATTTTTAAGTTACGGTAAGACCTGTTAAGTCAAGGAAAGTAACACAAAACAACAAAAAAAAGCCCGACCATCAGGTCAGGCTTTTACGGTTACTCCCTTTTAGACTACTCAACGGGACAATAACAGCGATTTTTGCAAAAAATGTTACTGACTGGCCCGTGCGTGAATAACTACTTAACCAATTGATACTCGCTTGAAAGCCGAAACAGTCAGGCCTTTGCTGGTTTTATCGAGCAGTTGAGCAATCGTCAATGAACCGTCTTTAACGAACTCCTGGTTCAGCAGGGTATTCTCTTTGTAGAACTTATTCAGGCGACCCAGCGCAATCTTCTCAAGCATGGCTTCCGGCTTGCCTTCATTCCGAGCCTGATCTTTGCCGATTTCGATCTCACGCTCCACTACCGAGGTGTCTACACCGTCTTTGTCCAGGGCGATCGGCTTCATTGCGGCAATCTGCATGGCCACGTCTTTACCCACTTCCGTTACGTCGGTGCCGCTGGTGTTGGTCAGGCCTACCAGTACGCCCAGCTTACCATTTGAGTGGATGTATGAAACTACTTTCTCAGCCGTTACCACTTCGTAAGCTGTGATGTCGATTTTCTCGCCGATTTTACCCATCAGGTCGGTGATGTGGTCTTGCAGCGTGCGGCCGTCTGCCTGCGTCGTGCTCAGCAGGGCCTCTTTGTTGTTGGCTTGCGTAGCTACAGCATTGCTCATCGTGGCCATAGCCAGATTCTGGAAGTCGGCTACTTTCGAAACGGGTTCGGTTTCGCAGGCCAGCGCTATAAGGCGACCTACGGCCCCATCTTCGCTCACATGGGCCAGCACAATACCTTCGGCCGTGGCGTTATCAGCCCGCTTGTCGGCAATTTTCTGACCCTGCTTGCGAAGGATCGCTTTGGCTTCTTCGAAATCGCCATTTGCCTCAGTGAGGGCTTTTTTGCAATCCATCATACCGGCACCTGTTTCCTGCCGGAGTTTGTTTACGTCTGCTGCGGTGATCGCCATTTGTAGTTTGAGTTTTCAGTCCTCAGTCTTCTGTTCTCAGTTGCTTCGCTAGGTAACATACCTGTGCTTTGTCATGCAACTGAGAACAGAAGACTGAGGACTATTTAACTGAATAAAAAATAGCCCATAGCCGTGTTGGGGCTACGGGCTATCCGGTCAATCGTCTGTGTCTGTTAATTAATACTAATCGGTGTTGCCTTCTGGAGTCGCGTCGAGAGGGGTCGCTTCGGCTTCAGGCGCTTCCTCTACGGCTACAGCTGCGGGGGCATCAGCGCCTTCAGCAGCAGCAGCGCGGGTATCTTCCTGACGCTTGGCATCTTCCTCTTCTTGTGCCGCCTGGCTGTCTTTGTCCTGCTTGCGCTCCATCAGACCCTCTTCGATGGCTTTCCCAACGGCCAGCGTAATCAACGAGATCGACTTGTAGGCGTCATCGTTGGCTGGGATGGGGAAATCAACGAGGTTCGGGTTTGAGTTCGTGTCGCACATGGCAAACACGGGGATGCCCAAACGGTTGGCTTCCAGAACGGCGATGTTTTCACGCTTCACGTCAACGACGAACATAGCCGCCGGCAGACGAGTCAGGTCAACAATACCACCCAAAACCCGCTCTAATTTTTCTTTTTCGCGCGTCAGCGTCAGCCGCTCCCGCTTGGCGATGTTCTTAACGAGAGCCTCGTCTTTGAGCGTCTTCTCCAGCGTTTGCAGTTTCTTCAGCGACTTGCGGATCGTAGCGAAGTTGGTCAGCATACCACCTAGCCAACGGTCGGTCACGTAAGGCATTTTCAGCCGACGTGCTTCTTCCGACACGATTTCCTGTGCCTGCTTCTTCGTCGCCACAAACATCACCTTACGGCCTGAGCGCACGATGCCTTTAATGGCATTCTGTGCTTCCTCCAGCGACGCAAGGGTCTTGTTGAGGTCAATAATGTGGATGCCGTTCTTCTCCATGAAGATGTACGGAGCCATCCGGGGGTCCCACTTGCGCGTAAGGTGGCCAAAGTGCACACCCGCGTCGAGTAGGTCTTTATATTCAACTTGTGCCATTTCCAGTACTGAAAAATGTGAATGAAAAATTGATGTACGCAGCACCCCACATCGGCATCATCTAAGCGGGGTCTGGACGAAAGGGAATGAATAATGAAAAATGTAGAATGAACAATGTTTTTTAAATCGGCGTAGCTAACGCCAACAAACCCATTATACAGTCTTCACTGTACATTATACATTCATTATTAACGCTTGCTGAACTGGAAGCGACGACGGGCTTTTTTCCGGCCCGGCTTTTTCCGTTCAACCATGCGTGAATCCCGCGTCAGGAAGCCTTCTTTCTTGAGGGCCGGGCGGTTTTCCGCATTGGCTTCAACCAGTGCGCGTGAGATGGCCATGCGCGTGGCTTCAGCCTGACCCGTTACGCCACCACCCCGAACGTTTACTTTCACGTCGTAGGTTGTGTCGGCTTTCACCGTGGCGAACGGCTGGCGGGTGATGATTTGCAGTACTTCGGTCGGGAAGTACGCGTTCAGTTCTTTTCCGTTAACCGTGATGGTTCCGTTACCTGGCTGCATGTAAATGCGGGCAACAGCGGTTTTCCGGCGACCGATGGTGTTAATACGCTCCATTGGTTAGAATTTGATTTCTTTCGGTTGCTGCGCCGCGTGGGGGTGAGTCTCACCCGTGTACACGTACAGATTGGTGAATAAACGGCGGCCCAGACGGTTTTTGGGCAACATGCCACGGATGGCGTGTTCGAGAACGCGCTCAGGCGTTTTTTCGAGCATGATGCGGGGCGTCGCGAAACGCTGGCCACCGGGGTAACCCGTGTGCCGCACATACACTTTCTCGGTCATTTTCCGGCCCGTAAACCGGATTTTCTCGGCGTTGATCACGATGACATTGTCACCGCAATCAGCGTGGGGGGTGAAGTTGGGCTTGTGTTTGCCACGGATGCGGGCCGCAATCTGGCTAGCCAGACGACCTACAATGGCATCCTTTGCGTCAACGACGATCCACTCCTTGTTTGCGGTCCCTTTGTTGGCCGAAACAGTTTTGTAGCTTAACGTATCCACTGGATTTGTGAGCGGTATTTATTGATTAACAGACGATTGCACGAAGCAAAGTATTCCCCGCCCGAAAACGGGAGTGCAAATGTAGCGGTTATTAAGCTGAAAAGCAAAGGTTTCCGTCTTGTAGAGACGCAATCCGTTGCGTCTCCTCGGGCGTCAGCTAATAATACACCAAACAGCTTAGGAGGCAGAGCCTATTGCTGACGGGCATGAGCCGCAAGGGGTTGCACGGTCCGGCAGCGAATCGTGCAACCCCTTGCGGGCTCTACTGGGGCGCTACACGTACCTCGACGCGGCGACTCCCGGCTTTAATGGCTTCCGGGGCATCGGGCGTGGCTGCGGAATCGGGGCCTTTCCAGTACGTAACAAGCTGACTCGCTGGCACGCCGCGCCCTGTCAGGTATGTGGCGACCGTGCGGGTGCGGTACTCCGACAGGGTAACGTTGGGCGTTCGGGCGCCAACATTATCGGTATAGCCGGTAAGGGTAGCCTGCAAAGGCTTACTGATGAGCACGTCGGCGAGGGAGTCGAGTGTGGGTAGCGTTTGGGTACGTAGCGCGTAGCTGCTCTGGTCGAAATACAGCGTTGTGGTGCTGGGCGCGGTGATGCTGGGTACGTTGCTGACAGGGCTTTGTGGCGTGGCGACGCTGTCGGATACAGCGGTTGGCGATTGGGTACGTTGTAAAGGATTTTGGGCCACTCCAGCAGACGCTTGGGCACGGACTGTTTTGAACGTGATGCCGGGCTTAACCAGTACCGTTTCGACTGACAGCAAACGACCCTCCTTGTCAGTTAGAGTCGCCATGTATTCGCCGGGTTCGGCGGTCACCGGAAGGTCAATAAAGCGTTTGTGCCACTGTGTTGATGTGCCAACCCACGCACCTCTGCCGGTTTCCAAGTTGGTGAGTTTGTAAGTAAGCAAATCTGTGTGCAAACTATCAGGCAGAATAATGTGGCAGTTTAGA
Organism: Fibrella musci; assembly: GCF_041321105.1. Lineage (NCBI taxonomy): Bacteria > Pseudomonadati > Bacteroidota > Cytophagia > Cytophagales > Spirosomataceae > Fibrella > Fibrella musci. The sequence continues at coordinate 428,988 of NZ_JBGGWD010000002.1, read as the reverse complement.
AATTGACCATGTTTTTGCTGGATATGATCGGGCTTTGGCAACGAATCGACTGGCGTCATGTCGCCTAGATAGTATAGCGCGAAAGGACTGTCGGTTGGTTTGTCGTCGGCAAAATTGACCTTTAGGGTGACGGTTCGATAGCCGGGCATTTCCAAAATCAGTTCGGTAGTACGAGTTGGGACGGGGACACTGAAGGTTCCGGTCTTGGGCTCAAACTTGCCCGCCTCATTACATTCCCCCAACTTCTGCCGTTTGCCATCGACAACGGCGTAGATGCTGGCCTTTAGGCCAAGGGCCGTATAATAATCATGGCAACGCCCCGCGACGCGATAGGTGGGTACTGGCGTAGGTTGTTGTTGCGCTGCCGCACTCAAGAAGGTGAACAGACTCAGAAAGAGAAGGAAAAGTCGTTTCATGGAAAGGGCTGGTTGTGTGCACAATGCGCGTCTAAAGCAGATGCGGTGACCGACCTATTTCCACACGGCATTCGGCGTTATTCCTTCTTCCACACCAGCGTATTCAGCATCTGCATCATATCAGCGCGGACATAGTCGATCACGGGGGCGAGCGAATCGTTGGCGATGGCCGTATCGAAGTAAAGCGCGCCTCGCAGAAAATGGCGGGTACTGTCAGTCGTAACGAACTGGAATTGGGTAGGTACTTCGCCTTCGAGGCTGATCAGGCTGGCCGCAATGCCATTTTTTAATTTCACCTTTTGCTGCTGAATCGAATACGCTTTCACGTTGTGCTTGGCCGTCAGTTTGTAGGCATCGCCCAGCAGATTACGAAGCCGTTCGATGTCGTTGTTGACGGGCTTGTAGGTGAGCTGAACGGTAGCTTTCAGCGTGGGGTAATACACGAAAATCCAGTGGGGTTCGGCACGTTTGAACGTATCGGGTAACACGCGGGCAATCTGGTTGACCTGGAACTGATACGGATGACCCGGCTCAAGGGCGACGTACCTGGCCGTTGGCAAATCGATACGCGGGTAACCTTTGGGCTTGGGTACGTAGTCAGCCGACTCCTTTGAGGAGCCACAGGCGGCAATAAAGAGATAGATTAAAGCGAGCAGCAGGAACGAAAGGCGTGTCATGAACTGATTAACGTATTGGCGATCGAATACGATGTGTGAATTACGATTTATTCCTGACTTAGCGATTCAGAAACGTACCTGACGGGCCAGATACGGGCGAACGGTTTCCTTCGTAGCTTCCCACATGAAACACACAGCACTCCTGTTCGCTTGTTTTATCACGGTATCATCCTTCGCCCAGTCACCCACCACTGCGCAGCTAAGCGCCATCACCCAACGGCACGTGAAGGCGTCGTATGCGGATCTGGAAGCCTTGCTCCGTATACCCAACGACGCGCATATTGCCGGGCAGATGCAGCCCAACATCGACTGGCTCCAACGGGCGTTCGAGCAGCGGGGTTTTCGGGTGTCGACGCTCAAAACGCCGTCGAACCCGCTGGTGCTGGCCGAAAAAATGGCCGATCCGAAAGCAGGTACGTTGCCTGGAAGTAGTCCCAAAACACTGTTGCTGTACATGCATTTCGACGGGCAACCCGTGGTGGCGAGCCAATGGCAGCAGCCTGACCCGTACCAACCGGTTTTGAAGCAAAAAGCCCCCGATGGCAGCTGGACTTCGCTCGACTGGGCCAAACTGCAAACCGACTATAACCCCGACTGGCGGATTTTCGGGCGGTCGTCGTCGGACGATAAAGGACCAATTGCGATGTTGCTGGCGGCACTGACGGCGATGGAACGTGAGAAAATACCCCAACGCTACAACCTGAAAGTGATTTTGGACAGCGAGGAAGAGATCAGTTCGCCTTATCTGGCCCAAACGGTTCAGGCCAACAAAGATAAACTTCAGGCCGACGTGTTGCTGGTCATGGATGGCGGGCGACACCTGTCGAACCTGCCTACGCTGATCTACGGCTGCCGGGGTATTACCACCGTAACGCTGACGACCTATGGCCCCCGCGGGCCACAGCATAGCGGGCACTACGGCAATTACGCCCCCAACCCGGCCCTGCGCATGGCGCAACTCCTGGCGAGCATGAAGGACGACGACGGCCGCGTTACGATTCCGGGTTACTACGATGGTATCAACATCGACGACAAAGCCGCGAAACTGCTCGCCAACGTACCCGATGACCCCGCCCAGATTGCCAAAACGCTGGGCATTGCCAGCACCGACCGGGTTGGGCGTAACTACCAGGAGGCGCTCCAATACCCGTCGCTGAACATTCGCGGGCTACAGAGTGCGTATGTGGGTAATCAGTCGGGTACGGTAATTCCCGACCGGGCCGTAGCCGAGCTTGACCTGCGGCTGGTGCCCGAATCAGACCCCGCGCGGCTCCTGTCTTTGTTACGCCAATATATTGAAAACAAAGGCTATCATATTCTCGACCGTGCCCCAACGGAGGCCGAACGTACCCAGTATCCCAAGCTGATCTCAATGCAGGCGGGTGGTGAGATGTTACCCTTCCGCACCGAAATTGGCATTCCCGCCGATGTCTGGCTCACACGGGCAATGGTGCGGGCGTTTGACCGCGAACCTGTGAAGATTCGCATGACGGGCGGCTCGGTACCCATCGTGCCATTTATTCGTACGCTGGCTATCCCGGCTATACACGTACCGATGGTGAACCTCGATAACAATCAGCATGCGCCCAACGAGAATCTCCGGTTGGGCAATTACGTCGAAGGCATTACGACCTGGCTAGCTATTCTGACGAATTAGGCGTGGTTTCGCTGAGCTGTTCCAGATTGTGCACAATGGCCTGAAGGGTTTGCACCGTCAAAGCGTATTGTTCATTCGTGATGTCTTCCATCGCCTGCTGCCGGATCTGGGTCTGCTGGGCGAAACAACGACTGTGCAGTTCCACGCCCGACGGTGTGCAAACCGGAACACTGTCGATGTGTTCGTCCCAGGTCAGTAACCCCTGATTCGTTAGGGCGGCGAGCACCTGTTGAACATCCGAAACGGGGGCAAACGGCGAGACTAACTCGGCCAGTATCCGGACCGAAAGCGGGGGGCGTGTACAGATCGTATGTAGTAACTGCCAGCTCAGCCGGGTCAGTCCAAACTGTTGCTGAACGGCATCGATATGGCTGGTGAGCACATCGTCGGCTTTTTTGATCCAGTAGCCGATGGGTTTGTCGAGTGATGAGGCGTGCATGAGGCAGTGTCGGAACGGTGTCGTTAAAATTACCATCTATGCGTCTGTTTATCATCTATTTACCTATATGTTTATTGGCCGTACTGATTTCGGTACCGGCAACTGGTCAGTTAGTCAAACCGAAGGTTCGATACGATTACATGCTCTATCTGCCCGAGGAATACGCCAACAGCAAGGCAACGTACCCACTGCTCATTTACCTGCACGGTGGCTCGCAGCGTGGGCATGATCTGAACCAGTTGAAAGCCTATGGCCCGCCGAAAGAAGTGGCAGAAGGGCGGTCCTTGCCGTTCATTATGGCCGCCCCGCAATGCCCTGATGGAAAATACTGGTCGACCGAAAACTGGTTCGATTCGCTTTACACCGAACTGACGACCCGTTACCGAATCGACCCCAAACGAATTTACCTGACGGGCATCAGTATGGGGGGCTATGGCGCCTGGCAAACGGCCGTAGCCTACCCCGATCGGTTTGCTGCCATTGTGCCCCTGTGCGGCGGTTGCGACGATTCAACGCAGATTTGCCGCATCCGCAACGTACCTGTATGGGCATTTCATGGCACGACCGACGACGTGATTCCGATCGACGAAACCGAGCGGCTAATCCGGCGCCTGAAGGCGTGCAAGGGCAGGGTTACGTTTACCCGGCTGGCTGGTCAAGGGCATGGCATCGAATATCTGTACGAAGAGAAAAAGCTGTACAACTGGCTGCTGAAACAACGTAAATAGGCATGCTCGAAGCTGACCAGACGGCCGGTTCGCTAATTAGCGTTGATCTGGCGTGGTCGTGGCAACCCTCTGCTGATAGGGGTAAGGAACGTTGCCAAGTTCCTTCAACCCATAAACGTTCGTGATCGTCGGCTGCTGGGTACGTCGTCCAGTTGGGCTAGTGCAACGTCTTTATAGGGCACCCGCAGCAGACAGGACAGATGATGCGTACATTTCTGCGGTAAACCTGATTCCTTCATAAAACTCCCTTTCCGATGATTACCCTCAAACAAACGCTTATCAGCGCCGCCTGGCTCATGGCGGTTATAGCTTGTCGGCAAAAAGACAACGACGAAACCCCCGCCCGCACGTCCTTTTTTGACAAGTCGGGCATGGATACGACCGTGGCACCCGGTAACGATTTCTTCACCTACGCCAACGGAAATTGGGTTAAGAAAACCCAGATTCCTGGTGACCAGACCGGCTGGGGCTCTTTCTACCAGCTCTATGAAGAAAACGAGCGAAAAACGAAGTCCATCCTGGAAGAAGCGGCAAAAGCCAACGCGGCCGCTGGCAGCATTGAGCAGCAGGTAGGCGATTTTTATGCCAGCGGTATGGATACAGCCGCTATTGACAAACGCGGTTACGACCCTGTGAAGGCGGAACTGGCGAAAATCAATGCGCTGACCGATTACAAGCAGGTCCTGACGTACCTGGCCAATGACGATGCCAACCGGGGCGGAAAGTTCATCGGCTTCTATGTCGGAGCCGATGACCGGCAGAGCAGCATCAACCGGATCAACTTCATGCAGGCGGGCCTCTCGTTGCCCGAGAAAGACTACTACACCCGTACTGACGAGGCCACCAAGAAGATCCGGGCTGCGTTTGTGGACTACGTGGCTAAGCTGTTCACGCTGACGGGCGTCGACTCGGTGCAGGCGAAAAGCAAAGGGCAGGCCATCCTGGCATTCGAGACAAACCTGGCAAAATCGCACAAATCCCCAACCGACCTGCGCGACCCCGTTGCCAACTACAATAAGTTTGCCGTCGCTGACCTGACCAAGCGCATGCCCACGTTGAACTGGCGCTCCCTGCTCGACGGCATGAGCCTGACCAAGGTAGATACCGTATTGATGGGGCAACCGGGTTATTATCAGGCGCTGGATAAGCAGTTGCCCACAATGCCCATTGGCCTGTTGAAAGATCTGCTTACGTTCGACTGTCTGGACCGGAACGCTACGCTGCTCAGCAAACCATTTGAGCAGGCACACTTTGACTTCAATAACAAAACGCTCTATGGCCAACCTCAGATGCCCGAACGCTGGAAAAGCATCGGTCGGCGCATTGATGGGGCGATGGGCGAAGCGCTGGGGCAATTGTGGGTCAAAAAATACTTTCCGGCGGAGGCGAAAGAACGTATGTTGACGCTGGTCGACAACCTACAAAAGGTGTATCGGGAACGTATCGAAAAGCTGGACTGGATGGCGCCCGAAACTAAAAAAGTGGCGCTAGTCAAGCTGGACAAGTTTCTGAAGAAAATTGGCTACCCCGACAAGTGGAAAGACTATTCCGACATCAAGGTTAGCCGTGACGATTATTACGGGAACGTGCAACGCGCCAATCAGCATCGGTACCGCGAGGACTTTGCCAAAATCAACCAGCCGGTCGACCGGATGGAATGGGGCATGACGCCCCCCACGGTCAACGCCTATGCCAATCCGACCAACAACGAGGTTGTTTTCCCGGCGGGTATTCTTCAGTTTCCGTTCTTCGATAAAGATGCCGACGATGCGATCAACTACGGCGGTATTGGGATGGTGATCGGGCACGAAATGACGCACCTGTTCGACGATCAGGGCCGTCAGTACGACGCCAGCGGTAACCTGCGCGACTGGTGGACCAAGCAGGACGCCGAGCGATTCAAGGCGAAAGCGGAGGTGGTCGTTAAGCAGTACAACGGCTACACTGTGCTCGACAACCTGCACCTGAATGGGCGCCTGACGCTGGGCGAAAACCTGGCCGATCTGGGTGGGATTAACCTAGCCTATCAGGCATTCAAGCTAACAAAGCAGGGGCAAAGCACCGATAAAATCGACGGTTTTACCCCCGACCAACGCTTCTTTCTGGGGTTTGCTCAGGTCTGGCGAATCAAGGTACGTGACGAAACCGAACGTGCCAGGGTGACCACAGACCCCCACTCGCCGGCGAAATTCCGAGTGAACGGACCGCTGGCCAATTTTGAGCCGTTTTACCAGGCTTTCAACGTGAAGCCCGGCGAGAAACTGTATAAACCAGAAACGGCTCAGGCGCGCGTCTGGTGAGGTACGTTCTGACAAAACAGCGAGCCGGATACGTATACATGTCCGGCTCGCTGTTTTTCAGGGTTCTACCGGCCAGAAGTCTACTGTCTCCGGCTGTTACCGATTCAGGGTGATATTGCCGACGGCGTTGTAGCGCAGTTCGTCTTCGGCCAGCATCAGGCGCAGGGTCTCGTCGAGTGCCTGCTCGGGCGTATGGCTGAAATAATGGGCAATTTGCCGGGGCGAAACACCTTGTTCGCGGGCCAGCGCGATGTATTGGCGCAATTGCTCGCGCACCGCCTGATTGGCTTCGGGACGGCGCTTGGCCTTGAGGCAGTTGTCGCAGATACCGCAGGCTGCGTCGGTTTGTTCGCCGAAATAGCTTTGCAATAGACGTGTCCGGCACTGGGTCGGATGGCGAGCGTAATCGACAGCCGCCTCGGCTTTTTGCAAGGCATGTTGCCGACGTTGTTCGAGCCCCTGCACGTCGAAAGGCAGCGTGCGGGCATCGTGCCGGGGTGTCAGGAATGTCAGTTGAGGCTTGTCTTTCTGCTTTTCGTACAGCAACACCTCCCGCTCCGCCAATTGGTCGAGCAATTGAATCACGTCGTTCTCCGAGACCAGATAGGCTCGGGACAAATTCCCCTCCGAAATCGGGACAAAATCGGTGAAGAGTTCGCCGCCGTAGAGCCGCATTAGTAATTTGATGAAGGGGTCGAAGCGCGGGTTCATTACCTGAAATTCGTAGAGCGCGCGATGATCGAGGTTCAGCACCACCCGACTTGGGCGGAAATAGGCTTCGCTCAGGTCGATATAACCCGCCAGTTGAAGCTGCTTGAGTGCATAATGGGTATCGTTAGGCGGTAGGTTGAAGGTTTTGGTAAACTGGGCCAGATCAAAGTCGAACGCCGAAAACTCGCCGCTCCCAACCGGCACAGCGGTGTAGTTCGCCAGGGCCTGGTAGGTACGTCGGATCAGGTCAACAGGCGGGTACTGCTGCTCGGTTTGCCGAATCACTTTTTCGCAGTCGGCTTCGGTATAGAGTAGGACAGCATAGGCTTTTTGCCTATCGCGCCCCGCCCGGCCCGCTTCTTGGTAGTAGGCTTCGAGGGTATCGGGCGGCTCCAGATGCACCACCACGCGCACATCGGGCTTGTCGATGCCCATGCCGAAGGCGTTGGTTGCCACCATCACCCGAATCTTGTTGTTAATCCAGTCGTCCTGCTTCTGCGACCGTTCGGGGGTGCTAAGGCCGGCATGGTAAAAGTCGGCGCTGACGCCTTGCCTCATGAGCCACTCGGCCAATTGCTGCGTTTGTCGGCGGCTCCGGATATACACGATGGCCGAGCCAGGTACGTTGGTCAGCACTTTCAGCAGCCGCGCTTCTTTACCCTCTTCCAGCATTGCCGAATACGACAGATTGGCCCGCGCGAAACTTTGCCGGAATGTCTGGAAGCCCGTACGAAAATCCAGTTTTTCCACGATCTCGCGTTGCACATCGGGTGTGGCCGAAGCCGTCAAGGCTACTGTGGGTACGTTGCGTCCTGAACTAAGGGGAAGCAGGGCGCGGAACTCCGCAATCTGGAGGTAGGGCGGGCGGAAATCGTGACCCCAGGCGGCAATACAGTGGGCCTCGTCGACAGCCAGCAGGCAGATGGTCATCTGCTTGGCTCGCTCGATCATGATCTCGGTTCGAAGCCGCTCGGGCGACACATACAGGAACTTGACGTTGCCGTAGATGCAGTTATCGAGCACCGTGTCGATCTCGCGGTAATGCATCCCGGAATGGATCGCGGCCGCCGGAATGCCCCGCCGCCGCAACTGAAAGACCTGATCTTTCATGAGGGCGATGAGTGGCGTAACGACAATGCAAACGCCGGGCATGGCCAGCGCCGGTACCTGAAAACAGATCGATTTACCGCCGCCGGTTGGCATTAACACAAGCGCATCCAGACCGCTGAGCAGGGCTTCAACGATGTCTTCCTGCAACGGGCGGAAGGCCGAATAGCCCCAATACGTCTGAAGAATCTGGCGTGCGGTCATGGTACTACAAATTTACAACCGCCTAAAACCAAAAAAGCCCCACAGAGGTGGAGCTTTTCATTTTGCCAAAAGGCAATGTCTTATTTCGCGCTGTCGGCAGGAGCAACGGCTGACATAGAAGCAGCAGCTGAGTCAACAGTGGCAGTGGCAGCAGAATCAACTACAGTAGCAGATGAATCCAGCGTTGCGGCAGTTGAATCAACCGTTGTTTCTTCCGTTTTGGGTTTGCTTTCGCAAGCTGCGAACGCCAACGTGCTACCTACAAAGAGGAGGGCGATAACTTTTTTCATGATATTGTTTTTGGTGGCTTTAAAGTTTCCACAACAAAACTAAGTATCGCCTTGATAATGTGCAAACTAACAGGCCAAATTCTTTGCTCAGCTGATGTTTGTCTTGGAAAAGTACAGTGTTAATATTCTATAGAAAAGATCTGCTATAAGGAGTTATCGGCTAAACATGCTTGTTATGACGTATAAACAGACTTTTTAGTATACATCTTCATTCTGACGATTCGTACGTGACCGAATCCGGTCATACATACCCGTGCTACGGAAGGTAAGCAGCTTGTGGCCAAAGAAATTAGCCAGAAAGCTGAACCCCATCCCGACTACGTGCGAGAACTTCTCGCGCCAGAACTCAGTCAGTTGATCGGTAAGAAACGGATTGGCGATCCATTTAAGGGTAGCAGCCGCAACGCCGACCTGAACGACCCAGGCCACGGCGGCGATAACCAGGAACTTGATCATCTCGCGGCTGGAGTTACCGGAGTTTTTCGCTGAAAAAGCGTATAGTTTAGTCGGAATGAAGGTAAGCACAGTCGCGGTTAGGTAACCCAACAGCACGCTCGTGTTGAAGCTGAAATAATCCCGATAAAATACCTGACTAAAGAAGTTGATGGAAGCACCCAGCAGAGCCGTCAGGAAGAACGAGAGAAATTCCCGCTGCGCTTTGTATTTTTCGGTCTGCACAGTACTTGTTTCGACAGTGGTCACAAAAAAAGTGGTTGAGCTAGTCTAAAGTGCCGCAAAGGTACGCCCAAAGCAGTTCAACCCTGTATCGGGGAGACGTTCTCTGAGTAAACGGCTATAGCGGAAAATAGTTAAATAAGCCGCTGAAAGAGCCCCGGCATAATGCCCAACACAATCGTCAATACGGTGGCCGCGATCAGAATGATGCGGTAAAACGGCGCCACGCGGATGGTGCCAACCTGTCCTTCGCGGAAATACATGGCAATGACCACCCGGAAGTAATAGTAGATACCCACCGCCGACATTAGCACGGCTACGACCAGCAGCCAGGTCGCGCCCCGGCTTGCGGCCGTTGAGAAGACCATAAATTTACCCCAGAAGCCCGCCGTCAGCGGAATACCCGCCAGCGAGAGCATCGATACAGCCATCACAAAACCCAGAAGCGGATTCTGGCGGGCCAGCCCGTTGAATGCGTCGTAGTTTTCACCGGCAGGAGCCAGAGTCGACTGATCGCCAACGTTGGCAGCATTCAGCGGCCGGTTTTTCGCTACCAGCAACAAAATACCGAAGGCCGAGATGGTAGCCAGCGAGTAAGCCAGTGAGTAAAAGGCGATGGCTCCGTTCGACTGTTTCGACAAACCCACCAGCCCAATGAGCAGGTAACCCGCGTGCGAGATGCTCGAATAAGCCATCATGCGTTTAAAGCTGCTCTGGTAGACGGCCGTAACGTTGCCGATCAGTAAGGTGAGTACCGTTACGATCATGAGCGCCTGCACCCAGTAAGCGTAAACCTCGCTGGCGCTAAAGCTAACCAGCAAGACGCGCAGCAAGGCCGCAAAACCCGCTGTTTTCACTACGGTCGACATGAAAGCCGTAAACAGGGTAGGAGCGCCGTCATACACATCGGGCGTCCAGAAGTGGAACGGAGCGGCTGATACCTTGAACAGCATCCCGATCAGCAGCATGAACATGCCCGTGTAGAGCAACAACGGCGACGCCTGATTTTTAAGGATGGTACTTGCCGTGGCGCCAATGCCGGTAATGGTGAACGTACCGGTTGCTCCGTAAAGCAGCGCCATGCCAAAGAGCAGAATGCCCGTTGCAAAGGCACCCATGAGGAAGTACTTGAGCGCGGCTTCATTCGACCGCAGGTTTCGTTTGTCGCTCCCCGTCAGGATGTACATGGCAACCGACAGAATCTCGATGCCTACGAACAGCATGATGAGGTTTTCAAAGCCGGTCATCATAATCGCGCCAACCAGCGAAAACAGCAGAATGGCGAAGTATTCGGCCGGTTGGGCATCTTCATCGTCGATAAGGCTTCCCGACAGGGCCACCACCATAAACGCCGACAGCAGGATGATGCCGGTGAAGATCATCGCCAGATTGTTGATGACCAGCATACCGTTGAAATAGTTGTAGGTCTTGTTCCAATCGTAGAAGTTAGTGACCGCAGCCAGCACTAAAAAGGCCAGCGTCGCCGGGATTAAGAGAGCCCGCGATTTCATAAAGCCCAAAAACAGAAGGGCAATACCTGAAACGGAAAGTACAACGATGGGGAGCATTGGAAAACGAGTTTACCGTTTACAGTTTAGACGTTTTCAGTTGCGTTGCGACTTCGAATACCTGCATCAGCGCAACTGAAAACTGAAAACCTTAAACTAAAAACTACTTTATGTATTGTAAGAGGTTTGTCACGGCAGGGGTCGTGAGTTTCTGGAAGGAGGCTGGATAAAGACCCATCCAGAATACAAAGAAGCAAAGGACTGCCAGCACATAGCTTTCAGTACCGCTAAGGTCTTCCACCGATTGGGTACGTGCCGAAGGTTGGCCAAACATACTTTTCTGGTACATCCGCAGCATGTAGACTGCCCCGAAGATGATAGTCAGGCCAGCAACAAGTCCGATGTAATGATTGTAGGCATAAACCCCGGCCAGCAGCAGAAATTCGCCCACAAAACCGTTGGTCAGTGGCAAGGCCACGCTTCCCAGCAGAATGATCATGAAGTAGACCGTGAGGCGGGGCGTGGTACGTGTAATACCACCCAACTGATCGAGCTGACGGGTGCCGGTACGTTGCAGAATCAGTTCTGCAATGAAAAACAGGCCTACCACATTGATACCGTGGGCCAGCATCTGCAGCAGCGCCCCCTGAAGGCCCATCTCCGAGCGGGAGAATACGCCCGCCGCCATCAAGCCTACGTGCGAGAAGGACGAGTAAGCGATCAGGCGCTTCATGTCGCGCTGACGAATGGCGATGATAGCGCCGTACACAATCCCGATGACCGAGAGAATAATGGCGGTTTTGCCCCACGTATCTACCCCCGCCGGAACGATGGGAAGCAACAGCCGGATAAGGCCATACACACCCATTTTCAGCATAATACCGGCCAGCAGCATTGTGGCGGGCGTGGGCGATTCAACGTAGGTGTCGGGCTGCCAGGTGTGGAATGGAAACACCGGCATTTTGATGGCGAAAGCAATGAAGAACGCCCAGAAGATCCAGCCTTGCTGCGCGGGAGTGAGTGTCAGTTGATAGAAATCGGCGATGGCCGACGAATGTACCCCGTTGACCAGCGGCGTAGCCATGTAGAGATACACCAGCGCCACCAGCATGAGCAGGCTACCGAAGATGGTGTAAACGAAAAACTTGAACGTGACTTTCACGCGGTTTTCGCCACCCCAGAGTGCCGCCAGGAAATAGATCGGAATGAGCGCGGCTTCAAAGAAGAAGTAAAACAGGAAGCCGTCGCGCGCCACAAATACGCCCATCAGGGCCGCCTGCATAAACAGAATCAGCGCGTAGAAGGAGTTAGTGCGCTCGTAGGTCTGCTTAAACGTTGAGAGGATAATGAGCGGCGTCACGAGGGCCGTCAGTACAACGGGTAGCAAGCTAATCCCGTCGATGGCTCCGCTAAACCGGATGCCACTCTTGCCATCTGCCGCGTTGAAAAACCAGGCGTAGTCAAAGCCAAACTGAAAGGTGGCGTTGGTCTGAAACTGAAGGAAGGCCACGACAGCGATCCCCAACGTACCCAGCCCGCCCACCAGGGCCGCCAGACGTGCCGTGTCGCGGGACGTGAACAGAGTGGCTATCGCCGCTACAAGAGGAAAAAGAATCAGTGATAAAGTAAGCATGGTAGCAGCGGCGGTTATTTACCGTGGAAGAACGGAACGTTAAAGAAACGCAGACCAAAGAGCAGGGTAATGCTGACAACCATCAGCAACACATAAAGAGCAATAGACCCGTTTTGCACGCGCCGGAGTTGCCCCGATGTACTGCGCACAATCCAGGCCACACCGCCCACAACGGCATCGATGGCAAATTCGCCAAGGCTATAGAAAGCGTCGCCCAATGCGCGTACAGGACGCACAATCAGGCTTTCGTAAAACTCGTCGATGTAGTATTTGCCATAGACAACCTGCTGCGGCAGCGAACGCTCCTGTGAATCGGGCTGCGGCACGGCGGCGTTGCGTACGTACATGACGTAGGCTACAGCGGCCGACACGAGCGCCACACCTGCCGAAATGCTCATCAGCATCAACTCAGTGCTGTGGTCGAGGGCATTCGCTTCAAACAACGTCGGGTTGGCTTGCCGGGCCTGATCGAACAGCGGCGACATAAACTCCGCCAGCCGCGAAGTGCCTCCGAGCACTTCAGGTACGTTCATAAATCCACCAATCGCCGATAGCACGGCCAGCACCATCAGGGGCAGCGTCATGCTCAGCGGCGATTCGTGCAGGTGATGTTTCTGCTCAGCCGTGCCCCGGAACTCGCCGAAGAACGTCAGGAACAACAACCGGAACATGTAAAACGAGGTCATGGCTGAACCCAGCAGACCCAGCGCCCACAATACTTTGCTATGTTCAAACACATGCGCCAGGATTTCATCTTTCGAGAAGAAACCGGCAAAGGGCGGGATACCCGCAATGGCAATGGTACCGATCAGGAATGTCCAGAACGTAATGGGCAGTGCTTTCCGTAGGCCACCCATATTACGGATGTCCTGCTCGTTGCTCATCGCGTGGATGACGCTACCCGCACCAAGGAACAGCAGGGCTTTGAAGAACGCGTGGGTGATAACGTGGAACATGCCCGCCGTGTAAGCCGTTGCGGCCAGCCCCAGGAACATATAGCCCAACTGCGATACCGTCGAGTAGGCCAGGACTTTCTTGATGTCGTTTTGCAGCAGGCCGATCGATGCCGCCAACAGCGCCGTGGCGATAGCAATGCCGCCGATGATGTCGAGGGTGATAGGAGCCAGGCTGAACAGTACGTTGGACCGCACCACCATGTAAATGCCAGCTGTCACCATCGTAGCGGCGTGGATCAGCGCCGATACAGGCGTGGGGCCTGCCATGGCGTCGGGAAGCCACGTAAACAGCGGAATCTGCGCCGATTTACCCATAGCCCCGACAAACAAGAGCAAGGTAATCGTCACGACGACGGGGTCGTTGACATCCATGCCAACCACCTGCTCAAATACGTCGGTAAACTCAACCGAGCCAAACGTACCGATGATCGTGAAGATGCCCAGCAGGAAACCTAAGTCGCCAATCCGGTTCATCACGAAGGCTTTGCGGGCCGCGTTGTTGTAGCTGGTATTGGTGTTCCAGAAACCGATGAGCAGGTATGAACATAACCCTACGCCTTCCCAGCCGATAAACATCACCACGAAATTGGACCCAAGCACCAGCAGGAGCATGAAGAACAAAAACAGGTTGAGGAAGGCCATGAACTTGCCATAGCCCTCATCGTGGTGCATGTAGCCAATGCTATACAGGTGAATGAGCGACCCGATGCCCGTCACGATGGTCAACATCAGCAGCGTGAGCTGATCGACCTGAAACGAAAAATTGATGGGCATCGACCCGACGCTGATCCAGTCGAAGAGGGTGGTTTTGATGGTCGCTTCGTTGCCAGCGCCAAACGCACTCCACAGCAGACAGACGCACAGAAACGCCGCTACCGGCCCAGCCAGCGCCAACGGTCCTACCAGCCCGTTGGGCACCTTACGAAAGCCCAACCCATTAATGACAAAGCCGATCAACGGCAACAACGGAATGAGTAAACAGAGTAGATCAGGAGACATAAATTTTCGGCGGTACGTTGTATAGACGCAAGGGATTGCGTCTCACGAGCGTCAGCAATTTTTTGCGTAGAGGACCATCCGGCGGTAAGACGCAATGCCTTGCGTCTCTACAATTACCATTTCAATTTATTCAACATCCCCACGTCGATGGTGCGGATGTTTCGGTAGATCATGACAATGATTGCCAGCCCGACCGATACCTCGGCGGCAGCAACGGCCATAATGAAAAAGACGAATACCTGCCCGGTTGGATCTGAGCGATACGACGAGAAGGCGATCAGCAGCGTGTTTACGGCGTTGAGCATCAGTTCGATCGACATAAAAATGACGATGGCGTTGCGGCGCGTCAGAACGCCGATGATGCCGATGACAAAAAGAGCCGTGCTAAAAATGAGGTAATAATTGAGCGGTATTTGTTGGATAACTTCCGGAATGGTAGCCGTAGCGATAGGTTGCATAGGAGCCTGTTGAAGGGAAAGTTGCGGGCAAAGGTAGGATAAAATCTATTTTTCCCGCGAAGCGCCCCGCGAATGCGTTCCGTTCAAAGCGCCGGTGAACATGCGAAGGCGGATTTCGGTCAGGCGGCGCTTGGTATCGAGCGAAAACTCGCCCTTCTGCACCCAGTCGTAAAAAGAGGGTTCGTTTTTCAGGACGTCGAGTACCGGCTTACCGGCGTGTTTGCCAAAATTGATGACTTCTTCGCCCTTTTCGTTGAATACCATCCGGCCTGCCAGATCCACGTTGTTATTGCGGCCAATGGCGTCGAGCGCCTCCACGTCGTTGTCGATCACAAAGTCGCGCTTGCGGCCTTCGTCGCGGATGGTTTGGCCAGCATGTTTCTGCACAATCGTATCCAGCACCTCAAACGTGGCCAGTGTATCCGCTTCGGCACCGTGTGCGCCCACCAGTTCTTTGCCGCAGAAATGCCGGTAAGCAGCGCTGAGGTTGCGGGGTTCCATCAGGTGATAAATGCGTTGCACATCCACCATGCGGCGGTTCTTCATGTCGAAGTCGACGTTGGCGCGCAGGAATTCTTCTACCAGCAGCGGAATATCGAACCGATTGGAGTTGAAACCCGCCAGATCGCAGCCTTCCAGAAACTGCGCCAGTGTCCGGGCAATACTCTTGAACGACGGCGCATCCTTGACATCTTCGTCGTAAATACCGTGGATCAGGCTGGTTTCGAGCGGAATCGGGACGCCCGGATTGACGCGGTACGTTTTCACGACCAACTCGCCCGACGGCAACGCTTTAGCAACACATAATTCCACAATCCGGTCTTTGGCCGTATTGACGCCCGTTGTTTCGAGGTCGAAAACGGCTAAGGGTTTTTTCAGTTTAAGATTGTGGTTCATCGGTTGGTCTTGTTCGGTCAGGTACGTTTGATTCAACAAAAATAGTGACGTAGCCCGAAGCTTCACCCGAACCCCACCCAACCCGTCGGTGTTTTTTCCATATGACCGAATACCTCAAAGATGCCTTGCGGAAGGCGGCCTCGTTTTGCGCCTATCAGGAACGTACCCAGCAGGAGGTCCGCAAACGGCTCGATGCCTGGGATATTTACGGCGACGATGCCGAAGAGATCATTGCGGAGCTGATTACGCAGGGCTACCTGAGCGAGGAGCGGTTTGCGACCAGTTTTGCCGGTGGGAAATTTCGGGTGAAGGGGTGGGGGAAGCGGAAAATTGCCCAGCATCTGAAGCAGCGCGGTATTACGGGGCGCAACCTGGAAACGGCGCTGGCCGACATCAAACCCGCCGATTACCGGGCGCGACTCGCCGATTTATTGGATAAAAAACGCCGTACCATCCACGACGATAATCCGTTGGTGATAAAACAAAAACTGGCCCGCTACGCGCTCAGTAAAGGCTTCGAAATGAGTCTGATCTGGGAAGTACTGGGGGGCGAAGACTAAGTACCCTGTTCGCTCGTTCTAAGTGTACAGCCTTAGGTGTAGACGAACCGTTGTCTAACAAAATCAGGCTACCGCCCAACCCTTTTCGCTGAACTTGACTCATTATTGTTGTCTAGCTGGCTATTCTGTGAGAACAAAAGCAAAAAGCCGCACAAGACGTTACCAATAGTGAGTAATTTGTTTACAGTAGAATTCGGTAGTTCAGATGGTAGCAATCAAATCGAGGCCCAGTATTGAGGTAATAGTTGAGAAAGAGGTCCCCAAGTCGCAGCGGTGGTCGCTTGAAACGTCGTTTCTACTCATTGGCTTTTTCTTTGGCGTCTTATTTCTGGCCACAACGCCGCCGTTTCAAGTCGCCGACGAGTCGCGCCATTTTGTGCGGGCTTACCAAATTTCGGAAGACGTTCTGCATGCGCTGGGCTGGATTCCGTCGAGCGATCAGTTGCCCGTCAGTCTGGTCAACGCTATCCAAGAGACGCAATACCTACACGTTGACCCCGACTCGAAAACAACGATCAGCCATACGTTGTCGTTGATGGACGATGAGTTACGGCCCAATGCACGAGTCAGGTACGTCGACACGGCCGCCTATCCGTTTATCAGTTACCTGCCTCAGCTCATCCTGATTATCCCGTTGCGGTTGTTGCAGGTCAACGCAGTCGTGACGCTCTACGCTGCCCGTTTTTGTGCGCTGTTATTCTGGCTGCTCGTAACGTACCTGGCTATCCGTAAACTGCCCGTTGCCAAGCATCTGCTGGTTTTCATTGCGCTGTTGCCTATGACCATCTTTCAGGCGGGGTCGCTGTCGGCCGATTGCATTACGCTGTCACTGAGTTTCCTGCTGATTGCGTATTACGTGCATCTGGCGCATAAAGCGTCGTATGTACGGAGCAACGAATTTCTGGTAGTAAGCGGGGTTGGGGCGCTGCTAACGGCCGCTAAGCTGGTCTATTTTCCGCTGGTTGGGCTCCATTTTCTCATCAGCCCGTCGAAGTTTCGGTCGCGACGAATTTACATCCTGACGTTCGCGCTGACGGTGGTTGTGTGCATTGCTACCCTGCTGCTCTCGTACAACAATTTCCTGACGCCGCTGTTTTCGCCCGAAAAGACGGTAGCCGTAACGGGTGTCATGGGACCAACGTCTTATCCACAGCTTAACTTTCTTCTGGCCGACCCCCTGAACATTGGCCGAATGCTGGCCGCCACGGGTGGTAAATACGGACGTACCTACATGGATGGGTTTGTGGGGCATCTGGGCTGGAGCTGCGCCTCGCTTCCATCGTATCTGTACGTAGTCACGATCCTGATGATTGCCATAACGGCCTTCACCGTCGACGGTCGCCTGTTCAGGAGACGCTGGCACAGGGTGTTGTTGATTGGCATTGCCGTTATCATTAGTGCAGCCATTTGCATCGCCATCTGTACCGATACGTTTCTGAATTACACCCCTACCTTCTTCCTGCGCGGCATACAGGGTCGCTATTTTACGCCTTTCGCTATGCTGATTGGGCTGGTAGCGGCCAACCGTACGGCCTTCAGCCGACGCTACGGTCGCTATGTTCAGGCTGCGATGCTCCCGTTCGTGATTTTCCTGTTGCTAAACGCCGTGTACATCCTCGTCGATCACTACTATGTATTATAAAGCAGGGAAATACTGATCCTCATTGATTTAAACGAAAAAGGGGCGCAACGAGAATCGATCGTTGGCCCCTTTTCTGGCTTTACTTTTCTTTGAAGAACGCTTAAAAGTCTTCTTCCAGCGAAAATTTCGCGCCTTCGTTTTCCTTCGTTGAGGCCATAACGCCCGCTTTCTGATACTCGCCAACCCGCTTCTCGAAGAAGTTGGTTTTGCCTTGCAGCGAAATCATATCCATGAAATCGAACGGATTCGAGACGTTGTAGATCGAATTCAGGCCCAGCGATACCAGCAAGTGGTCGGCTACAAATTCGATGTACTGCTTCATCAGGTCGGCGTTCATTCCGATCAGCGACACGGGCAGCGCATCGCTCACAAACTCCTGTTCGATCTCGACGGCATTACGGATGATGTCGTAGATCGCCTGCGGGTCCATTTTGTTGCGGATGTGATCCGTGTAGAGCAGGCAGGCAAAATCGCGGTGTAGCCCTTCATCGCGTGAGATCAGCTCATTCGAGAACGTCAGGCCCGGCATGAGCCCCCGCTTCTTGAGCCAGAAAATGGAGCAGAACGAGCCCGAGAAGAAAATCCCTTCGACCGCCGCAAAGGCAATGAGTCGCTCGGCAAAGCTGCCGTTGCTGATCCAGCGCAGCGCCCAGTCGGCTTTCTTCTGCACGCAGGGAATGGTATCGATGGCATTGAGCATCCGGTCTTTCTCGACTGGATCTTTGATATACGTGTCGATCAGCAGCGAATAGGTTTCCGAGTGGATGTTCTCCATCATGATCTGGAAACCGTAGAAGCATTTTGCCTCGGCATACTGCACCTCCGACAGGAAGTTTACGGCGAGGTTTTCATTGACAATGCCGTCAGACGCCGCGAAGAACGCCAGCACGTGCGAAATGAAGTGGCGCTCGCCATCGCTAAGGCTATTCCAGTCTTTCAGGTCCTGTCCCAGATCGATCTCTTCAGCTGTCCAGAATGAAGCCTCGTGCTTCTTATACATCTGCCAGATGTCGTTGTGCTTGATCGGAAAGAGCACAAACCGGCTTTTATCTTCTTCCAGGAGCGGTTCAACAGAGGTTTCAGTGAGCATACCTTAGTAGATGGTTGTTTATCAGATTGTTAGGTCGCTAATCGGTGTTGCTGATCAGCTTGCGGCTAACAAAAATAGCGCATAAGACGGCACTGACAAGGCTACGCGGCGCTTATTCTTCTGAGAATTTTGGCTAGCTCAATCGACTACTTCGCTTCCGTTTCTGGTTTGAGCTTATCAGCCAACTTCTTTTTAAATTTCTCGACTTTGGGCTTCGAAACGCTGTTGATGTAGAAGTCGTCGGGATGGGCGCGGTAATAGCCCTGATGGTACACTTCGGCAGGGTAAAAAGCCTTGAAGGGCACCACCTGCGTCACCACGGGGTCGGTATACATACCGCTGGTATTGTAAAGGGCGATGGCTTTATCGATCGCTGCTTTTTCGGCGGGGGTTCGGTAAAATGCCACCGACCGATACTGAGTCCCCACATCAGGCCCCTGCCGGTTGAGGGTGGTGGGGTCATGGGCATACAGGAAGGCTTTGACGAGCGTATCGTACGGAATAACTTTTGGATCGTAATACACCTGAACCGACTCGGCATGCCCTGTCTGATCGGTGCCGACCTGCTCATAGGTAGGGTTGGCCAACTCGCCACCCGCGTAGCCCGACACGGCTTCGCGCACACCCTTGAGTAACTCAAACTCTTCTTCAATACACCAGAAGCAGCCACCGGCAAAGGTGGCTACGGCTTCGCCGGGCGCCGGTTGGGGGAGCTTGGCGGGTGAAGTGTCTTTTACGTCGTTCTGGTTGGCTTTGTCGGTGCTCTTTTTGGTGCAGCCAACAGACAACGCCAGGAGTAAGAAATAAGGAAGGAAACGCATGATGAAGCTAATTCAAGGAGCGACGGTCAGTAACGGTAACGTACCTGTGATGCTAAAATAGGCGCTCGACGCGCAGACTGGCGTGGGACTACACCCACAGACCACGGCCCTGGTAATACTCTTTGCCGATTTGCTCGATGTCGGCAATCGAATAAGAGAGCCAATTGCGGTCTTTCAACTGGCGCAAACGCCGCTTTTCAAACCACGACAGATTGCCGTCAATCAACACGCCGAAGATAACCAGTCGTTCCAGTGGCTTCCGTACTTCCGACGGCGCCTCGGCCAGCCGGTCCAGAAAGCGACCAGTTGGGTTAATGACCTGTAGGCCAAACCGATCCATCAGCGTTTCGGTAAGCAACAAATGCGCATAGTTGTATTGGCGTTTCAGCACCGCCACATATTGCAGGGCTTCGGGGATAAGCGCACAGAAGTCCTCGTTATGCCGCCATTCTTCGTAAAGGTCATCCACAAATTCCCGAATCGTGAGCGGAGCCATAACCCGGATTTTGGCCTCGTGGATGACCCGGTTCGATGCCCAGGCATTCCAGAAAGCATACACAGGCAAACCAACCAGATTAATGACTTGAGGAACGACAAACCGCCCCAATACTGGTCGCATGGCCACCTTCAGCACGAAGCAACTCAGTACCCCTTTCACCTGGTTGACCAGAAAGAAGGCGTTCAGCCCCCATTGCGGAAGGCCCAGATAGGGATCAATGCCGTAGCGTAACAGCCCTTTGTCGGCTCCTTCCCGCACAGCCTCGGCCAGTGCATACAGGTGCCGTTCGTACTGGGCGTCGTGTTGCCGGGGAAACTGACAGACAGCCATGACGTACCGCACAGCCCGCAGGTTGATGTACAGCAATGCATAAACTTCCAGGTAGACGAGCAGGATACCGTACAGCGTTGTGATCAGGGGCAGCGCAAATGAATACCCAAAAAGCGAGACGTTCGTTGAGGCAAAAAAAGAGGGCCACAGGTACTGAGGCAGATACAGAAAAACTACGCCGAAAACGCCTAACAGGACCGCCATACCGATCGTTTGCCGACGAACTTTGCCAATGACCTGGTTTTCCAGCTCGTTCATGACAAACGGTTCGTCAGTCGGGTGCGCCGAGTCTAAAGCCCGCCGCAGGTAGCGTAACGCTAGCTGGTCGATGGGACCAGGCGTATTTTCGGGCGGTTGTGTAGACATTGGAATGGTATGCATTGGTGGCGGTTTTGTGGCTATATAACTGCCAGAAAGCGGCTGCTGTTTAGAATAAGTAATGGCTTGCCGGTATTTGGTCAGTAGCGGCGTAACCCATTTTTGAGGATTAATAACCAATGACCGTCAATTGACATGACACTTTTCGACGATACGTTTCGGACCATTACCGCCGCCACCGAAGGTGATTTTCGCGACCGGGGCAGTAAGTTCCTGGCTTTCGCCTATCCGATTCGCTCAGAGGCCGATGCCCGAACGTACCTGGACACCCTGCGTAAAATTCACCCGAAGGCCAATCACCATTGTTATGCCTATCGGCTGGGCCTTGACCGCAGCCACTACCGGGTCAACGACGACGGCGAACCCAGCGGTACGGCCGGGCGACCCATCCTCAATGTGCTCCTGTCGCGCGATCTGACGAACATTCTCGTGGTGGTCGTGCGCTATTTTGGGGGTACGTTGCTCGGTGTACCAGGGCTGATCAATGCCTATAAACTGGCAACCGTGGCTGCACTCGACGTGGCCACGGTTGTGGAGAAAACCGTCAATGAAGTGTATCGGCTCCGCTTTCCGTTTGAGCAGATGAACGACGTAATGCGGATCGTGAAAGAGCACCAGTTAACCATCCTGAAACAGGATTTCGACACCGCCTGTCTGCTTGATCTGGAGCTGCGCCGCACGCTGGTGGAAGTGGTGCTGGGAAAACTTGGAAAGCTGGACGGCGTGGAAACGAAGAGCGTGGGGCAGGGGGCGTAGGGCTTGGAGCAAGGAGCGCAGGGTTATTTATGTCCCAAGCCCTACGCCCCCTGCCCCTACACTTGCTGCATCATTTGCAGACGGCGGTAAACACCTTCGTCGAGCAGCAGCAGTTCGTCGTGGCGGCCGCGCTCCACAATACGGCCCTGATTGATAACCAAAATCTCGTCGGCGTGCTGAATGGTGCTGAGCCGATGGGCAATTACAAGCGTCGTGCGGTTAGCCATTAGCCGGGTCAGTGCCTCCTGCACCAGCCGTTCCGACTCGGTATCCAGTGCCGAGGTTGCTTCGTCCAGAATCAGGATGGGCGGGTTGCGCAGCACGGCCCGGGCGATGCTGATGCGCTGCCGTTGCCCCCCTGATAGCTTACTGCCCCGATCGCCGATGGTCGTATGATAGCCGTTGGGCATCTGGCTGATAAACTCGTGCGCATTAGCGATTCGCGCCGCCTGTTCCACTTCGGCCGCGCTGGCGTTGCTGCCAAAAGCGATGTTGTTGAACACCGTGTCGTTGAACAGAATGCTCTCCTGCGTAACGATGCCCATCAGGTTACGGAGCGAGGCGGTCTGGCAGTCGCGCAGGTCGTGCCCATCGATACGTACCTGACCCGCCGTGGGATCATAAAAACGGGGCACCAGATCGGCCAGCGTCGATTTACCCCCGCCCGACGAGCCCACCAAGGCGATGGTTTTGCCCTTCTGAAGCTGAAAACTGATGTCTTTCAGAACGGGCGTGCCGGTTTCGTACGAAAACGACACGTGCTCAAAGGCAATTTCGTGCTGAAAGTCGGTAAGTGGGTAAGCGTTTGGTTTGTCGATAATGGCCGGTTGGGTATCCATCAGGTCCAGGACGCGCTTACCCGATACCAACCCGCGCTGCGATGCACTGAAGGCGTTGGAAATGTCTTTGGCGGGCCGGGTCACCTGCGAAAACAGGGCCAGGTACGTGACAAACTCCGCCGCCGACAGGTCGCTCTGCCCCGATAATACCAGCGAGCCGCCATAGAGCAAAATGCCCGACAGTACGGCCACGCCCATGAATTCAGAGAACGGCGAGGCCAGTTCGCGGCGGTTGGCCAACGCCCGGATCGCCTGCCGATACCCATTGTTTTCTTCGCGGAACTTGTCAACAATAAACGACTCGGCGTTGAAGCCTTTCACCACACGCATGCCGCCAAACGTTTCGTCGAGCACGCTCATCAGA
Source organism: Fibrella musci (assembly GCF_041321105.1). Classification (NCBI taxonomy): domain Bacteria; kingdom Pseudomonadati; phylum Bacteroidota; class Cytophagia; order Cytophagales; family Spirosomataceae; genus Fibrella; species Fibrella musci. The sequence goes on along the minus strand of NZ_JBGGWD010000002.1, from coordinate 406,054 downwards.
CCGCTGAGGCGTTGCTGTCCCTGCGTCGCGTCGCGTTTCATGCGTCGCACCAGCATGGCAATGACCCCACCCGAAATGGGAATCACCAGAAACGCCACCAGCGTGAGCTTGGTGGAGATCGTGAAGAGGGTAATCAGGAAGAAAACGAGCGTGAATACCTCTTTTGAGGCCGCCGAGAGCGTATTAGCGATAGACCCTTCTACTTCCTGCACATCGGTGGTGATGTGGGAGATGAGCGTGCCTTTGCGCTGATCGGAGAAATAGCCGAGGTGCAGGCGTAACGTCCGCGAAAAAACCGACTCCCGCAGGGTCGCTACCATGCGCGCTTTAAAATTCTCCAACTGCCTGGCCGATAGGTACTTGAACAGATTGCTCAGCAGTACTGAACTAACCACCATCGCACAAACGAACTTCAACGTACCTACCTGCCCATATTCGCGAAAGAAATAGGCGAAGTAATAGTTGAACCAGCCTACGCCATCCAGCAGCGATTCGGGCCGGGGATTAGCCCCCTGAAAACCCGCTAGCTTAGACTGATCGAACAGCACGTTCAGGAGCGGAATCAGCAGCGCAAAATTGACCGTCGCAAACAATGCCGCCAGGAGCGACGTGAGCACAAACGGCGCCAGAAACCGCCCCAGCGGTCGGCCAAATGAAAGAAGGCGGAAATATGTATTCATGTCTTAGTTCATGTACAAGGCACAATGAATACTGTACAATGGCAATACTTGAGATTTACACTCAACTGATTGGCGAAGTCGTTATACAGGATTCATCGTGCAGTGTACATTCATCAAATATCGCCCAGCTGTGGGCGCAACAAAATTTCTTCCAGCACGGCGGTTTTGGGCAGCGAACAGGCCGTCCAGATGGCATCGGCTACATCGGTAGGTTGCATAAACCGGTCGGCAGGCAGGTCGACGCCTTCCCAACTCGCCGTCAGCGTAGCGCCGGGCAATACAGCAGTAACGCGTACACCGCTGGGTTTAAGTTCCTCACGTAGTACCCGGCTCATGCCCAGCAGCGCAAACTTCGAGATGCAGTAGGAGCCGCCGTTGGTGTAAGCCGTAATGCTGGCCGTTGAACACATCATAATAATATGGCCATCGCGCCGGTCCATCATGTCGCCAACCAGGCCGCGCGTGAGGTGATAGGCGCTGGCCACGTTGGTGTTCATCAACTGCTCGAACGTACCCTCGGCTTCATTGTGAATTTGGCCTGGCTGGAACGTACCTGTATTATTGACCAGCACGTCGACTGGCCGATTTAGCCCGCGAACGTACCCAACCAGGGCATCCACGCCGGCCCGTGTGCTTAGGTCGGCGGCAAACGGAAACCGGTTTGGCTCCTCGACATCTGACACGTCACGCGCGCAGACAACGGCATCGTAACCTTCCTGCACAAACTTATCGACGATGGCCCGGCCAATGCCTTTGGAGCCGCCCGTTACGACAATCAACTTTTTCATGCCGTAAAGGTCGGCGTAAATGCTGGAACGCAGATGACACGGATGGAGCAGATGACACGGATGGAGCAGATGACCACGGATTTTTTGCGTTCGTCTGGCCCAACCGCATGGATAGCGCCGCGCTTATCCACATAATCCACATTCCCGTGCCCGAAATTTCTAAGCGGCTGGTTCCCTGATTCAGAAAGAGTTCGTATCTTTGCGGCCTTGTTAGCAAACGACTGAGGTGAACGCACTACGCCCATACGATATCAACATCGCCGGCCTGGAAAATAAACGGTATGAATACGACTTCACGTCGGACAAATCGTTTTTCCAAGTCCTTGAGCAACAGCTGATTGGTGATGGTAACGTAACGACGCACCTGGTACTCGACAAGTCAGAGACGATGATTCGTCTAGACTTCGCGATTCAGGGTAGTGTGGAGCAGATCTGCGATCGGAGCCTTGATCCGTACGATGAATCGGTGGACACCCACCAGACCTTGTACCTCAAATTTGCCGACCGGAACGAGGAACTGACCGATGAAATTGAACTGATCGAACGCAATACGCAGACGATCAACGTGGCCCGCTACATCTTCGATTTCATTGTGCTGGCGCTGCCCATGAAACGGCTGCACCCCCGGTTCCGCGCTAACGAGGATGACGACGAGGAGTCGGAAGGAACGTTGATCTATACCTCTGGCTCAACCACCGCCGCCGACGAGTCCAACGAAGAAACACCCGCAGTGGACCCCCGCTGGGAAGCCCTGCGTAAATTGAGTAATAATTAAAAGTTCAATGTCCAACGTTTAAAGTCTGACACGGTCCGCCGTTGCGGTTGCCCCGGCTGCAACCTTGAACATTGGACTTTAAACATTAAACTGTTTTACCAAAAATGGCACACCCCAAGCGACGCCACTCATCGACCCGCCGCGACAAACGCCGGACGCATTACAAAGCCACGCCTGTAACGCTGGCAACCGACGCCTCAACGGGCGAAGTTCATGAGCGTCACCACGCCCACGTATTCGAAGGCAACCTCTTCTATCGTGGCAAAATGATCGTTGAAGGCTACAAAGCAGTTTCGTAAGTATCGTTTTGGCGTTTCCTGCAATGCCGCCCTGTATGGAGGCGGCGCCGATGCGGAGCAACCGAAAACGTAAAACCAGAAACTGGTAAACTGAAGCAGGTATTCCGCCGGCGTCTGACTCAGATGAAGGCGGAATACTTTTTTTTTGGCCCCTCCCTGCTAATTTTACGCCCTTGTTCTACTGTTCGGAGCGCGGGGTATGTGAGGATGAGAGCACAAGACAGTGGGTTTCTTTAGTCCGATTCCTTCCCTTCGATTCACTGACCGATTGTATTCAATGAAGATTGCTGTGGACGCCATGGGTGGTGATTTTGCGCCAGATGCCATCATCGAAGGTGTAGCGTTAGCCATCAGAGCCGGTTTGCCAGACCAGGTTAGTATCGTCTTAATCGGTCAACAGGCTGTTATCGACGAGCAACTTCAACAGCATGGGGTAGCCAAGCACCCAGCCCTTGAAGTGTTGCATGCCGACGATGTGGTTGAGATGGGCGAGCACCCCACAAAGGCCCTGTCGCAGAAACCAAACTCGAGTATCAGCGTTGGTTTCAAACTATTGAAAGAAAAACAGATCGATGCCTTTTGCAGCGCTGGGAATACCGGCGCGATGCACGTGGGCGCCCTGTTTAGCATTAAAGCCATCGAGGGCGTAATTCGCCCCTGCATTGCCGGGTTTGTGCCGCAGCTCAACGGCGGAACGGCCATTATGCTCGACATTGGGGCCAACGCCGACTGTAAACCCGAGATGCTGGCTCAGTTTGGCGAATTAGGGTCTATCTACGCTCAGTACACGTTTGGTATCGACCAGCCCCGCGTGGCGCTGATGAATATCGGCGAAGAAGAGCAGAAAGGCTCGTTGATTGCCCAGGCAGCCCATCAACTGCTGAAAGAGTCGCGCCGCATCAATTTCGTCGGAAACATTGAAGGGAAAGACATGTTTCTGAACCGTGCCGACGTGATCGTGACCGATGGTTTTACGGGTAATGCCCTGTTTAAACTGGGTGAATCGTTTTACAATATTGTAACGGAACGGGGTTTCAAGGACGAGTTTATCGACCGGACCAATTATGAATCGGTTGGCGGAAGCCCTATCATCGGGGTGAACGGCAACGTGATTATTGCCCACGGGATTTCGTCGGCAACGGCCATTAAAAATATGCTCAACTTAGCCATCCGGCAGGTTGAAGCCGATGCCCACCGGAAGATCGCGCAGGCGCTCAGCTGAGGCCCCGTAAGTAAAAAACAATGATGAGAGCAGCAATTACCGGTGTACATGGCTACGTACCTGACTACATCCTGACCAACGCGGAGTTGGAACGGATGGTAGACACCAACGATGAGTGGATTACCACACGCACCGGCATCAAAGAACGGCACATCCTGAAAGGCGAAGGCATGGGGTCGTCGCACATGGGCGCTGAGGCCGTTCGGGGGTTGCTAACAAAAACGAATACGTCTCCCGAAGACATCGACCTGCTGATCTGCGCCACCGTCACGCCCGATTATGTGTTTCCGGCCACCGCCAATCTGATTTGCGACATGGTGGGTATCCGTAACGTCGGGAGCTTCGATATTCAGGCAGCCTGCTCGGGCTTTCTGTATGCCCTCACGGTGGGCACGCAGTTTATCGAAAGTGGCAAATACCGCAAGGTCGTGGTCGTTGGGGCCGACAAGATGTCGTCCATTGTCGACTACACCGACCGCACTACCTGTGTGCTATTTGGCGACGGGGCTGGTGCCGTACTACTCGAAGCCGCTGAAGAAGGCTACGGTATCGTCGACTCCATCATCCGGTCAGATGGCGTGGGGCAATACCACCTGTTTCAGAAAGCAGGGGGTAGCCGCTACCCGCCCACCCACGAGACCGTCGAGAAACGCTGGCACTACGTGTATCAGGACGGCCCATCGGTGTTTAAATTTGCCGTGAAAAATATGGCCGACGTGTCTGCCGAGATCATGCAACGAAACAACCTGAACGGAAGTGACGTGGCATGGCTGGTACCGCATCAGGCCAACAAACGCATTATCGACGCGACCGCCAACCGCATGGGTATTGGTGCCGACAAGGTGATGCTAAACATTCATAAGTACGGAAACACCACCGCAGCAACCATTCCGCTTTGCCTGTTCGACTACGAATCGAAGTTGAAAAAGGGTGATAACCTGGTGCTGGCAGCCTTCGGCGGCGGCTTCACTTGGGGGGCGGTTTATGTGAAGTGGAGTTATTAAAAAGTTGATGTACAATGAAGAATGATTAATGTACGATGGGAATTTACAATTCCCGTTAGCTGATTCTCAGCAGCATTATCCGTCTACACATTGTACATTGTTCATTCTTCATTGTACATTAAAAATCATGGCAACGACCGCAGACATTCGGAACGGCTTAGTAATCAACTACAATAACGACCTGTTTCAGATCATCGAATTCCAGCATGTGAAGCCCGGAAAAGGCGCCGCTTTTGTTCGTACGAAGCTGAAAAATCTCTCGTCGGGTCGCGTTATCGACAACACCTTCAACGCGGGCGTAAGCATTACGCCTGTCCGGGTTGAGCGCCGCAAATTTCAGTTTTTGTACAAAGACGAAGCGGGCTACAACTTCATGGATCAGGAAACATTCGACCAGATCAATATCGACGAAAAGATCATTGATCAGGCCGACCTGATGAAAGAAGGGCAGGAAGTGGAAGTGCTGATCAATACGGAAAACGAAGCGCCACTGACCTGCGAACTCCCCGTGTCGGTTGAACTGGAAGTATCCTATGCCGAGCCTGGTCTGAAAGGTGATACCGCCAACGGAGCTAAAAAGCGCGTACAGGTAGAATCGGGGGCTATGATCAACGTACCTCTTTTCATCAATCAGGGTGATAAAATCCGGGTGGATACGCGCACACGGGAGTATCAGGAACGAGTAAAATAAATCAGTTTATAGGTTGGAGTTTGACGTCTGAAGTGGCTCCGCTGTAGCCTGGGAACGTACCCAGGTAGCGTAACTTCGGGCGCCAAATGCCAACCTATAAACCCTTGCTTATGAGCACACAGGACATTCAACAGCTAATCGATTTTATCTCGAAATCGGGCCTCGATGAGGTGAATATCGAGACCAGTGAACTCAAGATCAATGTGAAGCGGTCGGCTTCGGTAACCGTAGCGGCAGCAGCACCCGCCCCCGTGGCAATTGCAGCGCCTGCTCCGGCAGCAGCCCCTGCGGCGGCTCCGGCTCAGCCTGCGGCAGCGCCAACCCCGGCTCCGGCGGCGGCTCCGGCAGCCAATCAGGTTACCATCAAATCACCTATGATCGGAACGTTCTACCGGTCGTCGAATCCCGAGACGCCCTCGTTTGTTGAGGTGGGCGACGAGATCAAACCCGGCAAAGTGGTTTGCATCATCGAGGCGATGAAACTCTTCAACGAAATTGAGTCGGAGATTTCGGGCCGGATCGTGAAAGTGCTGGTGGAAAACGCCACGCCTGTCGAGTACGATCAGCCGTTGTTTGTTGTCGAAATTTAATGTACCCGCCGTAGAGACGCAATCCGTTGCGTCTCCCACGCGTCAGCAAAAACGTATGCCAGCTTGAAAACCGGGCCTGATTTCTTGCTGACGCCTGCGAGACGCAAGGGATTGCGTCTCTACGCCTGTTGACCGATCTTATGTTCAAGAAAATCCTAATCGCTAACCGGGGCGAGATCGCGTTGCGCATCATCCGTACGTGTCGCGAAATGGGCATCCGCACGGTGGCCGTTTATTCAACCGCCGATCGTGATAGTCTGCATGTGCGTTTTGCCGATGAAGCCGTCTGTATCGGTCCGCCGGTGAGCCGACAGTCGTATCTGAATATTCCCAGCATTATCTCGGCTGCCGAAGTAACAGGGGCCGATGCCATCCACCCTGGGTACGGATTCTTGTCGGAAAACGCCGAATTCTCGCAAATCTGCGCCGACTACGGCATCAAGTTCATTGGCGCAACCGCTGAGCAGATCAACGCCATGGGTGACAAGGCTACCGCCAAAGCGACCATGAAAGCAGCGGGCGTACCAGTTATTCCGGGTTCGGAAGGGCTGCTGGAAAGCATCGAGCAGGGTAAAGAACTGGCCGCCGAGATGGGTTACCCGGTCATTATCAAAGCGACGGCCGGTGGCGGCGGGCGCGGTATGCGGATTATCCGGGCCGAAGCCGAGTTCGAAAAAGCCTGGAACGATGCCCGGACTGAAGCCGGTGCTGCCTTTGGCAACGACGGGCTGTATCTGGAGAAATTTGTCGAGGAGCCGCGCCACATCGAAATTCAGATCGTGGGCGACCAATATGGTAAAGTGTGCCACCTGTCGGAGCGCGATTGCTCGATTCAGCGGCGTCACCAGAAACTACTCGAAGAAACGCCGTCACCCATCATGACCGACGACCTGCGGGAACGCATGGGCGAAGCCGCCATCAGGGGCGCGCAGTCGATTGGCTACGAGGGCGCGGGAACGATCGAATTCCTGGTCGATAAGTACAATAACTTCTATTTCATGGAAATGAATACCCGGATTCAGGTAGAGCACCCGATTACGGAAGAAGTTACCGACTATGATCTGATCAAAGAACAAATCAAAGTGGCCGCTGGTGTGCCTATTTCGGGCAAAAACTACACGCCGAAACTGTTCGCGCTGGAGTGCCGGATCAACGCCGAAGACCCCGCCAACGGGTTCCGCCCATCGCCGGGTAAGATCACCAACCTGCACATTCCGGGTGGACATGGTGTACGCGTGGATAGCCACGTATATGCCGGTTACACGATTCCGCCGAACTACGACTCGATGATCGCTAAACTGATTGTATCGGGGCAATCGCGTGAAGAGGTATTGACGCGGATGAAGCGTGCCTTGCAGGAGTTTGTCATCGAAGGCATCAAGACGACCATTCCGTTCCACATCAAGATGATGGATGATCCCGGCTTCAAGTCAGGTCAGTTCACCACCGCGTATTTGGATACGTTCGATTTCAGCGTGTTGAAATAAGAAAACCTTATAGATCTTAAAAACCTATAAGGTTTAAAAGCCCCACTAGAGCAATCTGGTGGGGCTTTTTTCGGTCAGGTACGTTGCTTAGTTCGCCAGCTCGGCCTGGAAGGCGCGAATCTGCCGCCGGGTGGAGGTAATCCGGCGCCGCGAAATACTGATGGTCTGACCGCTTTTCAGGTGTAGGTGGGGATCATCGCCAAAACGTACGTCGAGCAGGTACGTTAGGTTAACCAGGGTCGATTTGTGCACCCGGCAGAATGGTGAACCAAGCAGGTCGGCTTCAAGCCGCTTCAGGTTCTTGGCAACCAGATACCGGCGTTTGTCGCGCGTGTGAATAAAGGTGTAGTTGCTGGCTCCTTCCAGCCAGACGATATCGGTGGCGAGTACCTGCACAAGCTGATTGCGATACGGCAGTGATAGCTTCGGCACGTTGATGGGCGTGGCAATTGGCCGGACAGGTTGCGGCGAGGCGACAGGGGCGTGGCATATATGGATCATTGTTTTAGGGCGTTGTTGCTGTTCGAGCGAGGAAGATGCTGTAAAACTAGAACTGCGTGAGCGCCCTCTAAACGTATATCCGTTGAACTGGTAGAAACGATGCCTAAAGCGTAGTAATGGTTGAATTAACTGAATACGGATGGCCCTGCGATACTGGTAAACGACACCAAAAAAAGATGCCACCACTCAGGGTTGAGCGGTGGCATCGAAAGCTGCGTAACGTACCGGTTAAGGAATCTTCAGCCCAACCGTAACGGTGGCAATGCCCAGAAACCCTTTGATGTTGGCATCGCGGTAGACGCCCCCTGCCGGTACGGCGTAGCGAACGTCTACGTCCAGAAACTGTAGCGGCGAAATGCCCAACCCGGCTTCCAGTGCCCAAGTAAAGCGCTTCACCTGCAAATTGGCCGCCTCACGAACGCTCAACAGATTAGTCGTTTCTTCCGTAGCCGGAATCGGAATGGCTGTGCCGAAGCCGATCGCCGCATTGGGGTTAACCTGCCCCTGCGTATTACGTACCGCCTGCGACTTGTTGACGAAGATGAGCGAGGGCCCGATGTAGGCGCGCAGGCGGTCTTTCAGAATACGCCGCCCGAACAGCACAGGTACGTTGAACGACTCGATCGACGATTCAGATGTAACGTCGACTGTCGCGTTGAGCAGGCCAGGGGCAAAGCTGATGGGCAAACGAGCCGACAACGATGGGTTGGCGTTGACGTCGAGCGTCGCGTTGGTTTTTTGCTTCAGCAGATAGCGGTTATAGGAGACTTCAACCTGAATGTAACCTTTGCGGTTGGCATTGTTGAACCGGGTGAATGCGCCGAATGAATACCCTGTACCGACACCGTTGTTTTTGTTCTCCAATTGCGGCACCTGCACCCCCACAATGCTCGTTGGCTGAGCTGGAATCGTGGTATAGCCGTGAACAAACGTAGCTCCCCCTTTGATACCTACTTCAATGGAACGAGTGGGTAATTGCGCCATTGCCGCCGTCGAGCTAAGCACCAACGCAGCCAGTATGTATGCGTGTTTTTTCATCGTTATTAAGGTTGAACCAACACTTTGCGGTAACGCGAGGCGTCGATTTCGGGGAGTAGTGTGTTGTATTTGGCGGCGATTGATTTCTGGATTTCGTTCGCTACGAGTGCTTGGCCAGCTGCCGTAAAGTGGATGCCATCGAGGCCGATAGTGCCGCCCAGGATGTAGCCAATACCAAACGTGGTGCCGTTGACCGTAAGGCCAGATGTTAACTGATTGACCAACGTCGACAGGTCAGTCCAGGCCAGGCCACGAGCGTCGGCCTGCGCTTTCATGATGCCGTTGTATTCGTCAATTTTCGCGTTCAGCGCGGCCACCTCCTCGGCGTCGAGCACTGAGGCGTTAGCCAGCGGGTTGGTGAGCGAAAGACCGTAAGGCCCCACTTTTGTACCTACATCGGTGCGGCCGATGGTGGCGTAGTCAGCTTGTAGGTTCAACAGCAGCAGATCCCCCGCTTTGGTGGCCCGGATGCCCTGTGCTGCCAGTGGCGACTGAATAACGAGCGCCGTTATGGCCGGTGCGCCGGGCGTAGCTTTCTGCACCGCCGCGTTGACTTGCGCCAGTACCTGCGTGAGGGTTACGGTTTGGAAGAAAGGAGCTACCGTAATTTTAGGAATACCAATCACAACACCTTTGCGGCCACCGTTGCTCAAGACGTTCAGCAGCGCTTCCGAATTGGCCGTAAACAGGGTCGTTGGGGTGAACGCGACCGCCCCGCCCGAGGTAGCGTAGCCCAGCGCATCGTTGTTGCCCATGAAGCTGGAGAAGAACGTGGCACCGTTCACCTGATTGGTTACGAATTGCAGGTACGTCTGGGTTGAGTTGTCGGGCAAAAGGCGCTCAAAATACGGGTTACCTGCGGCGGTACCGTAGCCCGGCGTCTGGATGTCGCTCATGCGAATGCCCGGCACACCCAGGTTATTGAGTGGGTACGTTGTGTACTTGGTGTACAGAGGCCGTCCGTTTACCAGCGTGCGCACCGCCTGAGGCGCTACTATCGACGTAACCGGTAGGCCACCGCTTGCGGCCGTTGGCAAGCTGGTTAGTTTGAGGTAGCCCGTTCCGTTTGCCTGCTCAGCCGTAAACAGAGGTTGTATAAAGTTGCCACCGCCAACCAGCTTGAACTGTTGCGATAAAATATAGGGATAGCTATTGAGTTGTCCGTCGCGGTAGAGACCACCGTCCATATAACCGGCAGTCAATGAGTTGCCAACAGCCACATAGCGGGCAAAGCTGGCTGTCCCGCGCGATAGGGGGTCCACACGGCGGGCCAGGTCGTTTTCATAACAACCGGCCAAGCCTGCCACCAGGCCCACAAGGGCTGCCAGGCGGACTGGCTGAGTTAATCGCATGTGCATGAGGTAGATTGTGAAAAATATAAGAAAAAATTAGCTTGAAGAATTACACAAAGATAACAGAGGGCACAGGTCGTTTACAGGCGTAGGATAGGTTTTAACCATAGTTTTATGCCCGCTCCGACAGGCCAATGTTGTTACTTCTGAACAATGGGCTCGTCTGAGTGTTGATTTCTTTGGTAAAAACAAGTTGTTTGCACCATCAATCCGTATGTTTAACACTTAATCAATTCTACGCATGGGTCTCTTAAGTTTTTTCAAAGGCGTTGGCGAAAAAGTTTTCGGTAAACACGAAGAGGAAGTTCCGGCCGCTACCCCCAATCAACCCGCCGATCCGGAGCCGCTGAAAGCCAGTGCACTGCTCAACCACGTGAAGCAACTGGGCCTTCCCTACAAAACCCTGACCGTTAAAACGAAAGGGGATACCGTAACGCTGGAAGGTCAGGTAGCCAAGCAGGAAGATGCCGAAAAACTGGCGTTGGCCGTTGGGAACGTAGAAGGTGTGACCGTTGTCGACAATCAGTTGCAGGTCGACAATCCGGAGCCGGAAGGGCAATTCCACACCGTTGAAGAAGGCGATACGCTATCGGCGATCTCGAAAAAAGTATACGGTGACCCCATGAAGTATGGTATCATCTTCGAGGCTAACAAGCCCATGCTGAAGAGCCCCGATCTTATCTACCCCGGTCAGGTGCTGCGCATCCCGCGCTTGTAAGTAAAAGCGCCCAATTCTAACCGGCGATCCATAGCTGACATATGCCCCAGGCAAGTCGGTTACGGATCGCCGGTTTTTTGTTAATAGCCCGTGGCTGTCTGGCGTTTCAGGGCCAATTGCACATCGGGGGGGAGGTTCGTAAAAAAGCGCATGCCCGTTCGCTGCTCCAGTTCGCCGACGGTCAGCCGATAATTGGTCCACGATTGCCCCGAGGCCGACTGCTGATTGGGCATCAGCACCGCCACTGCCTGCGTATTGGCATTGATGCGCTGAAGATCATTATCGCCGTTGGGCAGGATGAGCAGAACCTTCCAGCAATAGGCTGGAACGGTGATTTTGCCATTGGCCAGACTACTTGCCTCTCCCTGTTCACCCGCACCGCCCGTGCCGGTGACACCTGCCATGATGTACACTTCATTGCCTGTATCCAGCTGTTTGCGGGCATAATCTTCCAATGATTTCCAGACGCCCCGATTTAGATTAGGGGCTTGCGGCACGACGTTTGATAGGACAAACGTGGCTGCGTTGGCCTCAGGCGTATTGTCGCGGTCTTCAGACGGGCAAAGATGCCCCCGGTCGAATCCAGTACGCTCATAATCAGCGCTTCGTACGGTCGAGTAACCCGCAGGCAGGTCGGGATCGGGTCGGAAGGTTTTGCTTCGGGGGGCATCGCCGCGCCAGGTTTGGTCGAGGTGCCAGCTCACCCAGTTGGCAATACCCCGGCTACGGTTAAACGACAGTGTAAACTGCGGTTTTACCAGCAGATAATTGTCGGGGTCGACGGTACTGGCGTCACTTGGGTTGCCGAGCGTCAGGTGTTCGCTGACGGGCGTTTGCGTACCGGGTTGCCCTTTATTGCCGGTCGAGGGACCTACGGGACCGTGCAAACAGCCGTTGAGCAGGAGCAAAAAGCTTAGCCAAAGGAGGAGTCTGGGCTGTCGATTGCACCCAACCATTGATTTTGTTACCATACTTGTAGAACTTTACTTTAGGAAGAGTGTGAAAAAGCAGCTTCCTCACCTAGAACGTACCTAACTAATAAATTACGATGTGCGCGCTGTGATTTACTGCTTGTGCCAATAGAGGCTGATGAGTTAACTCGCAGGCCGCACATTCTGATTCATTTTAACCCAACACATGAGTAAAAAGAAGCAGCCGGTCAGTCAACGTCCCGGCTCTGGCGCGCCGCAGAATCCAGCCCCGCGCCCTTCGGCGCCGGCTACCCCGCAACGTACCCAGCCGGTGGTCAATATTCCACCGCGTCCCAGCGCACCGGCAGCGTCGGATCTGCCCATCGAGCGGGCACCTGTTGCCTGGTGGCCATTGCTGGTACTGGCCGCCGTAGGTGTGTTGATCTACGCCAATACCTTTGGCCACCAGTATGCACTCGACGACATCGCGGCTATCGGGCAGAACCTGTTCGTGAAGAATGGACTGAAAGGCCTGCCCGACCTCATGCGCACGGAGTTCTGGCACTTCAGCAACATCTCGTTAGGTTACTACCGCCCGCTGTCGCTGATCACGTTTGCGCTGGAACAGGAATTCTTCGGTGACAAGCACCCCGAGTACAGCCATCAGATCAACGCCGTGCTGTATGGCCTCACGGGCTTGAGTATCGGGGCGTTGCTGCAAAAATGGTTGCCGGGCAAAACCATGGTGGCGTTCCTGATCGGGCTGGCGTTTATCACACACCCCATCCACACCGAAATCGTAGCCAACATCAAAGGCCGCGACGAACTGCTGAGCTTCCTGTTCATCTCGCTGATGCTGCTGACTTACTGGAAACAGCTCGAAGCCAAAACGCCGTTCTGGTATCAAGGCCCCACATCGGATATGGCGCTGGGTGGTGTACTCACAGTGTTCAACGTGGTGGGCGGCTGGGTGATCGGGAGCAGTCTGCTGGTTAATTCATTCGGTGCCTCAGCGGGCGGCGTGATCGGCGTGCTGGTGATGGCGGGCCTCTCGACCACCTGGGTGGGTCTGGCTTGTGCATCCCTGTATTTTGCCTTCCTGTCGAAAGAATCGTCGATCGTGAGTCTGGCCCTGATTCCGGCCATGCAGTACTGGTTTGCCCGCCGTAACGTGGTCCGCTCGATGGTGAGTCTGTGGCCATTCCTGATCATCGCTGCGCTGTTCTTCTACCAGAAAAAGCAGATGATCGGCACGTTGAGTGGCAACCCGCCCACCGACTGGGCCAACTACCCCTACGCAATCCTGAATACCAAGACATCGACGATGTTTAAATTCTTTGTCTGGTACATCAAACTGCTGATTCTGCCGCATCCGCTCGTTTACGATTACTCTTATAATGTAATCCCAACGGGGGGCAAGAGCGATCTGCTGTCGTGGCTGGGCTTCTTCAGCATGATCGGGCTTATCGTGCTCACCTGGATTGGTTTCCGGCGGCGCACGCTTTGGGGCTTTGGGCTATTCTGGTTCTTTGTCACGATGGCACCGGGGCTGGGCTTTATCTATAGCCGGGGCGGTATTCTGGCCGAACGGTTCCTATACGCGTCCGTCATGGGCTTTGCGTTTGTGCTGGTCTGGGCGGTACAGGCGTTGGTTGAGAAATTTGGACTGGCCAAGCCGAAGGAGGACGTACCTGGTGAAACCGTAGGTACGTTGGAAGCGCGTCCGAAGCTGGCTATGAACTACATGCCCCTAGCGGCAATACTGGCGGTGGTGTGCGGTTTGTATTCGTTTAAAACCGTCACGCGCAACCCAGATTGGGAAAATAACTTCGTGTTGTTTAACTCGGCCCTGCCTTACGCGCCTACGAGCTGTCAGGTGCAGCGCCACGTCGCCAACGAATGGATCGAGAAAGGGCTGAAAGAGCGCGCCAAGATCGACACGGCCAATATCCGGATGGTGCGTTACCAGACCAAGCCCGATTCGGTAAAGAAATACCAGGCGATGCTGGCCGACTACAATAAAGAGACATCCAAATACGCTCGCTGGGCGCTGGATCATCTGCAGGAGTCATGCCGCATCTATCCCAACTTCGGGGAGTCGTATTTCTCGATGGCATATGTATTTCAGCGGATTACGCCTAACGTCGACTCGGCCAAGTATTACTACAAGCAGACGATTCGGGCGGCTTCGTCGTATGCGCCTGCCTACAATAACCTCGGGGTGATCTACCAGAACGAAGGCAAGTATCAACTGGCCTCGTACTATTACAACAAGTCGATGGAAGTCAACCCGGCTTATCAGGATGGCAAGAACAACTACGCCGCTTTGAAAAAAGCCACAGGCCTGGATGTTCGCTTCCTGCCCGACTCGGTTATCCGGGCCAACTAACCCTATTACCGCATTTTCTTGCCTACGTAAAGCAGTCTATCTACTCAGGTGGACTGCTTTACGTTTATTGATAGTACGTTGTACATGCATCTTGTCGTGTTATTTGCTGCTTTGGTTCACTAGGAGTTACCCTGTGCCAAACTGCTCGTCTGAAGACCTACCATTGCTTATCCTATTCACCCTATGAATGCGCTACCGCCTAAATCCCTTACCGACGAATCGATTCAGGCTACCTATTCGGCCCCAACCAGCGAGTCAGGCGTTGAGCCACCGCTCGATATTCGCTCAAAGTTGCTGATTCGGGAAGCCCAACTGAGCCAGGCGCAGCGGATGGCTGGTATGGCTAGCTGGGAATGGTATTTTGGCGATACTCAGATTCGGTGGAGCCCCGAGATGTATGTATTCTGGGGATACGAGCCCAACGAAATCGAGGTTGATCTGGAAAGTGTGGCCAAGTCAACGCATCCCAACGACCTACCCATTCTGGAAGCGGCTGTAGCCAAAGCCTTACAGGGAACGGATCTGGAGATGGAATACCGGCGGTACGATAAGTTAGGGCGTGAAATCTATATCCGCACGATCGGTCGGATTGTCCACGACGACGCCGGGCAGGCCATCGGTGTATTTGGTGTGGATATGAACATCACCCGGCAGAAAGAGCAGGAACGTCAACTGCGCGAACTCAACGAAGCGCTCGCTCGGCAAAATCTGCAACTAGAGCAGCGCAACGCCGAACTTAGCTCGTTTACGCACGTAGCCAGCCACGATTTGCAGGAACCGCTTCGCAAGATCAAGAGCTTTAACCAGATGATACTGGATCAGGAAGTCGAACGGCTGTCGGATCGGGGGCGTGAGTTTTTCAGGCGCTCTATCGGCGCCGCCGAACGGATGCAGGAGCTTATTCATGACCTGCTCAGCTATGCTCGTATCAACGGCGCCGAGCACGTCAACGAAACCTTTGGTTTAGCTGAGCTGGTAGTCGAAGTGCAAGCCGATTTACAGGAAGCCATCACCACGAGTCAGGCGGTTATACGTACCACAGATTTGCCCCAGATCACGGCTGTCCGGTTTATGTTTGGGCAGCTTCTGCAAAACCTGCTGAGTAACGCTCTCAAATTTCATCGGCCTGGTCAGGCGCCCGTCGTAATGGTCAGCCACCAGTATCTGCCCGTTACGAAGGAGCATGAACTGACGGTCAGCGATGATGGCATCGGCTTCTCGCCCCAGTATCGCGAACGGATTTTCCAGCTATTTCAGCGGCTTCATTCTCAGAGCGAATACCCCGGAACGGGCATCGGGCTTGCCATTTGCCAGCGGGTAATGCACAATCACGGCGGCACGATCGAGGCGCACAGCCAGCCAGGCGAGGGAGCTACGTTTGTGATGCGGTGGCCCATGCAGCTCGCCTGACCCAACGAGCGACTACTCCTTATCTAGCTTAAACCGGAATTCGGTCCCTTTTTCAAGGCGGCTTAGCACTGTGATTTTCGACTTATGGGCGTTGAGAATGTGCTTCACAATGGCGAGACCCAGCCCGGTGCCGCCCTGTTCTTTCGAGCGGCTCTTTTCAACGCGGTAAAATCGCTCAAAAATGCGGCTGAGGTGCTCGGGCGGGATGCCGGGGCCATCGTCTTTCACCGATACCTGAATGTGCTTTTTGCCGTCTTCGTCGAGCGCGACAATCACGCGGCCGTTGTCGTTGCCGTATTTAACCGCATTCTGAATCAGGTTGATCATCACCTGCGTCATGCGTTGCCGGTCAGCTTTAACCCAGATCGGGCCTTGCGCGGCTTTGAGTTTCAGGCTGGTAGTGCGGGCGCGCGCCAAGCTCTCCAGCTGCTCGAAAATTTCCTCGACTAACTGCCGCATATCTACCCGCTCGAAGTGCATGCGGAGTTCGCCGGTTTCGAGCTGCGAAAGCGCTACCAGATCTTTCACGAGTGCATCGAGGCCGTCGAGGCTGCGGGCGGCTTTCGCCAGAAACTTGTCGCGCACAAACTCGTCGTCCACCGCCCCGTCGATCAGGGTGTGGATAAACCCCTGCGCGGCAAAAATGGGTGTCTTCAACTCGTGCGACACATCGGCCAGAAACTCCCGCCGAAACTGTTCCATCCGCTTCAGCTCGTCGATCTCCCGCTGCTTTTTGGCGACGTACACGAATATTTCGTCGTTCAGTTTCTTGAACGGATTACCCGTTTTCAGGATAGATTTCCGCGAGATGGAGAAGTCTTTGACCTTCAACCGGCGAATGGCGTCGTAGAGCTTTGTGATTTCGCGATACACCAGAATATCGATGGTGTACATAACCAGAAAAAACGACAGCAGGAACGACGACGTACCTACGACAAACAGCATACTGCCCGTGGCACCCGGCACAAATGCCAGAAAGGCCATCGTCAGCCCCGCAATGAGCAGGGCCAGCAAAAGGGCAATAACACGGGGAGATAAGGACATGTGACAGAAAACCATGTAGAGCCGCAACCCCTTGCGGCTCACTGGCGTCAGCAAAATAAGGCGTCAGCAATACTCGTAAACGGCTTGTAGCTGACGCGAGTAAGCCGCAAGGGGTTGCGGCTCTACGCAATTTCAAACATATACCCCACGCCCTTCAGCGTTCGGATATAGCCTTCGCCGATTTTTTCGCGGAGCTTACGAATGTGCACGTCAACGGTGCGTTCGAGCACGTAAATATCGGCACCCCAGATTTTTTGTAGCAATTCTTCCCGGCTAAAGACTTTGTTGGGCGTTTGGGCCAGATGAAAAAACAGTTCAAACTCTTTTTTGGGCAGAATAATCGTCTGGTCGCCCCGGTTGACCGAGTAATTCTGCCGGTTGATCGTCAGGTCGGCAATCTGAATCAGGTCGCCAGTATCCGCTTTTTGGGCTTCACGGCGAAACAACGCATTGATGCGGCTCATCAGCGCCCGGGGTTTAATGGGTTTGGTGATGTAATCATCGGCGCCCACCTCGAAGGCCGCTACCTCTGAATATTCTTCCGAACGGGCCGTCAGGTAAAGGATGTAGGTGTTGCGCAACTCAGGAATGGCGCGCAGTTGCCGACCGGCCTCGATTCCATCGAGGTGCGGCATCATGATGTCCATCAGCACCAGTTCGGGTGTGAAGGTTTTGGCTTGTTCAACGGCTTTACGGCCATCAGGAGCCGTTTCAACGTCGTAACCCTCCTTGCGAAGGTTATATTCCAGCAGTTCAACGATATCGGGGTCATCATCGACGACCAGTACGCGATGGGCTTGCTGGGAGGCTTTTGCCGTACTCATTGGCTTGTGCAGAAGGATGGTCTACGCCCCGAAGTTAGGCGGCATTGCGAATACGTTAAGAGCCAGGTTTACAGACTTAACACAAAGATAACGTTTGATTAGCGACGACGAAGCCGGTAAAGCCACCCGCGTTCATTGCTGATTAACAGGTCGGTACCGTTCAGAAAGACAATGGCCTCGGTTTGTCCACGGGGTAGACGAAGGCAACCGGTTGGCCGCGCCAGCCGGGCCGACGTACCCAGCTCAAAGAAGAGAATTTTGCCATACGTCAGCACGGCCAGCGTTTGTCCGGCCTGCCCATTGGCACGAGGGCTGAGCGCCGCGCCCGTCACCATCGACTTGATAAACACCGAATCGAGCGGGGCAAGCTGATACGTACCCGCGCGGGCTGGCACTCCGTAGAGACGTACCTGATGGCCAGATCTGTTTTTTGATAGCAGGAATAAACTGTCGGCCCGGTAAAAAACGGCCTCACAGTCGAAGTTGCGGCCGGGCTTTGTTGCCCGATCAGGTGGAAAGGCCAGCTGATTGGCGTAGTGTATGGAGAGGGTAGCCGTAGGTGTTCCGGCCCGATTGACTTCGTGAATGGCCAGATCGCGCCGCGTGTTGGCGTTGTTACCCAGATCGGCGATGAACAGGCGGGCCGTATCAGCCTGCGTAATTTCTTCCCAGTCGACGTTGCGCAGCGTCGGCAAGGTGAGCGAGTCGAGTAGGGCACCCGTGGCGACGTCAACACCATACAATGTTGGTCGGCCACCGCCGTCGTTATGCGTCCAGACGGTGCGCCCGTCGGTGGTGCGGCGGGCCAATCCGGAGCTTTCATTGACCACGCATGGCAGGCGGGCCAGCCGTTCAATCTGGTAGTGTGAACGTACCCGAGCCACGCCCAACCGTCGAACTTCGGGCGCACACGAACAAAATCCGACTTTTACCCCAAAAAATACGTTAAGCAGCCAGTGAAACATTTTCATGTATGATGAATAATGCACAATGTACAATGCGTTGCGGTTGCAGCACAGTAGGGTACAGCGCGTAGCCATCGTACATTGTACATCATTCATCGTACATCAAAGATGATCAATCGAGCTACCGAAGTTCAACAGCCCTTCTACATTCAGTTGGCCGCTGTGTTGACCTCAATCCTAATTCTAATTTACGGATTGTATGAGTTGCAGACGTTGCTGGTACCACTGGTATTTGCCATTCTGTTTTCTGTATTGTTATACCCACTTTGTGTGCGGCTCGAAAAATGGCGTATTCCGCGTATCGTGTCGGTGTTACTGTGTCTGATACTAACGCTGGCCGTTATCTCGACGTTGTTGTATGCGGTTACCATCCAGATCAGCAACTTTTCGGAAGTATTGCCTCAGCTGATTCAAAAAGGCAACAACGCACTCGACAAGCTACAGACCTACGCCGATGCCAATTTCAATATCGACCGTAAACGGCAGATGACCGAGGGGCGTAAGTACTTGAATAGCCTGCTGGAATCAGGTGGAGCCATGCTGACGTCTACGCTGCTGGCCACTACCAGCACCATCACCGACATCTTCATCGTCCTGCTGTTCATCTTCTTCTTCCTGCTGTACCGCGACTTTTTCCGGTCGTTTTTCTACAAGGTGTTTGGCCACACCCGGCGCACTAAGGTGGACACGGTGCTGGGGCGTATTTATGAGGTGGTGAAGGACTACCTGGCCGGACTGGTGCTGGTAATTCTGGTGACAGGCACCCTGATGACCATCGGCCTGATGATTCTGGGGGTCGATTACGCCATCTTCTTCGGTTTCTTCGGTGCCTGCCTGGTGCTGATTCCCTACTTCGGCATCTCATTAGGATCGCTGCTACCCGCCGCCTACACGCTTGTAACGCAAGACAATCCCCTGAAAGCGCTGGGTGTAATCGGCGTTTTTCTGTTTGTGCAGGCCATTGAAGGAAACTTCATCACACCCTACATCGTCGGGTCGAAGGTGAGTATCAACCCCCTTGCTGCCATCATCGCACTGCTAGTTTGGGAAAAACTCTGGGGCTTGCCGGGTCTTGTACTGGCGCTGCCCCTGACAGCCATCATCAAAGTGATCTTCGACGCGGTTGAACCAATGGCGCCTTATGGCTTCCTGCTGGGTGAAGCGGAAAAACCACGGCCACCCATAAAGAATCTCCAGCAACTGACCGAGCAACTACCCAAACGGGTGAAAAAAGTAGGGCAGGTCGATGAGAAAGATTAGCGGCTAAGCAGGTCGGTAAAGGCGCTAACCACCTGTTCGATGGCTAGTTGGGTAGAAGCGTCGGTAAGGCGCCCGTCGGGATTCAGTTTGCCGCGGACACCATTGATGAGCAGCGTTGTGGCCGGGGTGAAGCGGGCCTGCAACGTACCTACGATCAGTTGCAGGGCTTCGTGCGCTTTCTCACCCGATGCCGAAGCGGTAACGAGGGCGGTCGGCTTGTCGGTCAGCAGGGTTGTCGATACCAACCATTCCAGCAGATTTTTCAGGCTACCCGGCAGGCTGAATACGTATTCCGGTGTACAGATGATGATACCGTCGGCTGCCTCAATTTGCTGCCTCAGTGCCGAAACCGGCTCAGGTACGTTGTCGCGGTCGAGATCAGGGTTGAAATGTGGAAGCTGGTCGAGTTGGTCGTAGTAGGTTACTGTCCAGCGATCACCCGCCACCGCTGCCATAATTCGCAACAGCTGCGTATTCGATGAATCAGCCCGCGTGCTTCCCGAAATGGCTAATATGCGCCTGGGTACGTTATTCATTCGTTACGACAGTAGCCAGTTATGGATTTTAATACGTAATAGCTTCTTTAAACTAAGCTACGCGTCAAAAATTCAGCGGATCGAGGTTTTTGAAATGGCCGTTCATCCGGATGCGCTCTTTGGTGCGTTCCATGTCGAACACCATCGGGATCACCTTGTCGAGGTGACGGATCAGGAAACGCTGCCGCTCGCCTTCGGTACTCAACGTCAGTAGTTCATATTCCTGTTCGATAGACAGCCCCACCTTGTGCGCAATCCGATACGAAAACTGCTCGGGTGGCGTCAGGTTATAATCGGCCTCGATCTGAAGCAGATCATACAGTTTTACCAGCCGGTCGAGCAGCGTAGTCAGGTACTGGCCCCCGCCCGACGCCCGCAGTTCCTCGTCGGGGTTGATCTCAACGGGCTGCACGTTCCCACCCGCATACAGCTTGTCGGCTACTGGGTTCTGGAAATCGACCAGTCGAAAAACGCGAATGCCTTTCGTTTTTACATCGAGCCGCCCGTCGTCATACCGCTTATGAAGTGCCGTAATGTGCACTTCGGTACCGTAGCCGGGCATTTTGTTGTCGACATACGCCGGAATGCCAAATGTTTTTTCCTCGTCGAGGCATTCGTTGATCAACTGCCGGTAGCGGGGCTCGAAAATGTGCAGATTGAGGTCCTCACCGGGATAGACAACCAAACTGAGCGGAAACAGGGGTAGAAACATAAGGACTGGAACGAAGAGAGGTAAACAAAGAACCGATTATATGTCGGCTGCGGGCGATTTAAACCATCAACCATCCGACGCCGGAATATCCTTTGTTTATTGGCTTTTTTCAATGCTGATGCCAACGCTCACCACGTCGGGCAGCGGGTCCTGGCGCATGTACTGTTTGATTCGGAAGGCATACGTACCTGGCTTGGGAAACCGGTAGGCTCGCTTCATCAGCACCTTGTTGTCATAGAGGTCGCCCAGTCCTTTGCCGCGGGGCTTACCGGTTTTGGGGTCCATCAGGATCAGCTCGTCGAGGCGCGATTCCAGTTCCTTGCCCCGTTCGTCGGTGAGGTAGCGCGTCAGGTATAGGTTGTAATACGGGTACGTAAGGTTGTTGCGTAGCGTATAATAAATATCGTAGGGCTGGCTGGCGTCGGTGATCTGAAACCGGAAGGTGGGTGTGTTCTTCACAAACCATTTTCCGTCGTCAATATCCGCGTTTTCCTTATAAACCACATTGGGATCCTGGCAGGCCCAACAGGCAAGGCCTACAAACAGCCCGGTCAAAAGTCGTATCATTGGCAGGTAGCTATGCATATGTGTACAAAGCTACTTACGAAAAGAGGATGCTGGTTATTGGATACAAAACCCGCTTATCCGGCTTATTGACACCGTACTGCCATGAATCAACTTGCCCGTTTAGATGCGCACCATCGGCTCCTGATTGGGTTCGGGGTAGCAGCCCTTACGTTCACTATCGCCAGCCGTTACGTGATCTGGCCCTTACAACTGCTCATTACTTACGATAGCTACGCCCTGACGGTCAATGCGCTAGCCTGGCTGTCGATGACGTACCTGCACCCGCTTGAGGCATTGAAAGCCTACAAATTGCAGGATTCGGGCCGGGTGTTGATTCTGATATTCGCCATCACGGCAGCTATGGCCAGTTTTTTCGCCGTCATTTTTCTGCTCGATGTAGTCAAGCAATTGAATGGACATCACCTCCGGCTTTACATTATCCTGTCGGCCATTACCGTAATTAATTCCTGGGTACTGCTGCATTCGCTCTTTACACTGCGGTATGCGCACCTATATTACCGGCAGGAACCCGGCGAGGGCCTGAATTTCCCCGATACGAAGCAGCCCGTCTACGAAGATTTTGCATACGTGGCTTTTGGCATTGGCATGACGAGTCAGGTTGCCGACGTCGGCCCGACTAATTCGGCATTCCGGCGGCTGATTCTGGTGCATAGCCTCTTGTCATTTGCGTTCAATACACTCATCGTCGCCTTGAGTATTAATGTCGTCTCGGGCGTGCTTTCGTAGCCCATCACTAAGTTTTCGGAAAGGGCCTTGCGATACTTGCCCGAAACCGGCAACTTGCCGCGCACACATTGATTTTGAAGTACCGCCATGTTTTCCCAAACAGACCTTGACCAAATTGCCACCCAAGGCACTACTACCGACGTCGTTCAGCAACAGATACAGCATTTTGTCGACGGGTTTCCGTTTCTGCATGTTATCCGGGCTGCCACCGTGGGCGACGGCATCATCCGCGTACCCGAAGAGCAACTGACCAATTACATTCATCAGTACGATGAGCAGG
Source organism: Fibrella musci (assembly GCF_041321105.1). Taxonomy (NCBI): domain Bacteria; kingdom Pseudomonadati; phylum Bacteroidota; class Cytophagia; order Cytophagales; family Spirosomataceae; genus Fibrella; species Fibrella musci. The sequence continues at coordinate 383,264 of NZ_JBGGWD010000002.1, read as the reverse complement.
CTGGTGAGTTGACCCTGATGAAGTTTGTGCCAGCTTCGGGCGCCGCGACCCGCATGTTTAAATCGCTGTTTGCGGCGCTGGATGGTAAGATGGATAAAGCAACAGACGGCTTTTTTGAACGCCTCGACGATTTTGCTTTCTTCGAAGACCTGAAAGCTGCGATGGCGAAAGATCACCTTGACCTCGACAAGGCCATTGCTGACAACGACCGGCATACTATTCTGACGTACCTGCTTACCGCCAAAGGGCTCGACTACGGCAGCCTGCCCAAAGGCTTGCTCAAGTTTCATAACTATGCCGACGGACCACGTACCCCGGTCGAAGAGCATCTGGTCGAAGGCGCTGCCTACGCCAATGCCAACGGGCAGGTGCGATTGCACTTTACCGTATCGCCCGAGCACCGGAGCCGCTTCGAAGAACTGATTCGAAACGAATTGCACGATTACGAAACCTGGCTGGGTGTCGATTTCGACGTGACGTTTTCGGAACAGAAGAAAAGCACCGATACGATCTCGGTGAACCTCGACAACACCCCGTTCCGGAATGGCGACGATACGCTGCTGTTCAGACCGGCGGGCCACGGGGCATTGATCGAAAACCTGAACGATATCGACGCTGATCTGGTGTTTATCAAGAACATCGACAACGTGGTGCCCGATGAGCTGAAAGAGCAAACCATCACCTACAAAAAAGTGCTGGCAACGGTGCTGCTCGATGCGCAGAAACAACTGTTCCGCCTACAGGAGTTGCTCAGTGGCGAGGTCGTTAGCGACGGGTATCTGGCCGAAGTCGATGAGTTTTTGCGTACCACGCTCTGCGTGACGCCCCCGGACGACTTTGCCCAGCGATCGGCTGCCGACAAGCTTGCCTATTATCGGCAGAAGCTCGACCGGCCTATTCGTGCCTGTGGAATGGTGAAAAACGTGGGCGAACCGGGTGGCGGGCCGTTCTGGGCGAAAAATGCCGACGGGTCGGTTTCGTTGCAGGTGGTGGAGTCGGCGCAGATCGACATGGACGATGCCGCTCAGAAAACCCTGTTTGAGCAGGCAACCCACTTTAACCCCGTTGATCTGGTGTGCGGCCTGAAAAACCGGGAAGGAAACCGCTATAACCTGCCCGATTTCCGCGACCCGCTCACCGGTTTTATCACCGCCAAATCTAAAGACGGTAAAGACCTGAAAGCGCAGGAACTGCCGGGCCTCTGGAACGGCGCTATGGCCGACTGGAACACGCTGTTTGTGGAGGTACCGCTGATCACGTTCAACCCTGTGAAGACGGTCAACGACCTGCTACGGCCCGAGCATCAGCCCGTGGCGCTGGAGGATTAAACGAGCAGCACATTACTCATTATATGCCAAAGGCCCGGAATGTCCGGGCCTTTGGCATATCAATATGTAGCGGTTATCGCATAGGCAATGGCAGGTTAGGCAGACAACAGGCTGGCGTCTGTAGCCGAATTCGGAGTAACCCCAATGGGAATCTCTTTCGTCTCCAGCGACTCCATGTTCTGGAAGGTCAGCAAGGTTGTGTTTTCGTAGACACCGAGGTTTGCGTCGCGGACTCGTTCCATAATGGGCTTCAGCGCACAGGTAACTTCGTCTTCGCAATCGTCGCATTTGACGTAAAAGTTCAGCGATACGCAGGGGGTAGGGGCAATAGGGCCGTCAATGACACGCAACACCTGAGCCAGATTTACCCGGGCCGGGTCGATGCGCAACAAATACCCACCACCTTTGCCTTTCTGGCTTTGCAGGATGCCGTGATTGCGGAGTTCCAGCAAAATAGCCTCCAGAAACTTTTTCGGAATGTTCTCGCGCGCAGATATGTACGAGATCAAAACCGGCCCTTTGCCAAACTCTTCGGTCAGAACCTTCAATGCCTTGATGGCATACTTCGCTTTTTTAGAGATCATTGGTTACGGTAGTCAGACCGTTCATCGCGGTTAGGTGATAAGAGAAATACTTATTGATTACTCAGGCCTACTTACAAACGGCCAAGTTAGTAATCAACTGTGTGTCAATCAATGTTTCGCCTACCTATTTCCTTACTCTATCATAGATCGGGCCAAAAAAGTTCCTATGACCTATGGGCGTACATCCATACCACGTACCCGAAAGTTCTTTGGTGTGAATGACAGATGACCCGATATATAGACCGGAGAAGACGTCTATGTCGTAGACTTGTCTTCACCTCCATCACCGTTCAACTAGATAGGTGGAAAGACCCGGAACAGGGTATATCAGGCAAGAGGCTATCGACCTGATAAAGCAATGTTAGTTGGATAGAGCCTTATTCCGGGAAAATACTAGACGAAACAAAGCCCCTAAGCTACGAAAAAAATGGCACGGCTATACGTTTACATCGGCTAGCTCTTCTTCACGAACCGGTTGGCCCATAAGTGTAGCGAAACGATTGATGTTGAACGTAGGCTCAAACCACACCTCGCCCAATACCGGGTGTTTCACAGGTACGTCGGGATTCTGGATTTCATTGAGCAATACACCCGTTTCGCCGGTAGTATGCTGCTTCACCTGCCGGATCGTGTACAGCGTATCTTTCACGGGCGTCTTCACGCCAAACTCCGCATAAAAAGCCAGCACAGGAGCCGGAAACTTATCATTAGTGCAAATTACTTCCATAGCTACTCAACAAGAAGGGCTACTGCCCCGGTTCCGGTCAGGTACGTATCCATGCGGTGCCGGATCTTTTCTTATACCAGATCAGCCCTGTATACGTAAAAAGCGTAGTCGATAAGCCCACTACTGATGAGCTTATCGACTACGCAATGAGTCAAAAGTGATGCCGAACTGGTTAACTGCTACTGGTTTATCCTTCAAACAGGTTGCCGAGCTGACCCAGTACGGAGCCCCCTTCTTTGTGAGACTGAGCGCTGTAGGGAGCTAGCCGTTGAACAAGTTTCGAGATCGGCATCGACTGAATCCATACTTTACCGGTGCCGCGTAAGGTGGCCAGAAAGAGGCCTTCGCCGCCAAAAATCATGCTGCGCAGGCCACCCGCCTGTTCGATGCTGAAGTTGATCTGCGGCTCAAACCCGACCACGCAGCCTGTATCGACGCGCAGCACTTCGTTGTTGAGGGTACGTTCCATCACGACGCCCCCCGCATGGATAAAGGCCATACCGTCACCCTGAATTTTTTCGAGGATGAACCCTTCACCCCCAAACAGCCCAGCTCCAAACCGCTGATTGAAGTGAATACTGAGCCGTGTGCCCATCGCCGCGCAGAGGAAGGCATCTTTCTGCACGATGAGTGTATTCTGGTAGATGCTAGCCAGATTAATAGGCATAACTGTGCCAGGATAAGGGGCTGCGAAAGCCACTTTCCGCTTGCCCACACCCCGGTTGGTGAAATGGGTCATAAACAGCGACTCGCCCATGATCATACGCGATCCTGCCTGCATAAGCTTACCCAGAAAGCCACCGCTGGTTTGGGAGCCGTCGCCCATCCGGGTTTCAAACGAGATGCCCTCTTCCATGTAGAGCATGCTGCCGGCTTCGGCAATGACGGTCTCGTTGGGGTCGAGTTCAATCTCCACCACCTGGATGTCTTCGCCAATAATTTTGTAGTCGATTTCGTGTGAGGTCATGTCAGGAATATCGGCCAATTAGGGGCCGTTTGCTAGTTACTAAGTAAGAGCAAACGAAAATTAGGTGGGTTGAAAATTGGATAAACGGGCAAAAAAAGCGGTCATCGCACGAATGCAATGACCGTCGTTTAAAGGCGCTTCCATGTACCGACTCGCCGGTTATCGTTCGGGGTCGTTGTCAGGCAGGATGTCGTCGGTTTCGTCGAAGAGTTTCTCGTCTTCGTCGTCAGGTACGTCATCGTCGGGGCGGTCGGCTTCGCCTTTGAGGGCTTGCAGGTCGTCGCGGTGGCGTAGCTTCTTATCGTCGACAGTCCGGTTCAGGAACTGGTTGATCTTGTCGATCTCGAAGCTGGTTACGATCTCGCCAAACGAGTTGATCTCGATGTTGAATCCTTCCAGTTCTTTATGCACCCGTGGCTTTTCGGCTTCATCGGGGTTTGCAGGAGTTGGTTTCTTCTTCGCCATGATTCTATAGAGGAACGCGGATGAACGGATTAAGCGGATTAGCGCGGGTTTTTGATAGAACAGGATTCAACGCCAAATCTCTTAAAATCTGTGTAAATCCGCGTCAATCTGTTTCATCCGCGTTCGTATCAGAGATGGGCCAACGCCGCTTCCAGTCGGCTGATGACTTCGGCTTTTCCGATAATCTGCATGGTCAGCATGAGGTCGGGGCCGGCACCGAGGCCAGTAAGCGCCAGTCGCATCGCCTGCATTACCTTACCCTGCTTGATGCCCGCCGCCGTCAGCGTGTCGGATAGCAGGTGCTTGATGACATCGGCTTCGAAGGGACCTTCATACGTCAGCAGCGCATCGCGGAAGGCCGTGACCGCCCGGCGAGCGTCGTCGTTCCACTTGGCTGTCCTGACGGTCTCGTCGTATTCCGTAGGCGCAAAGAAGATGGTGCGGGCTTCGGGGAAAATGTCGGTGGCAAAGGTCACGCGCTCTTTCAGCAACGCTACCAACTGCTCGGCTTTTTCGGGCGAACAATCGAAACCGGCTTCCTGCGCCTGCTGCTGTACCGTCGGAGCCAAGTCGGCGTTGGGCCGCTGCCGGAGGTATTGCTGGTTGAACCATTTCGCCTTTTCGATGTCGAAACGCGCCCCTCCTTTCTGGATACGTTCAATGTCGAAGGCCTCGATCAGTTCATCCATCGTGAACAGTTCCTGCTCGGTGCCGGGGTTCCAGCCCAGCATCGCCAAGAAGTTGATGAGGGCCTCGGGCAGGTAGCCATCTTCACGGAAGCCCCGCGCCAACGTACCTGAGAACGGATCTTTCCATTCGAGCGGGAACACCGGAAAACCACCCAGATCAGCGTCGCGTTTGCTCAGTTTACCGTTGCCTTCGGGCTTCAGCAGCAGGGGCAGATGCGCAAACTGCGGCATGGTATCTTCCCAACCAAGGTAGCGATAGAGCAACACGTGCAAGGGAGCGGAGGGTAGCCACTCTTCGCCCCGGATCACGTGCGTAATCTGCATGAGGTGATCATCGACGACGTTGGCAAGGTGGTAGGTGGGCAGTCCGTCTGACTTCAGCAGCACTTTATCGTCGATGGCCGATGAGTGTACATTTACCCAACCGCGCACCAGATCGTTGAGCCGCACCTCTTCCTTGCGCGGCGTTTTGAGCCTGATTACATACGGGTCGCCAGCATCGATACGCGCTTTTACGTCGGCCGCCGGCAGTGTGAGGCTGTTCTTCATCTGCATCCGCGTGATGGCGTTGTACTGCGCGGCGGGTGCATTGGCGGCTTCGAGTCGGGCACGCATAGCGTCGAGCTCTTCGGCGGTGTCGAAGGCATAGTAAGCTTTCCCTTCGTCGACAAGCCGCTGGGCTTCACGTTGGTAAATCGCCTGCCGTTCCGACTGCCGGTAGGGCGCATCGGGACCGACGGGGCCATTGGCGGTTTGGCCTTCATCGATCTGAATGCCAACCCAGGCCAGCGCTTCGATGATGTATTGCTCGGCACCCGGCACAAACCGGTTCTGGTCGGTGTCTTCGATCCGAAGGAGCATCTGCCCGCCCATTTTTCGGGCAAACAGGTAATTGTATAACGCCGTGCGAACCCCGCCGATATGGAGTGGGCCGGTGGGGCTGGGCGCGAAACGAACGCGTGGTTTCATAGTTGGTGGTGTATGGTACGCGGATGACGTAGAGTTTAAGGATGATCGCGGATTTTATGTTCTGTTGAATGAACCTAAAATCCGTGTAAATCCGCTCTGCCCGCGAGCCAATCAATTTACAGCGATGACTGAAATTTCGACGTTGACGTCTTTGGGTAGCCGGGCTACTTCAACGGTTTCGCGAGCCGGGAAATCGCTCGTGAAGAAGCTCCCGTATACGTCATTGATGGCCGCGAAATTGTTCATGTCTTTCACGAAGATCGTCGCCTTGACCACGTTGGCATAATCCATGTTGGCGGCGCGTAGAATGGCACCTACGTTCTCCATCACTTTTTGGGTTTCGGCCTTAATGTCGCCCAGGGGGGCTAAGTCAATTGCAACCTGCCCTGATACATAGAGGGTTGCACTGCCAGACGCAGCCGTTACCTTCACAGCCTGATTATAAGGCCCGATTGGCGCGGGGGCCTGATCCGTATAAACAATTTCTTTAGACATAATCTTGAGTCTCAAAAGTCTGCAAAAGTACAACCCTCATGGCTACCCACCATCTGATAATCTTTGTTAAGAACCCAATTCCCGGTACGGTTAAAACCCGAATCGCCCGAACCGTGGGTAATGACCGGGCCGTACAGGTCTATCGGCACCTGCTTCAGCACACGCAACAGATTACCCGCTACACACCTTACACCAAGGCGGTTTACTATGCTGATTTCATCAACCCTGACGATGGCTGGAATGGGTATGAAAAAGCCCTGCAAGTGGGTGATGACCTCGGCGAACGAATGGCCAATGCGTTTCGGGAGCAGTTTGCTTCCCGGGCCGAGAAGGCCGTCGTCATCGGCAGCGATTGCCTGACGATTACGGAAGAACATCTGGCGCAGGCCTTTCTAGCACTCGATCAGGCCGATGTAGTGATTGGCCCCGCTACCGATGGCGGTTACTACCTGCTGGGTATGAAACGCCTCCACGACGATTTGTTTACCGACATGCCCTGGAGCCAGCCCGATCTGCTAACGCGCACAAAAGCGGTGCTGGAAACCCGAAAGCAACGGATCACTCTGCTGCCCGAACTGACGGATATTGACGAATGGGCTGATTATGAGCGGTACGCCTAACCTGCTGACCAGGGCCGTAGGCTAGATGGCTTACAGGCAGGTCCGTCTTGGTATCCATTTTGCATTACTTCTGGCGGGTGTTTGTATTGGCGTCTGCTACGTGCTGATATGATCAGTCACCCATATTTTTAAATCCGTTGTCACCAGTCCGTTTACTAAGTCGTGCCATCGATTTGATACAGATTGGCGTACGTATAGCGTATTTTTGGCCATACACTTTTCACACAAACCAATGCGACCCTCTTCGATAGCAGCCTTTACGTGCCTGATGTATGCAGTAAAGCGCATGGCCTGCAGCGTTCGCTATTTGTTTGAAATAGCTCTGTCGGACCCTCTTGGTCTTTCATGAAGGAACCGAAAGGAATCAAAAAGCCCGCCTAAAGCGGGCTTTTTTGGTTATAGGTTTTAACCACATAGGTCAGCGAAAAACGTGTCGCGTAGCCCTGTGGGATCCAATACCGCATCTAGTTAGTAACAATGGCAAAACCATACCAAATCATTTATTACCGGGGCTTCGGCTCACCCAACGCCATCTGGGTAACAGGCCGGGTTCTCCGCCAGAACGAATTGACATCGCCCGCCGATCGGGCCTCTTTCTGGAATAATTTATCCGCTACCGTCAGCCGGTTTCTGACCAACGAAGTGGAAGGCATCACCGTTCGGATCGAAACATTCGGGCAAACCTTTCGGACCGTAACCAATGAGGAAGGTTACTTCGATATCACGATTAACCCCAACATCGAGTTGCCTGCCGGCCGGGCCTGGTTCCCGATCCGATACGCGCTCGAAGGAGTGCAGCAGCCCGACACCGGCGAGGAGGTGATCAAAGATGGACAACTGATGATCGCCCCGGCTTACAGCCAGTTTGGTGTTATTTCCGACATCGATGATACCGTCTTGGTTACGGGGGCGACCAACATCTGGCAGACGCTGCGGCTTACATTTCTGGAAAATGCCTTTACGCGCCTGCCCTTTGCCGGGGTGTCGGCGTTTTACCGGGCATTGCAGAGTGGAGCGGTGACTACGCTCTTCAACCCCATCTATTTTGTGTCGAGCAGCCCCTGGAATCTATACGATCTGCTTGTCGACTTCTTCCGGATTCAGGGGTTGCCCAAAGGGCCTCTGTTGTTGCGCGATTTGGGGCTCAGTGCCGACCTGCTGTCGTCGCAGGGACACCATACGCACAAGCGAACCATGATCGATAAGGTGCTGTCTGTCAATCCCGACCTGCCGTTTGTGCTGTTGGGCGATAGCGGGCAGCAGGACCCCGAAATTTACGCTGACGTTATCCGGGCTAATCCGGGTCGGATCAAGGCCGTGTATATCCGCGACGTTACCACCGACGATCACCGCGATGAGGCTGTGAAGGCGTTGATCAAGGCAACATCCGACTATAACGTACCCATGCTGCTGGTAGCCGATACCGTAGCGGCGGCCGAACACGCGGCGGCCATTGGCCTGATCGACCCCGATACCCTGCCCGAAATTCGCGCCGATCGGAAAGCTGATAAAGAGTAGCTACAAGGTCTTCGGTCGGGTAGCCGACTGGCTTTGCCCGAAAAGCTGGGTACGTTCGTTGTTGCGTCCAACCAGAACGAACGTACCCAGCCGACCCCGTACGGGCACGATAGACCGGATCTCGCCCGACAACAGGAAGCCTGTATCGGTGGGCGACAAGGCCGTAAACTGCCCTTTCTGATTTTGCAGCACGAAGCCATTGCTTGCGTCGTAACGGCCCTGATACGTGCTGACACCGTAGAAATTGCCTCCCCCAAGCAGGTCGAGGTCGCCGTCACCGTCGATATCGAAGGGCGTTAGGGCAAAGACTTTAGAGACCTGCGCCAGCATCGGTAAAGGTTGCACGGTAAACGTAGGTGACTCGCCGGCGTTCGTGCCGTTGTTGACCAGATACACCGACGCAAACTGATCGACGGTGCGTTCTTCGGCATTGGCCAGGTCGTTGGCCGTGAAAATGTCGGTAATCAATTTGCCGGCGATGCTGCGGTACGTTACGTAGCGTTTGTTGATAATGCCGGGCATCTGTTTGCCCAGTTCATCCTTCGTCGCCACGGGATACCATTCATCCAGATTGCCATACGAATCAGGGCCAGTCTGAACGGGCCGGTTGTAGGCCAATAGCTGATCGGTGGTTTGGTTGCCGTCGACGTCTTTCACCCACATCCGTAGCTGCCCGCCCGCGTTCTTGCGGAACTTGGTGTTTAGCCCGAGGTTACCCGCCATCAGGTCGATATCGCCATCGCGGTCGAAGTCGGCAGCGGCGAGGCATTGCCAGAGTCCGCGCATGGGTACGTTGCCGAAGAGCCCTTTGGCTTCTTCCAGTTGCCCTTTCCTGTTCAGAAAAACGCGGGGTGCCATCCAGTCGCCCACCACCACGAGGTCGGGTTGGCGATCGTTGTTCAGGTCAGTCCATTGGGCATCGGTGATCATACCCGCCTGCCGCAGACCCGGCGCGCGCGCATCGGTCGCCACGGTAAAGCGGGGTAAGCCACCCGGCCCGCGCCCGTCGTTGATGAGCAGGTATGAATCGGGCGTTTGGCCGTACTGATTGGCCAGCACCCGCCCGCCGACAAAAAGATCCAGATCGCCGTCGGCGTCGAAGTCGGCGGCTCGCACGCAGCTTTTGTTGCCCATCAGTAGCGGTAGCGCGGCTTTGCTAAACTGGGGTTGACCACCGGGCGGGCCGTTGTTGAGATAAAGCCGGTCGAGCAGGGGCGGATCTTTTCGCGAAAACTCGTTACCACCACTCACTACATACAGATCTAAATCGCGGTCGCCGTCGGCATCGAAGAACAGTGCATCGACGTCTTCCGACGCCGAATCGGCGGCAATCACGGGCTGTGGCGAAGGCACAAACCGGCCTGCCGGAGTTTGCACGAGCAACGTACCTGGTTGGTCACGCGCTCCGCCCGCATATACGTCGTCGAGTCCATCGCCGTTGACGTCGCCCACGGCCAGGCGCGGCCCTTCAGTCGACACCTTGAACGGCATCAGCGATTCGCGGGCAAAATCGAGGTAATGCGTGTTTTCACGGTGTCGATACGGGAGCGCGGTGGTATCGGCTGCCTGCTGTTCCGTAAACCAGCGCGGGGTGGCGGGGCGGCTGATCACGTACCCACGGCCATCCAGGCTGGCGTTGGTCTGTTTCAAAACCACCTGCTGGTTGACCCGCACGTTGCGCCGCACGTCCATCCGCTGATCGGGCCAGATCACGATGAGCGAGTCGATGGTTTGGGACGTACCCAGCCCAAACGTCAGACGTGGCTCTACAGATGATTCGAAGCCGCGCGTGGGCATTAATTGCTGCACTTGCAGGCTATCACTGTTGGCATAACGCACGATCACCCGGGCGCCAATGCCGGCTGTGTTGGCCCCGCTGCCTTCCAGCTTGACGCGCAGGTACGTTCGCTTCGGAAAGAGCGTATTGGTTTGGTTCAGGTAAATGCTGGCGGCTTCGTTGAGGTTATTCGTGACCAGGTCGAGGTCGCCGTCATTGTCGAGGTCGGCGTAGGTGGCCCCGTTGGCGCAGTTGGGTGCTTTGAAACCCCATGCACTCGATTTATCGTCGAAACGGCCCTCCGGCGTTCCCCGAAACAGGTAGTTGTGCACCTTGCCTTCGGGCATGATCTCGATGGCTTTTGGTAACGCTTCGGGAGAGTTGCCGAGCGCCATTTGCACCGAATCGTTAGATACGTACTTGACGTAATCGAGGTCGTTGGGGCGACGGGCAATCCCGTTAGCAATAAACAGGTCTGTTTGCCCGTCGAGGTCGTAATCAGCCAGTAGCGGCGACCAGCTCCAGTCGGTGGCAGCTACGCCCGCGAGGGCAGCCACGTCGGCAAAGCGACCATTGCCCTGGTTGATTTGCAGGCAGTTGCGGCTATACTGATTCATGTAGCCGTAGGCCAGTTTGTACTGGTAAATGTCGTAGGGGTCTTCGCCCGCCGAGGCTTTTTCTACAGTCTCGTCGTCGGGGTACATATCCAGCGTGACCAGATCGGGGTGACCGTCGTGGTTGATGTCGGCCGCGTCGTTGCCCATCGAAAAACGGCTGGTGTGGGCGAACTGCTGCGGAGCCACGTTGGTGAATCCCCCGCGCTGATTGTTCAGGTACAGGTAATCGTCTTCGTGGAAATCATTCGAGACGTAGATGTCTTCCCAGCCGTCGCTATTAAAATCGGCGACGGCCACGCCAAGCCCGTAGCCCATCGGCGCGCGAAAAATACCGCTAGCAGGAATAGGGAGGAAGGAGACGGGAGGCGGCGTTTTCCCCGCCGGAGTCCTATTTTGCCGGCCTCCGTTCAGTGGCCTGCCTTCATTCCTGAATAAAAAATCGCCCGCCAGTGAATCGGGCTGATCGCGGGCCGAAATCCGGTCGTAGGAGCGTACCGAATGCACCGCGTGATTAAGCAGGAAACAATCGAGGTCGTTGTCGTGGTCGTAATCGAAGAAAGCGGCCTGCGTCGAAAAACCGGCGAACGCCAGGCCGTAGGCGTCGGCCTGTTCGGTAAACGTTGGTACGCCATCGGGGCCGGGGCCGTTGTTAATATAGAGTTCGTTATGGCCCTTCAGCGTCGAGCCGTTCTTCTTACGGAAACCGCTGACGGCGCATACGTAGATATCGAGCCGCCCGTCGCCGTTAACGTCGGCCATGGTGGTGCCGGTTTGCCACTCCGCCTTTCCACCAACGCCAGCGTTGGTCGTTACATCGTCGAAATGCGGTTTTTCGCCGGGTTTGGTCCGGTTCAGGTACAGCCGGTTGATCCCCCAGTTCGATACAAAATACAGATCGGTGAGCCCATCGTTATTGACGTCGCCCGCCGATACGCCACCGCCATTGTAGAAATAGAGGTAGTCGATGATGTTCAACTGCGGCGAGTCGAGTACCCGGTTTATAAATCGTACGCCGGTCTGGGTGGAGTCGAGTGATTCGAACAGTGGTGGCTCGTCGGGTGTGGTTCGGCAACCAGCGAGGGCAATAACGAACAGAAAAAAGAGGGGGAGTCTCACGGATGGTTGGAGGAAGGCGCTGGCTTGACGGATCATTTTGGCTGAAAGACCCGCAGCGGGCCATTACATTCGCCAACCAGCACATAACGACCCACGCGCTTCACATCGCGTACATCGCCTTTAACAAACAGACCCGACTGGTCGGGCGGCAGTGTTTCAAACTGAAAATTGCCTTTGTTTTTCAGCACGACGCCGTGGTTGGCGTCGACTTTGCCGATCCGCAGGCGCAGATACGAATTGTTGCCCATCAGCAGCAGGTCCCGTTTGCCGTCGTGGTCGAAATCGTCGGGCAGGATGGCGCAAATAGGGGCGTATTGGGCCGATTGAGGCAGGTCATGCGGAATCAGTTCGCCTTTGCTGTTTTCCAGTACCAGCGTGCGGGTTTCGTTGATGGTGGCCTTCTGGGCGTGCTCAAGCGCCGACGGGTCGAAAAACTGGTCGAGCGTAGCCGTCGAATAAGCTGCATAGGTAGGGAATACGCGCCGGAGCGACGAAATCTGATCGCCTACTTCATCGCGGGTATGCGCGGGATAGGCTTTGCCCTGAATGTAGTAGGTCATGAAAAAGTCGAGCATCCCGTTCTGGTCGAAATCGTCGTAGACCAGCGTGGCGGGTTCTTCGGCCGAAGCCCGGAACTGGGTATTCCGGCCAAGGTTACCAACGATCAGATCATCGTCGCCATCGCCGTCGAGGTCGGCTTTCTCGATGCGCGTCCACCAGCCCGATAGCGGCGGCTGTTCGGTGTTTTCAGCTTTCAACTGGCCATGCTGATCGTTCAGCAGTGTAGTGACGGGCATCCATTCACCCACCACCACCAGATCGGGCCAACCATCGTTGTTCAGGTCGGTCGTGACGGCGTCGGTAACCAGCCCCAACGTACCCAAGGATCGGCGGGTGAAATGCGCCTTTCCGTCGTTGATGAGCAACACGCTTTCCTCGGCCAGCGGAAACCGAAGTGGCCGCACGTGTCCGCCCACAAACAGATCGAGGTCACCGTCGCGGTCAACGTCAAGCGCTTTCACGCACGAACTGTTGGTGTTGTCGGCTGGCAATGGGGCCGGAACGAGCTGCCCGTTCTGGTTAAGCCAGAGCTGATCGGCCAATTCGGCGTGGTCGCGCGGGGCGTAGTTCCCGTTAGCGACGAACAGATCGGGCCGCTTGTCGCCGTTGAGATCAGCCAGCACGGCGTCGGCGTTTTTGCGGGCGGGGCCGGGAGCGGGGGGGATGGGGCTTGGGGTAAAGGGAGGATTCGTAGCGCCCTGCGCTCCTTGCCCCGCGCCCCCGACGCCCAGCAGCAACGTACCTGGCTGTTCAGACGTGCCACAAATGAATACGTCAGGTACGTTGTCGCCGTTAATGTCACCTACCGCCATGCGCGGACCCGCATACGAATACTGCATGGGCAGCATCTGTTGCCGCTCAAAATCATTGGAAGGCGCGATGGTGTGGGTGTACCCCACCCCCAGCCCCTCCCCTTGAAATAAGGGGAGGGGGGCCGCCTCAGCTAAACTGGGGCGCACTATACCCCTCCCCTGGTTTTCAGGGGAGGGGCTGGGGTCAGCCTGTTTATAATCTAGTGTCAGCGTCTGATTGGTAGGAGCGTTGGAGACTTGCTGGGTACGTCCATCCGGCCAACGTACCTGGATGGTGCTGACTTTTTCCGATGTGGGCAACCCAAACAGTAGCGCGTCGTGGCTGGCCGACAGGTAGCCACGCGTTGGGTAAAACTCCTGCGACTGGGTCAGGCCAGCCTGCGTTACCTGCACGGTAGCACCGATGCCAAATGGGTTACCGACGGGCCCCTTCAGCTTTATTTTCAGGAAATGGCCCTGCTGATTGTCGCGTTGGGTATTGCGGTAAATGCGGGCCGTTTCGTTCAGGTTATTCGTGATCAGGTCAAGGTCGCCATCGTTGTCGAGGTCGGCGTAGGCGCAGCCGTTGGAGCGGGTATTGTCGTCGAAACCCCACTCTTTCTGGCGATTCTGAAACGCCACGCTGTCGGGACGGATACCGCTTACGTTACGAAAGATGAAGTTTTTGGTGGGCGTCGAGGGCATCTGCTTCAGCTGTTCGAGCAGGGGTGTACCGCGTTGCATTTCCTCTTCAGCACTGATGTACTTGGTGAAATCGGCGTTGGTCAGGTCGCGACCGAGGCCGTTGCTAACAAACAGATCTTTCCGCCCGTCGAGGTCGAAATCGGCCAGTAGGGCGCCCCAACTCCAGTCGGTAGCCGACACGCCCGCCAGTTGCCCAACTTCGGCAAACTGCCCCGGCCCATCCGCCGTCCGCTGGTTCATTTGCAGCATATTCCGCATATTCTGGTGCCAGAACCCGTTCCGAAGCTGCGCCTGATACACCTGCCAGCTGTCGGGCCAGATCAGCAACTTCTGCCGGGCATTGTCGTCAGGCAGCATGTCGAGGGTAAAAATATCGGGCAGGTCGTCGTTGTTCACATCGGCCACGTCCACCCCCATCGCCGAATACGACGTATGCCCGATTCGCTCGCGGAGTTCGTCGCGGAAGGCCGGGGACATGGGGCGCGGAGCACGGGGTGCGGGGTTGGCTTTGCCTGTAGTTGCCCCCAGCCCTATGCCCTGAGCTCCTTGCTTCCCAAGCTGATTGATGTAGCAATAGTCGTCTTCGACAAAATCGTTGGCCACGTACACATCGGGCCAGCCGTCGGCGTTGAGGTCACTTACCGAAACGCCCAGCCCAAAACCGAGCGGATTCCCCTTGATACCTTCCTGCTCGCTGACGTCGACGAAGAGCGTGGAGCCTGGGGCTGGGGGCGTGGAGTTGGCTACGCCCTTAGTTACCGCAGCCCTACGCTCCACGCTCATATTCCTGAAGAGCTTATCGCCGGCGTTGTAATCGCGTTCGGCCCGCATGACGGCGGCTTCTTTGCGCTGGTAGTTTTTCAGGTTGTGGTTGATCAGGAAACAATCGAGATCACCGTCGCGGTCGTAGTCGAAGAAGTTGGCCTGCACGGAATAGCCCGAGTCGTCGAGGCCATAGTCGTGAGCGCGTTCGGCAAACGTAGGTGTGTTGCCAGGTACGTTGGTGGTGTTGATGAACAGCTGATTCCGCCGTAGCGAGTCGGGGCGCATGCCCGAGTAGCAGACATAAATATCGAGCCAACCGTCGGCGTTTACGTCGGCGAGGGTGACGCCCGTTTTCCAGCCGCCCGCCCGTCCGGCCAGTGAGCTGCCCGCACCAGCGGACCGGCCCGTGCTGGCTTTGTCGGTAACGTCAGTGAAATTCAGCGGCGCTTCGGGAGTGCCGGTGTTCAGGTACAGCTTGTTACCGACCTGATTACCCGTGAAGTACAGATCGACTCGGCCATCGTTATTGAGGTCACCAGCCGCAACGCCGGCGCCGTTGTAGAAATACTCGAACGATAGAATGTTTTCCTGCTCGGTCTCCTGCAACTGATTGGCAAAACGGATGCCTGTCTGTTCGGCGTCGGTTTTCTCGAAGAGGGGCGACTCGCTCCCGCAACCGAAGCAAAGGATTGATACAACTAGCAGTACGGCAGGTTTCATAGGTACGTAAAGATAATACATCTGTGGGGGCGGGCCATCGTGTCCACCCGCTTTCGCGCTATTGACCGCTGGGAATCAGCAACGTACCTGGATTTATGCAAAAAGACCGCGACTAGATAGTCGCGGTCTTTTTGGGGAATCACTTGAATGCGGCGTGTATGGTATTATTCGCTGCCGCGTTCTGGTGCGGGCGGGCACGGTGGCCCGCCCCTACCTAGTACCCGAAATTCTGCTTGAGGTTCGGGTTGGTATCCAGCGCCTGTTGCGGAATTGGGTAAACGGCACGGAAGTCGGGCGTTACCGACGGTTTCTGATCGAAAGGCTGCGTGAACGTACCGAAGCGGATCATATCGTTCCGGCGCCAGCCTTCCCAATACAGTTCGCGGCCACGTTCGGCCAGCAGGTTTTCGAGCGTTACCGTGCCCAGCGCCGTTACGCCCCGTGCGGTACGTAGTTGGGTGACCAGGCTGGCAGCCGTAGCGCCGCCCGTAGCCGCGCCACCGCGCAGAATAGCTTCGGCTTTCATCAGGAGCACATCGGCATACCGGAAGAACACATAGTCATTGCCGGGGTTATCGGGACGAACCGGGTCAATTGGGTATTTGATAACCCGGATACCGTTAGCTTCACCCGCATACAGCAAGTTCAGTTGTGGCGTGAAATCGAGGGGATTCCCCGCCCGGTCTGTCAGCTGCCGACCGTTTTTGTCGGTTTGTACACCGGCCAGGAAACCAGCCCGGATACCGGTTGAGTCGGTCATGCCTGGGATCGACGCACTCCGGCGCTGATCGTTTGCTTCGAAGCTCTGGTAGAAGTTCGCCAGCGTCGTGAAGCCGTTCCAGCCACCACCAAACGGTTGGTTGTAGTGCATCGTCATCCGGTACCGGTTCTGTACGCTACCCACGGCCGCGCCCCGTTCGTTCTGAATCACGAAGATCAGTTCATTCGATCGGGTTGTGTTTTCCCAGTGGAAGTTGTCGAAATACTGACCAGCGGGTTCCAGCGAATAGTTGCCACTGGCAATGATCGCGTCACAGTTGGCAATCACTTGGTTCATGTCGGCGGCCGGGAACGTAAACGGACCAGCTGGCGTCTGCGGACTGTTTGTGAAAACGGCCCGGTTCAAATACACTTTCGCCATCAGGAAACGAGCGGCATCGCGCGTGGCCCGGCCCGGTGCTTTGGTCGCCGGAAGGTTGGTAATGGCGTAAGTCAGGTCATCGATGATGAACTGCGTTGCCTCCGTACGGTTCAGCACCCGTGGGTTGGTATCGAAGCTATCGGTCGCCTCCCGGAACGGAACCTGACCGTACAGATCCACGATGTTGAACATGAAGAACGCCCGAAGAAAACGCGCCTGTGCCTGCACCGACGTGTTGTTGGCGGTAGCGGCGGCGGCAGCCACTTCGGTGGTGCGGAACAAACCGGTGTTCAGTTGGTTCCAGGCACCGATAATCTGGTTGTGGGTAGCATCCCAGGTGTGCTGGTGCAGCCGGCGCCAGGTACCGAAGTCATCCCAGTCGGTGCCGCGCGTTGGCCCCATCATTTCATCCGACGAATGTTCTTCCATGGCGTAGGTATTCGCCTGGTCGGTCAGCGGGTTCAACTGTTGGTAGGCACCGTTCAGAAGCTGTTCGAGGTTAGCAGAAGCTCCCCCGGCATCGATGGTCGTGGGTCGGTCCAGCACGCGGTCTTCCAGATTCGTGCAGCCGGCCGAGGCTATCAGTAGGGCACTGGCAGCAAGGAGCGGAAATTTAAGAGTTGTGTTCATTGAGTTAATAACGTTAAACGACATCCGATTCGGATTAGCTAAATCGAATTGTGTAGTAGCTTAGAAACTGGCACTCAGGCCCAGCGTGAACGTGCGGGCCGACGGGAACGACGTGTAGTCGATGCCCAGCGAAGGCACACCATCCAGCGTTTTGTTGGTATTCACTTCCGGATCGATACCGGTATAGCCTGTCAGCAGCAACAGGTTCTGGCCCGTCAATGACAGACGCAGGTTGCGGATACCCGACGAAGCGGGCAGGTTGATGCCCCGGCTCAGCACTACGTTCGAGAGGCGGACGAAATCGCCTTTTTCGAGGAAGCGCGTCGATACAACGGGCGGGTTCAGGCGGTTTTCGCCGTTGGTCACCACGTCGCGCGTTACGTTACGACCAATACCCAGGTTACCTTTCACGAAGATGGCGTTCTTGGTATTGTTGTAGAGGTAGTTGCCACCTGCACCCGTGATGAACAGGTTCAGGCCCCAGCCCTTATAAGCCAGGTTGTTGGTCAAACCGAAGTTGTAGGTCGGGATGGCTGAGCCTACGTAGGCCAGTTGCAGCGTCGGGTCGGTATACGTACCGAAGCCTTGCTCGTCAAAACCCGTGAAGGTGGGCATGAAGAACGAGAACAGCGGCCGACCACCCACGATCCGTTGTGCGTAGGCACCCGACAGACCTTGTCCGTTAATGGCACCGGCGTTGTACAGACCGTTGAAATCCGACACCTGGTTTTTGATGAACGTCGCGTTGGCCGATACATCCCAGGTAAACTCGCTACCCCGTACTACGTCGTAGTTTACGGCAAATTCAACACCCCGGTTGCTCACGTTGGCAGGCAGGTTGATCCAGCGGGCACGGGCCGGTGCCGGAGCTGCATACAGAGCTTCGAAGAGCAGATCGGTCGTATTCTTGTCGAAATAATCGATCGTGGCAGTCAGGCGGCCATCGAGGAAGCCCAGGTCAAAACCAGCGCCAAACTGACGGGTTTGCTCCCAGCGCAGGTTCGGGTTGTCGACGAGGTCGCGACTCGTGGCGTTGTTGTTGGCGTCGTAGGCGTAGCGAACGTTGGTGATGTTGGCCGGGAACTCCTGGTTACCCGTAATCCCGTAGTTAGCCCGGAACTTGATGTCAACGCCTTTGCCTTTCAGGAATTCCTCTTCCGAGATTTTCCAGCCTGCTGCAAACGACGGGAACGTACCGTACTTGTTCTGCGGCCCAAACTTCGACGAACCATCGACCCGGACCGTGGCGGTCAGCAGGTACTTATCGTTGATGTTGTAGTTTACCCGACCGAAGTACGACTGCAACTCACTTTCCAACAGATCAGAACCGGCTTCGAACGCTTTGTTCTGGCCTGAGTTGTTTACACCCGTGATGTTGTTGGCGTAGGGGAATACGGCCGTCGGCTGAAACAACTGCGCCTGAATATAGCTGCCTTTGCTCTGGAACTTCTGATAGGCAAAACCCAACAGGGCGTCGAATGCGCCAGGGCCCAGTTTCCGGTTGTAGCTCAGCGTATGCTCGAGCAGTTGGCTGCGGCGCGACCGGTTCTGAATTACCGCCCGACCGGCGTTCTGCGCAATCGATTCGCTGAAACCGGGCAGGTTGCGCTGAATAGAGGTGCGCCGCTCCGATACCGAATTGTCGAGACCTACGTTCAGTTTGTACGATAGCCCTTCGATGATCCGCCACGTAGCGCTGACGTTACCCAACGTCCGGCTGGTGTTACCCACGTCATCGATGCCGTTGAGCAGCGATACCGGGTTACGGAACGCCACGCCATTGGGCACGCTACCAGCATAGCCGTCTGGGTTGTAGTACCGTCCCTGACTGTCGTAGATTGGGTACGTTGGGTTGGCCTGAATGGCTGCCCCGATGAGGTTACCCTGGTAGCCAGCGTTGTCGCCGTTCGGGATGTAGATGTCACGAACGCCCGCCGTTGTCAGCTGCATGTCGATCGTTACTTTGTCGTTGAACAGCTCGTGCGAGGCGTTGATCCGACCCGTGATCCGGCGCAGGCCAGCTTTCTTGATGATCCCCTGCTGATCTGAATAACCCAGCGAGAAGTTATAGCGGGTATCGTCGTTACCACCACCGTAGCTGATGTTGTAGTTCTGCGATACGCCCGTCTGGAAAATCTGATCCTGCCAGTTGGTGTTGGCCGACGCGCTGTTGATGGGCGTAACGGCTACCCCCGCGCTCTGAAGCGCCGCCGGGTACTCGGCTGCCGACAACAGATCGTAGCGTTTCAGCGGTGAACTGATGCTGGTATTAGCCGAAATGTTCAGCGTCCGTTGGCCGGCCTTGCCTTTCCGGGTGGTGATCAGCACCACACCGTTGGCGCCCCGCGCCCCGTAGATGGCTGCCGATGAAGCATCTTTCAGTACAGAAATATTCTCGATATCGTCGGGGTTCAAAAACGTAAGGGGGTTCCGGGCTGTCTGTGTACCGGTACCAAAATCACGACCGCCGTCTGAGACATCGCCCCCGTCGAGCGGTACGCCATC
Source organism: Fibrella musci (assembly GCF_041321105.1). Taxonomy (NCBI): domain Bacteria; kingdom Pseudomonadati; phylum Bacteroidota; class Cytophagia; order Cytophagales; family Spirosomataceae; genus Fibrella; species Fibrella musci. Next base: position 363,574 of record NZ_JBGGWD010000002.1, on the reverse strand, counting down.
GACTACGTAGAGCGGATTGTTGTTTGACCGGATCGACGTTGTACCCCGGATACGGATGTTAACCCCCGCGCCCGGTTCGCCACTGGCTGGCGTGATCTGAATACCAGCAGCACGGCCCTGAAGCAGTTGTTCAGGTGTCGCGATGACCCCTTTGTTGAAGTCCTTCGTGCCTACCGATACAACCGATCCTGTAGCGTCTTTCACGCGTTGCGTGCCGTAACCAACGACTACAACCTCGCTCAGCGTTTTGTTGTCTTCGACGAGTGTGATGTCGATCGTCTGGCGGTTACCAACCGTTACTTCCTGCGTTGCATAGCCGATCGAGCTGAATACCAATACCGATGTGGGCGTGATGCCCGTTAGCCGGTACTTCCCTTCGGCATCGGTGGTTGAGCCTCTTGTCTGGCCTTTGATCTGAACGGTAACGCCGGGCAAGCCGATACTGCCGCCCGATTCGGTCACCTTACCAGTTACGGCAGCCTCCTGCGCAAACGCGTGGGAGAGAGTAAAAAGCATGAGCAGCGTGAAAACTGCCTTCCATAGGTTTGCAAGTGTGCTGATAGCTGGTCTGTGTCCAGCATCAACAACCTGACCCACTTTTGAGTAGGGTTTGTTGTCCATAAATGGTTGACTTGTTAAGAAATTGGCTTATAAACCATTCCTTTCGTCTTGCTTGAGTACTAAAGCAGACAAAGCCAAACAGACAACGGGGACGCCGGCAAGATGTATGTAAAAAAGATGTCACGTTGAGTATTGACTCTTTCTGTTTTATAACTGCACAAAACAGGTATGGTCTATAGGGCGAATTACAATAATAAGATTGAAAAGTTCAAATGGCGCTTAGCACATCTTGTCAATAAAAGTGCGGGATTAATTGAATAGTTCCTTACTTAATTGTAAGAAAAGGCGCCAAAATCTTGATATTAGCCAATTATTAGTCGATAATTACTAAAAAACAGGTTGGAAAAAAGATAGAAACAATACTGTATAAGATTACGGAACGATGATCCATTACCGTTGACAAGCTACCCGTCAGTAGCTAGCCGGTAGGTTCGACTGGTAGTAGCGATTAATAGTCTGGGAAAGTGGGTCGAGTGCAGGCGCTATTACGGAGTGACACCTGCACTCGACCACTAAAAAACTCACCGAACCCGGCTCAACACAGGTTTGGCGTTGTTGATCAGGCTTAGTAAATAGCGTTGCTTGCCTACCATAAGTGGGCTAACCTGCTTCACTTCGCCATTGGTCAGGTAACCGCTTTGCCGGCTCGACAGCACCTGGAACGAACATTTCTTCTGGTTCATCAGTACCAATCCCTGGCAGGCGTCGATCATCCCCAATTGAGGGGTAAAGTGAGTGAAGTTGCCACCCAATACAAGGTCCTTTCGGCCATCGTTGTTGAGGTCTTCGCAGGCGATCGCATTTACGCAAGTCATCTGCACGGCAGCGGGTAGGTCGCGTATGGTAAAATGCGGGATACCCCCCGGTCCTTTGCCGTCATTTATAGCAACAATAGAGCGCCGGTACGTAAGGGTTTTGACTTGGCATTTGTCGAGTACGTCGGCCGTAAACAGATCCTGCAAGGATTTGGTAGCGTAATCGCTATGTTTCAGGATTTTGGTTTTCAGGAACGGAAACTGCTCGGCCATTTCGCGTTTCAGAAAGACAGGTACGTCGCGGCCGTCTATAGTTTTGGTTGTCACCTTGTCGAGGATGCCGTTCTTATCGAAATCATTGATCCAGAGCTTTAGCGGATGGTCAGTGTCGGCAGCCAGCGAAAAATTCTCACCAATGTTCCCCAGCACCATATCATTGTCGCCATCGCCATCGAGATCGGCGATTCCTACACTACCCCAAAGGCCATTGATATTGGTGAAACCGACGTCTTGCTTAGAAAACCGACCGTTAACGTACCCAAAAACAGTGGGTTCCATCCAGTCACCAGCAACGATCAGCTCAGCGCGGCCGTCGCCCGTCAGGTCGGCCCAGGCGGCGTCGCGCACCATGCCTACGTTGACCAGTTCAGGAGCAAGGCGTGGGGTTACATCCGTAAATTCGCCCGTGCCGTTGTTCTGGTAGAGGTAACTGGTAGGGGTAACGCCATATTCCTTGGGGTAACTGCGGCTACCCACAAACAGATCGAGGTCGCCATCGTTGTCGAAGTCGTACGGGATCGCCACGGCGGTGTTCATTGTGGCGGGCGGTAGCGCGCGGGCATTCAGCGTAAACTGTCCTTTGCCGTCGTTCATCAGCAGGCGATCGCGCAAACTGCCTGACCCCGTAGGAACTTCATTGCCACCACTGCCTATATATAAATCGAGATCGCCGTCTTTATCCGCATCGAAAAAGAGGGCAGCCGTGTCTTCAAAGTCACGGAACTGGGCCAGCGCAGGTTGCACCGATGCCGTGAAGCCATTACCTGTCTGAATATACAATTGACCGCCCTGCCCCTTGGCACCGCAGATGTACACATCCTGACGGCCATCGCCATTCACGTCGCCGATTGCCGCTTTTGGGCCTTCCTGCGATAGCTTCATGGGAATATTCCGTTCGTCAAAGAAGTCTTCGTACCTGTCTTCGACATGCGCAGCAAATGGAGCCGGTACATTGGTGAGGAGCGAGGAACCTTCGCGGAGATTTTGTTCCCCGCCCTTGGCTTTGAGGGGCGAGGTCTTTGCATCCTCATGTGCCAGCGCCAGCGTTGTGCCCGCTTTCGGCGATCGCACCAACGTACTGCGGTCATCGGGCCACGTAATTCGTACGGAATCGATGCCGGGCAACGTACCCAGCCCAATAGTCTGCACGTATTCGGTACTCGACTGAAAGCCCCGCGACGGCGCTATGTAGCGGCTGATGATCTGTTTGCCCGTTGGACTTGAGACAAACACCTCGATCTTCGACCCAATGGCATACGTATTCTGACCATCGCCGGTCAGCTTCACTTTCAGAAATTGGTTGCCTGCTGCCTGCTTGTCCGCGTGATTTTGATACACAAAGCAGGGCTGATTGACATTGTTGACAACCAGGTCGAGGTCGCCGTCGTTGTCGAGGTCGCCGTAGGCAGCCCCGTTTGAAAAGGAAGGTTCGTCGAGGCCCAGATCGGCGGCTTTTTCGGTAAAACGCAGGTTTTTCTGGTTGCTGAAAAAGCAGTTGGGAATGGGCCGCGATGGCATATTCCGAACAATCTCATCGAACTGCTTTTTCTCGCCGGACAATACCATTTTCTGGGCGACTTCGTTGGCAAAGAAGTCAATGAAATCCTGGTCGATGATGTCGTTGTAGATGCCGTTGCAAACAAACAGATCGTTGTAACCATCATTCTCGGCATCGAATAACAGCGCGCCCCAACTCCAGTCAGAGGCTGCGACCCCGGCATAGTGGGCAATCTCGCTGAAGGTACCATTCTGATTGTTGAGTTGCAGGCAGTTTTGCTGAAGCTGGTTGTAAAAGCCTTTGTCGCGCTTCAGGCCAGCTACGTAATGGTTCTCAAATGACGTGGTGGTTTTTAGCCGCAGCTCATCGCGGGGCAGCATTTCGGTCGTGAAGATTTCCGCGTAGCCGTCGTTGTTGATGTCGCCCATATCGGCCCCCATCGACGCAATGCTCAGGTGCTTCATCCGCTCCTCGATTTCCTCCTTAAACCCAGTGTGCCGCCCCGACGCGTCGTGCTGATTGATGTATAGGTAATCTTTCTCGAAAAAGTCGTTAGAGACGTAGATATCGGGCCAGTTATCGCCGTTGACATCGCCAATAGTTACGCCCAGCCCGAAACCAATCAGGCTGCTATAGATATTTTCTTCTTTAGAAACGTCGACGAAGAGCGGGGCTGTGGGCGTGGAGCTTGGGGTCTGGGCGCCTTTTATCCCCCGCTCCACGCTCATATTGCGCATGAGCCGGTCGCCACCGCCTTTCAGGAAGTCTTTAACGGGCCAGTCTTTGGCGGGCAGGGTGCGGTTGTTCTCGAAGTTGAGCGTATTGACCGGGATGAAGCTGTTGTTCAGGATGTAGCAGTCGAGATCACCGTCTTTGTCGTAATCGAAAAAAGCAGCGTGGGTCGTGTAGCCGTTATCATCGAGACCATACAGGTGGGCTTCCTCTTTAAACGTGGGTACGCCATCGGGGCCGTTACCCTGGTTGATATACAGCTCTTTACGCTGATCCACACCTTTCTGGTAACCGGCGTAACACACGTAGATGTCGAGGCGGCTGTCGTTGTTAATGTCGACCATGACCACGCCCGTTCCCCATTTGCCTTTGCTGCCAACCCCGGCCCGCTCGGTGATGTCGTCAAACTTCCAGGGTTCGCTACCCTGTTTGCCCCGGTTCAGGAATAGCTTGTTTGACCCCATATTGGCCGTGAAAAAGATATCGGACCACCCGTCGTTGTTGAGGTCGCCGATGCCTACGCCGCCGCCATTATAGAAGTTGCGATAATTGAAGATGTTGAAGTCAGCCCGGTTTTCGACCTTGTTCTGAAACGTGACCCCAATGGTCTCGTTGTCCATTTTCTCGAACAACGTATCGGATTTTTTAGACGAACAGGCTGAAAAGAGAAAAACAAGCAGGCAAGCACCCAGGGCGAGCCGAAGGGCTGCTGATTCAGGCATAGGTTGGTTACGGTACATTTGTCAAATTTACCCAACGATAACGAGAGCGGTGGTTAAAAAAATACGTTGAGTTGGCGGTCAGTAAAGTAAGCTCGCGCGTGGGGAGCCCGTGACCGTGATGGTAGGCTTACGGTAGACCAGCAGGCCATTCAGCCGTTTCCAGGTCTGGCGGTTCTGCATTGTATTGAAGTTGCCGGTTTTGCCGGTCAGGTGAATCACGATTTTGTCGTCTGAAAGCGATTCGATCGTCAGCTCGCCCTCGGTCATCAGAAACCCGTCGCCGGTACGTTTCGCCTTGTCACGTACCCGGCCGATCATGATGCTGCCAGCCACCTGATTGTCGATGGTGATGGTTCGTTTGACGGGGCGCTGGGCAAACAGGTCTTGGCTGTCCAGCGTGATAATGGTGTTGCTTTCGTACTGATCGAACAGATTGAGCCGTAGGGTATTGGCCGTAACGGTCACCTCACCTTTAAAACGGCTGTCGGCTGGGTAAAAAGCATCACCATCCATATTGATCTCAAAGTGGGCTTCGCCCTCCTTTAGATTTTGATACACCGTTTGGGCATCGGGTTTGGTAGCACAGCTCAGTAGACAGAGACTGATCAGCAGGGGTAAACCAAAAAAGCGCAGACAATACATACTACAAAGAAACAGGTTGAATGCAAATGCAGAAAGGCCCGCTAGCGGGCCTTTCTGGAACTCTGCTGAATAAAGCGGCTTAATAGCCCGCGTTTTGTTTCAGGTTCGGGTTCGACGAGGTAGCGTCCGCCGGAATCGGGAACAAAATTGTCGTAGCGTCTTTTTTGTCGACGCCCGTGCTCACCAAGAATTTGCCATAACGTACTTCGACGGGCCGTTTGCCCCCTTCCCAATACGTTTCGCGGCCGATTTCATCGAACATCGACTCTTCGTTCAGGGAGGCCAGCGCTGATGCGCCGCGAATTTTACGCAGATCGTTAACCAGCGCCAGAGCACCGGCGGCATTTCCACTACGCAGCAATGCTTCGGCTTTCATCAGATAAGCGTCGGCATAGCGCATCAGGATGTACTTACCAGCATCAGCGGGGTGATACTTGATAACCCGAATCCCTTTGTCGGTGGGGCAGCCCGAGAGTACTACGTCGCGAGTGAACTGAAGCGGCTTTTTAGCCCGGCTGTCATTGATTGCCACCCCTTTGTCGTCGTACTGCTGACCAATCAGGAAACCACGGCTGATGCCTGAATACTGCGTACCGTCTTTTTTCGCAGGTACGCCTTTCCGAACATCTTTATCTTCAAACTTATCGTAGAAGTCTGCCAGCGTAGCAAAACCATTCCAACCCGACGGGTTCTGGTCGTAGTGGAGCGTCATGTACCAGCGGTTCTGGGCGGTACCTTCCGGGCTGGTGAAGATGATCTCATCTTTCCCTTTCTCCGTGTAGGTAGCGTAGTAGTCTGTATTCAGCTTAAAACCGGCTGCCGTAATGGCGTCTACGTATTTGGCTACCTGATCCATATCGGCCTTGTCGAAGGTGTAGGGGCCTTCGGGTTTGGCGGCCTTGTAAACGGCCTTGTTCAGGAACAGCTTTGCCAGCAGGAAGTTAGCGGCGGCTTTCGATGCGAATGAGTTTTCGCGGTTGGCCGGTTTCGCTTCCGGTAGCGCAGGCAACGCTTCCGTTAGATCCTTCACAATGAAGTCAAACGCTTCCGAGCGGCTTTTCACTTTCGGATTGTCGTTTACCCCTTCACTCAGTTCCCGGAACGGTACCTGTCCCCAAGCATCCATGACGTGATACATGTTCCAGGCACGCAGAAACTTGGCCTCGGCAATTTGCTGAGCGTTGGCATCCGAACCACCAATAATCTGTGTGTTCTTGTACACCCGTTGGTTCAGGGCGTTCCAGGCATCCCTGACCGCCGAGTGCGTAGCATCCCAGGTGTGCTGGTCAAGTGTCCGCCACACGCCATTGTCGCCCCAGTCAACCCCCCGTGTAGGTGGAATCATCTCGGCGGTGGTGTGCTCGTTCAGCGCGTAAATATTGCCCTGATCGGTATACATGCCCAGATCCTTGTAAGCAGCTACCAGAGCCTCGGAAGCGTTGATTTTTGAGCCACCCGTTGAACCGGCGGTATTCACGACAATGGAACTGTTCTCTTTAACTACCAGGTCGGTACAGCCCGACAGAGTAGCAAGACCAACACTCAAACCGAGTGTAAGGAGATTGATAGATCCTCTCTTGTTCATTGGTTTTTTTGTGTTTTTCAATTAGAAAGCAAGGTTGGCACCAACCGTGAAGGTCCGGGCGCGGGGGTAAGCCGTGTAGTCGATACCCAGCGACGGTACGCCGTTGATGGCTTTGTTGGTATTTACTTCCGGGTCTTGACCAGTATAGCCTGTGAAAAGCAGCAGGTTCTGACCCGTCACGAACAGGCGCAGGTTCGACAGCACTGAGCTATTACCCGTGTTGAACTTGTAGCCCAGGCTGGCATTCTGTAGGCGAATGAATGAGCCGTTTTCGAGGAAGCGCGTTGATACGTCCGGTGCATTGAAATTCCCTTCCTTCAGGTTGGGTACGTCGCGCGTTACGTTGCGACCGTTGTTATACGAACCTTTCGTGAAATAGGCGTTGGCGGTGTTGTTGTAAATGTAGTTGCCGAATACGCCATTGAAGAACAGACTCAGGCTGAAGTTCTTGTAACGGAAGTTGTTCGTCAGACCACCCGTAACTGTCGGTAGCGGGCTTTTGCCGATAAACTTCTGGAAGTCACCACCGGTATAGATGGAGTTGCCCGACTCATCGTAGCCACCGAATTCCCGCAGGAAGTAAGCAAACAGGGGCTGGCCATCAGCAATCCGCTGAGCGAATGCCCCCGTCAGGCCCTGACCGCTGATCTGACCGGTGTCGATGATCCCGTTAAAGTTCTTGACGACGTTGTTGTTGTAAGCGGCGTTGAACTGGATGTCCCAGCCAAATTGCGGCTTATCAACGGCAACCAGGTTCAGGCCTAGTTCAAACCCCTGGTTGATCACGTTGGCGTCCAGGTTCTTCCAGACGAAGGGCGTCAGGGCGGGCTGGGCCGACGTCACCTGAATCAGCAGGTCAGTCGTGTTCTTGTAGTAGTATTCGATGTTACCCGACAAACGGTTGCCAGCGATCGCGAAGTCGATACCGATGTTGGTTTGAGCCGTTTGCTCCCACTTCAGGTTCGGGTTCGGGAAAGCCACGTCGTTCAGACCGCCCCCGTTGATGTCATTGGCATCCGAGTTTGTGCCCCAGTCGCTGTAGCGCTGACGTTGCGTGTACAGGTTGTGCGGCAGTTCCTGGTTACCGGTGATACCATAACCAACGCGCAATTTAAGATCTGAGAAGACAGTCTTCGGTACGAATGAGGCATCGCTCAGCTTGTAAGCAAGAGCGGCCGACGGGAAGTAACCCACCTGGTTGCTGCCACCAAAACGCGTTGAGCCGTCAGCCCGGAGTGTTGCCGTAGCCAGGATGTTGCCAAAGCCAACGTTAACCCGGCCAAAGTATGACCGGATCTCATCGAAAGAGGCGTTCGAGTTGGCCAGCAAGCTACCCGACAGGCCTTTTGAGTTGTCGGCGGCAGCGGCGTTGTTGATCATCAAGTCCAGATCGCTTGTCCGGAAGTTGGTAGCCGTCGTGCGCTTCGAGAAAACGTCGAAGCTCTGGTATTCGTAACCCAGCGTAGCGCTAACGGTCGTTTTGCCAAATTCCTTGTCGTACGAGAAATAGCCGTCGAAGAGCGTGTTATTCACCTCAATGTCGTTCAGGATCAACCGGCCCACTTTCTGAATATCCTGGTACAACAGGTCCCGAGAGAAAGCGGCTTTCCGCGACGACATTGATTTGTCGAACCCGTAGATGGCTTTGAACTTCAATCCGCTGAAGATTTCATACTCCGCATTGATGTTACCCAGCGTACGCAACGTGACCGTGTTATCCTTAGAGAGACCAAGCAGGGCAGCCGGGTTGGGCTCAGCTACGTTGGTCGACTGCTTGTAGGTACCATCGGCGTTGTAAACGACTGCCGTGGGGTTAGCCTTCAGGATACCGCCCAGCAGGTCACCCTGGTAGCCGGCGTTGTCGGTTACGGGGATGTTGCCATCTTTCGTTTGTGATACAGTTACCTGCACACCCATGGCCAGTTTATTGTTGATAAACTTTTTGTTGCCGTTGAACGTACCCGCCACCCGGTTCAGGGAGCTTTTCTGCATGATACCCTGCTGATCGAGGTAACCCAGCGAGAACCGGTAATTGCCACCGTTTCCATCGCCCCCGCCGTAGGCCAGGTTGTGCTGGTTGGTTACACCCGTGCGGAACAGTTGATCCTGCCAGTTCGTGTTACCGCCCTGATCTTGCGTCGGCTGCAGCTTGCGATACTCGTCGGAGCTTAGCAAGTCATACCGCCGCGTAATGGTGCTAAAGCCAATAGAAGGCGAATATTCAAGGCTACCACGGCCCGTTTTGCCTCTTTTCGTGGTGATCAGGACCACACCATTGGCACCCCGTGACCCGTAAATAGCCGTAGCTGAGGCGTCTTTTAAGATGTCGACGCTGGCGATATCATCCGGGTTCAGGAAGTTCAGTGGGTTTTTGGGAGCTGTTGATCCGATACCCGAGTTGTCACCACCAGCCGACGTGGCGTCGCCGCTCAGTGGTACACCATCGACCACGAAGAGCGGGTTGTTGTTGCTCCGTACTGACGACGTACCCCGGATACGGATGTTGATACCACCGCCCGGTTCACCGCTGTTTTGGGTAATCGCTACTCCCGGTACGCGACCTTGCAGGAGTTGTTCCGGCGACGAAATAATTCCTTTGTTAAAGTCTTTAGTACCGATCGTGTTAACAGCACCGGTGAGGTCTTTTTTCTTGGCGGTACCGTAACCGATAACGACAACCTCGTTCAGCGTTTTGTTGTCTTCCTGCAGCGTTACGTTAATCGTAGACCGGTTGCCGACGCTAATGTCCTGACTTTCGAAGCCCACAAAGCTGTAGACGAGTACGGCATTGCTGGCTGCACTAATCTTGTAATTCCCGTCGGCATCGGAGTTGGTACCCCGCGTTGTGCCCTTCACACTGATACTCACGCCCGGCAGGCCCCGCCCGCTCGCATCCGACACTTTCCCCGATATGCTATTGTCTTGAGCGAACGTCAGCTGGCTGCTCAACGTCAGAAATAGCATGAGCACTGCCAGAAACCCAGCTTTCAAAAAAAGCTGGGCAGACTGCATACGCCGGGTGGTTACGGCGCCACCTACTAAGTAGGAGTTGTCCATCATAGGTTTAAAATGGTTAGCAATAGATTTTGATAAACATTCAACATTCACAGGGCTGAGACTTATTTCTAAGTAAAAGCAGCTGATACGATTCGTGTATTCGCCTTACGCCGACTCGCTTTATGCTGCATTTCTGGAAGAAATTATTGTTGTTAGCCCTGAAATGAGTGGCGAATTACAATAAATAGTCAGTAAGATACAATAGTTAACTGCTTAAAATTAATTTGTATTAATACTCATATGGTCAATTCTGAACTAATTAAATATAACTAGTGGGTGCTTTTGTGGATCGTGCAATGAGTATAATTACATAGATTATAATTTGTTGATTATCAATGTTTTTGGCTTATCGGTAAGTAAGGGTTTTTTGGGTGTTGTCGACTTAGTTTAGCGGGTCAGACAAGCTCCTGTAGTATGCTTTTGTCGTACCTTTAGCCTTCAGAAATACTTCCGCGGAAGCTTGTCAGGCTTCTGTTCATTGACCGTTTCGAATGATTACTCACGACGAATCAATCGCCTTACCGGCCGACTACACCGGCGATTTTTTTACGGACTCTACGCTGCGTACCCTTTATGCCACCGATGCATCAGCTTATCGCGAAATGCCCCGTGCGGTGGCTATTCCCCGAACGGTTGGCGATCTGAAAGCCTTGATTCAACTGGCTCAGCAGCAGGGCATCCCGCTGATTCCGCGCACTGCAGGTACGTCCCTGGCGGGTCAGGTAGTGGGGGCGGGGATTGTCGTGGACGTGTCGAAACACTTTACTAAAATTCTGGAAATCAACCCCGAGGAGCGCTGGGTACGTGTTCAGCCGGGTGTCGTTCGGGATGAACTGAACCTGTTTCTGAAACCATATGGCCTCTATTTCGGGCCGGAGACCAGTACCGCCAACCGGGCCATGATCGGGGGCATGGTAGGTAACAATTCGTGTGGGTCCAACTCGGTAGTATACCGGGCTACCCGTGAGCACACGCTGGCCGTAAAAGCACTGCTGGCCGACGGCTCGGAGGTGTCATTCAGCCATCTGTCGGGTTGGGAATACACCAAAGCGGTGGCCGAGGCCAGCCGTAAGGTGGGGCAGACGCCGACCGATCACCCCACCTTGGCCGATCAGATCCTGCTGAAAACCAACGCACTACTGGCCAATCCGACGAATCAGGCCGAGATACGGGCGCATTTTCCCAAACCCACTATTGAGCGCCGCAACACAGGATATGCGCTCGACGAGCTGCTTAACTGTGAGCCGTTTACGCCGGGTGGCGAGCCATTCAATTTCTGTAAGCTCATTGCCGGCTCAGAAGGAACGTTGTGCTTTCTGACCGAGATTACGCTGAATCTGGTGTCGCTGCCGCCCAAAGAAGGCGGGCTGGTGTGTGTGCATTGCCACACGATCGACGAATCGTTGCGCGCAACGCTGGTGGCGCTGAAGTACAAACCGCAGGCCGTTGAGCTAATAGACGACATCATTCTGGAACGGGCCGACTCCAACGCCGAACAGCGCAAGAACAGCTTCTTCGTGCAGAAAACGCCTACGGGTGGCTTCCCGATCATTCTGGTTGTCGATCTGTCGCGACCGACACGGGCCGAAGTAGAAGAAGCCGCAGCCCAGATGGAGGCCGATATGCGGGCGGCGGGGTTAGGCTACCATTACCCACTGCTCTTTGGCGATGACACCAAAAAGATCTGGATTTTACGGAAAGCGGGGCTGGGGCTGTTAGGTAATTTGCCCGGCGATGAGAAAGCGGTAGCAGTGATCGAGGATACGGCCGTCGACGTGAACGATTTGCCCGATTACATCCGCGAATTCAACGAGATTCTGAAGAAGCACAACATGGCGTCGGTGCATTATGCTCACGCCGGTTCGGGCGAGCTACACCTTCGGCCGATTATTAACCTGAAAACGGCGGAAGGGCACCGCCAATTCCGACTGATTGCTGAAGAAATTGCTACGCTGGTGAAGAAATTCAACGGCTCGCTGTCGGGTGAGCACGGCGATGGGCGGCTACGGGGCGAGTTTATTCCGCAGATGGTGGGGGCGCACAATTACGAGCTGATGCGGCAGATAAAGCAGCTCTGGGACCCCAAAGGCATCTTCAACCCCGGCAAGATCGTGGATACGCCGCCGATGGACACGTACCTGCGCTACGAGGCCAATCAGCAGACGCCCGATTTTCAGACGTACTTCCGGTATCAGGATCAGACGGTGCTGCAACATGCCGAGCAGTGCAACGGCTCGGGCGATTGCCGAAAAACGGAGTTGTCAGGTGGAACGATGTGTCCCAGCTATATGGCTACCCGTAACGAGAAAGATACGACGCGGGCGCGGGCCAACATCCTGCGCGAGATGCTGACGCGCTCGCCCAAAGAAAACCGCTTCGACCACGACGAGATCAAACAGGTGTACGATCTCTGCCTCTCGTGCAAAGCCTGCAAATCGGAGTGCCCGTCGAATGTGGACGTGGCGAAACTAAAGGCCGAATTCCTGCAACATTATTACGACGCCAATGGCGTACCGATTCGGTCGCAGTTAGTCGCCAATTTTGCGCGGCTGTCGGGCCTGGCTAGTTATGTGCCCTGGGCGTGGAACGCCGTGCTGGGTACGTCGTCGTTACGCCGGATTGCCAACCGGATCGTTGGGTTCCACCCCGACCGGACCATGCCCCTCCTGCACAGCACAACGCTGTCGGGGTGGCTCAAACGTACCTGGCCAACGGCACCCGAAAACCGCCCCGCAGGCGGTAAGAAAGTGTATCTGTTTGCCGACGAGTTTACCAACTTCAACGATGTATCGGTGGGCCAAAAGGCGGTGCGGCTGCTGGGTAAGCTGGGCTACGAAGTAGTCTTGCCCGATCATGGCGAAAGCGGCCGGGCAGCTCTTTCGAAAGGCATGCTGAAATACGCGAAGAAACTCGCCGAGCGAAACATCCTGGCCCTGCGTGAACGGGTAACCGACGACACCCCGCTCGTGGGTCTGGAGCCCTCGGCTATCCTGACATTCCGCGACGAATACCCCGATCTGGTCGATGCGTCGCTGGCCGAAGACGCCCGGCGCATCGCCAAAAACGCGCTGACGTTTGAAGAGTTTATCGCCCGCGAACTGGATCATAAACGGATCGATCCGCAGGTGTTTACCGACGAAAAACGGCTGGTGAAAGTGCACGGTCACTGCCAGCAGAAGGCGGTGTCGAACATGGCCCACAGTAAACGAATTCTGGCCTTGCCCAAAAACTACACCGTCGAGCTGATTCCGTCGGGATGTTGCGGGATGGCGGGGTCGTTTGGCTATGAGAAAGAGCACTACGACGTGTCGATGCAGGTGGGCGAACTAGTGCTGTTGCCCACGGTACGGCAGCAACCAGCCGACGTGATTATCGCCGCCGCAGGTACGTCGTGCCGCCATCAGATTCATGACGGGGCGCACCGCACAGCGCTTCACCCGGCCGAGGTGCTGTTTGAGGCGCTGCGGTAAACGGTGTGATAACGTACCCACGACCGTCTATCCTATACTCGCCCTATAGTTTCCGGCATCTTGTTATTTTTACAAGTAAATAGGTACGTTGCCTACGTTGGTGACGCTGCCGCAACGCTGTTTTCAATGAAAAAACTACTTGTCGCTGCCGCCTGCTTTGTAAGCTGGCAGGGTCTGGCACAGACATCTTCGTCAACCAGTGGCACCGCGGGCTACGACCAGAAAGCCCTTTTTCACCCGCTGTTCAACATGCAGCCGGGCAACGACTACCGGACCGGCAGCGGCGCGCCGGGGCCGCGTTACTGGCAAAACCGCTCTGATTATAAAATCAACGTTAACCTCGACGACGAGCAGAACGTCGTGATGGGCGAAGTCGAGATCACCTACAAGAACAACTCGCCCGAATCGCTCAACTACCTCTGGCTGCAACTCGATCAGAATGCATTCAGCGATAGCTCGCGGGCAGCTAAAACGACGCCCATCCAAGGTGGCCGGTTCGGAAATAAAGACTTCAACGGTGGCTTCGGAATTACGGCTGTACAGGTGGAGCAGGGTGCCAAGAAGTTTGCGCCCGCCAACTATGTGCTGACCGACAGCCGGATGCAGGTGAAGCTGAGCGAAGCCATGAAGCCCGGTGGCGATGTGGTGAAGGTGAAAATCACGTACTCATTCAAAGTTCCCGAATACGGTTCTGACCGGATGGGGCAGGTGAAACGCCGCGACGGGATCATCTACGAACTGGCGCAGTGGTACCCGCGTATGTGCGTATATGACGATATCCAGGGCTGGAACACGCTGCCTTACCTCGGTGCGGGCGAGTTTTACCTCGACTACGGCGACATCGAATACGCCGTCAACGTACCCTGGAACCACATCGTCGTGGGCTCGGGCGAACTGCTGAACCCTGCCGAAGTACTCACCGCCGAACAGATCAAGCGGCTGGCGCAGGCGCGGCAGAGCGACAAAACCGTTCTGATTCGTAGCAAAGATGAAGTAAATAACGCCAACTCGCGGCCCAAGCAATCGGGGCGGCTAACGTGGCGGTTCCGCGTAACCAACACCCGCGATGCTGCCTGGGCTTCGTCGAAAGCGTTTGTCTGGGATGCCGCTAAAATCAATCTGCCGAGTGGCAAAACGGCACTGGCTCAGTCGGTTTACCCAGCCGAAAGCGCGACCAACGATTCGTGGAACCGCTCGACGGAGTACGTCAAACACAGCATTGAGTTCTACTCTGGGTACGTCTACGAATACACGTACCCGGTTGCTACCAACGTGGCTGGTATCGTAGGCGGTATGGAATATCCCGGTATCGTTTTCTGCGACCACCGTGATAAGAACGACGCGCTCTTCGGCGTAACCGACCACGAATTTGGCCACAACTGGTTCCCAATGATCGTGGGCAACAACGAACGGAAGTACGCCTGGATGGATGAGGGCTTCAATACCTTCATCAACTTCCTGTCGCTGGCGGCCTTCAACAAAGGCGAATACAACCGGGAGCGTGGCACTATGCACGATGTGGCTCCGGCCCTGTATCAACCCAAAGAACCCATCCTGACCATTCCAGATGTGCAACCGGCGCAGGCACTGGGCATCCTGGCCTATTACAAGCCCGGTATGGGGTTGCGCATTCTGCGCGAAAGCATTCTCGGCCCCGAGCGGTTCGACTACGCTTTCCGGCAATATGTAAACCGGTGGGCGTTCAAACACCCCACACCGCACGACTTCTTCCGGAGCATGGAAAATGGTGCAGGCGAAGACCTGGGCTGGTTCTGGCGGGGTTGGTTCTTCGAAACCTGGAAGCTCGATCAGGCCGTTAAGAATGTGCAGTATCCCGAATCGCCCGAGAAAGGGAGCGTGATCACTATTGAAAATCTGGACAAACTGGCGATGCCGGCGGTGATCGAGATTCAGGAAAGCAACGGCAAAAAGAGCCGGGTGAACCTGCCCGTGGAAGTGTGGCAACGTGGCGGTACGTGGAGCTTTCGCGCCAACACAACCGCGCCGATCAGCCGGGTCACCATCGATCCCGACGAGAAACTGCCCGACTACAATCCACGCAACAACGTTTGGAAAGGTGAAGCAACTAGTCAGGGGAATTAGGCAAACCTATCAAACCTGTGAGGTCTCCAAGACCTTATAGGTTTAGATTTTTATACAAAAGCGGCCATTACCAGCTTGGTAATGGCCGCTTTTGCTATGCCCAGACTTTCACGATCCCTCTTTATTTTGTTAATTTTGTAAGATCGGTTCGCCGGTGCGGTACTCTTGTTTAACCAATTATAGAAATGAAGAAATCACGGCTTCTTGGCGGGTTGTTTGCCTTGTGCCTGTTGGTGTTGGCGGGTTGCCAGAAATCGGCGTCACCGGCCGAGTACATGCCCAAAGCCAGCAATCCTGAACGATATAATGCCTGCCTGGACAAGCTGACGCAGGTAGTTATCCACGACATTTTCTCGCCGCCGGTTGCCAGCCGTATCTATGGCTATGCTACCCTGGCCGGTTACGAGGCAATGGCCCCTTTCAACGCCAATTATGAGTCGCTGAGCGGTAAAATGAAGGGCTTCAGCAATGCCGCCAAGCCTGAAGCCGGGCAGGAGTATTGCTACCCAATCGCTGGTGCCAAGGCGTTCTTAACGGTAGCGCGGGCGCTGACGTTCTCGGCCAATTTCTACGACGAATTCGAGCCTGACTTTTACAAACAGTTTGAAGCCGATGGCGTGCCTGAAGACGTGCGGGAACGGTCGATGGCCTATGGTGAGGCCGTAGCTAAAAATATCCTCGAGTTTGCCGCCAAAGACCATTACAAACAGACGCGGGGTTTCAAACACACCGTCACCAATGAGGATGGCACCTGGGTGCCCACCCCGCCAGCCTACATGGATGCCGCCGAGCCGAAGTGGAACAACATCCGCTGCTGGACAATGGATACCTGCAATCAGTTTATGCCCCCGCGTCCATACGCTTACAGTTTAGCCAAAGGTAGCCCGTACGAGAAAGAGGTTATGGAAGTATACGAAACCGGTAGGAAACTAACCAAAGAGCAAAACGACATTGCCTATTTCTGGGATGACAATGCCTTTGTGATGAACGTAGCCGGGCACGTGATGTACGCTTCCAAAAAAATGACGCCGGGTGGTCACTGGCTGGCGATTGCGCAAACGGTGGGTCGTCAGCAAAAGCTGGACCTGATGCGGATGGCCGAGGCGTATGTGCTGACCTCTTTCGCGCTGGCTGATGGCTTCATTGCCTGCTGGGATGAGAAGTACCGTAGCCGAACCGTCCGGCCCGAAACGGTCATCAACAAATCGATCGATCCGAAGTGGGCCCCCTTCCTGCAAACGCCGCCGTTCCCCGAATATCCAAGCGGGCACAGCACCATCTCATCTGCCGCTGCTACTGTGCTGACTCAGTTGATGGGTGATAACATCGCCTTTACCGATTCGACGGAATATAAATACGGCCACGGGGTACGTTCGTTCAAGTCCTTCAACGACGCTGCCAACGAAGCATCGGTTAGTCGCCTGTATGGTGGGATTCACTACCGGTCGGCGCTGGATAATGGGGTTGCCATGGGGGCGAAAGTTGGGCAACACGTACTTGTTCGGGCCAAAACCCGCAAAGAGGGTGTTGCGGCGAAATAGTCATTCGTTCAATGTCCAAGGTTCAAAGTCTAACGTAGCGATCAGAACACGTTTCTGCACCAGTTACATTGGACCTTGAACCTTGGACATTGAACATATTCTTACTTCCCTTCCATCTCGCGCAATAGCTTGTTGGCATAGATGAATTCGTTCAGTTCTTTTACGTCGGAGTGGGGGAGGGTTTCGCTGTTGCCTTCCCACAATTTTTTGCCCTGGTAGAGGAACATGATTTTCTCACCGATCTCCATCATCGAGTTCATGTCGTGTGTAATCACGACCGTGGTGATCTTGTATTCGTCGGTGATCTCTTTGATGAGCTGATCAATCTTGATCGACGTGAGTGGGTCGAGGCCTGAGTTGGGTTCGTCGCAAAACAGGTATTTAGGGTTCATTACGATAGCCCGCGCAATACCCACTCGTTTTTTCATCCCGCCCGAAATCTCCGACGGCATCCGTTGCTCGGCATTTTCCAGCCCAACCCGTTGCAAGGCAGCGTGGGCGCGGTCGAGCTTTTCGTCTTCCTTCATCTCGGTAAGCATATCGAGCGGGAAGCGGACGTTATCGAGCACGTTTTTCGAATCGAACAACGCTGATCCCTGAAAAAGGACACCCATTTCGCGGCGGATAGCCTTGATATCGTCTTCGTGGCTCGTCAGAAAGTTACGGCCGTCGTAGAGCACCTCGCCTTCATCGGGCTTCACCAAGCCAATCATGCATTTCAGCAATACGCTTTTACCCGTACCCGAGCCGCCAATAACCAGGCTGGTCTCGCCCTGTTGAAATTGCCCGCTGATGCCCGCCAGCACTTGCCGGTCGCCGAAGGTTTTCTGTATGTTTTTGATTTCAATCATGAGTCAAAACACCCCCCGCCCTAAAGGGAGCTTTGCTTGCGCATGCGTATTGTTGATGCACAACGGTAGAGCGGACGACACTACAACTGCGCCGAAAGACCCCCTTTAGGGAGGGGGTGATCTACGCCAATAACAACTGCGTGAGCACGAAATCGGCAATGATAATCGATATACAGCTGGCTGTTACGGCATTGGTCGACGCATTACCTACTTCAAGCGCACCGCCGCTGACGTTGAAGCCCTGATAGGCGGAAATCGTGGCGATCAGGAACGCAAAGACTTCCGTTTTGATCAGGGCGAATTTTATGCCGAAGGGATTGTAATCGAGGCGAAGACCTGCCAGAAAATCTTCGTTTGAAATCACATTGGTCAGCATACCGGCGATGTAGCCACCCACAATGCCCAGAAACGCGGCCATAATAGTGAGTAACGGAAACATAAACATGGCGCCGATCACCTTGGGCAAAACCAGGTATGAACTCGAATTGATGCCCATTACCTCGAGCGCGTCGATCTGCTCTGTCACGCGCATCGTGCCTAGTTGCCCCGCAATGTTTGACCCTACCTTGCCAGCCAGTACAATGGCGCTGATCGTCGGGGCAAATTCGAGGATGGTACTGTCACGCACAATGAAGGCGATAATATTGCGCGGCACAAACGGGTTATCCAGGTTATAGGCCGTCTGAACGCAGGTGACGGCGCCAATGAAGGAGGCGACGATCGAGACGATGAAGATGGAATTGACGCCGATGCTGACGCATTCGTCAAGGATCAGGCGCATGTATACGGACAGGCGTTCGCGATTGCGAAACAACGTACCCAGAAAGATAAAGTACCGACCAAGGGTAACCATATAGAAACAAAAGAAGGGCAGTTGGCCACAACGGCGCAGCAGGGCCCTACGGCACTCAACGACCAGTGGGCGGGAATGGTTTCTGGGCCATTGCGTTCTTCCCCACTCTATCTTTGCGAAAAGTCATTCCCACATGTCTGTACATAACCCCGACATCAAGCGCGTTACCACGCACACACTCCAGGAGCTGAAAAGCCGGGGTGAAAAAATTTCAGCACTAACCGCCTACGATTTTTCGATGGCGCGCGTAGTCGATGCCGCTGGCGTTGAACTGATCCTGGTGGGCGACTCGGCCTCCAACGTGATGGCGGGTCACGAAACCACGCTGCCCATTACGCTCGATCAGATGATCTACCACGCTACCTCTGTGGTGCGGGCCGTAAAACGCGCGTTGGTAGTGGTTGACCTCCCGTTTGGGTCGTACCAGGGTAATTCATCCGAGGCGTTACGGTCGGCTATTCGGATCATGAAAGAGTCGGGGGCGCATGCCGTGAAGATGGAAGGCGGGCAGGAGATCCGGGAGTCAATCACGCGTATTCTGAGCGCGGGGGTGCCCGTAATGGGGCACTTGGGCCTTACCCCCCAATCGATCTATAAGTTTGGTACGTATGCCGTACGGGCCAAAGAGCAGGATGAAGCCCGGAAACTAATCGACGATGCGCACATGCTCGAAGACATCGGCTGCTTTGGACTGGTACTCGAAAAAATTCCGGCGGCGCTGACCAAGCAGGTGTCGACGGAGTTGGCTATCCCTACCATCGGTATTGGGGCCGGGCCAGATGCCGACGGGCAGATTCTGGTTATCCATGATATGCTGGGCATCAACAAGGAGTTTAAGCCCCGTTTTTTGCGCCGCTATGCCGACCTGCACACCGCCATGCAGGAAGCCATCAGCCACTACGTAGATGATGTGAAAACCAACGACTTCCCGAACGAATCGGAAGCGTACTAAGTTGACCTTAAACCTATAAGGTTTTGAAAACCCTATAGGTTTGTTTTTATGAAGAAGCGTTTGCCTTACTCGGTGGTCTATGAAGACAACCACCTGTTAATTGTGAATAAAGAGCCGGGGGTGCTTGTCCAAAGCGACCGCACCGGCGACCCGTCGCTGACGGAACTGCTGAAAGAATACGTCAAGGAAAAATACAACAAACCCGGCGACGTATTTCTAAACCCCATTCACCGGCTCGATCGGCCTGTCAGCGGATTGGTTGTGTTCGGACGTACCTCGAAAGCTACCGAGCGGATGGCCGAAATCTTCCGGAAGCGGCAGGTGCAGAAAACCTATTGGGCCGTGGTGCGCCAACACCCGGCCGAAAAGAAAGGGAAACTGGTGCATTACCTGGTAAAAGACGAGGCCAAGAATCAGGTAACGACCTACGATTACGAAGTGCCGGGCTCGCAACGGGCTGAGCTAAGCTACCGCCTGCTGGGCAAGATCAACGAGCATTATCTGCTGGAAGTAGAACCCCTGACAGGACGGCCGCATCAGATTCGGGCGCAGCTGGCGGCGATGGGTTGCCCAATCCGGGGCGATGTCAAGTATGGCTATGACCGACCCGTACCCGAAAAGAAAATTTACCTTCACGCCCGCCGTTTGTATTTCGTACACCCCGTCAAAAAGGAACCACTGATTCTGCGGGCGGGCTTACCTAATGATGGGTTCTGGGAGGAATTTCTCGAACTGGATAACGAGGAATTCAAAGACAAAAACCTGGACTATATTTTTTAACGCGACGGGGCGACAACGTAAACCATTCGGTTCCGCTGTCGCCCCGTCTGTAATATAGGCTTCGGCTGTTCAGGCTTCGGAATGCACCGAAGAATCTGCCGATTTATAGCTAACGTCGATACTCATTTGCTCGATGACACGCTCGGCCATTAATACCGCACCGCGCAACGCACCGAACACCATGCACAAAGGCAAAATGATGGGCAGGAAGAGAATCCACTGCAGCATCATGTACAAACGGATCGTTTTCATCTCTGTAGGCTTTTGAGGGTTGGGCACTGAAAAAGAGTTCGTTGAATTCTATTTCAAATGCCGTGCCAATTCTGTTACGGTATAACTAATTTATTACGTCAAAGTTAATCTTGACATAGTACAAATGCAAGACTGGAACTATCAAATTATGCTATTTTCTTTATTGTTAACTAACCTACAAACAAAAAAAGTTTTACTAACAATATGGTATAAGTAAAATACTTTATGTAAAAACCTCATATTTCTTGTATCTTATTAAAAGAGCCTTGCTTCCACCGCAGCTGCACTATATTTGACCGATAGCTATGCGTAATCGACTTTTATATCGTTCCACGGTGGCCCGGCTTCTGCTGCTGGTTCAGCTATTCATGCTGACCAACGCAGTGGTTTTCCGCCACGCGCACCGTCTGCCCGACGGAACGATTGTCGTTCACGCCCACCCCTTCCTGCCCAAGGCCAACGGGCCTGTTCAGCCTAATGACCATACCCGGCAGGAACTGGTCTGGCTCGATGCGGTAACCGATGCGTGTTATCCATTCACCGAGCCAGCCTTTTTTGTCTTCGTAGCTCCGGTTGCGCCGTTATTACCAGCCCCGGCTATCGCTCTGGCTGAGTCTGTTTACTCGGCAGCTTTCACTTGTTTTTCGCATCGGGGTCCCCCGTTGGTCTAGTCACCTTCTTTTAAGGCTCGTTGGAACAGGTTCGGTCGGCACGACTGGTTTGACCTGTGCTGCGGCCTATTGACTATCAACCAAGACTTCCCGAATGCATGAAACTGTTACTCCTCCTGGTAGCCTTTATGGGGCTGCCTTTCTCTATATGTATTGCCCAGAATACCCTGACGGGGAAAGTTACACACGGTGAACGCGTGGGCGAGGCCGTTATCGGTGCCGCCATTTACCTGCCTGACTTGCGGTTAGGCGCTACCACCGATGTTACCGGTAGCTATCGGATTACGAACCTGCCTGCCGGTAAGTTCACGGTGCAGGTGAGCTATATTTCCCACAAAACACTGGTGCAGACCGTTGTGGTGCAGGGTGAAACAACGCAGGATTTTGTAATGGAAAACAGCTCGCAGATGCTCGAAGAGGTAATTGTCTCGGGCGCGGCTACCAAGACGATCATCCGCGAAAGCCCGGTGCCCATTACGGCGCTGTCGCAGCTACGGATGCTGCAACAAAGTTCAACCAACCTGATCGATGCAGTGGCCAAACTGCCCGGTATGTCGCAGGTAACGACGGGCGCGGGCCTCAGCAAGCCCATTATCCGGGGGCTGGGCTTTAACCGGGTCATCACCATGCACGATGGCATCCGGCAGGAAGACAATCAGTGGGGCGAAGAACACAGCATTCAACTCGACGAATATGCCATCGACCGGTATGAGATCATCCGGGGGGCGGGTAGCCTCATGTATGGTTCAGATGGGCTGGGCGGCGTGGTCACGGCCCTGTCGGCACGGCCCGTTGAGGAGGGTAAAGTGCGCGGCCGGCTGCTGACCAACTACCAGACCAACCACAACCTGCTTGGAGCCTCGGTGCAGGTAGCTGGTAACCAGAATGGTTTTGTCTGGCAGGGGGTAGTATCCACTAAATCGTCGGCCAACTACCGTAACCGGGCCGATGGGCGGGTGTTTGCATCAAACTACGCCGACGTGATCGACTTGAGCGGCTTTATTGGCCTGAATAAGAAATGGGGCTATTCGCGGCTTTATTTCCTGCGGACCGATCAGCGGTTCAACATCATCAACGGCACGCGCGATTCGCTGACCGGCCGGTTCACCACCACCTCTGTACGGGTAGACGGTACACAGGCCGACCGCCCTGTTACGGATAGCGAGCTGAACAGCCGCGACTTTTTGCCTTACAATTCGCAGCACCTGATCAACGGGAAAGTTTCGCTCAACAACCTCTTCCAATTCCGCAACGGCGGCGCGCTGACCTTCAACCTGAGCCACGCCCGCAACAGTCGCGACGAGTTTGCCGATATCGTTCGGCCCAATCAGGCTCAGCTGGGGCTACGGCTCTTCACTAACTATTTCGACTTGCGGTATAACCTGCCGGTGCGTCACAATTGGGAGGTTACACTAGGTAGTAACGGTATGCAACAGGCGTTGGATAACCAGGGCTATCAGGCTTTATACCCCAACTACGATCTATTTGATCTGGGCGGGTTTGTGTTTTTTAAGAAGAATATCGACAAGCTGAAAATCAGCGGCGGGGTACGTTATGATGCGCGTTCGCTACAGATTGGGGCGCTTTATGCCGACGCCGACGGGGCTTTCCAGGTACGTTCGCAGGGGCCGGGTAGTCAGCGATTTGCGGGTGCCGACAAATCGTACAGCAACGTGTCGGCGAGTTTGGGTGCGGTTTATTCGCTTACCGACCGGCTCAACATCCGCGCCAACATATCGCGCGGGTTCCGGGCGCCGACCGTACCCGAGCTGTCGTCGAATGGGGTGCACGCAGGTACGTTCCGGTACGAGATTGGTAAGCTCGACGCCGTGCCGGAAGTAGCCTATCAGGGCGACTTGGGCTTTACGTACGAAAGCCCGAACTGGTACGTCGACTTTAGCCTCTTCCAGAACAGCATTCAGAATTACGTATACTCGGAACGGGTGCAGACGGCGGCTGGCATCGATTCGCTGTTTCAGGGGAACGTACCTGTGTATCGCTACGCGCAGGGTAATGCCCGCTTGCAGGGAATGGAAGGCACCGTGACGTTCAACCCGGCGGCGGCTCGCTGGTTCTCGCTAACACAAACCTACTCGGCCGTATTTGGCCGAAACCTGTCGGCTGTGGCCGAAAATGCGCAGTACCTGCCGTTTATGCCCGCGCCCCGTTGGGTGAGCCAACTCCGCCTGACGCGCGACCGGATCAAATCACGGTTCCGCAATCTGTACGCGACGCTCGACGTAGAGGTAACGCAGCGGCAGGACCGGTTTCTGGCAGCTTACAATACTGAAACCGCTACGCCCGGCTATACACTGGTGCACGTGGGTGCGGGCGCCGACGTAACCGGCAATCAAAAACAAACGCTCTTCTCGGTGTTTCTATCGGCCAATAACCTCTTCGACGTGATCTATCAGGCCCATCAGAGCCGCCTCAAATACCTCGATGTCAACAATGCGACCGGGCGGGTAGGCGTGTTCAATATGGGCCGTAACGTGAGCCTGAAAGTGGTGGTGCCGTTCTGATCCAACTTTTGCGCGCCGACTGGCGTTGAGTAACTTACACGCATAAACCGTGCATATCATGACCATAGTTGATAAAGAAGCGATCAAACAGGCATTGATTGAAATGGCCGTCAACGAGCCTGAGTTCGTCAGTTCTTTAGTCGTGGAGGTAACGGATATCCTTCAGCGAAATAAGCGTCAGCGTCTGGAGCAGATTGTCGAAGAAGACTTCACTGAGTATGAAACCGTCTTCCGTAAACTGGCGTGATTTATCTGGATAAAGAAGACGTTTGCTTCATTAATCGGCGAACGGTGGAGGTGCATGGTGGTAATTTTATGCCGCCCTTCAATTATCTGCACGAAGAAAGTCTGGATTATCTACTTAACGCCGTACAAGCTGACCTGTTTGGTGAACCTATGTATCCAATCCTGACAGATAAGGCCGCGGTGTATTGTTACAGCATCATCGGTAATCATATCTTCTCCGACGGTAACAAACGCACTGGTCTTGAAGCGGCGCTTGCCTTTCTAAAACTAAATGGAATGCGATTAGACCAGAAACTGCCTCAGCAGGAATTGTTTGATTTTGTCATGCAAGTCGCCTCGGGGCAATCGAGTTTAGAGGCGTGCCGGGCGTGGTTTGCGGCGAATGCGGTACGTTTGTAGCCGCCCGAACGTTACGCGGGGCCGCCTTGTTTTGTGGGGCAGAGGGTTGTCTCTACTTTTGCCGGGCTAAAAACAGCCCATCAACAACGAACCATGTTGCTTACCTTAATGAAATCGAAGTTGCACCGCGTGAAGGTCACTCAGGCTGAGTTGAACTACGTGGGCAGCATCACCATCGACGAAGATCTGATGGACGCCGCAGGGCTGCTTGAAAACGAGCAGGTGCACATTGTGAACAACAACAACGGCGAGCGACTGATCACGTACGTCATCAAAGGCGAACGCGGTACGGGCATTATTTGCCTCAACGGGGCCGCGGCTCGTCGGGCGCAACCCGGCGACGTCATCATCATCATTGCCTACTGTACATTAACGGCCGACGAGGCAAAAACCCACAAGCCGCTGGTCGTTTTTCCTGACGAAAACAATCGGCTCGTTACAGGCGGACAGGCAGCGCGGGGATAGAATAGCGCGGGGCAGGGGTGGCTGGGTATGTTTTTGCATTCACCCTGCCATCCCTGCCCCGCGCCCCTTGCTATTTTTAATGTTTCGGGCAGCCGCAGTCTTTCTTGCGGAACAGGCCCCAGAGGAAACCACGCTTCCGGCGGTAACCTTTTCGTTTGCGTTTGAAGATAGCTTCTTCTTTAGCCTTCACCGTTAACTCGGAAGGGGCCGAAGCGTAGGCTTGAACCGGAACCTCGACCATCGTCAGCAGGGCCGTAAGCAGGAGTACCAGAGCGGTCAATTTCATGTTGATTGCGATTACGAAGCCGTATCCTAAATAACGCAAAAAGTAGGCCGACCGTTATGCGACGGCTACGCTTTTCGAGTGTATGATCGGCTAATTCGTTCAGTCGTCAGCCGCTCCAGATAAAACAGCCAGATCCAGAAGCCCGCCTTGCCCCGGATTCGCTCGTAGGAACGTACCTGAAAGAGCCCTTCGTACCGGTATCCTTCGGTAGGCTCATAGTCATTCCGAAGGGTTGCGCCCCGAATCAGCCGGATGGGATGCCCCGACGCCACATTCCGAAGCAACGCCATGTTGTAGGCGTCGAGTGTTTGGTCGGCTATCTGCCTGCCCGTTTTCTGATCGCGGCCGCCGTGCCCCGCATACCAGATGCGATCACCGGCATCGATGTCATCTTCATACATACCAGCCAGAATAATCGAATCGGCCCCATGCGCCGACGTACCGCTGATGCCCGCCCGGCGCGGACGGTGCAGACCGCTGAGCGAGAGGGCAATCCGATTGGCAAACGTGTCGCCGGGCCGAAAGTCGTCGAGTGGCGTAGCAGACTGTCTATTTTCCAAAGGCATAACCCAATAACAAAAAATCCCGGCCAACCGACCGGGATCCTGTGCTCAATACGAATGAAGGTTACCGCCATCCGCGCCGCCCGCCATTGCCATAGCGAGGGGTGTTAGGCCGATAACTGTAATTATAATAAGGGCGACGATAATAAGCCCGTGGTCTTGGCGCTACATAAACGCGTGGGCGATAGCCATAGTAGGGGCGTGCGCCATAATAACCATACGCAGGACCATAGGCCGGGCCGCTGCGAACGCCCACATAGGACGGGCCACAGCTCCAGAGTGTCGCAGCGAGCAGCAGAGTCAGCGCCGCAGAGAGCATTGTTCTGTTTTTCATAGCCACAGCCCAGCCGGGGAGAATGTGGAAAATACCAGTCGGGCTACTCAATATAACACGCTGCCGCTTAAAATGATTTTCGACGGATACATTCTAATAAAGTTATAATTCGGGCACATCTGCGTCTCCAACCTTTCCCGCAGCCCTATACTCTTAGTTACGTAAACCCACCGGTGCCAACTAAACGTTAGCCGCTCAACGTTGTCTTAATCACGTAACCGTACGTACCATGTCTGTTCATCTCACCTTCCTGCGCGTGTTTTTGCTGGGCCCCTGGCTATGGCTATTGTCGTTGCCCGGCCCGGTCGGCCACGCCCCTGCCCCCATGATCGATTACCCAACCGAGTGGCGTAAAGCCGACTCGCTGATGGCAAAAGGGCTGCCC
Organism: Fibrella musci; assembly: GCF_041321105.1. Taxonomy (NCBI): domain Bacteria; kingdom Pseudomonadati; phylum Bacteroidota; class Cytophagia; order Cytophagales; family Spirosomataceae; genus Fibrella; species Fibrella musci. The sequence goes on along the minus strand of NZ_JBGGWD010000002.1, from coordinate 337,010 downwards.
AAATCGGCTCTGGAAATTGCCGACCGGCTGTATGCGGAGGCTAAAAAAACCAACAATCAGCCTCAACTGCTGAAAGCGGCGATGCGGCGCGTGGTCTTCAGAACGCAGGCAGCCAAAGACGAAGAGACGTACGTAACACTGACCCGGGAACTGGCCGCCGACATTGCCGAAACCAACGGCGCGACCCGTGCTGTGCTGCAATCAGTGCTGGCCGACGTATACTGGCAGTTTTACCAGAACAACCGCTACCGGTTTTTCAACCGCACCAGCACGGCCCCCGGTGCCGACGTAGCTGGCCCCGACTCGACCGACGTCAGCACCGACCCACGTACCTGGGATACGCGCCGCCTGATGCAGACCATCACGACGCTTTACAGAGCGTCGTTGGAGCCCGCTGTGCTACAAAAAACACCACTTACCACCTACGACGTCATCCTGACGCCGGGCAACGAAGCAGGCCGACAACTGCGACCCACGCTCTACGATGTGCTGGTGCAACGGGCTATCGGCTTTTTTGCTAATTCAGAAAACGACCTGACCAAGCCAATCAACGCGTTTGATCTGAACGACCCAACGTACCTGAGCGATCCCGAGGCGTTCGTCGGCAAAACCTTACCAACCACCGATACGCTGTCGGGTAAGTACCAGGCACTGGCCCTGTACCAGCAACTAATCCGCCTCCACCAAGCCGACAAAGACCCGCTGGCGTTGGCCGTGATCGACGTGGAGCGGTTGCAGTTTGTGCGGCAGTCAGGTACGTTGCCCAACGAGCGCGACCTGATGGAGCAAACACTCCGGCGGCAGATGGCGCGGTACAAAAACCAGCCCGCCGAAGCCGAATACGCCCTGGCACTGGTGCAACTACTGGCGCAACCCGATGGCGTTATTCGGAATTACATACGGGGGCGTGGCAACGTACCCAGTGCCGGCAACACCGATGATTCGACCCGCCGCTGGGACCGGAAAACCGCTGCCGAATTAGCCCGCGACCTCATTGCGCGGTTCCCGAAGAGCTACCCGGCGCAACAGGCCCAGCCGTTACTCAACAACCTATATCAGCCTACGCTGTCAGTACAGACCGAGGCTGTGAACGAACCCAACAAACCCTTCCGGGCGCGGGTCGATTTCCAGAATGTAAAAACGCTGTTTTACAAACTCCTGCGCCTCACACCCGACGAACTGCTGGCGTTGGAGAATAGCGGTTATAACGACGACGACAGCCGCGACCGTTGGTTTGCCACGTTGCAAAAACATACGATTGTGGCGCAGGGGCAGCTTACCCTGCCCGACGACGGCGACCTGCGCGCCCACAGCACCGAAGTGCCCATGAACGCCTTGCCGCTGGGCCACTATGCGCTGCTGGTATCCAACGAAGGCCGGTTTGCCAAGCCCAGCGAAAAACGGGCCGAGATCGTAAGCATCGGTAAGGTGGTGGTGTCGAATCTGGCCTACGTGCAGGCGGGAGCTAATCAGGCCGGTGTGCCAACCATGTTCGTAACCAACCGGCAAACGGGCGCGCCACTGGCCAACGTAACGGCTACGGTGATGGTAGCGCGGGATCGGTCGGGCCGCTCGGGTTACGTGGCGGAAGCAACCCGCAAAGCTGATGCCCAGGGGCGCCTGACCCTGGATCGCTCGCAGTTGCCCGATCAGTCAACGTATCTGGTCCGGTTCACCAGCGGTAGTGACGTGCTGGATACAGAGGTATTCTATAGCTATGGCCGTTACGGTCAGCCCGACGCCCCCGAAGCGCGGGATGCCGACCGGGCCGCAATCTTCACCGACCGGGCTATTTACCGGCCGGGGCAAACGATCTTTTTCAAAACGCTGCTCTATCGGGGCAAAGACAACAACTTTACGGTCCGGGCCAACCAGTCGGTGACGATCCGGCTCAACGACGCCAACGGTGAAGAGGTTGGCAAAGCAGAACTGAAAACCAATGAATTCGGTACGGCGTCAGGTACGTTTACGGCACCGGTAGGCCGCCTCACAGGAGAGATGACCTTGCTGGTCGACCGGGCCGATGGTGGCGGGCAGGCGACCGTTCGGGTTGAAGAATACAAACGGCCGACGTTTGCCGTAGTGGCTGAGCCCATGAAGCAGGCACCCGTTTTGGGGCAGGCCGTCACGGTGCAGGCTACCGCTAAAACCCTGGCGGGTGCGGTTGTCGACGGGGCCAACGTGACCTACCGCGTGACGCGCACATATATTCAGCCTTATTGGTATTGGTGGCGCTCGTATCGGCCCAATGCGGGGCAGGAGCAGGAAATCGCCAATGGCACGGCTACGACCAACGCCGACGGCACCGTAAGCCTGACCTTCACGGCGGTGCCCGATGCCAGCATCGCCGCTGTCGATAAACCTCGGTTCACCTATACCGTCAACATTGACGTAACAGACCGTAGCGGCGAGACCCGCAGCACCACGCAGACGCTGTCGATCGGCTATACGGCCCTTACAGCAAGCCTGCCGCTACCCAACCCGGTGCTGACGACCGACAAAAAAACATACAGCGTAGGGCTCACCAACGCCAGCAACGTACCTGTGACCCTGAAGAGCGGCACGGTACGCCTCGCCCGGCTTGAGTCGCCGCGCAACGGAGCGTTGCTGCGTAATCGCCTTTGGGAGAAGCCCGACCGCACGACGCTGACCCGCGCTGAGTTCGAGAAGCAGTTTCCGCTTGATCTGTATGCCGACGAAGACAACCCGGCTACCTGGGCGAAAACAACCGTACGTACCGAACCGGCAAAGGCTGTATCGCTGGCAGGCCTGACGCCGGGCCTGTATGAAGCAGCCATCGACGCCACCGACTCGACGGGCAAAACCGCCACCGACGCCGTCTTCTTCACCGTCATCGACCCGCAAAAACCCACAGCCCCGGTGCGGTCGGGCGAGTTTGTGCAGGTACAAAAAGCCACAGCCCAACCCGGCGAGGAGGTCGTGTTCTGGATCGGGACGCGGCAGCCTGGTCACGTGCTTATGGCTGTTGAGGAAAAAGGTAAAATCGTGCGGCAGGAGTGGATCACCACCACTGAAAAGCCCGCGCAGATAACACTGCCCGTTGCAGAAAAACACCGGGGTGGCTTTGCCGTGCATTTTGCGATGGTGCAGAACGGACGTTTGCTGACCAGGAACGAGACCATTGCCGTTCCGTTCACCAACAAACAGTTGACGATCGAAACCGAGACGTTCCGGGATAAATTACAGCCCGGTCAGGCCGAGCAGTGGACGTTACGCGTAAGTGGCCCGAACCAGGACAAAGTGCTGGGTGAACTGGTTGCCACGCTCTACGATGCCTCGCTCGATCAGTTCGTCGCGCACAACTGGCCGACGACCTTTTACCAGCCCAATTCGGCGCTGTATGACTATTGGGTGAGTAGCGTGTTCCGTATCGCCATAACCCGGCAATACTGGTACCCACCGCAGCCCGCAAGTGGCGGAAATGCACAACGTAATTTTCCTGAACTGAGCTGGGGGCCTTATCAATACATACCCTATACCGGCCGGTTTGCGGTGCTCATTCAACCCGAGCCCGCCCGCATCGAGCTGGACTACGCTAAAAACGTCGTTAAAGGGCGTATCACAACCGATGATAAACAGACGCCGCTGCCTGGTGCCAGTGTACTGCTAAAAGGTACAAAGCAAGGGGTAAACACCGACGCCGACGGCCGGTTTACGCTAACCATACCCACCGCCCAGAAGAACCCAGTGCTGGTGTTTGGCTATGTAGGGTATGCCGCTACTGAAGTAGCGTTGGGTACCAAACGGAAGATTACGGCACTGATGCCGATAACGAATGGCTTCTCGAATGAGGTGGTTATGGCTGGCTATGGCAGGCAGGAAGGGGGGCTGAAAATGTCGGTACGAGGCCGCGCGTCAGCCGATATGGCAATGGCCGCTCCAGCCGCGATGGCTGAACGCAAGGAAAAAGCCGAAGGAGAGGCTCAGCCAGCCCCGGCCCCAAATCAGCCCGCAACGACTGATGTGGCTCAGCCTGTGATTCGGACCAATTTCAACGAAACGGCATTTTTCTTCCCGCAGCTTCAGACCGACGCACAGGGGCGGGTGGTGCTCAAATTCACCATGCCCGATGCGCTCACCAGCTGGCGGCTGCTGGCCTTCGCACATACCAAAACCATGCAGACGGGCAGTTTTGAGGCCACCGTGCAAACGCAGAAAGAGTTGATGGTGACGACCAACGTACCTCGCTTCCTGCGCGAAAACGATACGCTACGTCTCACCGCCCGCATTGATAACCTGAGCGGAAAGCCCCTGGCTGGTACGGCCACGCTGACCCTCACGGACGCGCTCACCGGCGAGTCATTGACAACCAAAATGGGCCTGCGCGTAGCCGACGTATCGTTCTCGGCCAAAGCCGGGCAGAATAGCGTGGCAACCTGGAACCTCGTGGTGCCGCAGGGCCTGCCGCCGGTTGCGGTGCGGGTAACGGCCCGCGCAGGTACGTTCACTGATGGCGAGGAGCGCGTGGTGCCGGTGCTGCCCAACCGCATACTGGTAACCGACGTGCAGCCCTTCTGGATCGATGGGGGCACGCCTACTGCGGGTGATAAGGGCAAAACATTCCGGTTGAAAGCGCTCGCTGATCACAACCCCGAGTTGCCTCTGCAAACGGAACGCTATACGGTGGAAGTCACGAGCAACCCGGCCTGGTATGCCCTGCAAACGCTGCCTTACCTGATGGAGTACCAGTACGATTGCGCCGAGCAACTATTTAGCAAGCTCTACGCCAACGCGCTGGGTGCCCATATTCTCAACAGCCGCCCGGCTTTCCGGCAGGTGGTCGATGCCTGGAAACAAACACCGCCCAAGAGCCCGCTGGCCAAAAACGACGAGCTGAAAGCGGTGGTGCTGGAGAATACACCCTGGCTGGCCGACGCCAAATCGGAAGCCGAACGCACGGCCAAACTAGGGCGGTTTTTCGACCAGAATAATCTGGTGGCCCAGCAACGCCGGGCGATTGCCAAATTACGGCAGTTGCAGGATGCCGACGGCGGATTGATGTGGTTTTCGGGCATGCGCCCCAACGTCTGGATGACCATGCACGTGCTGGCTGGGCTGGGGCATTTGCAAAAACTGGGCGTGCGTTTCGAGTCGGATGTACAGGCGGATGTGAAAACGCTTCAGGCAAGCGCCATTCGCTACGTAGACGCCGAGGCGCAACGGTTGATGGCCGAAGAAAAACGGCTTGCTAAAACGAAGGTCAGCAATGGCAGCTATTGGGCGGCAACGTACCTGTATGCCCGTAGCTTCTACCTTACGACCAATCCCGTCGATAAGGGCCTGCAAACGTACCTGTTGCCGGCTATTCAGAAAGGGTGGTCGCAAAGCAATCTACAGGGGCAGGCGCTCGCCGCTGTCACGCTCTATCGCTATGGCCTCAAGCCTGATGCACTGGCTATTCTGCAATCGCTGACCGAGCGCAGCAAACTCTCCGACGAGCTAGGCCTCTACTGGCCCGATAACGTCAGCGGTACGTACTGGTATCAGGCGCCCATCGAAACGCAGGCGTACCTGATCGAGGCGTATCTGGAAGCGGGTACCACTGGCGATGGCTTTGCCTGGTACCGGAAACAACCCGCTTTTGCCAAAACGACGGGTAATCAGGTGTTTATCGACAAAATGCGGCAGTGGCTTATTCAGCAGAAACGTACCCAGTCGTGGCCGTCTACCAAAGCGACGACTGAGGCTGTCTACGCACTCCTGCTAACCGGCACCGACTGGCTCGACACCAAAAACACGGTTACCGTGCGCGTGGGCGGCCAGGACATTGCTAAGCGGTCGCAGGGTAGTGAGGCCCTGACGGGGTACCAGAAAGTAACGTTTGCGCCAGCCGAAGTAACGCCACAGCTCGGCGTGATCGAGGTAAGCAGATCCGCAGGGGCTTCCGCCAAAACGGGTATTAGCTGGGGCGCGGCTTATTGGCAGCACTTCGAGCCAATGGATGCCGTCGGTCGGTCGGGGCCGGGCAATCTGAATGTGAAGAAGACGCTCTTCCGGCAGCGAAATACGGCGGCTGGGCCCGTACTGGAACCCATCAACCCGAAATCACCGCTGAAACCGGGCGATCTGCTCAGCGTTCGGGTGGTGCTGACCACCGATCGGGTGATGGAATACGTACACCTGAAAGACGGACGGGCATCGGGTTTTGAGCCGGTTGCGGCCCTATCGGGCACGAAATACCAGAATGGGCTTTCGTACTACGAAGCCCCCCGCGATGCCAGCACCGATTTCTTTATTGAGTACCTGCCCACTGGCACGCATGTGTTTGAGTATAAGCTGCGGGTTGTGCACGCGGGCGACTTCGGGACGGGCGTAGCTACGGTGCAGTGTTTCTATGCGCCGGAGTTTGCTGCGCACTCTAGCGGAGGACGCGTGCAGGTTCAGTAGGCGGTGACGTATACAGGCCATCGTTGGAGAGTGGTTTAGTGTAATAAAAGTGGGTGTTCAATAAACATTAAGTGTTATTCCCCTTTTATTACACTAAATCGCGTATCTTTTCGTTGCACTTATTAGTATATGATCACATTTATGAAAAATAGCCGTTTACTGGCCTTGTGGTCTCTTATGACCGTGCTGGTGTTGCAACTTACCAGTTGCAAGCATGGTGGCGATGGCCCCCAACAGCCAACTACCACCACGCTGGCAGGCAGTACGCAGATCGCTTCGCTAACCCGTAACCAACTAGCCGATCGGGTAACAACGCTAGGCATCAATACGGGCGGTAACTCGACGATTATTTCGTTGATTCTGCAGCGCGACGTCAAAGCATACCGCATTACCTATAAGACGAAAAACGCGGATGGGACAGAGGTATTGGCCTCTGGCGCCCTGATTGTCCCTACGGCCATCGGCAGCGAGAGCTTCCCGATAATCAGCCTGCAACACGGCACCATCTTCGATGACGCGCAGGCACCATCGTACTTCACAACCAGCGCCGACGTAAACGCAGGTACGTTGTTTGCCTCGAACCGCTACATCGTAGCCTGTCCCGACTACATCGGATACGGCGAGTCGAAAAGTGTGCCACACCCCTACCTGCACCGGCAGACCGAGGCGCAGGCCAGCCTCGATATGCTGCGGGCGGCCCGTGATTTTATCGCCCAGAACAAAGTACCCTGGGATAATCAGGTTTTTCTGGCGGGTTACTCGCAGGGCGGCCATTCGACGATGTCGTTGCTGAAAATGATGGAAGAGCAGTTTCCGAATGAGTTTCGGATTACGGCGGCTTCGTGCGGCGCGGGTCCTTACAATGTGGAGGGCTTCATGCAGGATCTGGCAACGAAGACCACGCACGGTAATGCCGGTTACAACAATCTGTACGTCTGGGTTTTACAGACTTACAACCGTGTGTATGGCCTGAACCGGCCTATGAGCGCTTACTTCAAAGAGCCGTATGCCGGCGACGTGCAAGCCAACGGCAACCGATCGTCGATCAACACGAGCATCAATAACGCGTTTTCCGATGCCTTCAAAGCAAGCATCGTCAGCGGTTCGGATGCCGATTTGCTGAAAGCCGTTCGCGACAACAACGTCTATGACTGGAAGCCGAAGACGCCACTACTGCTTGTACACGGCACCGCCGATCAGCAGGTATTTTATCGTAATTCAACCGATGCGTTAGCGGCGATGAAAGCCCGTGGTGTCACCGACATCAGCCTGACACCGGCAGAAGGCAAAGACCACGGCACCGCCATCCAGGATTTCATTCTGGGTACGTATGCGTTCTTCACGCAACGCCGGGGGAACTAGGAGGTGGGAATGAATAATGGATAATGTAGAGTGAATAATGGGCTGACGCAAGAGTAGTATGCGTCAGCCCATTATTCATTCTACATTATCCATTATTCATCCCCACCTCCTCCGCAGCTCGTTCGCCGGAGCGGATGGCGCCTTCGATGTAGCCGTTCCAGATCGTAGCGGTTTCGGTGCCAGCCCAGTGCAGGCGGCCGACCGGTGCGCGCAGGGCGCTGCCGTATTGAGTCCAGATGCCGGGGCCGAATAAAGCGGCGTAGCAACCCTGGCTGTAGGGTTCGTTCAGAAAACTATGGTCGAGGTAACGCTGGGGTGTGCGGGCTGCTTCGCCAAAGAACGTTGCGAAAGCATCGAGCGCGGCTGCTTGGCGTTGCGCATCGGTTAACTCCGAAAAAGCGCGGGCCTGATTGCCCAAAACAAAACCCATCAGAATGCCTCGACTTCCGTCGTTAGGCGAGTTGTCGAAGGTGACCGTTACGTACCCATCGGGCGTAGCGGCGAGTCCGTTAAGGCCCTGGTTGCGCCAGAAAGGGCGTTCGTAGATCGCGTAACATTTCCAGACAGCGCCCATCGGCAGATTCCGGATTAATTGGAGTCGATCGTCGGGTAGGGCGGGGTCGAAGTGAATATTGGCCTGTAGCGTGGGCGGGATCGCGATGATGGCCTGACTGGCGCGGTAGCTGAAATCAAGCCCGGCGATGGTTACGAACTGCTCATTTTGGCTGATATACCGCACCGGGCTATTGAACCGGATCCGCTGCCCCAGTTCGTCGGCCATACGGTCGGCTATGGTTTGGGCACCGCCTACAAACCGCTCTTCCTGCGCGCCATTTTTTACGTTCATCAGGCTTTCAAGGCCATTGCCCGATTTCGTGTAGAACAGCGCATGCAACATGGAAATATCACTGGGGTCGGCAGCCCAGATGGCTTCGGCGGCCACCTTGAAAAACAACCGGGCGGTATCGAAGCCGATCGATTGCTCCATCCACGTACCCAGCGTCATCGAATCGTAGAGGTAGGCATCATGGCTTTGCCAGGGAGCATCGAGGTTGATGGTCCGCGACAGTTTGTTAACCCGCTTGATGGCTTTGTCAAGGCTGAGCAACGACAGGATGGACAGCGGCGGAATCAGGCCTTTGTAGCGCTTGATGCGCCCCCGAAAATATTGTGTGCTTTTGCCGGTGTCGTACGTTGGGTACGTATCAACGCCAAATTCACGGGCCAGTGCGTAGAGCCGGTCCTGGGTCGGGCCTACCCACGCCCCGCCCAGATCGACATACGAGCCATCGTCGAAGCGTTGTGTCCAGACGCGCCCGCCTACCCGCTCGCGGGCTTCGAGCACGAGTACCGATTTGCCGGCTCGATGTAACGACAACGCGGCAGTAAGCCCCGCGTACCCGGCGCCAACGATGACGACGTCGGCCTGGACGGTGGATTCCATCAGAAAGAGAAGTTCGGTTTAGGAGTGGGCAATAGTATAAATAAAGTGTGAATGTGTACATGAGTTGTATCAACATCCCTGATGCCGCGTCGCCACTCACTGATTTTTAAGGCAAGAAGCGCCGTTGCCTTGTTGTACCTACATGTTTAAAGACCGGCGGCTAACCGTCATCTTCCTGATTGTTTTACTCGACGTGGTGGTTGGCTCGGCAACGGGACCCGTCAGGCCGGCTTTCGTAAAAGGATTAGCCAATCCTGAATGGTGGCTCTCGGTCGGGACGGCGCTTTTCTTGGGCGTGCAACTCGTCTCGGCCCCGTTGCTGGGGAAGCTTTCCGATTCACTGGGTCGAAAACCGTTGGTATTGGTGTCGGCGGTGGGTACGTTGGCCGCCAACCTGCTACTTATCCCGATCAGAGCGGGCTTCTTCTTTGCCAATCGCCTAGCCGATGGCCTCACCAACGGCATGTATGCGCTGATGCGCTCGTCGGTAACGGACCTGTCGCCCGAGGAAGATCTGAACAAAAACACCGGCTACATCAGCACGCTGACCTCATTGGGGCACGTGTTTGGGCCGATGGTGGCCGGGCTGGCCCTTTTCTTCACGACGAATAAAGATGATCAGGCCAAACTCGTGGTTTGGGTACTGCTAGGATTGAGTATGATCAATATCGGGGTGACCTTGCTGATGAGCGAAACCACCGAACGGCGCGGCAAACTCGACCGGCGGGCGTTGTGGCAGCAGGTCGGTGCCAACCTGAATGTAGCTAAACTCTGGCAGCGCCTGTCCGATAAAGACCGTGAACATCCCGGCTTCCGGTTTGTAACGCTGCTCATTTTGCTGGCAACGCTGCATCTGGGCTACCAGACCTATTTTATTACGTACCTGGCGCTGGGGCCGCTTAAGTTCGATGCTCAGCAAATCTCGTTCTTCTTCGTGTATTTGGGCGGGCTGAGCGCCCTGACCAACCTGCTTTATTTCCGCTATCTGGTCGACAGGCTCAACAAGCGAGTGGTATTGCTCGTGGCGACGGTGCTGGGCGTTGGCCTGCATATCCTCTACGCCAATGTGGGGAGCTCGCTGCCTTTGCTATACGGGGCGGTGGCCGTCGATAGTCTGTCGGTAGCGCTTATCACCGGGTTGCTCAACGGTTTTCTGGCCAAACTTACTACCGACGAAGACCGGGGCGAGTTGTTTGGGCTGAATCAGGCGCTTACCGGCATTGCCAGCCTGCTCACGACCCTCGTGTATGGCGGTCTGGCGACGATTCAACTGAGCCTGCCATTTTACTGGTTTGCCGCCAGTTTGGCCGCGTTGGCCCTATTGTGCTGGCGATTACCCCGCGAATAGCGCTACAGCAGGGCCGCCACCGCCTTCCGGATGTTCTCGGCCATTTTTTCGGTAGGCAGGTCGTTGGCGTCGGTACCGAAGGGATCTTCAATTTCCTCGGCGATCAGTTCAAGGCTGGTCAAAACGTAGAAGACGATGATCACGACGGGAATGACCCAATAGTGCAACGACAGCACGTAGCCCAACGGTAGGGTGAGGCAATACACAGCCACGAATTTTTTCAGAAACGACGAATACGAATAGGGGATAGGCGTCGTGTGGATACGTTCGCAGATGCCGCAAATATCGGTGAATGAGCTAAACTCTTCATTCAACACCAGCAAATGCTCGGGCCGGAACGTACCTGACTGGTAGAGCTCGTCCATCTTGCTGAACAGCCGCATCGCGATCTGATTGGGTACGTGGTTGTCGGGATTAATGGTCGCCGGGTCGAAGCCGGAGCATAAGAGAAAATCACGGGCATCGTAGTGGCCCCGTAGGTGATTTTTCAGCGCGAAAGCATAGTTGGGGATCATCGCCCGGAAAAAAGCCCGGCTAGTCTGATCGTCGGGGGCAACGATATGGGCCATTTTTAGGGCGAGGTTGCGCGAATTGTTGGTCAGGCTTCCCCAGGCTTTGCGTCCTTCCCACCAGCGGTCGTAAGCCGTATTGGTACGAAAGACCAGCAGAGTCGATATCACAAAGCCCAGCAACGAGTGCATAATGGCGATGTTTTTCAGATCCGAGTCGGGGCCGGGGTGCACGTATTCAATCACAAACCAGGCGACAGCCGAGCAATAAGCGGCCATGCCCAGCAAAGCCGGGGCAAGTTTGCGGGCGGTATCGCCTTTGTCGAACGAAACGAGGTAACGAAACCAGTCTTTAGGATCGTATTCAGTCATGACGAAACTGGTCCATTGTGTACTGTCCATTGTTGGCTGACACTGGAATAGGCGTGCATCAGTCAACAGAAGACAGTACACAATGAACAGTTAAACTTCTTTTTCTAGAACGATAAACGACAGCGGTACTTTAGGCAGGCCAAAGCGCGGATCGTCGGACGGGAACGGGCGCGTATCGCCGGTTTGGTGGTACCCCCGCCGTTTGTACCAGGCGATGAGTTCGTGCCGCTGCGAGAGGACCGTCATCGTGATAAGGCGGCATCCGTGTTCGCGGGCATACAATTCGGCTCGTGCCAGTAGCGCCCGACCAATGCCCCCCGCCTGTAGTTCGGGTGATACCGTGAGCAAACCCAGGTACAAGCTGTCGCCTTTAACTTCTAGATAAACGCAGCCAACCAGTTGATCCTCAATTTTGTAGAGCAGGATCGTGGCGTCGGGGTGCTCGATCATATCCCGCAGACCCTGTTCATCGGTGCGAATCCCGCCGAGCAGATCGGCTTCGGTGGTCCAGCCTTGTCGTGACGAGTCGCCCCGGTAAGCGCTGTTCACAAGTTGGTTGAGCGCAGGTACGTCGTCGGGACCTGCGGATAAAATTGTGTGTTGGTGCATGGGACGAAATTAGTCGTTTGCTGTTCAAGGTTTGATGTTTGACGTTAAGGCTCGCGCCTAATTCTGACGATTAACGACCAACATCAAACGTTAAACCCCAAACGGAAGTATGGTTTCTCTTTTTGTTGACGCAACGTGTGAATTGGGCGAAGGACCCGTTTGGGACCACGTCAGGAAATGTCTGTGGTGGGTAGACATCACCAATTGCACCATTTACCGCGCCGACCCGACAGGGCATCATGTCCGCTCGTGGACGGTCGATGAACTAGTGGGTTTTGTACTGCCTCATCCCGACGGCACGCTGTGGGCGGGCCTGCAATCGGGCTTGCACCGGGTCTCGCTCCGGGCCGACGGCGGTATAGCGGTGGATCGCCTTACGTACCTGAAACCAAGCCCCAACCACACGATTCGGTTCAACGACGGCTGGGTCGACCGTAACGGGGTGTTGTATGCGACAACCATGGATATGGATGTGAAAGACCCCATTGGCGAGCTGCATCGGTATACCGACTTCTCGCAGCGCCACGCTGATTTGTTGGTCGATGGTTTCGTGATTGGTAACGGCCCCGCCCTGAGCCCCGACGAAGACTTACTTTACGTTAACGAAACCAATGGCCACCCCGACCGTAAAAAAGGTGTTTATCAGGCTTCGCTCAGCCCCGATGGCAAGCTCGGCCCGCTAATACTATTGATCGACTGGCAGTACGAAGGGTCGCCCGATGGCGTCACGGTTGATGGTAAGGGTAATTTGTGGGTGGGCGGTTACGGCTCGCGTGAGGTACATCAGTTTGCGCCCGACGGCTCGTTGCTCCGCACTATCGAGATTCCGGCCTGGAACATTACCAAGCCGGCTATCGGCCCCGATCCGCATACTCTTTTCGTTACCAGTGCCCGCCAGGGGTTATCCGATGAGCAACTTGCCGAATTTCCGCAGACAGGTAGTGTGTGGCGGATTCACATATGAGCGAAGAAAAAGGTATGTTATTGTAGCCGACTTACAAACGGTGAACAGACGACGTATCTATGAAAGATCAATGTTTGAAGCTACTCAACTACGAGCTTTGGGCAAATAGCCGGGTTATAGAAGCGCTTACGACGCTTGCGGATCCCCCGCCGAGAGCGGTGGCTATCATGGCCCATGTGTTATCGGCAGGACAGGTCTGGCTTTCCCGTATCCTGAAGGAGCCGGTTGATGTGGCTGTTTGGGAAGACATCGCTGTTGATCAATTGATGAACGTGGCCCAACGGCAGAATGAACGCTTCCGTCATTTCGTGGCTCAGCAGGATGAAACGGCATTGCAGCGCACCATTGACTATACCGATACAAAAGGCACACCATACACTAATTCGCTGCTTGATCTGTTGATTCACGTAAGCCATCACGCCGCCTATCATCGTGGGCAAGTCATTCAACTTATACGTCCCTTGGCGGTGGCTGTTCCCCCTACAGATTACGTCGTGTGGCTTAGAACGACATAAGCCTGTCGCAACTCGGCTGCTTCGGTTTCGACTAACAAGGAAAGGTGCCTGATAGCCCGTTAAGCGGCCGCACCTTGCTCGGGCGGAAGTTGTTTCTTTCGCTGGTAGTAACGCCGGGCTTTTTGGTGAGTGCCACAGGTTTGCATGTCGCACCACTTCCGCCGGTGGTTTTTGGTTTGGTCCAGAAAAAACCAGGCACAGGCACCACACGGCTTAATGAGTGTTTGGTCCTGATTAAGCAGCAGCTCGTAGGCCGACAAGCTGAACACCCAGATAGCCAGCCTAAGGTCTACGGCAGGTGGTAGCCAGCTCAAGACCAACTGGTCAGCAATGGGCATAAAGCCCCGCGCCGCCAACGCTTCCTGAATGGCGCTGTTAAAAAAGGCCAGTGTCTGCGCATCCACCTGCCCTATATGCCGTTCGACGAGGGCCGCCACCACGGTTGTCATGGCTCCCCGCACCTTGCGTGCCTGCTGCAAAACGTGCTCGGCCTGCCCGGGATTAGCTGCTGCCAGACGCCGGAGCTCAGCCAGCGCACCAGTATCCAGCAACGACAGGCGTTCGATCAGCACTACCAAATCGGCATAAGTGTGAAGCCGTTCTACGGGGAGGTCGAAGTTTAAACCTGTGTTCACAAAATCCAGACAGGCCACTCCGCTGGTCAGATCCATCTCGGTAATCGTACTAGTCTTGGCCATAGATTGCATGAATTTATTTATTACCGGTAAAACAACGTTAGCTGGTTAGAGGTTCTTTCGTTAATTCATACCACTAAACTGGTTTTTAACGGTTAGTATATGGCTGTCGAAATGTCTTCTCGTCTTAGGTTGATACTTGCCTTTGGGGCTGTCTACTTCGTTTGGGGCACAACGTACCTGGCCAACAGGTACGCGCTACAGGGGTTACCACCCTTTATTATATCAGCCCTCCGCTATCTGCTGGCAGGTTCGTTGTTGGGTGCGCTGGCCTTGAGCAAAGGTCAGGCTATGCCACGGGGCAACGTAATCCGCGACTTAGCCATCAGCGGTGTCCTGATGCTGGTGGGTGGTTCGGGGCTGGTGGTCGTCGCTGAGCAATACATCTCATCTGGTGCCACGGCGGTGATCGTGGCAACTGAACCGCTTTGGTTTGTCTTGTTCGACAGGCCTCGCTGGCGACAGTATTTCAGTAATAAAAAAATCGTAGCCGGGCTACTAATTGGCTTTGCTGGCGTCATCCTGTTTGCTCAGTTCGGTCCGGCGAGCGAGTCGACTCAGCAGCACGTTGCCCATCAGCTGGTTGGAACGGCGATCGTATTGGTGGGAGCCATTTTGTGGGTAGTTGGTACCCTGTTTGCCGCCCGACGCATCCGGTCAGACAGCTATACCCTTTGGCATACGACGGTTCAGTTGATGGCCGCTGGACTATTTGCCACCCTGATTGCGGTAGCCAACGGCGAATGGAGCACCTTCCTACCGCAGAGTACGCCGATGGCGGCTTGGGCCGGGCTAGCCTTTCTGATCGTGTTTGGGTCGCTGGTTGCCTATCTGGCCTTTGCCTGGCTAATTACGGTTCAGCCGCCGGCGCTGGTTAGCACCCACACGTTTGTCAACCCGCTGGTTGCGGTGCTCGTTGGCTGGTTGGTGGCGGGCGAACAGGTTACGGCCGGGCAGGGCATCGCTTTGGCTGTGGTTCTGGTCGGCGTAGTCTTGGCCCAACTAGGCAAAACGCGCAGCGAAGACTGACTCGACGCCGATCGACCGCCGTTGCCGGGTCGATAGTAAGCCTCGAACGCACTAAACGCAAAAAGGCGTCCTCATCAATGCGAGGACGCCTTTCTTATAAATGGTCGATACAAAAACTAGTGCTTAAGCCGGCGACATGGCGTCGGTAGCAACCATATGGTCTTCGGCTGTAACCGCTTCGTCGGCATAAGCTTCGGTTGGCACGCAGGCGCAGACCAGATTACGGTCGCCATAGGCTGAATCGATCCGGCTTACCGACGGCCAGAACTTGCGGTGAAGCAGGTAAGGCAGCGGGTAAACGGCTTTCTGACGGCTGTAGGGCCGGTTCCAGTCGTCGGCGAGGGTAACCGTTGCCGTATGCGGAGCGTGTTTCAGCACGTTGTCTGCGCGGTCGGCCTGCCCGTTTTCGATCTCACGAATCTCGTCCCGAATGGCGATCATGGCGTCGCAGAAGCGGTCAAGTTCAGCTTTCGACTCCGACTCGGTTGGTTCGATCATCATCGTTCCCGCTACCGGGAACGAAACCGTCGGTGCGTGGAAACCGTAGTCCATCAGGCGTTTGGCGATGTCTTCTACTTCCACACCCGATACCTGTTTCAGCGGACGGCAGTCGATAATCATCTCGTGCGCCGCCCGGCCGTTCGTGCCCGTGTACAGCGTTTCGTAATGCCCGTCGAGCCGCGATTTGATATAGTTGGCGTTCAGAATGGCCCGCTTGGTTGCATTGGTAAGACCTTCACCGCCCATCATCGCAATGTAGGCGTATGAGATCGTCAGGATGCTGGCTGAGCCATGAGGCGCGGCGGATACGGCACCGGCTGCGCGTTTGCTGCGTCCTTCCGAGACGTGACCCGGCAGGAACGGCACCAGCTGCTCGGCCACGCCGATGGGCCCCATACCAGGGCCACCGCCACCGTGCGGAATGCAGAAGGTCTTGTGCAGGTTGAGGTGACAAACGTCGGCCCCGATAGCGGCGGGCGACGTCAGGCCTACCTGCGCGTTCATGTTGGCCCCGTCCATGTACACCTGTCCGCCAAACTGATGGATGGTGGCGCAGATGTCGGTGATGCTTTCTTCGAAAACACCGTGGGTACTTGGGTACGTTACCATCAGACACGACAGCGTGTCGGCGTATTGCTCCGCTTTCGCTTTCAGGTCAGGTACGTCAATGTTACCGCGTTCGTCGCACTTCACAATCACGACTTTCATACCGGCCATTACGGCGCTGGCAGGGTTGGTACCGTGTGCCGACTGCGGAATGAGCGCCACGTTCCGATGGGTATCGCCCCGGCTTTCGTGGTAAGCCCGGATCACCATCAGGCCGGCATACTCGCCCTGCGCGCCCGAGTTGGGTTGCAGCGACATAGCCTTGAAGCCCGTGATCTCGCAGAGCCAGGCGTTCAGCTCGTTGAACAACTGTTGGTAGCCCGCCGTCTGATCTTTCGGCGAGAACGGGTGCAGCTTGCCAAACTCAGGCCACGTCACGGGGATCATCTCGGCGGTGGCGTTGAGTTTCATGGTGCAGCTGCCCAACGAAATCATCGAGTGCACCAGCGACAGGTCTTTTTCTTCCAGTGACCGCAGGTACCGCAGCATTTCGTGCTCGGTATGGTGCGTATTGAATACGGGGTGCGTCAGGTAGTCCGACTGCCGCACCAGCCGCTCGGGCCAGGTAACGTTGAGGCTATCGATGAGGCTGGCGAGTTCGTCGGCACCGATCTGAATACCGAACACGTCGAAAAGCTTCTGTACGTCCTCGAGCGACTTAGCTTCGTCGAACGAAAGGCTCACGCGCTCGTCGGTTGTATAGCAGAGATTCACCTGAGCCGCCCGGGCCGATTTTTTCAACGAATCGATATCATCGATGCGCAGCGTGACTGTATCGAAATAATGCTCGGTTTCGACAACGTACCCAGCGCGGCGAGCGGCTTTGGCAAACAGCCGGGTAAGGCCGTGGGTACGTTCGGCGATGGCGCGAAGGCGTTGCGGGCCGTGATAAACGGCGTAGCTACCGGCCATTACGGCCAACAGTACTTGAGCCGTACAGATGTTGGACGTCGCTTTCTCGCGGCGGATGTGTTGCTCCCGCGTTTGCAGGGCCATCCGAAGGGCGGGCTTACCCTGTGCATCCACCGAGACGCCGATGATGCGGCCCGGAATCTGCCGTTTGAAGGCATCTTTCGTGGCAAAATAAGCCGCGTGTGGGCCACCAAAGCCCATCGGAACGCCAAAGCGTTGCGCTGAACCAACCACCACGTCGGCACCCATTTCGCCCGGCGGGGTCAGCATGGTAAGAGCCAGCAGGTCGGCGGCTACAGCCACGTGGATGCCTTGTTCCTGCGCAGCAGCGATCAGATCGGTATAGTCAAACACACTGCCGTCGGTGGCGGGGTATTGCAATAACAGCCCGAACACATCGCCCGACATGAGATCGACCAGGCGATGATCGCCCACTACGACACGGATGTTGAGCGGGGTGGCGCGGGTCCGCACCACGTCGATCGTTTGCGGGTGGCAGCGATCCGACACAAAGAAGGTCTCGGCATTTCGGCGCTGCGCCGGCCGAACACCGTGCAGCATCGTCATGGCTTCGGCGGCGGCGGTCGCTTCGTCGAGCAGCGAGGCGTTGGCGATGGGCATGCCCGTGAGGTCGCTCACGACCGTCTGGAAATTGAGCAGGGCTTCGAGCCGACCCTGCGCGATCTCGGCCTGATAAGGCGTGTAGGCCGTATACCAGGCTGGGTTTTCCAGAATGTTGCGCAGAATGACGTTTGGCGTTACGGTATCGTAATAGCCTTGCCCGATGTACGACGTGAAGAGCTTGTTCTGCTGCGCCAGTTTGCGGAAATCGCTTAGAAAGGCTTGTTCGCCTTTGGGCGCGGGTAAATCGAGCGGGCGTGGTAGCCGGATGTTGGCCGGTACGGTCTGATCGATAAGTTCGTCGATGCTGCTGACACCCACGGCGTGGAGCATCTGGTCAAAATCTTGGTCAAACTGACCGTTGTGGCGGTCTTCAAAACGGTCGGTTTGCTGAAGCGTGACTTTCATCTGAAAGAGATCTTGGATACTGGATGCTGGATGTCAGCCTGTGATTATTAGACAAATCCAATGTCTAACGTCCAATGTCCAACATCCAATGAATCAGAAAATCAAAGGTACGTCAAAAGAGGCGAAGGGCTATGATGTGCTCTGGAAGGGAAGAACACAATCAAGGGTTAATTCATGCACAATTTTTTGGTTAAGTCGCAATCCAAACATATGACTATTTACGTAGATAGGTTAACTACCCGTGAACGGCTGGTTAATACAAACAACAAATGATATAAAGAGGGTATGCTTCAGTCCACTAGGCGGGCTATACAAATAGCTTCGCTGATCGCTGACAAGCCCTGTAGAAATAAGCGTACATCCATCTATTAAGAAAACACGAGCAGCTTCTCCGGAGGCTGCTCGCTGTGTTTTTTGCCCTGTCTGCGGTAGATTTTAGCCGCAGTGAAACAATAGGCTGTGTCTTTTTGTAGAAGCCTAAACGACAGACTCACCTTCATGAACCGTACCCTCGTTGGTTTTCTTTTGATTGGCGTTTTTCTGCTGATCGATCTCTATGTGTATCAGGCGATTCGCTTCCTGTTACGGGCCTCGTCGGAGAGCACGCAACGGATGGTGAGCTGGGCCTTCTGGGGGCTATCGGTCGTGTCTAT
This sequence comes from Fibrella musci, assembly GCF_041321105.1. NCBI lineage: Bacteria > Pseudomonadati > Bacteroidota > Cytophagia > Cytophagales > Spirosomataceae > Fibrella > Fibrella musci. Next base: position 318,054 of record NZ_JBGGWD010000002.1, on the reverse strand, counting down.
CCTAACGTACCTGCTGCTACAACTGGCCCCCGTCGATTCGCTCGGCCGGGTAACCCGCACCATGCTGATGTCGTTTGTGGCCATCACCTACTTCTCCAAGTTTATCTCGGTCATCTTTCTTTTTATCGGCGACATTGTCCGTTTTGTGTGCTGGATCTGGACACAGGTCGTTGGCGGTACGTTGAGCCCGTCTAAGTCAACAACGGTCGACATGACGGCTCCGCCCCGCGACAACACCATTACGCGTTCCGACTTCCTGATCAAGACGGCCGTGGCGGCGGGTACAATTCCGCTGGTGGCTTTTTCGTACGGCATTATTTCGGGTGCCCACGATTATCGCATTCGCCGGATTACGCTGCCGCTGAAAAACCTGCCCCGTAGTTTCGATGGCCTTACCATCGCCCAACTGTCTGATATTCATTCAGGGAGCTTCTTCAACAAGACGGCCGTAAAAGGCGGTGTCGATATGTTGCTGGGCGAAAAGCCGGACCTGGTCTTTTTTACGGGCGACCTGGTCAATAGCCGCGCCGATGAGGTCAACGAATACATCGATATTTTCAATAAAGTAAAAGCCCCGCTCGGTGTGTTCTCGACGCTTGGCAACCACGATTACGGTGCTTACGTGAAATGGCCGAGTGCCGAAGCACAGCGCCAGAATGTGCTCAATGTGGTAAAAGCGCACAAGCTGATGGGCTGGAATCCGCTAATGGACGAAAACCATATTCTGACTCAGGGCGGCGATAAACTCGCCATCCTTGGCGTACAGAATCTGGGTTTCGGGCCAGCGGCGCTGCGGGCGGGTAATCTGGCCAAGGCCTATCAGGGCGCGGCCGACTACCCCGTCAAGCTGCTGCTCTCGCATGATCCCACGCACTGGGATGCCGAAATTCGCCCCAAATTTGCCGACATCGACGTGACCTTCAGCGGGCACACGCACGGCGCTCAGTTTGGCGTAGAAGTAGGCGACTACAAGTGGAGCCCGGTCAAGTATTTCTATCGGCAGTGGGCGGGGCTCTATAACGAACCTACGGCGGCTGGTGGGCAGCAAACCTTATATGTGAATCGGGGTTATGGCTATATTGGTTATCCGGGCCGCGTAGGCATTCTGCCCGAGATTACAATCTTCACATTAAAAACCGCATGAAAACAATTCTCGCTACCATTCTGTCTTTGCTGACCCTCTGGACAGCACCCAAAAAAAACGCGCCAGCTACGAACGTACCTGAGCCCAATATTCCCCTCTGTGGCGTAGCCCACATGCAGCAGCTGGCGGGCGATCCGGCTTTTCAGGCACTGCACGAAAACCCCGTCCCGTTTCATTACACGTCGAAAGCCGGCGAGATGATGACGTTTCAGACGCCCGATGGCAAAACCGCCAACGGTTTCCTGCTGAAATCGGCAAAACCATCCGACAAATGGCTGCTGGTGTATCAGGAATGGTGGGGACTGAACGACAACATCAAGCAACAGGCCGAGTCGTTCTATAATGACCTCAAAAACGTAAACGTGCTGGCCGTGGATATGTACGACGGCAAAGTAGCCACCGAGCGCACCGAAGCCGCCAAACTGATGCAGGGTGCTGATAAAGCCCGTCTGGGGGCCATCATGAAAGGCGCGATTGCCTACGCCGGCCCGAAAGCTGAGATCGCCAGCGTGGGCTGGTGCTTTGGCGGAAGCCTGTCGTTGCAGTCGGCCATGCTGGAAGGCAAACAGGCAAAAGGCTGCGTGATGTACTACGGTTTCCCCGAACAGGACGTGGAAAAGCTGAAAGCACTCGATACCGACGTGTTGGGGATCTTCGGCAACAAAGACAAAGCCATTGGCCCGCAGGTGGTTGACACGTTCGAAGCCAATATGAAGAAGGCCGGTGAAAAAATCGAAGTAGTTCGCTACGAAGCCGACCACGGTTTTGCCAACCCCAGCAACCCCGTTTACGACAAAACCGCCGCTGCTGATGCCTACAAACGATCGCTGAGCTACCTCAAAGATCGGCTGAAAGCTTAAGAATAAATCCAAAGCTGAAAGTCCAAGGTTCAATGTTGGCTGGCACAAGCAGAGAATGCGCCAGCCAACATTGAACCTTGGACTTTCAGCTTTGGACACATAGCCTACTTTATGCAATTAACGATCTCGCCCGACAATCCGCTGGAGTGGATTGCCTTACGGGCCAATATGGTGCCGGTGCCGTTGCTGCACGCGCAGATTATGCCCGTTATCAGCAAAGCCGTGCTCGAAGCAGCCGACAAAGGTGTCTTCGACGCCGTTGCCGAAGGGCACATCACCACCGAAGCCATTGCTCAACAGTGTAAGCTCAACCCCAAAGCGACGGGCGAACTGCTCGGCCTGCTGACGGCCCTTGACTATTTTGAATACCACGACGGGCGTTTTACCCTCACCCGAATGGCCCGCAAGTGGACACTCAAGCACGAGCCGGAGTCGGTCTACGGCATGATGTTGTTCAACAACCGGGTGGTGTGGCCCTGGCTCGAAAAGCTTGGCACGTACCTGGAAACGGGCGAAGGCATTCACTACCACGATCACCTCAACCCCGAGCAATGGAATTACTACCAGCAGGCCATGGTAGCGGCTAGTGGGAGCGAAGCCAAGGAGTTTGGCCGCCGGGCACCGGTACCCAGGGCATTTCGCCGTGAACAACGTACCCAGATGCTCGACATTGGTGGCTCGCATGGGCAGCATTCGGTGGCGCTCTGCAAACGATATGCTAGTCTGTCATCGACTATTCTCGATCTGCCCGCCGCGATCGAGCAGGCGGCTCCGCTATTAGCCCGCCTCGGCATGGGCGACCGGGTCAGGCACGTACCTGGCAATGCCCTCACCGACGATTTCGGCGAGGCCCAGTATGAGTTGGTGCTGATGTCGAGTCTGGCTCACCATTTCACGCCCGACCAAAACCGCGACGTGGCCCGGCGTGTGGCGCGGGCGCTCAAATCCGGTGGCCTGTACATCGTGAATGAGTTTATCCGGCCCGAAACCGGCGCTGCGCCCGAACTCGTCGGTAGCTCGACCGACCTGTTCTACGGTCTGACGAGTACCGCTGGCAATTATTCGATCGCCGAGATTCAGTCGTGGCAGCGCGACGCCGAGTTACGCACTGGCAAAGTGGTTACGTATCGAACCATGCCGGGCCGGGCGATGGTCATTGGCACGAAGCCATAGCCTCGGCGTTGATCGGCCGGGCAATGGCCTCTACCTGCTTCTTCAAGGCGTGGTTCCAGTGAATCATGCCGCTATTGCCGATTTTACGAATAATCGGTTTCAGCAGACTGACAGTCCAGCCCTCCAGCGATTCTTCCTGTACAACCAACGTACCCCCCTGCTGTGGAATGAGTGTGAAGATGTGTATGGCCGACATGCCCATGGCCTTCCCCGTCCAGCCCAGTTGCTGATTTGGTACCACGCTTTGCAGGTGGGAGGTGGGTGTCGCGCCTTTCTCTTTCCAGATAAATTGGGTGCCTGCTTTCAGCTCGCCGTTAAGCGTCAGATAAGCCACATCGGTATTCCAGGTGTTCCAGCGTTCCATGTCGGCCAGCACGGCCCAAACCTGCTCGGGCGTGGCGTCGATGACTACTTCGTGGCGAAAGTGCAGAGGGGCTTTTTTGTTCGTTTCCATGATCGTCGTTGCGTTTAATGAACAGGACAAAGGTCCCCCACACCGCCCACCGGAAACGATAACAAAAGATAAGAAAGAGGGGGGATGAATGTATAATGTACAATGTATGATGCACAATGTATAATGTACGATGCACAATGGGTTCGCGGCAGCGATCCACCGACAGGCCATTGTACATCGTACATTGTTCATCGTTCATTATTCATTATACATCGTACATTATTCATTACTTCACCCTCGCCCGGATGCGGCTTAGGCTCACGGGTGTGATGCCGAGGTAATTGGCGATGTAGTGCTGCGGAATGCGCTCGATGATCTTCTTCTTGTTGCTTTCGAGCAGGGCCACATACCGCTCTTCAGGGCTTTGGGTCAGCAACCCGACCATCCGGTCTTCCAACCCGTTCAGCGCGTACTCCGCGATGAGTCGGCCAAAACGTTGCCAGGCCATACTGCGCTCAAACAGATCCCGCATAACCGAATACGGAAACGCGATGTAGCGACCATTGCTCAGGGCCTCAATCGTCAGCTGCGAAGGCTGGCCCGTGAAACAACTGATGTAGGCGCTCATCAGGTGGTTTTCGAAGAAAAAATACGTCGTTCGTTCGTCGCCGTCTTTGGTGTAAAACTGCCGGAACGATCCTTCCAGCACCAGCGCAATGGTATCGGCGCGTTTACCTTCTTCGGCAAACAGCTGATGTTTCTGAATTGACTCGATGCGCAGGTGCGGTTCCAGCAGGGCCCAGTCGGCAGCGGTCAGGGCGGTAAACTGCTCCACCGCCCGCCGCAAGGGAGTAAAATCGGCGGCTGGCGTCATGGCTAAAGAATATTTTTCGTCTGCCCGGCATCGACGCCCTTGATGAACTTAATCAGGCCGGGAAAGTAATGCGGCTGATCGTCCCACATGCTGCAATGGCTACCATCGGGGCAGGTCAGGCTTGTGCCGTTTTTCACCTGCGTGGCCATCCACTGCATATGCTTCGGATCCATAGTATCATGGGCACCGCCAATAGTGAGCGTAGGTACGTTGATATTTGGTAAATCGGCACGCCGGTCCCAGTTGGCCAGCCGCCCTGCAATGCCAAACTCCGATGGCCCCTGCATGAGCGTATATACGGTGCTGTTCATCTGCGGAAACGCCCTGTCGAAGGCATTGGGCCAAGGCTTGAGCCGGCAAACGTGTTGTTCGTAGAAATTGGGCGTCAGCAACTCCATGTAGCGTGGATTCCCGAAGTCTTTCCGGGCTTCAATCGCCCTGATTTCGGCCAGTATTTTTGGGTCCATCTGCTTGGCCAGTACCTCTTGGGCATACTTGCCATATTCGGGACAACTGCTCATCATGTTGCTGATTATGAGGCCTTTCAGGTTTTGTTGGTACTTCAGTGCGTATTCTGTCGCCAGAATGCCGCCCCAGCTGTGTCCCAGGAGGTAAAAATTGTCTTTGGTCAATCCCAATGCCTGACGTACCTGCTCCACTTCCTCCACAAAGCGGGGCGTTTGCCAGAGCGTGCTGTCGGTGGGGTGGTCGCTGTTGAGCGAACCAAGCTGATCGTAGTAATAAAACTCGATGTCTTCGGCGGGGAAGTAGCTTTCGAACGACTCAAACAGCACGTGGTTTCCGCCGGGGCCACCGTGCAGCAGCAGCACTTTCATCCGTGGGTTGTTGCCCACCCGTTTCGTCCAGACGTTGAACGTACCTGAGGGGGTTTTGATCGGGATAACCCGAACGCCGCCCGTGCGCACACCCGTCTCCGGCGACTGCGTGTAGGTCGACGCTTCGTTGGTTGACGATGTAGTTTTGTTGCAGCCCAGCAGAGCAGCAAGCAGGCCAAGCATCGGCATGGCCAGGCGTATCGTAGACAAAGGCATAGGAAGGGATTGTTTCCGACAAGATACGCCAAAACCCGCTACTTGAACAGGCCCGGTAACTGGTAGGTAATCAGGGTGAGTATGACGCCCCAGAACGAGCCACTGGCAAGCATCGCCAGCACAATGCGGAGGGGTGGCACCCGGAATGAAACGGCCAATACTGTGCCGCCGATGGGTGTGAGCAGCAGGGGCGTCAGCAGGGCAATGCCCGCCAAGCCAGCGCGTTTCCAGATACGTACCGCCAGCCGGGTACGTCGGGTAAAACGGCGGGGTGTGGCTTTCCGGTAGCGTTGCATGATCTGGTCGAGGGCTGTTCCGGCAAACACCACCAGAAATACGCTGATCATCATGCCGGCCAGTGTGCAGAGCGCCGTTTCGAACCAGGGCAACTTGAGCGCCAGACCCGCCAGCGGCCCACCAATAAACTTTAGCATACTGGCCAGCGCAACCGATATATATTTGGCAATGGTGATTTTCATGTCAGGGTAAGAGCGATGGTGGATGGTGGTTTCCCTATAACTAATAAAGGCCCGAGTCGTTTAAGCACGCAACCTATCACACCATCGGCCACGTTGTGCTGAAAATCTGAATTAGTAAATGCCTTCTCTGTTATCTGCGTATCCCGGTCCGCCGCGTTTTCAGTACAACGGCCACATGCAAACCATTGTGCCCAGCCTGACGCGCCGCATTCCGGGCGTTGTCTACGAACGCGAACGCTTTACCCTAAGTGATGGTGACTTTATCGACCTCGATTGGCTCCGCAAACCGCAACAGCAAAAGCTGGTCGTGCTCACCCACGGGCTGGAAGGCGACAGCCACCGCCACTATATAAAAGGCACCGCCAAGTTATTTCACGATAATGGATTCGACGTGCTGGCCTGGAACTGCCGGTCGTGTAGTGGCGAAATGAACCGGGCGTTCCGGCTCTATAATCACGGCGAAATTGGCGATATCGGGGAAGTGGTCACCCATGCTCTGGCGACGAAGGCTTACGAGCAGGTAGTGCTGGTGGGCTATAGTATGGGCGGTAATATTTCGCTGAAATACGCCAGCGTGAAGGGCGCGCAACTGCCCACGGCGGTTAAGCAGGTGATTGCTATCTCGGCGCCGGTAAACCTGATTACCAGCGCGCCCCTGCTCGATTTACCCCGAAATCGGTTCTACCGCAACCGGTTTATGAAAAAGCTTTGGGCGAAAATCAGCTACAAGGCCCAACAGTTTCCCGGTCGGCTCGATCTGTCCCGAAGGCCCCAGGTACGTTGGTGGAAAGACTTCGACGATGCTTTTTCTGCGCCCGTCAACGGCTATCGCGACGCCGACGATTTCTACACACAGGCGTCGGCCATCCGCTTTGTTGACAACCTGACCATCCCGGCCCTGATTCTAAATGCCCAGAACGACCCGCTATTGTCGGCGGAATGCTTTCCGCACGAACTAGCCCGTCGGATGGATAATCTATTTGTTGAAACGCCGCCACTCGGTGGGCATGTCGGTTTCATGCTCAACGGCGATCTGCATACCTATGCCGAACGGCGGGCGCTGGCATTTGCTAGTGGAGTTTAAAACTTGTCGTTTAGCGTTTGAGGTTTGGTGTTTAAGGTTGGCTGACGCCCGAGTGAGACGTGTCAGCCAACCTTAAACATCAAACCTCAAACGCTTCAATTAGGCACCCAGACGGAATAACTGCGGCCGTTGACAGGGAAATTGCCGAATCCACTGGCGTTGGTCGTTACCGTGCCGGTGCGGTTGCCGGTTTTATCGGTCAGGGTAGCATTTTTGAAGGGTGTGGTTACGCCTTTCGTGCTGACCCCGCTGCCGTCGTTCAGCATCACGAGCATGCCCTTGTGGGTCGTATCGCCGGCCCGCGAGTACACATAGACATCGGCGTCGTTTACGCTGGTGTATTCATACCCCGACCCGTAACCGTTGGCTTTCCGAATGTCGATCAGCTTCTTGATCTGCGCGCCGAGCCCATATTCGTAATAATCGCGGTAGAACACGCAGGGATACCCTTTATCGCGGGTCAGGATGTAGGCATAAGCCAGCATCTTCAGATTAACCACCGGCGAGCGCAGCCCACCCGAGGGGGCATCGGTATCGTGGTTGTCAACGAAGGAAACCGACAGGGAACCGTTAGCCTCGGTGAAGCCTGCGAACGCCAACCCGCGCATATCCCAGGCCCCGTTGCCGTTGCTCATATTCACAAACGTATAGTGGAGAGGTACGTCGAACAGGCTGGTGCGGCCACCTGTAGCGGCGGCATAGTCCTGTAGCCACTGCACATTGTTGAACCAGGCTTCCGACACGGCAAAGCGGGAGGTGGTTTTGACCTGATCGAGCCAGTTGTTCAGGAAAGGTGTATAGATGTGTTTTGTCGCATCGAGCCGGTATCCGTCGAGGCCAAGTTTTGTGGTAATCCAGTTGCCCCAGGCAATGGTCTCGTTGGCCGCTGAGTTGTTGCCGACTCCGTTGTTGTACTTGATTTCGCAACCCAGCAAGTTATCGTAGGCGTCGCCGTTGTTGTACGACGCAAAATCCCACGGTTGCCACTGATTCCAGGAACCATCACCGCGCTGATAGCCGCTGAAGAGCGTAGCGTTCCACTTGTAAGCGCTGTAGGTGTTGTTGCGGCCCGGATACGAGAAGCCCGTGTAGATGTTCTCGTTGTTGCGGTTTTCGGTGTAATCGGCCCAGGTCAGGTGGTTCATCACCATGTCTTCGTAGACCTGAATGTTCTTGCTGTGCAGTGCCGTAATTGCCGACTGAAGCTGCGCCAGCGTGCCGTAACGAGTAGCCACAGTCCCTTTCTGATTGAATTCGCCCAGATCGTAGCGGTCATATACTCCATAACCGACGTCGTCGACGCTGCCGCCTTTGTAAGCAGGCGGAATCCAGAGGGCGGTAATCCCGGCTGTCTGGAGTTCGGTGGCTTTGGCCGCGAGGTTCTGCCACCACGTACCGGCGGCGGTCGTTTTGGGTACGTTCCAATAGAAACCCTGCATCATTACCCCATTGACTACTGGAGCAGCCGCCCGTGTGCTACTCGGCTTAGGCTGAAACTCGGTCGCGACCTGCGGTTCGCAGGATGATAGAAACAGGCCTAAGGTGCCTAGGAGGGTTGCTCCTGAAAGTGCGATTCTCATGCGTTGATTAATTAAATGGTTAAGTGTTGAATCGATGCCGCTGCAACCGCCTATGTGGCTAGTACAACAAAATCGTCCAATACTACCATTTCGCAGAAACGACCGCGTTCCACTTTATATATGAAAAATAAAGTGGTCATTCATGTGTTATGTTGGGTGGGTATACTATGCTGATTATTAACGATTTGGTCGGAAATGGTATGATTGTGAATCGAAAGGTGGTACTCAGTAAAAGTCAGTGCCTGAATGACCACAATCAAAAAGTGGTATGCATGAATAGAAAGTCATCGATTTGATGAGGGACGGTTTCAGTAAACATGAAGTGCCTTCAACGTCAACAGCCAACCAAGCAGAGTAAGAACGATGCGACCGTAATTGGCCAGCATCCAGCGACGACTCAACCGCGAGACGGTTTGGCTGGGCAAGGAATCGGCCCGTTGCAGCCGAATAGCCGTTGGGATAAAAAAGGCGAACGTACCCACCCGCTCAATAAGGATGAGTATCACCGCCGCCAGCCACCAGGTTTTCTGCGTTGCTGCTGCCTGCCAGGCGTAGTAAAGATTGATTAGCGTGAGCAGGGAAAGGGGCAGCGTGGTGACCAGACCCCAAAACCGCCGACCAACGTCCATTCGTTGCATAGCAACCGTATCGACCCGATAGCTGCCTCCCGGTTCGGGATGAAACCAGAGCGGTACAACAATGCGTATCTCATAGAGCCCTGCTCCGAAAGTGACCCCCAGATTGATCATGAATAACAACAACGAGATAGTTGAGAATTGACTCATCAGATTCACCAGTTTACCAATTGATTGAGCTGCCAAACGTACGTGATCGAGAGAGCCAATGCCGGTAAACTGGAATAAACTGGCGTCTTCGGCCTATGAAGTCCGTGACCCGGCCGACAAACGAGCTTTGCAGAGGCTAACGGGCAGTGCCTGCTCTGTCGGGTACGTGATTAGCTGCCCTTAAAAACTTCTGGAAAAATTTTCTCATTCTCAGTGTTTTTCGTTGAAAAAATCGCTACTTTTGCAGTCCCAAATGCGATAGCAGAAAAGGAAACGACATAGAAGCGGGTGAAGGTCCAGAACGGAAACCACATCTGATTTTTTCAGGACTGTGCGCACTCCGTTGCCACACGTCCCAAAGAGGTCAGGTACGTTCATATCTGACCTCTTTTTTGTGCCTGAAAAACAAGCCGTTGGATAAGCGGCCCATTTTCCCTACTTTTGCGCTCCCATTTCGGGCGGTACGGCGCTCCGTACGAGTTTAATCAATCGTTCACCTGCTTTTTAACTAACAGATAATGTCTGGTTTAATTGGTAAAAAGATCGGGATGACCAGTGTGTACAATGCGGACGGGCAGGCTCTGGCATGTACGGTAATTGAAACTGGTCCCTGTGTCGTTACCCAAGTCCGCACCAAGGACAAGGATGGCTACGAAGCTATTCAATTGGGTTTCGGCGAAAAGAAAGAAAAAAACACCAACAAGCCGATGTTGGGCCACTTCAAAGCGGCCAACACGACGCCTAAGCGCAAGCTGGTTGAATTCAAAGAATTCGAACAGTCGTTTGATCTGGGCACTACGTTGCAAGTAAGCGACGTATTCGGTGAGGGCGATTTCGTCGACGTAGTCGGTACGGCTAAGGGACGGGGTTTCCAGGGTGTAGTAAAACGCCATGGTTTTGGCGGGGTTGGTGGCCAGACACACGGTCAGCACAACCGGCAGCGGCACCCGGGTTCAATCGGGGCCTGCTCGTTCCCCTCGCGTGTGTTTAAAGGGTTGCGCATGGCTGGCCGGATGGGCGGTCACCGCGTAACGGTGCAAAACCTGCGCGTGCTGCGTGTGATGCCCGATCAGAACCTGCTCGTTGTGAGTGGTTCGGTACCGGGTGCTAAAAACTCATTCGTCATTATCGAGAAGTAAGCCGTCATGGAAGTCATCGTATATAACAGCAAAGGCGAAGACACCGGCAAGAAAGTCGAGTTGTCGGATGCCATTTTCGGAATCGAGCCGAACACGCACGCGATTTACCTGGACGTTAAGCAGCACCTGGCCAACAAACGGCAGGGTACGCACAAAACGAAAGAGCGCGCCGAAAGCGCCCACTCGACCCGGAAACTCAAGAAGCAGAAAGGTACGGGCGGTGCCCGCGCCGGTAGTGCCAAGTCGCCAGTTTTCATCGGTGGTGGTACTGTATTCGGTCCTCGCCCCCGTGATTACTCGTTCAAACTGAACAAGAAAGTGAAGGCGCTTGCCCGCCGCTCGGCACTGGCTGCAAAAGCACAGGCCAACAACGTATCGGTACTGGAAAGCTTCACCTTCGACGCTCCCCGGACTAAAGATTATGTGGCTTTCCTGAGCGCTCTGTCGCTGGCCGACAAAAAGACGCTTCTGATTCTGCCCGACGTTGACACCAACGTAGTAAAATCGAGCCGTAACGTTCAGAAAGCCCGTGTTATGACGGCTTCGCAGGTTAACACCTACGATCTGATGAACGCCGATCAACTGCTGATCAGCACCGAAGCTCTGGATAAACTGCAAACCCTCTTAGCGAACTAAATCATGGACGTATTGAAAAGACCGATCGTCACCGAGAAGATGTCCGCTCAGAACAAGCTGGGCAAATACGCCTTCGCGGTTGATCCAAAAGCCAATAAAATTCAGATCGCTCAGGCCGTTGAGCAACTGTATGGCGTAAACGTGACAAGCGTTAACACCATGCGGACCCTCGGCAAGAAGCGGTCGAAAAACATTAACGGGCGAGTTGTTTCGGGCCGTGCCCCCCTCGTTAAGAAAGCCATCGTGACCGTCGCTGAAGGCGAAGTGATCGACATTTACGGAGACCTATAGCCTCATCCCATAGGCTGACAAACCGAACACTATCATGGGTGTAAGAAAATTAAGACCAGTAACGCCAAGCATGCGCTTCCGGGTTGCTCCTGATTTCAAGGAGCTGACTACCGACAAGCCTGAAAAGAGCCTGCTGGAACCTCTCAAAAAATCAGGTGGCCGTAATGATTCAGGCCGCCGGACCATGCGCTACATCGGCGGTGGTCACAAACGCATGTACCGGATTATCGACTTCAAACGCGATAAATTCGATATGCCTGCTACCGTACTCTCAGTAGAATATGATCCGAACCGTTCGGCCCGTATCTCACTGGTTCAGTATGAAGATGGCGAGAAGCGGTACATCATCGCGCCGCAGGGCATCACCGTTGGTCAGATCGTACGGTCAGGCCTGGACGGTGTAACCCCCGACGTTGGCAACACGCTGCCGCTGGGCAAGATGCCGATCGGTACGATCGTTCACGCGATTGAACTGCAGCCGGGTCGTGGTGCTTCTATGGCTCGTTCGGCAGGTACGTATGCACAGTTGGTTGCTCGGGAAGAGCGCTACGCTGTACTGCGTCTGCCGTCAAGCGAAACACGTCGTGTACTGAATACCTGTCTGGCAACAGTAGGTACGGTATCCAACTCCGATCACATGAACGTGACGATGGGCAAAGCCGGTCGGGTACGTTGGATGGGTCGTCGGCCACGTACACGTCCTGTAGCTATGAACCCGGTTGATCACCCGATGGGTGGTGGCGAAGGTCGTGCCTCAGGTGGTCACCCGCGCTCACGCAACGGTCAGTTTGCTAAAGGTCAGAAGACCCGCAAGCCGAAAAATGCGTCTAACAAATTGATCATCAGCCGTCGTAAAAAGTAAGCAGTAAATGGCACGTTCCTTAAAGAAAGGCCCATACATTGACTTCCGCCTCGACAAGAAAGTGGAGGTGCTGAACGAATCGGGCAAAAAATCGGTGATCAAGACCTGGTCACGCCGGTCAATGATCTCTCCGGATTTCGTAGGCCACACCTTTGCTGTGCACAATGGCAACAAGTTTGTTCCGGTCTACGTGACCGAGAACATGGTTGGTCACAAACTGGGTGAGTTTTCGCCCACCCGCAACTTCCGTGGTCACACGGCTAAGAAAGACAAAGGCAAACGGTAAAAACAGTTCACAGTTTTCCAGTCCACAGTTTTCAGTTTTAGCTGAGAACTCAACTGGAAACTACAGACTGAAAACTGAAAACTTCTCAAATGGAAGCAATAGCTAAGCTTAAAAATGTACCCTCATCACCGCGCAAAATGCGGTTGATCGCCGATCTGATTCGGGGTCAGCGCGTAAGCCGGGCGTTGGGTGTTCTGCGGTTCCAACCGCAAGCCGGTGCTGCCGTACTGCAAAAAGTCCTTCTTTCAGCAGTGGCCAACTGGCAACAGAAATACGAAAACGAGCGCATCGAAGACGCTGACCTGTACATCAAAACGATTTTTGTTGATGGTGGCACGATGCTGAAGCGTCTGCGTCCTGCTCCGCAAGGTCGCGGCCACCGGATTCGGAAGCGGTCGAACCACATTACTATCGTCATCGATAGCAAGGTGCAAGGCCTGGGCGCAGTTGAAACCGCAACCGAGTCATCTGAAAACGCATAAATCGAATGGGACAGAAAATTAATCCAGTAGGTCTCCGGCTCGGCATCGTGAAAGGATGGGATTCGAGCTGGTATGGCGGCAAGGAGTTTTCGGACAAACTTGTTGAAGACCAGAAAATCCGCAAATACATCTCGGCGCGTATTCCGAAAGGAGCCATCGCCCGCGTTGTCATTGAGCGCACCCTGAAGCGTATCACCCTGACAATCCATACGGCCCGTCCGGGTATCGTAATCGGTAAAGGCGGCGGTGAGGTTGATAAGATCAAAGAAGAGCTGAAGAAGATCACGGGCAAAGATGTCCAGATCAACATCTTCGAGATCAAACGTCCTGAAATCGACGCGAAACTGGTTGGTGAAGCTATCGCTCAGCAGCTGGAAGCGCGGATCTCGTTCCGTCGGGCCATGAAGCAGGCCATCAACTCGGCCCTCCGTGTTGGTGCGCAAGGCATCAAAGTGAAAGTATCGGGTCGGTTGGGTGGCGCTGAAATTGCCCGCTCAGAGCAATACAAAGAAGGCCGTGTGCCCCTGCACACCCTTCGTGCTGACATCGACTATGCCCTGTCTGAAGCACAAACCGTATACGGTAAAATCGGCATTAAGGTATGGGTCTTCAAAGGTGAGCTGTATGGCAAGCGCGACCTGTCGCCGGCTGCCCTGATGTCGCAAGCTTCGGCTGGTGATCGGGCGGGCGGAAGCTCAGATCGTGGCGATCGCCGTGGCCGTGACCGTGGCGATGAGCGCGGTGGTGACCGTGGTGGCCGTGGCCGTGACCGCAACAGCAATGATCGCGGTGGTAACAACAACAATAACCGCGGCGGTGGCAATAACAACAACCGTGGCGGTGGTAATAACCGTGGCGGCGGTGGTCGTCGATAGACATCAGCGAATCGTAGGGCGGCTTCCAGGCCAACGTACCCGGAACCAAACTACGATTTCTTAACTCACTATAACAGCAATGTTACAGCCAAGAAGAACCAAATTCCGGAAGATGCAGAAAGGCCGGATCAAGGGGCTCGCTACACGCGGACACCAGATCGCCTACGGCACTTTCGGCATCAAATCCCTTGAACCGGGCCGTATTACTGCCCGCCAGATCGAGGCCGCCCGTATCTCGGTTACCCGCGCTATGAAACGTGAAGGCCAGGTATGGATTCGTATTTTCCCCGATAAGCCGATTACCAAGAAGCCCGCTGAGGTGCGGATGGGTAAAGGTAAAGGTGCCCCCGAGTATTGGGTAGCCGTTGTGAAGCCTGGTACAATTATGTTCGAGGCCACTGGTGTTCCCCTCGAAACGGCTCAGGAGGCGCTGCGGTTAGCCGCACAGAAACTCCCCGTTCGCACGAAATTCATCGTTCGCCGGGATTATCAAGAAGAAGAGGCATAAGCAGGACGCACGATAAGCCATGAAAAAAGCAGAAATCAAAGCCCTGTCGGTTGAACAGCTCCAGGAGCAGATCAGTGCCGAAAAATCGCAGTTGCAAAAGCTCACGTTTGCCCACGCGGTATCTCCCATCGAGAACCCTATGCGGATTCGTGAAAGTCGCAAACTGATTGCCCGGTTGTATACGGAGTTAACCCAGAAGCAAACCCAGGCCTAATCAATAGCCACGCATCGCTATGGAATCACAACAAGAGCAAACCCAGCCGCAGGCAGAACAGGCGGCATCGGTTGAGCGGAATGCCGCCCAGCGGGGTGCCCGGAAAGAACGGATCGGTAAGGTAACCAGCAATAAAATGCAGAAGACCATCACCGTTGCCGTTGACCGGAAAGAGAAGCATACCAAGTATGGTAAATTTATGACCAGCACCACGAAGTTCACGGCACACGACGAGAACAACGAGTGCGGTATCGGCGACACGGTTCGGATCATGGAGACCCGCCCGTTGAGCAAGAATAAGCGTTGGCGGTTAGTTGAAATCATCGAAAAAGCGAAGTAACGAGCCATGGTACAGCAGGAATCAAGATTAGGTGTAGCGGACAACAGCGGTGCGAAAGAAGTACTGGTGATCCGTGTGCTGGGCGGTACAGGCAAACGTTACGCTTCGTTGGGCGACAAGATCGTCGTGACGGTGAAAGCAGCCATCCCCTCAAGCAACATGAAGAAAGGCACGGTGTCAAAAGCCGTTGTCGTTCGGACAAAGAAGGAAGTTCGTCGGAAAGACGGTTCATATATCCGCTTTGAAGACAACGCAGCCGTGTTGCTCAACAACAACGATGAACCGCGCGGTACGCGCATCTTCGGCCCTGTAGCCCGCGAACTTCGCGAGAAGCAGTTCATGAAGATCGTTTCGCTGGCCCCGGAGGTTATCTAAACCAGACGATACAAGATGGAAAAGAAAAAAGTAGTTGTTCCCCACAAATTCCACATCAAGTCGGGTGATACCGTAGTTGTGATTTCTGGGAACCACAAAGGCCAGCGGGGCGTAGTGAAAGAGGTGCTCCGCGACAAAGACCGGGCGAAGGTAGAAGGCGTGAACATGATCACGAAACACATCAAGCCGACGGCACAGACACCCCAGGGTGAACTGCGGAAAGAAGAGGGCACGATTCATATCAGCAACCTGATGCTGGTTGATCCGGCTACCGGCGAACCAACCCGCACGGGTCGTCGCCTGAACGATAAGGGTAAGTTGCAGCGCTTCTCGAAGAAGACCAACAACCTCATCTAACGCCCAATTGTGTTCGACCAAACACATTAAACGGACAAAGACATGGCAAGCACGCCACGATTGAAAGAGAAATACGTAAACGAGGTTGTTGATAAGCTGAAGGAGAAATTCGCCTATAAATCGGCGATGCAGGTTCCCCGGCTTACCAAAATCGTTGTAAACAAAGGCATCGGTGCCGCCGTAGCGGATAAGAAACTGGTTGACGTTGGCGTTGACGAGCTGACGACCATCACGGGTCAGCGGGCTGTCGCTACGATTGCCAAGAAAGCTGTATCAAACTTTAAGCTCCGTGAGGGTATGCCGATCGGTGCGAAAGTAACGTTGCGCGGTGACCGGATGTATGAATTCCTGGATCGTCTGACGTCGGTGGCGCTGCCCCGCGTTCGCGACTTCAAAGGCATCAGCGACAAAGGCTTCGACGGCCGGGGTAACTATACCTTCGGTGTGAAAGAGCAAATTATCTTCCCCGAGATCAGCATCGATAAGGTGGCTCGTATCTCAGGTATGGATATCACGTTTGTGACAACGGCTAATACTGATGCTGAAAGCATCGAATTGCTGCGCGGTCTGGGTCTTCCGTTTGCCGACAGCAGCAAAAAATAAAAACGAACCATGGCAAAAGAATCACTCAAAGCCAGAGAGCGTAAGCGCCAGGCTCTGGTTGCTAAATACGCAGCAAAGCGGACTGCTCTGAAGGCCGCAGGCGATTATGTTGGCTTAGACAAATTGCCGCGTAATGCCTCGCCGGTACGGTTGCACAACCGTTGCAAACTGACTGGCCGTCCTCGTGGCTACATGCGTAAGTTCGGTATCTCGCGCGTAACCTTCCGCGAGATGGCCAGCGCAGGTAAGATTCCGGGTGTAACGAAGGCAAGCTGGTAAGGTTTTATTTCTCAAACAGTTTCCGTACTTTTGCAAGCCTTTTTCGAAAACAGGCAAGCAAGTAACTCCTTGCAGAAATGAATACAGATCCGATTGCAGACTTTTTGACCCGCGTCAGAAACGCCATCCGTGCCAAGCACCGGGTGGTTGAGATCCCTGCATCCAATATCAAAAAAGAAATCACGAAGGTGCTTTTCGACAAAGGTTTCATCCAGAACTACAAGTTCGATGAGACAGGTCCTCAAGGTACCATCAAGATTGCGTTGAAATACAACCCGACCACGAAGCAGCCGGCCATCGTTGACTTGCAACGGGTAAGCCGTCCAGGTCTGCGTCAGTACACAGGTGCCACCACGATGCCCCGCATCCTGAACGGCCTTGGTATTGCCATTGTCTCTACGTCGAAAGGCGTTATGACCGACAAAGAAGCGCGGACGCTCAACGTAGGCGGTGAGGTGTTGTGTTACGTTTATTAAGATCGAAAGAGCACTATGTCACGCGTAGGTAATAAAGTAATTGAACTGCCTTCAGCCGTAACGCTGTCAGTAGATGCTGATAACGTGGTAACGGTAAAGGGCCCTAAAGGTAGCCTTTCGCAGCCTGTCGACCGGGATATCACGGTATCGCTCGACGGTACGCAGGTGAAAGTAACCCGCCCCACTGACCAGAAGCGTCACAAAGCCATGCATGGCCTGTATCGCGCGCTGGTTAACAACATGGTGACGGGTGTTAGCACGGGCTTCCGGCTTGACCTCGAAATCATCGGGGTTGGTTATAAAGCATCAGTCGCTAATAACATTCTGGAACTGAACCTTGGTTACTCGCACAACATCTTCCTGGCTATCCCGGCGGAGATTAAAGTGACGACCCTGACTGAAAAAGGGCAGAACCCTAAAGTGACCTTGGAAGGTAGCGACAAACAACTGCTGGGCGATGTAGCGGCTAAAATCCGGTCATTGCGCAAGGTTGAGCCTTACAAAGGGAAAGGTATCCGTTTTGTGGGTGAAGTTGTTCGCCGGAAAGCGGGTAAATCAGCAAGTAAGAAGTAATCGGTGCCCATTTGGTCGGTATCAAATAACATGGCAACTAAACAAGAAAGACGTCAGCGGATTAAGTTTGGCATCCGGGCAAAAGTATCCGGCACGCCAACCCGCCCCCGTCTCACTGTATTTCGCTCAAACAAAGCGATCTACGCTCAAATCATCGACGATGAGGCTGGCCGCACACTGGCATCGGCTTCATCGGCTGAATTGAAGACAGAGGTGAGTGGTTTCACCGTTGAAACGGCGAAGAAAGTAGGTCAGCGGCTGGCCGAAAAAGCTGCTGCTCAAAATGTACAGTCGGTGGTTTTCGACCGTAACGGCTATTTGTATCACGGCAAAGTGAAAGCTTTAGCCGACGGTGCCCGGGAGGGTGGCCTCAATTTCTAACAGAATGGTATCGAACGTAAGACCTTCAAAAGTAAACGAGGCTGACCTGAAAGAACGCGTAGTAGCGATCAACCGGGTAGCCAAGGTAGTAAAAGGTGGTCGTCGCTTCAGCTTCGCGGCGATTGTCGTAGTGGGTGATGGCAACGGCGTGGTAGGTTACGGTCTGGGTAAAGCCAACGAAGTAACGGACGCAATCACGAAGGGTGTTGAAGACGCGAAGAAGAACCTATTTCAGGTACCTTTGCTGAAGCGCACAGTACCCCACGAGATGGAAGGCCGCTTTGGCGGTGGTTTCGTGTTGGTTAAGCCGGCAGCGCCTGGTACAGGTGTCATCGCTGGTGGTGCCATGCGTGCTGTACTGGAAAGCGCTGGTATCCACGACGTATTGGCGAAATCGAAAGGTTCGTCAAACCCGCACAACGTGGTGAAAGCAACGATCGACGCGCTGATCAAGATGCGTCTGCCTCATCAGGTTGCCTTCCAGCGTCAGGTTTCATTGAAGAAAGTGTTCAACGGTTAATCAAGACGAAACATGGCACGGGTACGCATCACTCAGGTACGTAGTACCATCAAACGCCCTAAGACGCAGAAACTGGCGATCCAGTCACTGGGTTTGGGCAAGATCAACCGGAGCATCGAACTGGAATATAATCCGTCGATTGCTGGTGTCATCCGCAAAGTGGAGCACCTGGTTGTTGTTGAAGAAATTTAAATTTCATAACTGACAATGAATCTCAGTAATCTAACGCCGGCAAAAGGGTCAGTTAAAGAGCGCAAGCGAGTCGGTCGCGGTCAGGGTTCCGGAAAAGGCGGGACCTCAACTCGTGGCCACAAAGGTGCTCAATCACGCTCTGGCTACAGCCGCAAATTGAACTTCGAAGGTGGTCAGATGCCCCTTCAGCGTCGTGTGCCTAAGTTTGGCTTCAAAAACCCGACGCGCGTTGAATATAAGCCTATCAACCTTGATGTGCTTCAGGCATTGGCTACGGATGCTAATGCAACCGTTATTGACTTCGCATTCCTGCGCGAACATGGTTTCGCTGGCAAGAATGACCTCATCAAAGTGCTGAGCCGCGGTGAGGTAACGACTGCTCTTAACGTAACGGCCCACGCCTTCTCGGTAGCTGCGAAAGAAGCTATTGAAAAAGCAGGCGGCACCGTGACGGTGATTGAGCAAGTAGCCAAAAAAGAAGAAGCCTCGAACTAACCTATCGGTAGCCGCGTACAAGTTGTATGAACCGTTTCATCGAGACTATTAAGAATATCTTTTCAATCGAGGAGTTGAGGACGCGTATCCTCAACACTCTTTTGTTTATAACGGTCTTCCGGCTGGGTACGCACATTGTGCTCCCTGGCGTCAACCCAGCTCAGCTGAATCTGCGTCCGCAGGGGCTGCTTGGGCTGCTGGATGCCTTTGTTGGCGGTGCCTTCAGTAAGGCATCGATTTTTGCGTTGGGTATCATGCCGTATATCTCGGCATCGATCGCCATCCAGCTTCTGACACTGGCCCTTCCGTATTTCCAGAAAATGCAGAAGGAGGGCGAGTCGGGCCGTAAAAAGCTGAATCAGATCACTCGCGTGCTGACGATCGCGGTGACGGCTGTTCAGGCGATAACCTACATCCGGACTACCATCCCTGCTGAAGCTTTGTTGATCGACCGCGCGCTTTTCACCATTTCGTCGGTGTTTGTGCTAACGGCCGGTACCATCTTCTGCATGTGGTTGGGTGAACGCATTACGGACAAAGGCATTGGTAATGGTATCTCTATGATCATCATGATCGGGATCGTGTCACGCCTTCCGGGTGCTATCATTGGTGAAGCGCAGTCACGGGGTACGTCGTCAATCTTCATTTTCTTCCTGGAAATGGTGGCGCTTTATTTCGTGATTATGGGTGCTGTACTGCTAACGCAGGCTGTTCGCCGGATTCCGATTCAGTACGCGAAGCAAGTCGTTGGCAACAAAGTCGTCGGCGGACAGCGGCAATACCTGCCGTTGAAGCTGAACGCTGCTGGTGTAATGCCGATCATCTTTGCACAGGCGTTGATGTTCATTCCAGGCTTCGTATTCCAGATGGGTGCAGAGAAGAGCGAAACGATGGCTACGCTGAATAACCTGTTTCAGGACTACACCTCATGGCCCTACAACTTGCTGTTCGCATTCCTGATCATCGTGTTTACTTTCTTCTACACGGCTATTTCGGTAAACCCGACACAGATTTCTGATGATATGAAGCGGAGCGGCGGATTCATTCCGGGTGTTAAGCCTGGTCTCGCTACGTCTGAATACATTGGTACGGTACTCGACCACATTACTCTGCCCGGCGCGGTTATGCTGGCTGTCGTAGCCATTCTACCCTCATTTGCTAGTCAGCTGGGAATGACGTCAGCCTTCGCTTCCTTCTTTGGAGGTACGTCGTTGCTGATCATGGTTGGTGTGGTGTTGGATACGTTGCAACAGATCGAAAGCTATCTGCTGATGCGTCGTTACGAAGGTCTGATGCAATCAGGTCGGGTTAAAGGCCGCACAGAAGGCGTGACTGTCTAAAACAATGACGATTACCTTACGCAGCGACGAAGAAATTGAGATCATCCGGCAGAACGGTCAGTTGTTGGGAAAAACACACGCCGAGGTTGCCAAGCTGATCCGTCCTGGTATTACGACGAAGGAACTGGATACGGTTGCCCAGACGTTCATTAAGGATAATGGTGGCATTCCCTCGTTTCTGAATTTTAATAACGGTACGCCTACCCGTTTCCCCGGTGCGTTGTGTATCTCAGTGAATGACGTAGTTGTTCATGGATTTCCGAGTCAGTACGAATTGAAAGATGGCGACATCATTTCGGTCGACTGCGGAGTTTTTCACCACGGATTCCATGCTGACAGCGCCTATACGTACCCAGTCGGTGAAGTGAGTCTTGGTGTTCGCAAACTGTTGATGCGAACCAAAGAATCGCTTTACAAGGGTGTCGAGAAAGCAATTGACGGAAACCGGATCGGTGATATCGGTTATGCCGTTCAAAGTTACGCCGAGCATCATGGATACACTGTCGTTCGCGAACTGGTAGGACATGGCGTTGGCGAAACGTTGCACGAAGAGCCACAGGTGCCAAACTACGGGAAACGTGGACAGGGCGTCAAGCTCAAATCGGGCATGGTCATTGCCATCGAGCCAATGATCAACTTTGGTAAGAAAAGCGTGGTCCAAGAAAAGGATGGCTGGACGATCCGGACAATGGATCGGAAGCCATCTGCTCATTTTGAGCATACGGTGGCCGTGCGCCGGGGGAAGGCCGAAATACTAACCACATTCGAGTATATCGAGGCGGTTACGGCGGGAACCAACATGGAAATCGAGTTGAGTGCCGCAGTAGCGGCTTAACAGCTATATGGCAAAACAGAATTCGATTGAGCAGGATGGCGTAATTCTCGAAGCTTTGTCAAACGCAATGTTTCGGGTTGAACTGGCCAACAAGCATGAAGTGATTGCACACATTTCGGGCAAGATGCGGATGAACTACATCAAAATCCTGCCCGGAGACCGTGTAAAGTTGGAGATGTCGCCCTACGATTTGAGTAAGGCGCGGATTGTGTACCGGTACAAATAGACGTTTAAGGTTCAATGTCCATCAGTTAACGTTGCTTGACTTGATAGCGCAGGCTTCAGACGTGTTAATGTTAACTGGCAGACGTTGAACATTGAACTCAAATTCAAACCATGAAGGTTAAAGCATCCATCAAGAAGCGCAGTGAAGACTGCATCGTGATCCGTCGGAAAGGGAAGCTGTACGTGATCAACAAAAAGAATCCCCGTTACAAACAAAGACAAGGTTAAGCACACATGGCACGTATCGCAGGTGTTGATATTCCCGACAAGAAGCGTGGCGCGATCTCATTGACTTATATCTTCGGCATTGGCCGGAGTGCAGCCGTGACGATCCTGACTAAAGCTGGTGTTGACGCGAATAAGAAAGTAGCTGAATGGAATGACGAAGAGTCGAACGCCGTCCGTAACATTATCAGCGAAGAGTTTAAAGTTGAAGGTGCGCTGAAGTCAGAGGTGCAGCTCAACATCAAACGGTTGATGGATATCGGTTGCTACCGGGGTCTGCGTCACCGGAAAGGTCTGCCTGTTCGTGGTCAGAAAACCAAGAACAACTCACGGACCCGGAAAGGGAAGCGTAAGACGGTTGCCAACAAGAAGAAAGCAACGAAGTAACAGTTTGACGTTTGGCGTTTAACGTCTGAAGTTCGCTAAGACGTCAAACCACAGACATCAAACGTCAGACTTTTTTTAAAGAAATGGCACAAGCAAAACGTAAAGACAAAGCTAAGAAGCGGGTCGTCGTTGTGGAGTCGGTTGGTCAGGTTCACATCCGGGCTACGTTCAACAACATCATTATCTCGATCACCAACATGAATGGTCAGGTGATCTCATGGGCATCGGCTGGTAAGATGGGTTTCCGGGGTTCTAAGAAGAACACGCCGTATGCTGCTCAAACTGCCGCTCAAAACTGTGCTCAGGTTGCCCACGAACTTGGTATGCGCAAAGCAGAGGTGTTCGTAAAAGGCCCTGGTGCTGGTCGTGAGTCAGCTATCCGTACCGTCCAAAACACGGGTATCGAAGTAACGACAATCCGCGACATTACGCCGCTGCCCCACAACGGCTGCCGTCCTCCGAAGCGCCGTCGCGTATAGTAAAACCGAGTTGTTTGCGGGTATTTGACAGTCATAGTAACTATTTCAGTCAGTTGCCGAAGCAATGAATACGGTCGGGCGACATTGAGTTGTGTCCGATCATTGTCAAACCTTATTCATTCCAGATAATGGCACGTTATATTGGCCCTAAGGCTAAGATATCACGTAAGTTCGGTGAGCCTATCCTTGGCCCGTCGAAAGCCTTACAAAAGAAAAACTACGCACCGGGCATGCACGGTCGTGGCCGGAAGCGCAAGACCTCAGAATATGCTGAGCAGCTTCAGGCGAAACAAAAAGTAAAATACATCTACGGTATTCTGGAGCGTCAGTTCCGGGGGCTGTTCCACCGCGCCGCCGTGCGTGAAGGTATCACGGGTGAAAACCTGCTGAAACTGTGTGAAGCACGCCTCGACAACACCGTATACCGCCTGGGTATTGCGCCGACGCGCCGGGCGGCTCGTCAGCTGGTGTCGCACAAACACATCACTGTCGACGGTGAAGTGGTTAACATCGCTTCATACTCACTCAAGCCCGGTCAGATCATCGGTGTGCGTGAGAAATCAAAGTCACTGGAAGCCGTTACAACTAGCCTGGCCGGTCGCAACGCCAAGCGGTACAATTGGCTGGAGTGGGATCAGCAGCAACTCGCAGGTACGTTTATCAGCTACCCCGAGCGCGATCAGATCCCTGAGAACGTCAACGAGCAGCTCGTCGTTGAATTGTACTCGAAGTAATCCAGTGAGCAGTTGGTGCTGGCAAACGCAGCCTGCTGGCCCGCAGTCGATGCCAACTGCATACTTAATTTTAGGCTGTTAACCACGAAAACGTATGTCAATATTAGCTTTCCAAATGCCCGATAAAGTCGTAATGGAAAAAGCCGACGACTTTCACGGTGTATTTGAGTTCAAGCCTCTCGAAAAGGGTTACGGCGTAACGATTGGCAATGCGCTTCGTCGCATCCTGTTATCGTCGCTGGAAGGTTATGCTATTACGAGCGTAAAGTTTCCGGGCGTTTTGCACGAGTTCTCTTCGATTGAAGGCGTTGTTGAAGACGTGACGGAGATCATCCTGAACCTGAAAATGGTTCGGTTCAAACGGATCAACGACGTTGTCGATAACAAGATTACGGTCAATATTAAAGGTAAGTCGGTGCTGAAGGCTGGCGATATCTCGAAAGCTTCGGCTTCGTTTGAGGTATTGAATCCTGAACTGGTGATTTGCCACATTGACGATACACGCGATCTGGAGATGGAAATCTTCGTTGAGAAAGGTCGTGGGTACGTTCCCGCCGATGAACCCCGTGCCAACGAACTGCCATTTGGCCACATCCCGATCGACGCCGTTTATACGCCGATCAAGAATGTGAAATTCGCCGTTGAAAACACGCGGGTTGAGCAGAAAACCGACTATGAAAAGTTGGTGCTCGACATCGAAACGGACGGTTCAGTGCACCCGGAAGAGGCTTTGAAAGGAGCCGCTTACATTCTGATTCAGCACTTCATGTTGTTCTCTGATCAGACGATGACCTTCGACACGGTGAAGCCGGAAGAAGACAGCGTTGTCGACGAAGAGATGCTGCACATGCGGAAACTGCTGAAAACGTCGCTATCAGACCTCGATCTGTCGGTGCGGGCCTACAACTGCCTGAAATCGGCAGAAGTACGGACGCTGGGCGATCTGGTTCGGTTGGAAATTTCCGACATGATGAAGTTCCGCAACTTCGGTAAGAAGTCACTCACGGAACTGGAGCAACTGGTAGCCGATAAGGGCCTGACGTTCGGCATGGACGTAGCGAAGTACCGCTTAGACGAAGACTAAAAATTTTGTTCAACGTTCAATGGCCAACGTCTAAAGTTGGACCAGTGCTGACTTTGGACGTTGGGCGTTAAACATTGAACTCATTTTCCAATGAGACACGGTAAGAAAGATAATCACCTCAGCCGGACCCATTCGCACCGCGAAGCAATGCTGTCGAACATGGCCGTTTCGCTGATTATGCACAAGCGCATTGAGACAACGGTGGCGAAAGCAAAAGAGCTTCGCAAATACGTTGAGCCGATCCTGACGCGTGCTAAAGAAGACAACAACCAGAACCGGAAGATTGTCTTCAAATCCCTGAACCACAAAGAAGGGATGAAAGAACTGTTCGACACGGTGTCGGATAAGATCGCAACTCGTCCGGGGGGCTACACGCGGATCATCAAACTGGGTAACCGGAAAGGTGATGGCGCCGATACCTGCCTGATTGAACTCGTTGACTTCAACGAAACGCTGCTGACGGCAGCTGCCGAACAGGCTGCTACCAAAACGCGTCGTAGCCGTCGGGGTGGTTCAGGTCGTAAGGCTGACAACGCCGGTGATGCTTCTCCTGAAGCGGCTGTCGCTGCTGACGAAGCACCAGCTGCTGTCGAGGCTGCTCCGGTGGCTGAAGCTACAGAAACGCCCGCTGCCGATGACCTGAAAATCATCGAAGGCATTGGCCCCAAAATCGCCGAGGTGCTGAATAATGCCGGTATCACGACTTTCGCTCAACTGGCCGATGCCAAAGACGAAGACGTACGGACTATTCTGGATGCGGCCGGGAACCAATTCAACATTGCTGATGTAACGACGTGGAACGAGCAGGCTGCCCTGCTCCGCGACGGAAAAACAGATGAGTTCAAAGCGTTGACCGATCGCCTGAAAGGGGGTCGTGAACAAGCTGCTGAATAATGACAGAACCAAATGTCATACAGAAATTGGGTTAGCCGGTCATCGGTTAACCCTTTTTTTTAACCAATAAACAGATACCCAACGAGATTCATGACACGTCCCCAACAACCCAAGGCATTATTGGTATTGCAGGATGGTAGCGTCTTTGACGGTTTTGCCTTAGGTAAGATCGGTACCGCTGGTGGCGAAATTTGCTTTAACACCGGCATGACCGGTTATCAGGAGATTTACACGGATCCGTCCTACTACGGGCAGGTGATCGTGAATACAACTTCACACATCGGCAACTACGGCATTCAGCTTGGGCTGGAAGAAGAGTCGACCGGAGTAAAAATCCGGGGGATGGTGTGTAATTTCTTTTCGCCCGTTTTCTCGCGTCACCTGGCCGATGGTTCCTTGCAGGATTACTTCGAGAAAGCCAACATCGTCGGGATTCACGGAATTGACACGCGGCAACTGGTGCGGCACATCCGCAGCAAAGGGGTCATGAACTGCATTATCTCGTCGGCCATCCTGGACCCAGATCAATTGCTGGCCGAACTGAACAACGTACCTGACATGGCCGGGCTGGAACTGTCGTCGGAAGTCAGCACGAAAGCAATCTACACAGTTGGGCAGGAAGACGCGCGCTTGAAAGTAGCAGTGCTCGATTTGGGTGTGAAGAAAAGCATCGTCCAAAACCTGGCCGATCGGGGTGCCTATTGTAAAGTGTTCCCGGCGCAAACTCCGTTTGCGGAATTACAAGCCTTCAACCCCGATGGGTTCTTTATTTCGAACGGCCCCGGCGACCCGGCTGCCATGCCCTACGCCGTCGAAACGGTAAAGCAGGCACTGGAAACCGAGAAGCCGCTGTTTGGGATTTGCTTGGGTCACCAGATTCTGTCGCGGGCCAGTGGCATCGACACCTACAAAATGCACAACGGCCACCGTGGTCTGAACCACCCCGTCAAAAACCTGATTACGGGTCTTTGTGAGGTGACGTCGCAGAACCACGGATTCGCCGTGAAAGCCGACGAGGTGCAGGACCATGCCAACGTGGAGGTAACGCACATCAACTTGAACGATAACACCATCGAGGGTATTCGTCGGAAAGACAAACCAGCTTTCTCGGTACAATACCACCCGGAAGCTTCGCCTGGGCCGCACGATTCGCGCTATTTGTTCGACGATTTCGTGAAGCTGATGCAGTAAAACATCCAACCCGTATCGTACTAATTTTGAAAAGCCAACGCCTCACCGGCGGAGGCTTTTTCGTTACTAAGCCGTATGTCTCTATCCACCAAACGCTTTTTGGGGCTTCTGCTTGGGCTGGTCGTGATCAACCTGCTCTCGGCATTCGTCTATGCCCGGCTCGACCTGACCAGCGACAAACGTTACACCCTCACGGATGGCACGCGCCGCCTGTTGACGACACTTCCCGCCCGTGTGCATGTCGACGTGTACCTGACAGGAAACCTGCCGCCTGGTTTCCGCCGCCTCGAAACGGCTGTGCGCGAAACGCTGGAAGGGTTTAAGGCCGAAGGCGAAAGCAACATCAGCTACCGCTTCATTGATCCGATTACCGGCACAACGGCCGAGCAAAACAAGCGGCTGGAAGAACTGGCAGCACTGGGCCTCCAACCCACCAATTTGTTTGCCAATCAGGGTGGCAAGCGCACCGAGCAGCTTGTGGTGCCGGGTGCTGTGGTACACTACGAAGGCAAGCAGCTTGGCGTACTGCTCCTGAAAGGCAACAAAGCGGCCTCACCCGAAGAGCAGCTCAATCAATCGTATGAGGGCGTCGAATACCAACTGGCGTCGGCTATCCGGCGGCTTACGCAGCCCGAAGGTAGCCGACGTCGGGTTGGGCTGGTGTTTGGTCACACGCAGGTGCCCCCCGAACGGTTCTCCGATATCCTGGCATCGATTCAGGAGACATACGACCTGTTTTTTGTCGATCTGCGGAAGCCCGGCCCGGTTGAGGGGGTCGATGCCTTGCTGGTACTGAAGCCCGATCAGCCTTTTGTCGAAAGCGAGGTCTTTAAACTCGATCAGTACGTAGTAAAAGGAGGGCGGGCGCTGTTTGTCGTAGACGGGCAACGTATTGACAGCGTCGGTACCGAAGGATCGTATGCCCAACCGCTCGTGCTGGGCCTCGATGACCTGTTCTTCAACTGGGGTGCCCGTGTGAACAAAGACGTTGTCAAGGACCTGAACTGCGGCGTGATTCCCCTCAACGTGGGGAATATGGGCGACAAGCCCAATATTCAACTGGTGCCGTGGCGGTTCTATCCGGTGCTGAATTCGTTTGGCGACGGCCCCATCACGCGTAACCTCGACGCTATCTACGGTCGTTTCGCCAGCACCATCGACACCGTGCGAGCCAACGGCATCCGCAAAACGGTATTGCTGAAAACATCCGCCTACACCCAAGTGCTGAAAACCCCCACGCTGGTCACCTATAATGAAGCCCGACAGCAGCCTGACCCGGCAACGTACCTGGGCGGTGTGCGGTCGGTGGGTACGTTGCTGGAAGGCTCATTTACCTCGCTCTTTGCCAACCAGATTCTGCCGGATTCGTTGAAGAACGGCTACCGCGAAACCGGGGCGGTGGCAAAAGTGCTGCTTTGCTCGGATGGCGATCTGGTTGTCAACGATGTCGATTATAAACGCAAAGCACCCTTACCGCTGGGTTACGACCGGTTTACACGTACCCAGTTCGCCAACAAAGACTTTGTGCTGAACGCGATCGACTATTTGGTTGACCCGGAAGGGTTGATTATGGCCCGGCAACGTGAAGTGCCGCTACGCCCGCTCGACAACGTGAAAATCGGTGCGGAACGTACCCAATGGCAGGGCCTGAATGTGCTTGGCCCACTGGCGCTGGTGCTGGCGATGGGCCTGATCTGGCAGGCTGTCAGACGGCGACAATATGCCCGATAATTGAGTCAGCGGCGGGTCGAAAATGGACTTATTTTCGTTACTTTTGTCTTACAAGATTTTGCTAGAAAGCGGCTTATGAAATTTATTGTATCCTCTTCCGTACTGCTCAAGAACCTGCTGAACATCAACGGTGTGGTGGCGGCGAACCCGATCGTCCCGATTCTCGAAAACTTTTTGTTTCGGATTGAAGAGGGCACCCTTACCGTAACGGCCTCTGACCTGCAAACCACCATGACGACGCAGATTCCGGTGGATGCGTCGGAGAACGGAGCGATCGCCATTCCGGCTAAGCTGCTGCTCGATACGTTGCGGAGCCTGCCCGAACAACCCATCACGATCAATATCAACACCGATACGTTTGGCACCGAAATCCTGACCGATAACGGCCGCTTCAAACTATCGGGCGAGAACCCGATCGATTTTCCGAAAATTCCGGGCGTCAATAAAAACCTGTCGGTTGAGCTATCGTCAGATGCCCTGCTGAGTGCTATCAACAACACGGCGTTTGCTACCAGCACCGACGACCTGCGCCCGGCCATGACGGGGGTTTATCTGCAACTGAATAGCGATAACGCCACCTTTGTCGCGACCGACGGCCACCGGCTGATCCGGTACCGCCGCACCGACATTCAAACCACGGCCAGTACCTCGCTCATTATCCCGCGCAAGGCCCTGTCGTTGCTGAAGGTATCATTGCCGGAAGGTGCCGATGTGAAAGTCGAATTGAGCCAGGCCAACGCGTCGTTCTCGTTTGGCCCGACCCAACTGATCTGCCGCCTGATCGACGAGCGTTTTCCCGACTACGAAAACGCCATTCCGACCAACAACACCAATGTGTTGACGATTGGTCGCGTCGATCTGCTGAACTCGCTGAAGCGGATTATGATCTACGCCAACCGGACCACGCATCAGATTCGGTTGTCGATGAAGGCTAACAGCCTGACTATCTCGGCGGAAGACCTGGATTATTCGAACGAGGCCAACGAAAAACTGCTTTGTGAATATGACGGCGACGAAATGGAGATTGGTTTCAACGCCAAGCTGCTGTCAGAAATGCTGAGCAATCTGAGCGCCAAGATGATTTCGCTGGAAATGTCGGCCCCGAACCGCGCCGGGCTGATTATCCCCGCCGATAAGGAAGAACACGAAGATATTCTAATGCTGGTCATGCCCGTCATGCTGAATACCTACGCGTAAGCGATTCCGCAAACATCAACATAAGAAAGCCCCGGCCATCGAAAGAGAGCCGGGGCTTTGTGTTTGACAAGCGTTGGAGAGGCGTGAGTCCGTTAGCAATAGTGTTCTATCGATCCTACCTGAAGGGAAGAATTAGAACGACCTAAGCTTTGACGTAACGCTTCTCCAGAAAGTGAAAGGAAAGGGTTCAGGAATAGGAAACTGTACGTCTACAAAGATACGGAATAGGATAATGGAAAGAAATAATTGAGTGGAATGACTTATTTGTTAAGTTTATTAAGCGTATAGCAAATCGTCGTATTCTGCAATCGTTTGCCGGTTTCGGTTTGCAGAGGCCTCATCGACAGTTCATAGATAAAGCCTTCCTGTAAGTCGGAAAGGTCGATCGACACGGTTCGGCGATCGGCTGATACGCGCACCGCCTGCACCGGCACCAGGGCCTTGTTGACCTGTGGCGAACCATAGTCGCGGTGGTACTTGTACTGATAGCGCTGAACCGCGTAGCTGGCAAGCTCGCGGGCCTCGGCCTCACGTACCGGGAGCGTGAAGGTTAGCTCAAAGCCCGTTGCAGTAAGGTGCATAGCCGCGATGTCGAGAAACTGCCCGCCCTTGAAACGTACCCGTTGAATGCCGCGTGCACCGGTCCAGCCGTGGTCGGTCTGACCCAGATACAGGCTGCCGTCGGGACCAAAGACCAGCCGGTGGTTACCGATACGTTGACCAGCTTTAGACAAAAAAGGAATACAGGCACCCTGCGTTTGCCCACCGACTTCCTCCAGCAAGACGCGCAGCAAGTGCGGGTAGTCCATTTCGCCGATAAACGTTTGACCCGCAAAGGGCCCAAATTTTCCCCCTGTGTTGTCGACAATCGGCTGTGTGGGCGAATGCGCCATGAGGCTGTGCGGGAAGGCTACGGCCTCGTGCGTTCGCAGGCTGTCGAGGGTAGAAACGGGTAAAGTAAGCGGGTCGATTTTAGGGAAACCGTCTTTCCAGACAAGGCTGGTTACGTGCCCATGAAAAGCGCCCGGCTTCACCACATAGAGTTTGCTAGTGCCAAGCCAATCGCCCTGGTTATCAGTAACCAGAAACCGCCCCTTTGCATCGAAGCCCAGCCCGTCAGGCGAGCGAAAGCCCAGCGCATAGGGAATTGTTTTACCCGTGGGCGTAATCTGCATCACCCAGCCGCGATACGGCACACAGGCGTACATGCGGCCAGGCCTGCCCAGCGGGTTGAACTCCCCGCGCAACTGTTGGCGGATACCCGCCCCGTTGGAGGCCGTATTAAGCCCAATATACAGGTTGCCTTTGGCGTCACGCACGGGCCCGAATGCAAACTCGTGGTAATTGCCCGACATCCCAAACTGATCGGAAACTGTCTCGTAGCGGTCGGCCACCCCGTCGCCGTTGGTGTCGGTGAGGCGGGTCAGCTCGGGGCGCTGCATCACCAGCAGTTCCCGGTTGCTGATGGCAATCACCCCCAGCGGGTCGTGCAGGCCTTCGGCAAACACGCGCCACTGTTTGGTTTTGGGTGAATACAGCATCACTTCACCCCGGTGAAAACAGGCCGCCAGACGACCATCGGGCAGAAAGGCCAGTCCACCCGTTTCGGCAACCAGACCCGCTGGCGTCGGTATCGTCTCAACCTCGTAATAGTCGGTAATGGTATCGGCCGGGGCGGTGAGCAACGTACCCAGCAGCAGCAACGTGTTCAGCATGAGTTAAGGCAGTTGGGCGGTGGGCAAAACAACACTTGACAGCGTAACCGAGCGGACCGTGGGCGGGATAATCAGCCAGCCCCGTTCGATGCGTCCCGCCGATGTTTTGTACTGATTGGCGGCATCGCCCAGCCGCAACCGTAATTCCTGCCGGGTTGGGCCAATCGTAAACCGACGTACCAACCCACGCTGTCCAGCTTGTGGTTTGGTTAGTTCGCGAATCGTTACGCCACTGGCCGTATACGTGAACTCGGGGTAGCGATTGAGTAGCGCGTAGCCCCCGAAACGTACCTGAGCCGGTTGACCACCAACGTACCAGGGTGTATGGGTGGTTGAGTCACGAAAGAACAGATCGCCAACGAGTTTGGTGAGACGCTGGCCCTTGCCGTCCCATTGCTCGGTGTTGTCGACAAAACCACCCGCCCAGGCATAGCGCAGCTGGCAGGTCGTAGCGTCCCAGCAATACGACTGTTGCGGCCCACCACTCAGACCGGGAAGGCCCACGGCAATCGCGGCCGGGCTGGCGTCGGGCATAAAGGTACGGTAAACGGCAGGCAAGCGTAGCGTGTACGGGTGTTCGGCCGGTGGTCCGGCGGTATGGGGGTGACCCATGTGTGCCTCTGTCTGAGGCAGGTTAGGATCGCGCTCGATAGGAGGGAGGCGCCGTGGTGAACTGGTGACGTACAGCATGCCGTACATGATGGAGCCGTGGCCGGGGTACGTACAGACATACGAAAAATCGCCTTCGTCGGGGAGGGTTAGTGTCAGGGTATCGCTATCGCCGGGCGAGAGCAGCCGTGTATGGGCAAGCACATCGGAGAGGGCAGGTACAAACTGACGGGCGGGGCCAGCATCGCCCAGCGCCAGCGCAAACTCAACCACGCGGGCGCGGCTGTTGGGCTTTGTTACCACCAGGTTGTGCGCCATATCGTCGTCGTTTTCGACGATCAGCGTCAGTCGGGTTTGTGGACGCAGCACCAGCCGTTTCTCGCTGAACTGCAACCCGGCCATAGTTTTGATCAATATGGTCGTGTCACGTACTGCCTGAGCCGTGGCCACTCCACCCATTGCCAGTAACGATAAAAGTAAAAGGAGGCGTATGCGCATCGAAGAAAGAGTAAGTGCCTGTAGAAGCAGAAAAGGGGGCGGGTTTAACCAAACTGGCTGTTGAACTGGCGCGGCCAGGTACGTTGACTGTTGCTTTAACGTACCAACTGCTCCACTGCCCGGGTTGGTAACAGCTCCCCTGCCTGCACCAACTGCTCTAGCTGATGCACTTTCTCGCGTAGGCCTGGTTGCCCAAAAAACTGGCTTTCGATCCGCTGCCGCAGCAAGGTCCGAAACCAATCAAGGGCCTGTCGTTGCCGGTGATAGGTACGTTCCGATACGCCGTCGTGCGTGGTCTCGGTCATACGTACCTGATGTTGTTCGATGGTGGTCCAGAGGTTGGCAATGCCCGCGTTGGTCAGGGCTGAGCAGGTCAGTACGGGGGGCTGCCAGCCGCTTGGCGTGGGCGGAAACAGGTGCAGCGCATTCGTATATTCCACACGGGCACGGTTGGCAGCGGCGGCGTTGTCGCCATCGGCTTTAGTAATAGCCAACGCATCGGCCAGTTCCATAATGCCCCGTTTCATGCCCTGCAACTCGTCGCCGGCACCCGCCAGCATCAGCAGTAGAAAAAAATCGACCATGCCATGGACCAGCGTTTCCGACTGCCCTACGCCCACGGTTTCGACAAGAATAGTGTCGAACCCCGCCGCTTCGCACAGAAGCATGGTCTCGCGGGTGCGATGAGCCACGCCGCCCAGCGAGTCGCCAGCGGGCGAAGGGCGGATGTAGGCCTGCGGGTTGACGGACAGCGTTTCCATGCGCGTTTTATCGCCCAGAATGCTCCCGCCCGACCGTTGGCTGGTGGGGTCAACGGCCAGAACGGCCAAGCGCTTGCCCAGGCTGGTCAGGTACGTTCCGAAGGCTTCGATGAAGGTGCTCTTCCCCACGCCCGGTACACCCGTGATACCCACCCGGATGCTATCGGTTGGCGCGAACGCCAGTACGCCCTCCAGCACGGCCTGGGCTAGTGTCTGATCATCGGGGCGATGGCTTTCCACCAGCGTAATGGCCCTACTCAGCACCAGCCGGTCGCCGGCCCGAATACCATCGATGTAGAAAGAAGCGGGTTGACGAGGGCGCATGAGCAGTCAATGAATAATGGACAATGCGGTCCGCCGCTGCGGTACAATGAACAACGGGTAATGAACGGCGCCTTCCTTGTGCATTATGCCGCAGCGGCGGACCGCATTGTCCATTATTCATTTTAGATCGTCGGGCGTGGTGATCTTAATGTTTTCGTACGATCCTTCGATCAGCGTGATCGGGTAGTTGGCAAACTCCAGCACACTGGCACAGTCGGTAAAATGGGGTTGTTCGGCTACGGCAAACGCCTGCCGGAACCAGTCGAGCCGGAAGGTTTGGGGCGTCTGAATCAGCCGCACCCGCGCCCGATCGACGGCGGCGTTACTTCCGTCGGCGTTGACCAGCCGTACCGAATCTTTGGCGGGTACGCAGGTGACGGCGCTGCCCCGGTGCGAGGCCGTAGCAAAGCTTTCGGCGATGATCGCGGGAGAAACATACGGTCGCACCCCATCATGCACAGCTACCAGCCCCGTTTTATCGGATTCGGTAGGGATGCTGGCCAGCCCGTTTCGTACCGACTGAAAGCGCGACGCCCCCCCGATGACCGTTGTAACGTTGGTGGGGCGGAAGCGGCGTTCGGCGCAGAGCGTTTCCCAGATCGGCAGGTCGCGTTCGGGCAGTACCAGCCGGATCGGCATGGTGTCAGAATAGGCCAGAAACTGCTCGATAGTGTGTTGCAGGATGGGCTTACCACGCAACGGCAGAAACTGCTTGGCAATGTCGCTTTTCATGCGGCTGCCAGAACCTCCCGCCACGATGATGGCGTAGAAATGATCGGTACGTGTCAATGTTGTAAGTCTTGACAGTTGGCTAAATGGAAGAGCCCAAAGTCTGGAAAGTTGATTTTGTGATGCTTGTAGAGCACATAATCAATGCGACTTTCCAGACTTTGGACTCTTTGATAAAAACGGCTTTTCAGACTTACAGGATCAGCATCGCGTCGCCGTAGGTAAAGAAGCGATACTTCTCTTTGATGGCAACCTGGTAGGCTTCTTTGATCAGTTCATGACCACCAAACGCCGACGTCATCATCAGTAGCACCGACTCGGGCAGATGCAGGTTGGTCAGCAGGGCATTGGCGATTTTAAACTCGTAGGGCGGGAAAATAAACCGGTCAGTCCAGCCTTCAACGGGCTTGAGCCGGGCGTTTGCCGACACCGACGATTCGATGGCTTTCAGGGCCGTAGTTCCGATGGCGCACACCCGCTTGCCGGCGTCGAGGCTGGCATTGACGATAGTGGCGGCTTCGGGACCGATGCGGAAATTCTCGGAATCGGTTTTGTGCTTGGTCAGGTCTTCCACGTCGACCTGCCGGAACGTACCCAGCCCGATATGCAGCGTAATAGGCGCGAAGTGAATGCCCTTGATCTCCATCCGCTTCATCATGGCGCGGGTGAAGTGCAGGCCCGCTGTGGGGGCGGCTACAGCACCTACGTGTTCGGCAAAAACCGTCTGGAAATGCTCACGGTCGGCATCGACCGATTCGCGCATGATTTCGCGGGGAATAGGCATCTCGCCCAGTTGGTCAACGGCTTTCATGAATTCGTCATGATTCCCGTCGAACAGGAAGCGGATGGTACGCCCGCGTGAGGTGGTATTGTCGATGACTTCGGCGACCAGATCGCTATCACCGAAATAAAGCTTGTTGCCGACCCGAATCTTACGCGCCGGATCAACCAGCACGTCCCACAGTTTCATTTCGCGGTTCAACTCGCGCAGCAGGAACACTTCAATTTTGGCACCGGTTTTTTCCTTATTGCCGTATAGACGGGCGGGAAACACCTTGGTGTTGTTGATGACCATCGAATCGCCATCATTGAAGTAGCTCAGGATGTCGCCGAATTTTTTATGCTCAATGGTTTTTGTCTTGCGGTCAATGACCATCAACCGCGACTCGCCTCGTTCAACCGGGTATTTGGCAATGAGACTTTCGGGGAGGTCGAATCGGAATTCGGATAGCTTCATAGAATGATCCCCTTGACAAATAAGCAGATAAAATAGGGGAAGTTCGCAAATATACTACGTCAAAACCCCGTTGCGATTTTTAGTCCCGCATTTATTTGCAAATGTGGGTGGGAAGTTGTAGCGAAACGGGTTAAAAAGAGGTTAGGCGTTTGATGTTTAAGGTTTGACGTTGGTTACCGCATGGTGTTCGGGCGGCAACCAACGTCAAACCTTAAACATCAAACACTAGACGCCTAACTATTCGGCGTGATCGGTTGCACGGAGCCTTCCGTGTTGACTTCGGCGCGGTCGGAGAGGTTGAACTTAGCCATTAGTTCGGGCGAAACCTCGTTGGAATAGGTGCCCTGCGGCGAGACGAACAATCCCTTCACGCCGTTTTTGCACGAAATGGCATAAAGTGTCATTTCATCGCCGGGATCTGAAGTGCCCTCGAAGCGGTGAAACTCGTCGACTTTGAATTCATCGCTGCTATAACGAACCTCGTCTTTCGTCGTGACCTTAATGTGATCTTTCTCCGGAGCAAATTCTTCGGTATAGCCGCGGGCCTGCAAATCCTGCATAGCCTCGGTCAGGGTGGTGAAGTGTGTCATGACGGTAGTCTGTTTTCTAGTTAACCAACAGGATGGATGGTTGTTCGGCGTCTGATTGATCGGTTTGCTTATTTACTCTTGTTGTTTGGTAGATTTTGTGAAACAAACCACCTGGTAAGCGATTTAGGTGTTTAAACATCGAATTGCTCAACTATGAAAAACAGCGTAATCTGGGCCGTAGCTGCCCTCGTGAGTTTGAATGCCTGTAAGAAAAACACCGACGTAGACGCTCCGCAATTTGCCGAACGCATCAACTTCACCGCCGACCGGCAATACCCCGAAGGCATTGCCTACGCGCCCTCGCTCAATCAGTTTCTGGTGACGTCGCTCACACAGGGGAAGGTGGGTACCGTTGATGTAAACGGTACGTATACCGACCTGTTCACCGATGCACAGCTGATTTCTGCGCAGGGTATTAAGGTGTTCAATGACCGGGTTTATGTGTGCAACGCGGCGCAGGCCGTAGCTACAAAGGCCACGCCGCAGGCGGTCATGAAAACGGCCGGGCTGTTTGTGTACAACCTCAACACCCGGCAGATTGAACGCCGTACCGATCTGGCGGCGCTGTTGCCCAATGCATCGCACCTGGCCAATGATGTGGCTCTCGATGCGCAGGGCGTAGCTTACGTAACCGATTCATTTTCGCCGGTGGTGTACCGCGTGGGTACCGATGGCGTCGGTAGCATCCTGGTCAACAACGCAACGCTGGGCGCACCCACTGGTCAATTTGGCCTGAATGGTATTGTGTGGCACACAGGCAACTACCTGCTGGTGGTGAAAGCGGCGACCGGGCAACTCTATAAGATTGATCTGGGCGCTCAGAACGCGATTACGGAAGTAACCGGTTTCTCGCCGGTGGTTGGCGGCGATGGCATGGTGCTGATCGGCGATGATCTGTATGTGGTGAACAATCGTAATCAGGTAACGCAGCTGCGCGGTGCCAACAATTGGGCTACAGCCTCGATCGTCAAGACCGACGCAGCCGGTTACGATCAGGCGACAACTAACACGGTGGTCAACGGGCAGATTTACACCCTGAATGCCCGCATTGGCGAAGTCTCGGCAGCCGCAATGAGTGGCAACCCCGCCAGCCTGACCGCCTCTGCTTACAGCATCCAGCGGTTTAAGTAATGTACAATGCACAATGCATAATGCACAATGTACGATGAACAATGTATGATGGACAATGCACAATGGGCTGACGCGGAATTACACTTGCGCCAGCCCATTGTGCATTGTCCATCATTCATTGTTCATTGTGTAAACCGTGCATCCCCTTATACAACCGGTGGCATAGAAACGGAGTCAGGTACGTAACGAATCTGTAGATTACCGAACAGATCATTGGTTACAGAACCTTTCCGCCGAATTTTCTATGCAACTAGTTATTCAAAACCTATCTAAAACATACGTCAATGGCGTTCGGGCGCTCGATAACGTTTCGCTAACCATCCCGACGGGCATGTACGGGCTGTTGGGGCAGAACGGAGCCGGTAAAAGCACGCTCATGCGCACGTTGGCCACCTTGCAGGATGCCGACAGCGGTTCGGCTTTCCTCGGTGAGTTGGACGTATTAAACCAGAAAGAAGCTGTTCGGCGCACGCTGGGCTACCTGCCGCAGGAATTTGGCGTTTATCCGCGTATCTCGGCCACCGAACTACTCGATCATTTTGCCCTGCTCAAGGGCGTGGTCAATAGCCGCGAACGTACCCAGCTGGTGGAAGCGCTGTTGCACCGGGTCAATCTATTTGAGCATCGGAAAAAAGCCGTCAGCAGTTATTCGGGCGGCATGAAACAGCGCTTCGGCATTGCGCAGGCGTTGATTGGCGACCCGCAGCTCATCATCGTGGATGAACCCACGGCAGGCCTCGACCCCGGCGAGCGCAACCGGTTCTACAACCTGCTTTCCGAAATCGGTGAAAACGTCATCGTGATTCTGTCCACGCACATCGTGCAGGACGTGATGGAACTCTGCAACAACATGGCGATCATCCATCAGGGCCGCGTGCTGTATGGCGGTACGCCGGCCGCCGCCGTGGCCAGCCTGTCGGGGAACGTGTGGGGCAAGTCGATCACGAAGGCCGAGCTGCCTACCTACCAGCAAACGCACACGATCATTTCGAGCAAGCTCGTTGGCGGCAAGCCGCAAATCCACGTCTTGAGCGAGGCCGATCCCGGCGATGGATTCGAGGCCGTCATGCCCGATCTGGAAGACGTGTTCTTTAGTGAGATTCAGACAGGAGTGGAACGCAGATGACACCGATGAAGCGGATCATGCTGCTTCATACTGCCACAGATCGGGCCCGTGTAGGCCGATGCGCTCATCTAAAGCTATCTCTTCATTCCTAGAAATCCGTGATGATCCGCCTAATCCGCGACATCCGCGTTCACCCTCACTACCTATGTTCGCCTCTATTTTTACCTTCGAAATCCGGTATTGGCTGCGGCAGCCGATGGTCTGGATCTTTATGCTCGTCAACATCACGATGTTTGCCTGGGCGGCCGCTTCCGACGACCTCACCATTGGCGGATCGTTTGGCAATATTTACAAGAATGCGCCTTTCGTCATCCAGAATCAGTACGGCGTTTGGACTGTTTTTGCCCTGCTGATGACGACGGCTTTCGTGCAAAACGCCGCCCTTCGCGATTTTACGTACAATAGCCATCAGCTCGTTTTTTCGTCGCCCATCCGCAAGATCGACTATCTGGCCGGTCGGTTTTTCGGGTCGTTCTGCGTGGCACTGATTCCGTTTCTTGGCATTTCCATCGGTATCCTGCTGGGTACGTTCATCGGGCTGGCTACCGGCGCTACGGATGCCGACCGTTACGGGCCGGTAATCTGGTCGGCGCACCTGAACGCGTTCCTGACGTTTGCCGTGGGCAACACCTTCATTTCAGGTACGTTCATCTTCATGCTTGCCGCGTTGAGCCGGTCCACAGTGGTGGCGTTCGTAGGGGCCGTGCTGCTGCTGGTCGCACAGGCCGTGGCGGGCAATATGCTCCAGGACCTCGACAACGAGAAGCTGGTCGCCTACTTCGACGCGCTGGGTTTCGGACCCTTTGAACTGGTTACCAAATACTGGACCGTGGCCGATAAAAACACGCGCTCGGTGAGCCTGCTCGATGGCGATATGGGCATCAACCGGCTCATCTGGTTCGGCGTAGGGCTGCTCTGGCTGGCCGTTACTTATGTCCGCTTTTCATTTGCCGAACGAACCGCCAAACCCGCCCGTGCGAGCTGGTTTGGTCGCGGGAAGAAAGCCGCTCGCTCAACTGATGAGTTGCCAACCGACGCAGCGGGCGTGGGTGTATTTGGCGCTATCAGGCCGCTGCCGCAGGTACGTATACAGACTGGCGCTGGAGTGCAGTGGGCGCAGGCGTGGCGGGTGGCCCGTACCGACTTCTGGGGGATCATCAAAGGCGTAGCGTTTCTGGTGATTCTGCTGGCGGGCCTGCTCAACATGGGCTTTTCGCTACGCTTCGCCGATCAGTTCTACGGGCTGTACTCGTATCCGGTTACGTATCAGGTCATCCAGACCATTCAGGGCACGATGGGGATCTTTCTGTTTGCCATCATCATTTTCTATTCCGGCGACCTGATCTGGAAAGAACGCGACGCCGATCTGGCCCAGATTTACGACTCCATGCCTCACCGCAACTGGAGCGTGTTTGTGGGGAAACTGCTAGCTATGACCGGGGTCGTGTTCGTGGTGCAACTCTTGTGTCTGGTAGCCGGGTTGCTGGCCCAGACGCTGAAAGGCTACACGGCCTACGACCTTCAGCAATATATAGTCGAGATGGGCGTCATTAGCATGCTCCGGCTCATCCCGATCATCGTGCTGTCGATGCTGGTGCACACGCTGGTCAATAACAAATACGTCGCCTTTTTTGCCGTCGTGGTCATCCTAATCATGAACGCTTATATCTGGAGCCCGCTCGACGTGCAGAGCAATCTGGTGCAGTTCAACGCCAGCCCCGATTATACATATTCAGACATGAACGGTTGGGGGCCATACGTGGCCGCTATTGCGTGGTTCCGGGCCTACTGGCTGCTGTTTGCGGTCCTGCTGAGTATCGGGACGGTGCTGTTCTGGGTACGTGGTAAAGACACGGCCTGGCGGTCGCGCTGGCAACAGGCCAGACAGGCGTTTGCAGGACTGAACGCCCGCGTGGCGCTGGGTACGTTGGTCGTCTGGCTGGCGGTGGGTGGCTTCCTGTTCTACAACACGCAGATGCTGAACGAGTACGTGACGACCAAAGTGCAGGAAAAACGACAGGTCGCTT
Organism: Fibrella musci; assembly: GCF_041321105.1. Classification (NCBI taxonomy): domain Bacteria; kingdom Pseudomonadati; phylum Bacteroidota; class Cytophagia; order Cytophagales; family Spirosomataceae; genus Fibrella; species Fibrella musci. The sequence continues at coordinate 277,676 of NZ_JBGGWD010000002.1, read as the reverse complement.
ACGAAAAAACGTACAAGAAGTTTGAGAACCGGCCGCAGCCTCGTATTACCGACGTTGCCTATACGATCGACCTATATCCCGACGAACGTGAACTGGCCGTGCAGGGGCAATATCAGCTCACCAACCACACCAACGTACCCATCGACTCGTTGCACATTGTGTTGCCCAACCGGATGGACTACGCGCTGACGCTGCCGGGTGCGCAACGGGTACTCAACGATTCGGTGCATCAGTACCAGATCTACCGACTGACCCGCCCGATGGCACCCGGTGATTCGATTCAACTCAACTGGACGACACGGCACCGGGCAAAAGGCATCGAGAACGAAGTCGAGTTTGTGCAACAGATCAATCAGAACGGTTCGTTTTTCAACAACGGCGATATTTCGCCGCAGATTGGCTACCAGAAAGAAGGGGAAATCAGCGGCAAAAACGACCGTAAGGAATACGACCTGCCCGAACGCGCCCGGATGCCGAAGCTGCAACGTACGTGTACCGACGCCTGCATGAACACCTACATCGGCGGCAATGCCGACTGGGTCAACGTGAAAACGACAATCAGCACCAGCCCCGACCAAATCGCTGTGGCACCGGGTTCGCTGCGGAAAGAGTGGACGGGTAACGACAAACAGGGCCGCCCACGCCGCTATTTCAGCTACGCCCTCGACCATCCGTCGCTCAATTTCTATTCGTTCATTTCGGCGCAGTTTGAAGTTGACCGCAGCAAATGGAACGGCGTCGATGTGGAGGTGTATTACGACAAAAAACACGCCTACAACGTCAGGAATATGAGCGAGTCGATCAAGCAATCGCTGGCGTATTATACCGAGCATTTCGGGCCGTATCGGCACAAGCAGGCCCGCATCATCGAGTTCCCGCGCTATGCCTCGTTTGCGCAGGCTTTCCCCGGCACCATGCCTTATTCGGAAAGTATTGGGTTCATCGCCAAAATCGACCCCGAAACCGACATCGACATGGTGAAGTACGTGGTGGCGCACGAAATGGGGCATCAGTGGTGGGCGCATCAGGTGATTGGGGCCGAAATGCAGGGCGCTACGCTGCTTTCGGAAACGATGGCGCAGTATTCGGCGCTGATGGTGATGCAGAAAGCGTATGGCCGCGATCGGATGAAACGGTTCCTGGGGTATGAATCTGATAATTACCTGAAATCGCGCGGGAGTGAGTCGGAGAAGGAGGTGCCGCTTGAAACGGTTGAAAATCAGGGGTACATCCATTATCGCAAAGGCAGTCTGGTGATGTTTAACCTGAAGGAATTCATTGGCGAAACGGCGGTCAACACGGCGCTACGCGATCTGGTCAACACCTACGCCTATCGCCTGCCCCCATATCCTACGTCCTACGCGCTCGTCGACCGGCTACGCACGCAAACGCCCGACAGCCTGCAATCGACCATCCGCGACCTGTTCGAGCAGATTACCATCTACGACAACCGTGCGACCACGGCTACCGCCAAAAAGCGCAGCGATGGCCAGTATGACGTGACCATAACTGTGCAAACAGCCAAACTCCGCGCCGACTCGCTAGGCCGCGAAACGCCCTTGCCGCTCAATGACCTCATCGACGTGGGCGTGTATGGCAAACCCGCCGATGGCAAAAAAATCGGTAAGCTGCTGGCGATCCGACGTACCCGTATGAAAGCGCCGTCAGGTACGTTCACATTTACGGTGAAAGAGCCACCCTACGAAGCAGGCGTCGATCCGCTCAGTTACCTCGCCGACCGCATTCCGACCGACAATTTGAAGAAAGTGAGTTTGTAGATGCACACAAGCAGCAAGGAGAGCTACTCTTGATGATCGATATCGGTAGCCCTCCCTGCTGCTTTGTAGCAAGTTCAGCTTACCTGCGTTTGTTAACTTTGGATTACGATGAATGTTAATATTGATTGAAGATAATTTGGATGCAATAAATTGATATTTAATATTTTATGTAGGGTTGCTGTTAAATAGTAAAATCTTGTTTGTTAAAAAGATAAACAAGGATAGCTTTATGAAAATGAAAAATATCATTGAATGCACTACCCACTCACGCTGATCAAGCCTTCTTTCGACGATCCAATAACCGATCTGATTATTGACCTTGACCATCTGCGTCGCAAACAGTTAGGCGGCACGACCCACCCCTCCGTTTTTTTTCAGTTGAAGCATCTCTTTCACATACTGGAAAGTATAGGTTCAGCTCGTATAGAAGGAAATAACACGACAATAGCTGAGTATGTGGAAGAGACTCTAGGCGACACGTCGCTGAGTCATATGCCCAGTGTGATCGAGATACGGAATCTGGAAGAGGCAATGACCTTTATAGATGCGTATGTCCACGATCGACCATTCGACCGGCAGTTTATCCGGGAACTTCACCAGCTTGTGGTAAAGGGCTTGAAAGCACCACCACAAGGTGAAGGCGATCATACGCCGGGGCAATTTAGAAACCACATTGTTCGCATCGAAAAAGCAAATCATACTCCGCCTGATCCTTTGCTGATCACCGATTATGTTGATGAGTTAATGACGTTCATCAACCAGAGTGATTCGCCCAAATATGATTTGCTGAAAATCGCACTTGCTCATCACCGGTTTATGTGGATTCACCCTTTTGGGAATGGTAATGGCCGCACAGGACGACTTTTTACCTACGCCATGTTGGTGCGTAGTGGTTTTAACGTGGAGGTTGGTCGAATACTCAATCCAACCGCCGTTTTTTGTAACAACCGCAACGCATACTACCATTTTCTATCAGAAGCCGATACGGGCCAAGTCGAAGGACTGCTACGCTGGTGTGACTATGTACTTCGGGGCCTGCGGGACGAAATCGAGAAAATAGATCGGCTGTTGGACTATAGCTATCTCAAGGCTGAAATTTTGGTGCCAGCCCTGAAAGATGCGTTGGAAATGAAATACATAACGCAAGCCGATTATAGAATTTTGACCAAAATCGTTAACTCACCGAATCAGCAGATTCAGGCTGCTGACGTTGCGGAGTTTTTTCCAGGCAAACAAGCTGCTGAATTATCCAGACAACTGCGGTACTTGCGAGAGAAAAAACTCATCCAATCGGATGAAATAGCCAAACGTAAATACACCATTCGGTTTGACAATAACTATTTACTCCGCAGCGTGATGAAAATGCTGGGCAGCAAAGGGTTTTTACCAGTCCGTGATTAAAGCGCTGTTACCCGTTACTTGGCAAGACCCAACCAGACACTACGAATAGGCTCTAGATTGTGTTGAAGACCATATCCTAAGCCTGCTGCGGTTGGCCCGCCTCCGGGGCTTGACCATCCTCTGTAGGTTTGTCCTTTTGGGCGTTCTTTTTCAGTTCTTCCAATCCTTTTTTACCATAGGCTAGTCGGGTAATGCCGACGTAGAGGACGGGGACAACAAAGATGGCGAGCGACGTAGCGGCGAGCATTCCGCCCAATACGGTGCGGCCGATGGTGGCGCGGGCTACGCCACCGGCTCCGGTAGCGAGGGCCAGTGGAATAACACCGAGAATAAAGGCCAGTGAGGTCATCAGAATGGGCCGTAACCGCAGCCGGACAGCCTCGATCGTCGATTCGAGCAGATCTTCACCTTTATCGACGCGTTCTTTGGCAAATTCAACGATCAGGATGGCGTTTTTCGCCGCCAGACCGATCAGCGTAATCAGGCCGATCTGCGCGTAAACGTTGTTGCTCAGATAGGGGAAGAGCAACAGTGCGATAATGGCCCCCAAGGCACCCAGCGGTACCGAGAGCAACACCGAGAATGGCACGGACCAACTCTCGTAAAGCGCCGCCAGAAACAAGAACACAAACCCGACGCTGAGTAAGAAAATGTATACTGAACTACTACCCGCGTTGATCTCTTCACGGCTCAGGCCTGAGAAGTCGTAGGAGTAACCCGCTGGCAGCACCTTATCGGCCACCTCGCGCAGTGCGTCGTTGGCCTGACTGCTACTGAAACCCGGTTTGGCCGCGCCATTCAGTTCGACTGACCGGAATAGGTTGAAGTGCGAGATGAGCGGCGCGTTTTCGATCACGCTGGTGGTGATGACATTGCTGATCGGGATAAGCTGGTTGTTGCTGTTGCGCACATAGAACTGATTGAGCGCTTTCAGGTCAGACCGATACATGGTGTCGGCCTGCGCCACGACCCGGAACTTACGCCCGTAGATGATGAAATCGTTTATGTACTGACTGCCCAGGTACGTTTGAATGGTGCGGTACACGTTGCTTACCGAGAGACCCAGCTTCTTACACTTGTCGCGATCGACGTCGACGCGATAGGCGGGTGATTTGGCGGTGAAGTAGGTGAAGGCCCGGCCAATTTCGGGGCGCTTGTTCGCTTCAGCCAGGAAGTTCTGCACCACCCCGTCGAAGGCCCGCACGTCGTCGTTGGTTTCGCGCTGCTGAATCTCAAACGTGAACCCTGAGCTTTGTCCCAAACCAGGAATGGCGGGAGGCTGCACCACCTGTACGCGGGCATCGTTGATCGAACTCAGCGCCCGTTGCAGTTTCACCACGAGCGAATCGGCCTGTAGGCCGCGTTCCTTCCGTTCCTCCCACGGTTTCAGCGACATAAACACCGTGCCGCTGTTCGACTTGGAGGCAAACGTGATGGCGTTCAAACCACCCAATGCCGCAAAGTGATTGACGTACGATTGCCGCCGCAGGGTATCCATCACCCGGTTCAGCACGGCGAGGCTTCGGGCGGTCGAGGCGGCTTCGGGAATTTCGTAGGTGACGATGAGTCGCCCTTCATCTTCCGTCGGGATAAAGCCGGTTGGTTTAGCCCGGAACATCAGCACCGTACCGACGTAGACAACGGCCAGCCCAACCAATACGAGCGGTGTGGCTTTGATCAGCCGCTGCACGCCGTTGGAGTAGGAGTTGGTGACCCGCGCAAACCACTGGTTGAATTTGTAAAAGAACTTGTTTAGCCCTTTCGCATTTTCGTCGATATGCTGTTCACGCAGGAGCAGTGTGCAAAGGGCGGGCGTGAGCGACAGCGCCACAAACGCCGAGATCAGTACTGACACGGCGATGGTGATAGCAAACTGCTGATACAATCGCCCGACAATACCGGGAATGAACCCGACTGGCACGAATACCGCCGCCAGAATGAGGGCGATGGCGATAACCGGTGCCGAAATCTCGCGCATGGCTTCGCGGGTGGCGTCCTTAGGCGACAGCCCCTTTTCGTCAATGTTGGCCTGTACGGCTTCCACCACCACGATGGCATCATCCACCACGATACCAATAGCCAGCACGAAGGCGAAGAGCGTCAGCGTGTTGATGGTAAAACCTAACGGCACAAACAGCGCGAACGTACCTATGATGGACACCGGAATGGCCAGCAGGGTGATGAGCGTGGCCCGCCAGCTTTGTAGAAACAGAAACACCACCAGAATTACCAGCACGAGCGCTTCGAGCAACGTTTCGACCACCTCCGAAATCGACACCTGAATCACGGACACCGACTCGAACGGCACTACATAGTCGATATCTTTCGGAAAGGTTTTCTTCAACTGATCCATCGCCGCGTACACACCCTGCGCCGTTGACAGCGCGTTACTGCCGGGCAGCTGATACACCAGCAGATAGGCCGCCCGTTTGCCATCGACGAACGAGTTACTGGCGTACGAAAACTTGCCCAACTGTACCCGCGCCACGTCTTTCAGGTACACCAGCGACCCACGGGCCGGATCGGACCGCACAACGATGTTCTCAAACTCGGTTTCCTTGCTGATTCGGCTGTTGGTGAAGACAGTGTATTCAAACGCCTGCGACGACGGTTGCGGCGGTCCCCCAACCGACCCACCCGCTACTTGCAGGTTCTGCTCCTGAAGGGCGGCCGTAACGTCGTCGGCAGTCATACCGAGTTGGGCCAGCCGGTCGGGCTTGAGCCATATCCGCATACTGAAATCGTCGGCCCGGCTAAAGATGTCACCCACACCTTTCACCCGCAGCAAGGCGTCGCGGATGTAGACGTTGGTGTAGTTGTCGAGAAACGACACATTGTGCGTGCCTTTGGGCGAGAAAATGGCCACCAGCATGAACAGCGACGGGTTCCGTTTCCGCACCGTCACGCCCAGGCGCGTTACCTCTTCGGGCAGTTGGGGCGTGGCAATGCCGACCCGGTTTTGCACGTCGAGGGCGGCGATGTTCACGTCGGTGCCCACGTCGAAGGTCACGTTCATGGTCATGCGGCCGTCGTTGGTGGCGTTGGTCTGCACGTAGCTCATGCCCGGCGTACCGTTGACCTGTGTCTCGATGGGCGTGGCCACGGTCTGCTCCACCGTCTGGGCATCGGCACCGGTATAGTTACTGGTCACCTGCACCACAGGCGGCGTGATGTCGGGGTATTGGCCGACGGGCAGGCTAAGTAGTGCCAACACGCCCAGTGCTACAATAATGATCGACGCGACAATGGCCGTGACCGGGCGATTAATGAATATTTCTGCAAACATGATAGTTTAATGTACAATGCACAATGGACGATGTATAATGTTGATTAACTCATTAGTAGAGAGTCAATTGTGCATTGTACATCGTTCATTTTACATTCATTTAACCGCTGCCTTGACGCGCGCGCCTTCTCTGATTTTCTGGGTGCCCTCCGTTACGATGAGCTCACCTTCGTTGAGGCCATTCTTAACGATCACCTTGTCGTTGATACGGGTGCCCAGCGTCACTTTTTTCTGGGTCACCTTGCTGCTATCACCCACCACGAAAACGAAGTACTCGCTCATCTGCTCGGTAACGGCCTGATACGGAATCAGCAGTTGCGGGATATCGGTGCTGGCTTTCACGCGCAGGTTACCGTTGAGGCCTACCTTGAGTTGCCGCTCGGAGTTGGGGAAGGCCACCCGCACGCGCAACGTACCTGTCTGCGGGTCAACGGCCCGGTCGACGATCCGAACGGCACCGGGATACCGGTAGCGCGATCCGTCGGTCAGCAGAAAGACAAAGGTCGAATCGCGCGGATTGGTCGGCTGACTTTGTAGTTTCACAAACCGCTGAATGTCTGATTCGTCGACCTGGATGTCCACCGAAATGGGGTTGTCGGCCGAGATGGTGTTGAGCGGCGTTGACCCCGGCGCAACCGCTGCGCCCAGACGTACCTGCGAGATACCGATGGTGCCGTCGAGCGGGGCGTAAATCGTGGTGTATTTGAGGTTGGTGGCCACCGCCCGGATGTTGGCCTGCGCGGCCTGCACCTGCATCTGCGCCGCCTCCAGCGTTGCGTTGGCATTATCGACCGCCTGCCGGGCAATGGCGTCCTGTTTGGCCAGCGTGTTGTAGCGATCGGCGTCTTTCTGAGCCCGGTTGAGGTTGGCCTTCTGCACGTTCAGATTGGCCACTGCCTGATCGTAACTCGCCCTGTATTGTTGCGGATCGATGGTGTACAGCTTCTGCCCTTTTTTCACGCGTTGCCCATCCTGGAAGAAAATGCCGGTGATGTTACCCGCGACCTGTGGCTGAATCTCAACATCGACCAGCGCTGTTACCGTCGCCGGAAATTCATCGTAATAAGTTGCATTGCCCTTGGTCGCCTTCACGGCCGTAACGGGCGTGGGTGGTGGCGGGGCTTGTTGTTGCTCGTCTTTTTTGCCCCCACAAGCCGCAGCAATAAGCAGCAGGGCGGGCAACAGCAGGTACGTTCTCATAGTAATGGTTACTGAACTGACGAATAGTGGGGAAATGACTCCTCCGTTAAAAACGAATTTGACCCAGCGCCCGCTCTACATCCAGTTTGCTGAGGATGAGTTGGTTGAGGGCAGAAAATACATTGAGCCGAGCCGCCCGAAGGTCAGCCTCGGCTACGGTGACGTCGAGGTAGGCCCGGATACCCGAGCGGTATTGCAGGTTGATGACGCGGTAGGTGTCCTGCGCCAGCAGTAAATTCTCCTGCAAGGCCTGATAATTGGCCAGGTTGCCCTTGTAGTTGGCCAGTGCCTGCGCGTATTCCGCATCCACGGAACTGGTCAGGGCTGTTTTATCCCATTCCAGTCGTTTCACCTGTAACTCGGCAATGCGCGTTTGCTGAATCCGCCGTCCACCCTGATAGATGGGTAGCGACACTACCAGCCCGATCAGCGAGTTAGGAAAGGCCTGACCATACAATTGTGGGAACACATTGTTCTGATACAGAAAATTGTAGTTGGCTACGGCCGACACCGTGGGCAGGTATGACCAGCGGTTGTAGCGCAGGTTGGCGTCGGCCAGCCGGCCCTGCGTTTCCAGCAACTGGTATTCGATCCGGTTGCGCGGGTCGACCAGCAACGTCGTATCGAGCCGCGATTCCTGCGCCAGTTGGAGCGAATCGTACACCAGATTGAGCGAGCCGTTAGGCGGGTAACCCATCAACTGTTTCAACGATTGGTATTTGGCTCCCACCAAATCGGCGTATTGCTTGCGTTGAGCAATGGTGTTGTTAAGCGCAATTTTGGCCCGTTGCGGATCGGTTTTGTCGACCAGCCCGCTCTGGTACTGATTGGTCGCGTCCTGATAGCTGCGCTGCTGCCGCCCAATGTCTTCAGACAGCACCTCTACCTGTCGTTGCGTCAGAATCAGGTCGTAGAACGCCTTACTGACATTGATCACCACGTCGATCTTGTTACTCGCTGTCACCTGCCGGGCCTGCGTGCGGTAGGCGTCGGCCGTCTGATTAGCTAGCAGCAGATCACGACTGAGCAAGTTTTGCGACAGCGAAAAAGAGGCGGTCGAGGTGTTTCGTGCGCCCAGCGTGACGGGTCGGCGCTCGCCGGTAGTGGCGTCGGGAATGAGCGTTACCGGCAGCTTGAGGTAGTGAAAGAGATTATAACCCGCATTGACCTGTGGTAACCAACCCGACTGGTTTACGCGAATGGTACGATCGGCAATTTCCTGATCGATGAGCGACTGACGGACAATGGGTTGATTGGCGAGCGCGAACTGAATGCAATCGGTCAAATAAGCCCTTGTGGCTAACGAATCGGGCGATTTCTGCGCAAGAACGACATCGGTAACCATCAGGCTGATTCCCCAAACGAGAAGAAGTAACCCGTATTTTTTCATAACATAAATAGAAGCGCCTGCCTGTAGCTGAGCATATAGTCAACAGCGTTTACTATCAGGTGCTATTTACGTATCTGCCGAATTGCCCTTTTTGTTTCAGAATCAGCGCCAGTGAAAATTAGCTGTTTATGGGCTGTCTATGTTTAGCTATAAACTTTCTTTACTTTTCCTTATTTCCGATAAATTTCCAACGCCACTAGCCCCATCCAATGCACTCATCAGCCGACCCATCTCTGCAAAGTCACTACCGAGCCTGTAACCTATGCGAAGCCATCTGTGGCCTGATCGTTACCCACCGTGACGGGCAGGTTGTTGGTATCACGGGCGATCCCGACGATCCGTTTAGCCGTGGGCATATTTGCCCGAAAGCCGTAGCGTTACGGGATGTGTATGAAGACCCGAACCGGCTGCGAAAGCCGCTGAAACGGGTAGGGGCTGACTGGCAGGAAATCGAGTGGGAGCAGGCCCTCGATGAAGTGGCCGACCGGCTGCATCAGGTACGTACCCAGCACGGGCCGGGTGCCATCGGGGTATATGCCGGTAACCCAACGGTGCATAACTCGGGGTCGTTTCTGGCGATGCCGGGGATGGTGAAAGCGCTGGGTGCTCGCGCCATTTTTTCGGCTTCGTCGGTCGATCAGTTTCCGCACCATTTTGCGGCCTGGCAGTTGTTTGGCCACCCGTTGCTGATGCCCGTTCCTGACCTCGACCAGACCGATTTTTGGTTGATCATCGGTGGGAATCCCATCGCTTCGAACGGTAGCATCATGACGGCACCGGATGTGGGTACGCGCCTGCGAGCCATTCAGCAGCGGGGCGGCCGCGTCGTCGTTATCGATCCCCGCCGTACCGAAACGGCTCACCGGGCTGATGAACACCATTTCATTCGGCCCGGCACCGACGTGTTCTTGCTGCTGGCTATGACGCAGACGCTCTTTACCGAAAAGCTCGTCGACCCCGGCCGCCTGACCGTGCTGACCGATGGGCTGGGTACGTTGCAGGAAGCGGTAGCCCCGTTTACGCCCGAATTGGTAACGGCCATAACGGGTATGGCGCCCGACGTCATCCGGGCGTTGGCGCGTGAACTGGCGCAGACGCCGCGCGCGGCCCTCTACGGGCGGGTGGGCGTCTCGACGCAGGAATTTGGTGGGCTTTGCCTCTGGCTGATCAACGTGCTTAACCTGCTGACGGGCCATCTCGACGAGCCGGGTGGGATGCTGTTTACTTCGCCCGCCATTGATGTATTGGCTGCACGGCCCGGCACGCCTCGGCCCGTTTACAACAAGTACAACCGGTTTCAGAGCCGGGTGAGCCAGAAGCCGGAATTTATGGGCGAATTGCCGGTGGCTTGTCTGGCGGAGGAGATCGAAACGCCGGGTGATGGTCAGCTACGGGCGCTGGTCACGAGTTGCGGAAATCCGGTGTTGTCAACGCCCAACGGTCGGCGGCTGGAAGCGGCACTGGCGCAACTCGATTTCATGGTGTCGGTTGATATTTACCTGAACGAAACCACGCGCCACGCCCATTACATTTTGCCACCACTAACGGGCCTCGAAACGGCCAATTACGACCTGACGTTCCATATGCTGGCAATCCGCAATACGGCCCGTTACTCCGAGCCGATGGTGCCTAAGCCCGACGGTACGCTGTACGATTGGGAAATTTTTGAGCACCTGCGGTTACGATTGTTGGGTACGTCGCGCGGCGATTGGACGCTGCAAAACCCGGAAAAAACCATCGATGAGGGATTGCGCTATGGCCCTTATGCCTCACAAGGATTGAGTCTGACGTACCTGCGCGAACACCCGCACGGCGTTGACCTGGGGCCGTTACGGTCGCAGCTACCCGATCGGCTGCTTACGCCCAATGGACGCATCGACGTGGCGCCCGCCGCGTTCCTGGCCGATCTGCCCCGCGCTCGGGCGGCTCTGCAAGAGAGCGCCCCTACGCACGATTCGTTGCTGCTGATCAGCCGCCGGCATCTGCGCGACAACAACTCGTGGATGCACAATGCCCGTGTTTTGATGAAGGGCCGGAATCGCTGCACACTGCTGATGCACCCTATCGATGCGGCCCGGTTGGGTGTGTTAACGGGGCAGGCCGTCCGGGTACGTTCCCGCGTGGGTGACGTCGAGCTCCCCGCCGATGTTTCGCCCGACATTATGCCCGGCGTAGTCTGTATGCCGCACGGCTATGGCCACAACCGCCCCGGCACCCGGATCGACGTAGCACAGCAACATGCCGGTGCCAGCGTGAACGACCTGACCGACGAAGCCTTTACAGATTCACTGACGGGCAACGCCGCCCTATCGGGTGTACCGGTCAGAGTGGAGGTTTTGTAAACTAACAAGCTCGGGTCTTATTCGTAAAAACGCAGCCGGTTCTGGAGGCTGGTGACCTGCCGCCGGAGCGCCTCGACCTGATCGAGCAGGTTATCGACAATGTCGAGATCGTCGGGGTGGATGGCTAGCTCTTGATGGAGCCGGACGAGCTTTTCGAGGCGGGTTAGCTGCTCGGGTTGGACGTAGTCGGTTTCCTCAACCGTCACCACGTTGATCAGCCCGTGTTGCGCCAGGGTGTGAATGAAGGTGATTTCGACGTGGTGATAGACGCAGAAATCGGAGGCCGGAATCAGGTCGTTGGAAAACATGAGACGATCGGTTAACGGGTAAGAGCTGCGCGAAGTTGGTCTTTCTGTTCGTCGGTGAGGTTGGTGGGTAGCTTCACCTGCCATTGCACATACAGGTCGCCAAAGGCATTTTCCTGCCGATACATCGGGAAGCCTTTACCCCGCAGCCGAACCTTGGTACCGGGCTGCGTTTCGGGTTTCACCGGCACTTTCACCTGACCCGACAGGGTGTCCACTACTTTTTCGCCACCCAGCATGGCCGTCAGCAGGTCTATTTCTTCGGTCACGTAAAGGTCGTTGCCCTGCCGTTTATAGCGTGGATCATCGTCGACTAGGAAAGTCAGATATAGGTCACCGTTGGGCCCGCCGTTGACGCCGGGCGCACCATAACCCGTCAGCTTGATCTTCTGCCCGTTTTCGACACCCGAGTAGATGGTGATGCCGATGGTTTTGCCGTTGACGGTCAGCGATTGTTTGTGGGTTGTGTAGGCATCGCGCAGGCTGAGGCGGAGTTCGGCTTCGTAGTCCTGTCCGCGGAAACGGGCCTCGCGCCGCCCAAAACCGCCGCCCGACTCAGCGCCAAACATCGAGGCGAAGAAGTCGGAGAAGTTGCTGCCGTCGAAATCGCCGGAGAACGAATAGCCACCGTCGGCTCCGCCATAGGGGTTCTGGGTACGTTGCTGTTGACGCGCGGATTCCCGGTACTGCTCAAACTGCTCGGCGTGCTGCCAGTCTTTGCCGTACTGGTCGTATTTTTTGCGCTTTTCGGGGTCGCTCAATACCTCATTGGCTTCATTCAACTGCTGAAACTTCTTGTTAGCCTCCGGGTCGTTGGGGTTCAGGTCGGGGTGCATTTTCCGGGCCAGTTTCCGGTAAGCCTTCTTGATTTCATCGTCAGAGGCCGTTTGCGGTATGCCCAGAATCTTGTAATAATCAATGAAGTCCATAGTGAGGAACGGTCAGTTTGCTAAGCGATCAAGACCAGCCGTATAATCAGCGGCCAACGTACCCCAAGAACGCAAATTGCCCGGCGAAGGTTACGGCCATATCATGACGCCCTATACACTACCCGCCCAAACCCGCATTGGGCACGTTCATCTGAAAGTAGCCGACCTGAAACGGGCAATGGCTTTTTACTGCGATCTGCTTGGCTTCGAACTGATTACCATGTATGGCGATCAGGCGGCGTTTATTTCGGCAGGTGGTTACCACCATCATATCGGCCTCAACACCTGGTACAGCAAAGACGCGCCGCCAGCTCCGGTACGTTCGGCCGGGCTTTTTCATACGGCCATTCTGTATCCTACCCGCCGGGATCTGGCTGTGGCCTTACAACGTCTCATCGACGCAGACTATCCGCTCACCGGGGCATCGGATCATGGTGTATCGGAAGCGATTTACCTGAATGACCCCGACCAGAATGGCGTTGAGTTGTATTGGGATCGCCCCCGCGACGAATGGCCCACACAGCCCGATGGTAGTATCGAGATGTACACGCGGCCGCTCAACCTCAACGAGTTGCTGGCTACCCGTTAAGTAACGAAGCGCAACAAAGTGTTGGGAAGGCTGTTTACTTCCTGTTTAACACTTAACGTTATATGACCCGTTACGTACTTCTTACGCTGATTATCATCGGCTTTCTGGCTCGCTGTCAGCAGCAGAAAAAGGAGACCTCAACCGAAATTGCCGATTCTACCGCTACGGCGATGGCAGCCGATTCTGTGCCAACCATCGGTAATCCGGTACTACTGGCTAAGCTACCTGCCAAATACAATACACCCGACGGCCTGGCACTAGGCCCTGATGGCACGGTGTACCTCTCGATGCCTAATCTGGCCAACAACGATTACCCCGGTGTTTTGCTCAAAATCGTCGGTGATTCCGTGCAATTCGTCAGCGACCTGCCGACCCACCCCGATACCAAGCACGCCTGCCCGATGGATTTGGCCTTTGGTCCGGATGGTAATCTGTATTACGCTGACAATCAGTACGAGAACGATAAAAATAATAAGTCGCGCCTGATGCGCATCCGCATGAAGGGCGGTAAGGTGCTGGGCGTCGATCAATTGGTAACAGGCTTCGGCTTGTCGAACGCGGTACTTTGGAAAGGCAACAACCTGTACGTGACGGACAGCCAGTGGGATACCGACAAAGACGATAAAGGAAGCGCCATTTTCCGGTTCACCTTAGCCGAGCTGAATAAAGCGACGACCAACGCACCCATCGCTCTGAAGCCCAAAACGATGGACCCGCACGTACTGACTACGTTTACCACGACGGTAAACGATACGGGGCTGGATAATGGGGCCGATGGGCTAGACTACGACAGTCAGGGGAATTTGTACACCGGTTCGTTTGGCGATGGAACGCTGTATAAAGTAACCCTCAAACCGGATGGTAGCTTTGCCTCAAAGGAGGTTGTGAGCGTAAGTCAGCCGATTGCCTGCGTAGACGGGTTGATTGTCGATCGGGCAACGAATACGATGTATCTCTGCAACTCCCGCATGAACGCCATCATGACGGTCGATCTGGCGAACGGAAACGTAAGCACGCTGGCGCAGAATGGCGATACCGATGGGGCAAATGGCCGCCTCGACCAGCCCGCCGAAGTATTATTGAAAGGTAAGCGACTCTACATCAGTGATTATGACAAACCGGAGAAGAAGTTCGTCAACAGCAAAGCCGACGACGTGCACACGATGTCGTACATCGAGCTAAAATAGAATAGAGTGTATAATGAATAATGCGGTCCGCCGCTGCGGCACGATGTACAATGGGCTGGCGTGAGAGCACATACTCGCAACGCCACTGTACATTGTTCATCGTGCCGCAGCGGCGGACCGCATTATTCATTATACATTCTGTAGGCCTACAACTCCTTCAGCACTAGTTTGCGCCAGCGGACTTTGATGCCGCCGCCGTCGTGAATTTGGAGGGCGATGGAGCCATTGGCAGCCCCGATTTTGGCGTCGTGCATATCGACCATCGGCTTGCCGTTCAGGTACGTTTGTACGTGGTCGCCGTCAACGCGGATGCGGAGCGTATTCCATTCGCCGGGTTTCAGAATCGTTTCTTTCTCGGCGGGAATCTGTTCGAGCCAGCCCCGACCATACGATTCGTAAATACCGCCCGTGTCGTGGTCTTTGGGGGCTACTTCGACCTGCCAGCCACTAATTTTTGTGCCCTCGATCGTCGAGCGGAAAAACACGCCGCTATTGCCATTAGCTTCCTGCTTGAATTGTACCGATAGGTCAAAATTCTTGTAGAACGCCTCGGTAGCCAAGTAGCCATACTGCTTGTCGGGCCCGCTCTCGCAAACCAGTTCGCCGTTGTCGACATACCATTTCTCGGTACCGTAGATTTTCCAGCCCGTCAGGTCTTTGCCATTGAAGAGCGTTACTTTTTTGGTGGGGGCCGCCATCACAAACAGAAGGGGCAGGAAGAGCGCAAACAGAAACCGTTGCATAGATTGGGAGGGGGTTAATTACCAGAAATAACGCAAACCGGCGCAGGGACTTTCACGCTGTGGCCGGTGGGTGTGAGTTTACCTGTTTTGGTCTCACGGCGGAATACGACAAGGTTGTCTGTTTCCTGATTGGCCACGATCACAAACTGCCCGCGCGGGTCGACCCAGAAGTTCCGCGGCATTTTGCCATCGGTAGGCGTAGTTCCCGCCATAGTCAGTTTGCCATCAGTACCCACGGCTAGCATCGAGAGGGCGTTCAACCCCCGGTTCGACTGGTACACAAACTTGCCTGCCGGGTCCATGTGGATGTCGGCCGAGGTGTTTTGAGCATTAAAATCGGCCGGGAGCGTAGGTACGTTATCCTGCAAGAGCGTCAGGGCGCCCGTTTTGGCATCGCGGCTGAACGCAGCCGTTGACGAGGTAAGTTCTTCAACCAGGTAGGCAAACCGGCCGTTAGGATGAATGGCCATGTGCCGCGGCCCCGACCCACCTTTTACCGTTGTGTAGGGCGTAGCGGCGGGCGAGACTCGCTGTTTGGTGGCATCGATAGCGTAGGTATATATCCGATCGGAACCCAGATCGGCTACGTACACAAACCGATTGTCGGGCGAAACCGTCGCCGAGTGAATGTGCACCCCATTCTGACGAGGATTGGCGGGGTTGCCACCCTCGTATTTCATCTTGAACGAAGCCGCCCCCACTTTACCATCTGCACCGACGGGCAGGGCTGCGAACGTACCGCCACCATAGGCCGAAATAAACGCAAGCCGTCCGGTTTTGTCGAGGCTGACGTGGCAGGGGCCACCCCCTTCTGATGAGGCTCGGTTCAGCAGCGTAAGCGCGCCGGTTTTTGCATCAATCGCATAGGCACTAACGCCATTGGCGCCATCGCTCGATTCGTTGACGGCGTACAGAAAGCGTTTCGACGGATGAAGCGCTAGAAACGATGGACTCTTATCGTTGTTGGTTGTGCCAACCTGAGTTAAGTGACCCGTGGTTCGATCGAAAGCAAACGTGTAAATGCCCTCGCTGCCCCGCGTCGAATACGTACCCACATAGAGCCGCTCTGGGGTTGGCTGGGCCTGGAGTCTGGCGGGTATGATGCCACTTACAAAGAGGGCAAAGCAAAGAAAAGCGTGTCGCATTGGATTGTCGTTACAAAAGGGTTAATTCATCGTCTTAGGCCTGCTAAGGTCGCCGAAGATACCGGATGATTAGTAGCGCCGATCAACTTGAAAACCAAATTTATCATGATACGTCCTGCATTCACCGGCTTACTGCCCGTGCTGGTTACTCTTTTAGGTAGCACCGTCGCGTTGGCCCAACTTCCGGCTGGGCTGCCTAAAGCACCCACCACGATGACCGCCGACACCGCGGCGCAGTCTCCTGCCGATACGGCCGCGGCTAAGCTCGACGCGGCCCTTGCTGCCAGTAGCAAAGGCGACAAAGCCGCCACGGTGAGCGCACTTAATGCGGGCGTAGCCGCAGCCGAAGCACAAGCTGCTACCAGCAAAGGCGATTTTAAAGACAAGCTAATGAGTCAGGCGGGTAATTTGAAGAAACTGATTCCCGGTGTGAGCAGCGGTTTGGTGGGGGGCAATGTGCTGAGCAAAGCCGTGTCGCTGGTGAAAATGGCGCTTGGTGCCAATCAGATCAGTAGTCTGCTGGGTGGGGGCGGAGGCCTGCTTGGTTCGGTAGGCGCCCTCACGGGTGGCCTCAATCTGATGAAAGGCGCCCTGCCTGCTATTGGCGGAGGGGCTGCTGCCGCAACCGGCAGTTCGCTCATCAGCAACGCGCTTTCGAGCGTCAGTAAATTGTCGGGGGTAGGTGGTGCGGCGGCCGAACCGGCTGTAAAGCAGCAGCTTGGCGGCGTGCTGAACTTCGCGAAGGGAATTCTGTAAAAAGTTTAAGGTTTGGTGTTTACCGTTTAAGGTTGGCTGACGCGTCTTACTTTGGCGTCAGCCAACCTTAAACGGTAAACACCAAACCTTAAACTTTCTATTCAACTGGAGAATCGACGATACTCACGATTTTCCACATGCCACGCAGGTCTTTGTGGCTCACCGTGACACTACCACCCAGCGGATTGTCGGAGTGGAGCGTCAGGTATTTTTTGGTCATCAGCTCGTTGTCGCGAATCCGCTTGACCACGAAAAAGTCGCGGTACATCACCGCAAAAATGCCACCCGACTGGTATTCCCAGTTGCTTTGGTCGACCTGCTCAGCCAGGACTTTCGCCCCGTTGCTTAGTTGGGGCGTCATACTATTCCCCGAAATTTCGATAACAACCACCGGCCGGCTCGACCGAATCGACGAGCTACGTACCCGGTAGGTATCCATGTCCATTCTGCGGAAGCCTTCGGTGTAGGTCTCCACAAAGCTGGCGTAAAACTTAATGGGCACGAACGGCACCTCAACCAGGTTTTCGTCGGCTACCGTAAAGCGGCTGTTGCCTTCCTGCTCGCTCTCGCCCAGTACGGGCAGAATACCCCGGAGCAAATAATCGGCCCGGATCTGCGGGTAGCAGGCCAGCAGACTCATGATGGTGTCGTACGACGGTTTCGCCCGGCCGCTTAGGATATTATAGAATTTCGACGGGTTTTCGCCTAAGTCCTTCGATATCTGATAGATGGTCATGCCCAACGCCTCAAATACCTGCTTCAGCCGATCTTGAATCGTTTCCACTGCCTCGATGTTTACTGCACACTCTTCCATTTTTATGTTATAAAAATTGGATAGTATATTTTGATTGAAATATATTGCACCCGTTCAATGCAAGTTTACAACAAATTACTATCAAAAGGAAAGCATATTTCATGTCTTTATAGCGAA
This sequence comes from Fibrella musci, assembly GCF_041321105.1. Classification (NCBI taxonomy): domain Bacteria; kingdom Pseudomonadati; phylum Bacteroidota; class Cytophagia; order Cytophagales; family Spirosomataceae; genus Fibrella; species Fibrella musci. The sequence continues at coordinate 259,694 of NZ_JBGGWD010000002.1, read as the reverse complement.
TAATACATGAACGCAAATCACCTGCGCCCTCATACAAAACCGACCGTCCTGTTTGTGGATATGAACAGCTTTTTTGCCAGTTGTGAACAGCAGGACGACCACCGGTTGCGGCATAAACCTGTGGCGGTTTGTGTGTATACGGGCCCACGTGGGTGCGTGATCGCGCCGTCGATCGAAGCAAAAAAACGGGGCGTACGAACGGGCATGCGCCTCGATGACGCCCGGCACCACTGCCCCGACCTGATCGCGATTGAAACCAGTCCGGATCGATACCGGCAGTACCACGTCAAGATCATCGACGTGCTGAAGCGGTTTTCGGCGGATGTGTTGCCGAAAAGCATCGATGAGGCAGTTGTAGATCTAACCCGCTACCAACTTGCCTACAAAAGTATGGATGAGGTAGCGCGGCGCATCAAAGCGGCGATCTGCGCCGACGTGGGCGATTACCTGCAATGCTCCATCGGTATTGCGCCCAACGTATTCCTGGCTAAGCTTGCCTCGAATCAGCAAAAGCCCGATGGCCTGACAATTATTTCGCCCGACAACATCGACGCGATACTGGCAAAGCTTACCCTTACTGACCTGCCCGGTATTGGTGAGCGCATGGCAATCCGCCTTCAGAAAGGGGGAATTCGAACCCCGCTCGACCTGCGGTACGCGTCGCTCGACCGGCTCAAGGTGGTTTGCCAGAGCATTATCGGCTGGCACTGGCACCTACGGCTCAATTTTGGGGGCGAGGTTGATCTGGCCACGCAGGCCTACAAAAACATGCAGGCCATTCGGTCGGTATCGGCCGAGCAGCGGCAGTCGGTCGAGGTGCTGGAAATGATCCTGCGGACGCTGTGCCTGACCCTCGAACGCCGCATGGTGCATCGGCAGTTGTTTTGCCAGCGTATACAGGCCTGGGTACGTTACTGGAATGATCAACGCTACGAAGACGAACTGGCCTTCAGTGTGCCGATGCAGGATGGCATCGAACTGTTTCAGACAATTTGCCAGCGGATGGTCAGCTACGCACAGCACCACCGTCGCGGACCGCTCCTGAACGCCGACGTGCGACAGATCGGGGTGGGAGTGAGTGATTTTGTCGCCGCTAACGACGTACAGTATACGCTATTCGAAGACCATAGCCGTAAAGACAAACTGCGCCAGACGCTCTATGCCATCAACGATCGGTTGGGCGGAAAACACCTGATCCGGGCTGCCGAGCTGCGGGAGGGAGAAGGCCTGAAAGATCTGATTGGCTTCGGCTCCATCAAAGACCTGCACGACATCAATTGGGATGATCTGTGAGGCAAGGAGATGGGTGCATCACAACCGGATTGCCCGAATCACCTCCCGTTTGCGGGCCGGACCCGTGTGTTTCTCGACCCGGAATCCAGCATCGCGCAGGTTGCGTTGTACGGCCGATTTCGAGCAGTAGGTCGTTAGGATACCGCCGGGCCGAAGCATGGAAGCCATTTGCTCAAAGATCTCGGTTGTCCAGAGTTCGGGCTGCCCTTCAGGGGCAAAGGCATCGTAATAAACCACATGAAACGGACCAACGTTGGGCAGTGCCTGAATGGCCGTTCGGTATTTGGTCAGTGTGAAATAGGGAGTGATGGGCGTTTGCACGCCCCAGGGTGCATCGTGCAGATCGTTGAGCCAGAATGTGGTTAGTTGCCCGTCGTAATTAAGCGATTTGCCCGCTGTGGGGTCAATCGGGTAGGCTTCTACGGCTACGTAGTCGATGGGATGGTGCAGCCGCATCGCTTCCCGGGTAGTCATCAGGGCATTGAGACCCGTGCCAAATCCCATCTCGAAAACCCGGATCGGGCCCTCGAATAGGGAAAGCGCGTAGGTCAGACCGAGTTCAATAAAAACCCGCTCCGATTCCTGAATGGCTCCGTAAATAGAATGATAATGCTGACCAATGTCGGTGTTCAGGATCGAATGTGACCCATCTGCCGTAACGACGACTTGCGTATTCATGCGTTATGCCATGCTTTCGGGCTACTTTTGTATGGGATTAACTACCGCACGGGGTTAATCAATAAGAGCAAAACAGCCTCAGTTGTTTACTGATGGCTAAACAGTTTTATTACTAAAGTTAGTTTTCGAGTCCGATCATGATTCAACGCATTCAAAGTGTCTTCCTGTTCCTGATTGCCGCCGCTATGGGGGTAACGCTGGCCAACCCGATCTGGGAGAAAGCGGGTAGCAAACCCGGTGAAGAAGCCGAGCTTACGTCGCTGCAATATGCTTATGAACAAGCAGGTTCTGGCAGCGTCACCACCTTTGTTACGCCGCTCTGGTATCTGGGTGGCCTGCTCATTATCATCGCGGTCATCGCGCTGGTAGCTATTTTTCAGTACAAAAAAAGGTTGCTGCAAATGGGCCTTTGCGCCGTCAACGCCATTCTGCTGACGGCTTCCATGGGCGTTATTTTGTATAACGTACTAATAAACGGAAAATCGTACGGAAATCCCGCTGATCAGGGTTCCTTTCTGACGGGTTTCTGGTCTATTGTGGTGGCACTGGTGTTGAACGCGCTGGCCAACCGCTTCATCCGTCGCGACGAAAAGCTCGTGCGCGAATCGAACCGCATCCGGTAATGAAAAACTTGCTAACCTACGCCATCTCGCTGGCCATTGCGGGTGGACTGCTGTGGTATGTCTTCAAAGACATCGACCTCGACGCCATGTTTGCCGCCATCGCGCAGGCCAACTACCTATGGGTAGGCGCCTATGCCGTCATCATCATGGTGGCCCACTGGAGCCGGGGCGTTCGGTGGAGTCTGCTGCTTGAGCCAGTGGTGGGGCAGCGGCCGTCGCAGACCAACGCGCTGCTGTCGGTAATGACGGGCTACTTTGCCAACCTGCTGATTCCGCGCATGGGTGAGGTAACGCGCTGCGGTACGCTCAACCGGCTCAACAACGTACCTGTCAACGTCAGTTTCGGAACGGTCGTTGCCGAGCGGATTTTCGACGTACTAATGTTGCTGCTGGTGATCGGTCTGACGCTCGTAATGGAAGCTGGTCGGCTGGGCGATCTGGTGGTGGAACTGTTTGCGGGCAAAAGCGGTGGCGGTTCCAAAGCGGGTTTGTACTGGCTGCTGGCCGTTGGGCTAGGCGGAGCCGTGGTTGCCTTGTTTTTGTACAACAAATACAAAGAGGTACTGCGGCGTAATGCCCTGTTCGCCAAGGTCGAAACTTTTGTGCTAGGCCTGATCGACGGCCTGTTGAGCGTACGAAAGCTGCGTCAGCCGGGCCTGTTCATCTTTCATACGCTACTCATCTGGACGCTCTATTACCTCTCCACCTACGTGCTGTTTTTTGCCATGCCGCAAACGGCCACTCTGGGGCCGGTGGCGGCGCTTACCATCCTGATGATGGGCAGCATCGGTATGGCGGCGCCCACGCAGGGCGGGCTGGGGTCGTTTAACATTATGGTGGGGTCGGCGCTGGTGCTGTATGGACTTACCAAGCAGGACGGGCAAACACTCGCCACGCTGATGCTGCTGTCGCAATGGGCCGTGGTGATCGTGGCGGGTGGACTGGCGTTTCTGCTGGTGCTGGGCCGGGGCCGGGCTGCCGACCCAACGGTTGGTGCGGCCACGATCGGGGAAGGCCGTTGATTGGCCTGGACTTAGTGTTTACTGAAAAAGTATTGCCATGACTGCCACTAAAATACGTACCCGCGATGAAGCCGTCGCGCAGGTAGCCGACTGGCATCGGCAGGGGCTGCGTGTGGTCTTCACCAATGGGTGTTTCGATATCGTGCACTTGGGCCATATCGATTACCTCGAAAAAGCCCGCGCGCTGGGCGATAAACTGGTACTGGGCCTCAACACCGACGCCTCGGTGAGCCGAATTAAAGGCCCGTTGCGGCCGGTGGTTAACGAAACGGCCCGCGCCCGGCTGATGGCGGCTCTGCAATTTGTGGACATCGTGACCCTGTTCGATGAGCCCACGCCGCTGGAACTGATCGAAGCCGTACGGCCCGACGTGCTCGTGAAAGGCGATGATTACAGCGTTGCCACCATCGTAGGGGCCGATTTTGTGCTCGGCAACGGCGGCCGTGTCGAAACCATAGCGCTGGTGCCGGGCTACTCGACCACCGCGCTGATCGGAAAAATTGTGGAGGCCTACGGTTAACAACGTACCCAGCCACCCCCTTGACCAACGGCTGCCTAACTGGACGAGTGGAGTGGGAAATGGGACATTTTCGGCCAACACTTTGTTTTCTTAGTGAGTTGTTAATGTGTGTTAGCAACCGTAACCAATTCCAACGACCATGCCTGGTGCTTATTTGTTAATGATTATCCTGTTCCTTGTCGGCCTGTTTGTGCAGTGGCGACTGCGGAGCAAATTCAGCGAATACTCACAAATTCCGCTCAGTAGCGGCCTGACCGGGGCTGAAGTAGCGGAAAAGATGTTGTACGAAAACGGCGTTTCCGACGTGCGGGTACTGTCGGTTGAAGGCCAACTCACCGACCACTACAATCCGCAGGACAAAACCGTCAACCTGTCGCCCGATGTGTATCACGGTCGGAGTGTGATGGCGGCGGCCGTGGCAGCCCACGAGTGTGGCCACGCCGTGCAGCATAAAGTAGCCTATGGCCCTTTACAGTTTCGCTCGGCTATTGTGCCGTTTGTAAGCATATCCTCGCAATACATGCAGTGGATTCTGCTGGCGGGTATCCTGATGATCAACAGCACGTTGATTCCGCTGACGATCGGTGTCGGGCTCTTTGCCGTCACGACCCTGTTCAGCTTCATCACGTTGCCCGTTGAATTCGACGCCAGTAAACGCGCGTTGGCCTGGATCGAAAGCCGGGGTGTGGTATCGCAACAGGAATACGGCGTAGCAAAGGATGGCCTGAAATGGGCCGCCATGACCTACGTAGTCGCTGCCCTGAGTTCGCTGGCCACGTTGCTCTATTACGTGAGCATTCTGAATGGTCGTAGCCGCGACTAATTCGACTAGATTTGAGCAGAAGCCCGGCACCGAAAGGTGTCGGGCTTTATTTTTGCTCGTCACTCAGGTTGAACTACCTGCTGTGCGCCGCTTGCCACCACCACCCATCTATGAATCGCACATTCCTCCTGATGCTGGCCTTGCTCAGCCTGCTTGGCCTGTCACTACGGCCTGCTAACGTACCTGATATTCCCACCAGTTGGCTCACGGGCGACCCCGCCGACGTAAACACGACCACCACGCCCGGTATTTTACTGGCAGGTGGCAGTACCGATGTCGCAGCGGCTATGCAATGGTTTCTGAAAAAAGCCGGTGGGGGCGACGTCGTCATTCTGCGGGCCAGCGGTGCAGATGGGTACAATCAATACCTTTTTTCGGAATTGGGCGAAACGGTCAATTCCGTCGAAACCATATTGTTGAATTCGGGGGATTGGGCCAACGACGACTCCGTAGCGCAGACAATCAGGAATGCCGAAGCGCTGTTCATCGCGGGCGGCGATCAGGCCAAGTATGTCAATTACTGGAAAGATTCGAAGGTGGAAGAAGCCATCAATTACCTGATCAATACCAAAAAAGTGCCCGTTGGCGGCACCAGCGCGGGCTGTGCCATATTGGGGGGACTGTATTACCCGGCCTTTCGCGAGAGCCTTACATCGGCCGAAGCGGTAAGCGACCCATACCACCCGAACCTGATGCTGGGCCGTAACGATTTTATCGACGTACCCCTGCTGGCCAACACCATCACCGACACCCATTTTGCCGAACGAAAGCGACAGGGGCGGCTGGCGGCATTTCTGGCCCGCATGCGTACCGACTGGAACCTGACCGGGCGGGGCATTGGCGTGAGTGAACAAACGGCGGTTGCGATTGACGCCGACGGCCTGGCGAAAGTCTTTGGCCAAGGGGTGGCTTATTTCGTCGCACCCACCAAACCCACAAAGCCCGATCAGTGTGTGGCAGGCAAGCCCTTGGTCTGGGTTGGCGGTAAGAAGGCACTGCGGGCCATCGAAGTACAAGGGACCGCCGACGGCTCAGGTACGTTCAGTTTGGGTACCTGGACCGCCCCGCCAAATCAAGTTAGTTGCATAAGCCACTGGCACCTCGACGCTACGGGGCTGAAGATGCATCCGTGACTACTGCGGCACATTATGACTTAGGCCATTCGCCATCGGCGGCCAAAAACGAGCAAAGGATTATTTAAAAAGTAACTTGCCGCAGAATCGTCTGGCCAACGGGTACCAACCGGATTGGTTCAATGGTCTGGGTCTTGTCGTTTTTAGCCTTGACCGTTATCGTCGAGTTCAGGTACGTTGCCGGGCTATTGGGTACGTATCGATACGTGGCTGGCTTGGTTGGTTTATAGGTATGGTCGGCAAAGCCAGCTACGGGAAACGTTTTGACCACAGCTTCAGTGGCTTCGATCGGGTGTGCATACACCAGCGGACCGTAGCTGAAATAGGTCTCGCTGGCGGCAAAGGTACGGGCTTGTACCGCTGTTTTGTATGCCAGCCGAACAACCGTTTCGCCTGCTTTAACAGCCATAGTCAGATAGCCGTTTTCACTCATGTAAGCGTGGCTACAGGTAGCCGTTTCAACCCAGTTGGGTTTTCTGATTTTCAGCGTAAATGGCTTTTGCGCCTTTATCGTAAACACAAAACTGGTCTGATACGGGTAGTCGGTATTTTCCAGAATCTGAACCGCGTTGCCACCCAGTTTTGTAGTCAACTGGCAGGGACCGAGCAGGTTGGCGACCAGCTTGTCATCCTCCTTCATCCACATCGTCTGCACATAATACGAAGCAATTCGGCCGGCATTGGGTACACAGCATACGGCCGCGTCCTGATGAGCGGGCGAGTATTTGTAGCGGGTCTGTTTCGGGTCGCCACCGCCGTTTTTCGTACCTGTCATCTCATACGAATTATCGGTTTTGAGGTAGGCTATGCTGCTTTTTTGCGGGTGCCTGGCTCCCTGCGCGGCGTTGAAAAATAGCTGCTCGATTTGGTCGGTATAGGCCACGTTGCCGGTCTTTTGCAGCAGCATGGCATAGCTATGCAACAACTCATGCAGCGAGCAATATTCGTAGCCGGTTTGGGTGGCATCGGCCGTTTGCTGGGTGATCCACTCGTCGCCAATGGGGCCGCCCGTGGGCGTAGTCAGCCGAATGATCCGTTGCTGATACCGGTCCAGCGCCTGTTTCAACTGCGCATCGCCCGAGGCCCAGTAAGCCACCGTCAGGGGGCGCAGGTGCTCGTAACTATGTACGCCGTGACCATGCATCTGATAGCTGTCGTTCAGGATGTTGGGTAGCTGAATGTCGGTTTCTGAGACAGCATTTTTTGAGTAATCCGTGTATAGAAACAGGGCATAGTCGAGGTATTTCCGGTCGTTGGTGAGCTGGTACAATCGGTCGAGTACATCGGTAAACACGAGGCCGTGGCTCAGCCCCGCAAACGGTTTTTCGGCCTTGAACGGCGACGACTGGTTGATGGGGTAATTGACCATCACGTTATCGACGGCTTTCAACACCGCCTGCCACGTTTTGGGATCTTTGGTCAGCTCATAATAACCCAGCAGCACACGATACAGCGTGGCTTTGGCCCAGAGTTCGCCGTTTTCGCCCGTGAGTTTGTAGCGCAGGTCGGGAGCGTATACACCCAGATACCCATCGGCATCCTGCGTGGCGAGGATACCGGCGATATAGGCCTTGGCCCGCTGCTGCGCCTTGAGGTCGCCCGACAGGAAAGCCTGCCGCACGAAGCCATCCCGCCAGTTCGACTGGGTTTCGCTGTTCCACCACAAAATCTGCACCTTGTCGTCGCCCAGGCCCAACGCCCCCACGTCTTTCGATTTGATGGCTTTGGTGAGGCGGTTTTTACCGTATATGTCGTCTTTCACGATCAGGTCGGGCACCAGGCGGTCGAGGTTACCCACAAAGCCCTGCAAATCCTGCTGCATCTGGGTTTTCAGCCAGCCCTGTGGCTTCACGTCTCCCAACGGCAGCAACTGGTAGTGTTCGGGGAGTGGTGGCTGGTTTTGCGCCTGCGTTTTCAGGCACAAAACCAGCAGGGCAAACAAGAGTATGCGGTTCATGTTGCTGGCTAAATCTGAATGTAGTTCTCTGGTTATTTTAGCGCCCAAACCCCCAGTTCATAAGGCTTTAAGGCAATCGCTTTTCCTTCTATTCTGGCGTCGCCCATCAACCGACGGGTCGCTTTGAGCTGGTTTGGCACTTTAGCTTTCTGCACCTGATTCGACAGGTTTGCCACGATGAGCACCTTGTCTGAACCAAGGATTCGACGGAAACTATATACGCTTGGGTTATCGTTCGGCGCATTTTCGTAGCGCCCGTTTGCCAGTGCCGGGTTGCTTTGCTTCAGGGCAATCAGCGTTTTATAGTAATTGAACAGCGAGTTTGCGGGTCGTTTTTGCTCGTCCAGCGAGATACCATCATTGGCCTTTATGTTCGATTGCGTCCACCAGCCGCCCGTATTTTTATACCACAAGGCCATACCTTTCCCCTCGCCGGATTGATACCACTCAAATGCCTCCCGACGCGGAATGTCGTTGCCATCGGTATTACCAAAGGCCCCGATCCTGCCTTTCATCCCGAGTTCCTGCCCGTAATAAATGGACGGAATACCACCGATCAGCAACTGTAGGGCCGCCGCTACCCGTTGCTTTCTGGGGTTCGTTTCCAGCGACGCAAACCGGTCAAGATCGTGGTTTTCGAGAAAGATCAGCTGCTCTTTTCCGGGTGGGCACAGCCGCAAAATCGTATCGGCCTTGTTGATCAATTGCTGTTTATCGAACGACAAAATGGCCTGTTGTAAGCCAAAGCCAAACATTCGATCAACCCCGGCTTTCTCAAAATAGTCGAAGCCATAATCTTTCCAGTTGGCCTGTTCGGCCACAATTTTTGCGTTCGGGTTCACCTTTTTCAGACTAACCAGCAGTGGCTTCCAGAATAGCTCGAAGAGATTGGTAAGAGCAGGTTTTTCGTCCAGATTATCCATGGCGTGGTCTAGCCGAAAGCCATCTGCCCCATCGTCGAATTTGCCGTCTTTGTTGGGATCCAGAAAATACGAGAACAAGCCAATGTTGTAATCCAACACCTGCTGGCTCCGTAGATTGACTGTCGTTATTGGAATTACTGTACCGTTGTAACTGTGCAACTCCCGCAGGCCGAAGACCATCGTTGCCGGTACGTTATGGGCGGCGTCATCAAATAGAATATAGTCGCTGTAGGCCGATTCCGGGTGGCCAACGGCCTCTTTCCACCAGATATGCTTGGCTGTAACGTACTGGGTTTCCATGTCCAGGTAGATTTTCATCCCCCGTTTATGAACGGCTTTTACCAGCGACACATAGTCGTTCATAGTGCCGAATTCGGCATCTATTTTCTCAAAATCGTTGGCGAAATAGTTATGGTAGCAATCAGCCTCGTACAACGGCAACAGTAGTATAGACGTGACTCCCAGGTTTTGCAGGTAATCCAGTTGCTGCCGCAACCCGTTGAGGTCGCCGTGTAAATCGCCGTTGCTATCGTAGAAACTCCGTTGCGAAACGTGGTAAATAACTTCGCCTTTTGTCGGCAATGACATCTTTTTCTGACCCCAGGCGTTCAGGGCCAGCACCCATAAAAGAACCGGGAAAAATATAGTTTTCATTTTTCCGGAGCAGTGATGCCCGTTTAATCCAGTACTGGCTTCCTTCCTGATTCGCTTATGCATACGGTTATTTTTTCAGTAGGAAGTCAAGGGGGACGCTCAGCCGCTCGCGCCACGATTTTTCGCTGTGGTCGTTGCCGGGGAAAAACCGGGTTGTCCAGTTGGCAGCTGTGTATCCTTTCGCCTGCATAACCTCGTCGACTTGTCGTTGCAGCGGCGGATAGAGCGCATCGAGCGTCTGATCGCCATAGTCGAAGTAGAGTTTGTGCGTTTTGGCGTTAGGCAGCTGGGTACGTAGGTAAGCGGCAAAAGCCGCCGGGACGGGGTTATCGTCTACTGAAAAAATACCGGGCCAATGGGTTGAGAGGCAGGCTGCCCCGCCAAACACCGCCGGGTACTCGCAGAGGGCATACATGGAAATGAGCCCGCCCATGCTGCTGCCCGCCACAAACGTATGCGCCCGGTCGGTGTAGACGGCATAGGTGCTGTCGATGAGGGGTTTCAGTTCCTTCACCAGAAACTTCAGGTACGCATCTGAGTTAGGCCGGAAAATGTCGGTGGTTCGCCCGACGGCCTGAAGCTGCCGGTTAACGAAGGCTTGCTGCTCGGTTGTCAGCGATTCGAAGGGTTTTTGCGGAAAATAATCGGCATGGCGGTCCTTTCCGGCATTCCAGACACCTACCACAATAAAGTCCTGCACCTGATGTGCCGCCATGAGTTTGGTGGCTACGTCGTCGACATCCCAGCTTTGGTGGTTCCAGGTCGTAGCCGAATCGAATAGCATCTGCCCATCATGCATATACAGTACCGCATATTTTTTGTTAGCAGCGTAACCCGCAGGAAGCCAAACGTCAACGTTACGGGCCTCGACATATTTCGACGGGAAATTAGCCAGCCGTTTGATGGTGCCCGACACCGGTTTGGGAAGTTCCTGCGCCATTATGACGGTTGAAAACAAGAGTTGGCAAACCAGTAATAGCTTATTCATATAGGCCAATCAGTTTAGCGTCACTTTAACCACCATAATATCCCGCTCGCGATCTTTACCGATCATCAGCACGTTTCCGTTCTTGTCGCAGGCCACACTTTGCCCTCCATAGATATGGCCCGCCCACGGTCCGTGCGATACCTGCCCAACCAGATCCGTTCCGATCACCGGACACCGGATTGTTCGGGCGGCGTTCTGCACTACTTTCGCCAGTTCTTTCCCGTGAGCAGGCCATTTACTTTCCGGGGCAGCCCAGCCATACGGAATCAGCAGCAAAGCCGGCTTTTGCGACGCCATGCTTTGGAGCAGATCCTCCTGAAACGAGTCGGCGCAGATCATCACCCCCACTTTCCCGAATTTGGTATTGACCGACGTCACGCCTTTGCCAATAGCATACGAGGGCGACATCAGATCGGGTAACACGTTGATCTTACGGTGTTTCAACAGAATGGTGCCGGTATCGTCGATCAGAATAGCGCTGTCGAACAGACGTGTTCCGTCTTTTTCATCCAGCCCAATACAGATATACAGTTGGTACTTCTTAGCCAACCGACAAAGATGATCGGAGTCAGCGCCGGGAATCGGTGTTGCCCTGCTGTGCGCTTCAGGATTGATCCATCCTAAGATAGACGACTCCGGAAAGACTACGATCTCGGCCTGTTTGGCTTTGGCTTCGATCAGTGCGTTTTCAATCCGCAGCAGATTACCCGACCGGTCGCTATCCAGGCAGAGTAGTTGAGCCAGCGCAACGTTCACGGTTTTTACAGACATCGATTTGGGCGTAATGAACGAAGTGGAGAATAGCAGATAGACCAAGGCCAGGGTAACACACAGCTTTTCATTCATAATCAATACAGTACCGGATTCAACTCCGTGTCGATCACTTCGCCTACTGTGGCGCCGGGGCACCAGGTATGCCAGTCGTTTTCCTGATTCTTGTTGGTAGGCTGCTGTAGCACCATATCCTTGTCCATGTAAATCACCGTCATCACCTTCCGGATCTGATCGGTTACGTTGGCTCCGGCACGGTGGAAAACCCAACCCGAGTGAAAACTCACTTCGCCCAGTTCAAATGGCTCGATAACGTGCTCAAAATCGGTGACGCGCAGTTTCTCGGCGATGAGCTTTTCGCTGTCGTCGCTGATTTTCAAGTCGCGCCCTTCTACAATCTGATGGCTGGCGGCACTGAATTCGAGCGGCCCCATTTCCAGTGGAACTGCCTGAAGGGGAATCCAGGCTGTGATGGTTTTGTCGCTGCTAAGCGGCCAGTAATACTGGTCGGCGTGCCAGGGCGTAATACCGCCGCCGCCTTCTTTAAATAAGGCCTGATCGTGGTACATGCGCACCCCGTCGACTTGCATTAGATCGGCAGCGATTTTGGCCAGCCGTCGGCTAAAGACAAACGTCCTGATATCGTCATTTTCGCGCCACAGGTTAAACAATTGCAAAAAGGCTTTACCGTACGTATCGCGCTGATTGAGGGCAGTCGCTACGGTGTTCATCTTGGCCACCTGCTGACTGATCACCTTGTTGTAGTGGGCCAACGTATCGGCATCGAACACCTGCTTGAGTTTGATGAACCGGTTTTTCTGGTAAAAAGCGATCTGTTCGGGTTGAAGTGCGTAGGGGGCATCCAGCAATTGCATGTGCGTAGTCAGGAATAGATGTAAGATGGAGCCGACAAGACAACGTACCGGCTCGGATGCTACAAAGATGCGCGGATGAAATCGGCAGCTGTTTTACCACTTTAAGCCAATACTTTTCGGATATTAGCATTCACGACTGGTCACCCTATTCTACAGGGTAATATTGGCCTATCGTTGTTCTCAACTAGTTGATGCTGCTTAGCTATGAAACCTGAACTGGAGGCGGGCATTACCAATCTGGCGACAGCCTCGTTCAAAGCGTTTCGGCTCTATCAGCCAGCTTTTGACTCACACTGGCATTACCACCCCGAACTGGAACTGGTCTATTTTGCGCGTGGGAAAGGAGTACGGTTTATTGGCGATGATATTTCGCTGTACGACGAAGGCGATCTGTTCCTGATTGGCGACAGCTTGCCCCATACATTTGTCAGTTACGCCGACGAAGCCACGCCGCTAGTCGAGGCCTACTGTATCCAGTTTCCCAAGAACCTGCTCGATTCGTTTGCCGAATGCAGGCCGTTGGCCGCTTTCTTCGAGGAAGCCCGGCGGGGGCTTGCCTTCCCGAACCCCGACGCGGCGCTGATTACGCTGTTGAAAGAGGTGGTACAGCACGCAGGTACGTCGGCGCTGGTGCGGCTTATTGACCTGTTAGACCGCCTGTGTAACGTACCTGAACGAGGGCCGATTCTGCAACAGGCATACCAGCGCCACGCGGTTATGACCAGCTCTGCCACCCGCATCCGAACGGCGATCGATTACATTAATGCGCACTACCAGCGGCCGGTTCCGCTTCAGGAAATGGCCCACGCCTGCCATTTTTCGCCCAATGCGTTCTGCCGGTGGTTCAGGCAACATATGGGGGTTACGTTTGTGGACTACCTCAATAAAGTACGGCTCACGCACGTCTGCCAGTTGCTCACCGCCACCGACCTGCCCATCAGCCAGATTGCCGCGCAGGCTGGTTTCGACAACATCAGCACGCTGAATCGGCTGTTTCAGGCCAGACTGGGTACGTCGCCGGGCAAATACCGGGCAGGTGGGCTGCTGCGCTCATCGCCATCGGTTCGCCCGCCCGAAGGTTCATTGAAAACGCAATGAGCCACTGCCCGAGAACCGAACCTTACCCCGTAGCTGAACCGACTGGGCCGGGGTATTTTGGCTGATCTCGACGGTGTGGTTGGCAGCGATTACGGTGGCTGCCGTGGCGTCGGGAACGCAGTTGCAGGACCAGGTGGCAGACGCCTGCCAGTTGCCGGTTTGGGTACTGGCGAGTGTGTAAACGCCCAAGGCATAGACCGTTCCGCTCCAGAAAGACAAGGCATAGAGCTGCCCGTCGGTACCTTCGCCAAACGACACCAGTCCGTCGACGGTTGGTGTTTGGGTAACGTTCTGATGGGTTGTGCTAGTAGGGCGGCGCAGCGTCCAGAGCGTTCCCTGCGACCAGTCGCCGTAGACGTACCAGCCTCGCAAGCTAGGGTAGGCATTGCCCCGGTACACAAACCCGCCCGTGATCGACCGGGTCTGCTGACCGTTGTTGTTGTAGCCGGCATACTCGAGCAGCGGCTGGGCAAAAACGGTGGTCAGGCTACACCCGCTGGTGGCGTAGGGGTGCGTGCCTTCGTAGCAGGGCCAGCCGTAATTCTGCGGAGCCGGTGCGCTGGCAGGCGTTACGGTTAACTCTTCCCAGCCGTCCTGCCCAATGTCGGCCATCCAGAGATCACCCGTGAGTTTGTCGAAGCTCCACCGCCACGGATTGCGCAACCCTAGCGCGAACAGTTCGTCGGGGATGCCGTCGGTTGGGCTGGCAAAGGGGTTGCCGGGCGGAATGGCGTAAGGCGTACCACCGTCGACATCAATCCGAAACAGTTTGCCGAACGGACTTTGTTGGTTCTGAGCGAACTGGTTGAGGTCGCCCTGGCTACCGCGTGCGCCTTCGCCCGAATCGCCGGTGCTGATGTACAGATAGCCATCCGGCCCAAACGTGATGCGCCCCGACCGATGCCCCGCGGCTGGGTAAGGCACCGTAAAAATGAGTTGTGCCGAGGCTATGTTGGCCTGTATGGGCGCCGTTCGTGTGCAGGTATAGCGGGCTATAACGGCCGCCTGATCCGTTTTTCGGAAATACTGCACGTAGAGATAGCCGTTCTGAGCAAACTGAGGATGCACACACAGGCCAAAGATGCCGTTGAAGTCGAGGTCGTAAAGCAACGGACCAATGTCGAGCACAACGGGTGACTGTTTTACCCCGTTCTGAATCAGCCAAATTTGCCCGTTGGTCTGCGCCACAAGCAACTGCTGCGTCCCAATCGCCGCCATATCGACTGGGTGATAAAGACCAGTTACGTGCGGAGTTAGTTGCAGTTGAGGGCCCTGCCCCAGGAGCGGTGCAGTTCCGGCCAGCCATACGACCAGCACGATCCAGTGGATTATCGTAGAGAAGCAGCGTATAGTCTTGAGCATCAGTCTGGTTGAAGGGCTTTTGTGCCTTCCGGTGGTTGCTCAAAGCTACATGTTTTCTGAACCGAGCCAGTTGGTTCCTGCCGATGACTTACACAACGTACCTGACAAAAAAACGCGGCTCCGTTTCCGAAGCCGCGCTAAACCAAAGTGGGTTTGGTAATCGAAGACTAGTAGCGGTACAGTTCTGATTTGAACGGACCCGATACCTGCACGCCAATGTAGTCGGCCTGCTCCTGCGCCAGCGGTTCCAGCTTGGCACCCACGTGCGACAGGTGAAGGGCGGCTACTTTTTCGTCGAGCACTTTCGGCAGCACGTAAACCTTGTTTTCGTACTTGTCGGCGTTAGTCCACAGTTCAAGCTGCGCCAGTGTCTGGTTTGAGAACGAGCACGACATCACGAACGACGGGTGGCCCATCGCACAACCCAAGTTCACCAGGCGGCCCTCGGCTAGCACGATGATCTCTTTGCCATCGACTTCATACATATCCACCTGCGGCTTGATCTGGCTCTTGGTGTGGCCATAGTTATCATTCAGCCACGCCATGTCGATCTCGTTGTCGAAGTGGCCAATGTTACAAACCACCGACTTATCGCGCATGGCCCGGAAGTGGCGGTCTTTAATGATACCAATGTTGCCCGTAGCCGTCACGAAGATGTTGGCGCGGGTTACGGCCTCGTCCATCGGCAGCACCTCATACCCATCCATAGCGGCTTGCAACGCACAGATCGGGTCAATTTCGGTCACCAATACGCGGCAGCCAGCTCCCCGCAACGACTCAGCCGAGCCTTTGCCTACGTCGCCGTAACCAGCCACAACAGCTACTTTACCAGCCAGCATCAGATCGGTAGCGCGGCGGATGGCATCAACCAGCGATTCGCGGCAGCCGTATTTGTTATCAAATTTCGACTTCGTCACCGAGTCGTTCACGTTGATAGAAGGCAGGTGGAGCGTTCCGTTTTTCATACGCTCATAAAGCCGGTGAACCCCCGTCGTCGTTTCTTCCGAGAGCCCTTTGATACCGCCGATTAGCTCAGGGTATACATCGAACACCATGTTGGTGAGGTCGCCACCATCATCGAGGATCATATTAAGCGGCTGGCGATCTTCACCGAAGAACAGCGTCTGCTCGATACACCAGTTGAATTCTTCTTCGTTCATGCCTTTCCAGGCGTAAACGGGGATACCCGCAGCGGCAATGGCGGCGGCGGCGTGGTCCTGCGTAGAGAAGATGTTGCAGGATGACCAGGTTACATCGGCACCCAACTCAACCAGCGTCTCGATGAGTACCGCCGTCTGGATGGTCATGTGCAGGCAACCGGCAATCCGCGCACCAGCCAGAGGCTTGCTTGGGCCGTATTCAGCCCGCAGGGCCATCAGACCCGGCATTTCGGCCTCGGCCAAACGAATTTCTTTCCGGCCCCACTCCGCGAGGGCAATGTCCTTAACCTTGTAGGGGACGTAGGTTGACGTTTGCATAGTATTGACTAACAGCAGTTTGTTAAGTGCTATTCTTAATAAAGTACAAAAATACGGAAGCCCGGTGAGAAAGGCTAACCACGTTAGTAACTGGGAGCTAAAAATAGGGACAGGCGTACTGTATCGCCCGTATCAAATCCCTTTCGGGCCTTCTGTCAAGCCGACTCCTGCAAGGGGAGGTCACGTTGTTTCAGGGCCGTAAGGCGATGGTCAATGCGGGCGGTGATCGTTTTTACAAAACGCCTGACCGGCGTTTCAAGCCCCCTGAAGCTTCCCCAGGCTACCAGCAACAACAGGCTGTTGAAGAGATAGAAAAAGGCCGTATCGGTCAGTCCGTCAAACAGGTGCAGCCATTGGCTGGCGATTAGGAATACCGGAAGTTGCAGGATGTAATACCCGTAGCTTATCTCCCCGAGCAAAACCAGTTTGGGATGAGCCAGCGTGCGGGCGATAAGTGAGGTATCCTGCGACAAACTCCAGATGATGAGTGCGAAAAATGGATTGAGTAAAAAGTCGCTGGCCTCAAAGACAAAGACACTGAGCAATAGAACGCAGCAGCCGACACTTCCCAGAAAAACAAAAGCAGGCACAAGCGATCCCGCTGGCAGGCGATTCCGCAGACCGAACTCGTAGGCGACCATGCCGAGCAGAAAACCGGGAAGGGCCAACAGGGGGGAGCCGATAAACAGAAAACCCCGGCTGCTATCGACCAAGGGCGATGCCAGCAGCAGCGGGCAGGCAATAGACCCTGCAATACCCGCGATTAAAAAGACAAGGCGGTAGGTTTCTGTTTTCCGACGAACAAGTGGCAGCAGAAAGGGAAAGAGCAGATACAAAAAGAACTCCACCGACAAGGACCAGCCCGGCCCGTTGAATACTTGCCAGGTGGTGACGTGCCACCCCTGTAGCAAAAAAACAGACAGGCATAGATCCCGTTTGTTCAGCGTCTTTGCCGACAGCAACGCGACCTTCACCAGTTGCTTAGTGGCATCAATCGATGGGGTATGGAGTAACCCGCTGACGAGCTCCAAAGGCAGGCTTGTGACGAGCAGCGTCAGGCACAGGGCAACAAAATAAACCGGGTAAATTCGACCTAACCGATTGGCTATAAACAGCCCGTAATGAAGCGGCCTGCCGTGGTAGGCGGCTGTCAGGACGAAGCCGGATAGGACAAAAAAGTAATAAACCGCCGAACCACCAGCCAAGTTGAAAAAATGAATCTGGTCGAACCAGTGGAAGGGAATGACTCGCCTGGGTAAAATCCCGAAGTGATAAACAATAACCAGAAAGGCCGCGACAAAGCGGGTCGAGGTCAGTTGAGGATAAGTCAGCGTGCCGGAGGGGTTCATGGAGAAGGAAGCCTTGCCCTACAAGTTACTGAGTTGGTCTGTAGTTGGTGCAGAACCGCTCTTTTTAGGTGCCTGATCTGGTCGAAAACTATGGCGCAAAAGCCCCCCTACGTTGCCGCTTTCACCCCCGATTTGGGCAGTAGCGTCCCTGTATCTTTGTGCTATTACCAAGCCAAAAACAACAAATACAGGGTTATGACACAGCTTATTTCGTATCTGCATTTCAACGGCAACTGCCGCGAGGCCATGACGTTTTATCAGGAGTGCCTCGGCGGCGAACTGGTGGTGTTACCGATTGGCGACTCACCGATGGCGGGCGACTTCCCTGCCGAAAAAAGAAACCAGATTATGCACGCTGACCTGAAACTGGGCAGCTTTATGCTCATGGGCGATGATTTGCACGTTGGGTCTGGCGATGCCATTGGTCATCCCGTATCGCTGATGCTTGAATGCAGTAGCGAAACCGAAATCAATGAGTTATTTGCCAAGCTATCGGCGGGCGGCGAAGTATTCCATCCGTTGGAACATACCTTCTGGAACAGCCTTTTCTGTGATTTCACCGATCAGTTTGGGTTCCACTGGTTTCTGAATTTCAGCAAGCCAGAAACTGCCTAATTTCCCTCACTTATACCCTGGAGTTAACACGAAAACGTACTGTCATTATGAAAACGACTAATCTGATCTATTGGATCACTACGGGTTTATTCGCCTTTGTTATGCTAGGCTCGGCTATTCCTGACATTATGGTGATGCCCGAAGCCGTGCAGGGGTTTAAAGAGATTGGTTTGCCTGCTTACCTGCTTCCTCTTGTAGGTTGGGCTAAACTGTTCGGCGTAATTGCGTTGTTTGTGCCTGGCTTTCCTCGCTTGCGCGAATGGGCCTATGCGGGTCTGATGATCGACATCTTAGGTGCCATCTACTGCATTGCCATGAGTGGGAAACCGCTGGGTACGTGGGCACCCATATTGGTAATTCCGCTGGTTGGGTACGTCTCGTATGTGTACTACCATAAACGGCAGCAGTTACTCCCAACATCATCGGCTCGCGGCTCGTTGGTGAATGGTTAAGTAATTGGTTATTCAGTAACAAAGGCGCCCATAGCTACTGCCATGGGCGCCTTTGTTACCAAGTTATCCACAATTTGGTAAGAAAACAGTGTGGATAACCTAAGTGATTGTGGATTAAATCAGTTTGGGGTCTCTTATTAAAGTTTTTCTTGAGATAGGTCTGGCCCGTAAGGGAGCGCCTGAATCTACCGGCTGGCTAGAAAGGCGGCCGCCTCCATCAGCCAGGCAATGCCAATGTGGATGAACAGCCCGCCCCAGATGCTGCGTGTCGACAGGGCCAGAACGCCCAGGATATAGCCGCCAAACAAGGATGAGATTGTCTCGCCCAGCGGTCGCCCAAAATGAATGCTGGCATACCAGATAATCATTGGTAAAACTGGACCCGGCAGGGTCAGGGCTGTCTGATCAGCCACAGAGCCCACCGGCTTGGGGTTGATGAACCGACCGAGGCCAATTACGAGAAAGCCCCGGAATAGTAATTCCGTCGGAACGAAATCCCAGCCATATGCTAGTTCATACCCCAGAATGGTGAGCCACTCAGGTACGTTCAACGCCAGATGAGCGCCCGTGTCTCGGTAGGTGGGGTAGGCCAGCAAAAAATCGGGCTGGGTTGCTGCCAACGCAATAACAGGCACCATTAGCAGCAGCAGCGTGAGGTACACAAGCAACCCTTTTCGCTTGGGCTGAAGACCGTAAAAGCCGTTTTGCGCCTTGTCGATCAGGTAATAATAAAGCACTAGCGGCAGCAGAATCGTCAGGATCGAGTGTAGGTTACCGAGGATTCGGTGCACATACGGATAGAGCCGCATGTCCTCGACCCGCCGGGCCAGATCGGCGTAGACACTGGAGCCAACGGCGTAGCTGTAAACGACCAACGCTACCAGCGTATGCTGCCAGAAAAGGCGGTTTTGCCAGATGTCGTGCCGGTGATGGAAGCGGCTCCACAGCCAGAACGCCCCGTAGTAAGCCGTCGTGTACAGACCGAAGTACCACACAGGCCGCCAGGGATTGAATGGCTGTGAGTCGATAATCGTATTTTCCAGCCCAATGGCATAGTTAATGCCGATGAGCAGGCTTATCCAGGCAGCAGTGGCCGCATACAGGCCAGGTTTAAAATCGGCCCGCAGGTACGTTCGGATGTCGTGGAGTAGCTCGCGCAAAAGGGACAGGTTTAACGGTCCAGGTTTAACGTTTGAGGGTAACAGCGTCTTTGGTCAACGTCAACCGTTTAACCTGAAACGCATCAGTCGTTTTCGTCAGAACTGCTGCGGGCGAAAGCACCGATCTGATTACCAAAGAAAAGGGCATTCAGAAAGAGTTTGTTGGTGCCATACCAGAACGCCCGGAAATTCGGGTTGTCGGCCATGGCAATGACCCGGCCACTACCCAGCGTATTCACCACGATGGCGGGCGTATCGCGGAAGAGCCGTTCGTTGGCCGACGCCACGTACCCACTGACCAGTGGCGTTGGTGTATAATACAGCGGCGTGGCGAAAGGGTCACGGCTCTTTTCCAGGAACACCGTATTGTCTTTGAAGACCGAGAGCAGGTTGGTTTTGTAGCCGTAGAGCAGCGGATGGGTCAGGTCGGCGCGGGTTTGGAAAATGGCCCCGCCAATCACGCGTGATCCGCTGTAGCGTTCGTAGTCTGCATAGGCGCGCGTGCCGGTCGTATCGGTCGGCATGCGCTTGAGGCGGGCGGTCGACAGCCCTTTTTCGCTTGCCCAACGCACGGCGTCGGTCATGATCACGAGCGTGCCGCCGTTTTGTACCCACTGCCTGATTTTCTCCGTCGGCAGGCCGTTGTAATCGCCGCTTACGAGTACCAGCACATTGTACCGGTCGAGGTTGACGCGGCTCATCTGCGCCATATCGACGGTCGACAGTGGGATATTCACGCGGGTATCGAGCAGGTGCCATACCTCGCCCGCGTCGAGGTTACTCACGCCTGCGCCCACTACCAGCAGGGGCCGGGGTTGCCGCATGTTTTTGAAATTATCGCTGCCCAGGTCAATGCCTTCGGGCGTCATGCCCGACGATACGGCGTAGAAATCGACGCCATCGCGCTCGGCCAGGGTAGCCAGCAGGCTACGAAGCTGAGTGGCGTCTTGCCCGTTGGCCAGAATCTGTACGGTTCCGTAGTCGAACCGCATGGGTTGCATCTGGCCATACACCTGCACGGCGAAGGGCTGCGATGCACTTTTGAGCCGGTAGCCTTTTCGCATGAGTTCGCTGGCGGCGCGGGGCGCGAAATAGCTGTCCCAAGCGAAGAGGTAGGTATAATCGCTGCCGACGGGGCCACTCACGACTCGCCCCTTCGGGAAGGGGTTGGCCTCGACTCTGGCACCGGGCGTCAGCGCGGTACGGGCCTCGGAATACGGCACATTGAAGCAATGGGGCATCGACCAGGCCGAGATGTCGTAGAAGAGGCTGTCCTGAAAGGTCGTTCGTTTCTCGAACATGCTGCGGATGAGGCGGTGCTGCGGCTGGGCCAATGGCACGAGGTACGCATTCCCACGTGTGTAGGTACGTCCGTCGAGGGTTTCGTCGCGGTTCAGTTCATACACCGCCACCTGATTCCGCCGCAGGATGTTCACCATTTCCCAGGTACGTACCCGGTCGTTGCTGTTGCCGAAGACATAGGCCCGCACGTCGTCGGCGTTGGTTTCGCGGTAATGATCGCGCTGAAAATTGAGCAGGTCGACGCGCATCGACCGGGCTGCCCGGAGCGTCGAGAGCATGGCCGTAAACTGGTTGCGGATCGTAAACGGGAAGGTGAGTAGGCCGTTGCTGCCTTCCTGCGCGTGCCCCCGCGAACTAGCCTGCTCAAACAAGATCCCGACACAGCCGTGCACGTCGGGGTACGTTGAGCCTTTGCCGTAATAGAAATCGTCGAAGTTTTCCTGCGTGTAGAACGACGAGCCAATCCGTTGCATGCCTTCGGCCTGAAATTGCCCGAACCGGTTGGTCAGCTCCACGTTGCGGCGGGGCGTCAGTGGGTGCGTGCGGCTGGGTACGCCGGGCTGGAAGAAAAACGTGCTGTTGGTGCCCATCTCGTGATGGTCGGTGAGCAGGTTCGGCTTCCATTCGTGAAACTTCACCATCCGGCTCTGGCTCTCGGGATGCTGTTGATAAAGGTAATCGCGGTTCAGATCGAACCAGTAATGGTTGGTGCGCCCGTTGGGCCACACCTCGTTGAACTCTCGGCTCGACGGGTCGCTGACCAGATTCTGGCTCTTGTGGGCGTTGACCCAGTTGGCAAAGCGGTTGGCGCCATCGGGGTTGATGCAGGGATCGAGCAGGATGATACTTTCGTTGAGCAGCGAGTCGATGCCCGGCCCCTGTGCCGCCGCCAGGTAATACGCCGCCAGCAGGGCCGAGTTATTGCCGCTGGGTTCGTTCCCGTGGACGGTATAGCCCATCCAGACCACGGCGGGCATCTTGCTCACATCGAGGCTCGTCGAGCGGGCGGGGTCGGCCAACTGAACGTGCTCGGCCTTGAGCCGGTCGATCTGTTGCTGGTTTTGCGGCGAGGTGATCGTAAGCAGCAACAGCGGACGATTCTCGTAGGTACGTCCATACTCAACAAGCGTAATCCGGTCCGACACCTCGTCGAGCTTTTTCATGTAGCCCACGATCTGATCGTGCGAGACGTGCCATTCGCCGACCTGATAGCCCAGGTGCTGCCGGGGCGTTGGGATGGAGGCGTTGTATTGAACGGTTTGGGGAAGGTAGTAGCTGTCGGCAACCTGCGCCGAAGCGGTCAGGTATGTGAACAGACAGAGCATCAGAATGAGGTAGCGGTTGGTCATAGTGTGTTGGTTAATGCACTACGAAGATGAGAAAGCCCATACACTATACAAGCCTCACAGCCTTGATTTACTGTACGAAAAAGGCCAAACGAACAGCCAGACGTTACTTTTCAGACGGAAAAGTCATACACAGCGGAGTATTCGAGGCGTTCTTTGTACAATGAACTGTATGCATGTACTCAACGGACGGCTATTGGCCGTAGCCGGGTTGCTGACGATCCTGGGCGTAGGCTGTGCCAAACGAACGCTCAGGCCGACTACAACAAACTCGACCGCCCAAACGGCTTTTGCCAAAGGAGCCGATATTAGCTGGCTGCCGCAGATGGAGGCTACCGGCTACAAATTCTATAACGAGCAGGGTGTGGCACAGGACTGCTTTCAGATCCTGAAAGACCACGGCATGAACAGCGTGCGGCTACGTACCTGGGTGAATCCATCCAACGATCCCCAGAGCGGACATTGTAGCCGCGACGAAACCGTAGCGATGGCCGTGCGGGCGCAGCAGGCCGGCATGCGCGTGATGATCGATTTTCATTACAGCGACAGTTGGGCCGACCCCTCGAAGCAGATTAAGCCCGCCGCCTGGCAAACCCACGGCTTTCCTACGCTGCTCACCGACGTATATGACTATACCCGCGACGTGATGACGGCCCTCAAGGCCAAAGGTATTACACCGGAATGGGTGCAGGTGGGCAACGAAACGCCCGGCGGTATGCTCCTTCCCGAAGGCAGCACGGCTCACTGGAATCAGTTGGCGCAACTGATCAACAAAGGCTACGACGCCATTAAGGCCGTGAGCCCGCAGTCGAAAGTGATTCTGCACGTCGATCAGGGCAATAACCGCCCCCGGTTTCGGGCCTGGTTTGATAGTGCCACCGTGCATAAAGCCCGCTACGATGTAATCGGGTTATCATACTACCCATACTGGCTCGATGGTAACCCAGACTACACGCTGTCGATCAACGATTTGGGCGATAACCTAACCGATCTGGCGGCGCGGTATAACAAAGAGGTGATGGTCGTGGAAGTCGGCGGTGAAGACACTAAAGTGCAGAATACCTACGACATGCTGGTGGCTGTGCAGCAAAAAGTAAAGGCCGTCCCTAACCGCAAAGGGCTCGGCGTGTTATACTGGGAACCGCAAGGCGCCCGAAGCTGGAGCAAATACGCCCTCAGTGCCTGGGGCAACGACGGCAAACCGACCAAAGTGCTGGCTGCGTTTCGGGTGGAGTAGCTAGGGTCGCGAGCGTTGTAAGAAGATTCAAACAGCAAAAGTCTTTACCGCTTACCAAAATTGCACTGATAGCATAGTGGCTGAATATTTTCGATGCTGTTGGTGCCGCCCCTGCTCAAAGGAATAATATGATCTTTCGTCCAAACGTAGCGATAGCGCTTGTCAGGCCTGCGTGGAATAGATGCCCATAGCCGATTACAGTTGGGACACTTATCGTGTTCTTTTAACTTGGTAAGCCATTCCTTAATAGTGTGTGTACCATGAGCTTTGGCTCTCCGTTGCGTATAAGCATTAGCCCTTCCTCTTCGGCATGTTTTGCAGTACACATGGAGTTTCGACGTAGATGATGAAACCCAAGTGCCCCAATTATCAGTGCCGCATTTTTTGCAATTCATTGATACTACGCCAGCAGCGGCTTTACTATTTTACCGTGAACGTCGGTGAGGCGATAGCGGCGACCCTGGTGTTTGAAGGTTAGTTTCTCGTGGTCGACACCCATCAGGTGCATAATCGTTGCCTGGAAGTCGTGGATGTGTACCGGATCTTTAGCCACGTTATAGCCAAATTCATCAGTTTCACCGTAGACCAGGCCTTTCTTCACGCCCGCCCCGGCCATCCAGATGGTATAACAGCGCGGGTGGTGATCGCGACCATAATTTTCTTTGCTCAGCTTACCCTGTGAGTAGTTGGTCCGACCAAATTCGCCGCCCCAGATCACGAGCGTGTCGTCGAGCAGGCCGCGTTGCTTGAGGTCTTTCACCAGTGCTGCCGACGCCTGATCGACGCTCTTGGTCATCGTCTGAATGTCGTTGGGCAGGTTGCCGTGCTGATCCCAGCCCTGATGGTAGAGTTGCACAAACTTTACGTCTTTTTCGATCAGCTTACGGGCCAGCAGGCAGTTGGCCGCAAACGTACCCGGCTTGCGGCTGTCGGGGCCATACATGTCGAAAATGTAATTGGGTTCATGCGCGATATCCAGCGTTTCGGGTACCGACGCCTGCATCCGATAGGCCATTTCGTACTGCTGCATCCGGCTGTTGATCTCCGGGTCCAGCACATGGTGGCTTTGCTCGGCATGGAGCTTGGTCAGGTAATCGAGCATGCGGCGACGGCTCGTGCGGTCGATACCCGGCGGGTTGTTAAGGTAAAAAACCGGGTCGGGCCCCGACCGAAAGACTACGCCCTGATGCACCGACGGCAGAAAACCGTTGCTCCACAGTTTGGCGTAAAGCGGCTGATCGCCGTTGCGGGCTTTGGATAGCAGCACCACAAACGATGGTAGGTTCTGATTGTCGCTGCCCAGACCATAGCTTACCCACGACCCAAAACTGGGCCGCCCACCCTGCTGACTGCCCGTCTGGATAAACGTAACGGCGGGGTCGTGGTTAATGGCGTCGGTGTTCATGGTCCGGATAAACGTGGCGTCGCCGGCGATGCCCGCAATGTTAGGCAGCAACTCACTCACCCACATGCGTCCCGGTCCGTGCTGCGCAAACTTGAACGCCGAAGCCGCCAGCGGAAATTTGTTCTGCCCGGCGCTCATGCCTGTCAGCCGTTGGCCATTGCGTACCGACGCGGGCAGATCCTGACCCCACATGCTTTCGAGCTTCGGCTTGTAATCGAACAGGTCGAGCTGGGAAGGGGCACCGCTTTGAAACAGGTAGATGACCCGTTTCACTTTCGGCGGAAAATGCGGTTTACCTAAAGCAGGTACGTCGCCCGTGGCCGGTTTGGCAAACAACTGCCCCGGATTGAGTAGCGACGCCAGCGCCAACGTACCCAGCCCCGCGCCGGTCTGCCCCAGAAACGTCCGGCGACTCAAGGTGTCATGTATTTCGTCCTGAATGTCCATGAAGTCATGTCATTTGTAGTCAGTACCCTTCGGCGTCATTTATAGTCATTAGTTGTTCTAGTTGCGATAAATGACTACCCAATGACTATAAATAATGCCGAAGGCTACTGACTTCTTTATCGCTTAATAATCGCTTCGTCGAAGTTGAGAAGGGTGCTGGCTACGACCGTCCAGGCGGCAAGCTGCGCGGGTGGCAGCGCTTTGTCGACTGGATATTCACCTACCGCCAGCAGTTTGGAGGCGCGTTTCGGGTTTTTCTGGAAATCGGTCAGTTCTTCGGCGTAGAGCTGCTGCATCAGCGTTAGCTCCTGCGGCCGGGCCGGGCGGCTGATAATGGCCTTGAAAAACTGGTTGATGATTGCTGAACCCGACCCTTCAGCCTCACGTGCCGAGCTACCTGCTTTCTGCGCCAGCACACGGGCGGCTTCCACAAACTGCGGGTCGTTGAGGGTCACGAGGGCCTGCAACGGGGTACTCGTTTTTTGCCGTTTCACAATACAGATGTGCCGTTCCGACGCGTCGAAGTTGAGCATCATCGGCGGGGGCGACGACCGTTTCCAGATCGTGTACATGCTACGCCGATAAAGGCTATCGCCCTTGCTCTGCACGTAGTTGACGGCGTTGCGGGTCGAAAGCGCCTCCCAGATGCCCGCCGGTTGATAAGGTCGCACGCTCGGCCCGCCTATACGGCGCGTGAGCAGACCGCTTGCCGCCAACGCGTTATCGCGCACCTGCTCGGCCGACAGCCGGTAGCTGGGTCCGCGGCTCAGGTACGTATTGTCGAAGTCAGCTTCGCGAGCCGCCGCCGCTACAGATGAGCTTTGCCGATAGGTCGCCGACGTGACGATGAGGCGATGCATGGCTTTCAGATCCCAGGGCTTAACGGCCTCGCCGTCGCCAAGCCGGAAACGTACGGCCAGGTAATCGAGTAGCTCAGGGTGGGAGGGGAGTGCGCCCTGATTCCCGAAATCGTCGACGTTTTTGGCCAGCCCCTGCCCGAAATATTGCTGCCACACCCGGTTGACCATCACTCGGCTGAAGAGCGGATTCTCGGCGCTCAGCAGCCACTGGGCCAGGCCAAGGCGGTTTTTAGGTATGTTGTTGGGCAGGGCGGGCAGGAAGTGGGGCGTCTCGGGCTTCACTTCCTCGCCGGGTGCGTCGTAGGCCCCCCGTTTCAGTAAGAAGGTCCGGCGGGGCTGATTCATCTCGCTCATTACCATGACCTGATTGGCATCGGTGAGGGTCATGAAATGCTTGCCCCGGTAGACCATCGTGCTGTCGAAGGTCGCCCGGTAACCAGAGTCCTGCGTGCGGACATAGTAGGTATACAGGGCAGCCCGCTGCTCAGGCGTGCGGTTAGCCGAGGGCGTACGCAAGGCCGTAGCCAGCGCGTCGGGTTTACCGGCCAGCCGGGGCATCTCGATGGGGGTAAGGCAGCGGTTATAAATCCGTAGTTCGTCGACGGCAAAATCCTTGTAAAAATTGTCGTGCATCCGCCCTACGTAAAACGAATGCTGCGCCCAGTGCGACTTGTGGCGGCCCCATACCGTGCTGTGAATCAGATGGTCTGTTACGATGCGACTCGGCATCGGTTCGCCATTCAAATACAGCGTCAGTCCTTTGGCTTTACCCAATCCGTCGTAGGTGAACGCCACCTGGAACCACTGGCCAACGGGTACGTTCCCCACCGACTCCACATCGAGGGCATTGGCTGGCCACACGTGGCTTAGCATGAGTTTCAGCCGCCCGTCGCTGAGCAGGTCGAGCTGGTAGCCGCGTTGTCCGTCCATCGGGCCGGTGGTTCGGCCCAGTAAGGTGAGACTGCTACCTGTTTTGTTCAGCTTAAACCACGAACTGATGGTGAACGGCTGATTTTGCTCAAACGCGGCCATTTCGTAGGGCAACGTAATGTAGCTATCGCCGGGAAGGAACCGGGCCTTGCCAAAGCGACCCGGCACCGAGCGGGGCAGGTTGTCGACGTCGCCACCCAACTGAGCGTGTAACGTATCGTTGGCACTGTTGAGGAACGCATTGCGTGGGTTCTGCTCAACCGAAGCGCGGGTTTTGGGCTGGCGGGGTTCCGGTTTGGATACGAAGGGCTTCCCGGCCGCTTTGGCGCGGGCTTCAAGGCGTTGGCGCTCCTCGTCTTTCTTCCGGTTTTCGGCATTTCGTTTTTCGTCAAACGCCTTAATGTCGCCCCGGTTTTCCTCATCGAAGGTGTAGTGCGCCACTAGTGCCGTTTCGTTGGGCTTCGGCTGGGTACCCCGCCCAGTCGAGGCAAGCTGTTCGGCCTGAGCAAGCCAGCCGGTAAAGCGCTGTTGATAAGCCGGTTGATTAGGATTGAGTTGCTTCTGGAGCGGCGTCAGCTTTTGCCGGATGTAGGCCAACTGCGCCTGCTCCTGTGGGTTAAGAAGCGTAACGGTGGGCGCTGCTTCGCCGTTGTAGGGGATCTGTCCCCGTTCGTTGTTCGTGTTGAAAAAGGCGTAGAGCGAGAAATAATCTTTCTGCGAAATGGGATCATACTTGTGGTCATGGCAACGGGCGCATTCGGTGGTCAGGCCCAGAAAGGCTTTCCCGAACGTGTTGACCCGGTCGGCAACGTATTCCACGCGGTATTCTTCATCAACGACGCCCCCTTCCTGCGTTTGCTGGTGATTTCGGTTGAAGGCTGTAGCCAGCCATTTGTCGCGCTGCTCGTTGATATTGGCCGAACGGGGCAGCATATCGCCTGCCAGTTGCCAGGTCACGAACTGATCAAACGGCTGGTTGGCGTTGTAGGAACGAATTACCCAGTCGCGGTAGGGCCATACCGTGCGCAGTCCGTCGTCCTGGTAGCCGTGGGTGTCGGCATAGCGGGCCACGTCGAGCCATTCCATCGCCTGCCGTTCGCCGTAATGCGGGCTTTTCAGCAACCGATCGACTACTTTCTCATAAGCATTCGGTGATTTGTCGGCCAGAAACGCATCGACTTCAGCCGGGGTGGGGGGGAGGCCCGTCAGGTCGAGGCTGACGCGGCGGAGCAGGGTCGATTTTTCGGCTTCGGGAGCGTAAGCCAACTTTTTCTCATTCAGTTTCGTCAGCACAAACCGGTCGATGTCGTTCCGCGACCAGCGGTCGTTGTTGGGCCGAGGCACTTCGGGCATTGTGGGTGCTACCAGCGACCAGTGCTGTTTGTATTCGGCCCCTTGCTCAATCCAGCGCAGCAGCATCGCTTTTTCGTCGGTGCTAAGCGTCAGGTTCGACTTTGGCGTGGGCATGACCTCGTCGGGGTCGGTGCTCAGAATGCGATGGGCCAATTCGCTGCCGCCCGGATCGCCCGGTACGACGGCCGTTTTGCCGCTTTTGGCGAGGGCCTCATAAGCACCCTCGGGCGTGTCGAGCCGCAGGCCCGCCTGTTGTTTATTCTTGTCGGGCCCGTGGCAGGCAAAGCAACGATCCGACAGAATAGGTTTGATGTGGAGATTGTAATCGACTTTTTCGGGCAGGCCTGCCTCGGCGGCCACCACATCGGCTGGTTTGTCGAGGGTATGGTGCTGCCCGCAGGATGACCAGATCACACTACCGAACGTGGTAGCGGAAGCCAGAAAACCCAGGTACGTTAAACGCTTCGTTGACCAACGCTGCATACAACTAAAGATAAGTTGGTTGTAGGAATCAAAATTACGTTGGAATAGGTCAAAAAAATCTCTGATTCCTGATAGAGTTGTGTAGTATATTGATCTTTTTGCGCAGAAAAGTGCCTGTATACTGCGAAAAAAAGACAGTTGAGAGAGGTGTTAACTGAAAATAGAATAAGTTACGCAACCTTTCACCGATATGCCTCGTAGCGGTATACAACTGTTTACGAATCAGGCGATTGACGTATGCAGGCTCCAATCTATCAAACACGTCAACACAAAAAGCAAATGACCAGCTCACGCCATCACCTTTTCCTGTATGCTCTGATCAGTAGTATCCTGAGTATAGCCCTCGCCGCCTGCGATCACCGGATCGACCTGCCCGCCGATGCGTAGGTACGTTTAGTCGCCAACCTCAGCGGTTCAGGCGAACGCCCAATCCCGGTGAACTCGCCCGGCACAGGTACGTTTGTGGGAATTCTCGACCGATCGACCCGGGTGCTTAGCTACACGCTGACCTACTCCGGCATTACCCCGACGGCGGGCCATCTGCACCGCATCACGCCTAGTTCACCCACGCTGACGGGGCCGGTCGAGATTCCGTTTGCGGCGCTGGGGTCGCCCATTATTGGTACGGCCATACTGGCTTCGCAGGGGCGGGCCGATAGCCTGATTCGGGGGTTCTACTACGCCAATCTGCACACGCCCGCCAACCCGGCCGGCGAAATTCGCGGGAATATTCGGGTGGATGGGCCTGTGAAGCTGAGTGCGGTGCTGAATGGCGCTAGCGAAAAACCAACGCCAACGCCGTCGGCCGCCACGGGTACGTTTGCGGGTGTGCTCGACCCGGCCACCCGGGTGTTGAGCTACACGGTCACGTATGCGGGTATTACGCCAACGGCGGGTCACCTGCACCGGATTACGCCCAATTCACCAACGGGAGTCGGGCCGGTTGAAATCCCGTTTGCCGCCCTGAGCTCGCCTATTATCGGCATCACCACGCTGACGACCGCCACGCGGGTGGATAGTATGCTGAATGGCTTCTACTACGCTAATCTGCACACGCCAACCTATCCAGCTGGTGAAATCCGGGGCGATATCAAACCATTCTGACTCCGCCAATAGATCGGTCTGTCAAACATACCCTTACAAAGCCTCCCGGTTGGTAGCTAAAGCGCGGCTATCGACGGGAGGCTTTGCTAGTAGAACCTGCTACGAGCTGTTTCAGGATCGTCACGGCCTGTGCCAGTTCGGTTTCGGTTGACGAAGCAAAGCCCATGCGAACGCTTCTTGGTAACTGGCCGGGCGGCACATGCGGAATACCCGATGAAAGTGAAAGCCCCTGTTGCGCGGCCTGCTCGGCCAATAGAGGCAGGTCGATCTCTGGCCGGAATGTAGCCCAGAGTGCGAGCCCACCGTCGGGTCTGGTAAAGGCGATATCGTCGGGCAACTCGTTGGTAAGCAATTGGGCAAGGTGATCGCGGCGAGCCAGGTACGTTCGCAGGGCCTTGCGGAAATGCCGCTTCATTTCGCCCGTCTCAAACAACTGCCCGATAGCGAATTCGAGAGCCGGGTCGCCCTGCCGGTCGATAATGCGTCGTAGCCGGGCCAGCTCGTCGATCAGTGCTGAGGGAGCCACTACGTACCCCACCCGAAAAGCGGGAGCTACCGATTTAGTCATCGACCCCACGTACACGACCATACCGTGGCGGTCGGCGCTGGCGAGGGGCAGGATGGGCCGGCCGAGGTAGTGGAAATCATAATCGTAATCGTCTTCAAAGAGCGCAAACCCATATTGGTTAGCCAGTTGTAGCAGACGCAGGCGACGGTCGGCGCGGAGCGTGACGGTGGTGGGGTAATGATGGTGCGGCGTGATGTACACCATCCGAACGGGCTGTCGGGTGCACAGGTCGGCCAGTGCCTCTACGTCGAGGCCATGTTCATCCACGGGCACCGTGAGCACGCTGGCTCCCGCCTGTTGGGCGTTCATGCTCGCAGTCGTCCAGGTGATGCCGCCTGTCACCATCACGTCGCCGGGCCGGAGCAGCGCCTGGCAAACCAGATGAATACCCATCACCGTGCCGCGCGTGATGAGCACGTTGGCTGGGCCAATTTGCAGCCCCCGCGTTTCGTTGAGG
Organism: Fibrella musci; assembly: GCF_041321105.1. Classification (NCBI taxonomy): domain Bacteria; kingdom Pseudomonadati; phylum Bacteroidota; class Cytophagia; order Cytophagales; family Spirosomataceae; genus Fibrella; species Fibrella musci. Next base: position 228,428 of record NZ_JBGGWD010000002.1, on the reverse strand, counting down.
TGCTGCGCCAGTTGCTCCCGCAGAAAAGGATGGCCGTGGGTATCGGCATAGCCAAAATGCGCCTGCCGATTGCCCCAACGGCTATACGACCGATAGGCCCGGCTAAGTTCGTCGAGTGGGGCCAGCCGGGCGTCGGGCAGGCCATCGTCGAAGCGCAAGCCAGCGGGGCTGTTGCGCACAGGTACGTTCAGGTGTGGACGCAGTACCAGGGGATAACCCGGCTGAACGGTAGGGTTGACGGGTTGATTATGCAGCGATTGGGGCGTCAAGTCGGGTAAATGGTCCGCAACAAACGTACCGCTGCCCGTCTGGCTGCTTAGCCACCCCTGCGCCAGCAAATCATCGTAGGCCGCCACGACTGTCAGGCGATTGATAGCCAGTTGAGCAGCCAATAACCGGCTGCCGGGTAGCCGCTGCCCTGCCGCCAACGTACCCGCCCGAATCAGTTGCCCCAACTGCTGACTAAGCTGAACGTAAAGCGGTGTTGGTGCGGCTGCATTTAACTGAAGTAAAGTGGCGAATGGAAGCATAGAAGGATGGGAGAGCGTTATCCCGCTAAAACTAAAGCGGACTAGCTATTTTTCAAAAAGTGGTATATCTGAGTAGGCCGGTTAAAGCCGACGTTTGTGCCATGCAAACTCCACGAACAACGCCAAGCCGTCTGGCGAAACGCACCGCTTACGACATCGAAACGATCTATTCCATTTTGGACGAGGCCCTATTCTGCACGGTCAGTTATGTACTGGACGGGCAACCAATGGCTATCCCCACTGCCTATGCCCGCCACAACGACCGGCTCTATATTCACGGCTCCGTTGGAAGCCATTTTATCCGCAGCATCGAGAACGGCGCGCCGGTCTGCATCAGCGTGATGCTGGCCGATGGGTTGGTGCTGGCCAAATCGGCTTTTTCGCACTCGGTCAATTACCGGTCGGTGGTGGTGATGGCGCAAGCCGAAAAGGTAACCGACGAAGCCGAATGCCTGCGCGCGCTGACGCTGATTACCGACCACCTGATTCCGGGCCGCTGGGCCGACCTGCGCCCCACGACCGACAACGAACTGCGTAAAACAACCGTGTTGTCTTTTTCGCTAGCCGAGGCTTCGGCGAAAGTCCGCACGGGTGGCCCCAACGACGACCCCGGCGATGTCGATTTGCCGACCTGGGCGGGTATTATTCCGCTGGAAACAGCGTGGGGGGCGCCCATCCCCGCCAGCTACAACACAGCTGAACTGCCGGGATATCTTGACGGGCAGGAACGCGGATGACACGGATTGTTAGGATGATCGCGGATTTGATAGGTTTTTGCACGACACAATCTGCGATCATCCTAACAATCCGCGTCATCCGCGTTCGTATCTTCGTAAGGATGCAAACGGAGACGATCTATCATAAGCGATTCGGCCTGTTTCGGGATCCGGCGGTGCGGCAGGAACTGGAACGGCTCGACCCGGTGCGTGACAATCAGCGCATAGTTCACCTGCTGGTCGCTTACGAATTTCCCTACGACATCGTGCGGTCGCTCGAATTAGCCCTGTTTCACACCTACGCCAGTCCGCGCGTATCGGGTTTGCTGGCCCGCACGGGCGAGTTTGAGCGACACGGTCAGAAACGCTACGACGATACCAGCCGACTGATTGCGCAGTTTATGGAGTCGGGGTACGACGATGAAAAAGGGCAGCGCGCCATCGCGCACATGAACCTGATTCACAGCCATTACCGCATCGACAACGCCGATTATCTGTTTGTGCTGGCTACGTTTGTAACGTACCCCATCAACTGGCTGCGGCGCTATGGCTGGCGGGCGCTCACCCCGAACGAAGAATTGGCGCTCTTCACGTTTTTTATGGAAGTGGGCCGTCGCATGAATCTGCACGACCTGCCTGACTCGCTAAGCGCGATGCAGGTATTTACGACGGACTACGAGCAACGGCATTTTCGGTATACCGAGAGCAACCGCCGCGTGGCCGATGCGACTGTTCGGATTGTGGAAGGCTGGTTTCCGACGTGGTTACGCTTCGTGGTAAAACCCGCTGCCTCAGCGCTATTGACCGAACCGCTCCGAGCCGCTTTTGGCTATCCGGCGGCACCGGCGTGGGTTGTCAATTCGCTGGAAGGGGCGTTGTGGCTGCGCAAGTGGCCCCTCCGCTGGCTCACGTTCGAGCCGTATCCGTCGCTCGTCGAGAAAGCCACGTACCGCCACTACCCCGCTGGCGTACCGGCCATCGAAGCCGTCGGGCCGGAGTCAATTCGGCGGGGAGTCTGATGAATTATTGCTTATGCGACAACGCGAATTTTGCGTTCGCGATCAGCGGCATATAGGAGGCAAGCGCGGATTTGTTCCTCCGTCAGTTCTGGAAAATCGTCGATAATCTCAGCCGGGCTCATGCCTAACCCTAACCAGCCTAAAACGTCATAAACGCTGATACGCGTACCGGTGATACACGGTCGGCCGAAACGAATTTCGGAGTCGATGGAAATATATTGCTGGTATGGTTGGGGCACGTTTGTCATAAAGAATGGCTTGAAACTGCGTCTACGAAGCTAACAAAAAGCACATAAAAAAAGGCAGGTAACGTACCTGCCTTTTGCTTTATCGATCAGTCGCTTTGTATTACACCGTCGTTACCAATTCGCCGTATAAGTCAAAGGGTTGGGCGTCGGTGATACGTACCTGAGCGAAATCGCCGAGGCGCACGTAGGTGTCTTTCGTGGCGGGCACAAGTACTTCGTTGTCGACTTCGGGCGAGTCGAATTCGGTGCGGCCGATGAAATAACCACCTTCTTTCCGGTCGAAAAGCACTTTATGGATTTGCCCTATTTTGGCGAGGTTCTTTTCGTGTGAAATACCTTCCTGCACTTCCATAATAGCGTCGGCGCGTTCCTGTTTGATCTCCTCAGGTACGTCGTCGGGCATGGTGAAGGAATGCGTCTGATCTTCGTGCGAGTAGGTGAACGTACCCAGCCGGTCGAAGCGCATCCGCTCCACAAAATCAAGGGTTTCGTCGAACAGGGCGTCGGTTTCGCCGGGGTGGCCTACAATCAGGGTGGTGCGCAGGTGAATACCGGGTACTTTCTCACGGATGGTATGCACTAGCTCTTCGGTTTTTTCGCGCGTAATGCCCCGCCGCATGAGCTTCAGCAACTCGGTCGAGCCGGTTTGCAGCGGCATGTCGAGGTAGTTGCAGACGTTGGGCCGGTCGCGCATCACGTCGAGCACGTCCATCGGGAAGCCCGACGGATAAGCGTATTGCAGCCGAATCCAGTCGATGCCCTCCACATCGGCCAGGCGATCAACGAGGGTAGCGAGCGAGCGTTTTTTGTCCAGATCGAGGCCGTAATAAGTCAGGTCCTGGGCAATCAGAATCAGTTCTTTGGTGCCGCGGCGGGCCAGCGATTTGGCTTCTGTCACCAGCTCGTCCATGGGGCGCGATACGTGGTGCCCGCGCATGAGCGGAATGGCGCAGAACGAGCAGGGGCGGTCGCAGCCCTCGGCAATTTTCAGGTAAGCATAGTGCGCCGGGGTCGTCAGCAGGCGTTCGCCCACGAGTTCCTGTTTGTAATCGGCGCGGAGGGTTTTCAGGATACGGGGCAGCTCGTTGGTGCCAAACCACGCATCGACGGTCGGCATTTCGACTTCCAGTTCGTCTTTATACCGGTGCGACAGACAGCCCGTGACATAGACCTTATCGACAACACCCGCCTCTTTGGCGTCCACATAGCGCAGGATGGTGTTGACAGACTCTTCCTTGGCGTTGTCGATGAACCCACAGGTGTTGATCACCACAATGTTGGCATCGTCTTTTTTCGACTCGTGGGTAACGTTCATGCCGTTGCCCTTCAGTTGCGTGTATAGATTCTCGGAATCGACCAGGTTCTTGGAGCAACCCAGCGTGACGATGTTAATCTTATTCTTTACTAAGCCTTTGGTCTTCAAAACAAATCGGTTTTGTGGGTAACGACTGATCGACGGCGCAAAGTTCGGTGTTGACCCCACCCCCCGGCCCCCTCCCCTTAAAAAAAGGGGAGGGGGTGGCTCAAGCATATGTCTGCATCTGATGGTTAAGGCTATTTTGATGAGCAATAGTATATTGAGGGTGAACCACTAATGCACTACTAATGAGTCAGTTAATACACAATCGTAAACACATGGAGGCGGTGCGGCGGGACTTGCGCAAGGGGCAGACTGGCGCCGAGACACGCCTTTGGGAACGACTACGCAGCAGTCAGTTGCTGGGGCGAAAGTTCAGGCGGCAGCATAGTGTGGGCATGTATGTACTTGACTTTTACTGCCCCGCTGAACGTTTGGCCGTTGAAGTAGACGGTAGCGTTCATGCGACCGAGCAGGCGCGACAGCATGATGCCGAACGGGACGCAACGCTGGCGCAATTATCGATTCATACAGTGCGGATAACGAACAGCGAGGTTGAGAACGATATAGAGGCTGTTCTGGCTAAAATCGCCTCTTGCTTTGGCCGCGTCCGGGTGGGGTCAACGTAACGCCGCGATCTGGGCCTGAGTCGCCTGGGTACGTTGTTCTTTTTGCAGGACAGCGGGCGGTGCGGCGCGTACGGTGCAATCGGTGATGGGGCAGCGTTCGCAGGTTTCGCCGACGTCGGTGCGCGGGATGGCCTCGTCGTCCAGGAAAGCCAATGTGTTCCGCAGCGTATCGGTGAGGGGCAGGCCGATGTTGATGCTGCTGTTGGTGGTCGTTGGTGGCGACGATTTGGCAATCGACAGGACCAGATAGGCCGAGCCGTCACTGGCGTAGGTCGTGATCTGGGCCTGGCAAATGGGCTGCCCGTTCCATTGGCGCTGCGCTTGCTGTTCGCGAAGCTGGGTCAGCATCGTCAGGGCGACTTGTCGGCGGCAATAGTGCTCATCACGCGCCACACCATGTGGAGTGTGCAGGCGGCTCAGGTGCAATTCTTTCGACAGCACGAATCGCTGCCGGTCGTCTGGCTGATCGAATCGCAGGAAAAACAGGTCGTTGAGGCCAAAATCATGCGCCAGCAGGTTCAGCATCCGGAGCATAAACATTTCCGGCGTTACGGTAAACGACGCCATGATACCCAGTAGTTGATCGGGTTGCCAGGTACGTTGGCGAAACAGAGCGGTCAGCAGCGGGTGTAACGTTTGCCGCGGAATCAGGATAGCCCGCGCGAAATAAGACGCCCGGAAGTTGTTCAGCACTTCATCGAACGAGGCCGCCCGAAGCATCGACGATTCTAATGGCCGGTTGGCCAGCTTCAACTGATTATAGCCAATTTCGCGTCCTAACGTAAAGGCGGTCTGCTCGGTCGAGAGTTGGCTGTTGATTAGCAGCGTGTTTTTTTCGGGTAAAAAAACAGATCGCAGTGCCAGTAAGTCGGGGTACGTATCGGCATCGTAGGGCACAACGGTGAGTCCGTATTCGCTGGTGAGTACCTGACACAGGTACGTGGGTACGTCGTTGGCTGGTTTCCGGCCGGGTACGTTGTGCGTTGCCAGAAAGGCATCGGCCTGTTGCTCCAGATCATCGAAATAGGTGTCGTGCATGGCCTGATACGTCCGCAGCACCGATAGAAAAAACTGCTCAACGCGCAGGTCGTAGTTCCGCCCGATCTCGATGATGGTGTTGATAAAGGCGCTCAGCTTGGCGGGGGCGTTGGCCATCACCTCCAGAAAATATTCAGGCTCGATACCAAACAGTTCAAACGGCAACTGACTGAGCGCGTTTGAGTTAAGTAGCTCGGCCACCGGCTCTAACTGCTTGTTGACCTTCAGCGACACCAGCGCATCGTAGTCGGTATCCAGTGCTTTAGCCAGCGCAAAAATCTTCTCTGTCTTCGGATACTTCTTCCCTTTTTCGATCTCGTTGAGGTACGAAGGCGACAGGCCCGTCCGGTCGGCGAGGTCGTAGGTCGAGAAGCCCCGTTCAGCGCGTAGCTGCTTCAGTTTCAGCCCAAAGATGAGGCGTACTTTATCGCGGTCTGTTGTCATGGTGTACCCCACCCCTAACCCCTCCCCTGAAACGCAGGGGAGGGGAACTGCTTCGGAGTAGCTTCGCTAACAGACAAAAGAAACTTCCTTTTCCCGAATCCAGTGAAAAGAACTATTTGGCAGTGGCTGCACCAGCGTAGCCTATTCGCAAGCAATTCCCCTCCCCTTGTTTTAAGGGGAGGGGGCAGGGGGTGGGGTACAAAGCTACAAAGAGCAGCCGACATGAGCGTTTGAAATTAAATTAGCGAACGTTCGCTAATATTTGAAAGTTCGCAGTATGTTTGTGCCCTTACTTAACTTCATCAATCATGGTTATCGAACAAGCGCAACCGTTTGCCAACCTTATCAGCCTTAATTTTCCTGCCGAACGGGCCATTGATTTTCTGGGCCTGAACGACCCGGCCGAACTGTTTTTTCAGTTGCCACCAGCGGCGCTCATCGAGCAGGCTATTCAGCAGGGGGAAAGTCAACTGACCGATACGGGGGCACTGCAATGCGCTACAGGTACGTTTACGGGCCGTTCGCCCAAAGACCGCTATATCGTGCGCGATGACCTGACCGAAACCACCGTCGATTGGGGGCGGGTCAATCTGCCGTTCGATCCGCAGCAGTTTGACCAACTGCACCGCCGGATGCGGAGTTACCTCGAATACCAGACCATTTACGTGCGGTACGCCTGCGCTGGTGCTACGGCACCGGGAGCCGACTCCGCTCAGCAGCTCAACCTGTGCATTCTGACGACCTCGGCCTGGCAAAATCTGTTCTGCTACAACATGTTCCAACGCATTGAGAGCCATGAGCTAGCGCATTTTCAGCCCGATTTCACGATTCTGGCGGTGCCCGAGTTCAAAGCAAACCCGGCGGAGGATGGCACACGTGGCGAGAATTTTGCCATTCTGAATCTCTCGAAACGGGCGTTGTTGATTGGCGGTACGGGCTACGCCGGCGAAATCAAGAAAGGAATTTTCTCGGCGCTTAATTTTCTATTGCCCCGGCAGCACGTGCTGCCCATGCACTGCTCGGCCAACGTGGGTATGGGGCCGGATGGTAAATCCAATGTGGCGGTCTTCTTCGGGCTGTCGGGCACGGGCAAAACGACGCTCTCGGCCGACCCGACCCGCCAATTGGTGGGCGACGACGAACACGGCTGGAATGATGATGGCATCTTCAACTTTGAAGGAGGTTGCTACGCCAAAGTGGTTGGCCTGACTCGCGAGCGCGAACCACAGATCTACGACGCCATCCGTTACGGGGCGATTGTCGAAAATACGCGCTTCAAGCCGGGCAGCAGCACTGTCGATTACACCGATACAACGCTGACCGAAAACACCCGCACGTCGTATCCGATCCACTTCATCGATAACGCGCTGAATCCGTCGGTAGCAGGGCATCCGGATACGATTTTCTTCCTGACCTGCGATGCGTTCGGCGTGTTGCCGCCCATTGCCCGGCTCACCACCGAGCAGGCGATGCAGTACTTTCTGCTGGGCTATACGGCTAAAGTAGCTGGAACCGAAATGGGCGTTTCTGAACCAGAAGCCACCTTCTCAGCCTGTTTCGGGTCGGCGTTTATGCCCCTGCCTGCCCGCCAATATGCCGAGCTGCTGGGCGAAAAAATCCGGCAGCATGGTACTACCGTCTGGCTGATCAACACCGGCTGGACGGGTGGGCCGTATGGTATAGGACACCGCATCAGCCTCAGCCATACACGTGCTCTGATTCACGCCGCGCTCAGCGGTGCCCTTGACCTGGATGGCGTTCGGTATCAGAAGCACCCCGTTTTTGGCCTGGCTGTTCCGACTACCTGCCCGAACGTACCGGATTCCCTGCTCGACCCGCGGCAAACCTGGACCGACGGAACTGCCTACGATGCGCAGGCGAGTGAGTTGAAAGCCCGGTTCGACCAGAAAATCAACGCGTTATAGTCCCACCCATTCACGCATTGCAAACCCCTTCGACCGTGACAACCACACTGTCTTCGCTGTCAAATCTGGCCCTTCCCGTGGGCACTACGCTCGACCGCTTTATCATGCGGAAACAGCTGGCGGTGCCTTATGCCACTGGCGAACTGTCGCAGCTGCTGCGCGACATGGCGCTGGCCAGTAAAATCATCAACCGGGAAATTAACCGGGCGGGACTGATGGATATCACCGGTTCGGCGGGGTCGGGCAACGTGCAGGGCGAAACGCAGCAAAAGCTCGACGTGGTGGCCAATATTCGGTTTATTCGGGCGCTCAAAAACGGTGGCCAAACCTGCGCCATTATTTCGGAAGAAGATGAGGATATCATTCACACGGGCAATGTGAACGCCAGGTACGTTGTCGCGATCGACCCGCTCGATGGTTCATCCAACATCGACGTAAACGTGTCGATCGGTACAATTTTCAGTATCTACCGCCGCATTACGCCCGTTGGTACTGCCGCGACGCTGGCCGATTTTCTGCAAGGGGGCGATCAGCAGGTGGCGGCGGGTTATATTCTCTACGGTTCCTCAACGATTCTGGTGCTGACGACCGGCGACGGAGTCAATGGCTTTACCTACGATCTGTCGCTGGGCGAATACATTCTGTCGCATCCGGGACTGAAGCAGCCGCCGACCGGCCCGGTTTTTTCCTGCAACGATGGCAACGTACTTGACTATCCGGCATCCGTACAAACGTACCTGCAGACCTGCCGCCAACAACGCCTGACGGGCCGTTATATCGGCTCGCTTGTCGCTGATTTTCACCGGAATCTGATCAAAGGTGGCATTTACCTGTACCCGCCCACCGTGAAAACGCCAAACGGCAAGTTGCGGCTGCTTTATGAGTGCTTCCCGATGGCGTTCATTGCCGAACAGGCGGGCGGCGTGGCCACCAACGGGCGGGTACGTTTGCTCGACGTGGAGCCCAATAACCTGCATCAGCGAAGCCCGCTGTTTATCGGATCCGCCGAGATGGTTCGTCAACTTAACGGCAGTGGCGACGTGGGGTAACTGTGGGTGAAAGCGGTAACGGGAACACCCTTGAAATAGGCTTCAAGGCCGAATGGGAGTCCTTTGCCGTAATCATAGATTGGCGTGGCCCGGCCGTCCTGATCAATGAAGCGGTAATACGAATACAGGAATTTGCCAAATGAGACGGTATGCATCTCAATAGCAACAACGTTGGCGGCTGTTAACACCGTATCGGTGTCGGCTCGGCTGACGACAACAGACTGCGTAGCCGGGTCGAGGTGAATGGCAGTATCTTCAATGATGGTGGCTAACTGGCGCTCGGTCCAGTCGAGGCGACTCAATAGGTAGAACAGGAAAACAGGTAGCGCCAGTACCCCACCCATGACGAGGTAATGCCAGAATTGGGTAATTGTATCATAGTTTTTCAGTGTGAGCCAGCCCACAACCAACATGACGATAAGAAGTGGCAAGGCCCATATACTTTCGCGCCACCAGAAATAGTTGTTGGGGTATGCATACGTAACGGGCTTGCTGAGCGGAGACTCATCCCCAAGGGACTGACTGGAGTAACGCAAAAGCCCACGCATCAGCAGGAAGAATAGCCCAAAAACGACCAGCAATGTTATTATCATAATCGCTATAGCTAGAAAGCGGTCTGATACGTAATCTGGATGGTGTGCCGGGCGGTTTTGCCTGCTGGCACCGTTACGGGGTTAATGTTGCCTTCGCCATCGAACAGGCTGCCGTAGAGGCCTTTCGGTTCGCGTACGAGCACGGTGTAGCGTCCTGCGGGCAGGCCGGTCAGGCAATAGGTGCCGTCGGCGGCCGATTTGGTGGTTTTGATAGGTTGTACACCGTTGGTCGACGTGATGAAGCCATCCTCGATGCCTTCCACGGCCTCCATCTTCATCAGAGGATACACGAGCACCTCCCGACTTACGGGCGACCCCAATGCCGACCGCTTCGCGCTGGGTACGTCGGGGCTGGGCATCTGATTGCCTACTTTCTCGACAACCAGCCCACAGATTCCCTGTTTAGGAGTTGCTTTCCGCAGCGGTTTTTTCTGGGCCATGGCGTTGACCGTCAGCAGGCAAAGGAACAGGAGTAGATAGCGCATAGGAGGGAACAATGGTAGAGACGCAATCCCTTGCGTCTCCTACGCGTCAGCCATTTTTTGCGTTACAACGGAAGAAAGATGGATTGCTGACGCGTAAGAGACGCAAGGGATTGCGTCTCTACACTTTCTTGAAAAACGAATCGACGAACTCCATCTTGTCGAACGCCTGTAGATCTTCGATTTTTTCGCCTACCCCGATGTACTTGACCGGTATCTGGAACTGATCGGAAATACCGATAACCACCCCGCCTTTGGCTGTGCCGTCGAGCTTGGTAATAGCCAGCGCCGTTACCTCAGTCACTTTCGTAAACTCGGTAGCCTGAATAAACGCGTTTTGCCCGGTCGATCCGTCGAGTACGAGCAGTACCTCGTGGGGGGCGTCGGGGATGAATTTCTGCATCACCCGCTTGATCTTCGACAGCTCATTCATGAGGTTCACCTTGGTGTGCAACCGGCCGGCGGTGTCGATAATGACCACGTCAGCCCCCATTTCGGTGCCTTTTTTCACGGCGTCGTAAGCCACGGCCGAGGGGTCGGTGTTCATACCGTGCGAAATCACGGGAACGCCCACGCGGTCGCCCCAAAGCTTGAGCTGATCGACGGCCGCTGCCCGGAAGGTATCGCCCGCACCCAGCACGACCTGCTTGCCGCGTTTGTGAAACTGCGCTGCCAGCTTGCCGATAGTAGTGGTTTTGCCGACCCCATTCACCCCAACGACCATAATCACGTAGGGTTTCTTATCCGTGGGGAGCGCAAAATCGTCGGTGGGTACGTTGCTGCCAGTATGTTTGTTGCTGGATAACAACCCTGCGATCTCTTCGCGCAGGATATTGTCCAGCTCACTCGTCCCCATGTATTTGTCGCGGGCTACACGAGCTTCGATCCGATTGATAATCTTGACGGTGGTTTCTACGCCTACATCCGACGAGATCAGGACGCTCTCGAGTTCATCGAGTACTTCTTCGTCGACCGTTGCTTTGCCAACGACCGCCCGGCCCAGCTTGGAAAAAAAGCTGTCTTTGCTTTTTTCCAGGCCCTTGTCGAGCGATTCTTTTTTCTCTTTGCCAAATAATCCAAAAAAGGCCATTATGAGTAGCGCACGGCTAGAGCCGTGCCGTATAAATAGTTAACTCAAGCACGGCTGGAGCCGTGCGCTACGATATAACAAAAAAAGTCCCTTTTGGGGACTTTTCAGTGTAGTGTTTTCGGGAAAGGCAACTAACCGATTACGCTTTCAGTGCGTTTTGCACGTCGTCGACGGGTACCATTTCCTCTTTGAAGGTGTAAGCACCCGTTTTGGGTGATTTTACGGCGCGGATCACTTTCGCGAATGCTTTGCCGTTGTCCTTCGTTTTCAGGGTTGCAACTACCTTCTTTGCCATTGCTTATGTTGGTTTCGACGTGTGCCGCGGCGAGTTAGGCCGGGTTCCGCCAGTTTAGATGACAATTACTTAATTTCTTTGTGAAGCGTTACCTTCTTCAGGAAGGGGTTGTACTTCTTACGCTCGATACGTGCGGGCGTGTTTTTGCGGTTCTTAGTCGTGATGTACCGCGACATTCCCGGTACGCCCGATTCTTTCTGCTCGGTGCACTCCAGGATGACTTGGATTCTATTACCTTTCTTAGCCATGGCTATGTCTTTTTCTCAACGGGAGCGCAAAGATAGAAAACACAATTGGAAAGCGCAACGCCATTTTTTGTTTGGCTGTCAGATTCTTATAAAGAGTAAACGACAATTATTGCCAGTTGGTGCCCTCAAGATGGTCCGTAGTCTTCATCTATGACGCGGATAAACCAGCCATCAGGCGCAAAAAGCAAGATTTTGTCACTCGCTATTGACTAATATTAGTTAATTATTCGCAAATTGTCGAGCAATTATACTTAGTTAATTTGCGAATAATGACTACTTCTAAAACTCCTTTAATGAGTCTGTTGCGACAGGCCTATCGTCTCGCTATCGCCTCAGAACGTACCCAAGTGCCTGCTGATGAGTTAGTCGGCCAATTGATCGAGCAGCAATCGCGCCGGGCATTTTTGCGCTCGTCGGGCCAGATGGCACTGGCTGCCGGCGGATTAGCCGCGCTTGCCAGCTGTCGAACTGACGACATCGATCCTACCCAGCCTGTTCGCAATGCCCGGCTGAGCACCAGTGGCCCCAGCATAGCGATTATTGGCGCTGGTATTGCTGGCCTGCACGCCGCGCATACGCTGGCCAAAAGCGGCGTTGGCAACTTTACCATTTATGAAGGAGCCACCCAGACGGGGGGGCGTATTCGGACTGCCAAAAACCTGATGGCTACCGGCCTGACGACCGAACTGGGCGGTGAGTTTATCGACAGTGGCCATGACGATATGCTCCAACTGGCCCGGGAGTTTGGCTTGCGACTGCTTGATACGCAGGCTCCTTCGGAAACCGCGCTGATCAAAGATGCTTACTATTTTGATGGGCGGATGTATTCGCTGGCGCAGATCGTGAGTGCGTTTCGGCCCATTGCGAGCCGTATTGAGGCCGACATCAATAAGTTGCCCGATGTGATCGATTACACAGCGACCAGCGGAGTAGGCTTTCTCTACGACTGGCTATCAATCAGTACGTACCTCACCACGATCGGCGCTTTCGGGCTTATCCGCTCTCTGCTGACGGTTGCTTACGAAACCGAGTTCGGTCTGTCGTGTGATGTGCAGAGTGCGATCAACCTGCTTACGCTTATTTCATCCGATACGACGGGCGGGCAGTTTGAGGTCTTCGGAGAAAGCGACGAACGCTACAAAATCGCGGGCGGCAACCAGCAAATCACCGATCGGCTTACCCAGCTTTATCAGGACAGCATCAGGACGGGCGCCGTACTGAGGTCGATTTCGACGGTAGGCTCTAAATATGAGCTGACTTTCGACGGTTGCACTACCGTGTGGGCCGATTACGTGATTCTCACGCTTCCGTTCACCAAACTGCGGCAGGTGCAGCTAAACGTAAGCCTGCCCCTGCGTAAGCGTCGGGCGATCAATGAACTGGGTTATGGCACCAATGCCAAACTGCTGCTTGGCTTCTCCAACCGGCCTTGGCGCACACTGGGCTATACTGGGTACGTGTTCACCAATAATGGTATTCAGTCGGGCTGGGACAACAGCCAGCTACAGGCGGGGAGTGCGGGTGGTTTCACCGTCTACACGGGTGGCCTCACCGGCGTTCAGCTTGGGTTGGGCACGGCGGCGCAGCAGGCTCAGGTATACCTGCCCAAACTCAACCAGATTTTCCCGGGTGCGTCGGCTCGCTATACGGCTCGGGCCGAGCGTTTCCACTGGCCTAGCTATTCGTTTTCGCAGGGTAGCTACGCCTGCTACACCATTGGGCAGAAAACCAGCTTTGGCGGTGCTGAGGGCGAAACAGTCGGGAAACTGTTCTTCGCGGGTGAGCATTGCAGCGCCGACTATCAGGGCTACATGAACGGCGGGGCCGAAACCGGTCGGGTTGCTGCTGAGGGTATTCTGCAAGCAATTGGTGTGACTGCTTAGCCAGTAGGTACGTTCAATACTGGCCTTCGGAAAGCAAGGGTTCATCAATAGCTTTCCGAAGGCCATTCTTAGTAGTATCAACAACGACTTATGCACGCAACCGTACGTTCCTGTCGACTTGTACTCACGTCGTTATTACTAATCGGTTGGCTGGGGCCCGCCTGCGCTCAGAAACGGATGTGTATTACCGTTGATGACCTGCCTACGGTTTCGCGGGTTTACCGGACAGCCGCCGGGCAGGACTCGCTGACTGGCCAGTTGTTGGCGCATTTGAAACGACACAACGTACCTGCGATTGGCTTCGTCGTCGGCGAAAAACTGATGAACCAGTCACAACCCGACAAAGCGCAACTACGCCTGTTGACACGCTGGCTGAACGCCGGTATGGAGTTGGGCAATCATACGTTTGCGCACCTGGGGTACAATACGATATCGGCCGCTGCCTACCAGCAAGACGTAGCCGGCGTCGATGCCGTGCTGCGTCCGTTGCTTCGATCGGCTAATCAACGCCTTCGTTATTTTCGGCATCCCTACCTGCAACGCGGTAATACAGTCGGTAAGCGCGATTCGCTGGTTCGTTATCTGGCCAGCCAGCAGTATGTAGAAGCGCCGGTGTCTATCGACAATGCCGATTATCTATTCTCTGCTGCCTACGACGTAGCGTTGCTCCGGAAAGACACCGCCCTGGCCTCATCGGTCGGTAGGCAGTACGTCGATTATATGCTGGCTTGTGTTCACTATTATGAGGCGCAGGCCGACTCCCTGTTCAGGCGCCCCATAGCGCATATTCTGCTAACACATGCCAATACGATCAATTCGCAGTATCTGGGCGACCTACTGGCTCGCCTGACGGCCGAAGGGTATCTGTTTGTCTCGCTGGATGATGCACTTCAGGACGCCGCCTATCAGTCACAAGACGATTACGTGCGCAACGGTGGTATCTCGTGGCTACACCGCTGGGCATTGACACAGGGTAAACGCGGCGCCTTTTTCAAGGGTGAGCCAGAAGTACCCATGGCAATCAATACCCTGGCTACCGGTCAATGAAACGCAGTAAGTAACATCTGTTAATCCTGGACTGGTCGGTTTACGTAATGATTTTCGGGCCGTTTGTGTTCTACACGAAAGCCCTCCGGCACACAACCTGACCGGGTACGTGGCTTTCCAACGCCATGAAGAATATTCCTTTCTCAATTTTAGATCTGGTGCCGGTTACTGAGGGGAGCACCCCCCGGCAGGCACTGCACAATGCGCTCGATCTGGCCCAACACGCCGAACGCTGGGGCTACAACCGCTACTGGCTGGCCGAACACCATAATATGACGGGCGTGGCCAGCGCGGCTACGTCGGTGGGCATTGGCTACATCGCGGGTGGTACGAATACGATACGCGTTGGCTCGGGCGGGATTATGCTACCCAACCACTCGCCGCTGGTTATTGCCGAGCAGTTTGGTACGCTGGCGTCGCTGTACCCCGGCCGGATCGACCTGGGTGTGGGGCGGGCGCCGGGTTCCGATCAGGTAACGGCCCGGGCCATGCGCCGCAACCTGACCGGACCCGATACGTTTCCGCAGGATGTGGTCGAACTCCGTGATTATTTCCAGCCCACCGAACCGGGGCAGGCGGTGCAGGCCGTACCGGGGGCAGGTCTGAACGTACCCATCTGGATATTGGGCTCCAGCCTGTTTGGGGCGCAGCTGGCTGCCATGCTGGGCTTGCCGTTTGCGTTTGCCTCTCATTTTGCGCCCGATGCCCTATTGCAGGCGTTGCACGTGTACCGAACGCAGTTTACCCCGTCGGAGTCGTTGGATAAGCCTTACGTCATGCTGGCGGCCAACGTGGTCGTGGCCGATACCGACGCCGAAGCACAACGCCTGTTTACGTCGGTACAGCAGCAGTTTATTAATCTGCGCCGGGGTGCGCCCGGT
The DNA here is from genome assembly GCF_041321105.1 of Fibrella musci. Taxonomy (NCBI): domain Bacteria; kingdom Pseudomonadati; phylum Bacteroidota; class Cytophagia; order Cytophagales; family Spirosomataceae; genus Fibrella; species Fibrella musci. The sequence goes on along the minus strand of NZ_JBGGWD010000002.1, from coordinate 212,954 downwards.
ATGTTGCCGCCGCCCGTCGATCGCCCCGATCTGCTTCAGTTCGCGGCCGATCAGGCAGGAGCTAGTCATGCGCTGCGGTACGCGATGGTTGGTTCACCCGAAACGGTGCAGCAGGGACTGGCCCGGTTCATCGAGCAACTGCATCCGGATGAACTGATTACGACCGCCCAGATTTTCGACCATACGGCCCGCCTTCGCTCCTTTGAGCTGACGGCTCAGATACGTGACGCGCTGGCTCGCGAGGCGGTTGGGGCAACTGTAGCCGCCTAGGTACGTTGTCTACCAGAACAAGGTATATAAGGTAAGCAGCACCACTGCGATTGCCGCCGATCCGGCCAGAAACGACCGCGACACCCGAAACATGGCTTTGTCGATAGCCAGACCTTTGGGGTTGCCCTCACTGGCCGGGTCGGTGAGCGATATCACGACCATCAGCAGCACGTCGATACAAAAGACCCAGGTGGTGCGGTGAAGGAAGGGGATCTCGGCCGCCCGCTCGCCAACCAGTTCGCTGATGGCCGGCCAGAATTTAAACAGAATCGACAGTGGGATGGTCAGGATGGCGACCGTGAGGGCGGCTCGGTTGGTGGCGCGTTTCCAGAAAAAGCCCAGCGCAAAAATAGCAAACACGCCAGGGGTAAGGAAATTAGTGTACTCCTGAATGTACTGATAGACCTGATCGAACGACCGTAGCATGGGCGCGATGAGAATGGCCACGATAAACGAGACCACTACGGCCCAGCGCCCCACTCGCACCAGCTTCTGCTCCGATGCATCTTTGTCGACAAATTTGCGGTAGATATCGAGCGTAAAAATGGTGGAGATGCTGTTGCATTTGCCCGCCAGCGAGGCCACCACGGCGGCGGTCAAGGCGGCAAAGGCCAACCCTTTCATGCCCGTAGGCAGCAGATTCATCAGTACCGGATACGCATGATCGGGTTTGACGCTACCGTTGGCGTCGGTCATGGCGGTGGCGAAGGTGCCCTCCTGATAGAGCACAAAGGCGGCAATGCCGGGAATCACCACAATAAGCGGGATGAGTAGCTTCAGAAAGGCGGCAAACAGAATGCCATTTCGCGCCGTAGGTAGATCGGCACCCAGCGCGCGCTGTACGATGTACTGGTTACAGCCCCAATAGTAGAGGTTGTTGATCCACATCCCGCCCAGCACCAGCGACATCCCCGGCAGGGCGTTGTAATGCGGGTGCCCTTCGGCAAAAAACATATGGAAATGATCGTCGGCGCGGGTGCGGAGGGTCGCCAGCCCGTTCCAGACGCCATCGACGCCCGATTTGTCGGCCACCAGTTGCAGCGCCAGGTACGTTACCACCAAGCCGCCAAAGATGAGCACTACCACCTGAATCACGTCGGTGTAGCCGATGACATTCATACCGCCGAGCGTGATGAAAATGGCAAAAATGGCTAGCCCGATGGTACAGGTGGTGAACGGAATGCCCGCCAGCGATTCGATGGCGATGGCCCCCAGGTACAGAATCGACGTGAGGTTGACGAGCACATAGACCACCAGCCAGAAGATCGCCAGAATGGTGCTGACGGTATCGGAATACCGTTGCGCCAGAAACTGGGGCATGGTCGAGATGTTGTTTTTGAGGTAGATGGGAATGAAAAATGCCGCTACGATGACGAGCGTAGCCGCCGCGATCCACTCATACGACGAAATGGCCAGCCCCATCGCAAAGCCCGACCCGGCCATGCCGATGAAGTGCTCGGCCGAAATATTGGACGCTATGAGTGACGCCCCGATGGCCCACCAGGTGAGTGACCCTTCGGCCAGAAAAAAATCTTTGGTATTGGTCGCGCCCGACTGCTTCGAGCGGTAAATCCAGTAGCCGTAACCAACGACAACGACAAAATAAATCAGGAAAACTGCGTAGTCGGCGGCAGCGAGGTGGTTCATGAAAGGCAGGCGTTTAGGCTTTAGGTGCTACCAAAAGACAAACTGCCCGTTTCTGTACCCGTTCCGATGTTATCTGTCAGATAATGAGGGTGATACGTGCTTAGTATTTGATCATGAATTCGCCCAGATTGGCCTGTGCGTCGAGGTTCAGTTTCTTACGAAGGCGATACCGTTTCAACTCGACACTGCGGGGCGTTATGTTGAGCAATTGCGCGATTTCCTTTGTCGACAGGTTCATGCGCAGGTAGGCGGCCAGTTTCATGTCACCTTGCCCAAGGTCGGGGTATTGATCGATCAGCCGTTTCAGAAACTGTTCGTGTACCTTGTTGAAATTGGCTTCGAACAATGCCCAGTCCTGCTCGCTGGAAATATTCTGGTCGATCAGCCGGTCGATGCGCTGGAAGTGCTCGCCCGTGCCGCGCCCGCTGACCTGACTCCTTACCTGACCGAGTTCTTCCTTTAACTGCATCAGCAGTTCGTTTTTCTGAATCAGCGTCATGGTCGAGTTGGCCAGTTCTTCCGATTTCTGAATCAGGCCCTGTTCCAACTGCTCTTTCTGCAACAGAATAATCTCCCGCTGACTGGCTTCTTCCTGGCGACGCAGTTGGGCTTCCAACTCGGTACGTAGCTGATGTTGCTTGGTAGCCACGCGGCGTAGGTGCAGCCGGTAGGAGAGGCCCAGCGCGCCAATGCCCAGCAACAGATAGCCCAGCTTACTCCAGACCGACCAGTACCAGGGCGGGCGAATCTCGAAAGCGAGGGTGCTCTCTACCGGGTTGCCGCTAGAGCGCAGATGCAGTACGTAGTGGCCCGCAGGCAGGTTACTAAACTCCTTTTGCTGGATGTGCTGATAAGGCGACCAACCGACCATGTTGTTTTCCAGCCAGTAGCTGTATTGTACCGGCTGTGTGAAGGCAGGCGTGCAGAACGTAACCAGCAGGTTGGCCTGCTTATGGGAAAACGACAGAGTAGCATCGGCCTGTTGTGGTGCCTGAAACGTACGTTGCACGGCGGGCGTGTCGAGGGTCGTAATGCTGCGGATCAGGGATGGGGGAACGGCCGTCCGGCGTAATTGGCTCAGGCCGTGGCGGGGAATCAGTGCAAACCCGTTTTCGCGGCAAAGCCCCAAGTAATTCGTATCGAGGTCGACCAGGGTTTCGTCTTCTTCGACCCACAGATTGGTACGTACCGGAATATCGTGCGCGGTCGTTTGTCCCGCCTGCACATACTGCAAGCGCCCATCCTGATGCAAGAGAAACAGATCGTCGCCCGAGAGTTGAAAAAGCTTCTGGACGCCTGGTTTCAGAAACGGGAAACGCAGCGGCGCCGGGCTGAACTGCTGCCGGGTTGGGTCGAAAACCTGCGCAACAGGGGCGGCTGTCACCACAATCCGGCCCGCCAACTTGGCCAGGTTGGCTGTGGTCGTCTGGAAAGCCGGGGAATCGTAGCTGGTGCTTTTGACAATGCGCTTCAGGTCGGGTGAGAGTTGCAGGCGTTGTATACCCTGGTTTGGCGCTTTGTTGAGCCAGATCGCCCCGGTCTCGTCTTCCTCCAGTTGCCGCACCGGTGCCGAAAAGCCTTCCACAGTATGCGCAAAGGTCCAACTGCCCTGCCTGTCTTTCTGATACACGCATAGCTTGGTATACGTTGCCTGAATCAGTCGATCGGGCTGTTTGGCTAATCGGCGGAGTGACCAACCGCCGGTGATAGGGCACAACAGGCGAGCCGTTGTCCCGTCGATCAGGAACGTACCCCGATTGTGCCCGCACAGCAATTGCCCGTCCTGTACGCTCAGTTGCCAAACCTGGCCCTGAGTACCCGTGATCAACCGAAACGGTAGCTCGGGTCGGCTTAGTGGTTTATAATAAACCCCCTGATTGGTGCCCAGATAGAGGTTACCCTGATGGCGGGCCAGATCGAAGAACGTACCCAGATTGCCGTCGCTGTCGGTAAAGTAGCGGATGGGTGAGCTAAGGTTGATCAGATCGGCACCCTTGTCCATACCAACCCAAAGATTCCGGTCTGCATCATGCCAGAGCGCCAACACCGTGTTGTTCTGCAACCCCGTCTGTTGATTGAACAGGTAGCGGATGCGCCCGTCGGTGGTAGTCACCAGCACACCGTTCAACAGTGTCCCGAACGCATACCCATCTGCTCCTAATTGAATACCCCGGTTGAGCCGGTTCTGCTGAATAAAGGCGTTCAATTGCGCATTGAAGGGCCGAAACGTGCGGCCATCGTAGCGGTAAAGAGCCCGCTCGGTACCGATAAGCCAATCCGTCTCACCCAGCGGTAATAGCGTGTTGATGGTTTCATGCCCCAGAAATTCGCTGCCCGGTATCAGCGTGAACGTCTTCCCGCGCAGTTCATACAAGCCTTTGTCGATGACTTCCACCAGCAACCGGTTCCGCACCGCCCGCACAAACAGCACGTTGCCGGGCGTATGAATCGCTTCGACCCGCCCCTGCCAGTATCGATACATATAGGCAAAGGATTGAAAGAGCGTGCCCTGCGGCGTGACCAGCACGTTCCAGATTTCCTCGTTTCGAAATGCTGGTTCCCTGATCAGCGGGGCCAGCGAATGATACGTTAGTTCGCCGGTCGGGCCGGGTGTCCAGTACCCAAATTCACCCAGAGCGCCCGTAAAAATCCGACCCGTTTCGTCGACCGCCACCGACCGTACCCGCTGCTTTTTGGGTAGTTCGTATACCCGCCACGCACTCCCGTCGTATTCCAGCAAACCCCTCGAATTGGCCAGATACATGAAGCGGGTGCGGGGGTTCTGCGCGATACTCCAGTTCTGGTTATAGGCTCCGTATTTCTGCCGGTTGAAAGACAGGATTTCGGGTCGGCAAAAAGTGTACTCCGACTGGGCGGAGGCCTGATAATCGGCCAACAAAATCCCAAAACACAAACCAACTAGTCGGCCTATGCTTGCCCAGCCTTTCAGCGTGAAGAAAAAAGTTATCAAGACGATATAGAAAGCCATGATGTAGTTGAAACGGGCCTTTTCCGCTCAGAATAGAGGGTATGATGTGGTAATGATGTACCCCCTTTTTAGCCCACAACGATACTTAGACCTACTTTTGTGCAATTATTTATGGGAAAATTATTGCCCATGCGTGCTATCATGAAACACACCTTACAGATCCAGACAATCAGCCTGTTGCTGCTTGTCTTTACCGTCCTGACCGGTGGCTCCACTCGACTTATGGCCCAAACCGGGGCGGGAGGCTTACGTATACAGGGCCGAGTCACCGACAAAGCTACGAATACAGGGCTACCGGGCGTAACGGTTCAGGTTAAAGGCACAACGTTGGGGACCACCACCGATGGCGCTGGAAACTACTCAGTTCAGGCGGCGGTAAATGCTACACTTGTCTTCTCAAGTATAGGTTACACGACGCAGGAAATCGCCGTAGCGAACCGGTCAGAACTGAACGTGATACTGGCCGACGACGCCCGTGCGCTTAACGAGGTCGTTGTCGTGGGGTACGGCACCCAACGTCGGGCCGACGTGACGGGGGCCACAGTCACTATCAAAGGCGACGAACTGGTGAAGCAACCGGTACTGACCGCCACGCAGGCCCTTCAAGGCCGAGCTGCCGGGGTTCAGATTATCAGCAGTGGCCAACCGGGTAGCGCTCCCATCGTTCGCATCCGTGGTACCAGCACAGCGCTGGGCGGAACGGCGGTACTCTACGTAGTGGATGGCGTACTGACCGACGACATCACAAACATCAACACGGCCGACATTGTCAACGTCGACGTACTGAAAGACGCTTCGGCGACGGCTATTTATGGTGCTCGCGGTGCCAATGGCGTCATTATCATCACCACCAAACGGGGTACGGCCGGAAAAATGACTGTTGCTTACAGCGGCAACGCTGGTTTTCGGCTACCGGCCAACCTGGTGCCTATGGCCAACGCTGCTGAATACGCCAACTACGTCAGCACGGCTAGCGGTAATCTGATTACACCCGGCGAAACCTCGACCGACTGGTACGGGCAAATCCTGCGCAACGGCTTTCAGCAGAACCATGGCCTGTCGATCAATGGCGGCACCGACAAGTCGACCTACTTCGTCAGCGCCGGTTATTTCACCGATCAGGGTATTGTGATCAACAATCAGTATAAGCGATTCTCGATCCGGGCCAACAACGACTACACCTTCAATAAGGTAGTGCGGGCGGGTTTCTCGGCCTCTTATGCCAACGGTAACAACCAACTGGCCAACCTGGGCACGGCCTACAACAACGCCTACCGGGCCGCACCAATTATTCCCGCCAAAGTAGGTTCCAAATACGGCAACACGTCGGTCTACCAGAACGTGGGCAACTCGGTGCTCGACATCGAGAAAAACGATAACCTCGCCACCGACAACCGTTTATTGGGGTCGGCCTACCTGGAAATCAAGCCCGTAGAGTGGGTCACCTACCGCACCAACCTAGGCGGCGATTGGATCAACCAGAATAGTCGGGTGTATAACTACCAGTTTAACAACGATACCACCACATTCATCAACCCCGGTGGCAATCAGCGGAACCCGAACAGTAACCTGTCGTTCAGTAACACGCGCGTGTTCCACTGGACATGGGATAACCTGCTGACGTTCAATCGCCGGTTTGGAGCGCATGCGTTTACCCTACTGGTGGGAACCACCGCTGAAACGTACACCTCGACCACGTTTTCGGCCTTCCGCAAGGACGTACCTGCGGCCCAGAATCTGTGGTATATCGGCACGGGCAACGCCAACACCTCGACTAACGACGGCACCGGCGATAAATACACCCGGAATTCGTACATCAGCCGTCTGAACTACAATTTCAACGACAAATACCTGCTGACGGCGACGATGCGGATCGATGGCTCGTCGCGCTTTCCGAGCCAGAACCGCTGGGGCTATTTCCCCTCGGTGGGAGCCGGTTGGTTGCTCACGAGCGAACCCTTTCTGCAAGATCAGCGGCTGTTCGACCTGTTGAAGCTGCGGGCAAGCTGGGGCCGGGTGGGCAACGACCGGATTCCGACCGACGCCTACACCGTGACCGTGCAGCCCAATCTGGCCTATCCGTTTGGCGGTGGGGTGGCAACGCCGGGGAGTGCTATTACGCAGATCAAAGACCCCAACCTGAAGTGGGAGACCACCGAGGAGTTTGACCTGGGTCTGGAATTTGGTCTCCTGAACAGCCGACTGACGGGTGAGATCAACTATTACAATAAAAAAGCCCGCGACCTGCTGATCAACGTGCGGGTGCCGTCGGTGACGGGCGATGCCGATGGCGTCGTGCTGACCAACGCCGCCTCGATCCAGAACCAGGGGCTGGAGGTCACGCTCAACTGGCGGGGTCGCATCAGCAATGACCTGACGTATCGCATCGGCGGCAACGCGACCCTCAATCAGAACAGCGTCATCGGCCTGAACGGTGGGCAACCCATCCTGGATGGCGGCATTGGGGCCAATCAGCAATACACAACCCGTACCGACAACGGGCAACCAGTGGGGAGCTTCTATGTGCTGAATGTGCTGGGCGTTTTTCAGAACGATGCCGACATCAATAATTACAAAAATGCAGCGGGACAGGTCATTCAACCCTCGGCGGCACCGGGCGATTTCCGGTATCAGGATGTGAATGGCGATGGCCGTATCGACGATAACGACCGTGTGTTTGCGGGTTCGTATCAGCCCAAAGCCTATTTCGGGCTGAACCTTGGGCTGACCTACAAAAACCTGGATTTGGGTGTCGATATCTACGGCAACGTGGGCAATCAGGTGTACAACGGCAAACGCGCCTTCCGGCAGAACGTACTCGACAACGTGGAGCGGTCGATGGCCTACAATCGCTGGACGTCGGCTAATGGTTCGCAAACCGAGCCGGGTGCCAACAGTGGTAACCTGCCCCCCTCGACTTACTTCATCGAATCGGGTGATTTTGTGCGGATCAACAACCTCACGCTGGGCTATAAGCTACCCAGCGGTCTGATGGACAAAATCAAAGCCAGCAACGCCCGAATTTTCCTGACGGCGCAGAACATCCTGACGATGAAAAAATACAGCGGCTTCACGGCCGAACTGCCCGGTAACCCAACCAGTCAGGGTATCGAGCTGAATGCCTATCCCACCACCCAGACTTTTGCCATTGGCCTGAACGCCAGCTTTTAAACGTACCTGACGGATGAACCGACTTTCTTTGCTTCTACTCGGCACCACGGCCACCCTGCTGGGCGTTACGGCTTGCCAGAAAAGCTTCCTCGACGTACCTGTGCAGGGGCAGGCCACCACGGCTACCGACCCTAATCTGGCCGTTAACCTGGTCACGGGGGTATACAACAGCCTGTACAACGGCGAGGCCTTCGGCGGAGCGGGCGGCGACGTGCACGGCATCAGCTTCATTGCCGCCACCAATATCATCTCCGATGATGCTGAAAAAGGCAGCACGCCGGGCGATCAGCCCCTGCTGAACGACATCGATAATTTTAACACGACGCCGACCAACAACTTCGTGGCGGCGCTCTGGAACGGCTACTTCAGCGGTATTTCGCGGGCTAATCAGGCGTTGGCCGCTCTGTCGAATGCGGCCCTTAGCCCAACTACCAAAAACCAGCTGATCGGCGAGGTCCGGTTCATTCGGGCCTACTATTACTTCAACCTGGTCCGGTTTTTCGGGAAAGTACCCAAGGTCGTGCGGGTGCCCCTCGACGCGCAGGACGCCAACACCGACCTCGCTTTCCAGACGCGCGCCCCTGTCGATACGATCTACAACGTCATCACGCAGGACCTTCAATTTGCCATCGACAACCTGCCCCTGCGGGCGCAGGCGGCGGTGGGTCATGCCAACAAAGGAGCCGCGCAGGCACTGTTAGCCAAGACGTACCTGTACCGTAAAAACTGGCAGCAGGTCCTGAATCTAACCCAGTCCGTCATCCAGTCGGGGCAGTACTCGCTCATGCCCGACTACACGATCCTGTGGCGCAAAGCGGGCGACAATAACCGGGAATCGATTTTTGAGACGCAGAGCGGTACGTTCAATAATAGCGATCTGGCAGTGGGGGGCTACTGCACCTGGCAAGGACCCCGCGTAGGACCACGCGGCGGCTGGACTGACCTTGGTTTTGGCTTTTGCACACCCACGACCGACCTGGTAAATGCCTACGAGGCGGGCGACCAGCGCAAAGCATCGACCATCATTGCCATCGACCGTAGCGGGCGGGGGCTGGGTACGTTGCTCTACGACGGCTTCCGCCTTCCGAGCGGCGACTCGGTGCAGAACAACTACTACAACTACAAGGCCTACGCCAGTGAGAACCCCAGCGTGGAACCGTATCTGGGCAACCGCGACCGTAAGCAGAAAAACGTGCGCCTGCTCCGCTACGCCGATGTGCTGCTGATGAATGCCGAAGCGGCCAACGAGCTGGGCCAAACCGCGCAGGCCATCACGTACCTGAACCAGATACGTACCCGCGCGGGGCTGGCCGTTACCAAAGCTGCCGGGCAAGCCGACGTGCGCACCGCGATCTGGAACGAGCGTCGGCTCGAACTGGCCATGGAACACGACCGCTTTTTCGATCTCGTCCGGCAGGGGCGGGCGGCGCAGGTAATGCGGGCGCAGGGCAAGGCGTTCGTTGCGGGTAAACACGAATTGCTTCCCGTTCCCAACCTCCAGATTCAGCTAAGCGGCGGCAAGCTCGATCAGAATCCAGGGTACTGATAAAAAGGAGTCATAGCTGTAGATCAACGACAAAACAGAACTCCGTATGAAAACGCTTTTGAGCATTATTGGCCTTACCCTGCTGACTATCAGCTGCAAACATGACCCTGCTACACCAGAAAACGCCTGCACGGCGACCGATCCGCTGGCCATATCATGGGTCAAGGACCTGACAGCATCTCTGGACCAATCGTATTGCATCAGCTCGCTGTTTCAAGGCACGTACAAAGGGCAAACCGTGTACTTCACCCGCATCACGGACCCAGCCTGCGAGTACATCATATTTAGCACAACGTTGCTTGATTGTACTGGTCAGCGGATCAAACAATATGGTTCTTCGCTACGAGAACAACAAGCGTTTAGCTCCGAAGTGGTTGGGGCGAAAACGATATACACAAGTAAGAGACGCTGAAAACATCCCCAGCCAACGCATTAACAACCAATCGATTACCTCTAATACAATTTGTTTATTTTTCAATTTAACTCAAACAGAATCATGAACACTACAACGCAACGTACCTGGGCTATTGCTGCTCTGTTGGCGGGCGCAACGCTCGTTTCGTCCTGCAAAAAAGAAGAGACCGCAACCCTGCCTGCTATTGGCGGGTATAACGCCTCAAATGATATTGCTCCATCTAATCTGCTGGCGAACTGGACATTTGAAGGAAGTCCTAATGAGCGCATCTCTGGAACAGCTCCAGCCAATACGTATGGCTCGGTCAACTATGTTACGGGGGCATCTGGTTCAGGTCAAGCGCTTAATCTTACTACTGGGGCTGTTGTTTATCCTGCGATTGCAAAACTCAATACGGCTGATGCCCTGGCAAGCTATACAATTAGTCTGTGGGTCAATGTCAAAAACAATAAACAGTTCTTCACGTCATTTTTTGGGCTTTTTCCCACAGCAAGTAAAGAGGCATTTGGCAATCTGAGCGCCGGTGCTGAGACGGCTTGGTTTGCACCCAATGCGGCCGCCGATACATTGGTATTGAAAGCTAATTACAAGTCGTTGATGGCTGATGGTAATTTTAATGGTCAAGACAACAGGCCTGATCCTCGAGCATCTACGCCAGTTGGTGTATTTAAGGGAGCGGGCGTATGGAGTCACTTTGTGATTCGATTCGACCCTAATACTCACTTATTAGAGATTTTCGGCAACGGTAAGTCGATTGGAGCATATAATAACAGGGGCGTCAACACGGTTGCCCTCAACATGCTAGTGCCCTGTCAGGCCGTCATTGGGAGTCTGGCAAGTAGTGATATTGGATTTACTCAGGCAGGCCCCCTGCCAGCTTATACTACGAAAGGAACCTTTGCTATTGATAATATCAGAGTCTACAACACACCGTTGAAAGACGCCGATATCAGTGCCCTTTACCAGTTAGAAGCAGTCGGCCGTTAATCATGCATTTTGAGGTCCGGGATTCAACATGATAGATACTGTCCGTGTTGGACTCCGGGCCTCAGAAACTTCTTTCTCAACGCATTGAAAAACAGCATGAACAGAGTCGTTTACTTGGCTGCCCTGTGTGGGTTACTGGCAATCGCCTGTCAGCCGAAACAGAATGTACAGCCGCCCGAATCGTTTTTTTACCGAACTGTGCAGGTCGACGGGCAAACGTCCGCGTCGATGACGTTCCGGGATGCGGGGCTGAAGCCTGTTTTTCGGGTAGCATTTTCGGCCCCGGTCGAACCGACGACGGCTGCCACCGCTATCCGGCTCATTCAGCGGTCCAACGCGCAGGACGTACCGCTGACGGTAACAGCCACCAACGATACGACGCTGACACTGACGCCAAAGAACACACTGAATGCGCTGACGGCCTACACGCTGGAGATTGCCCCGACACTGGTTTCGCGGCGTAATACGGCGCTTAATTCAACCATAACCGTTGGCCTGACAACAGCCCTCGACAGTACCGACAAGTTTCCCCGCCTTAGCGACGACGCACTGCTCGATCTGGTGCAGAAACAGACCTTCCGGTACTTCTGGGACTTCGGCCACCCGGTGTCGGGTATGGCCCGCGAACGCAACTCGTCGGGCGATGTCGTTACCTCAGGAGGAACAGGCTTTGGCGTCATGGCGATTGTCGTGGCCGTCAACCGGCAGTTTATCAGTCGGCAGGATGGATTGGCGCGGCTGTCGAAAATCACGAATTTCCTGTCCGATAAGGCTATTCGCTACCACGGGGCGTTTCCGCACTGGCTCAACGGTGCTACGGGTGCTACTGTACCATTCAGCCAGAAAGATAACGGGGCTGACCTGGTCGAAACCTCGTATCTGATGCAGGGGCTGCTAACCGCCCGGCAGTATTTCAACAGCACGACCAACGCAGAGGAAATTGCCCTGCGCAAAACCATCAACACACTCTGGGACGCAGTGGAGTGGAAGTGGTTCACAAAAGACGGGGCCGAAACCAACCTTTACTGGCACTGGTCACCCAACTACAATTGGGATATGAACCTGCTCGTGCGGGGCTGGAACGAAGCCCTGATTACCTATGCGCTGGCAGCTTCGTCGAACACGTACCCCATCAGCAAAACGGTGTATGACAACAGTTGGGCGCAGAATGGGCGCATGGCGAATGGCAACAGCTATTACGGCATTAAACTACCACTTGGCCCGGCCTACGGTGGTCCACTTTTCTTTTCGCAGTACTCATTTCTGGGCATCAATCCGCATAACCTGACCGACGCCTACGCCGACTACTGGCAGCAGAACACGGCGCACTCGCTTATCAACTATACCTATTGCAAAACCAACCCGAAAGGATTCAGCGGCTACAGTGCCGACTCGTGGGGCCTCACCGCCAGCGACGAGCAGAACGGCTATTCGGCTCACGAGCCCAACAACGACAACGGAACGCTCACGCCAACGGCAGCCCTCTCGGCAATGCCTTTCACACCCACCGAGTCGATGCGGGCGATGCGGTTTTTCTATTACAAACTCGGTGATCGCATCTGGAAAGATCAGGGCTTTACCGACGCCTTTAACCTTACCAACCTGTGGTTTTCCGATCAGTTTCTGGCCATCGATCAGGGGCCCATTATCGGCATGATCGAAAACCACCGGTCAGGCCTGCTTTGGAACCTGTTTATGAGTTGCCCGGAGGTGAAACGGGGTATGAAAACCCTGGGTTTCCAGAGCCCGAACCTCAACTGAGGCCTCTTTCCCGACCACGATGCCAACCGATTCAATCCCACAACTAGCCAACTTCCTCTTGCCTCATGCGGATTCTTGTTCTCTTCTTTCTGACGGTTAGCGTCGGATTCGCACAGCCATATACTTTTACCAAAGCCGACAACGCGTTTCTGGATAGCTTGCAGCGCGATACCTTTCGGTATTTCTGGGAAACGGCCAACCCCGCCAACGGACTTGTTCCCGACCGGGCTCCAACGCCCTCGTTCGCCAGTATCGCAGCCGTTGGCTTTGGCCTGACCTCGTATCTGGTTGGCGTCGAGCGTGGGTACGTTACCCGTGAGCAGGCCGCCGAACGTACCCGGCAGACACTCCGTTTCTTTGCGCAGGCCCCTCAATCCGACAAACCCACCGGCGTGGCGGGCTATAAAGGGTTCTTCTATCATTTTCTGGACATGAAGACCGGCGAACGCTTCAAACAGGTCGAGTTGTCGACGATCGATACGGCGCTGCTGCTGGGCGGTATCTTGAGCAGTCAGACTTATTTCGATCGAAATAACTCCGTCGAAGCGGAAATCCGGAAGCTGGCCGAGCAGATCTACGGCCGTGTCGACTGGACCTGGTTCCAGCACAACAAGCCATTTGTGTCGATGGGCTGGCACCCCGAAAAAGGATTTATCACTAGTGACTGGAAGGGCTACAACGAGGCTATGCTGCTCTACGTGCTGGCGCTTGGCTCTCCGACCCACCCGGTTGGCCCTGAAGTGTGGCCTGCCTGGGTGAAAACCTACGACTGGGCCGCGCCGTTTGGACAAAAGCCGCACGTCAACTTCGACCCGCTGTTTGGCCATCAGTATTCGCACGTCTGGATCGACTTCCGCGGTATTCGCGATAACTACATGCGGTCGAAAGGATTCGATTACGCCGAAAACTCGCGTCGGGCTACCTACGCCAACCGCGCCTATTGCCTAAGCAATCCCGCTGGCTGGCAGGACTACAGCGCCACCATCTGGGGACTGACGGCCTGCGACGGCCCGAAAGACACTACCGTGGTGGGCAAGGCATTCTTCTCCTACCGGGCGCGGGGGGCGGCTATTCAGCAGGTGGTCGATGATGGTACTATAGCCCCTACGGCGGCCGGTGGTTCCCTGCCGTTTGCCCCGGAAATCTGCCTGCCTGCGTTACGGGCGATGAAAGCAAAATACGGCCGTCAGTTATACGGCCCCTATGGATTCCGCGACGCGTTCAACCCGACCTATCGGTATCCATCGGCCTACGCCAACGGCCCGACCACCAACGGCTGGTTTGATATAGATTATCTCGGCATCGATCAGGGGCCGATTCTGCTTATGGCCGAGAACGCCCGCACCGATTTCGTCTGGAACCTGATGAAGCGGAACCCGCACATCCGCCGTGGCCTCGCCCGCGCCGGATTTACCGGCGGCTGGCTGAAGTGAGACGCGAGTGAAACCCGTTCACCAAACTGCAGGAGTGTATATTACAGTTTGTTCAGATCAATGGTGGGCGGCCTGCGTTGGGGCGGTCGCGAAAAGGACGTGCTGATGGGGGTGTACGTGGAGAAGAAACCGCAGTTGCGGAGAAAAAACTGGTTTTGTTGTAGACCGCCTGCGTAGTCCATCCGGTAGGTTTTCCGGGCTGTGTTATCGGCCGTAAACTGAGCATCGGTTAGCTCGTGCCACTGGCCGTCGGTACCACGTACCCACTGGTTACCAAACTTAACTTCGCGCTGAAGGTTACCCGTTTCGGGCGTAAAGTTTTCGAGAAAGGAGTACAGCGACTTCAGGTACGTATTGGTTTTGGGCCGTTTGAAGCTGGCGATGAGCCGCCAAATTGGTTCGCTGGCCGGTTTGAAATAGGCCGTGTACTGCGTATAACCGCCGTCTACAGGCTGGCCATGCAGCAGGAACTGGTACGTCTGTCCGGCTTGCCAGTTATAGCGCAGGTAACTCTGCCCGCCAGATCCTTCGTTGCCGAAGTCGTTGGTCGTGACATCGGTGCCTTTTCGGGCGAGCAGGATTTTCTGGTCGGCGGGAATTTTACTGGGATCGTCGGTTTGAAATGGGCTCCAGACCGAAAACAAAATCCGGCGCTCGGTGGGGGAGTTGACCTGCATCCCGAAGTACCCTTCGCCGAACCCATTGGCCATGAAGTACGAACCAATGACATCGTTGCCTTTCGGTACGGTGACTTCGTTATAGAACCACTCCGCGTCGACGCCGTCTGGAATTGGGTAACGCAGATGCACCGAAGGCCCCCGCCGCCCCCAGTAGAAAAAATTGCCTTCGTTGTTGCGGACAAAGCAGGTACGTTCGTCGACGGCATCGCCGCTGACGCCTAGCTCGCTAACGTCCGCGTAGACGGCCCCCGTCTTGCTGATACCCTCCAGCACGATGGGAACGTACCCAGCCTGCGGGATGATCCACTGCCCCAACGGCCTACTGCTGAAGGACTGCCCCTCTACCTCAACCTCTTTCGACTGCCCCAGCAGCGTAACCCGAAGCCGACTCTTGCCTGCCGGAACACGCAGCAGCGCCGACAAGGCCAACGTACCTGTCCGGTCAAAGCGAACGTAGGTAGTCACCCGGCTCGCCGCAGTGGTCCAGTTGGTTAAGCCTTCCTGCGTGATCGAAGGCCCGTTTTCTGCCGAGCTTGTTACCCAGCTATTGCCGCCCAGCGGAACCGGCAACACAACTGGGGCAGGTACAACGGGAACGAGCGGCGTGGCGGGCATTGGCTGGCTGGCGAGAAGCAGACTTAGGAGATAACTCCGGATTAGAAAAGACATAGACGGTAGATGAAGAGTGCTGGCAATAAACCCAACGGAATCGGTTGCCGGCGTCTGGGATTGACTTGCCAATAGCGAAAAGGCGATCAGAGCGGGATGCAACGGCATGGTGTCACGGCTCAACGCAGCGATTTTAGGGAAGTACGTCGAGTTGTTGAGCGCATCACAAACAGGGTTTATGAACGTCGGATAATCGTTTCGTTGATAGCAACGCTCCGAACGAACACCTAAACCTATTAATGCCAGCACCGGAAGTAAAGGGTTCGGTTTTCATCGACGGGATAAAAAACGGGCTTTCTGGGTGTGCAACCGTTTGTACTACCCTGCGCAATCGTTTGCATGGAATCGAAAAAAATCGTGGAATCTGCCTGATCAATCGACAAAACGATCACAATCATGGCTAGTAGCGTCGGTTCAACAGCAACTGGTCTTTCTTCCTGAATCCTTCACGGCGTGGG
This sequence comes from Fibrella musci, assembly GCF_041321105.1. NCBI lineage: Bacteria > Pseudomonadati > Bacteroidota > Cytophagia > Cytophagales > Spirosomataceae > Fibrella > Fibrella musci. Next base: position 196,928 of record NZ_JBGGWD010000002.1, on the reverse strand, counting down.
CAGCCGACGCAGCAAGTTGTCTAGAAGGCAAACTAATTCGCCTCAAGACCACGACTTATCGGATAAGGCGATCCGGCATCGCATGAGACGACGTTGAAAATAAGTCAGCTGATAGCGATTATGGGCCGTCTGAAGGCCAGGCAGGACGTTGACCCCGCTCACTCGGTACAAATCTGGTAATGGTGCACTCGTTTTTCGCCGACTAGCCGGATCGCATCAGCTCACGTAGTGCGCTTCCGATCGGCCAAACCTAAAAAAGAAAAGGCCCTGACAGAATCTGTCAGGGCCTCCTTAGTAGCGGGAGCTGGACTATCACCTACTTTATTTCTACTTTAGCTTTACGGGCTAAAAACGGATAAAAAGCCTGTAAACCTGTCGTTTAATGTAGAAATGCACGTTATTTATAGTTAAGATAAGTAAGCTTTAATAAGGATAAGTAAAGAAATACCGTACACCATTCCGTACACCAGTATTCATGAACTATCTTTGGTTAACAACAAAAATCTGACTTATAACTATGCCACGTTCATCAAACTCGCCTGTTACGTACATGTTACGCGACCCAAAGGCGACTAAACCAACGCCTATAACATGTGTAGTTCGTTTCAACAATCACCGTATCAACATAGGCACTGGATTCAAAGTGACACCTGAATACTGGAAACCTGTTCTGGAACGTGTTGGAAACTACGTTGCTGCCATTGATAGGCATGCAATTAACGACTGGTTAGATTCTACAGAAACAATTATCAAACGTATCATTACTGATTTAAAAGCTAGTCGTACAGAATTAAATGTAGATAGCGTTAAGCTTCGAATCAAAGAGGCTATTAGACCTGTAGAGGAGGTAAATATTAAAGGAAAAGAGTCTGCTCTATTCAGCTTCATTGCGGATTTCATTGCAGCAGCGCCTAGAAGGGTCAATATAGAAACAGGTAAGCATATACAAAAGCGTACAATACAGAAATATGAAACGGTACTTAAAGTGCTAAAGGAATTTTCAACTGTTTATAGCAATAGAGTTGACTTTGACACTATCGATTTAGATTTCTATGATGCATTCACTACTTATTTGACAGTTACAAAGGAATTCGCAACCAATAATGTAGGTAAGTATCTACAAACATTAAAGGTATTTTTGAACGATGCATCCTCTAGAGGAATTCAAGTTAGACAAGATTACCGAAGTCGTAAATTTAAAGTGGTAAAAGAAGATGCTGATGATATTTATCTAAATGAATCAGAATTACGACAATTATTGAATACAGATTTATCTAAGTCTGAGCGATTAGAAAAGGTAAGAGATCTTTTTCTGGTTGGATGTTATACAGGCTTAAGGTTTTCAGATTTAACCAACTTACGTCCTGAATATATTAAAAATGGAATGATTCGAATAGAGCAACAAAAAAATTCAGGGAAAGTAGTTATACCATGTCATGAAGTTGTTCTTGATATGTTAAGAAAATACGATGGTAAATTGCCTCGGAGTATAAGTAATCAGAAGATGAACGATTACCTTAAAGAGGTTTGCAAAATGGCTAGTATCAATAGTATAGAAACCAAGTCACAGACGAAAGCTGGTAAGAGAGTTACCAAATCATTTGAAAAATGGGAATTAGTTAGTACCCACACAGCAAGGAGATCATTTGCTACAAACATGTATTTAATGGGTATTCCTGCTATGACAATCATGAAGATTACCGGACATAAAACTGAAAGATCTTTCATGAAGTATATAAAACTTGATGAAGAGCAGCACGCAAAAGTAATGGCCAGATATTGGGATAAATTTGTTACTCAGGTAAAGGATTTATGAAAATTATTAGAATTTTATTGTCTTTTAAAATTGTTTATTATTTACAACTCAGTCTTTGGCATTATTTTACTCGCTTGAAAATAAACGATCAATTACAACTTGCATCTTTTTACTTCTTTCCTCATCGTAAGATGACTTGAAGGCAATTGTAAAGAAATAATCACTGCTTATAGAGGTTCTATCATTTGGGTTATTTGTAACTAAAGTCGCAGTGATAAAACTGTCTTTTATTCGTTTGGCATACAGTTTTATTATTGATTTATTGTTACTAATACTGGTAGACAAAAATTTAAATCCTGTTGAGCCTAGCTGCGTTAATAACTTGTCATGTATACCCTTTTCGTCAAATGTAAATATCGTGAATTTTTCATTAGTAGGAATAGTTAAAGTATACCAAGGATTTCTTCCAACTAAATTGTAAGCAAACTCTACATCTGTACCTGAACTATCTGTTCCAGTAAACTGCCAGCCTTCCTTTGAAAGAATAGCTTCAGCTTTACCAAAGTCCACTGTTGTAAGTAAAATTAGTTTGTCAACGGAGGGAGCTTTCTGAATTTTGACTAACCTATTTTGCGCTTCTATCCTTTGTAGATTTTTTAAAGTTTGAGTGAAAGAATCGTTTGAGGATGATTTTCTCTGAGCGTATACTGGCGCAATCACAGTAGCTAACAAACTAATGCCAGTTAAAAGTATCTTATGCATCGTATTGGATGTTGTGGAGATAATATGAAAAGATATTGCCTTGTAGTCAATAAATCTAACGGTTATTACCCGTGTCAACAAATCCGATGACATCTATTTTTTATAAGGTAAGCAACTTGGCCTTGCGCGTTAGCAATGGACAAGCAAACTTACCTGATACACCTTGGGAGAAATATAGTACGCATCCGTACCGTAAAGGGATGGTCGCAGTCTGATCTTGCTCGCGCAACCGAAAAAGATCGACAGTCTATAGAGAGGCTTGAAAACGGCAAAGTAAATCCTTCTATCTATTATCTCTATGAAATAGCACTTGCTCTTAAAGTTTCAGTACCTGAACTTTTAAGCTTCGAGATAAATAATCTATGATAGATATTTTTTCTGAATAGTTTAATACAATGAGATTAGTCGTCAATTAATGAAATCAATGATTCATCTATTTCTTCACTAATTGAAAGTATTTTAAATATTGCTACCTTTATTTCTGTTGATTTTTTGCTAGAAATATTATGCTGATCTATTTCTGCTAAAATGCTTAATAATGTATCTTTGACTAACTCGTTTTTTTGAAGTATTAATTTCAAGGCCATAGTTTTAATTTAGATTTTGTAACAAATCATAAAGGTATAATTGATTCTTCACATTACAAATGAATGATGAAAAAAACAATTATACCTTCTCCAGAAATCTGCCTGAAAATAACCTATATTATCTACTAATCTTCCAAATTTATTTCACCGTTTATCGACAAAATATAATTCATAACTTTTTGATCTAGTTCAACAAGTGGATGATTTTCAGGAGAATTGACTTTTGATGTTTTCATTAATTCAGCTAGTTTCCTGTTGCAATAGTTAAATTTATTTTTGCTTAAAGTACCTGCATTGTAACTAGATTTGATTGTTTGCTTACAAATATTATAACCTAAGTTAGTGATTCCAGAATTTTGTAAGTCGTTGAAAGAGTAAATGTTCTTCATTACAGGGCTGTAATCTTTTTCAATACTTACGTAATCATCATACCATATTTTGTACAATAAATTTAGGTTATTAATTAGGTAAGACAATTTTGGGCTTTTGGAATGAAAATGTTTTTTTCTAAAAGATTCTGAATTCGTCTTTTTCTCAATTCTTAGAATATTTTCGCCTGATTCATTGTTACTTTCTACAGATTTATTGTAGAAAGACATTTGATTGTTAGTGTTTCCAATTGCCACTGATATTGATTTGCCCGAAACTATAGTTTTCTTTTTGCCCTTTTTACCCATTATAAATGAGCAGTAGACATCTGCTGAATTCTTTAAAACAAAATTTAAGCCAAACTCTAGTTTTGTAAAGTGTGCGTCACTCCAATCAATTGTCGGTATTCGAGATTGTAATTTCTCAAATGCTAATTTTATTTGATCGTTTGTAAATTCTTTATCATTATTACCATGATAAAATTTCCAAAGACTTCCTTCCATACATATGCCATAATAGTTTGACCAGAATTTGAAACCGTTGAAATTCCCTTCAATTACTTCGGTAGATTGGTTCATAAGTTCCATTTCAGTCCTAAGTGTAGTTTTAATTTTTGGATAGTAATTGTCTTTTAAAAAGGCGTCAGTTACTTCCTTTTCTGTGAAATTTTTCCAACTGTAAATTATTCTTATTGTATCTAACATGCGCGTAATTTTAAACTTTTTTGTTCTTGTTATTTTGAATATTATATTCAATTGGTTTTTGCTGAGTAAAATTATTTGTAATAGACGTCAAGTAGGATATCTATTATAATTATTAATTCTCTTACTGATTCATGTAAATCTATCATGCTATTTATTTGATCATTTGAATATGTCTTATTGTATGACGCTTGGGCAGATGTTGATAAACTTTGAAGGTGTATTTTAAGATATTCCTTTAGTGATCTAATTTCATTGCGTAAAAGTTCATATTCTTGAGTATTTATTTTTCTTATTCTTCTATTCATAAATTTTCTGTATTGATTTTTTTAAAATGTGAGAAGGAATTTATTTCTTTTTTTTACATGTGTAGGGTTTAGTTGGTCTAATTGCTGATTCTATTGATGACTGTTTGTAAAAAACTTTACCTCCGATACTGTGAGCCTGTAAAATTCCTTTGTTAGTCCAATCATGTAATGTAGTCATGGAAATGTCGAAATATTTTGCTGTTTGTTGTCGTGAGAATAATTTATCTTGACTACCAACATTTTTTGAACTCGACATGATGCGATTAACTTCATCAATAACTGTCTGCTTTATTTGATTAATTAGGAATTGAGAATCACAATTTTCAACGACCATCTGTGTAATTTTTTGAGACATATTTTCTTTGTGTTAGTGTAAATGGCAAACTTGAGCCTATGTCAAAAAGTTCGCTTAATTGTAATTGTATCTTTTTTGTGTATTAGGTCACATATAGCATTATTTTGATTATATCTATTTTTGCAATATAATATTCTGATAATTTATACTTTTTCAAATTTATAATCTTACATTTTGTTAATTATTGAACAAAAAATAAATGACTATAAATTTGTTTTGTTCGAAATAATTCTTATGAAAATTTTTAATTAAAAATATTGAGCTAGTTAATAAAGTATATAGACTTTATCTTTTAATGGCCCTACTTATTGTATTAGTAACTGTTTTATTAAAAATTCATAGATAAAATTCGGGCCATTTTTTGGCACCCTCTTCATGTAATTTATTCATAATGCCTTTTTGTAAAGCTAAATTTCTGATGTAATCTTTTTTTTCTTCTTCTGTAGATAATTTCTCGCAAAAATCTACTTCGTCATTTGATAAATCAAATATCGTTTCTATTGTTTCATTTTTATTACTTATCCAAGCCTTGACCTTGTTGCTGAATTTTTCAGATCCAAATAAATTAATTTTCTGTTCTTTTAATGATTTTTTAATTAAGTTTTTTTGCTGAATTAAATTTTCTATGAATTTAGTGCTAACATCTTTATCATGAATGGAAGTATATTGATTGTATTCATCCTGTGTAAGTTTCAACTTCACTTTAGTTTCTCTATTGTTTTCTTTATTTAAAAGTTTTCCAGTTATTTCATATTCGTTTTCGATGGGTTCTATTTTATTTTTTTTCATAATTATATTTTTCCATTCTAAATGTAAAGGTTGGTTTTGTGCCTGATGTGGCAAAGAGATTCATTTTTGCTATGCCGTTATGATCGTTGGCACGCGGGATAATTACGTCTCTATTATATTTAAAATGTTTTGGTTCTTTTAATATTTTATATTTAACCATCAAGGTGTAATAGTTATTAATAACATTAGTCAAAACTTCGAGTAAATCCCTTTCTCTGCCATCATCTAAAGTCAATAATATCATTTTTTCTGCTTCTGTATATTTTCCAATAAAATCCTTAAACTCAATAATGCACAGTACTTCTTGTACTTGATTGATATTGGATAATGAAATTTTCCCTCTATTAATTTTTCTGTGCTTATGCACATTAACCACATCTTTCAAAAGTGAATAGTCTGAACAGTCTCGTTTTATTTCTTCGTTAAATTCTTTATTAAAATCTTTTGATAAATAATCTGCTAGGTGTTCGCCAAAATGATACATCGGAGTTGCGCATTCCATAGCTTTCCTTAAATCAGTACTGTCCCCCATATGCATATTTTTCTTTATACTTAAATATGATAGATAGGATTGTTGTACCTCAAGCAGGAATTGAGTTTTAATGTCAGAATGCATGATTTTTTAATTTTAATAAGAATTTACAAAAAAATAACCCATAAAAGATATGAGTTAAATTGTGATCATGCAGGTTTGTTGGTAATAAAATATTATTATTTTGAGTACTTATTTTTAAAAGAGGCTAATTTTTGCGTTGGGCGTATTTTATCATCTTGTCTATCTCTGTAATACAGTTTACCAAATAATCTTACATCCTTAAGCGGAATTTTAGGATTGTTGATATGGGCAAGTCCACTGCTCATACTCTTTTGCTTATTTGATAAAGATTGTTCACACTTTGTGAAAAAACCTTCTAATTGATCCGGTTCTACTATCCAAATTTCAACTACTTCAATTCCTTCATACACACTGAAGAGCCATTTCGCTTTTCTGTATTTCGCAAGTATCTCAACAGTTAGATGGTGATGTGTTGAAAAGCTTTTTACCTTTTTAGCATTTACTGTTTTCAACTCCCATTCTTGACCTTGATTATCAACTGCATCATTACCTTCTCGACCAGACATGTTCTGTAAGCCTGTTAGAATTAAGGTTTGTAAAAGCTTACCCCCATTATCTTGAAAAACGTCATCAATACCATACTCGTCTGCCAATTCTTGATATCTACGAACGTGTGGTAATAATGCATTTAGTCTTGCTAACTCTATGTCGTCTCCTGTTTCTCCTGCTTGTAAATTGAAAAGTTCTGAAATAGGCACATTCAGTGCTTTTGCAATATTGGTTGCAGTATCAAGGGTCGGTGTATGCCGAAGCTGCTCGATATATCCTATATGGGACTTATCTAATCCAGCCATGTGTGCTAGGGCTTCTTGGGTAAGGCCACGCTCTTTTCGTAATCGTAGTAAATTTGTAGCAAAGATTTTGAGCGTATCAGAGTTGCTTTGACTATTCATTCGGCATAGGAAATTTTACCAAAATTGCCGGACCCACTCTTCTAGTTCCACTGAATATTTTCAGTAAATTGCTATTGATTCATTATATTTGAACTGAACTAAGCAGACGTAAAACAAGTACATGACTGTTAACGAGCATTTTAGTAGAACTCTTGTAGGGCAGCTTCCATCCTACATCACAGAGAAGGGTGCCGCCTTTTTTGGTGATTCTAGGGATCTATTGGCGACACTGCCAGACGAAAGTGTCGACTTGATAATGACTAGTCCGCCCTTTGCACTACTTCGAAAGAAGGAATATGGGAATGAGGATCAGGCTGAATATGTTTCTTGGTTGGGTTCTTTCGCATTAGCAGCATTGCCAAAACTTAAAAGTACTGGTAGCCTAGTGATGGATATTGGTGGAGCCTATCAAAAAGGGTCACCCACAAGAAGTTTGTATCCATTTAGGGTGCCAATTCACTTTTGTGACGATTTGGGTTACTTCTTAGCCGAGGATTTCTATTGGTTTAATAGCTCAAAACTTCCAAGTCCTATTGAGTGGGTCAACAAGCGAAAGATTCGTGCGAAGGATTCCGTAAATAATATCTGGTGGTTCAGTAAAACCGAATGGCCTAAAGCAAATGTTAGTAAAGTGCTTACCGAGTACAGTGAGCGTATGAAAAAGCTCCTGCAAGATCCTGAGAAGTACTACGACCCAAAGAAACGACCATCTGGTCATGACATCGGGAAAAGCTTTGGTAACGATAACGGAGGAGCAATCCCGTCTAATTTGTTGCAGATACCAAACAGTGAATCTGGAGGCCATTATACAGCGAGCTGTAAAGAGTTTGGTGTCAAGAGCCATCCAGCCCGATTCCCTAAAGGCTTACCGGAGTTCTTTATAAAATATTTAACAGAGCCCGGTGACCTTGTGATGGACATATTTGCGGGGAGCAACACTACCGGGGAAGTGGCTGAATCCCTTGGAAGACGTTGGCTGTCTTGTGATGCAGATTTACAATATGTTGCCGCATCCTCTTTTCGTTTTCTCCCTAAGCCTAAGCCCGGTACGAACGCGGCCGGACATCCCTATAACTTAATTCTAGAAAACCAGATGGTCGATTTACGTACTTACAATGTGCCAGATCAACTATCTCTAACACTGTTATAGCTAACTGTTCATCTTCAAGTTCTGTATCTGACTACCGGTATAGTTGAAGCCCTAGCACTTTAGTCAGGGCTTCACTTTTCAGTGTTGGGCGTAATACAATACACTAATACGTATACCCTGTAAAGAAATAATCTCTAATGGCCTGATTTTTAGACTGTTAGGGCTATATTAGTAGCTGGATCTACTCTATCACCTACTTTGTTTCAATGTTTGCTATACTATATGGAAATGGCTGAAAACCTCCAAATTTTGCTCCCAAGTCATTATTGTCTTGTTCAAACACATCAATATCCAATAATTAAATACTCATTATTTAAGTTATTGTTCCTATTTAAAGCGTAACTGTAATTGCCCAAATCAACAACTTCAACAGTATGTTTATATTGCTCTACAACCTCTTTGATTGATAAAATGTGAGGAAAGCCATTACCTCTGTAGGATAGAGCAATTATGGACTGATTATGATTAAGAATTAAGGCAGATAAGTTGTTTAGAAATTCATGCTTATTTTCAAAATCATTATTATTGTTAATTTCAACTTCCTTGTTACGTTTAGAATGATTTATATTTGCCTCTAAAATTTCGTAATTAGCTAGGCCTTCAAGAAAGTGGTACCTTGAATGGTAAGTAACGTGAGTATTATCGTTAAAATATGGAGGGTCTATATAAACTAGTTCTGCATGAGCATCACAGTCTAGTGCTGATTGATTAATAGCATAATTTTCCTGTGAGTTACTAAAACAATATTGTATCAGTTCCTTATAAAACCTTTCAAATAATTCAGAAAAAGTTGTTTCCCAAGAAGTTTTATTACCAAATCTACCACCATTAAAGTTTACTCTTAAATTGAGATTTTTACGGTGAAAAAGATTGTAGGGGCGTTTGATGAGACAAGACTGAAATAGAAGATAATAGGCACTTGCACGCTTGCTATCTGAATCTAAATTTTGAATATTTTTTACTAAAATATCAATTTGCTTATTTTCTTCATCGGTATAATAGATTCCTTTATAATTAGTTTCAATAATATTGTCGTAGTTAACACAATAATTATGATTAAATAAATTTCTTAATTCATCCAAAGTCAACTCAACGGTATCGTTTTCAATCAGCGCTTGCCCAATCAGATAGTTAAACTTAAATATATCGTTATAGATTACTTGCTTTCCATGCCTTTTGGCGTGGTAAGCAAAAGAACCTGTTCCTCCAAATACATCTAATACAGAGGTAAATTCTAAACCTAAGGAGTCAATTACTTGCCAAATTTTGTTTACTAGTTTACGCTTTGAGCCCGAATACCGAGTAGTCGGAGTGTTCAATTTCATAACAAATTATTAACAAGTTTCTTAAGCTTCTTAAATTCAGGTTCTGCAATGCAAGTTAGTTCAAATTTGGGATGTTTAAAAATAGGGATTGTAAAATAGTAAGGGACTGATTTCAATCCTAAGCGTTGACTATTGTAATTTGGTTTTTTCTTTGTTCTATTAATAAAAAACTCTTTAGTCAGACAACTGTCATCACTAAACGCAGAAAATAAATAGAATTCGATTTTTAAATTCGCAGGCCAATGTCCAATATGCTCAAGTAGTTCGGAGCAAGTGTTTATGAATTTATCGATGTAAAAATCTGTTAATTTGGTTTTTACCTCAATGAATATAAGCTTATTCTTAGATTTTACTAGAAAATCGAATTCTCCTATTATTTTGGTTTCGGAGTAAAGTTTGAAGTTCCTAATGTATTCTTTTCTTGTATTAATTAATGTATATTCAAAAAAATCTTCAAAAAAACTTTCAATAAAATAAAATGCAAGTTCAGGTTTCAGAACTTGAACTTCCTCTACCGCTAGTGGAATAGGATTAATTGACCTATAATGATTAAGTTTTTTTGCCCTGCTTTCGTTCTTAATCCAGTGCAACAAATTATAACTACTGCCAAACTTAGGATCAACATAGATGCCAAGTGCTGTAGCGTCCTCAACATTAGTAATATAAAACTTGAACTGTTCTATCTCCTTCAACCTATCTATTTTAGTGGCAAGTTCAAAGTATTTTTTATGCTGGTCTTGTATCGAAAAAGTTTTCTTTAAACTATGATTATTCTCAAGATGAGACATTAAATGTATGAACTCCAAATTCCTCAGTTCATCTTTGAATGATTTCAAGAGATCATTACTTGTATAGCTTTTACGGGTTACTTTTTCTTGATATATTATTTTAAGTGATAGCCAATAATAATTTATTAGTTCATCTTGTTTGACAAACTGTTCAATTGAAGTTTCAAACGGTAGTAATAAATTATTATATTTTATGCCAATAACTTTTTTTGTTGATTTAGCTTTGTCTTTAACGATAGTAATCTGATCAGGGTTTGAAATCTCAACATTAAATTTTTCTAAAACTCTCGCTTTATTAATGTGTGTGTCATTTTCATCAATAAAATCCTCTTCTATCAAGTTGCTATTTAAGGTTGAAAATTCAATTATGGGAGAAGAAATCTCAGCTTTGTTCTCTATGTTAAATACTTTCGAATACAATTCATCTGAAAACTTAATGTTTCCTAATTTTGATAAATTATTTTTTAGCTTAAATGATCTAACTTTTGATAAAAGCAAACTAAATATATTTGCCTTCTTTATTAGGTTTATGACAGCTTTTTTTGAGTTCTCGCTGTCACCTTCAGGACGAACATATGTGAGCAATATTTTACTATTCTTGTATACGTATAAAATATTAGTCTCATCTAAATTGATAATGTTGAAGATTTCTTTATTGTAATATTCTATAACATAATATGACAAGTCCTCGTAAGTAAAGTCTGAGTCAACATCCAACCCAATGCTGATTATAAAATCTGGCGTGAACAATTCCCTATAATCAAAATCATCAATTGTTGCTACAGCTATTTCATGAAATAATCCTAGAAATAAGCTGAGAGGATTTAAAAAATCTACTTTATAATTGAAACTGTAAATATTGCTTTTATTGATTAACATAACAATTACAGGTTATTGAGTGTGTATTTGCCAATTACAGTTTTCAAAGTATCTCTTAGATCAATGTTTTCTCTGTACATGTTTAGTAGTACAAACATCTTTTCCGGATCATAGTCAATAATTTTGAATGATCTATCATCAAAACTCAAATTACTATTACTTACATCATGTCTTTCTGGAAGAAAAAGCGTCACATTTAGGTTCAAAATATGTTTTAAATTTAACCTTGAGATTGCTTCTTGAATTCTTTTTTGAATAATATCTATATCGATCACTTCATCGAAAACGAAATGCTGTAATGTGTTTCCGGCTTTTTCATAGAATGATCTACTTATCCTTGAAATATCTTCTGGTTCTGCTAATCGATTGTCTTCCAGATAATACTCTAAAGGATCGAAAAAGTATCTTGTTAGGGATTTTAGAGAATCTTCTATTTCCAGTATGTGTTTTGTATTTTCAAATTGGTCTTGAATGCCATACGAGCTTAGCATTTCTTCTAAAGTACTTGTTGGTTCTAGGCCTTTTATTAATTCAACAGTTTTCCTAATCAAATCTCTGTTTCTGACGGAATTTGCTTTTGTTAACTGAGTCAATATGCTTGCCACGTCAGAATTTCCTAATGGCTTTTCAAATAATTCTGATAAATATTTTATTAGCTCTTTTAGATCTTCATTCTTTTCAATTACACTTAAATCTATTATGCTTGAGCTTATTCTAGTAAACAAGGCTTCATTTGCTTCTTGTAATACATATGAAGCTCTAGCGTTCGAAAAACATGTCAGTAGGTAATGTCCCTTTATAGTGCTAGCTAAGTCTATCAATTCCCTGTATGATGTTAAAAATTGATTGAACCTGAGCTTCGATTTTTCTTGAACTTTTTCGATTTCATCGATTATGAATATATTATAGTTTTTTGATTCTGCTAATATATTCAGAAATAGAACTAATATTTCTCGTCTGCTATAATTACTTATAGGGTGAATACCATAATTTGTAAAGTTTTTCTTTGTGTACAATGTGCCTGTGCCTAAATATATTATTCTCTTTAAGTCCTCAGGCGAGTTATTTACACTAAAAAGTTTCTCTGAATATTCTCTTATTGCTGCGAATCCATCTTGAAAGTCATTTGCGTATTTTTTTATTTCTATCGTGCCATTCTTAATGAAATTTATAGAGTTTATCAATTTATCAAGTGAATGATCTTGAATCTGTTTTAACAAGAATAAGATTAGGTCGGGCTGATCAACGTCCATCCTGCTGTATATAACATCGACATTATATTCCTTGTAAGTTTCGAAATATAGCTGCAAGTATTTGACAAAATTTGTCTTCCCATTTCCATATTCAGACGCTATCAAATTACTTTCAAATCTTTCTCCATCTATTCTTGATAGCTTTTCTTTTACTTTGCTTTTTGCTTTTAGCTCATTAATTATAAAATATGGCAAAAAGGGTACTCTGCCCTCTTCAAAGTCTTGTTTTAAAGTTTCCAGATTTTGTTTCCGTGGGATTAATTTCTCCCAAAGTGTTTGAAGTTCCATATCAAATTTTTCTGATTTTAATTTTTAAAACCGGTACTCCTTTCACTTCAAATCGTTGTCGTCGGTCAATTGAATTTACCAGATTTGAAAAAAAAATTACTCTGCTCTTTTTTTCTTTGTGATTATAGTCGTTTAAGAATGATTCAAAAGCAGAGTGTGATAAATTCATTTTTTCCTTTATGTCGTAAAGATTAACGTAACCGTTGTCTGAACTACCTCTATCAATATTTATTTGGTAATTTATTTCAAACATTTCTCTGTTTATATTGTACTTATTATTAATCTTAAAGTGGTTTTTTTTATAGTCATCAAAGTTTTCTAAAATTTTTGTGTAAATAGAGGCATGATCTGTTTTAGTAAATATTATGTTTTTGTAGTGTGCTCTGAGATTTAGATTCTTGTCTAACAGGTTCAAATTCTCTACCCAATGTTCTCGTACAGCTTCGTAGTTACTTAAACTTGTTTTTGTGAAGTATGAATATCTTATTTTATAGTATATTTCCAGAAATTCTAATTGTAATTCTGTATATTCTTTTCTTTTGTACTTAAATGATAATTTTTTAAACAATGGGATTGTTAAAATCATCAATGAATCGACCTCTATTAATCTTTCAAAGTAGAAGTTTTTTTCTTGCACAGAAAGTTTAAAAAAGCTTGACTTCATGCGGATTAATTCTTTTCCTTTCTCTGTTAATTCATTTTCTTCAGTTATTATTTTTAGCTTATCCTTTGCCATATTTACGTAATATGACGCAGCTTTATACGTCGTATAAATTTGTTTGTGAATTAAAGATTCCCGTTCTTCCCTAAGTATATTTTCAATCGATTTTATTCGATCAGTCTTTTCTAAAGCTTTAAAATAATTGTATACGTTACTTATTGAAGTAGGACTTGGTAAGCCATTTAATTCTTTGATATCAGTCGATTTATACTCTTTGTTCAATCTGTCTACTAAAAAAAAATAGAATTTATAGTTGAATTCTGATTTTTTTACTGATACATCATTTTTGTAAATAAACATACATACCCATTTTGTAGCCTTAAGCTGCATGTGGAACGGCCTGTGTAGGCTTGGTATGTATGTGGTTTTTGTCATGTATTACTGCTTTCTTTAAGCTCAAGTGAAGATACTTGTTTACTCAGTCTTACTTAAGTATACACTTCTGTGGCGCACAATTACGCTCTTATTCATTTTTTTTCAAAGCCACTCCCTATACGCCATTCACTTGCTGAGTAACTTCTTCTTTCAACAATGTTAATTCCGTATACCAATCAGTATACGCCGAAATTAAACAACCCCTAATCATCTAATACTTAGACAATTAGGGGTTGTTTTAGTAGCGGGAGCTGGACTCGAACCAGCGACCTTTGGGTTATGAGCCCAACGAGCTACCAACTGCTCCATCCCGCGATGTTGGGAGTGCAAAGGTAATAACGTTTTCAACTAAATCAACTATCTTTGTAAAAAAAAGTTAAGTTTTTTGCTCGGCGTCAGACACCGGGCCGAAAATTCACCTCAGCCATCTCGCATGGGATCACCTGACATACAACCACCCGATGGGCACAAAGCGGGCTTTGTGAGCATCGTGGGCAAGCCCAACGTGGGCAAATCCACCCTGATGAATCAGTTGGTGGGTGAACGCCTCTCGATCATTACATCGAAGGCACAGACCACGCGCCACCGCATCATGGGCATCATGAATGGCAACCACCACGGTCAGCCGTTCCAACTCGTTTACTCCGATACACCGGGCATCATCAAGCCGCAATACCGGCTCCACGAGTCGATGATGAACTTCGTACGCGGGTCGCTCGAAGACGCCGACGTCATTCTGTTTGTGACGGATATCTTCGAAAAACACGACGAAGACGACGTAATCCGGCGGCTCAAGTACGCCAACGTACCCATCCTACTGCTGATCAACAAGATCGATCAGGCTACCGACGAGCAGATCGAAGACAAGATCCGGTATTGGGAAGAGCATTTCGAAATTGGCGGGATCGTCAACGCCGACGAAGAAGACGACGCGGCGGTGGTCGACCCGGACATCGACGAACTGGCCGCCGAGCATGAACTCGACGACGAACCGACCCCGAGCAACGTACCTGAGGCCGCCGCGCCTGCAGGCCCGCGTAAGGCCACCGAGATCATTCCCGTATCGGCCCTGAATGGCGTCAACATCGATCGGCTGTTCGATTCGATCATGGCGCACCTGCCCAATCACCCGCCTTACTTCCCCGAAGACGAACTGACCGATAAGCCCGAGCGCTTCTTTGCTTCGGAAATTATCCGGGAAAAGATCTTCCTGAATTACAAAAAAGAAGTGCCCTACAGCTCGGAGGTGGTTGTTCACGGATTCAAGGAACGCGACGATATGATCGTGATTTCGGCCGATATTCTAGTGGAACGACCCACGCAACGGGCTATCCTGTTGGGTGAAAAGGGTAACATGATCAAGAAAACCGGCATCATGGCCCGCGAAGAATTGGAACGCTTCTTTGCCAAAAAAGTCTTTTTAGAAACACACGTCCGAGTAGAACCCGATTGGCGCCAAAAGCAGCAAATGCTTCGCCGGCTGGGATATGACGAATAAAAAGAAGGAGGGCGTGCGGAGGATTGAGTAAGGTGCTTTGTAGACGTCAGTTTGACTGGCAGAGCTCCTTCTTCTTCCTCCGTACGCCCTCCTCCCCCCATTTTCATGTCAAATATTGTAGCTATTGTAGGCCGCCCTAACGTGGGTAAATCAACGCTGTTTAATCGACTGATTGAGCAGCGGCAGGCCATTATGGATAACCAGTCGGGTGTAACGCGCGACCGGCACTATGGACGGGCCGAATGGACCGACCACTTTTTTACCGTGATCGATACGGGTGGGTACGTGGTTGGCTCGGAAGACGTCTTCGAGGAGGCGATTCGTGAGCAGGTGGAAATCGCGCTCGAAGAAGCGACGGTGGTACTGTTCGTGGTCGATACCATGACGGGCGTAACGGGCCTCGACGATGAGTTTGCCAATGTATTGCGTCGGTCGAAAAAACCGGTGTTTCTGGTGGCCAACAAAGCCGAAACCAGCGATCGCATGCACGCCGCCAGCGAGTTCTACGGCCTCGGCATGGGCGATCCGTACCCGATTTCGGCACAGACGGGGTCCGGCACGGGCGATCTGCTCGACGCGGTAGTCAAACACTTCCCGACCAAGGAAATCGAAAACCCCAATGAAGGCATTCCGCGCATTGCCATCCTGGGTCGACCCAACGTGGGTAAGTCGTCGTTTGTCAACACACTGCTGGGGGTAGAACGCAACATCGTTACCGACATTGCCGGCACCACCCGCGACGCCATCGATAGCCATTATAAGGCGTTTGGCAAAGAATTTCTGCTGACCGACACGGCCGGCCTGCGCCGCAAGGCCCGCGTCAATGACAACATCGAATTCTATTCAACGCTGCGCACGATCAAGGCGATGGAAGAGTCGGATGTCTGCGTGATTCTGCTCGACGCCACCCGGGGTATGGAAGGGCAGGACATGACGATCATCGGGCAGGCGATCAAGGCTAAAAAAGGCGTGGTCATCATGGTGAACAAATGGGATGCCGTGGAGAAAGACCACAAAACGGCCGACGTCTGGCGGAAGGAATTCCTGCAACGGCTGGCACCCATCGATTACCTGCCCATCGTGTTTGCATCGGTGCACGAAAAACAGCGTATTTTCCAGGTGATGGAGAAGGCTATGGAAGTGTATGAGAACAAGAAGAAGCGGATTCCGACCTCGAAAATCAACGAGCTGATGCAGCCCGTAATCGAGGCGTATCCGCCGCCAGCCATTAAAGGCAAGTACGTGAAGATCAAGTACATGCTTCAATTGCCAACGGCTTCGCCCACGTTTGTGTTCTTCTGCAACCTGCCGCAGTACATCAAGGAGTCGTATGAGCGTTACCTGGAAAATAAACTCCGCGAACACTTCGGCTTCGATGGCGTTCCCCTGACGTTGTTCTTCCGGCAGAAGTAAAGAGAATGAATAATGTACGATGAATAATGTACAATGAGCCGAGTGGCGGACTGCTGCTTGGCTCATTGTACATTGTCCATCGTACATTATTCATTAACACTCATGCAAACACCCGTTACCGCCGCCCCGCCACGTACCCGTTACTGGGTTGGGGCGCTGTGTGTGTTTCTCGCGGCGTTTTGCTTTGCGCTCAAGGGCGTATTGATCAAAGTAGGCTATGGCTACGGCGTCGACAGCATTGATTTGCTGACGTTGCGGATGCTGTTTTCGATGCCGTTTTACCTAGGTACGTTGCTGTGGTTGTCGAGGCGCCTGCTACCTCTTAAGCTGCCCGCCAACCAATGGGGAATCGTGGCGCTGCTGGGCATCACGGGCTATTATCTGGCCAGCTATACCAATTTTCTTGGTCTGCTGTACATCGACGCCAGTCTGGAGCGTATCCTGCTCTTTTGTTACCCCACGTTTGTGCTGCTGATGAACGCGACCGTGCTGAAACGGCGCGTGGCAGGCTTGCAATGGCTGGCCCTGGCGCTAACGTATACGGGCATTCTGATGGCCTTTCTGCCCCATTTGACCGGTGGCGAAAACATCCGTACCATCTGGCTGGGTGCGTTTTGGGTGGTGCTGAGCGGACTCATCTACGCCATTTATCTCGTAGGCAGCGATTCTATGATCGCCCGCCTGGGGTCGCAGCGATACACCTGCTATGCCCTGCTGGCCGCCGTAGTACCCACGGTTATTCATAATGCGGTTGAAAACGGCCTGCAACTGGCGCATTTTCCGTTGCGGGTGTACGGCCTTGGCCTGTTGATGGCCCTGGTCAATACGGTTATTCCGACGTTTCTAATGGCTGAAGGCATCAAACGGGTGGGGTCAAGCAACGCGTCGATCATTGGCAGTATCGGCCCTATTTTCACCATCGTGCTGGCTACGTCGATCCTGGGCGAGCACATCTCCGGCTGGCAATTCATCGGTACCGCCCTTGTGCTGGCCGGTGTTTTCCTGATCGGCTGGAAAGGGAAGAAATAAACGCAAGCTTTTTGTTGATCGCCATGTACATGCCTCGATTGATCCCGGTTCTACTGCTCGCTAGCCTGTGTCAGGCCGCCTTTGCTCAGACGCCAAAACAGCGGCCAACCAACTTTACCGTTAATGCGTCGGATTTTCAGGTTTTCATGAAGCAGATGGCGGCCGAAGCCAGGGGGCGGATTGGAGTCGCGGCGGCTATCGTTGAAACAGGCGAGGCCGTAGCCTTCGCTGGCAATGAGCGCTTTCCGATGCAGAGCGTCTATAAATTCCCCATCGCCATGGCAACACTGGCGGCGATTGATGCCGGTACCATCCGTCGGCAGAAACCGGTTGTAGTCGAGAAAGCCGAGTATGTCGGGCCGAAGCAGCATAGTCCGTTACGGGATAAATACCCGGAGGGGGCAACCGTGAGCGTCGACGATCTGCTGCGCTACGCCGTTTCGGAGAGCGATGGGTCGGCGAGCGACGTCTTGCTGAGGCTAGTGGGCGGAGCTTCGGCGGTGCAAACGTACCTGAACACAATCGGCGTGAAGGGGGTAATCGTCAAAAATACTGAGCGCGAACTGGGCACTGCTGATTCGGTGCAATATGCCAACTGGGCCACGCCAGTCGAGGTGGTGAGCCTGCTGCGGCAACTGCAATTGGGGCGCGGGCTATCCGCCGCCAGCCGAACGTACCTGCTGAACCTGATGACCGATACCCCCACCGGACTGAACCGGTTGAAAGGGCAACTGCCGCCAGGTACGTTGGTCGCTCACAAAACCGGTACGTCGTTGACCGTTGATGGCAAAACCGCCGCCACGAATGACGTAGGGCTCATTACCCTGCCTTCTGGAAAACACCTCGCCGTGGCTGTGTTTGTGAGCGATGCCCGTACCGATCAGGCAACCCGCGAACGGGTCATCGCGCAAATCGCCAAAAAGCTGTGGAGTCGCTGGCAATGAGTTAGTCCAGCACGACTTCTTCCAGTGGGTCGATGCGGAACCAGAGCAGACACCCGCCGAGCAGGAGGGCCGCAATTAGGAACAGCGGCTTGTTGAAATCGCCGGTGGCTTCAACGATGTAGCCGAACACTACACCCAGGAATACCGCGCCCATCTGCCCGACCATGTTCATGGCCCCCGACACCACCCCCGCCCGGCTGCGGCCCACATCGTTACAAACAGCGAAGGCGACGGGCAAGGTCAGGTCTTTGAAGCCCATTCCCACGGCCAGCAGCACCGCCGCCGTTTGATTATCAGCCGATAGAGCCGCGCTCAGGATGATGACGCTCGACAGGCCCATGCCCACAATGCCTACACTACGACGCCCCATACGCAGCCCGTACCGCCGGGATAGCCAATCGCTGGCGTAACCACCTACAAAGCAGCCGATGGCGCCCAGCACAAACGGCAGGGTAGCAAATAACTGCATCTGGCTCTGGTTGAAGTGCCGCCCCTCTTTGAGGTACGTTGGTAGCCAGCCCGTGAAAAAATAGGCTCCATACATGAAGAAGTGGAACATGAGCATAATGGCCCACATGTTCCGGCTACGCAATACGGCTTTCCACGGAATGTGATGGCTATTGTGCTTGAAACGCCGGTTGGCTTCGATGTAGGTACGTTCCTCATCGGAGACGCCCGCTTTCTCCGACGGGAAATCACGAAACCAGACGTACCAGATCACCAGCCAGAGCAGGCCGAGCAGACCCATGGCGTAGAACGAGACCCGCCAGCCGTAGCTAGCCGCAATGGGCAGCACCAACCAGGGGGCTAATACCCCGCCAACACGCCCTGCTGCCCAGATGTAGGCCTGCGCCCGCCCGGTCTCCTGCCTCGGAAACCAGCGCGACACCACGATGGACGCATTGGGGTAAGCGCCCGCTTCGCCCGCACCGAACAGAAACCGCACAATCACCAGATACAGCCAGCTGGTCGCCGTGCCGGTGAGGGCCGTAAATGCCGACCACCAGCCAACCACGCGCACCAGCACCCGGCGCGGGCCCAGGCGATCGCCCAGGGCACCGGTGGGTAGTTCAAACAGTGCGTAGGATAGCGCAAACGCGCTCAGGACCCAGCCCCAGGCGTCATTGGCTATGTGTAACTCTTTTTTTATATCGGCGGCAACCAGCGAAATACAAGTGCGGTCAATATACGTTATAGTAGAAAGCAGCACCAGCAACGACAGAACGCGGGAACGGAAGCTCATGGAACAGGCGAGATGACCTAAGGCGATGTAACATAAGCGTTTGCCGGGACATAATGGCCGTCGCCACATAATGTATGCCAATAGGTCGCTAATCGCAGACTGGTCATTAATTTTTACAATTCCGTAAAAAACAGGGTGTGACCTTTTTGATTAACCACAGTCTGTGTACAGAGACCACACACATCGGAGACGACGTTGTGGCTGCCTAACCATTCATTTCACCAAGAACTGATCGCAAGTCCGGCTATTTAGCATTAGGTGGATTTAGGGTATATCAAGAACATTTAAACAAAACCTAGTCAATCCACACAACCTGAATAAACCCGTAAAATCATGGAAGACGATAAGCGTATTGAAAAAACAGCCTATGTGCTCAAAGCAGTAGCACATCCATTGCGGATCAAAATCATTCAGATGCTTCACGAAAACAAGGAGCTGAATGTATCGACGATCTATAAGAACCTGAATGCTGAGCAATCATTGATTTCACATCACCTGATCAACATGCGTGATAAGGGGATTCTGGAAATCCGGCGTAGCGGTAAGAATATCTACTATTTTCTTGTCGATAGTTCGGTATCTGATATCATCGATTGCATCTACCGGAGCAAAATGTTGGCGGCAGCCTAACCCACTGTTTCGCTCCCGATACAGAAATTGAGTAAACGCCAAAGTCCAGCGATCGAAGGTGCTGACTCGTCCTTATAGACGGTCAACAGCTTCGACCGCTGGACTTTGTGCGTTGTTAAGCTGGGAATACTTAGTTAAACAGCTCGCCGTTGCGCATACCCGGCACCACCCCGAGGTGGAAATACGCTTTCTCGGTGGCTTCGCGGCCGCGCGAGGTACGTTTCAGAAACCCTTCCTGAATCAGGAACGGCTCATACACTTCTTCGATCGTTTCGGACTCTTCACCGCAGGCCGTAGCGATCGTCGACAACCCTACGGGGCCACCTTTGAATTTCTCGATGATGGTCGACAGAATACGGTTATCCATTTCGTCTAACCCGTGCTGATCGACGTCGAGGGCGTTCAGGGCAATCTCGGCAATCGCGACGTTGATATAGCCGTTGCCTTTTACCTGCGCAAAGTCACGCGTGCGGCGCAGCAGGTTGTTGGCAATACGCGGCGTGCCACGGCTGCGCCGGGCGATCTCAAAGGCCCCATCGGCATCGATGGCGGTGCCCAGAATGGCCGACGACCGCTGCACAATGGTCGTAAGCAATTTGGCGTCGTAGTACTCCAGGCGGCAATTGATCCCAAAGCGGGCGCGCAGGGGTGAGGTGAGCATCCCGGCGCGGGTAGTGGCCCCGATCAGTGTGAAGGGATTCAGCTTAATCTGCACGGTGCGGGCATTGGGCCCCGAGTCGAGCATGATGTCGATCTTGTAATCTTCCATCGCCGAATACAGGTACTCTTCCACGATGGGGTTGAGCCGGTGAATCTCGTCGATGAACAGCACGTCGTTCTGCTGAAGGTTGGTCAGCAAGCCCGCCAGATCGCTGGGTTTGTCGAGTACGGGGCCAGACGTCATCTTGATATTAGCGCCTAACTCATTGGCAATGATGTGCGATAGCGTCGTTTTGCCCAAACCCGGCGGGCCATGAAGCAGCACATGGTCGAGGGCGTCGCCCCGCTGCATGGCCGCTTTGACGAAGACTTCCAGGTTATCGAGGACTTTGGCCTGCCCGGTGAAGTCCTCGAACGAAAGGGGCCGCAACGCCCGTTCGATTTCCTTTTCCGTGGCCGACATGGCATCCCCCGACCCGGTCATAAAATCTTTGCGCATAACTGATTATCAGGTAGTTGTTGTCCTGTCTGTTCTACCTTAAAGATACGAAGAAAAGGTACAAAGTCCAAGGTCCAAAGTTGGCTGGCGCGCGAGCATGACGCGCCAGCCAACTTTGGACCTTGGACCTTGTACCTTTTCTTCGTATCTTTTCTTTACCTCAGCAACAATACGCTGCCGCGCTTGACAACGGCGGGGCGTTCGGGGAAGTATTGGCTGCGGTAAGTGATTGTATACGGATACAGCATCGATTGAGCCGGTTCGCCGCGGTACGTACCATCCCAGTCGGGGGTTTCGGGCGTACTGGCAAAAATCACCTCACCCCAGCGATTATAGATGCGCAGTTCCAGGTCGGTGGTATAGGCGTTGAGCGTCCCAAACCGATCGTTACTACTGTCGCCATTGGGCGAGAACGCATTGGGTGCAAACACGCGCGGTTCGCAGCGGTCAAGTACCACGGCCGCATCGCCAGCCACACAACCATTGGCCCCCGTCACCACCACCGAATACGTACCCGCCGCACTAACGGTGAGTGTAGTTGAAGCGGTGTTGCTCGTGGTCCAGACAACGGTTTGGTCGTTGCTTTGCGGTACCACCCGCAACTGGGTTTGCTGACGGTCGCCCACACAGATAACCGCCTGGCGCGTCAGGTCGAAGCGGGGCGCGGGACGCACTAGCACCTGTAGGTCGTCGCTGGCTTCGCAACCATTCAGGCTGGCCGTCACTGTATACCGCCCGGTTTGGTTGGGGCGAATCAACGACCCTTGCGTGCCGTCGCTCCAGCGGAACACAGCCCCCGGTGAGCCAGAGGCACGCAGCGCCTGACCACTGCCTTCGCAGAAATCGGCATCGGGCCCGGCGTTAACCTGTGGCACCTGATTCAGGGCAATCTGGCGCGGCGCGGAGTTGGCACACCCACTAACGGTAACCGAATACGTCACGGTTACCACCTGCCCAACCTGAGCCGGGTTCGCCGTAAACGAGCCGGTCGAACTGACGCTCGGGCCCGCCCAGGTACCCCCGCCGGGACTAGCCCCCGTCAGCTGCAACAACGTAAGCGACTGCGGCGAACCCAGACAAAGCGACAGGTTGTTGCCCGCCGAGACATTGGGCTTCTGCACAAACTGAGCTGTAGCACTGGCCGTACCGATGCACCCATTCTGCGTGTTGATGGCCGTGAGCGAATACGTACCCGCCGTTCGGGGCGAGATTCGCTCGGTGGTTTCGCCGGTGCTCCAGCGATAAATAACCCCACTCGTGAAATTGCCCAGCCGTGACGGGATCAACTGCACGGTATCGCCCACGCAATTACTGCGGTTCGACAGGCTGAGTGTCGACGTGGTGCTGAGCCCAACCGTCGTCGAGGCCGACGAAACACAACCCAGGTTGTTGGTGGCCGACACGCTATAAACTCCCGCCGAAGCGCCGGTTAGCGACGTACCTGTCGACACAAACGATGAGCCGGGTGGTCCTACCCATCGGATCTCGACGGCAGTGCCATTGCTAACGCCCAGCGCAATACTGCCACTGGTGGGCTCTCCGCACTGTTGCAGCGATGGCGTCAGGGCCAGTTGTAGGCGTTGCGACGTCGACTGCAACGTGAATGGGGTTACCACCGAGCAGGCGTTGGCATCGGTGACGCTCACCTGATAGGTGCCTTCGGTTAAGGCCGAAGCTGAATTGCCAGTCGTGGAAATAGGCGTCCCGCTGACCGCTGTCCAGGAATACGTAAATGACGTGCTGGCTGTGGGCGTACCGGATACGACCGACGTAGGGGCCGGCGTAATGGTGATAACCCCATCGGCAGCGGTACAGCTAGCCGGTTGACGCAGCGATGAAGTAATTGTTGGCAACTTGG
Source organism: Fibrella musci (assembly GCF_041321105.1). Taxonomy (NCBI): domain Bacteria; kingdom Pseudomonadati; phylum Bacteroidota; class Cytophagia; order Cytophagales; family Spirosomataceae; genus Fibrella; species Fibrella musci. The sequence goes on along the minus strand of NZ_JBGGWD010000002.1, from coordinate 173,239 downwards.
CTGACACGACGTCGATCTGATCTCGGGCATAACAGGTGAGCGGCCCGGTTGGCGTTGTTCGATCATAGGAGGCCACCAGCGAATACGTACCTGGCTTGTCGATTGTGATGGTCCGATCGGTGAGGGTGGTACTTAACACACCCGATGTCCAGCTAAAGGACGTAAAGCCGGGCGACGTCAGGGTTAGTTCGCGTGTACTCTTCTCGCAAAGCGGTACGGGTGGCCCCAAGTCGATATTGCCAGGCCTATAGAAATTGATCGTGATCTGATCTTGCTCCACACACTCGCCGCCATTCCCGATATAGGCTGTGTACCTACCGGAGACGGTCGTGCTGAGCACCCTCGACGTACTGACGATTTGCCTGCCCAATACCCAGGCGTATTGCTCGGCTACGGCGGGGATCGTTAGCGAAACCGGGTTCGAGTCGCACTTATTAATGTCGGGCCCCAGATCGAAGGCGGGTGGCTGCTCAATGACAGTAAACGACGTCTCGGCCGTAGCAGTCGTACAGGTAGCGCCGGTTGACGTAATCACGCGCACCTCCAGCGTCGCCGAGTACGTACCTGGCGTCGAGATGCTGTAGCTCTGCGAAGTCGTCGTAAACGACAGGGTCTGGGCTACAATAGCCCCTGAGCTGTTACGTACCCGCAGGTTGTAGGTTTCTTTCAGCTTAGGGCAATAGGGCGTAATCTGTAGCTCGACCGGGTTCCCCTGGCAGACATTGCTGGCCGACACACCGGGGTTACTCGATGGCTGGCTGAAGTTAGCTACCTGGTTAGGCAGGCCTAACTGGCTGATCTTACCACCCAAATCCTGTCCTGTCAGCGTAAACGTTGGCGGCTTGGCAAACGGGTTGGTTGTGGTGGCACCGCTGCCATCGGCATTGTCGATTACCCCCAACGAGGTGGCTCCCTGTACGGCTACGTAGATTTTTCCGTCGGGGCCAATCTGTAAAGAACCAAACTGCTGCTGTGTGCTTTCGGCCACCACCGCACTGGTACTGGCTGGGTCGGCGTCGGTGATGTCGTACTGAATGATGCGCGAGGGTCCCGTCTGCGTTTGTACCCCGCTCACGCTGGAGACGGAGCCAATCTGCGTGACGTAGATTTTACTGCCGTCGGGCGAAAACTCGACCCCGTAGGCGGTGGGCGGCGCGGGCCCCATATCAATTCGTTTATCAGGCCCCTTGAGTTCGCCCGTTTCTGTATTGAAGTTGAAGATCTCGACGTAGCTTTTCTGTCGATCCGGGTCTGTACTGTTTGGATCGCCGGGTATGACCACCGCGACGGGCCTGACAGCCGTGTTGCTATTTCCCTGCGTAGCCGTACCTGACACCACCGTTCCCGACGTACCTGTGCCACTGGTGGCGGTCGTGCTGGCGGGTTGGGGAGCCGGGCCAAATTTCATCTGTCCTTCCCCGCGGGCGGGCGAATCGTGCGCCGTGCCGAGGCAATATTGTTTCTGTTCGGTTTTAAGCTGCGCTGTCAGGTGGTCGACCCGGAAACAGTTGGTGCCGTAATCGTGCGTCATTACCCAGTACGTCGTGTCGCGATCGCGGCGAACCGAAGCCGACCGTTCAGTGCTACTCGACGACGTTGTGTTGGAAACGACCGGCAAGTTCTGCTGGGTGATAGCGCCCGCGCCACTGTTCCGGCGCATATCGACGATGCTGTACGTAACCTGCCGGGTACCGTTGATTTCGGCAGTGGTGTAGACGTAGTACTCGTAGTCGCAGCCCCGACAAACCGGCTTAGGCACGATAATGGCCGACTGCGTAGAGCGCTGGTTGCCGCTGAGCGAGGCCGCCGTGGTCAAGGTGCCGCTGATGGGGTCAAACAACTGCATCGGCTTGCCATCCTTGTCGAAGATGGTGATACCATCGGTATAGAATAGTACGTTCCCTTTCGTGTCGGTGATGGAGGCCGACCCTTCAATGGTACTAAGCTTGCCATCATCGATGGGTTTGGGCTCGCCTCCGGCAAAGTCAAGGCCGGCGTTATTGCCAAAATACCATTTAGAGCCCGCCGACGCATTCTGTTCCGGGCACAAACTGACCTGAATTTTATCCTGAACAGAACAGCCGTCTGCATTGGTGACCTCCACCGAATAACAGCCTGAGGCTGTAGTGCTAATCGCCTGCGTTACCTCGCCTTTCGGATACCACAGGTACGTTACGCCATCAGGTGCTCCACTTGGATATGGGTCAATCTTAAGTTCGGTACCCTTACAAATAGTGGTGTCGTTGCGCCAGTTCTGAAATTGCCTGGGGGGCGTACCTACGTTGACGGTAAATGTCTTGGGTACGCTGACGGTAGTAGAGACGCCGCCGGTTACGGTCGATGAATAGAAGCGGGTCAGCGTTATGGATTTGACCCCCGGTGTCGTGAAGGACGTGCTGGCTACGCCGCCAGTTTGTGGAGCACCGCCCTCAATCACCCAAACGGTTCGATCCTTGAAAGACGCCGGGTCAACATCGTAAAAATTGACGGGATCGCTGCCGCAGTTGGCGTTGGCCGAGGTAGCCGAGCCCGAACTGCCCGTGGTGCTGACTGGCCCGCCCGGGTTAGTCGGCGTACACAGCTTGCCGACGATCTTGATCTGGTTTTCCTGCTCGGTTTGCCGAATCAGCGAGGCGGCCGTGGGCGTGCTCGACACGGGGCCGGTTTGCGCCCACCCGCTGGAAGGAAGGAGCAGCAGCCCGACTATCGCCCAAAGTGTCGCGTATATGGTAAAGGTAACCCAGCGGTTCATAGGTATGTTGAGAACAAACGAAAGTCTGGCGCGTACATAACAGACAACAGACTCGTTACGTTATGTTAAACGAATCGGGAAGCGTAAAATTTTACCGGGCTAACTCTCAACGTTTCACTCAATAAGACGAGTATTACAGGGATAAACGTTGGAACCAGTTGCTCGATTTGTGGCCGGGCCTAACGACCGTCAATAGTCGTTACGAAAAGCCCATTCACGTTCTGTTTGGCGTTAATTTTGCGCAGTTTTATCCATATGGCATTACGATATACGTTTCTTGGCGTGCTGATGTTGCTCGGCAACCTGTCGGCCTGGGCACAGGACCCTCAGTTTACGCAGTTTTATGCGGCTCCGCAGTACCTGAACCCGGCCTTTGCGGGGTCGGCGCTGGCACCACGGGCCACCATCAACTATCGTAACCAGTGGCCTGCCATTACCAATTACGTCACTACGGTCGTGGGCGTTGACCACTTTATCCCGAAACTGAACAGTGGTATCGGTGTGATGTTCATCAGCGACAACCAGGGGCAGGGTGCTGTGCAGTCAACAGAGTTTGCTGCGCAATATGCATACCAGTTTCAGGTGGGTGAGGCGTCGTTTGTGCGGCTTGGGGTGCAGGGTAGCTATGTCAACCGCAATGTCAACTATTTCGGCCTGACGTTCGGCGATCAGTTTTCGACCAGCGGCATCATCCGTGACAAAACCTCCGATCCGGTGGTACTGGCGGGTGCGCCAGTAAATAAGTATCTCGATTTCTCGACGGGCGGCCTCTTCTACTCCGACTGGTTTTGGGTGGGGCTCTCGGCGCACCACATCAACCGGCCCGACCAGAGCTTTTTCTCAACCACCACCGGTAGCCGCCTGCCCATCAAGGGAAGCCTGCAAGCCGGGCTGCGTATCCCGTTGCAGGGCATCACGGGCTATGGCGATGAGATGGACCGTGAGATCAGCATCTCGCCGGTTGTTAACTACAAGTTTCAGGGCAAATACGATCAACTCGACATTGGCACGTACCTGACCTATTCGCCGATTACGGTGGGTGTCTACTACCGGGGCATTCCGTTCAAGAAGTACGATCAGCGGATCAACAATCACGACGCGTTTGCAGGGCTGATTGGCTACCGGGCCGATAAATTCTCGATTGGCTACAGCTACGATGCAACCATTTCCACGCTGGGTTTTGCCAGCGGCGGCTCACACGAAATTTCGCTCTCCTACATCTTCGACCGCCCCGAAAGCAACCGGGATCGCTACAAGCCGAAGAAAGGTATGCTGTCGTGTCCCAAGTTTTAGTTTAGAGTTTCGGGTTTAACGTTTCGAGTTGGCTGACGCAAGTTTACTCCGGCGTCAGCCAACTCGAAACATCAAACTAGCTTTTCCCTTCGTCCCGCACTACCAGTTGCACGGTGATGCGGCTTTTTTGTTCCAGCAGCATAGTTTTCCCGACGAGTACCCGGTCGATGGTGCTTTGGTCGTAATGCCGGATTGTGATCAGCTCCAGGGCTTCGTTGTAGGTGACGCGGAAATGATCGCGGAGTCGTTCGAGCAAATCGGGGATACGCTCCGGGCGTGAATCGACCACGACTGAGAAGTTCAGCGCTGTATTCTGCATCAGATTAATCTTCACCCCCGCTTCAGCAAACAGGCTGAAAATCAGGCTCAGGTTGTCTTCCGCGATAAACGAGAAGTCAGTCGGGTGCAGCGAAATCAGCAACTGATTCACCTTGAAAATAAACGAAGGCGTGGGGTTCGGCACGGGTGCCCCGCCCACCATCGTTCCCGGCTGATCGGGCTGCACAAACGACCGTACATAGAGCGGAATACCTTTGTTCTGAAGCGGCTTGATGGTTTTCGGGTGAATGACCGTCGCGCCATAATAGGCCAGTTCTGTGGCGTCCTGGTACGTCAGCGAGGGCAACAGCACCGTTTCGTCGAAATAGCGCGGGTCGGCATTCAGCACGCCAGGTACGTCCTTCCAGATGGTTACGTCCTGCGCCTGCGTGCAATAGGCAAAAATTGCCGCCGAGTAGTCGGAACCTTCGCGGCCCAGGGTAGTGGTCTGGCCAGTTGAAGTGCCCCCAATGAAACCCTGAGTTACGATCAGGCCGGGTTTTGAGGCCATCAATGCCTGAATCTGCGTTTCGGTGATGGCCCAATCGACGCGGCCTTCGCGGAACGTGTCGTCTGTGCGAATCAGCAGCCGGGCGTCGGCCCATTGTACGGGCAAACCGAGGTGAGTTAAATAGGCCGTGAGCAGTTGCGTCGAGATGACTTCGCCCATCGACACAATCTGGTCATACGCTTCATCGTAGCCCTGCGTAGCGGGCGTAGTCAGTTGGGTGGCTACTGTTGCAAAGGTGTTCCTGACGGGAGTTAGCAGAGTTTCGGGCAATTCAAATTCAGCTACGATCAACTCATGCGCAATCACTACGTTCTGCCACCGAAGCTGAGCCTCGTCTGAACGGCCAGCCATGTAGCTGACAACGACTTCTTCAAGCGCATTGGTGGTTTTGCCCATCGCCGAGACCACAATTAGCAGCTCGGCCCCGTTGGCGATGGTTTGGCTGATGATACGGCCTACGTTGCGAATGCCAGCCGCGTCGCGCACCGAAGCGCCACCGAATTTGAATACCTTCATATGGGTTAATGGGCGAACGAATAGCTCAGGTACGTGCTGCCCGCGTTCACCTTTCGTTCTGTTGCTTTTTAATTCAGTTATCGACCTGTAGCGGCAACGTGTATAGCATGGCAACCGGGCCGCCGTCGAGCTGGGCGGGTTTCCAGCGAGGCATCTTTTCGATCGCCCGGATGATGCTGATGCGATAGGTGTCCATGCCCTTTTCCGCCTCGGGATTGGTGACCGGCTTGGAGTCGACTGTAATGTCGTACAGGGCGCCGTCGGGGGCTACGATGAACCGCACGGTAACCGGACCCGGTTTGTACTGAATTCGGTCGAGGGCGTTGGGGTACTCAATATTATCGGCCAGAAAACGCAGCATCGCCTCACGACCGCCGGGGAACTGGGCCAATTTTTCAACCGAGGTATAAAAACGGCCTGGGTACGTTCGGCGGGGTTTGGGCTGCGCAGTGGCGGTTATTGACACGCCAGCCAGCAGGGTGATTGCAAAAAGGCTCGTTTGGAACAAACGAACAAGCCGGGTACGCATACGTATATTATTGGTTAACAGAGGATAACGAATTAAACGAAGCCACTACATTGGCCAGTTCCGGCAACAGGTCGGGGTTTTGTTCGATGCCGTTGCCCACGACAATCAGGTCAGCCCCGGCGTTGAGAGCTTCGTAGGCGCGTTCGCCGGAATTGATTCCGCCGCCCACCACAATCGGCGAGTCAACGGCGGCCCGTACGGCGGCAATCAGCGCGGGTGGCACGGGGCGGCGGGCACCGCTGCCAGCATCCAGGTACGTTAGCCGGAGCCCCAGGAGTTCGCCGGCCATGGCTGTGCAGGCCGCCACGCCGGGTTTGTCGTGGGGGAGGGGCGTGGTGTTGCTGATGTACGACACCGTGGTTGGTACGCCCCCATCCACGAGCATGTAGGCCGTCGGGATAATGTCGAGCCCGCTGCGCTTGAGCAGGGGCGCGGCAATCACGTGCTGCCCGATGAGCAGTTCGGGATTACGCCCCGAAATGAGCGAAAGCAACAACAGCGAATCGGCCGAAGGTTCGATGTGCAGCGAGTTGCCGGGAAACAGAATAACGGGAATCTGAGTCAGACGGCGGATCGTGGCGATCATGTCACGCTGAACGTAGTCGGTGATCAAACTGCCACCTACCAAAAAAAAGTCAGCCTGATGCTGAGCAGCCCGGCTGACGATTTGATCAAAATCGTATTGCTCAACCTTATCGGGGTCGAGCAATACGGCAAAGGATTTACGCCCCTGCTCCCTACGACTGATGAGTGTAGTCAGCAGGCTCTGTGGAAGCCTTTTCGTGGTACTGTGTGGCAGCGTGTTGCGCTGTGGGGTTGATTGCATTATTTGTCCGAATGCGCGTCAGCAGGCCCGAGAGCTGTTCTTTGGCGATGTTTGTCAGTACTGACGTTAACAATCCGCCAATGAGCCCGCTCGCTGCCGCTGATCGTTGCGTTTCTTTGGCTTGTTTCTGAACAGACTTGGGCTGTCTCCGGGCCACAGGCTCGTCGTCGTCATCCTCATCGTCGTAATCAGTATACTCGTCTTCGTCGTCATCATCCCATTCTCCGTATTTCTCAGCCCGGCGGTATTCGTCAGACTTCGGAAGAATCAGATTAGCAAGCAAAAATACACCGAAAGCAACACCAGCCACCAAGGCGGTCGTTTTCCCGATTTCCGATGCGTCAGACTTCAGCGAATCGACGTTCTCCTGAATCGATGATTTGAAGCGTTCTGTCGCCTGCATCAATTGCGCTCGGCGGGCTGTCGTATCAGAAAACGGTACTTTAGGATCATCCATGATATTACGTGTCTAAAATAAAAAGAAAAAGTTGAGTTGTTGATGCGTTGTTAGTCCGCAGAACTGGCTCTAGTAAGCTTTGTTGGCGACCAGCAAAAAAGGGGAACGGCCGGTTGGCCTATTGACCAATCTGCTTCATCGACGCGGTGGTCTGATTCATCAGGTCCTGCACGGCTTGTGAGCGTTCGTCGGCTTTCTTCTCCTGGCTTTCTTTGAGGGCTTTGTAGGCGATTTTCCGGATCAGGCTAACCATTGACTGCTTCGATACGGCCCAAATGATGGTCAATATGAGAAAAAAGCCCGCTACAATCAGAAAGCCAAGGTAACGGCTGTTGGTGACCTCGTTCAGGTAGGCGGCCAGCAGGCTGAACAGGAAGATTGTCGTGATCGTTGCCAGAAAACCCAGGATAACGCCATGAGTAGCGACTACGGCCCCTTCTTCAACTTTAGCCCGCGTTTCGAGGGTAAATAATTCAATACGCGCTTCGAGGTAGCGGAATATATTTTCGCGAATTTCCTCCAGACGTTCTAGCATGACTCTTCAATTGTTTACTGTGGATTGCCAGTATATTACTAACAAACGGCAGCATTGTTTGAGGTTTTGCGGATTGTCTATTCTAAGGAAGGCCTAACATGGCCACCAAAGCCGACAAACGACCGCCTCTTACCTGAACAATTGTTTGAGCTCCTGCAACGCAGAACGGATGCGGGTTTTGACGGTGCCAAGGGGCAGGCCGAGCTCATCGGCGGCTTCTTCGTGGGTGTAGCCGCCAAAATAAACCAGGTCGATAAGCTGCTTCCGGTCGGGCCGGAGCTGCTGAATCACTTCGCGCAGGCCGATGTGATCGGGGTTCTCGGGCGCAACCGCATACTCGCGGTCAACGGCGAACGTACCTGCGTCGTCGGTTGACAAGGTCTGTGCGTTACTGGGCCGGCTCATGGCTTTGCCCGACCGAACGGCATCGATGCCGGTATTGCGGGCAATATTGAGCATCCAGGTGAAGAGCCTTCCCTTCTGGGTATCGTAGCTGGTTGTATTATTCCAGATCTTGATAAAGACCTCCTGAAGCAGATCCTGCGCTTGTTCTTCTTCCCGCACAATCTTCAGCAGGACGCCATACAGCGCCGCTGAATAGTGTTTATACAGCCACTGAAAAGCCTGCTCGTCGCGCTGAAGTAGCTTCTCGACGAGAACCGATTCTGTAGCAAGGGGCGAACGTTTAGACAAGGCAGGTTGGGGATGTCTCTCCAAATATAACGGCTGAATAATAGCAACGTATACCTGACCCATAGTATGCCGTAATTATGAGCAGCATATAGGAGTAACTAGTATTCAACAGCGCATTGGCACTATAGTTTAAAATTTAGAGCGTAACGAGCGGATTCTGCTAAAACCCGCAAGGTCCTGACAACTGTTGACAGGACCTTGCGGGTTTGCATGAACAAGTTAACACCAAGTTGTATAACGAAGCATTAACATAAAAATAATTGTTACTTATGCGAGGTAAGGAGCCGCAATGGCCAGTACCTGCTCTTTGGTCAGCGGCTCATCAAAAGCCTCCCGAACGCGTGCGGCATCTTTACCGGTGGCACCGGGGAGGGCTACACCCGCCTGCGTGGTGTTGTCTTCACCAGCATACACAGCCGAGGGTTGTTCGGCCGGGTCAGAGATCCATCCTTTCTGGGCACGTACCCGGCGGATCATCGCGGCATGGCGCGCTTCAACCGAGTGAATTTGCAATGCCGTAGTCAGCGCATCGGTACCGAGCAGATTGCCCGCCTGCCCTTTGTAGGCCCGTACACCCGTATCTTCGAGTGCCTGCGCAACGGCCAGGAATGTCTGCTGACTGCTGAACACAGTACCAAATTTGAACGTCGGTTTCGCTATGGCAGCGCTACCCAGCGCACCTTTCAGCAACGCTACGTGCGCGGCTTCGTGCTTGCTGATCTGGCGGATGATCTGGTCATCGGAGGCAATCAGGCCAGTGGTATTCAAGGCCGTGCGGTAATACTCGTCTTCGAGGTATTCGAGCGTCAGGGCGAAATTCAGTACATCGACAACGGCCGTTTGTGAAGCCTGTGCATAGGCTTCGTTCAGGCTGGCGGCCAGTACGGTTGGTGCGGCTACGGCAGTCGATACTTTCCGGCTCATTTTGAGCCAGTTGCGGCGACTGTAATATGACACGCGTTCGGCCATATCGCCGTCTACTTTCTCGATATCTTCGAAAAGCTGGAACAGATTCATAGTGCTGAGTATGTTAAGCCAGCTGAGTGGCGGTTACTTTATTTTGAATGAAAGGCTGAGCCAGCGGCAACACGGCTGAGGGCAGACGGGCGGCGTCAAGGCCGTTCGAAGGCGTAACAACATCGTCACCGGCGAAGGCCGCCGTGCGCGAATTGAGCAGGTCGCGGATGATAGCGGCGTGGCGGGCTTCAACCGAAACAATTTTACCGGCCAGCAACAGATAGTTAACGTCTTTGATGAGTTTACCGGCTCCGTTATAGGCCGATACACCCAGATCTTCGAAGGTGCGGGCTGCGGTCAGTACGCTGTTGCGGTCATTGAAGTTGATGGCGCCGAAGTTAGGCGTCAGGGCTGGGATGGCAGCACTACCGATAGCCGTCTTGAAAAAGTCGCGGTGGATTTGCTCGTGATCCCGGATTTCCGTCAGGATGGTCATTTCGTCGGCGCTCATGCCGCTGTAGGGCGTGGCAATAACCTGTGTGTAAAAGGCGGCTTCCAACTGCTCAAGGGCATAAGCATAGTTGAGAATACCGACATCGCCCGCGCCGAGGTCGACTGCCTGCGGGGTGGGGTTTGTACCGACGTTGTCGTTTTTGCTACAAGCCGTTACAAGTAGGCTGGCCGAAGCAGCGGTGAAACCAGCGTAGCGGAGAAACAACCGCCGGCCTACAATCAGAGACGGGTGTTCGGGCGAGACAACAGGGCTTGGTTCCTGCTGATCATTCTTGGATGTAAGCATAGTTTTTCAAACGTTACTACGATCTGCCACCTGCAGACCCACTATGCTTACGGAATATGAAGCTGTTTCGGATTTATAAAGCCCAAAAAAAAGTCTGTTATTTCTAACTAAGGTCCTGTAGAGAGGAAAATCACGAAGAACACAATAATGCAGCTGGGACGTCATTTAGCCCATTTTTAGACTAAATGACGTCCCAGCCGCATCATAAACTAAATAGTATTTTATACGCTTACTTTTTGATTGGCATAGAGCAATTGGCGAACGGCATCGGCGATACCCTGCGGATCGAAACCACATTCCCGCTGCAACTCCAACTGCTCGCCGTGCTCGATGATTGCATCCGGGATGCCTAGTCGCTTCACCCGCGCGCTGTAGCCGTGATCCACCATGAACTCCAGCACCGCCGACCCGAAGCCGCCCTGCAAGCAGCCGTCTTCGACCGTCAACACCCGATCAAAGCGCTGGAACACCTGATGCAACATCGCCTCGTCCAGCGGCTTTACGTACCGCATATCGACATGCGCCGGTCGGATGCCTTCTGTGGCTAACGTACCCAGCGCCTGCGTAACGTAATTGCCGATATGGCCAATGGTGAGAATCGCGACCTCTTCGCCGTCCTGCACCAGCCGTGCTTTGCCGATGGGCAGTTCTTCCAGCGGGGTGCGCCAGTTGGGCATCACGCCTTCGCCCCGTGGATACCGGATCGTGAAGGCCTGCTTGCCCTGCTGCACCGTGGCCGAAGCCGCCGTGTACATCATGTTGCGCAGTTCCTGCTCATTCATCGGTGCTGCCACAATCATGTTGGGTACGCACCGCATGTAAGCCAAGTCATAGGCCCCGTGGTGGGTGGGACCGTCAGCGCCGGCAAAACCAGCCCGGTCCAGACAGAAAATTACGGGCAGTTCCTGGATACACACGTCGTGAATCACCTGATCGTAGGCCCGCTGCATAAACGTCGAATAGATGTTGCAGAACACCACTTCGCCCCGCGTAGCCATACCCGCCGAGAAAGTGACCGCGTGCTGTTCGGCAATGCCCACGTCGAAAGCCCGCTCGGGCATAGCCTTCATCATGATGTTCATCGACGAGCCCGAGGGCATGGCCGGGGTCACGCCCACGATGCGGGGGTTCTGCTCAGCCAGCTCTACCAGCGTGTGGCCGAAGACATCCTGGTATTTAGGCGGCTGGGGCGTCAGGTACGTCTTTTTCTTGATCTCGCCCGTCAGCTTGTCGAACAGACCCGGCGCGTGCCACTTGGTCTGGTCTTTTTCGGCCGGGCCGTAGCCTTTGCCTTTCACCGTCAGTACGTGCAGGATCTTGGGGCCGGGAATGGTCTTCAGATCGGCCAGCACATCCACCAACCGGTCGACGTCGTGGCCGTCGATGGGGCCGAAGTAGCGCAGGTGCAGCGACTCGAAGAGGTTGCTCTGCGAGAGGACCGACGATTTGATAGCGTTCTCTACTTTAGAGACGATCTCCTGTGCCGACTTACCAAACGTGCTGAACTTACCCAGCAGGTTCCAGACCTCGTCTTTGACCTTGTTGTATGTGGGCGAGGTGGTGATGTCGGTGAGGTACTCGCGCAGGGCGCCCACGTTGGGATCAATGCTCATGCAGTTGTCGTTGAGCACGATAAGCATGTTGGCATCGGTGGCGCCCGCGTGGTTCATGCCTTCGAAAGCCAGCCCGGCGGTCATCGAACCGTCGCCAATGACGGCGATGTGGTTGCGGGTAGCATTGCCCTGTAACTGTGAGGCGACGGCCATACCCAGCGCCGCCGAAATCGAGGTCGAGGAATGGCCCACGCCGAAGGCATCGTAGGGGCTCTCTTTGCGTTTGGGAAAGCCCGACAGTCCGCCGTAGAAGCGGTTGGTGTAAAAGTTATCGCGACGACCCGTCAGAATTTTGTGGCCGTAAGCCTGGTGGCCTACATCCCAGATCAGCTGGTCGTCGGGCGTATTGAAAACGTAGTGGAGGGCGGCTGTCAGCTCGACTACACCCAGGCTAGCCCCGAAGTGCCCCCCGTAGACCGACACCACATCGATAATGAACTGGCGTAACTCATCGCAAAGTTGAGGGAGCTGTTCTTTGGGGAGGTGGCGCAACTGGTCGGGGGTATTGACGGTTGCCAACAGAGGGCCGGGGGTAATCAGCATGATAAACCGCGTGAAGTGTTAACTGTGGTGGGTAAACAAGCCTGGATGGGGAATTGTTTCTACGCCTATTACCTGTAAAGGTCTGACAGCAAGGGCGCAAAAATACGGCATTGTTTGGATAATTGATAGGGCAAGGCTTGTCCAGAATAGGACTATTCCTTGATTCTATGCAGAAGTACACCTGATAGGCACGTTGGTAGTTGTCTGGCTAAGAAGAGGCCGGTGCCTGTGAGGTTAGCACCTTCTTAACCAGGTAACTACAAATGCGCTACACGGCTTCCTTCTTCAGCTTATCGCGAAGCTGAAAAAGCTCATCGCGCAGGCGGGCGGCTTCGATGAAGTCGAGGTCCTTGGCGGCGCGTTCCATCCGCGACTGCGTCTCCTTGACCAGCCGTTCCAGGTCGCTTTTGCCCATGTATTGCACCACCGGGTCGGCCGCAATCCGAATCTCTTCCGGCTCTACATAGAATTGCTTCGGTTTGGAATCGGCCACCTTGGTTTGCCCCAGAATCGACTCGCGCGATTTCAGTACCGTCTGCGGCGTGATGCCGTGGTCGGCGTTGTACTCCATCTGAATGGCCCGGCGGCGGTTTGTTTCGTCAATGGCTTTTGCCATCGAACCCGTGATGGTATCGGCATACATGAGCACCTTGCCGTTGGCATTCCGGGCGGCCCGGCCGATGGTCTGAATGAGCGACCGGATATCGCGCAGGAAGCCTTCCTTGTCGGCGTCCATAATGGCGACCAGCGATACTTCGGGCAGGTCGAGCCCTTCGCGCAACAGGTTTACCCCTACCAGTACATCGAAATTGCCCAATCGCAGATCGCGCAGAATCTCGACCCGGTCAAGCGTTTTTACTTCCGAGTGAATGTAGCGCGTTTTGATGCCGACACGCTCCAGGTATTTGGTCAGTTCTTCAGCCATCCGCTTGGTCAGGGTCGTAATCAGCACCCGCTCGTGTCGCTTGATGCGCACGTCGATTTCTTCCAGCAAATCGTCGATCTGATTCAGGCTGGGACGTACCTCGATTTCCGGGTCGAGCAGACCCGTAGGGCGGATCAGCTGTTCGACGACCACGCCCTCGCTCTTGCGCAATTCATAGTCTGATGGCGTAGCCGACACGTAAATCGTCTGGCCCGACAGGTCTTCAAACTCCTGAAACGTCAGCGGTCGGTTGTCCATCGCCGACGGGAGCCGGAACCCGTAATCGACCAGCGCTACTTTTCGCGAACGGTCGCCGCCCCACATCGCCCTGACCTGCGGAATCGTGACGTGGCTTTCGTCAATGACCATCAGAAAATCGTCGGGGAAATAATCGAGCAGACAGAATGGGCGTTGGCCGGGTTTGCGGCGGTCGAAATAGCGCGAGTAGTTCTCGATGCCCGAGCAATAGCCCAGTTCGCGCATCATTTCCAGGTCAAACTCGGTGCGTTCCTTAATTCGCTCGGCTTCCTGCTCCCGAAATTCGCTCTCGAAATACCGAATCTGCGACACCAGATCATCCTGGATTTGAGTGATGGCTCCATTGAGCGTGTCGCGCCCCGTCACGAACAGGTTGGCCGGGAAGATCGTCACCAGCTTTTCGTCGGACAGCTTTTTGCCTGAGGCCGGGTCGATGCGCTGAATGGTTTCGATTTCGTCGCCGAAGAAGATAACCCGGTAGGCGAAGTCGGCATAAGCCACGAACAGATCGACCGTGTCGCCTTTCACTCGGAAGTTACCGCGGGCAAAGTCACCTTCGGTGCGGCTGTAAAGAATGCTGACGAGCTTGTGCAAAAACTGGTTGCGGCTCATGCGCTCACCCACGCCAATACGGACTACGTTGTTCCGAAACTCCTCGGGGTTGCCCATGCCGTAAATGCACGACACCGACGCAATCACGATCACGTCGCGCCGACCGCTCATCAGGGCCGAGGTCGCTGCCAGTCGGAGCTTGTCGATTTCCTCGTTGATTGCCAGGTCTTTCTCGATGTACGTGTTGGTGGTGGCGATGTAGGCCTCGGGTTGGTAGTAGTCGTAGTAGGAGATGAAATACTCGACGGCGTTGTTAGGGAAAAACTGCTTGAATTCGCCGTAAAGCTGGGCCGCCAGCGTTTTGTTGTGGCTCAAGACCAGCGTGGGCCGATTGACCTGCTGAATGACATTGGCTATAGAAAATGTCTTACCGCTGCCCGTAACCCCGAGCAAAACCTGCGCGGGTTCATTCTTTTTCAGGCCGTCAACGAGTTCAGCAATGGCCTTGGGCTGATCGCCGGTTGGCTGAAATTCCGAGGTTAATTCAAAGTTCATCAGTGTTGTTGCTCCGAGTTGGCATACGCTGCCCGGCGGAATACAGCAAGTTACGCATAAACGCTCCGAATGACAAGGTAGTTTTGATAGGTTTCTGTACCTGCGCCGGGTACACGAACTCACCAGACTCACGCCGCGCTACAATACTGAGGCAGCCCATGTGCCTTGATCGCGCAAAAGCTGTATTTTGCCCCGTATGACGTTCTTCCGCGCCCTTTTCGTTTCGCTTCGTGTCTGGCTGATCCTGCTGGGCTTTGTGGTTGCTTTCGTGGTGGCCTACGCGCTTCCCTTGCTGTTCCCTCTGTTGGAAATCGCTTTCGTGGTATTTGTCGGGATGCTGCTGATCGATGCGTTTTTGCTCTTCCGGCAGAGTCAGGTGGGTAGCCAGCCCGTGTTTTTCGCCCGCCGCGCCCTGCCCGAACGCCTGTCGAACGGCGACGACAACCCCGTCACCCTATATCTCGAAAGCCGGTACCCGTTCAACGTACCTGTCGAGATTATCGACGAAATACCCTTTCAGTTTCAACGGCGCGACGTACTGTTTCAGAGTGAGGTAAAACCAAATGAAGTCCAGACAATACGGTATGAATTGCGCCCGGTCCGGCGAGGCGAGTACAGTTTCGGGGCCATCAATGTCTATGTAATGACTCCCATGCGGCTGCTGAAACGGCGCTTTCAGTTTGAGCAGGGGCGGCTGGTGCCCGTGTATCCGTCGTATCTGCAAATGCGGCAGTATGAACTGCTGGCCGCCAGCAATCGCCTCACCGAGTTGGGGATCAAGAAGATCCGGCGTATTGGTCACAGCATGGAGTTTGAGCAGGTACGTCCTTACACGCAGGGCGACGATCTCCGTACGATTAACTGGAAAGCCACCGCCCGCCGCTCCGATCCCAACCAGTCGAATCTGGTGGTGAACGCCTACACCGACGAACGGTCGCAGGCTGTTTATTGCCTTATCGACAAAGGCCGCGTGATGCGCTCGCCCTTCGAGGGCCTTACCCTGCTCGACTACGCTATCAACGCTTCGCTGGTGTTGAGCAACATTGCCCTCATTAAGCAGGATCGCGCCGGCCTCGTTACGTTTTCCGACAAAATTGGGCAGGTGGTGCCCGCCGAACGCCGACCGGGCCACATGCTGAAAATTCTGGAGGTGCTGTATCGCCAGAAAACGCGCTATCTCGAAACCGACTTCGAGGCGTTGTACGCTACCATACGTACCCAGGTACGTCAGCGCGGGCTGTTGCTGTTGTTCACCAACTTCGAGACCATTAGTGGCATGCGGCGGCAGTTGCCTTACCTGCGCCGACTGGCCAAAGACCACCTCCTGCTAGTGGTTTTTTTCGACAACACCGAACTACGCTCGCTGCTCGACACGCCCGCTAAGAATACCGAAGAGGTGTATCTGAAGACGATTGCCGAAAAGTTTTCCTACGAAAAGCGGCAGATTGTGAAAGAGCTCCAGCAATACGGCATTCAGAGCATCCTGACTGCTCCCAAAGACTTGACCGCCAACACCGTCAACAAATACCTCGAACTGAAAGCCCGCGGCATGATCTGAGCACAAAGGATAGTACGGTATTACTTTCCAGTAACTAAAAACTATAAAATGGTACTGGTGAGTGAACGTTATCTGAATATCTTAGCCTAATAAAAGCGCCGATGAAATGGGAAAGCCTGCTGCTCGTTCAACCGATATGCACACCTGTCCGATGGTCACGCCAGGGACACCACCCGTTCCCCACGTAGGAGGACCTATCTTAAAAGGGTCATCTAACGTGCTGATCGGTGGCCTGCCTGCGGCAACGGTGGGGGATACTTGTGTGTGCGTAGGACCAACCGACTCGATCATTGTCGGGTCGATGTCAGTGTATATCAATGGCAAGCCGGCTGCCCGTATGGGCGATAATACCATTCACGGAGGCATTATCGTGGGTGGTTGCCCAACTGTGCTGATTGGGGATATGGGCGTGGTCGTACCGGGTATAAGCCTACCTGATCTGAACTGGCTGGATAAACTCTCGAATGCCGGAAAACGGGCAGCCCTGCAAACCATGGCGCTGAAACAGGCAGCCAACAGTGGGGCCGTTTTTTGTGAAGTTTGCTAGGCTGATCCACCCACATGCTGACTATCCGCACCCAACAGATCGAACGCCTCGATGCTCACTTTCAGAACAAACTGATCGAGGCTATTCGCCAGCATGTGGCCATGCACTTGCCTGATGAGTATGCTCATCAACTGGCTACGGATCAGCACAGCACGACAATCCGGCAAAGTCTCGATGTGGCTCGCCGCTATGGGCTTACCACCGACGCCAACCTGACCATCTTTACTGATTTCTGGCTGGTGTACGGCTCCGATTTTCCGTCGAATAGCGAGTGGGCAATGGCTATTTTAACCGATGACAGCCTCCGTGAAGATGAGAAAACAGAGCAGTTACGAAGCCACTTGGACACGTACCTGACCGAAGCAGAACCCAAACCATGAGCACACAACCCAAACCGCCCGCGAAGCCACTGCCCCCCGCCAAAGCGGCGCAGTTGAAAGTGGCTACCGGTGCCGTGCCCAAAACCAATGCCGTCAGCAAAAGCACGCAGCCTTGTGCCAAGGCGGCTAAGAGCGATTGGAGTTGCCTACGCTATGGCAAGCTGCGGGGACCGGCCTACAACAATAAGACGAACAAGCAGCCCATAAGCGACTATCGGCGGTGGCACTCACTCATCGATAGCCAGCAGATTACCGAAGGCGACGCGAAAACGATGCTGCTAATGTCACCCAACGAAGGTGATTTCAACGCAGTGCAGGCCTACGACAACCAGGCACTGACGATGGGCGCCATGCAAAAAACGATTGCGCCAGATGGTAAAGGAGAGCTAACCGATCAGATGGTGGCGTTCAAAGCCCGCAAGCCCGACAAGTACAAGACAGTGTTTCAGGATCAGGGCTGGGATACCGAAGAGGTAGAGGTGACGAAGACGGTAGGGAAGGGCAAGAAAAAGAAAACCATCACGACCACCGAAACGCGCGCCAAATACACCTATACCAACAGCAAGGGCGAGCAGGTAACTGTCGGTGGCGATAAACTGTATGCCTTCATTAAAAGCTACTGCGATCCCAACACCGACGCTGAGACCAAGGCGCAGGTCGAGAAAGCACTCGATTCGATGCGGAAGGCTGGCGAAGATGATGATTTCAAGGATCAGCAAATCATCGACTTTAAAAAACGGATCGATAAGGCAACTGGTACAAAGCCCAAAGGCTACGACTACCCCATCTCCGACTACATGACCTCCGACAAAGGCCGGGCACTGGCGCTTGACCAGAGTGTAAACCGCCCCGCCTATCTGTCAACTGACTATGGGTCGGCCCTTGATACATTTTATAAAAACAACCCCAAGGTGTCGAAGAACCCCGCCGACTGGGGCGAGAATCGGGAAACTTATCAGGACGAAATCAATTCTATTTATGGGCCAGCCCGACGAGGTACGGATATGAAAGGGCGATACGAACGTATACGCGATGCGCCCAATCCGGTAGTGCCCGCCGACACGCCGCCTTCATGAACCCAGCCAATCGTCAACGTGCTCCCATTATGCGAAATCAATGCGTCGTTCTTGTTTTGGTACTGCTCTGGGCTGCTGCTGGCATAAACTCGCCCGCCAACGGGCAGGCCACTCGTCGAGTGGCTCGCAAAAGCGCCAAACCCAGTTTCACCATGACGCACCCTGTCTCAAAAATTAAATTAACCTTCCACGAACCTGCTCTCCTGGAGGAAACAGGCGAAGTGGCTGCCTGGAAAAAACTGACGATCCACCTGCCCGACGATACCTTTACCATTGAGGCGCGACCCGAAGATGGTTACATGGTTGATACAAAGGCTGGTAACCACCAAAGCTGGTCGCCAGATGGTAAATACCTGGCACTGTACCAACCCCACGGCATCCTTGACAAAAAAAGCTTTACCAGCACGTCGCTGGTCTTCATTGATCTGGAATACGGCGAAGAAATCGCCTTCCAGACTCGTGCCAGGCAAGCCATTGGTAAAGACGATTTTCAGGGTTGGGTAACCGGCAAACCGCACGTGGCTAAGGTAGGCGGCCGCACCATCAAGGCGATAAACGTGGCGGACAGCTCCAACGAAGCCTATCCGGCCGACGAACTAACGAAACATTAATTGGTCACTGGCCAGGACGTACCTGCATCATATGGCTCATGTTTTATTGGATGCCGCCCGGATGAGCGAGGCAATGGATACGGCCAAAGAACTGGCGGGCGAAAACCAATACCGTTGCCTTTACGCCGGTAGTGCCGAAGAAACCCTGAGCCACGTAGCACCTTACCTGTTTTCACTGCAAAATTCTGCTTTCGTCGACTGGGTACTGGCCGAAGGCTGGGGGCAGGCCTGGGGTGTAGTCGTTGTTACCGATGCCGAACCATCGGCGCTGTATCAACATCTGAAGCGCTTTCTCTATGTCAGACCCGAACAGGGGCCTGCGCTGTATTTTCGTTACTATGACCCCCGCGCTCTGCGATTATTCCTGCCCACCTGCGACACCGATCAACTCCAGACCTTCTTTGGACCGGTTCGTTATTTTATTGCCGAAGATGAAGACTCGGCTTATGCGCTTAATTTTTCTGTAGAACAGGGGCAACTCCGTCAGCAACGCCTCCCCCGAACTGAAGCGCATACGTACCTGAAGCAGTATCTGGCGAAGCGCTACCAACGTACCTGACCGACAGCTGTCGAACGCAGAAGGCCTTCTATCGCTCGGTAGAAGGCCTTCTGCGTTTAGATAACGTACCTGGCTTACTGCACAAATGTCCGGCGGGCACCGTCCGACGCGAACAGCGCGCGGCTGCGGGCGGTTTGGCCGTTGGTAAACATATACATGCAGGCGTCGTTGGTGTAGTCCATGTAGTTCATAAACAGATCGCCGTTGGGTCCATTGCCGCAGGTGACGTGCGGGAAGGCCGGGCAACCATAGTTGGCCGTCTGCTGCGTCGGGGTATCGGCAACCTGATCATTACCGCAACTGGCATCGCCCCAGATATGCCGCAGGTTAAGCCAGTGACCAACTTCGTGCGTGGCGGTGCGACCTTTGTCATAGGGGCTGGCAAAATAGCCGCCCGACGGCACGAGGTCGCGGCTACCAAAGTATTGTGGGCCGATAACCACACCATCCGTTGCGGCCGTACCACCCGGAAATTGCGCGTAACCCAGGATGCCACCGCCAATGTTACAGACCCAGATGTTCAGGCTACGAGTCGGGTCGATGGCGTCGACGCCCCCTTTTTTGCTGCTCTTCATGGCGTCACGAGTACCCCACGATGTTTTGCTCGACTGCTTCCGATCGACGCTCGCCAGCGTAAACTGAATCTGCATGTCGGAAGCCAGGTTCGAAAAGACGCCCGGCAACAGACTGACGTCACTGTTGGTTTTGCGGTAGTCGCGGTTGAGGACCGTAATCTGCGACTGAATCTGCGCGTCGCTGATGTTTTGCTGCGCCGTGTTGTAGATCACGTGCACCCGGACCGGGATGGTGACTACACCTGTGTAGGGCGCAGCGGCTGCCGCTAACGACCCGCTTTTCATGAAACGGCTGGCTTGTTTGTCGATATCGTCCAGCTTTTTGGCAAGACCGGGGTTTTCTTTGATGTTTTCGGCCAGCACGTCCATCGTGGCGCACTGACGGGGGCCATCTTCGCCCTGTTTCGCATTTCGGTCACTTGCTGATGACGTACCTGACTGGTCAATAGTTGGGTCAAAGCAGGAAGACACGGCACCAACGATAGCCAAACAAACGATGGGTAAAAGGAATTTTTTCATTAGCATGGTTAGGTTAATGGTTGATCAAACCTATACTTTATTCTAAATATTAACAAATGACACTTTTTAAAAATAATTTAAGACTTACAGAAAGGAATGTATGTATAAGAGCGCGTTAATTAGGTTGCTTCCGCCTGTAACCGACCGCGCCAGCGTAAGTCAATACTAAGCGCAGGAATGGCTGTCATTTCGGTCAATGAGTCTCATTGGCTCGTGTGGTGCATGCGATGAGGTTGACTGTCTTTTATAAATTAGCTGTGTGGTATTGACCCATCTTCATTTATCCGTCTACATAATACCTGCCTGTTACTGATTGGTCGCCTACTGCGCTTCTGCGTTGACTTATTCTGATACCTATGACGAAATATATACGGTCGTTCTTCTTTTTAATCTTATTTGGTACGAGCCCGCTCGCCTTTGCCCAACTCATCACTACGCAGGCCATCGCGACGAACGCCGTTTGTGCGGGCTCTACCATCGAAGTACCTTTCACCAGCAGTGGCCTGTCGGTTACGTCTATGACTGCCTACACCGTGCAGCTGGCCAATGGCAATGGTGCCTTTGTGAACGTACCTACGAGTGCCGCCACGCAGAACGGAGCTGCCTACACCATAACGGCGACGATCCCGGCCAGCCTGACTTATAGCAATGCCTACCGGGTGCGGGTGGTGAGTAGCAGTGTATTAGGTACCGTAAGCCCAACCACGCTGACGGTGAAAACCCTGCCCGGCGCACCAGCCGTGCCGCTCCAGCTGGTTGCCCCGAATACGTACCAGTACACCTTCTGCCAGAACGATAAGCCCGTTACGTTGTCCGACATTACTGGTCCCGTGCCCGACAACTACCGGGTACAATACGACTTCGGCAGCGGGGCCGCACCCACTAGTCAGAAGACATTTACGGCCCCGACTATTACGACAGCGACGCCCAGCAAGGCGACCTATAACCTGCGTTTTGTAGTGACGGATGCCAGCCGGGGCTGCAACCCCGGCAACGACGCGGTGGCCTACCTGCAAACCGAAGTGAAACTCCGCCCCGATGTACCGTCGGTACCCAACCCAACGCTGACGTATTGCCTGAACAGTAATGCCCCAGCGTTAGCTGCCTACACCACAGTGGCCAACGCGAATCTGGCCTGGTACGATGCCAGCGATAAACTGCTTTCGGAAACGACGGCCCCTGTTCCGCCAACCAGTCAGCCGGGTACGCAAACGTATCAGGTAGTGCAGTCGGTAAATGGTTGCGAAAGCCCTAAAGTGCGCCTGACGGTGGCTGTTCAGACCACACCGGTGCCAGCCGTCGGTCAGACCCGCCTTGATGTTTGTAAGGGAAGCACAACCCAACCCCTGTCAGCCACCGGCACGAACCTACGCTGGACCGACCCTACGGGGACAACCTTCGCCGCAGCGCCCATGCCTTCGACCAGCGAGGTGACCAAGAGTGCCGATGGCGACATTTATTACGTAACCCAAACGGGTAGTAATGGCTGCGTGAGCCCGCGTGTCGCCATTCGGGTGTTTGTCTTGGGGCCACCCACATTGGCCCTGTCGGGCAGCACAACCGTTACGCTGGGTCAGACTGCCACGCTCACCCTCACGTTTACGGGCAACGGGCCTTATCGGTTCAGGTTGTCGAATGGCCTTTCAGGTACGGCGCAGAAAGACACGACGGTGCGCGTAACCCCCAGCAGCACGACTGTCTACCAAGTGGCCGAGGTGAGCAACAATTGCGGCACAGGCCTGCCTACCAGCTCGGCTACCATTACCGTACAGGTACCCTCGATCCGTACATTGCCGCTGTCGGCCAGCGTAGTGTGTGCGGGTAGCCCGGTGACGGCGAATTTCCAGGCCACGGGCGGTTTCAACGCCGGGAATACCTTCCGGGTACGCATCGCCCGGATTGAGGCAGGCACGACCGCGCTGACGTACACGGATCTGACGGATCAACGGGTCGGCATAGGGCAGGTGACAGGTACGTTGCCTGCCACGTTGGCCGTGGGTACGTATTCATTGGTTGTGGTATCGACCAACCCCGACATTTCGACGACCAACACGACCACACCCACCCAAATCGCGGTACGGGCTCCCGCCAGTGCTACCCTGTCGGCCACCCCAAACCCGGCGCAGGCTGGCGAACTGGTCAAACTCAACGTCACGCTGGGTGGCGAAGGCCCCTGGACGTTCAGTTATCGCGACAGTAGTAATGTAGTTGGCACCGCGCAGCAGGTGACCACCAACGCCAATCCGCATAGTATCGAACTTCATCTTCAACGAACAACCGCCTACCGGTTAACGGCTCTGAGTAATGGCTGCGGCAATGCGCCGGGGCTACCTGCCCCATTGGTGGTTACGGTCCTGCCGCTGTTGGCTACCGAACCGCTGCGGATGGACGGACTGACTGAATCGGTCCGAGTATTCCCCATCCCGGCCACCTCGGCGCTGACGGTGCAATTTGCTGAACCCTTAACCGAGTCGGCCACGCTTGACCTACTGGATATGCAGGGAAAAACGAAACAGCAGCACCGAATCATGCAAACGACGACAACCGTACCACTTACGCACTGGCCCGCAGGTACGTACCTGCTCCGGATTCGGGTGGGTGAACAGACCACGGTGCGGCGTATTCTGGTAGAATAAGAGCACACGTTGCGTATAGCTGACGAGTTTGTCGGGGGTAGTAACGTACCTGGAAACGATACGATAGGCGACGGGCTGAGGGGGGCGTAGGTACGTTGTATATTCGGTTGCGGGCGGTCAGCCAATGACGGCTCGCCCGCAACCGAAAAAGGCGGATGGTGTGGATTGGGCGGAAAACTCACCGCAAGGCACAGAGTGAATCGCCTGCTGAATTTTCTCCCAAAAATAAAGACCCCAAACCCGGCGCAAACGGGTGATTCTGCCCTATTCTAACCAGAAAAAAAACCGTCAAATAGGGTGATTTTCCCCTATTCACTGCTCCTTCTGAGGCTTAGTTTGCTTGCACTAGTAACCATAAGCCTCAAAAGTATGTCCACAGCCATTAATCTTTATGAACTAACTCCCGAGCAACTCCGGGAAGCCGTTACCCGTTTTAGTGTTTCTCTCGACGATTCTGTCGCCTGGGAGGCCGTTCGAGCCAGATTTGCACAGGTTGAAGCGGTCAGCATCAATCGGTTGCAGACAGTCCTAACGCTTTCTCAGGAAGCCGGAGCCAAGTATGTAAAACTCTATAATGCACTCGACGAAACCGGTAATCATTTCTTTTTTCTTGCCCCCCTTGCTACCGATGGGCGGGCGCTCGCCGGGAACGACGCCGTAGCGGTTATGTGCTGCTGTAGTAAACCACCCTGCCCCGACACCTTATCTGACCGCTATTATACGGTAGGCTGACCAGCCGCTTTGGCGCAGACTGTCTGCTTTGTTCTGACATGATTGACACCGTCCTTTACCTGTCTATCTTAGGCATCAGTACGCTCATGTATGGCAGTCATTACAGCGTACTGATGCCGCCTTTACGTTGGTTGGCGATCGGCATAGGCATAACGTTCGTTGGTAACCTGACGGCTGTGATCGCCTGGCGGGTGCTTAAGCAGCCCAACAATCTCTATGTATTTCATATGCTTACGATTGGGCAGTATGTGGCCTTCTCGCTAATGTTCAGCCGGGCTTTGGTCGGAGCAGGTTGGCAGCGGGCGGCCGTGTGGTCGGCGGGCATGTTTACCCTCGTTGCACTGGGGTTCTCGCTGACGATTCAACCCTGGACGCACTACAACTCCTATACCCTGACTATTTACAATTGCCTGCTGTGTGTCTGGTCGTTACAATACCTTCGGCAGCTTTTTTCGGAAATAAAGGTGGCTGGGCTCGAAAAAGACCCTATGTTCTGGGTCAGTACGGCTATTCTTTACACGGCATTAGGTAATCTCTTTGTACAGGGGCTGATGAACTACCTCATTCAGCGGTCCACTCAACACGCGCTGTCAGTATATTGGATTCAGGAACTACTGAACGGGTTGCAGGTGGTGCTATTTATGGTGGCCTGGTACGTGAATCGGCAGTATGTCCAGCGTGGGGTATAACCAGCTATGCGTATGGAGTACGGATTATCGGATGTAGTGCTGCTAATTATCGTGGGTACGTTGCTACTGCTTTTGCTAGGGGCTTTTATCACCGTATTGCTTTTTGTCTACAAGCGCCGGTACGTTGAACATCAGGCCGAACTGACGCATCTGTACGAAGCCCATCAGCGCGAAATCCTGACGGCCCAGCTCGAAACCCAAAACCAGACACTTCAACACATCGGAGACGAACTCCACGACCACATCGGGCAGATGCTGTCGGTCATCTGGCTGCACTTGAACCTGCTCGAGGACGAAACCGCCAACTCACCGGTGCAGGGCAAAGTATCAGAACTGCTCACCCACACGGCCACTGTAGTGGCCGACGTCAGAAATCTGTCCAAATCGTTAAGTACCGACACTGTAGCCCGTTTTGGGCTACTGGAATGTATACGGCTGGAACTTGATCGAATCGATCGGGCCGCCGGGCAGCAACGTACCCAGTTTCAGGTGTTGGGTGACGCGTACGCTTTGAAAGGAGACAGCGAAATTGTGCTGTTGCGCATGGTGCAGGAAGCGCTCAACAATGCCCTGAAGCACGCCCCTTACGCCCCCATCCACCTGACGCTCAATTACCAGCCTGATGCGCTTCAGCTGACCATTGCTGACGAAGGCCCCGGCTTCTCGATGCCCGAAGTGAACAGCCGTTCACTCGGCAAAGGCGGGCAGGGGCTGCATAACCTGCGTCGGCGGGCACAACTGCTGGGCGGGAGCTGCGTGTGGCATACGGCACCCGGCGAAGGAACCCAGGTTGTGCTGACCATTCCGCGCAGTAGTTGAGTTAGGCTATTGTCGTAATAGCGTTAGTCGAGTAAAGCGGCTTGCTAACCGTCTACTAAGTAATTGGGTAGTATCTACTGCCAATCTGGTATTGACAGCTGCAAAATACTTTACTTAACTTGCTGTCTGACATTGTCTTATGTTGATGTATGAAAACCACCGTTGCCATTGTTGATGATCATCGGTTGCTGGCCCAGGCATTAGCCGACCTGATCAATCGGCTCGATGACTATACCATCCTGTTCTGCGCCGAAAACGGACAGGATCTGTTCCGAAAGTTAGAAACACAGGCTGTTCCTGACCTGGTGCTGCTCGACGTAAACATGCCCATAATGAATGGTCTCGACACGGCCATTCAACTGAGAGAACGTTATCCTGCGTTACGTGTGATTGCCCTCTCGATGCTTGACGACGAACAGACGGTGGTGCAAATGATGCAACATGGTACACGCGGTTATTTGTTGAAGGGCTGCCATCCGCACGAACTCCGGCAGGCGCTCGACGACGTGCGCGACAAAGGCGTGTATTCATCGGCGTTCCTGACCGGGCATTTACTGGGGCAGCTTAGCCGACCTACGTTGACACCGGCGCCCGTTGAGGTAAAATCCAGCCTATCCGGACGGCTCAATGACCGCGAGCGGCATTTTGTGAAACTGGCCTGTAGCGAGTTGACCTACGTAGAAATTGCCGATAAAATGTGCGTGAGTCCGCGTACCGTAGATGGTTACCGGGAGGCTGTATTTGAGAAGCTACAGGTAAAAACGCGGGTCGGCCTGGTAATGGAAGCAATCAAGCTGGGCTTATCCTAGCTTGTCCTGATTGGGCGGTAAATTTTGCCAGTGCTATTTGCAGGAGTAGGGGGAGGCTGTATATTTGTACAACATAAGCGGGAGTAGCTCAGTTGGTAGAGCGGCAGCTTCCCAAGCTGCAGGCCGTGGGTTCGAGACCCATTTCCCGCTCAACTCATAATCAGCCAGTTAGATCAAGTCTAGCTGGCTTTTTTGTTGGCTGTAAGTACTGTCGCTTTGCTTAAAAGTTTTGCCGTGGACTATCTCCTAGCGTGACGAATACTTGTGTTTCCTGGGTATTGTTGTGAGGTAACAAAAAGTTTACCAATATTTTTCAACAATTGTCGAGTAGTTCTAGTTAGAAGACCAATCATATGTATAAATGCACGTGAGCTTATAGTGACTACGAACGATGCATTTTGTATTGATTACTATATTTTCTTTGCTTTATTCAACTAGGAAATCGACCAGTGGGCTGCTGCGTAAAGCGGTAGCCCACTATTTTGGGTATCAATATAGGTTAGCTATAGTGTTAACTTAATTAAATTGAATAACTACAAATAGCTTATCTAAGTGATAATTTGACAAAGTAAAATTTGGAGTTGTTAGTGTAGGTCTCATATTTGCGTGTGTTACTATCGAACGCAATAACAAAAAAGCTTCAACTCGATGCGGCTGAAGCTTTTCACATTACGCTTTATCCAACTAAAGAAGGTTAGCAGGTCTATGCAAGCGCATGGACCTGCTTTATGTTTAACCAGCTTCTTCAGATCGATGACTGATGAAGCTGCGTGTTTGTTAAGCTTATAAACTACTAATTCGACCTTTCAGCTAGCAATTAGCGAAGAAAGATGGAAATCTGCTCAATTTTGTATGCCAATATATGTGCAGATGTTGTGAATGAAAGAAATTTTGATTCAGTGACCCAGTTCGTAAGCGAAAATGATAGAGTTTGTCTCAGCTGCATAGCTAGTAGCGTTAAAGCGAAAGGCAACTGAAGGGCTAGCCAACAAGGTGGCTACTACAGCGTCGCCATATCGATTACGAACCGATACCGAACATCGCCCTTCAGCATCCGATCGTAGGCCGGATGAATATCCTTAATATCGATCAGCTCAATGTCGGAAACGATGTTATGCTCGGCGCAAAAATCGAGCATCTCCTGCGTTTCGGCAATGCCACCAATGGTAGAACCCGCGAGCGATTTTCGGCCGGGGATAAGGCTGAAAGCCAGAATCGCCGCCGGAGTCGGTGGCGCGCCTACACAAATGTGTACCCCGTCGGTCTTCAGCATGGCCAGGTACTGATTGTAGTCGTGCTCGGCTGAAACCGTATCCAGAATGAAGTCGAAATAGCCCGTTACGGCAGCCACCTGCTCGGGATCACTGGTAACGACAAACTTGTGAGCACCTAGTCTGCGGGCGTCTTCTTCCTTTTTGGGTGATGTGCTTAGCACAGTTACCTCGGCACCAAAAGCAACTCCAAACTTCACGCCCATATGGCCGAGGCCACCCAGCCCTACCACGGCCAGTTTATGACCTCTGCCAACCTGCCAATGCCGAAGGGGCGAGTAAGTAGTGATGCCGGCGCACAACAGCGGGGCCGCAGCCGCCAGGTCGAGCTTCTCGGGCATATGCAGCACAAAATCTTCGTGCACTACGATGGTGTTGGAATACCCGCCATAGGTGGGTGTTTTCCTGTCCTGCTCCAGGCTATTGTAGGTGAGCGTGTTGCCGTTGGTGCAATACTGCTCCAGCCCATGCTGGCAATTCTCGCAGGTGCGGCACGAGTCGACCATGCAGCCTGTACCAGCCAGATCGCCTACCTTGAATTTGCTGACCTGATCGCCAACGGCTATAACCCGGCCAACAATCTCATGCCCCGGCACCATCGGGAAGATCCCGCCGCCCCACTCATCTTTGATCTGATGCAGGTCGGAATGGCAAACGCCACAGTGTGTAATATCGAATTGAACATCGTGTGGCCCAACGGTCCGTCGGTCGAAGGCCCAGGGGGCAAGTGGCGTGTCTTTGGTTTGAGCGGCGTATCCTTTAGCAGCGATCATAATAAGTTAGTTTATACGGCTTGATGTTGGGCCTCAAATCCAACGTACCTGAGCGGTCAAAACGGATTGGTCATGACAGTACAGGCACGTTGGGTACGTTGATTCAACAGGTTATTCCTCCCGATGTTTTTTAATCAGCCATTCTCAGTGTTGTGTGGCTTTTTTTATCGCTAATAAATCGCTTGCCGGTTTATTAACGGCCGGGGTTTTGGTCGGTAGCTCAGAAAAGTACGCTTTTGTCGGGCTGCGTAGCTTGTTGGCACCTGTCCGAAGCGTAACGATTCCGGGCAGGTATACCTGGCTGAAGAAAGGCTGTAAGCCGCCATACTGCTGACCTGATTACGCAACCAGGCAGCGCCAGCGATTGTGTTCAGGTACGTACCCAATGCTGGCTAGTTGGGCTTCGTCGCTTACCGACAGACGAATGAATAGCCCGCTAAAAGCCCCCGCCGCTCAGTAACATACTCATTAAAAGACGATGGATACGGCTCAGCTCTGTTTGGATTTGATTACCTTTCAAATTGGCTAATTATCAATGAGTTAGCAGTGATAATTGCTCTATTTAATTGAATTTTTCGAATAGAAAAGTAAGCGAACAGGCACGTTGGTCGACATCCGATGAACGTACCTGGAGCAAGTACCTTAACGATTAAACGTGTTTGTAGCAACCTCATGGCTCTCTTAAATTTTTCAACCCAATGCCGTTGCCCAAACTGTGGGGCAGACCATACGCTCGAGCGTATCAAGCGTAACCCAATGACCAAACTGGCGCTGTTTTTCCTGACCACCCGACGATATCGCTGCTGTTGGTGCAATCACACGTTCACCCAGATTGTCTTGCACGACGAAAAAGCTCAGTCGACATAAAGGCGCTCGGCATCAAGTGCCGCCATGTAGTTCGCCTGGTTGAACTGGTACAGGTACGGTGCCTTGTGTGCACCGCCCAATTTGCGCTCGTCCAGCCGTTCGAGAATGCCATATCCCAACATGCGTTTCTGAAAATTGCGGCGGTCCAGCGGCTGCCCCAGAATGGTCTCGTACAACTGCTGCAAATCGGGCATGGTAAACTTGTCGGGCAACAGATTGTACCCAATGGGCTGGTAGCTGAGTTGCCGCCGAAGGGTTTTCAGGGCCAGACTGATCATGTCGTTGTGATCGAATAGCAACGGCGGAATCTGATCAATACTCCACCAGCGGCATTCGTCCGTGAAAGGGCCGGGGGTGGGGGTTACGTTGGCAAATTCGACCAGTGCATAGTACCCAACCGATACATCCCGGCTGATAATGGCCTGCCCAACATCGTCGGGCAGGCCTAGTTTTTTTAGCGTTTCCTGCACGCTGAAGTGTTTGTAGCGCGTCACGTCGCCAAACGTATGAAACTGTTGCAGGAAAATTTCGCTCAGGCCAGTGCGCTGGCGTAAGCTGCGATGAGCCGCCTCGTCGAGGCTTTCTTCGTGGCGAATCCGTCCACCCGGCAGGCACCAGTCGCCAGTTCCTTTCCAACGCAGCAGCAGCACTTTAAGCTGCCCGCTGTGAAAGCCAAAAATGACGCAGTCGATCGATACAGAAGGCAGGCAGTTGAGGCGGATGTCGGTGATTAGCCGTTGCAACTCATGTTGGTATTCCATGAAGAAATTATAAAAAAATAACTAGTGTGTAAATAATACACATTGAGATCTTCTTTCTACTATTGTTTTAAAAATACATATTGGTTATGAAACCAGCTCTTTTGACGCGGATGCCCTACCGGACTGTGGCGGCAGTTTGTGTCAGCGCCGTGGGATTATGGGCGTATTCGGCCCGGCCACTGGCTGAACCCGGCACCCCGCCCGACGAAAACCGGTTCACCAAAGTGGTGCTGGCCGAAAAGCTCAACGAGCCTTTGGAAATGGCTATTCTGCCCGATGAGCGGGTATTGCTGGTGGAGCGACACGGCGACGTCCGAATCTATTCGCCCGCGACGAAGCAGCTGGTGACCATCGCAACGATTCCGGTCAGCACGAAATATAAGGATAAAGAGGGGCACGAAACCGAGGCCGAAGACGGCCTGCTGGGGGTGAACATCGACCCTAATTTCGAGCAAAATCACTGGGTATACCTCTATTACTCACCCGCGGGCGATGAACCCAAAAACATACTGACCCGCTACGAGCTGAAGGGCGACGAACTGGTGCTTTCGTCGAAAAAGGTGCTGCTGGAGGTACCCGTTCAGCGCGAGCAATGCTGCCATACGGGCGGCTCCATCGACTGGGACCGGGCCGGTAATCTGTACCTCTCGACGGGCGATAACACCAGCCCCCGCGCTACCCTGTATGCCCCCATCGACGAGCGCCCCGACCGCGGCCCCTGGGATGCGCAGAAGTCGTCGGGCAACACCAATGATTTGCGCGGCAAAATTCTGCGGATTCATCCCGAACCCGATGGCACCTACACCATTCCCGACGGGAACCTGTTTCCGAAAGGAACGGCCAAAACCCGCCCCGAAATTTATACGATGGGTCACCGAAACCCGTATCGTATCTCGGTTGATAAACACAAGGGGTACGTGTATTGGGGCGATGTTGGGCCAGATGCCGGGGCCGATTCAGCGGGCGTTGGGCCAATGGCCGAAGACGAATACAACCAGGCGCGACGGCCCGGCAATTTTGGCTGGCCCTACTTTGTGGGCGACAACAAAGCGTATAACGACGTCGATTTTGCCAGCAATAAGGCGGGGGCCCAGTTCGATCCAGCGCATCCGGTCAACAATTCCCCCAACAACACCGGCCTGCGCGAGCTGCCTCCGGCTCAACCGGCGCTGATCTCGTATCCGGCCAGCGGCAGTAAAAAATTCCCGATCATGGGCACGGGCGGCCGGAGCGCAATGGCGGGGCCAACCTACTACAAACGTGATTTTGGCGGAGCCAAACGGCCCTTTCCTGATTACTACGACGGAAAGGTTTTTCTGTTCGAGTGGATGCGTGACATGATTCTGGCGGTTAGTGTCAACGAACAGGGCGACATGACCAACATCGAGCGTTTCCTGCCCAATATGGCTTTCAGCCACCCGATCGATATGGCCTTCGGGCCTAATGGCGACCTGTACGTGCTCGAATACGGCACCGGCTGGTTCGTGAAAAACGACGACTCGCGGCTGGTGCGGATTGAATTTAACGCGGGCAATCGGAAGCCAGCCATTCAGGCCTCGGCCAGCCAGACGGTGGGCGCCGTACCGCTAAAAGTGGCTTTTTCATCGACCGGCACGAAAGATTTCGATGGTGATGCGCTGACGTATCAGTGGAAAATTTACAGCAAGGCGGGCGGGCAACCGACCCTGTTCACCGAACCCAGCCCGACGTTTACGTTTCAGAAGCCCGGCCAGTATAAAGCGGTGCTCACAGTCACCGATGCGCAGGGCCTTGCCGACACGCGTGAACTGACGATCATGGCCGGTAACCAACCGCCAACCGTTGCGCTCGACATCACGAAGGGTAACAAAAGTTTTTACTTTCCCGGCCAGCCCATTGCCTATCAGGTAAGCGTGACCGACAAGGAAGACGGCAGCCTCGCCAGCGGCAAAATTCAACCCAAACAGGTGATGGTGCAGGCAACGTACCTGACCGACGCCGCGCAGGTCACCAGCGCGGCAGGCCATAAGTTTTCGGAGGCAACGTACCTGGGCATGGGCAAGACGCTGATGGACAAAAGCGACTGCAAAGCCTGCCATTTTACCGATAAAAAATCGGTTGGGCCTTCATTCATCGACGTCGCCAGGCGCTATAAACGAGACCCTAATGCGGTAGCAAGTCTCTCGAACAAGATCATCAAAGGCGGTGGTGGCGTCTGGGGCGATGCCATCATGACGGCCCACCCGCAACTGGGTACGTCGGACGCCAGCGAGATTGTAAACTACATCCTGACGCTGGCCGATAAGCCCGTGGTTACGCCCTCGCTGCCCATTAAAGGTACGTATGCACCCGGCAGCGCCGAAAACGCCGACTTGGTGCTGCGCGCCTCATATAAGGACAAAGGCGCTAACGGCTTGCCCGGCCAGACAACCGAACAGGCGTTGGTACTGCGCAATCCGCTGCTACCCCTGGGCGCGAGCAATAGCCAGTCGAAAGGCGTTATGCTGTTTAAAATGGGCACGCAACCTCACCCGTTGGTCGTTGTGATGGCGCCAGATACATACGTGCAGTTCAATCAGCTGGACCTGACGGGCGTCAAAACCATGACGTTCTCGGTGTCGATTCCGAAAGCGCAGCTGAATGCCGTTGGCGGGCGGATTGAAATCAGGGTCGACTCACCAACGGGGCCGTTGCTTGGCCAGACCGACGAACTACTACCGGCCGAGACCAAAGACGCCGACCCCTTCAAAACCAGCCTGGCAAAAGCAAACCTGACGCCGGTGACTGGGCGACATGATCTGTTCTTCGTCTTCAAGAATGAAAAAGCGGGTAAGTCGCCGCTGTTTGTGCCAGTTACGGTACTGTTAGCCAATTAATTGACCATCACCTTTTCCCAATATCGACTATGCATTCTTCACGTCGTCAATTTCTGAATCAGCTTGGGCTGTCGGCTGCTGGCCTGGGCCTGGCCTCTGTTTTACCGTCTCGTTCGATCGCGGCCACTACCGCTGCCGCCGACACGTCAGCGCTGCGTTTTGAGATTTCGTTGGCCGAGTTCTCGTTTGCCCCCGAGTTGATGGGCGGTAAAATGACCAATATGGAGTTTCCGGCCAAAGCTAAAAATGACTTCGGTATCAACGTACTCGAATACGTTTCCATGTTTTTCGGCGACAAACACACCGACCAGACGTACCTGAACGAGCTAAAGAAACGTTGCGACGACCTGGGGATGAAAAATAACCTGATCATGGTCGATGGTCCCAACATTGCCGATCTGGATGCCGCCAAGCGAGCAAAGGCGGTGGAGTGGCACTATCGCTGGGTCGATGCGGCCAAATTTCTGGGTTGTTCGGCCATCCGGGTCAATTTGGGCGATACCAGCAAGGCCATTTCGGGCGTGGCCGACGATCCGGCCGATGAAGCGGCCAAATCGGCTGCCGACGGATACCACAAACTGCTCGAATTTGCTGCCAAGCAGAAGATGAACGTGATCGTTGAAAATCACTTCGGTAACTCAACCGATATCGACTGGCTGGTGGGGGTGATGAAGCAGGTAAACATGCCCAACGCTGGGCTGCTGCCCGATTTCGGTAATTTCTGTCGGCAACGTACCCAGCCCAAAACCAACGATATCAAGGGCATTATGGACACCAAATGCATCCAGGAGTATGACCGTTATGAGGGAGTGAAGAAGATGATGCCGTACGCCAAGGGCATCAGCGCCAAAACGCATAAGTTCGATGCCAACGGTAACGAAGTCGAAACCGACTTCCGGCGGATGTTCAAGATTATCAAGGATGCCGGGTTCAACGGGTACGTCGGTATTGAATATGAAGGCGGATTGATGAATGCCTATA
Source organism: Fibrella musci (assembly GCF_041321105.1). Classification (NCBI taxonomy): domain Bacteria; kingdom Pseudomonadati; phylum Bacteroidota; class Cytophagia; order Cytophagales; family Spirosomataceae; genus Fibrella; species Fibrella musci. Next base: position 139,589 of record NZ_JBGGWD010000002.1, on the reverse strand, counting down.
ACCCGACGGGGGGCTATCTGTCGAGCACCGACGGTGTTAAAGCAACGAAAACGCTACTGGAACGCGTACGAACCGAGCTGTCGTAAGCGAGCCAGTCTGGTTGGCAACGCGCCCTAACAGCCAGCTATCGGAACGGTAGCTGGCTGTTTTGCTTGGCAGTATACCGGGCTACCTAAAAAGTAGGACGATACCGGGAATGTGGTTGTACGGAACAGGTATTATTTAGATTAATTAAAAACAATTTCATTTTGTCGCCTGTCGTGCCTTGTTTTGCAGCCAGATTTATTACCCAAGCAACCATATGCGACCATTTATAAAGGCTTATATACTGGCTATCGGGCTATTGCCGTTCGTGGCACAGGCTCAGCAAGCCGCTAGTATTCGTGGCACCGTAACGACCTCCGACGGTAATCCGGCAGAGGCTGTCACGGTGAGTTTGAAAGGAAAAGGGCAGGGGGGCGTTACCACCGACAAGGGCCAGTATGTCATTAACCGGGTGAAGCCAGGTACGTATACCGTGCAGGTGTCGGCCGTGGGGCTGACGACGGCCGAGAAAGAACTGACCTTGAACACGGGCGAAAGCGCAACGCTCGATTTTGTGCTGGCCGAAAACACGGCGCAGCTTCAGGAAGTGACCGTCAGCGCGGGGCGTATCAACCGATTTGCCCGTTCGTCGAGCGATTATGTATCGAAGATGCCGCTGAAGAACATCGAGAACCCGCAGGTGTACAATAGCGTCGGTAAAGAGCTCCTGACCGAACAGCTTGTGTTCTCGGTCGACGATGCCATGCGCAACGCACCGGGTATCCAGAAAATGTGGGAAGCGACCGGCCGCGCTGGCGATGGTGGCAGCTACTACAATACGCGTGGCTTTATTGTACAAAGCCAATTGCGAAACGGGCTGGCTGGCAACGTCACGAGCGACATCGACGCCGTCAATCTGGAAAAGCTGGAAACGATTAAAGGGCCATCGGCCACGCTGTTCGGTAGCGCGCTGACCTCCTACGGCGGGCTCATCAACCGGGTGACCAAGAAACCGTACGAAACGTTTGGTGGCGAAGTATCGCTCTCAGCAGGCAGCTACGATCTTCAGCGAGCCAGCGTCGATGTGAACACGCCTCTAAACCAGAGCCGGAACCTGATGCTGCGCGTGAATACGGCGTTTACCCACGAAGGCACATTCCAGACGCAGGGCTTTAGCCGCCGGTTTGCCTTGGCACCCAGTCTTTTGTACAAACCGAACGACCGGCTGTCGATTCTGCTCGATGCGGAGTTGTTCCGGGCCGAGGGCATCGGCAAGCAACTGCTGTTCTTCTACGTACCGGCCGCCACACTCGGGGCTACCCGCGCCAACGAGCTGAACGTCGACTACCGCAACTCGTATATGGGCAAGGGCCTGACGCAGCAAACGCGCAGCACCAACCTGTTTGGGCAGGTGAACTACCGGATCTCGCCCTCGTTTACGTCGTCGACCAACCTCAGCAGCAGCCACAGTTTTTCGAACGGCTTTGGCCCTTACTTCTACCTGCTTCCCTCGGGTGGCGCGCTGGGCACCAACAACCTGGTCCGGGCCGACCAGTCGACGCGCAACAGCACCAACGATGTGTTTGAGGTGCAACAACTGATCAACGGGGATTTCCGGTTGGGTAGCCTGCGTAACCGCATCGTGGTTGGGCTTGATTACCTGCACGTTAATTCAAATCAGCTGTTTTTTGGTAGCGTGTTCGACACCGTTCCGCTCTCGGCCAACACCGACTACAGCCAGTTCAATGGCGCGGCGCTGGCGGCGCTCTATGCCAACAAAGCCCCCGATTTTACGTACCCGATCACGGGGATTCGCAATACATACAGCGCTTTCGTATCTGACGTGCTGAACCTGACTGACCAGTTGAGCGTGTTGGCCGCGTTGCGTGTCGACAACTTCAACAATAAGGGTGGAAAAGTTGGCTCCGACGTACCTGGCTATCAGCAAACGGCGTTCTCACCCAAATTTGGTTTGGTCTATCAGGCCGTGAAAGACAAGGTGTCGCTATTTGCCAACTACCAGAATAGCTTCAACAATCAAGGCATTTATAACGCCTACGACGTAACGGCGCGGGATAGCCTGACGCAACGATTTGCCAAACTTGAGCAAGCCAACCAGTTTGAGGCGGGGGTTAAGCTCAACGCCTACAGCGGCCGCCTGAGCGCCACCATCAGCTATTACGATATTCAGGTGAAAAACCTGTTGCGCACCGACCCGAACCCGCTGGCAGCGGCCAAATTCGCTCAGACGCAGGATGGTACCCAACTAAGCCGGGGTGTTGAAGTCGACGTCGTTGCCAATCCGTTTGTGGGTTTCAATATGGTAGCGGGTTTCTCGTACAACGACTCGAAACTGACCAACGCTGCCGCTGACGTGAACGGGCGCCGCCCCGCCACGGCCTCATCGCCTGTGCTGGCCAATCTGTGGCTTAGCTACCGCATTCAGAGCAGTGTGTTGCGTGGCCTGGGTATTGGGTTTGGCGGTAACTACGCCAGCGACAACAAGATCCAGAACAGCATCAGTCAGGGCGTGTTTATTCTACCCGCCTATACAGTCCTGAACGCATCGGCGTTTTATGAGCAGCGCAAGTTCCGGGTGGCCGTGAAAGCGGATAATTTCACCAACGAGCGCTACTGGATTGGCTACACGACCATGAATCCGCAAAAGCTGCGCAGCTTCGTGGGGAGTGTAACGTACAAGTTTTAAGGGAGTGGGTTGGTTTGTAGTTTGTTTAGTCGCTCAAGGGTATGACGTTCAGGAAAGCTGTTGGTAAACTTCATCTGTGGCTTGGGTTGGCCTCCGGGCTGATTGTGTTCATCGTAGCCGTAACAGGCTGCCTGTATGCCTTCAAAACGGAGATTGAAGACCTGACGCAGGCTTATCGCTATGTACCTGCGGAGGCCCGTCCGGCCCTGCCACCGTCGCGTTTCGAAGCGATTGGCCAACAACTGTTGCCGGGCAAAAACCTGCACAGCGTTACCTACCGCACCGGCGGGCGAGCGGCGATCCTGGCGTTTTACCACTACGAACCAACCTACTACTACCTCGCCTACATTCATCCGTATACGGGTAAGGTGCTGCACGTGCAGGACATGAGCCGCGATTTCTTTTATCAGGTGTTGCAGGGGCATTATTACCTCTGGCTACCGCCCACCATCGGGCAGCCCATCGTGGCCTCGGCAACCCTGATCTTTGTCGTGCTGCTCATCACGGGGCTGGTGCTATGGTGGCCTAAAAACCGGGCGGCGCGCAAGCAGCGGTTCACGGTCAAATGGACGGCACCCTGGCGGCGGCGTAACTATGACCTGCACAATGTGTTTGGGTTCTACGTGATGGGCATCGCCATGCTGCTGGCGCTGACCGGGCTCGTGTGGGGCTTCCAGTGGTTTGCTAAATCGGTGTACTGGGCCACGTCGGGCGGCGAGTCGCTACCAGTCTATTATGAGCCCACCTCGACGGTGCCTGCCGGATCCCAGACTGCCGACCTGCCCGCCGTCGATCGGCTTTGGCAGCAAACGATAGCCAGCAACCCAACCGCTGAAACGGTAGAGGTGCACTTTCCCGAAACCCCAACGGCCTCCATTGCCATCAGCACCAACCCCGACGCCGCCACCTACTGGCAGGGCGATCATCGCTATTACGATCAGTACACGCTGAAGGAGTTGTCGGTAAACCACCAGTACGGTCGATTCGATGAGACGGTGTCGGTAGCCCAGAAAATTGCCCGGCTCAACTACGACGTGCACGTAGGGGCCATACTCGGGCTTCCGGGCAAACTCATTGCCTTTCTGGCCAGCCTGCTGGTGGCGAGCCTGCCCGTTACCGGCTTCCTGATCTGGTGGGGGCGTCGTAAGAAAGCTAAGAAGGTGGTGCGGCCACACAAGCCCGTTCGGCATAGTGTTCGCCCGCGGTTACGGACCAGCCAGCTACCTAATCCATAAGGTGCGCGCCTGCCATGACTGACCTGCCGGGGTAGGTCTATCTGTCTGAGTATAAGCCGGAAACGGACTGTTGTTGTTGGTTTACAGGCTCTTAAAGGCCGAACAAAGACCGGCTGGGTACGTTGTATAAGGTACGTAAGCAACACAACGTTATGAATAATCAACAGCACATTCAGCACCGCTGGCTACTGACCGCCCGTGGGGTTTGTTACATCCTGATGGGTGCAGGCATGTTTGTCTATGCCAACACCTTCACGCCGGGTACGGGGCGTATTCTGGGCGTGGTTACGCTGGTAGCAGGTCTGGCTGGCTCGGCCTACGCGCGAGCCAACAGTCGGGTCGATGGCAACAACTTCTGGGTGGTTCTGCACGGCCTGAACGACCTGATTTTTGGCGTGGTGTTTCTGATCACCGCCAGCAGCGGACTAAAGAATTTCGTGGATATGCTGGGCTTCTGGGCGTTGATCTACGCCTTTTTGCAGGCTGTGCGGGCTATGTACGCCGCGCTCATGGAGGGCGGCTCGTCGCTGCCCAATAAACTCCTTCACTTCCTGAGTGTGGTGGTGGCTGGTTATCTGGCCTTCAATATTCTGATGCGTCCTATTGGTCTGATCGACTCATTGGGCATTATGGGCTTCTTCCCGATTGGGCTGGGCATTCTGCTTATCATACAGGTTCGGTTAACCGAGCAAAAGCCGATATCGGCCCCAAGATAGAGTGAGCCAACGGGGCTTTGTTTATAAGTAAGGGTCCGGGTTTATAGCTACTTAACTGGCTATAAACCCGGACCCTTAACCTTGTAAGCAAATCTTACACGCCCGCCGACTCGACAGCGCCCAACTCGCCCTGCTCGGCCGCTTGTTTGATCTGCTCGCTGAGCGATACGTACTCGACTTCGCAGGGATACCCAAACAGGCAGTTGTCTTTGATACGCTTCACCACCTGCGCCGGTACCATATCTTCCCAGCCCTCCTGCCCGGCCTGAATCATCTCCAGCACCTGATCGGTGGAAATGTGCAGGTTCTGTTCGTTGTAGTCGGTGATGTCCTCGATCTTATCGTTCTGTTTCAGGTATTGAAACAGCGGTTCCAAGGCCGGTGATAGCTGAAACTGCTCGCCGGTGTAGAGCTGACCGTCGCGAAGCGTGGGGTAAATAAACAGCTTCACTTTCCGGCTGAACAACGTAGCGAAAGCTTCCAGAATACCGCCTGGCAAAAACGAATAGTGCTCTTCCTCGAAAATGTATTCGAGGTTCGGGATACCCATGATCAGGCCGATTTTCAGGCGGGTAATGCGCGACAGATACGCCACCAGGCGATAATACTCGTGGTAGTTGGAGATCATCACCGTTTGTCCCATGCTACACAGAATATCCACGCGGTCGAGGAAGTCCTTCTCGTCGATACCCTGCTCGTTGGCTTTCAGGTTGTGCAACGTTAGTTCGGAGAGTTGCACCACGCGGTTGGCTTCCACGTCGGGCTCCTCCAGAAACTGCTTGTAGCCATTCTCGATCATGTCGAGCTGCACGTTGGTGAGGGGGCGCAGCCGCCCGCGCATCACCAGGATGTTCTTCTTGTACAGGGCCTCTTTTGGCTGAAGAATCCGGCCGCTGGGGTCAAATAGGGTGGCGTCGGTGAAGCCGTTGCGAACCAGATACAGACTCATCAGCCGGTTATCGACCTGCGCAAATTCGGGCCCTTCGCAGCGAACTGTATCGATCTGGATGCGCTCGGGCGAGAGGTCGTCCATGAGCGACAGCAGCAGCGTTTCGGGCGATTTGCTGTAATAAAAACAAGCGTAGATCAGGTTCACGCCAATGACGCCCAGCGTTTGCTGTTGCAGCACGTTCTCGTTGTCGAGCAGCCGCACGTGGATGATGACGTCGTTGTATGGCCCCTGCGGTTCGCTCTGGAACCGGCAACCCAGCCAGCCGTGGCCTTCGTTGGTTTTCTGGTAGTTGAGCGCCACCACCGTGTTGGCGAAGGCAAAAAAAGTAGTGTCGGCGCCGCGCTTTTCCGATAGTCGTTTTTCGAGCAGGCTATACTCTTTGTTGAGCATTTTCACCAGCCGCGTTTCAACCACGTACCGGCCGCTTTCTTCCGTGCCGTAGATGGCGTCGCTAAACGTCATATCATAGGCCGACATTGTTTTGGCAACGGTTCCCGACGAGGCCCCCGCTTTGAAAAACATGGCCGCTGTTTCCTGGCCCGCCCCGATCTCGGCAAACGAGCCGTAAATGCGTCGGTCGAGGTTAATGCGTAGCGCTTTCTGTTTTGTACCTATATTTTTCTCGTACATACGCGTTGATGGGTGTCCACCAAATTTACTAGGATAACGTGAAAACCGATCATTTGGGTTTGGCGTTGTTGGGACAAACAACGTACCCAATGCACTGCGCTCGCCTTCTGTTCTCTACCGCTCTATTGTCTTTCTTTTTTTCGTGCAATCCCGACCGGGTGCAGTACAACGATCAGCTCAAACAGCAAATGGCCGACATGAAAGTGAAGCGTGTTACCAACGCTGATCTCAGTGAAGCTGTAAATAGTTGGGGGGAGCAAATCGTGGCTATCGCCAACCGGGAAGCCACCGCCAAACTGACAACTGGTGCCGAAACGCTCGCTGTTTGTAACCTGAGTGCCCTACCCAAGACGCAGGCGCTGGCCAAACGCTACGGGATGACCATCAGCCTGCTGGGGGTCGCCGACGTGCAAAACCCCAAACTGGCCCAGAAAGAACGTGAGGTGCTGGACGCGTACCTGTATAACGTCGAGAAGAAGCTGCCGCAGTCGTCCAACATTCAGCGCATCGGCGATACGCTCTTCGTCTACAACGATGCCGTTCCCGTTGAAGACAAACTCTGTCAGGCCTGTTTCGGTACCCAGAAACAACCGTTGGCCGTCTGGCGGCTGGCCTTCCCCAAACGCGAAGTCATCCGGCACATCAACGCAAAAAAGTAGAGGGTTTTGAACGCAAAGGCGCGAAGAATTTCGCGAAGGGCGCAAAGCATTCTGTAGGTATTAGTTGTGATCGGCTTAATAATCTGACGGTGCCTTATATAGGGCACAGAAAACTACACCAGCAAATCACCTTTGCGCCCTTCGCGTTTTCTTTGCGCCTTTGCGTTCAAAAATTCACACAAAAAAGCCATCACCGAATCCGGCAATGGCTTTTTGACTCTTCAGTTGTTGTAAAGGGGAAATGTCATTTGACTACTAATGACTAAAACACGTACTTATTCTCCGCGATCATGGCGTCGGCCACGCGGCGGCGAGCGTCTTTGAGGTTCATCGGCTCAATTTTCGTGAACCGCTTCAGGCCCATTAGCATCACGCGCAGCTCGTCGCCTTCGGCAAAACTGGTGATAGCGGCGCGACCTGCGTTGTTGATCTTCTCGACCGCCTCGTGCAGGTACGTCAGGGCCATGTCTTTTTGCAGCGACAGCGCGCCTTCGCCTTTCATACCGATAAGCTTCTCGACGCGCAGCAGCACCGACTCGGCTACATACACCTCGATCGCCATATCGGCCAGGTTCATCAGGATCTCCTGCTCGTGCGAGAGTTTCGCCATGAACTTCTGCGCCGAGGCACCCGCCACCATCAGTACGGATTTTTTCAGGTTTTTCAGCACCTTCTTCTCGGCGGCAAACAATGTTTCATCATCGTCGCTGCTGAAGTCGGGAATCGACATGATTTCTTTGGCAATCGCCATGGCCGGGCCCATCAGGTCGAGTTCGCCTTTCATGGCCCGTTTCAGCAGCATATCCACCACGAGCATCCGGTTGATCTCGTTCGTGCCTTCGAAAATCCGGTTGATCCGGGCATCGCGGTAGGCGCGTTCCATCGGCGCGTCGGCTGAGTAACCCATGCCGCCATACACCTGCACGCCTTCGTCGACCACGTAGTCGAGGGCTTCCGAGCCGTGTACTTTCATGATGGCACACTCGATAGCAAACTGCTCCAGCGCCTTCAGCTTGGCTTGGGCGTCGTCCATGCCGCCCGCTTTAAGGTCTTCAATGGCATCGTCGATATTCTGACCAGCGCGATAGCTGGCCGATTCTGAAGCGTAAATCTTTACGGCCATTTCGCCCAGCTTGTGCTTGATGGCCCCGAAGCGCGAAATGCTGATGCCAAACTGCTTGCGCTCGTTGGCGTAGCGAACGGCTTCGTTGACGGTCTGTTTGGCACCACCTACCACGGCGATACCCAGTTTGATCCGCCCGATGTTCAGGATGTTTACGGCGATTTTAAACCCATTGCCGCGCTCCGACAGCAGGTTCTCGATCGGGACTTTCACGTCGTTGAAGAAAACCTGACGCGTGTCTGAGCCTTTGATGCCCAGTTTATGCTCGGGCTCGTTCATCGTAATGCCGTCGTACGACCGCTCTACGATGAAGGCCGACAGGTTTTTATCATCATCAATTTTGGCGAAAACGATATAGAGATCGGCGAAACCACCGTTGGTGATCCACATTTTCTGCCCGTTGATGATGTAATGCGTGCCGTCTTCGGTCAGTTTGGCTTTGGTCTTGCCCGAGTTGGCGTCTGACCCCGAATCGGGCTCGGTGAGGCAATAAGCGGCTTTCCACTCACCAGTGGCGAGTTTGGGCAGGTACTTGGCTTTCTGTTCTTCGTTGCCGTAATACACGATCGGCAGCGTACCGATACCAGTATGAGCCGAGAGCGCTACCGAAAAGGAGTGACCCGCGCCGGTTGCTTCCGCCACCAGCATCGAGGTATTGAAATTCATGCCGAAGCCGCCGTACTCCTCGGGAACCGACGTACCCAGCAGCCCCAGTTCGCCCGCTTTGTCCATCAGTGACGACATCAGTTCGGGCGATTTCGCCGCGTCGATTTCATCCAGACGAGGCCAGATTTCGCGCTCCAGAAATTCGCGGCAGGTCGCCGCAATCATTTGCTGTTCTTCGGTAAATTCTTCGGGTATGAAAACCTGCGAGGCGTCAGTGTCTTTGATCAGGAATTCGCCGCCCTTAATCGACGCTTTGTTGTCGGTGGCAATCATTGGTCAGGAATTGTTATGCGTGCATACTATTTCACTACAAAGATGGTGAATGGGTGGATAGGTAGTATGCATGCATAACATTTTTTTATGGATGGGCGTTCCGACTTGCCCTTATCGACTGTCAACTGCAAAAATGTTTATCGTATTATTGCGATTAACAAAAGCAGATCTACCTTTACAGCATGGGATTGACCAAGACCGAAGTATTTACCGCCGACCAAAACCGCCTGGCCGATCTGGCAAAGGCGTTTGCGCACCCGGCGCGGGTCGCCATTTTGCAGCATCTGGTCAAAACCCAGTCGTGCATCTGCGGCGATCTGGTCGATGTGCTGCCGTTGTCGCAGGCAACGGTGTCACAGCACTTGAAAGAACTGAGCCGGATTGGTATCATTAAAGGAAATGTCCAGCCGCCGCGCGTGTGCTACTGCATCAACGAAGAGGTCTGGGCAGAAGCTAAGGTCATATTTGGGGCGCTGCTGACCTCGTTTGAAGGGAATGTATGCTGTTAAAAAATTTTGTAATCAATCATCGTAATATCGCAATAAACCAATTTCGCTATGCAAACCGACGAACAACTCAAAACGCTTGTCCGCGACACCTACACGCAGGTGGCCGATCAGTCGCGGGTGGTCAATGCGGCCTCGTGCTGCGGTTCTGCCTGTGGCTGCTCGCCCCTCGACGACGCAGCGATCATGGCCGACGACTATACCGATATGGCTGGGTACGTTGCCGACGCCGACCTCGGCCTGGGCTGTGGGCTGCCTACGCAGTTTGCCCAGATCAAACCCGGCGACGTGGTCGTTGATCTGGGTTCCGGGGCTGGTAACGACTGCTTTGTGGCCCGCGCCGAAACGGGCGAAACCGGCCGTGTGATCGGCCTGGATATGACGCCTGCCATGATCGACCGCGCCCGACAGAACGCCCAAAAGCTGGGTTACACCAACGTTGAGTTTGTCTATGGCGACATTGAAGACATGCCTCTGCCCAATAATCTGGCTGATGTGGTGGTGAGCAATTGCGTGATGAATCTGGTACCCAACAAAGCGCAGGCCTTTGCCGAGACCTTCCGAATCTTGAAACCGGGCGGGCATTTCAGCATCTCAGACATTGTACTGTCAGGTACGTTGCCAGCGGGTATACGAGAGGCCGCCGAATTGTATGCGGGCTGCGTATCGGGCGCGATTCAGGAGCAGGCGTACCTCGACACGGTGGCGCAGGCCGGGTTTACCAACATCCAGACTCAGAAACGTAAACCGATTACGCTGCCCGACGACCTGCTAACGCAATATCTGACTCAGACGGAACTAGCCGCGTATAAAGACGCGGAGATTGGTATCTTCAGCATCACCGTTTACGCCGAAAAAGCAACCGCTGAGGTGTCGGCCGACACGACTCTGGCGGGCGCTACTACCGGTTCGGCCTGTTGCGGTCCTGATTGCTGTTAGTCTGCGTCTGTTAGTTTTGTTACCAAATAGCCAAGCCATGACGTACCGCCCCGCTACTGCCGACGACCGCCCCGCCCTCGTTGCTCTGTTGACGCAGGCTGAACTACCCACCACCGATTTGCCGGCCGATTTGTCGACTTTTTTGCTGGCTCAATCCGAAGAAGGCGACCTGATCGGGGCAGCGGGAATTGAGCCATTGGGCGAGGTGGGGCTGCTGCGCTCAGTAGCGGTGTCGCCCGATTTTCGGGGCCAATACATTGGACAAACGCTGGTGGACGGCCTGCTACAGGCAGCGCAACACAACGGCCTCACGGACGTATACCTGCTCACGACCACCGCCGATGCGTATTTCGAACGGCTAGGGTTCGGCTACGTCAGCCGTAATAACGTACCTGAAGCCATTGCCCAAACGCAGCAGTTCACTACCCTCTGCCCCGACTCGTCCGTTGTCATGCAACTCACCATATAGATAACCGTTCACTGTCTTCTGTTCACTGTTTCCAACGGCTCATCCCCTCCGTATCGGCCTCTGTACAGCAAGCAATTCGTTTCGACAAACAACGAACAGTGAAACAGAAGACAGCGAACTATAAACTGACTATGCTACATATACTTGTTCTCTGCACCGGCAATTCGACGCGCAGTCAAATGGCGCACGGCTATTTGCAACACATGGCCGGTGACCGGGCGGCGGTGTACAGCGCAGGCGTAGAAACCCACGGCCTGAATCCCCGCGCCGTACAGACCATGGCCGACGATGGCGTCGACATCAGTCACCACACGTCGAACCACGTCGATGAGTACGCGCACCTGCCGTTCGATTACGTGATCACGGTTTGTGACAGTGCCGCTGAACGGTGCCCCGTCTGGATCGGCAAAACCAATCGGCTGCACCACAACTTTGAAGACCCATCCAAAGTGACCGGCCCCGACGAGGCAAGCGTCATGGCCAACTACGCCCGCATCCGCGATCAGATCAAAGCATTTAGTGAGGCGTTTGTGCAGGAAGTGATGAGCGATAAACGATAAGTGGTAAGCGATTCATCGTTCATCACTCCCTCTGTTGAACTTTGCGCGGAACCGTAAACGTTAAACCCTAAACGTCAAACTCATTACCATGCACGCAGCGTTGCGCCCGCCCGTTTCGATTTACACGGAACAAAGCCCGAACCCCAACTCGATGAAGTTCGTGCTGAACCGAGAACTGGTTCCTGATGGTCTTTCGTTCGACTATGCCGAGCCGTCGGAAGCGCTGAAAGAAGGCAAAAATTCACCGCTCGCCGTTGCCCTTTTTGGCGTCGATGGCGTCCGTCGGGTATTCATCGCCGGTAACTTTATCACCCTTACCAAAGACGAAGACGTCGATTGGGGTGAGATTCTGTTTGAAGTAAAAGTCTTCCTGAAAGATTATTTTGAGGCCGACAAGCCCGTGTTTGTGCAACGCACCATGGAGCTGAACTCGACCCGCCTCGAAGCCGACAGCGAGACCGTGCAACAGATCAAAGCCGCGCTCGATCAGTACGTTCGGCCGGCCGTTGAGTCAGACGGTGGTGCCATCAACTTCCATACGTTTGATGAAGAAACCGGTACGGTAAAGGTCCTGTTGCAGGGCTCGTGCAGCGGTTGCCCCTCATCGACTCTTACGTTGAAAGCCGGTATCGAAAACCTGCTGACGCGCCTGGTGCCCGCCGTGAAAACGGTTGAGGCGGAAGGCGTCTAAGCGTAGGTTGGGTTGTTGAGCACTCAGCGCCTGCTGTTGCCTGAAAACGTCGACCTGTAGAGCGGTCATTCGTCCGTTTCATCAGAAAAACAAAGAAAACGCCAACGCTTTAGCCACGTTGGCGTTTTCTTTGCGACGTATAGCTGCCTACAGACAACCTGCGGTGTGGCATGCGTATGAATACAACCAACTCATCTTTGCGTACGCGATCCTACCTCCGTCGGCTTTTTTTTCTTGGTGTCGGTATGGCACCATTCGTCGCATCTGCGCAGAATCTGCTGGGCTTAACCACCAGTCCAGAAGGGGGAATTCACCGTGCTTACCAGAATCCGGCCTGGCTGGCCGATTCGCCCCACCGGTTTTACTTCAGCCTTGGCGCGGTTGGCCTCAACGTCAACAACAACTTTGTGCGGTATCAGGCGCCGTATTCACTGCTACGACTGGTAACTGGTAACGTACCTGCCCAATACCGGCAGGCCAACGGAGCGCTCCGGTTTGAAACCGACTACACACAGGAAATACTGGACGGCAAACCCAAAAACGGCACGCTCTGGGCCGAGTTCCGGGGGCCGTCGGCACAATTGAGCCTCGGACCGCGCACCGTCATTGGGCTGTCGACGCGCCTGCGCGCTTCGGGCCAAATCTGGGGGGCGTCGGAGCAACTGCTGGCGGCCATCCGGGCCAGCCTTGCCAGTTCGGCCTATTATAGCATTCCCAGCCGCAACAACGCGTTCAGTGTCAACACGAACGTGTATGGTGAACTGGCCGCCAGCATCGGGCACACGCTGCTCGAATCGGAAACCGACAAATTGATGGCGGGCGTTACCCTGAAATACCTCGTCGGCTTCACATCGGGCTATTTCGTTAACCGGGGTCTCGACTACACCGTACTGCCCGACCCGAACGTACCTGACGGGGGCTACCTCGACATCAGCCGCATCGACGCCGACTTTGGTTTCACGTCTTTCCTGAATAACCAGAACCTGACCCTCAGCTCGCTGGTGAGTGGCAACGCGCCGGGGCGCGGCGTGGGGGTCGACGTTGGGCTGGCCTATGTGCGTCAGGTTGACTCAGAAAGCCCTACCATGCGGCTGGGGCTGGCCTTAACCGATCTGGGGGCTGTGACGTATTCGGGCGAATCGTATGATATTACCCAGCAGAAGACCCGATTCCTGCCCAGCGACTTCGACGACGTGCGCAATACCGAACAGGCGGTGAACATCATCCGCGAGAAACTGGGCGTAACCGAGGCCCAAAACCGGGGTAAGTTTACGAGTGGCCTACCCACCTCGCTCAACTTATCGGCCGATTATGCCCTGCCAACTGGGCTGGGTTTGCAGGTGGCCTTGTGGCAGGATTTGCGCAGCAATTCAGCAGTGGCGGCCCACCAACCCACCGTACTGGCGATTGTGCCGCGCTACGACGTAAAATGGGGCGGCGTATCGGTGCCGCTTTCGGTCGTGAACGGGGGCGCGCAAGTAGGGTTGTCGTTACGCGCCGGTCCGGTCTGGGCTGGCTCCGATAACCTGCTGGGCCTGATTGGTACCAGCAACAACGGCATTCGCCCGCGTGGGGTCGATGTATATCTGGGGTTGGCCATGGGCTTTGGCTCGCGCAACGCCGATAACGACTAGCGGATTGGTACACGGATCATGCGGATTGAACGGATCGTCGCCGATTGGTGAAGGACTGAAGGTTAAAAAGAAGCCTGTTCGGCCCTTATCGCTCTATCAATCTGTGGTCATTTGTTCAATCTGTAGCATCAGCGTTCCCATCTCCACCTTTATCATTGCGAAACCCTGCTAAGCTGGCTATTTTTGCGGCCACTTTTTACGCTCAACGTTGGCGGGGCAACGCTGTCAGTAGATAAGCCGGTCGGAGCTGCTATTGATCGTTGGTCGCTGATGTTGACCCTTGAGACCTTATCATGCTTCGAACACATACCTGCGGCGAACTGCGTTTGTCGGATAGTGAAAAAACGGTTAGCCTAAGTGGCTGGGTACAAACCATCCGCGACAAAGGAGGGGTACTCTGGATCGACCTGCGCGACCGATATGGCATCACCCAGCTGATTCTGGAAGAAGGTGTTTCGGCGGCACCGCTCTTTGCAACGGCCCGCACCCTGGGGCGCGAATTTGTGATTCAGGCTAAGGGCAAGGTGACCGAGCGGCAGGCGAAAAATCCGAACCTGCCCACCGGCGACATCGAGGTACGTCCGACTGAACTGACGATTCTGAACCCCGCCAAACTGCCGCCCTTCCTGATCGACGACGAAACCGACGGCGGCGACGACCTGCGGATGCGTTACCGGTACCTTGACCTGCGCCGTACCCCGGTTCGCCGGAATCTCGAACTGCGCCATCAGGTCGCCCGCCGCACCCGCGAGTACATGGACGGCCAGGATTTTATCGAAGTTGAAACGCCGGTCCTGATTAAATCGACGCCCGAAGGAGCACGGGACTTTGTGGTGCCCAGCCGCATGAACCCCGGCGAATTTTATGCACTGCCCCAGTCGCCGCAGACGTTCAAACAGCTGCTGATGGTGTCGGGTTTTGATCGCTACTATCAGATTGTCAAGTGTTTCCGCGACGAAGATTTGCGCGCCGACCGGCAACCCGAGTTTACGCAGATCGACTGTGAAATGTCGTTTGTGGAGCAGGAGGACATCCTCAACATGTTTGAAGGGCTGGTGCGCCACCTGTTCAAAACGGTGAAAAGCATCGACCTGCCTGAAGTTCCCCGCATGACCTATGCCGACGCCATGCGGCTCTACGGCTCTGACAAACCCGACATTCGGTTCGGTATGCCATTCGTTGAGCTGACCGGGCAGGTGCAAGGCAAAGGCTTCAGCGTGTTCGACAGCGCCGAACTGGTCGTGGGTATCTGCGCCACGGGCGCCGCTTCATATACCCGCAAGCAGATCGACGAACTGACCGAGTGGGTAAAACGCCCGCAGATTGGCGCGAAAGGCCTGATCTACGCCCGCGTCAACGAAGACGGTAGTGTGAAATCGTCGGTCGATAAGTTCTATTCGCCCGAAGACCTCGCGGGTTGGGCAACGGCCATGAACGCACAGCCGGGCGACTTGCTGCTGTTGCTGGCGGGTGATGCCAACAAAACCCGGAAGCAACTAAACGAACTGCGCCTTGAAATGGGTACGCGCCTTGGCCTGCGCAACCCCGACGACTATAAAGTGCTGTGGGTTCTGGACTTCCCGCTGCTCGAATATGGCGAAGAAGAACAGCGCTGGTTTGCCATGCACCACCCGTTTACCTCGCCCAAGCCCGAAGATATTGCGCTGCTCGACACCGACCCCGGTGCCGTTCGGGCCAATGCGTACGATCTGGTTATCAACGGTACCGAAGTGGGTGGGGGCTCCATCCGGATCTTCAACCGCGACTTGCAGGCCCGGATGTTCAGCCTGCTGGGTTTCAGCGACGAAGAGGCCAAGGCACAGTTTGGCTTCCTGATGGACGCCTTCGAGTTTGGCGCGCCCCCGCACGGCGGCATCGCCTTCGGGTTCGACCGGCTTTGCTCGCTCTTCGGTGGGGCCGACAGCATCCGCGATTTCATTGCCTTCCCGAAAAACAACGCGGGCCGCGACGTGATGATCGACTCACCCTCGACCATTGCCAACAAACAACTGGACGAACTAAAGATCAAAACGACCGTTTAGTCGTAGATCGGTTTGAAGATATACTGCGAAAAAGGTCCGTTTCTTCGGACCTTTTTCATTACGCTTGTTTCACTACTTGTTTCTGCTACTCATGGACTTAACCGCATTTGACACAACCACCTGGCTCATTATTGGCGGGGTTGTACTCCTCCTTATTCTGATCGCGCTGTATCTGCGCTGGTCGAGCAGCCGTAGCCCTAAAGCTGTGGCGCAGGTAACGCAGAACGGTATCTCCGTAAAAGTGATTTACAGCCAACCCAGTAAACGGGGGCGTACCGTCTTCGGAGAGGTGGTGAAATACGATAAAGTATGGCGTACGGGTGCCAATGCCGCCACGATCATCGAACTGGCGCAGGATGTGCGCCTGGGTGGTAACCGACTCGCCAAAGGCCGGTATTCGCTGTATACCATCCCGACGCTCACCGATTGGACGGTCATCATCAACCGCCGCACGGGGCAGTGGGGCGTAAGCTACAAAGAAGACGCCGACATCATGCGCCTGACCGTACCGACACGTACCTACACCCCCGCCGCCGAGCAGTTTTTCATCAGCTTCGAGCCACAACCCGGCGGGGTAAACATGCTCCTGACCTGGGACGAAACGCAGGCAGTTGTCCCGATCCAGAAAGCCGCCTAGGTACGTTGCCGCTGGCAGGAGGTCGTATTGTCGTTCTGACTATATTTGAGAAAAGACGGACGCTATGGAAGCTATCATCGATCAACTCTCTGAGTACGAACTCGAACGAGGTAAACCTATGCCCACCTTCAATCACGCGATTGTACAGGGTAATCTGCTCTTTTTACTGAAAGCGGGTCATCGAAACACGTATACTATACTACCGGAGATTAATATAACCATGCCCGAGCGGCCTGATACCGTTCCGGATTTGGCAATCTATCTAAAGCTTCCCGTCGACTTTCTGCATGATATCCAGTCGATGACGCAAATTCCCTTGACAGTTGTCGAGATCATTTCGCCGTCGCAGTCGAATGACGAGATTCTGGCTAAGTTCGAGCGGTATTTTGCGGCCGGTGTACAGTCCTGCTGGCTGGTGATTCCGAGCTTCCAATCCATATCTGTTTATTCTGCGCCCGGCCAGTACCAGTTCTTCAACAGCGGAACTACGCTCACCGACCCTGCTACGGGCATTGAACTAGCAATTGATGAAGTATTCGAATAGCGTAACGTACCTGTAAAACAAACAAGACCGCTCTTTATAGAAGCGGTCTTGTTTGTTTTACAGGTACGTTACCATTACTGTCCCGTCGGCAATAGCACGAACTTGATCAGGTTGTTGCCTAGGTACGTGTTGGCGGCAGCTTTGGTGCTCTCGACGGTCACGGTTTTGAGCAGTTCGGGCTGGCGCAGCACTTCCTGCGGATCGTCGCCGTTGTAATACTGGTTGGCCAGGTAGCTGAGCCAGAAATTGTTGTCGCGCAATTGTACCTCCTGCTCACGTTGGGTTTCGGCCTTGAACTTGGCAATGTCTTTCGGGTCAGCGCCGGTCGTCTTTAGCTTGGCCACTTCCCGATTGACGCTGGCAATGAGTTTGTCGACGTTTTCGGGCGCACAGCCGAAATTGATGCGGAACGTGTAGCGCGGCACCGGATACCGGCCATAGACGCCGCTGGCGCTAACGCCATACACGCCGCTTTCTTCTTCGCGCAGCTTCTCGATTAGCTTAATTTCCAGCACTTCGGCCAGCGCGTCGACCTGCACGGCATTTTCGGGCGTCCAGTCAAAATTGCCCGTGTAAACCAGTTGCACGCTCGCTTTAGGGTCGACGCCCCGCCGGACGGTCTTGCTCAGTTGGCCTTCCGGGGCGCGGATGCCTAAGTCGCGGAAGGTTTCGTTCGACTGGGTGCTGGGCAGGCCGCCTAGGTACGTCTCGAGCAACGGCCGGATCTTGACCGGATCGAAGTTACCCACGAAGGTGAACGTGAAATTGCTGGCGTCGGCAAACCGATCGTTGTAAATCTGGAGCGCCCGGTCGAGGTTGATACGGTCGAGGTCGGCGGGGGTTAGCGGCTGGCGGCGTGGGTTGTTGTTGCCCAGCGTCACGCTCACCGTATCCTGAAAAACCTTCTGTGGCGTGGGCGTTGCCAATTGGTTAGCGAGCGCGCTTTTCTGATTCGACAGGAAACCCGCTACGACGTCGGGGTCTTTGCGCGGCTGGGTGAAATAGCTATAGAGCAGTTGCAGCGCCGTTTCGAGGTCTTTAGGGGCCGTGCCACCACTGACGCCTTCGTTCAACTCGCTGATGTACGGACTCACGTTCAGCGCCTTACCCGCCAGGAATTTACCCAGCTGTACCTGACTGTACTCGCCTGTGCCACCCAGCGATACCAGCGTCGAGGCGAAGCGGGCGCTCTGAAAATCGGCCAGTTCGTAGCGCGAGGTGCCGCCGAGGCTATTGCCCGAAAACAGAATCTGGTCGTTTTTGAAATTGGTTGGTTTCAGCACCACGCGAACGCCATTGCTCAGGCGCAGTTCGGTCACGCCGATCTTGTCGAGCTTCTGTTCGCTGATGATCTTGCCGGGAACGGGCGCTTTAGCCAGTAGGGGTTTGTCGAGTACCTTGTCGTCGTAGGCCGTCAGGTTTTTGCCCGCCGCATCGACGTACCCAATGACCTGCTCCACGCTGGGCAATTTGGCTTTATCTTTTTCGGGTGCCATCAGCACCACCGCCCGGTTTTCGTTCCGAATAAACTGATCGACCAGACCGTTCACCTCCGTGAGTTTGATCCCGTCGAGGTGCTGCTTCACAAAATCAAAGTAATAGCCAATGTTGACCACGGGCTCCTGATCGGTGAAATTGCCGACATATTCGCCTACGTAATTGGCCGAGCGGGTTTTGTCGCGTTCGAGATACGCCTGCTCGATACCGCGCAGCAGGTCGGTTTTGGCGCGGGCCAGCTCGGTGGGCGTAAAGCCAAACTGCTTCACGCGGGCGTTTTCGTCGAGCAACGCCCGAATGGCCCGCTCGATGTTGCCTTCTTTAGCCACGGCAAAGGCCGTGAAGGCGTCGAGGTTTCCCAGGAAGCTGCCGTAGTTGCTGTAGCCATACAGAAACGGCGGGTCGGCCTGCTGGGTCAGCTCCTGAATGCGGTTGCCCAGCATGCCATTGAACAGGTCGCGGACGATGTCGGACCGGAGGTCGGCCAGCGTTTTTTCTTTCAACTGCGGCCGTTTGTAAATAATCTGGACAATGGTGTTCGGCTGCTCGTTGTCGGTCACGATCACCACCTTCGTGTCTTTGTGGGGCGGAATCGTAAACGTCGGGCGGGGCAGGGGCGAAGTGGCCTTCGGAATACGCCCGAACTTCTGCCGGATCATCGCTTCCACCTGTTTTACGTCGAAATCACCCACGGCCACCACGGCCATCAGGTCGGGTCGGTACCAGGTCTTGTAGAAATCGCGCAGCACGGCAGGCTTGAACGTGCGGATGATGCTGTCTTTACCAATGGGCAGGCGGTTGGCGTAGCGCGAGTTGTTCAGGATAAACGGGAAATACTTGTCGCGCATCCGCTGTTGGGCACCCCGGCCTAGGCGCCACTCTTCAAGCACCACGCCACGCTCTTTTTCGATCTCAGCCGGGTCGAGCGTTACGTTGTGCGCCCAGTCTTCCAGAATCTGCATCGACCGCTCAAAAACACCCGCCGAATCGGTTGGTACGGGGAGTTCATACACGGTTTCGTCGAAACTGGTATAGGCGTTGAGGTCGGCCCCAAAGCGGATGCCCGACGATTGCAGAAAATTGACCAGCTCGTTTTTCGGGAAGTTTTTGGTTCCGTTGAACGCCATGTGCTCCATGAAGTGAGCCAGACCCTGTTGGGCGTCGTTCTCCAGCACCGACCCCGCCCGGACCACGAGGCGCAACTCGGCTCGGTTGGCTGGCTCAGCATTTTTGCGGATGTAATAGGTGAGGCCGTTGGGCAGCTTGCCCACCTTCACGTCGCGGTCGAAGGGAATGGGTGCCGTCAGAGGTTGTCTGGGTTGGGGGGCGGCTTTACGAGCCGTTTGGGCCAGCGCGGTGGAGACCGTGCCAGGTACGTTCAAGGCCGCTACGAAAAGCAGCGACTTAAGCAGGGTTGAATGCATGCAGAAACGAGTTGATTCGGGGATTGGACTTAGCCTGCTCCTGGGCGGTTTTCAGGCTATAAACCCAGGGTTACGTACTTACGTTGGGTATAACGATTTACGAAAAAGAACAGTTGCCGCACCGGTTAAGCATAATTAATCAGCGAATGAAGTGTTCGGATTGATTATCAGACTATTGGATAGATAAGTCTGAAATAAGTGATAACAGAACGTTTCATATTGGGGAAGCTGATATACTTTCGCCGCCGATAAACCATTTACAAAACCAACCGATGAAGTATTTTCTCTCCCTCAGCGTAGCCTTATTGTTGGCCGTGTCGGCCCAGGCGCAGGAATTCAAACCCTTCAAAGTGAACGTGTCACTGGGGGCTGCTATCCCCAGCGGCGGCGGCGGCGTGCTGTTCGCTATTGAACCCAAATATGGCGTAAGTGACCGCATCGACGTGGGTCTTCGCCTCGAACTGGCTGCGATGGCCCGGTCGGTTGTCTACAACGGCAACGAAACGTCAGGTAACGCCACTGGGGCGGCGTCGTACCTGCTGACGGGCAACTATTTGTTGTCTGATGCAAACTTCCGTCCGTTTATCGGGGCTGGTATCGGCTTGTTC
Source organism: Fibrella musci (assembly GCF_041321105.1). Taxonomy (NCBI): domain Bacteria; kingdom Pseudomonadati; phylum Bacteroidota; class Cytophagia; order Cytophagales; family Spirosomataceae; genus Fibrella; species Fibrella musci. Next base: position 119,053 of record NZ_JBGGWD010000002.1, on the reverse strand, counting down.
GGTATTGCCGGTACGTCATTCGTAACGAATGGCAACCAGGGTACCAACGGCGAAATCCAGGCAGGCAACGTGTTTGGCGGTATGGTGAGGGCTGGCTTCAAAACAGGCCACTTCGTACTGGCAGCCGAATACAACATCGTGCCGAACACGAACTCAGTAGTTTATGACAGCAACGGCAACGTGCAAGTTGGCACGAGCGTACAAAGCAAAAACTCGTACCTGGGTGTGAAACTGGGCTTCGACATCGGCGGTGGCCGTCGGTAGAACGTCGCTCTTTTCAGAAATCAAACGGCCTTCACAGTATGTGAGGGCCGTTTTTTTGCTTTTCATCCTATGAAAATAGCCCTGATTGGACCTGGTAAAGTAGCCCATCTGCACGCCCAAGCTGTGCTGGAAATCCCCGATGTTACGCTGGCAGCCGTATGCGGCCGGAACGAACAAAAAACCGCCGACTTTGCGCGTCAGTATGGCATCGCGCCCTACACCAGCGTGTCGGAGATGGTGAGCCGGGAAGGTATCGACGTGTGCGTGGTGCTGACGCCGCACCCCAATCACCGCGAACCCACGATTGCCGCGCTGGAAGCCGGGGCGCATGTATTGGTAGAGAAACCGCTGGCAGCATCGCTGGCCGATTGTGATGCGATGATCGCAGCCGCCGAACGTACCCAGCGGGTGTTGAGTGTGGTGAGTCAGCGGCGGTTCTATGCACCGTCGCAGCGCATCCGGGCAGCCATCGACGCGGGCAAGATTGGCATGCCCGCACTGGGGATGGTACAGATGCTCGGCTGGCGCGACGAAGCCTACTACGGGTCGGACCCCTGGCGGGGTTCGTGGCAGCACGAAGGCGGTGGGGTGCTGGTCAATCAGGCGCCGCACCAACTGGATTTGCTGCTCTGGTACATGGGTGAGCCCACGATGGTCTACGGGCAGTGGCGCAACGTGAATCACCCGTACATCGAGGTCGAAGATACGGCGGTGGCCATCGTACAGTTCAAAAATGGGGGTGTGGGCAATATTGTGGCTAGTAATAGCCAGAAACCCGGTCTCTACGGCAAGGTACACCTGCACGGGAGTAGTGGGGCGTCGGTGGGGGTACAGACCGATGGCGGCAGCATGTTTATTGCTGGCCGGTCGGGTATTCAGGAACCTCCCGTCAATGACCTGTGGACGGTACCCGGCGAAGAACATTTGTTGGCGGAGTGGAAAGAGGAGGACACTACCCTGTTCGGGCAGATTAACCCGCTGACGCACTATTTTGCGCTGCAACTCGCCGATTTCTGCGCAGCCATTCGGGAGCAACGTACCCCGGCCATTACGGCACAGGACGGTCGTCGTGTGGTTCAACTTTTCGAAGCCATCTACGAGTCGCAACGTACCGGACAAGCGGTGAGCATATAGGACAAGGTCCAATGTCCAAGCGGTCCAAAGTTGGCTGGCGCAAGCAGAATACGCGCCAGCCAACTTTGGACCGCTTGGACATTGGACCTTGACCTAACGTTTACTGCTTATCCCACCACACGCGGGTGTCGAGGTTATCGGGGCCTTGCCGGGAGATGGCTTCCTGGACTTTCGCCGAGTTCACCGAGATTTCGGTATCGGGGTAGGAGAGGCGGTTAATGAAACTGCCTTTGATCTCCTTGCCCGGATACGGGTTGGGCGTCAGTTTGGGGAAACCACTGCGGCGGAAGTTGGCAAACACCTCGGGGCCGTTCAGGAACGACGCTACCCAGTACTGCGTGTTGATCAGTTCCAGCCCTCTGGCAGCCACGTAGGGGTTAGCAGCCAGGTACGTAGCAATGTTAGCGTCTGATACCAGCGAGGTGGCATCGTAGTCGCCCAACTGCTGCATATGTGCTCTTACGCCCGCATTGTAGTAGTCGGCTGCGTTGCCGGTAGTCCAGGTACGTACGGCGGCTTCGGCCAGCAGCAATTGGGTCTGGGCATACGTGACAAAATACGTTGGCGCGGCTAGTTTGCCCATGCGCGTGCGGTCGAGCTGCGAGTAATCGTAGAAACTGGCCAGACCATCGGCCGTGGCGCGGGCACCGATCGTACCATTATCGAAACCGAGCGGCATCCCTTTCTGTATGGCCGGGTCGCGGTTGGCGCGGGCGGCTGTTTGCTCAGGACCACTTTTCGCCCCCACATACCGAACGGCAATGGAAGCCAGCCGTGGGTCGGCGGTCGATTTCAGGTAATCGACAAAGTAGCCCGTCAGGTAGTAGTTAGCCGCTTCGGTCGAGTTGAGCGTAACGCCGATCTGATTCTGGTAGTTGGCATCGTTGCGCAACACGGCATTGTCGGCGTTCGACTGCAATACGCCCCCGGCGACCGCCTTCTGCACCGTTGATTGAGCCAGCGTCGGGTTCACTTTAGAGAGCCGCATGCCCGCCCGCAACATCACCGAATAGCCAAACCGTTTCCAGCGGGCAATATTACCGCCGTATACGACTTCACCGGCTTCGGTGGGTTTGGCCGCGTCCAGCGCCGCCGATGCCTCGGTCAGCTCTTTGATGATGTCGTTGTAGATGCTTTCCTGCGTGTCGTATTTAGGCACTACGTTGCTGCCGATATAGCCCAAACCCGCTTCCGTATAGGGAATATCGCCATACGTATCGGTTAGCACCATAAAGGAATAGGCTTTCCAGATGCGGGCCATGTTGTAGAGATTCGACCGGTTGGCATCGGATTTGGTCTGATTGAGCACCTCGACCAGATACCGGATGTTGTCCCGGTAGTAGCGTTGCCAGAGTGCGGCGTTGGCGCCGGTTGGCCCGCGGTTGTCGATGTTGAAATTACCGCCTGCCACAATGCCGGAGTTGGGCGTAAACAACTGCTGCACAATCGGGTGTTCGAAGATCAGCGACGAACCGGGGTATGTACTGTTAATCAAGGCGTTATTGAACAAAAAGGCCGGGTTGAGCGAAGTCGCTGCCGTTGGGTTTACGTTCAGCGCATCGAACCCTTTATCGCAACTACTGACGCCCAGTACAAGGGCCACCAGCGGAGCAAGGAATTGTATTTTTTTCATGGTCAGGTTGGGCTTATAGTCGAACATTCAGGTTGAAGCCAATGCTGCGCGTAATGGGCAGACCCGTCGCTTCCAGACCGATCAGGTTGTCGGAACTGAAGCCGAATTGCTCGGGATCGATGTTGGGCACCCATTTTTTCAATACAGCTACGTTGTTGGCTACTGCGCTCAGACGCAACCCTTTGATAAACAAACTTTTCGGCAGCAGCGGCGTGAAATCGTAGCCCACCGAAATCTGACGGAGTTTCCAGAAACCGGCGTTGTAGATAACCTGCTCGCCCAAGCTTTTCGAACGGCCCACTGAGTAGTAGTCCTGCACAAACGCCCGAACCGTATTGGGTTCGCCTTTCTCGTTCACACCAGCACCCACCATTTTGTTGTCGGCATCGCCCCGGCCCACCAGCGTTTCTTTCTGCAAGCCGTGCCGGAAGAGGTTCAGGTTGGTGCCCGACATCATGTTGTTGCCCAGTTTGAAATCGATCAGGAACGACAACGTGATGCCTTTGTAGTTGAACGAGTTGGTGATACCCCCTACGTACTTAGGCAGCGCCGAACCAAACGAAATGGGCGTGTTGGTCCGAAGTGGCAGCCCGTCAGTGCCGTGAATGATTTGCCCCGCTGCGTTACGCTGGTAGCCATAGGTGTAGAGCTGACCGAGTGGCAGGCCCACCACCTGCCGCAGATCACCCACAAACACGCCGGTACCCACTACAATCTGCTCGGGCAGTTTGTCTTTGTTGTAATCGCGCTCGGGTGTGCCGTCGTCGTCGGTAATCAGGCTCAGCAGCTTCGTCTCGTTGTATGAGCCGTTGAGCGTGATATCCCATGAGAACGCCGAGGTACGTATGGGGGCCAGATTCAGCAGTAACTCGAAGCCTCGGTTGCGGCTAACCCCGCTGTTGATGAGCGTGTTGGTGTAGCCCGATGCGTCCGACGACTGCACCGATACGATCTGGTCGCGCGTGACTTTGTTGTAATACGTCAGGTCGACGCCCACCCGGTTATTGAACAGCTTCAGCTCAAGACCCACTTCCGACTCGGCGGTGCGGCTGGGTTTCAGCGAGGCACTCGGTACCGTATTGGACGTAATGAACCCGACAGGCTGCCCGGCTCCCGACGGATTCGGGAACAGGTTGGCTGATACGCCGTAGAATAGGTTGTTGGAATACGGGGCGACGTCGCCGTCGCTACCCACCTCCGCGTAGGCGGCCCGCAGTTTACCAAAGTTGAGCCAGCCAGGTACGTTCTTCAACGCCTGCGAGAACACAAAGCTACCCGTTACCGAGGGGTACAGGATGCTTCGGTTGGCCGGGGCCAGCGTCGAGAACCAGTCGTTACGGGCGGTGGCGTTGATGTACAGGAAATCGTTGTACGACACCTCGAGCGCACCATACAGCGAGTTCACCCGGCGTTCAGTAAGGCCGTAGGTTGGATCTTTCACGCGGCCGTTTTGTGGTACATACAGGCCCCGCACGATGAAGTCGGTAGCCAGTACTGAATTCACATCGCTGCGCCGGTAGAGCTGGTTGCCACCGGCCGTGAGGTTCAGGCCAATTTTGCCAAACTTCTGGTTAGCCCCGATCAGGAAATCGCTGTTGAGCTCGCGGAACCGGCGGGCTTCCTGCACATAGGCGCCATTCACAAAACCGGCGGGTGCTGCTGCCAGCGACGCCTGCCCGGTGGGGAAGTTATAATCCTGATCGCGTGCCCAGAAATCCTGCCCGATCCGGCCCTGCAAATACAGCCAGTCGGTGAAATTGTAGCGGGCCGTGATGTTGCCGAGGAGACGGTCGCGCCGGATGTTCTCAAACTTGTTGTTGAGGACGAAATACGGGTTGGTGCGGTTCATAAACCGCGAATACACAAACTCGTTGCCCGTGGCGGGGTTGATCTGGTTGGCTTCCAGTACGTCGAGCGGCAGTGAGTTGGCCAGCGTGTAGATAACCGTTGGCGTACTGTTGTCCTGCTGCGCAATCTGTGGCGGGTTTTTGTTTAGCTCGTTCGAGTAATTGATGGTGCCCGTTACGATCAGCTTGGGCGACAGGTTGTAGCTGAAACCCAGGTTGATAGTCTGGCGCGTAAAGGTGTTGTTGGGCGTGATGCCTTTGTTGTCGAGGTTCGAGAGCGAAAGGTTGAAACCGCCTTTCTCGCTGCCCGACGACAACGCAACGGAGTTGGTCCAGGTGCTGCCGTCGCGGTAGAAGGTGTTGATACGGTTACGTACAGGTTGGTAAGGCACCGTAATACCGCCAAACAGCACCTGCGTCATACCCGGCTGAAACTTCTCGCCAAAGCTCCACACACCCGACGTGGGGTTGGCCGCTGTGGGGCGCACACCGTATTCACCCTGCCCGTATTCATACTGGAAGTCAGTAAAATCGACTGGATGGTCGGTCGTGAAGTTAGAGTTGTAGACCACGCCAATACCGCCCGTTGTTCCTTTCGTTTTGGTGGTGATCAGGATGGCACCGTCTTTGGCGCGCGAGCCATAGAGCGCCGCCGCCGTCCCCCCTTTCAGCACGGTCATGCCCTCGATGTCGTCGGGGTTGATGCTCGACAGCCCGTCGCCACCATCGGAGTAGTTTCGGTCGCGGTTACCCACGGAGTTGTCGCCGCCCCGGTTGCCGTCGTTCTGCCCGAAGTTGGTGTTATCGACCGGCACGCCGTTGATCACGATCAGCGGGTTGTTTTGCCCCGAAAATGACGACTGTCCCCGAATCCGGATCTTCGACGTACCCGCAGCCCCCGTCCCGAGCGACGAGATGTTGACGCCCGCAATTTTACCTTGCAGGGCGTTCATAAAATTGACGGTCCGGTTGGTGGTCATCTGCGCCGGATCGACCGTTGCCGTCGCGTACCCGAGCGTTTTGGCTTCTTTCTTAATACCCAGTGCCGTAACCACGATCTCGCCCAGATTCTGCTCGGCTTCCTGTAGCGTAACGTTCAACTGCGTTTGGTTGCCCACTTCGACCGTAGTGCCTGTGAAACCGATTGCACTAAAAACCAGCGTTGCGCTGGGTGAAACGTTGAGTACGAACCCACCATTGGCATCGGTTGTGGTGCCCAGTTGCGAGCCTCTGACCAGAATGGTGACGCCCGGTAATCCCTGCTGATCTTTGCTGGAAACTACTTTCCCGGTTATGCGCCGATCCTGCGCATGTACCGCTCCAGTCCAGCAAATGAGGATACTGAGCAAGAGCCAGGTTGCCAGTAGACCCGGTCTGCCCCACAAGTATTTGTTTATCATGTCGTAAAAGATATTAGGTTTACGACAGAAATATAACAAAACTAAATCGCCAAAAAGTACTATTCTTTATTCTTGCGTTTATTTTTAACTAGTAAAAGTCAATATGTAATCAGTTGCACTGAGTAGCGTATACGAAGCAGGTTATATTTATGTAATTTACTTACGTTGAACTTACCATTAAGTTCATGAATGAATAGATTGTCAGGTGATTAGCTATTTGTCGCCACATGAATAGATTTGAGTATATCATAGGGCTGGTTGATTCATGCCTGTATCAGCCCAGTCCTTATACGTATAAACTGGTTATTATAAATTGACGGACGGGCCGATACAGGCAAGCAAGGTTAGTCGGTCTGAATCTCGACGCCGTGCTTTTTAGCGGCCCGTTCGATACGGTCTTTAACAATCCGTACTTCATCGGCCTCATATTTGGCTGCATTGTCTTTGTGATTGATGTAACTCCAGGCAGCGCGCACGTGCTCGGGCGTGTCGATGGGGTATTTTTTGTTCGTTGGGTCGGCAAAGTCAACGTCGCCGTATTTGTGTTCGCCTTCGGCAGGCTGCACGTCGTCGCGCCGGTCAATGTTCGGGTCCGTTTTCATCGTTGTTGATGGTTGAGATTGTCTACTAATTTTATGGAGTAACTAATCGAGAGCCGACTGGTTCAGTTTTCTTCGTGAGGAAGTATAGAGCGGTCGGCAACCAGCCATCGGCTCAGGTACGTTCCCGACGATTGGGGTCAGCGCCTGGGGTTGCGCAGATAGGGGAGTGGTTTTGAGAAAAAGGCGTTGCCGGTATCTTCGCACATCAAGACAACGTATATGAAACCGATCGGCCCCATCGAAACCGCCCCGCTTTTCCCCGTTCTCCACGAAAAGCTCATTGATCTTCTCCGCAGCCTTTCGCCCGACGACTGGCACCGCGATACGATCTGTGCGGGCTGGACGGTGAAAGATGTGGTCTCGCACCTGCTCGACACGTCACTGCGCACCATTACGCTCTATCGGGATGGCTACCCGTCGCCCAAAAACGTGGCAATTCATTCATACCGCGATCTGGTCGATTACCTTAACCGGCTCAACAATGATTGGGTACGTTCCACCCGCCGACTTAGCCCCAGGTTACTGGTCGATTGGCTGGATGATGCGGGCCGCACCGCCGATGCGCTGGTGATGGGGCTTTCCCCTGACGAACCGGCCATCTATTCCGTAGCGTGGGCCGGGCAGGCCGAGTCGCCCAACTGGTTTCATATAGCCCGCGAATACACCGAACGCTGGCACCATCAGCAGCAGATTCAGCTGTCCGTTGGGCAGCAGGAAGCGTTGCTGACCGACGAGTTGTATCAACCCCTGCTCGACACGTTTATGCGGGCTTTACCCCACGCGTATCGTGAGGTGTCGGCTCCCACAGGTACGTTGTTGCGCGTTTCGGTGCCGGCCCTCAACGGAGGCGATTGGTGGCTGCATCGGTTGGCCGACCGATGGGCATTAGTGCTAAACGAGACAGCTATTCAGCCCGACGTGACAGTCCGCATCGACCGGGTTTTTGCCTGGCAGCTATTCACCCGCAACCTGCCAACCCAGCAAGCCACTGCCTTCGTTCAGATCGAAGGCGATGAGGCGCTGGGTCGGCAGGTGTTAGCCACGCGGTCGGTCATGATGTAGCTGTGCCGTTAGAATACTCGAATGTCGGCCATGGCTTCATCGTCTTCACCGGGGCGGGTGCTGCTGTTGTTGGGTGTTGAGTTAGGATCTGCAACGGATGAATTCAAGATTTCGCTACTGAGGCGGCCCGATGCCGTTGGAATCCAGTAGATGATTTTGGTCAGGGCCTGATTGGCGCCTACCTGCCCTAAGCTCATGGACAACGATGCGTTACCCCCAACCGAAAACCAGTTTTCGCCATCGGTGCTGAACGTCCCGTTGGGAATCGTGAGCGACGCGCGGACGTTGGAGGTGGCAAGCCCCCCCCGATTCTGGATTTTCAACACAACCTGAATCGTATCGGTTTTGCTGGCTACTACGCGTCGGCTGGTCCAGAGCATCAGACTCAAATCTGCTTTGTTGGCAACCGGTGGGGGCTGATTCATGGACACTGCGGGTAGAACACGCCCATTAGGATTGGGTGAAACCGCATAATACCGTGTAGTGTCAATTATCGATCGGAAAGTTAAAGAACGCCAACTTGCTTGGGTGGCGTCATCTTCTCCATCGTCTGTACCCGTACCTGGGGCACTATCGGGGTCGGGCGTGTCGCAAGCGCTAACCTCAATGGCATTAACAAATGTGCCAGCTAGGTTCGTCTTGATACCGAAACTGTAAGTCACTGATTGCCCGGCAGCTAACGTACCCACGGTATAGCTGGTTGCACTTACCGCTGAAGCACTCCCTACGTAGGACGTACCTGCCGGGAGGCGGTTCGTAATAACAAGCCCTTCGGCAGCATCGGGACCTGCGTTGTAGGCTTGTACTGTATGTGTAACAACTCCGTTTATTTCGGTCTTTCGGCTACTGACCCAACTGCTCAGTGAGACATCGGCCCCACCTACGAAGACCCGGGCAAAGCCGCTGACCGAGCCGAAACCGCAGCTATTGGCGACACTGACAACCGAGTAGCTGGTGCTTCGGGCTGGCGCAACCGTGAGCGAGTAGGGGCTTTGAGTTGTGTTGGTAATCAACTGCCCGTTGGACAGGGACAATGACCACGGAGCCGTGCCGGTCAAACCAATCGACAAGGTGGTCGACTGCCCGGGCTGAATCAGCGTACGGCCTGCCAACGTAGCCGATACCGACTGACCGAAGGTAATCGTCAGGGCGTTCGATTGGGTCGTGCAGCTTCCGTCTTCGTAGGCTACGGTGTAAATGCCCGATTCGGTAGCGGCATAGTGAAAGCTATTGGCATTGTCGATGGGTATACCGTTCCGTTTCCAGACGCTGTATGGTCCCTTCGAGACGATCAGTTCAACCGCCGAGTTGGGGCAGCGGAGCACACCACCACTTGCCTCAATCACAGGCGCGGCTGGCTGGCCGATCGTCAGGGGTAGCGGCGCGGAAATGCCACCACAGACGCCATTAGATACCGACAGACTATACGTACCTGAGGTATATATGGTCTGGTAAGCCTGATCGCCATTGGCTACTACCTGCCCATTCCGTAGCCAGTAAAACGACGTAGTGCCGCTGCGGGGGTAATCCTGCGTCGAGAGGTCAACGCTGGTGCAGCGCTCATTGCTGGTTAGTTTGGGTGTAATGGTCTGGCTGAACACCAGCGACACAGCCACGGCTGTAGCTGAACAACCGCCGGAGGTAGCCCGAAGCGTATACGTACCTGAGGTCGTTGCCTCGTAGAACAGGTCGGTTTCTCCCGGAATATCAACGCCGTTTTTCATCCACTGCAACGACTGATCGTAGCGTCTGGCGTATAACGAAACTCCTTCGCCCGTACAGGCGGTTGTACTGCCGAAATAATAAAATCCGGTGGCTAGCTGGGTACTGGTTGTGACGGATAAGGCACTACTGACGGCCTGGCAGCCACCCCGTTGTACGCGCAAGGCATAAAGGCCCTCGTCGGTCACGGTGAGTTCGGGCGTGGTTTGCCCACTCACGGGATACCCGTTGCGTAACCATTGGTAAGCCGTACTGTCGGGCTGGCGGGTGGCATACAGTTGTACCGTATTGGAGCCGCAAAGTGTGGGGGCTACATCGCCCACCACAGCGATGGGTGAGGCCAGAATTGCTTTGCTGAAGGTCAGGACGACAGGTGGCGCTGCTACGCCACACGTACCCCTGGCTACGCTATAGGTATAGGCGCCGGTCTGTGTGGCCGAAAAGAGGGCCGATGTGGCGCCGGGAATAACCGCTTCATTCCGGAACCACTGGTACGCCGCTCGTTCGCCCAGATAGCTGGCTACCAGCGGCGCCTTCTGACCGGCACAGATGGGACCATCGTCGGGAGTTGGGTTCAGTACAATCGGCGCAGGGCTGTCTGTAGCTTTCAGCAGAAACCCATCAGCATTGGTGGCCTTGCAACCAAATTCAGTGACGGTAAAGCTGTATGTGCCCGTCTGACTCGTTTTGATCGTGGCCGATGTTGCGGCGGTCAGCACGGTTTCATCGACGGCCCAACGGTACGTAGCCGACGTTGAGAGTGGGCGGCCAGGTACGCTGGCATATAGAGTAGCGGTGTCACCCACGCAGATGTAGCCGTCGGTAAAGCGAACCAAGGCCAAGCGCGGATCGGCTGCATTGCGCCGGTCAGAGATGTACGGCTGCTGCGTGAGCAAGTCGCTGATCGTCAGGGTCTGGCTCGCTGTTGCTGTCAGGTTTAGGTCAGGTACGTCGAGTCGCAGGCGGTAGCGGGTGCCGTAAGTCGCGCTGGCTGGTAGTGTAATCGATAGAGGGCTGGTTGTGCCATTGCCCACCAGAACACTAGTGGTGAAACTTCCCTGTGTGTCGGATAAACGCACCTCGATAGGGGTACCATTGCCGTTGACAAGCGTGAAGGGGACGGGCAGCGTACTGCCGGCGCAAACCGAGGTCTGCGCCAGGCGACCGACCGTCAGCGTAGGCGAAGCCGGATTGGCAATTGCCCAGGCGTTGGTTTCCCAGACGCCCCGCCCGTCGGTGGTTGCAACGACGCGCCCATCGGCTGCCCGGTAAGCAAGTTGCGTACTGCGGATGACCGGCATCGATCCGTTGCTGAGCGTCCAGCCCGGCGAGGCCGCGGTGATGTCGTCGGTAGCCCAAAGACCCAGTTCTGTGGCCAGCAGGACCTGCTTGCGGTTGGTTGGGTTCATCAGCGCATCATAAACGGGCAGGTCGGGCAGGCCAGACCCGGTGTCGTCTTTGCTGGTCCAGGTGGTGCCGCCATTGCTGGTGTACCAAACCGATTTAACGCCGTAATTAGCCAACGTCACAATCAATTCATCGTTCGTCGCACCCACGTCGATACTACTGATAGCGCTATTAGCCGGAAAAGCACCCCGGTCAATCGCCGTCACGACCATCGTCGATTGGTTGGTGCCCGTCAGGCGATACAGTTTGGCATCGACTGTCGCTACGAGAAGGGTGTTTGGCAATGCGCCTACTTTTAGGGTTGTCGGCTGCGTGAGCGTGGTCGATAGTGCTTTGAAGGTGGGGTCGGCAAGAGTGCCGTTGGCCGCGTTGAAGGTGGCGGTCAGGTAGTTGCCAGCCCAGTAATAAAGTGTATTGGTCCGGCTGTCGTAATCCGACAAATCGTTGAGCGATGTATTGCCGGTGGCCAGAGAAGTCGACGTGTACGTCCAGTCGGCCGATTGGGTTGTGTTTCGCCACAAAAAACCGTCGCCGGGTGTCGTGGCCAGTTGTAAGCCCGGTTCGTCCTGATCAATGTAGGGGCGCAACGGGTAAGCCGGATAACTGACCTGTGCCGCCGTGGCGCTACCGCCCGAAACCGGCATTTCCAATAAACCGGGTTCGCCCCGGCCCCCAATCAGTCGGTACACGCTACCGGCCGAATTCCGCATGGCAACACCGTTGGCCGAGAGCCCGCCGAACCCTTTTGATCGTGCGTTCTGCGCCTCGGTGAACCCTTGTTTAGCCAATGTGCTCATCACCGGGGCGTACCGAACGGCTACATCGCCCCCCCAGATAACGCGTTGAGTCGACGTTTGTAGCATCGCCGTCGTCCGATCGATAAACGTACCTGCCGACCAGGTTTTGCCGGCGTCGGTCGAGCGGTACAGTTGGTCGTAGGCGCTGATGTTGATGGTATTTATATCGTCCGGGGCAATATTCATGGTTAAATAATTGTCGCCGAAACCAAGGGTAAAGTCGATGCCCGGATAGTTGGCATTAATGGGTTTCGTAAGCGTTACCCAGGTTTTGCCTCCGTCGCCCGAGCGGCGTAACCATCGGGTTGTGTAGCCTCCGTAGGTGGCATCGTAAGCAATATTGATCGCGTAGATGCCCTGTGTAGCTGGTTTCAGTAGTGGACCTAGTGAAATCTCGGTACGTACACCCGTATAAGGGGCTGTGGAGGGAGGCGTAACTTCGGTCCACGACGTACCCGCCGTAGTGATCGAGCGGAAAATGCGGCCTGTACCAGTTGCGGCGTAGATCAGTCCGTTACTGTGCATCTCCACGTCAGTCATGCGATCATCGCCATTGGTAACGGGTTGTGCACCGATATTCTGTTGGGGAGCCAGCGTAAATTGCCAGGAAGTACCCCCGTCGGCCGAGCGGACCAAACCGTATTGCGTCGCGGCATATACGGCGCTGCCTCGCCCCACCACGAGTTTGCTGACGCGCAGAAATGCCGATTGAAGCAGGCCGGTGCCACTAGTCGGCACGGTCGAGCTAAGCTTGGCCCAGCTTGCACCGCCGTTAGTTGATTTATAAATGCCACCACCGTCGGGCCCACCCAGCGTGCTCAGCAAGTCGCCGGTAGCGGCGTAACGTACCTGCGGATTGGCTGAGTCGGCCGCCAGTGCCGAGACAGCCCGGTTATCCCAGCTATCGCTCACGCACCGCCATACGCTGTCGGCGCTGTTGATGTTTCCGTTTACCCACAACCCCGCCGTGAGGCTCCCGGCCCATACTTTGCGGCCGTTGGGGTCGAGTGGATCGACCAGAAAGGTGCGGATCGTGCCGGTAACGCCCTGTGGGCCGCGTTCGGTCCAGGTTATGGGGGCCGCAGCACGAGCCTGCCGTTGGCTGGCTAGCTCCTGCCGAATGCCAGCGAGGCGTTCAGTGGGGACACGACCCAGCGCCGGATCCTGAGTACGTTGGCGCTGCTGTTGCTCAATGACACGACGCAGCGAATCGAGTTGCCTCGTGTTGCGCGTGACAAACGGATTGTTGAGCTGTGATTTTTGGGCGAGTGCCGATACGGACATGATCAGGATAATCAGAACCGTAGGCAGGCTGGAAGACAAACGTAAACGTACAGGCATACTTGGACAAAGCAGAGTTACCTGTCCCGCATCAAACTATATGCCCGACTTAATAGATAGGGCAGTATATGCCCCTATTTTAATATTAAAATTTTATGCCAGTAACATAGCGTACCAGTATCGGTGGCGAATGTTTACTTAATCTGGGCTTTTTCCTTGCCAGCTAGCTGTCCACAAGCCGCGTCGATGTCTTTGCCCCGGCTCCGGCGTATGTTGACCGTAACACCCCGATCTTCTAGATAGCCCGCGAATTTGTCGAGTGTTTGAGGGTCGGTATTCTTAAAATTGGCCTCGGCGATGGGGTTATACTCGATGATGTTCACCTTGGCTGGCACCTTTTTCGTAAACTCGAACAACTCTTTGGCGTCCTGTACAGTATCGTTGAAATGATAAAACACGATGTACTCAAACGTGACGCGGGTGCCGGTTTTCCGGTAGAAATAATTGAGCGCATCGGCCAGATTTGCCAGCGAATTGCTTTCGTTGATCGGCATAATCTGATCGCGTTTCTGGTCATTAGCGGCGTGCAGCGACAGGGCCAGATTGGTCTTCACGCCATCGTCGCCCAACTGCCGGATCATCTTGGCAATGCCCGCCGTTGAAATAGTAATTCGCTTCGGTGACATGCCCAGCCCATCAGGCGAGGTAATCCGGTCTACCGACTCCATTACGCTTTTGTAATTGAGCAGCGGCTCGCCCATGCCCATGTAGACAATGTTGGTCAGCGGGCTGTTGTAGGCTTCTTTGGCCTGCCGGTCAATCTCGACCACCTGATCCACGATCTCGGCGGCAGTGAGGTTCCGCTTGCGGTCCATGTAGCCCGTCGCGCAGAATTTGCAGGTAAGCGAGCACCCTACCTGACTCGATACGCAGGCGGTCATTCGATCTTGCGGTCCGTCGCCACGGTCATCGGTACGAAGCGCCGGAATCAGCACGCCCTCTACCAGATTACCATCATACAGCTTAAACGACGATTTGATGGTCCCGTCGTTGCTGCGCTGCTCGGTGGCAACCGTCAGCGCGTTGATGGCAAAATGCTGATCGAGCTTTTCGCGCAGGGGCAGGCCGAGGTTGCTCATCTGTCCAAACGACCGGGCCGCTTTTTTCCAAAGCCACTCCTGTACCTGTTTGGCCCGGAAGGCCGGCTCGCCATTCTGCTTGAACCACTCGGTCAACTGCGCCGGGCTGTATGTACGAATATCCTGTTTCATTTCGTAAAGAGCGAAAGGATGACTACCTGGATGGTCAACAAGCTGAACAAGCACCGAGCGTTAGCCACTCGTTCACTCATGCAGTCGTTCACGCTTCAATCGCCGACCTGCCTCCAGGCCTTTCGGCATCCAGACGGTTGCTACGTCCATGACCTTGGGTGCTACGGGGCGTAACAGCGGGTACATGAAACTGTCGCGGGTTTGGTTGGGCGGCATCCTGACGTTCATAAAACTGAACAGCCATAAGATCGTACTAATTCCAAACACCCAGGTAAAGATGCCCACCGCCGCTCCGGCAAGGCTATCGAACGTACCCAGCAGGGTATAGCGCAGGGTTCGGCGTAGCGAATACCCCATGCGGTTGATCATGAACACGACCGGAAAGAAAATGACCGAGAAGCCCAGCCAGGGCAGAAATTTCCGGGCCAGCTCGCGGCTGATGTAGGGAGCCAGCAGGTCGATGCCGAATTGCAGAAACTTGAACCCGATAATCAGGGCAACCACGAAGGCAAGTATGGCCACGATCTCGACCAGCAGCCCTTTGCGGTAGCCGTTGTAGGCCCCCCAAATGAGCGGAATCAGGATCAGAATATCAAGGGTAGCCATTTCTTAGTAAATAATGTACGATGCACAATGAATAATGCACAATAGATTGGTTAGGTCAACAAGACCGGATACAACAATGTGCTGTGCATTATCCATTGTTCATTAGACATTACAACAAGCTCTTTACCATCGCCGAGATGGCTTTGCCTTCGGCCTGGCCGGCGAGCGCTTTCGAAGCCGCGCCCATTACCTTGCCCATGTCGCCAGGGCCGGTGGCACCTACCTGCGCGATCAGTTCCTGTACTTTGGCGCGCAGTTCGTCTTCCGACAGTTGCTTGGGCAGGTAGTTCGAGATCACGGCGATTTCGGCTTCTTCCGTAGCCAACAAATCTTCGCGACCCTGTTGGCGGTAAATGTCGGCCGAGTCCCGGCGTTGTTTCACGGCTTTCGACAGTAGCTTGATTTCATCGTCTTTCGAGATCGTGCCGGTAGCGCCCTCTTTGGTTTCTTCGAGGAGAATCATGCTCTTCACGGCCCGCAGTGCGCGGAGGCGATCCTGCTCTTTGGCCTTCATGGCCTCTTTAATATCGGCGTCGATTTGTTCTTTCAGTGTCATCAGGGTAGTTGATTGAATGAATAGGCAAAGGTACGTCGGTTTTTAAACCTATTGGGCCTGGTCGGCTAAGTTGGCCCGCCGCACGGCATTGACCAGATTATGCGCCCGACGGGTTGGCTCCGGAATGCGATAGCCACCGTCGCAACGAAGCATGAGGTCGATGCTCGTGTCGAGGTCGATCAGGTGGCCGGGTGAGACGTAGACCGGGTTGACCCGATTTTTGGTGCGTAGCGCCGCGCCGATCACCTCGCCCCGGTGCAGCATAGGCGACCATGCGCCGCGTTCGGGCGCCGGTTCGTCGTAGCGGCCCACCAGCACCGACTTGCCGCAGCCCAGAGTGGGCCGGTCGAGGTACAGACCCGCGTGCGACGCAATACCTATCCGGCGCGGGTGTGCAATACCGTGTCCATCAAATACGACTACGTCGGGTAAGACGGTCAGGTTGTCCCAGGCTTCGAGCAAGGCAGGGATTTCGCGGAACGAGAGCAGGCCAGGTATGTAGGGAAAGCTCGTAGTGGTGATGGCGGTGGCTTCGGCGATGGTTTCCAGCGTGTCGAGGCGAAGTACCACGATGCCCGCGTAGACGGTCTCTTCAAACTTGTTGAACGAAATGTCGCAACCCGCAATGGTCTGGGGCGGCTCGGTCAGCGGTTGGATACGTACCTGATGCCGCAGTTGCTGTTGCAAGGCAACGGCCGCTTCTGGGCTATCGGGCCAAGGTGGCCCAACGGGTCGATTAAGGGGTTGAGTGGCCAAAGGACAGTTGCTATAAGGTGATTTTACCCGTACAACGCGAGTTGACGCACTTTAGACTTTAAACTTAGTATATGTCAACTCAAACAGAACCTACCACCGCGGTTTTCCGTTGGAAACAAGATAGCCCATCTGCATTTCCAACGCATGAGTCAACAAGCCGAAGCCGACGTTCAGCCCATTCAGTCTAATGGTGCCCTGAATGGGTCGGTTGATCAGTTAGACCCCAAACAGTTTATTATCATTAAGGGGGCTAAAGTCCACAATTTAAAGAGTCTCGACGTGGCCATTCCGCGCAACAAACTGGTGGTGGTCACGGGTTTGTCGGGGTCGGGCAAGTCGTCGCTGGCGTTCGATACACTCTTTGCCGAAGGGCAGCGCATGTATGTCGAGAGCCTCAGCAGCTACGCCCGGCAGTTTCTGGGCCGGATGGAAAAGCCCGAAGTCGAGTACATCAAGGGTGTGTCGCCGGCCATCGCCATCGAGCAGAAGGTGACCTCGCGCAACCCGCGGTCAACCGTAGGTACGTCGACTGAAATCTACGATTACCTCAAACTACTGTATGCCCGTGTCGGCATTACCTATTCGCCCGTTTCGGGTGGGGTAGTAAAAAAAGATACCGTCACCGACGTAGTGAATTTCATCTTCGCCCAGCCCGAAAGTCAGCGGGTGATGGTGATGGCGCCGCTGCACCTCCGCGAAGACCGCCCCCTGACTGCCGAGCTGAAAATTCTGCTCCAGAAAGGCTACACGCGGCTGGTTTCGGAAGGGCAGGTGCTTCAGATCGAGGCTGTTATTGATGGAGACGGAAGCCCGTCATCTAGCCTCCCTTCCTCCGACTTATACATTCTCATCGACCGGGGTACGGTGATCCTGGACGAAAACGGCCAACCCGACGAAGACACGCAGTACCGCTTCTCCGATTCGGTGCAGACGGCTTTCAACGAAGGCGAAGGCGCCTGCCGCGTCGATGTGGTGGGCGTTGAGGTACGTGACTTCTCCGACCGGTTCGAACTGGATGGTGTTGCCTTCGAGGAGCCGAGCGTTAACCTGTTCACGTTCAATAATCCCTACGGCGCCTGCCGCCGTTGCGATGGCTTCGGGAAGGTGTTGGGTATTGACCCCGATCTGGTCATTCCCGACAAAAATCTGTCGGTGTTTGAAGGGGCTATTATGCCCTGGCGAAGCGAGAAGATGAGCGAGGAGTTCCTGAAACCCCTGCTGCGCAACGGCATCCGGTTCGACTTCCCCATCCATCGGCCTTATAAAGAACTGACGCCCGAGCAGCAGGAGGTGCTCTGGACGGGCAACCAGTATTTCAGTGGCCTGAACGATTTCTTTTCGTTTGTCGAAAGCCAGACGTTCAAGGTGCAATACCGCGTGATGCTGTCGCGCTACCGGGGCAAAACCACTTGTCCGGAGTGCCGGGGCTCGCGCCTCCGCCGTGATGCCAGCTTCGTGAAGGTGGGCGGCAAGTCGATTACCGACTTGGTGCTGATGCCCATCGCTCAGACGGCGCAGTTCTTCCGTACGCTTGCGTTGCCCGAAGGCGATCGTAAAGTAGCCGACCGGATTCTGGTCGAGATCCAGAACCGGCTCGATTACATGGAGCGCGTGGGACTTGGCTATCTGACGCTCAACCGGCTGACCAACAGTTTGTCGGGTGGAGAGTACCAGCGGATTAAGCTGGCAACGTCGCTCGGCTCGGCGCTCGTGGGGTCGATGTATATTCTCGACGAACCCAGTATCGGGCTGCATCCACGCGATACCCAACGGCTCGTAAGCGTGCTCGAAACCCTGCGCGACATGGGTAACACCGTGATTGTGGTGGAGCACGAAGAAGAAGTGATGCGCGCCGCCGATCAGATCATCGACATCGGTCCCGAAGCGGGTTCTGGTGGTGGTCACCTCGTGTTCCAGGGAACATGGGACGACATTGCGGGGGGCACGGAGCAGGGAGCAGGGGGGAGCCTTTCTGCTGCATACCTTTCCGACCTGCACTCCCACACTCTCGACTTTCTGACGGGGCGGGAAACCGTGCCGGTGCCGACGTTCCGGCGCAAGCCAACGCACTGGATTGACCTGAAGGGTGCGCGTGAAAACAACCTCAAAGACGTCGACGTACGTTTCCCGCTCAATACAATGGCTGTCGTGACGGGCGTGTCGGGATCGGGCAAATCGACGCTGATTCGGAAAGTGCTCTACCCCGCGCTTAGTCGGATGAAAGGCGAAGGGGGCGAAGAGTCGGGTAAATACACCGAACTCACGGGGTCGGTGGACCGGATTGCGGCGATCGAGATGATCGATCAGAATCCGATTGGCAAATCGAGCCGATCGAACCCCGTCACCTACATCAAGGCCTATGACTACCTCCGGCAGGTGATGGCCGACCAACCCATCTCGAAAGCGCGGGGCTATAAACCCAGCCAGTTTTCGTTCAACGTCGACGGCGGGCGTTGCGAGGTGTGTCAGGGCGAAGGCGAGGTGAAAGTCGAGATGCAGTTCATGGCCGACATTTACCTCAAATGCGAAGGCTGCGGCGGTAAACGCTTCAAGCAGGAAACGCTGGAGGTCACGCTCGGCGACAAAAACGTGTCGGACATTCTCGACATGACCGTCGACGAAGCCATTGACTTTTTCCGGAAAGTCGAGCCGAAGATGGTCGACAAGCTGCTGCCGTTGCAGGAAGTAGGTCTCGGCTACATCGGCCTGGGGCAGTCGGCCAATACGCTGTCGGGTGGTGAGGCGCAACGCGTGAAGCTGGCGTCGTTCCTGACGAAGGGTAACCCCAACAAAGGCAAGACGCTGTTCATTTTTGACGAACCCACCACCGGCCTGCATTTTCACGACATCCGTAAGCTGCTGAAAGCCATCAACGCACTGGTTGATCAGGGCGATTCGGTGATTATCATCGAGCACAATATGGAGGTGATCAAATCGGCCGATCACATCATCGACTTGGGCAAAGAAGGCGGCGACACGGGTGGGTACGTTACCTTCACCGGCACGCCCGAAGAGATGACCAAACTCGACGAAGGCGTCAGCTACACGGCTGATTTCCTGAAAGGGAAAGTGTAGTTTAAAGTTTAACGTCTAGCGTTTAAGGTTGGCTGATGCATTCTCTGTGTGTGTCAGCCAACCTTAAACGCTAGACGTTAAACTTTAAACCCTATTTTTACCCCATTAAACGCTGCTAACCATATATCCGCCTGTTCTGCGTGCCCTCAACGGCACCGGGAACGGTATGTCTGATTTTTCATCATCAGCCGGTTAGCCGTATGCATACAATTTCACAATCAACGATTTCTATTTTGGGCGGTGCCGGCAAAGCCGGACGGCCCCTTGTGCAGGCAGCCCTTGGCGCGGCATACCGCGTTCGACTGCTGCTTCGCCACCCCGATCAGTCTACGATCCGGGATACTAATCTCACGATTCTACCGGGCGATGCCCGCGATGCCGACGCCCTCCGCGACCTGCTGACGGGTAGTTCTGCCCTGCTGAGCACGCTGGGCCACCCGAAGGGTGAAACTGTGCCCATCACGTCGGGCGTTACCCGTGGGATTATCGCGGCGATGACACAGGCGGGCATCAGCCGGTACGTAGTCGTGTCCAGCCTGTTTGATACGGGGCAGGAACCACTCGACGGCCCAACCCGCGCCGCTGCCGACTACATGCAACAGCATTTTCCGGCCATGATGAACGACCGCCGTGTAGAGTATCAGCTGTTGCACGACAGCGATCTCGACTGGACGTACGTGCGTGTACCCCACATTTTGCCGGAAGCCGAAGCGGCTGGGTACGTTGTGGCGGCGCATCAGCTGCCCGGCCAACACATTGCCGGAGTAGATCTGGCCCGTTTCCTGATCGATCAACTCACCGATCGGTCGTACCATCGGCAGGCGCTGTTTGTGGCTAGTCGGTCGTAAGTAGCCAGCCCGGTTGGCGGTCTGTTTGGGTCGCTGACCGGGCTTTCGCAAAACGGTATATCTTCGCTGACTAACTGCTTTAGATCCAGTTAAATCCGTTTTGCTGCATGAAAAAACTGCTACTATCCGCCCTCTTTTTGCTGCACCTGATCACTGCCTTACAGGCGCAGTCTACGACAAGCTGCTACAACGATCTGGCGCAGATGGTTACCCTCAACAAACCGTTGGCGGGTGAACGTATTGTCCGGTATGCGCTGACACCGAGCGTAGTTCCGATCAACAGTACGCAACAGGTCTTGCTCGAGGTGACAACGACAGGACAACCTACCGAGTTGCGCATGGTTAACGAAACCACGCAGACAACAGTAACGCTGAACGACAACGGCAGCAACGGCGACAAGAAAGCCAAAGACGGCATTTTTTCGGCCAACATGGCGCCTCCTGCTGGCAAATGGGCCGAGCCTTTCTTTGGGTTCATTCGCCTGTTTGTGGGCACTACACAGATCTCGCAGGTCAACGGGTTCATCCTGCTACTCCCCGCCGACGTACCCGTTGTTACGCCCAGGAAAATCGACAACAGCACCCAGTATTCGGATTACGTCTTCAACATCGTCGTTCCGTCGACGATCAATACCCCGGCCGATAATGACCGGCAGGCGTACACCAAAACGTTTTATAAATACCACGCCGACGAGTTTGATTTTATCAATTACGTGCTTGTGCCCGGCTTTTTGGATAACCGCTATCACGCCACGATCAACAACACCGTGCAGGGTATTGGCTTCGGTACCGGGCCTGCCAATGGCGGTGTTCCGTTTGGTAGCGCGGGGCGGCTGATCGGCTACAATCAGTTTCCGCTGCCCAGCTTATTCGACGGGGCCAACCAGGGCTACATTCACGAAATAGCGCATCAGTGGATTAACCAGTCGAGCAAAAGCTTTTTAAAAGATGGGGTTCCGCATTGGCCTATCTCCAACCTGGCTACGGCCGTCATGGGCTACAGCGGCGGCGCCACCAAGCAGGGCAGCAATTTCAACTACAACTTCGTGGACCTTGGCGATAGCTGGCGGCTGGACTACAACCCCAAGACGGTCGAAGGCGGCTACAACGACTGGGAGCTGTACATGATGGGGTTACTCGCCCCCGCCGATGTGAAACAGACCGCCATCATTTTCAAAGACCAGACCAACGTACCTGCGGGCGGTACATTCCCCAAAACGGCGTTCAATACCTACAGCATCAACGACTTTATCGCCATCGAAGGCCCACGGGTGCCTAACGCCACGCAGAGCCAGAAACGGTACGCCATCGCCTCTATCGTGCTGTCGGAAAGCCTGCTCACGCCCACCGAAATGGCTTATTACGATTACATGGCCAAACGCGCCGAGGGTCGGACAGCGATGCAAGCAACCGAGGGCTTGATATCATACATGGGCAAGCCGTTTCAGGTTGCTACGGGCGGCCGCGCTACGTTGCGGGCGTTGCTCAACACCAACGTCAACTGCGCCAACGTACCCACGCGACCCACCATTGGCGTCAGCGGGGGGGCAACCTTTTGTCCGGGCGGTTCGGCGTTGCTGGTAGCGCCTCAGAGCGATACGTACATCTGGTATCTCAACGGCGTGCCTCTGCCCGACCGCACGGCTTCGCTCACCGTTACACAGGCCGGTAACTATGCGCTGTCGGTCAGGAATGCAGCTGGATGCAACAGCTTGCTTTCGAATGAAATAGCCATAACGACGAGTGCAACTCCGGCAACGCCTGCGGTAACCGTGGCTGGTAGCGCCTCGGTCTGTATGGGCTCGGCTGTGTCGTTGACCGCCGACGGAGCGGGCGTTACTTACCAGTGGCTGCTCAACGGCGCGCCTATCGCGGGTGCCGTGTCGCCAACGTATTCGGCCACGGCATCGGGCAATTATACCGTCACGGCACGTAACACGAGCAATTGTGTGAGCACGGCTTCGTCGCCCGTGGCCGTCAGCATCAATGCCATCCCGGCCAAACCGACCATCACCGCCACGGCCAACGGGCTGACGTCGAGCAGCCCGACGGGCAATCAGTGGCTCCTGAATGGGGCCGTGATTCCGAATGCGACCGGGCAAACGTTTACCAATACGGCGGTGGGTACGTATGCCGTACGCGTTACGACCAACGGCTGTAGCAATGTGTCAGACGCGTTTGTGCTGACAGCCAGCGAGCCAACGTTGCGCGTGAACCTGCGCCACGTACCCAACCCGGCGGGTCAGATGGCATACATCTCGTTTACGCTGCCGAGCGCCGGCGCTATAACCCTGCGGTTGCTGAGCAGTTCAGGTACGTTGGTCAGGACACTCGCCGAGGGCACGTACCCAGCCGGTACGCACCGGATTGGAGTGGATACGAGCACGTGGTCGGCGGGTCTGTACCTGTACCGGCTCGACACGGGCGATTACAGCCAGACCAACAAACTGATGGTAACGCGCTAATCTTGACGGGGTAAGCGAAGGCCGCAGTTTGCCCCCTCCGCCGTTATGCCGTAACTTTCGCCGTTGCCTACTGAATACGCCTTGCCATGAAAGCACTGATCGTCTGCACGAGCCACTCCAACTACCCGACCAAGCCCCAGAAGACGGGCCTTTGGCTCAGCGAGGCTACGCATTTCTACGACGAATTGCAGGATCGGAATATCCAGTTCGACTTTGTAAGCCCGCAGGGTGGCCCGATTCCGCTCGATGAGCGCAGCGTCGAATCGCGCGATAACACCAACGATAAGTGGACGCATAACCCGGTGTTTCAGGAGAAACTGGCCAATTCGCTGCGGCCCGATCAGGTACGTGCTGCCGATTACCAGATCATCTATTTTACGGGCGGCCACGGTACCATGTGGGATTTCCCGAACAACGAAGCCCTACAGGCCATCACGCGACAGATCTATGAACACGGGGGTATGGTGGCGGCGGTTTGCCACGGTGTGGCGGGCCTGCTCAACGTGACGCTCTCCGACGGCACGCCCTTCCTGAAAGACAAACAGGTGACGGGCTTTTCCAACATGGAAGAAAAACTGGTCCGGCTCGATGGCGAAGTGCCGTTTTTGCTGGAAGATGAGCTGAAAAAACGCGGCGCGATCTACAGCAAATCGCTGATTCCATACATGCCGCACTTAGAGGTCGATGAGCGCCTCATCACCGGCCAGAATCCCCTCTCCGCCCGCAAAGTCGGTCGGAAAGTGGTGGAAGAGATGTTTGAAAAGTAGTCTTCTGTTTGCTGTTCACTGTCCTCTGTTGGCTGACGCATACATACACGTGCGTCAGCCAACAGAGGACAGTGAACAGCAAACAGAAGACTCCCCTTACTCCATCGCCATCTCGACGTGGGCGGGGGTTTCGATCTTCTTACCAATGAAGAGCAGCAACAGCGGCACACAGACCAGGAAGAAACCGCCAATAATCAGGAAGGCATCGGCGTAGGTCATCACCAGCGCCTGTTTCACTACCGATCCTTGCAACAGCCGGTACGCCTTGCTGGTGGCCGTTACCAGCGCGTCGCCTTTCGACAGGAATAGCTGCGTATACTGCCGTAGCCGCTCGGCCGAGAGGGGGTTGTAAAGCGAGATGTTATCACCCAGCCGCGAGCTGTGAAAGACCGTCCGGGTCGAGATATAGGTTGTCATGATGGCCGTACCGAACGTACCGCCCAACTGCCGGATGGTGTTCGACAGGGCCGATCCCTGCGGAATCTCGACGGGCTTCAGGTCAGCCAGCGTCACGGTGGTTAACGGGATGAAAATCAGTCCCATACCGATGCCCCGGATAATGAGCGGCCAGAAGAAATATTCGGGACCCGCTTCCAGGCTGATGTACGACAGATCGAAACAGAAGCCGAAGAAGAGCACGAAGCCGATGCCAGCGTAGACGATGGGCGAGGTGAAATTCTTTTTCATCAACCCACCCACCACGGGCATCATCAGGCCGGTGGCGAGCGAGCCTGGCATCAGCAGCAACCCGGTTTGGCTCGCCGTGAAGCCCAGAATGGTCTGGCAGAACACCGGGATAATAAACACCGACGCAAACAGCCCGAAGCCCAGAATGAAGTTGAACAACGTACCCACCGCGTAACGCCGCAAGCGGAGTAATCGTAGGTCAAGAATAGGGATGTCGACGGTCAGTTGCCGCCAGATAAAGCCGATGATGCACAACACGGCGGCGGTGGTCATGATGGTGATAAAGCTCGAATCGAACCAGTCGTTTTCCTGTCCTTTTTCGAGAATGATCTGCAACCCACCGATACCCACGATCAGCATGATCAGCGCCAGCCAGTCCATACTGCCCGCCGCGACCTTCTCCGTCGGTTCTTTGATGTAAGCGTAGGTCATCACGGTGGCCAGAATGCCGAACGGGATGTTGATGTAGAACACCCAGTTCCACGAGAGATTGTCGGTAATGTAGCCACCCAGCGTAGGACCAATCGATGGCCCGATGATCACGCCCATCCCGAAGATGGCGTTGGCGATGCCAATGTCTTCTTTCGGAAACGTCTGGATCAGAATGGATTGAGCTGTGGTGAGTAAGCCGCCCCCGCCAATGCCCTGCAAGACCCGGAAAAAGACGAGTTCCCACACGTTGGTCGACAGGCCGCAAAAGACCGACGCGATGGTAAAGACGACGATGGAGGCCGCGAAGTAATTCCGCCGCCCCAGCTTGGCGCTGAGCCAACCCGACATCGTAATCATGACCGCACTGGCCGCCGCATAGCCCGTTACGACCCAGCTAATATCGCCCAGCGACGCGCCGAGGTTGCCCATCATCTGGTTCAGCGTCACGTTGACGATGGACGAGTCGATGGTCTGGAGCAGCGCTGCCGTCGTCACGGTCAGGACAACGATCCATTTATCAAAGCCTAATTTCATAAATTGTTTGAGGTTTGACGTCTGACGTTTAAGGTTAAGACGCAGTAGTTGCACTGAACCTCAAACCTTAAACGTCAGACATTAAACTACTTCTGAATATCCACGGCTACGGTTGCGCTCATGCCGGGGCGCAGGCGGGCGAAGAGGGGACTGTTTTTGGCTAATTCGATCCGTACCGGAATCCGCTGCACTACTTTGACGTAGTTGCCCGTAGCGTTGTCGGGCGGTAGCAGCGAGAATTTGGCACCCGTGGCACCGGCAAACGAACCAACGCGGCCCGTGAATTTCTCGCCATCGAAGGCGTCGACTTCAACGTTAACCAGTTGTCCCGGCTGCATCTGCCCCACCTGCGTTTCTTTGAAGTTGGCCGTTACCCACAGGTTGTCATTGCCAACCACCGAGCACAGCGCCTGACCCGCCTGAATCAGCTGCCCTACCTGCACCGACCGTTTCGAAATCACGCCCGACGCCGGTGCCCGCACAATCGTGTACGACAGTTGCAGGTTGGCCAGATCGAGTTCGGTCTGCCGTTGTTTGATCGTTGCCTGCACCACCGAAATCTGGCTTTCTGTAGCCCGGCGCTGCGAGTTGGTGATACCTGTTTGGGTACCGGCCGCGCTCACCTGCGACTGCGCCGTTTGGAGCTGCGCCTGTGCGGCCTGTACCTGTGCCTGCGCCGCATCACGTTCGGCCTGTATGGCGTCGAACTGTTGTTGCGGCACCGTTTTTTCGGCTAATAACCGGCTGTACCGGTCAAAATCCTGGCTTGCTTTGCGGGCACGGGCCTGAGCAGCGGCCAGATTGGCCTGCGCCGTAGCGACCTGATTACGGGCCGTCTGTACGGTTGCCTGCGAACTCTGAATCGTGGCGGCCGCCACGTTTACCTGCGACCGGCTCACACCAACACCGGCCTGCGCGCTTTGCAGGGCAGCTTCGGCCTGCGCCACCCGGATGCGGTAATCGGCATCGTCGATCACAAAGAGCGTGTCGCCTTCGTGCACAAACTGGTTGTCTTTAAAGCGAATGGCTTTCACGTACCCACCTACTTTGGGCGTTACGGGATCAACGTCGCCGTCGATTTGGGCGTCGTCGGTGGTTTCATAGCGTTGCAGGTACCGAAACTCGCTGTACCCAAAGAAAAGCGCAGCGACCAGAATAAGAACGCCCCCTACGCGGAGCAATAACTTGGTATTCATAAGGTTGTATCGAAAACGGTTAATTAAGGTTGATGCCGCTCGCTTTCAGGAGCCGCTGGTAGGCCAGTTGGGCGTCGACGGTCGCGTTGATCACGTTGAGCTGGGCCTGAATCAGGAAACTGTCGGCTTCGAGCAGGTCGGTTGAACCCACCAGTCCGTTGCGGAACCGCGATTCGGCGAGGCGGTAATTCTCCTGCGCCTGATCGACCGCCGTGCGGATCACACTCTGCTGCTCAATCGCCAGCTGGTAATTGTTGTAGGCTGTCACCACTTCCGACCGGATCTGGTCGGTTTGCTGTTGCCCCTGAATCGTGGCCTGATCGATCGCCGTTTTGGCGGTGTTCAGGCGACCTTTCAGGTTGTAAAGCGACCCGATGTTGTAGCTGATACCCGCTCCCACGTTCCAGGCGCTGATAAACGAATTGCCTTCGGGAATCACCCGCGCCGACGGGTTGATGTAATTGTAGCCCGCCGATACACCCAGGTGCGGATACATGGCACTTTTTACGTTGGTCAACTGCGCGTCGGCCGCCTGAACACGCAGGTTGTTGGCCTGCACCTCGGGACGTACCTGAACGGCTTTCGTCAGAAAATCGCTCATCGGGGCGAGTGTCGTGGCTGGGTTGCGCAGGGTCGTATCGACCGAAATAGGCTGATTGTCAGGCTGACCAATCAGCAAACCGAAGTTATACAGGGCCGTCTGGCGCGACTTTTCCACCTGTTGCCGACTCAGTTGCAGGTTGTTGCGCTGAAGCTGAATCTTCAACACTTCGTTGGCCGTGACGACCCCCTCTTTCTGCAAATTTTTGGCTTCGCGTTCCCGCTCGTCAAACTGCCGGATGTTCTGTTCGATTACCGCCGTCGACCGAATCAGCTTCACGATGTTGTAATACGCTTCCGTAACCGTGTAGACCAGTTCTTCCCGGTTGCGCTGCGCATCGAGTTTGCTGGCTTGGGCCAGTAGGTCGGCGGAAAGCTTCGCCGATTTTTCGGCAAATCCACCAAAAACTTCCTTGCTGACCGTTACGCCACCGATCGTGGCGGGAAACGACCCCGCCGGAATGCCAAACAGCGGTTTGCCGTCTGAGCCCTCTCCGAAAGCAAAGGGGCCCGTGAGGCTATAACGCGAATAGGCCAGCGAAGCGGTGGCCTGCGGCAGGTTGCGGTCTTTTACTTCCTGCGCCCGGGCCTGAGCGGCTTGGGTACGCGAATCGGCCAGTTTGAGGCCTTTGTTGTTTTTCAACGCGAGTTGGATGGCCTGATCCAGCGGCAACACCTGAGGTGCAGGTTGGGCCAGCGCCCCTCCAACGCTCAGGCTCCACAAACTCAGGCCAACGAGGTACTTCTTCATCTTACTTGGTACGAATTTTAGTCAGGAGTGTATTCAGGGTATTCACTTCATCGTAGGTCAGGTGGCTGACGATGGATTCAAAATCGTTGAACTCAGTCGCTACTTTTTCCACGAACTGAATCGACTCACTCGTGAGCCGCAGGTTCACGCGGCGGCGGTTGTCGGGGTCGACTTCGCGCACTACCAGGTTCTTGGCCACGAGGCGGTCGACCAGTCGGGTCAGGTCGGGATTCAGGTCGTTGAGCTTCTCTTTAAGTTCGCCCGCCGTCAGGCTATTGGGGTAGACCTCTGAGAGCCGCCGAAGGGCTACGTACTGCTGTACTGACAGATCAAACGGGGCCAGTTTCTGCGCGAAATAGTTGACGATATAGCCATCTGTCTTATGCAGGTTGGCGATAAGTCGGTGATATTCATTGCGATAAGGCTTATTCATGACGGCTGATAGGCTGGTAAAGGTATAACCAATAGTTGTTTGAACGAATTTCGTTTAAACGAAATTTAATCCAATTATAAGATCAGCCACCCAGTGCGCCAGATAGGGCAACAGGTGGCTGATGAAAGGGTATTCCAGGAAAAGAGCTAGATCACTACGTGGGGGAAGAGCGACCGGAACGTAGGCAGAATCTGGTCTTTTTCCGACACGTTGGGGTTGGTAATGCCCCAGTCGATATTCAGGTCGGGATCATCCCAGCGGATGCCACCTTCGGCGGCTTTGTTATACACGTTGGTGCATTTGTAGCTGAAGATACTGTCTTCGAGCGCCACAAAACCGTGGGCGAAGCCTTCAGGAATCCAGGCCATGTTGGCCATTTTGCCATCGAGCAGAAAGGTCTCGTACTGGCCAAACGTGGGCGAGTCGGGCCGCAGGTCAACGGCTACGTCGAGCACCTGCCCCGTGATCACCCGCACCAGCTTGCCCTGCGCGAAAGGCTCATTCTGGAAATGCAGCCCGCGCAATACGCCTTTGGTCGAGAACGATTGGTTATCCTGCACAAAATCCATCGGCAGGCCCAGCGACGTGAATAATGTCTTGTTGTATGATTCGAAGAAATGGCCGCGCTCGTCTTCGAAAACGCGGGGAATCAATTCAATCAGGCCGTCGATGGCCGTTTGACGCACTTGCATGTGAAGTTGTTTCGATGCTGAATCGGGAGCAAAAATAGACTTCCGCCGGGTACGTTCGTACTTTTGACCCACCGCAATTGATTAAAAGCATGAATTATCAGGCACTTTCGGCACTCATCAAGGCAAAACAATCCTACCTCTGTGTGGGGTTAGACACCGATATTCAGAAACTCCCACCGCATTTGCTGAGTGAGGCCGACCCCGTTTTTGCGTTCAACAAGGCCATTATCGACGCCACCGCGCCCTACGCCGTGGCTTACAAACCCAACATCGCGTTCTACGAAGCGCAGGGACCTCGCGGCTGGGAAAGCCTACAAAAAACGCTGGAATATATTCCGAACGATTGCTTCACCATCGCCGACGCCAAACGGGGCGACATCGGCAACACGTCGGGCCTGTATGCGCGCACGTTTTTCGATAAATCGGCCGCTGGGCTGGATTTCGACGCCGTGACGGTTGCGCCCTATATGGGCCACGATTCGGTGATACCCTTCCTCGACTACCCCGGGAAATGGGTGATTCTGCTGGCGCTGACGAGCAACCCCGGTAGTGCTGATTTTCAGCGTCAATCGGTCGATAATGATACGCAGGAACTGTTTGAGACGGTTATCGAAAAAGCCCAAACCTGGGCTACCCACGAGCAACTGATGTTTGTGGTGGGAGCCACGCAAGCCGAACAATTATGCCGCATCCGTGAACTGGCTCCGCAGCATTTCCTGCTCGTGCCGGGGGTAGGCGCGCAGGGCGGCTCGCTGGCCGATGTCTCGAAAAATGGCCTCACACCCGACGGTGGTTTGCTCGTTAATGCCTCGCGCAGCATTCTCTATGCCTCGTCAGGAACCGACTTCGCCGAAGCCGCCGCTGCCGAAGCTAAGGCTATTCAGCAGGAGATGGCTACTTTTTTGGTTTAAGGTCTGATGTTTGTAGTTTGAGGTTGGCTAACGCCCAGGAGTTCTCCGACGAAAGCCAACCTCAAACTACAAACATCAAACCTTTAACGAACCATTGCCCTTCATCCCTGCTTCCGAATCACCGGCTGAGCTCTCGCTCAAAGCCATTCTGGTGGGCGCCTTTTTTGGTGTCCTCTTTGGCGCCGCCACCGTTTACCTCTCGCTCAAAGCCGGGTTGTCCGTGTCGGCCTCCATCCCGATTTCGGTGCTGGCTATCTCGCTTGGGCGTCGGTTTCTGGGTACCACTATTCTCGAAAACAACATTATCCAGACCACCGGCTCGGCGGGGGAGAGCATCGCCTCGGGTGTTGTATTCACCATGCCGGGTTTTCTGTTTCTGACGGAAGGCGCCGGGACTAACTTCTTCAACTACTGGACGATCCTGACGCTGGCGATCATTGGCGGCTTGGTGGGTACGTTGATGATGGTGCCCCTGCGCCGGTCTCTGATTGTGGATGAACACGATACGTTACCCTACCCGGAAGGTACGGCCTGTGCGTCGGTGCTGATTGCCGGTGAAAAAGGTGGTGACTTCGCCCGAACGGCCTACTTGGGGCTGGGCGCGGCGTTTCTATATGCAGCCCTGCAAAAAGTGCTGCACATTGTGGCCGAGGTGCCGGTCTGGGCAACCAAACAGACCAACCGCTTTTTCCCATCGGCGCAGGTGGCGGGCGAAATTACGCCGGAGTACCTCGGGGTGGGCTATATCATCGGGTTTCGTATTTCGGCGGTGCTGGTAGCGGGTGGTTTCCTGGCCTGGCTGGGCCTGATTCCGCTGCTGGCGTCGCTGGTGCCGGGCGAAACCATTGCCCTGCAACTGCAAAAACTCGGTTACCTCGACGACCTGACCAAAGCTGGTGGTCCCGGTGGCTGGAATCCCGCGACCAAGTCATTTACCGACACAGCGGCGGCGGTGTACCGGGCCTACATCCGGCAAATTGGGGCTGGTGCTGTAACAGCAGGTGGTTTCATGACGCTGCTGAAAACCATCCCGACGATTGTCTCGTCGTTTCGGTCGTCGATCAGCAAGGGCGACGCCAAAACAGCCGCTGGCCCGGTACTACGGACTGATCTGGAACTGAGTGGCCGCACCGTCGTGATCGGCTGTCTGGTGTTGGTGGGCGTGATGGTGTTGCTGCCGCAGATTCCCGGCGATACGTACCTGACCAAGCTGCTGATTGCCATTCTGGTACTCGTATTCGGTTTTTTCTTCGTGACCGTCGCCAGCCGGATCGTCGGGCTGATTGGGTCGAGTTCGTCGCCGGTGTCGGGCATGACCATCGCTACCATTATGGGTACGGCGCTGATTTTCATCGGTATCGGCCTGACAGGACGTACCTACGAACCGGCGGTGCTGGTGGTGGGCAGCCTGATCTGCGTAGCAGCGGCCAACGCGGGGGCTACCTCGCAGGATTTGAAAACGGGGTATCTGGTCGGGGCTACGCCCCGCGCCCAGCAATTGGCCCTGTTCGTGGGCGTTGTGGTGTCGTCGGTGGTAGTTGGCGCTACGGTGAAGCTGCTCGATACGCCCACGCCCGATCTGGTGGCGCAGGGCATTACCCACGCGATTGGTTCTGACCGCTACCCCGCCCCGCAGGGTACGTTGATGGCGACACTCATCAAGGGCCTGCTGTCGTTCAACCTCGACTGGCAGTTTGTGCTGGTAGGAGCCGTGCTTGCGTTTGTGTTTGAACTGGTGGGCATCAGCGCGCTGGCATTTGCCGTGGGGTTGTACCTGCCGCTGTCGACGACGCTGCCCATTTTTGCGGGTGGTTGCGTCAAAGCCTTCGTCGACTGGCGGACGAAAAAGCCCATTGTGAAGCATTCGGGCGCGCCGCTGGAAGAAGAAACCGAAGAGACCGACGACCTGAGCAAAGGCAATCTGTTTGCTACGGGCCTCGTCGCTGGTGGAGCGCTGGCAGGCGTGTTGGTCGCGGGGTTGTCGGTCAATGAGGGGGCGTTCAGGGCGTTGTCGAGCCTGTCGCTCGAACCGTCGCTGGCGGAGGCGTTGGGCGAAGGCGGCTACATGCTGCTGGGTACGTTGGCATTCGTCGCGCTGGCCTTCACGCTGGGCCGCGTGGGCCTGAGCAAACCAGAGTAAACCGCTAGTTGTTAGCCTATTGTGTCAGTAGTTTGGAACAAGATTCGATACTGATGGCACAATAGGCTGTAAACCATTGCTTAAGATGTTGACCGAAACGAACCGCCCTAATTCTGTTCAGATATCACTAATGCGGCTTTTTGACCGGCCCATGCAACCTGATGAACTGGATAAAGTGCATCAGTTATTGATGGAGTACTACAGTGAGTTGATCGGCAATGAAGCAGACGAAATTATGCAGCAGAAAGGCTACACGCAGGCTAACCTCGACCAGATACTGAATCAGCAGCAGCGAACAAGGCCATGACTATGCTCCGGGTTGTTCTTGATACCAATTGCCTGATCGCCGCTATTCCCCGTTCGAGTGAGCACTATTGGCTGTATACA
Source organism: Fibrella musci (assembly GCF_041321105.1). Lineage (NCBI taxonomy): Bacteria > Pseudomonadati > Bacteroidota > Cytophagia > Cytophagales > Spirosomataceae > Fibrella > Fibrella musci. The sequence continues at coordinate 86,797 of NZ_JBGGWD010000002.1, read as the reverse complement.
GCGTTTATGGCTCGTGACTTCGAATGGGTGGTTAGCCAGGAAATTCTGACTGAATACGAAGAAAAACTAAGTGAGTTTTATAGCCCTTCGCTGGCTCAAAATGTATTAAAATTGTTGGCTGTTGCACCGCATGTCATTCATGTCGAGGCGAGTTTTAAATGGCTGATGATTCGCCACGATCCGGATGATGACAAGTTCGCAGATGTCGCTTTCGCTGCCGGAGCGGATTATCTGGTCAGTAACGATACAGATTTTAATGTATTGGCTGAACGGGAGTACCCTAAAATCAAAGTAGTTCGACTGGAAGCGTTCAGGCAGTTAGTCGGGCGGTAACAAGCGAGCGAGACTGGTTGGCTATAGTTGGCTAATCGAGACTCATACAAACCTTAGTGTCCATTAGTTTAGGGCTCGATTCAACTTCTGTGTAGATGAAAACGATTCAAACCCTATTGCTGGCTCTGCTACTGAGCAGCACCACACTACTCACTGCCAAGGCGCAAACTACCTCATCAAAACCCGGCTCGTTGGCCGATGTTGCCTTACTCGAAGGCCACTGGCTGGGTACGTATAACGGCGGCCCCATCGAAGCATCCTGGACGGCCCCAGCCAGCGATAACATCATCGGCTACATCCGCATGATGAAGGACAACAAACCGTCGCTGTACGAACTGTTTGTCTTCGAGCAGACGGAACGCGGCCCGGTGGCGATGGTCAAGCACTTCAAACCCGGCATGATCGGCGTTGAAGAGAAAGATAAGTCGGATCGCTATGCGTTTATCAGTGCGCAGAAAAATCAGGCGCTGTTCGAGAAAGAAGACGGTTCCATCCGCATCATCTACGAACGTCGGTCGCCCACCCAGTTGGTCATTCAGCGTGGGCAGCAAAAAGACGGGCAATGGGCGTTCAGCGACCTGTTCATCTTCAATCAGGTACGTAAGTAGGCCACTGCCGAGTGTGGTTAGCGCAACTCATCGCCCATACGCTCGCTTTAAGTCGGTCAGCCGGGTTCTGTACTCCTTTTCGTAAGCGGTGTGCATACAGCCTTGTCGGGTTGCCCGTTGCAGGTAAGGGTAGAAAGCTGCCATCGTATCGTAATCACCTCGGGCATGCCACGCGATCCAATAGGCTTTATCGCCGAGTTGCCGCTTGGTATTATTGCAAGGCCAGCCGAAGCGCTTGAGAAGTTTCAGCAGGATGACTTGATTGGTTTGATCGTTGACGCTCATCAACCGCCACGCTTTTTGCGCTGCTTCATCCTGCCGGTTCATATCGGAACCAAGCTCTTTACGATACTGCTGATCAATACGATGCATGCGCTCGATGAGCTGGTTGCACTGCTCATGGGAAAGGGCATTGATGTTGATCGATGAATCGAGCTGGGGGCGGTACGTGAACCGCGAAGCTAGGTTTTCGATAAGGGTGTGACTGGTCTGAACCTGACAATAGCTTTGCTGTGTCAAGGTTATTGCCAGAATCAGAATGGTCGCGCGGCGCATTGACGAGTCAGAGAGAAGAAACAAGAAAGGCGCAGAGAAAACGAGTTTCCCTGCGCCTTTCTTATGTCATTACTACTGAGCCGAATGCTTCACATTCTCTGCGCATTCCTTCGCGCCCTTCGCGTTAGGAACTACATCTCCACGCTGAACGCCGAGAGCCGGACGAACTGATCGACGCGGTCCTGAATCTCGTCTTGCGTTAAGTTCAGGATACGCTCGGCACCGAACTTTTCGACGCAGAACGAGGCCATCGCCGATCCGTAGATGATGGCGCGTTTGAGGTTGTCGAACGAAAGATCGTCGGTTTTGGCAAGGTGGCCAATGAAGCCGCCGGCAAACGTGTCGCCCGCGCCGGTGGGGTCAAATACTTCTTCCAGCGGCAGAGCGGGTGCGGCAAAGATGCGGTCTTCGTGGAAAAGCAACGCGCCGTGTTCGCCCTTCTTGATGATGACCGTTTTGGGGCCCATTGCCCGGATGCTGGTGGCTGCCCGCACGAGCGCGTAGTCGCCGGTAAGCTGCCGGGCTTCTTCGTCGTTCAGCACCAGCACATCGACATCCTTGAGCAGCGCTTTCAGATCGGCGTTGGCAATCTCGATCCAGAGGTTCATGGTGTCGAGCACCACCAGTTTAGGGCGGTTGGTGAGCCGTTTCAACACCTGATGTTGAATAGCCGGCGCCGTGTTGCCCAGCATGAGGTACTGGCAGTTCTGGTATTGATCGGGAATGATGGGGTCGAAGTTTTCCATCACGTTGAGCTGCACCTCCACCGTGTCGCGGCTGTTCATGTCGTTGTGGTACTTGCCCGACCAGAAAAACGTTTTTTCGCCCTCCCGAATCTGCAAACCGTCAACGTTGACGCCGTGGCTCACCAGCGTGTCGATCATCGACTGCGGGAAATCGTCGCCCACCACGGCAACGAGGTTGTTGTTGGACGTGAAGTAGGAAGCTGAAAGCGTAATGTAGGTGGCGGCCCCGCCGATGATCTTATCGGTTTTGCCAAAGGGAGTTTCCAGTGCGTCGAAGGCGACCGACCCCACGGTGAGTAAGCTCATGCTATATATGCTGAAAATGAAGCCGCAAAGGTACGGATGTGGACAATAGAAAGGTATGGTCTCCGGACGGGCGATAAAACGGATGCAGATAAACGATTTTTGGGATAAACCAGCATCGGGCCGTTATTTTACAGCGTATGCGTCACGTATTTGAATCCGCGAGGTCCCACGCCACCATTCCTGTTGCCTCGCCAACACCTACCTTCTACTACCCCCTGTTGGCAATTGCAGCCGCCGTTTACCTGGTCTTTGCCTGTTATCGACTGACCGGCATTCCGCTTGGGTACGACGAACTGCTGTTTTGCAACGCAGCACTGGGCGGCGTCGACCCCGATCTGTTCAACTTCGTCAAGTGGGGCGACGTCCCTATTTTGCTGATGGACTACATCGGGGCCCTGAAAGCCTGGGTTTACTACCCCATTTTCAAACTGTTTGGCGTGTCGATCTGGTCAATTCGTCTGCCGATGGCCCTTCTCACGATAGGGGGACTGTTCTGGCTGGCCGACCTTGTCCGGCGCGAATGGGGTTGGCGGATGGCCCTGCTGGTCGCTTTCTTTCTGGCCTTCGATGCCAGTTTTATTCATTATACCCGCTTCGATACCGGTCCCAACGCGATCGAACTGTTTCTCAAAATTGCGTCGGTCGCTCTCTGGCTGCGCTTTGTGCAAACAAGCCGGGTACGTTACGTGGTCTGGATCGGCGTGGTTCTGTTGTTGGGGCAATTCAATAAACTCAATTTCATCTGGTACATCAACGCGTTTTACGCCGGGCTGGTGGTGGCCTACGGGCGCTGGGCGTTCGACTGGTGGCAGCAGGCGCGCCGAGCCAAACGGGTGCAGGCGCTCCTGGCGATCGGAGGAACGTACCTGCTGGCTGTGGTGTATCTGCTCGTGGCTAACCGACTGTTCGATGTGTTTGGCCAGAAAATTGGCAACGAGAAAGGCCTGGCTGAACCCTTCTTCCGGGTCTTCGACCTGTTTGGCGACGTGATGGGTGGCTCGGGCCTGATGGTGTATACCTACTGGTTTGGCTTTGGTGGCTGGCCGCAGTGGCTCTTTTCCGTTCAGCCCATCGTGGCGACGTTGCTGCTGGGTACGTCGGTGATCGTGGCAGGTACGTTGCTGTTCCGCGCCCGGCTGATCGGCCCCCTGGCGGCGCAGGATCGGCTATTCCTGTTTTCGACGGTAATCCTGTTTGCGCTGCTGGCGCAGATGTTTGTGACCGAACGCGCCCGCTACGGCTGGCATATTTTTGCTGTTTATCCGTTTGCTACGCTGTCTGGGCTGTATGCGATCAGGTGGTTGTGGGCTCGCTTGCCCGGTTCGGTAACCCTTAGTCGGCTGGGAACGGGGCTGACGATGGCCGCACTGTTCGGGCTGGTACTGACCACGCAGTTGTACATGATGAAGGGCCTGCGTCGGCAGCCGTTTTTGCACGGGGCGGCCATCAATCAGCTCATCGAGTACGCCCGCCCGACAAATCAGAAATTCGTGATCGTGGGCGGGGCCTGCACCACGCAGCTGATTACGATGACGCAGCAGCCCGACAAATATTACGAGTTGGCGTATCTGTTCAACGTCACGCATAAATTCCTGACCATTCGGGCCAAAGACCATGCTGAGTTTGCCCAAAAATACCTGACGAAGCCCGGCGAATACCTGTTCATCGATTCTACCAACCCGATGAACAGGGGCGAGGTCGCCCGCTTCCGCGATTTCTATTGTCGCCCCTTTCTCGACATCGTGGCTGAACACGGCCGACAGGTAGAGGTGGTCAAAGAAATCGACGGCCCGCCGGGTGGCGATGGCTATCGGATCTACCGGGTACGTCCCTGATTCACTAGCTAGAAGCACAAAAAAGGCCCGTCGCTTGCGACAGGCCTTTTTTATATAGTCTGAACGTACCTGACTTAGGCGGCTACTTCGGCCAGCGTCGGGTAGTCGGTGTAGCCTTTTTCGCCGGGCGAGTAGAAGGTCGAGAAGTCGGGCTGGTTCAGGTCGGCACCCGTTTTCAGGCGCTCCACCAGATCCGGATTCGAGATGAACGGACGGCCAAACGCCACCAGATCGGCCCGGCCACTTTCGAGGGCGGCTTCTGCCGTTTCGGCCGTATAGCCACCGCTCAGAACGAGCACGCCCGTATAGTGTTCGCGAACGGCCTCAGCAATCTCGGGAGCTACGGCAGGCGCACCCATGCTGGCGTGGTCGACAAGGTGCACGTACACCACATGATCGTTCAGTTGCTTGGCCAGGTAATGGTAAAGGGCGTCGAAAGCCGGATCATAAGGCATATCGTTGAACACGCCGTAGGGCGACAGGCGAATACCCACTTTGTCTTTGCCGATGGCGGCCGATACGGCCTCGGCGATTTCCAGCGCGAACCGAGCGTTGTTTTCCACGCTACCGCCGTATTCGTCGGTACGTTGGTTGCTGGTGCTGCGCAGGAACTGCTCGATCAGGTAGCCGTTGGCACCGTGCAGCTCAACCCCGTCGAAACCAGCTTCGATCGCGTTTTTCGAGGCAGTTACAAACTCCTGAACAGTGGCTTTGATCTGGTCGATGGTGAACGCCTCGGGCGTCGGGTGGTCCTGCATGCCCTGCTCGTCGGTGTAGATCTGGCCGGCTGCTGCTATGGCCGACGGGGCCAGAATCTGTGCTCCTTCGTGCATGTTAACCGGGTGAGATACCCGCCCCGTGTGCATCAACTGGGCAAAAATGCGCCCACCTTCGGCATGTACGGCGTCGGTAACCTGTTTCCAACCTGCCACCTGTTGGGCCGTATACAGACCCGGTACCCGCGCATAGCCGTTGCCATTAGCCGACGGAGCGACACCTTCCGTTATGATCAGACCGGCCGACGCCCGCTGCGCGTAATAGGTAGCCATGATGTCGGTAACGTCGTGGCCAACTGTAGCTCGGTTGCGGGTCATGGGGGCCATGACGATGTGGTTTGACAGGGTGAGGTTGCCCAACTGGGCCGGTTCGAAAAGCTGAGTTGCCATGTTGATTTGGTTAGTACGATTCGGAGGGACAACTCATTTAAAGATTTAAAAGTTTGAATGTATTGCTGAAAAATTTTAGCCAAGGCTTTTCAGAAACTCACCCAATTCCTGCAAGGCTGGTTTGTTGAGGCGCAGAAACAGGTTTCGCCCCTCTTTCTGGGCTTCCACCAAACCGCTGTCGGTCAGTTGTTTGACATGGTGCGACACACAGGGCTGCGAGAGGCCCGTCAGCTCCTGCACGTCGGAGCTGGTCATGGTTTCCTGCTTGGCCAGCTGCATCAGAATCGACAGGCGATACTTGTCGGCGATGGCGCTGGTGGCTTTTTCAATTGAGCGTAACTCCATGTTGGTGTCAGTCATACTGGGTTAACACGAATTAAAACTAGTATAATTCAGCGAACGAACCGGCGAGGTGCAAAAATTGGTAGGGACCCAACGTATCCCTGTCCGTTTGAGAGACTGCCTGAGGAAACGACAAACGGGACGAAGCTGCCCAGGTACGTTCATTCGCCGCGACTGTTTGAGGAGAGAACGAACCGTAACACGACCTTACCAGATGACCTTCAATCCGCGATCAGCGTAATAGGGGAAGAGTGTATCCGGCGACACAACGGGTAGGTTCATGGTTATGCCGTGCGCAATGATCATCCGATCGAACGGGTCTTTGTGTAGTTCCTGCTTGATACCCGTTGTCAGTGTGTTTTTAATTGTTCGCTGCCAGGGTTTGCTAATGATCTGGTAATCGAACGCAGACAGGTAGTTGAGTGCCAGCCACTGGGTGTCCAGTAGCGTAATGCCCAGTGTTTGTAGGGCTCTCTGATAAAACGTATCAAAATCGGCGTTCAACACGATGAGCCCTTCGCGAATATGATTAGCCAGTTCCCACATGCTGACTACACAGATATAGACCGTATCGGCTTGTTCGATGCGCCTACGGGCGGCTGCAGAAAGCGCCTTCTGGTTACGGGTAAGGTAATCTAACGTGATCGTATCAAGAATGAGCTCATCCATTAGAAGCTATTGTCCCCTTCGCCCGTATGGATATCCTTATCCCAAATACCCTCAGGACTCTTACCGAAAAATGGTAACAATGACGAGTTGTCCAGACTGCGTTTTTTCTTCGGCCTGGTAGTTTTATCTGTTTCGCGCACAGTAAGAGGCTTGGGTGCTTTCATAATCCGAATAACAGCTAACTCAATATACAAAGTTATGAAAAGAAGTCGCTAATCGCCTTTCGCCGTACCTTTGCCCGCATTATGGCGCGACTCGTGGCGATTGATTACGGAAACAAACGGACCGGCCTCGCCGTCACGGACCCGCTGCAACTGATTGCAACGGCGCTCGAGACGGTGCCGACCCACACGCTCATCGACCGATTGAAGGCCTATGCGGCGGCCGAACCGGTAGAAGGGTTCGTAGTGGGCTGGCCAACCAACACCGACGGCACCGACACTGACACGACGGCCGCCGTGCGGGGCTTGCTGAAAAAGCTCCGAACGGTGTTTCCCGAGCAAACCGTCTATCAGCACGACGAGCGGTTTACGTCGCGGATGGCCTTGCAGGCGATGATCGCCGGTGGTACGAGTAAAAAAGACCGTCGCCAGAAAGGGGCCATCGACATGGTTAGTGCGACGATCATTTTACAGTCATTTATGGAAAGTAAAAAATAGGTTCGAGGTTCAAGGTCCCATGTTCAAGGTTGATGAATCAATGACCAGCTTTGAACCTTGGACAGTTTGAACGTTGAACTGCCTACTATATGATTCTCCCAATTGTAGCCTATGGCGATCCGGTTTTGCGGAAGCGCGCCAAAGAGATCGAGAAAGGTCAGGTTGATGTGAAGACGTTGGCCGACAATATGTTTGAGACGATGTATGCCGCATCGGGGGTGGGCCTGGCCGCGCCGCAGATCGGGCAGAGCCTGCGAATGTTTGTGGTCGATGGTACGCCTATGAACGAAGATGAAACCCCCGACGATGACGAGTTCGACCCGTCGCTGGTAGGCTTTAAGAAAGTCTTTATCAACCCCGAAATTCTGGAAGAAGACGGCGATGAATGGGCCTTTGAAGAAGGTTGCCTCAGCATTCCCGGTATCCGTAACGACGTATACCGCCCCGAATTCATCAAGATCAAGTACGTTGACCTCGACTGGAACGAGCACGTGGAAGAATACGACGGTATCGCCGCCCGGATTATTCAACACGAGTACGATCACCTCGACGGCAAACTCTTCACCGATTACATGTCGCCGCTGAAACGGCAACTCCTCAAAAAACGCCTCGCCGACATCACCAAAGGCAACGTCGACGTCGAGTACAAGATGCGGTTTCTGAAATAGAATGTATAATGTACGATGTACAATGCACAATGCACAATGCGGTACGCTGCTGCGGTAGACTGGTGATCTGGTAGCCATTGTAATCGCGTAGTTACTCGTGATTGCGCAGACATCGTACATTATACATCGTTCATTGTACATTACCTCCCTATGCACCTGACCCTGATCCAAACGGCCCTTCACTGGCACGACCCGGTTGCGAACCGGGCGATGCTGGAAGAGACGCTGTTTAACCTGCCCGAGCCGACGGATCTGATCGTGCTGCCCGAAATGTTCACAACGGGCTTCACGATGGACGCGGCGGCGGTGGCTGAACCGATGAACCTGACCACGTTTCGGTGGTTGCGGCAACTGGCGCAGCAGACCAACGCGGCCATTACGGGCAGTTACGTAGTGCAGGAGGGGGGTAAAGCCGATCGGCAGTTTTACAATCGGCTGGTTTGGATGGAGCCCGACGGTACGTTCGCTACCTACGACAAACGCCACTTGTTTCGGATGGCGGGGGAAGAGAAGACCTACACGGCGGGTACGTCGCGACTGATACGTACCTGGCGCGGCTGGCGCATTTGTCCGCTCATCTGCTACGACCTGCGTTTTCCGGTCTGGAGCCGCAACCGACCCATTGCTTCCGACCAACTCGACTACGACCTGTTGCTCTATGTCGCCAACTGGCCCGCACCCCGCCAAACGGCCTGGGACACGCTGTTGCAGGCCCGCGCCATCGAAAACCTCAGCTACGTGGCGGGCGTCAACCGCGTAGGTACCGACGGCAACGGCCATCCTTACACAGGCGGCACCGCCCTGATCGACTTCAAGGGAGAAGTACTCTTCCGGCAGTACGATACCGAAGTGGTCCATCAGCAGACACTCTCGCTCGACGACCTACGAGCCTTCCGCGTCAAATTCCCGGCCTATCTCGACGCCGATGAGTTTACGATTGAGTAAATAAAGCTAGTTAATGCTACTAGCTCTCATTATTGCCCGCTTCTTAGTTGGCTTTTTTGCGTTTATACTGTTCAGCCTGCATTGCTGGTAGCTCGCATTCAGTACCAGAATAGATCTACAGGGGCCGGACAATTGAGGCTGTTATTCAACAAATAAATGACGATGTTTTGCACCCAACGCCTGCAAAGGCTGATGGTGCACCAAAAGATAAACCATCATCAGGTACGTTCGACCTTTTCAACTTTGCCTTTGTTGGGTGCCGGTTTGACTAACCGGACAGTTTCCTATCAGAGGTAAGTGGACCTAGCAGAGCTAATAAACTACACACGAAACCAAACAAGAAAAAGCTTGTTGAACGGTTTCAACCAGATAGGTTCACTTACTATACGCAACACTTTATTGCGTTCTATAAAAGGGACTTTGGATTGTCGACTAATGGTTTGGATTTAGGTTATCTTATCAATATCTACATTTGGATCTTGAATAGAATTTCCCTGCTTCAAGAGATATAAAACTTCATTAATATCAATTCTTACATCGTCAACTGAAAGAATCCCTTTCGTAGCTAAGTCTGACAATTTATTAATCACCTCTATTTTCTCCTTTGTTATTTGAACTTTAAGCTGTTCATTTTCCAAAGCTTTCTTCTCTAAATCAAGTGCTATAGCCATCTTAGCCTCAAACTCATCAGGCTTATTTTGTATTTCAGCTTCGATTAACTCAGTTTCGGCTTTTATTTTAGTAACTTCAGCATTGGCTTTTTTTATTTCCGAGTAAGATACTTGACCGCCTGATAGTGTTTTTACTACAATTTCTTTGGAAGCTTCTAATACAGCTTTGGTTTCTTCTTTTGCTACTAAATCTTTTAAGTATACTCTTACCCGCGCGTACAAACTACCAACGCTTACACTTTCAATTTCTACTTTGACATTTTCGATATGTGATATGCTATTTAGAATGAAGCTCAAGCTAGTAACTATTTTAGCAGCATCGTTATCTTCATTTGCAATTGTAAAATCTAAAATCATTTCATAAACAACTTCAAGTTCTTCAAAATTTTCATTAGATGGACTTATCCGGTAATTAGTAACAGAAAAATCGTCACCAAAAACTAGAAGATTATCTCTATATATATCTCCATCTGCAATAATACCAAAGTCAACAGAAATATTATGTTCAGCTTCATCAGCTCTATACGCTAAATCAGCATACTGATATGGTTTATATAAATTAAAGTTTAACGGATTTTCGGACAGAAATTTAACGTAACTACCCTTTACGAGGCTTGAAAAGTTTTGAAATATATTTTTTGCAAAAAAGAATTCACTTGTCAAATTATGATTTTTTTGTAAAACTATGCTGAACCAATGAATAAACCGTTTAAAACTATAAAAAATAGGGCGATCAGTAAACCCCCGCATTTTGAATAATACAAGAAAAATATACAAAGAATGTGTTAGATATTTATTTATATATGTAACCGATTCTTTCCCTTCATTATCGGTATTGAACTTTTGATAAGCCAAATCGAAACTATTTAGATAGTCATAAAAGTCCCCTAATTGAAAATAGTTATTTTTACTTAATCTATGCTTTTCGATTAGTTCGTAAAACTCTTCGAGAATATTTTGCTCTCCTAATTCAAATACTTGACCTTCGGCGTCTTCCATGGAACTAGTTTAATAATAATTGTGAAAAAACAAATAATAAACGAAAACTTTATGTATTTTCTCTACTTGTAAAGAGTCAAGGAAATATTTTTTATTAATCGGCTATCCTGTCGCACGAGACGAGAAATACCCGCTTACATGGACGGGCCACCCAACGACCGCAGGGGTTGATGGATGATGATGATACCTCCCTGAACAAGAGCCACCTGCAACCTTTACACCCCTGTTTGGTTGGGCTGCGGCCTCCAAGACGGGGCCGGAGTCCTGTCACAGGAAGCAACCCCACGCGGAGCGAACAAAACGTACAATCCGATTACAGCCCAGCGCGAAGCCTGATTATCCAAATGGATTACGCTTTTTAGTGGCTCCGGTACCGATGCCAGCCGCCAAAAGAATCAACACTACTACAAAAGTTACTCCCATAGCTTTATCTGTTTCTGTCAAACCCCGATTGTCGAGACGTTTACCCTGTCGCCAGGTACGTGGCACACAAACCAAAACGCTACCTATCGGGGCGGTTGGCCTGTCAGCCGAGACCCGAAAATGGAAGCCCAAACCTGCCTAACGGGGCGTTCACTTTGTCACACGCAGCCCGGAAATGGAAGCAACGGCTTGGCCGGTTCACCCAACATGTTATTGTGCGTCAAATCACTAAATGTTAAATTGCTGACAGTTAGAACTTTACCATTGAGCGTATGCAAACATACAGAATTTATCAAAACAGCACGGTGCTCATTGCTTGCCTGAGCCTTGCTGGGCGGCTTTGGGCGCAATCCCCGGCTGCGTGATCTCGAAATTCTCTTTCTTTTTGGCCTCGGCTACCAACGTTCGCACATCGGCGAGCAGTTGTTTGGCGTCATAGACTACGCCGTCTTTCACTGTGTAGGTCACGCCGCCTACGCGCTCGACTTCGTTTTTCTCGTTGAGGTGAATGGCTCCGGTGCCGTAGAGCGTTTTCAGGTTGGCGAGCGGGTTTTCTTTCACGATGACGAAATCAGCCAGTTTCCCCACTTCTACCGACCCGATCTGATCGGCCATGCCCAAGGCTTCGGCCCCTTTGATGGTGGCGGCCCGCACCACTTCGAGCGGATGGAAACCGGCTTCGCGCAGCAGTTCCAGCTCGCGGATGTAGGCAAACCCGTAGAGCTGGTAAATGAAGCCCGAATCGGAACCCGCCGTGACGCGCCCACCCCGGTTTTTGTACTCGTTGATAAATGCCATCCAGAGCTGGTAGTTTTTCTTCCAGGCTACTTCCTGCTCGGTGCCCCAGTTGTGCCAGTACGACCCGTGCGAGATGCGGCTGGGGCCATAGAAACGCCACAGGCTGGGCAGCGTGTAATCGTCGTGCCATTCGGCGCGGCGGGCGAGCATCAGTTCGCGGTTGGCTTCGTAGATGTTAAATGTCGGGTCGAGGGTGAAATCGAGGGCGATTAGCTCGTCCATCACCTTGTTCCAGCGGTCGGTGCCGGGCTTAGCGGCCTGCTGCCAAAGGTTACCGGCTTCCTCGAAGCGGTTCTGCTCGTTGTTGTAATTGTAGTTGGCGGGGTAATCCTGCACGGTCCGGTCGGCAAAAAGCGCTTCGGGTAGGCCATACCAGTGCTCCATCGTAGTCAGGCCGGCTTTGGCCGTCGCCAGCGCGTTCATCCGGGCTACCTCCAACTGGGCGTGGTGGCAGGCCGAGCGCAGGCCCAGCTTTTTGTTTTCGTCGAGTGCCGCGCGGAATACGCCCGGTTCAGCCCCGAAAAATTTGATGCCATCGGCGCCCCGTTCGGCGTTCTGACGTACCCAGGCACGGGCCTGTTCGGGGGTGGTGATGGCGGCTTTGCTACCCTGCCCGAATACGGTATACGCTTTGATGCGCGGCGCCACAATCTCATTACGGTCGCTTTTAGCCCGGTGTTCCAGCACCCAATCCAGCCCGTTACCCGCCGATGGGTCGCGGATCGTGGTGATGCCGTGGCCCAGCCAGAGTTTAAAGACGTATTCGGCATTGGCCCCCTGCGCCTGTCCGCCAATATGTCCGTGCATGTCTACGAACCCCGGCATCAGGTACATGCCCTCGCAGTTCAGTTCCTGATCGCCTGCATTGTCTTTCGGGCGACTTTTCGGGTCGATGGCTACGCCGGGGTAGCCTACCTGCTGAATCTGCGCGATGCGGTTCTTTTCCACCACAATATCCACCGGTCCCATCGGTGGTGCACCGGTGCTGTTGATGAGCGTGACGCCCCGGATGATCAGTCGGTTGTAGGGGCCACCGCCTTCGCCAGTCCTGCGCGCCGGTGCCTTTTCGACCTGCGCCAGAGCGGAATGAAAAATGAAAAACGTAAAATGGAGAAGGAGCGCTACGATGAGCAGTGAGGGGCGGCGCATGGGGGAGGCGGTTTGTGGGAAATGCAAGATAGCACACGTGACGAAAGGGCCATCAACACAAGGGCAGTTGGCTAACTTTATGTAGCTAGTCTGCTACCAATCAGCTACTTTGCTGAGGTTATTGCTCAACGTGTTCCCCGTTCCAATCCACTTTACGTTTAACGCGACTCGTCTATGAAACGCTTACTCTACCCAATGGCTTTTCTGCTGGCGCTGGCTGGCTGCTCATCCCCCGCCGACTCAACGGTATCGCCCGCTGATTCGCCCACGTCGGCCGATCGGGGCCGTCGTCTGGCCGGTACGTATGAGGTCAATACGATCGGGATGCAGGTTGGAACGTACCCACAACAGGTAATTCAGTACCCGATTCTGTTGAACGGCAAACCGGTGCTGTCGTCGCAGATCAAGGTGGAGCGAAAAGCCGAAAACCTGATCAACCTGGCCGTCTCGACGGTTATTGATAAGTCGGTATTTCAGCAGGGGGCTGCTGTTGAAAACATTAGTTACCAGCAGGATATGGAGATACAGACCAACGGCAATGGCTATGATCTGTATGGCAAAGGCCGGAAAATTGCCCGCTTCGACGACAATGCCTTTGTGGTGACTATAGAAGAGACTAACAAAAGCGGCGAAACTGTGCGCATGGAGTTGAAAGCCACTAAGCAGTGACGTTCGCAACGCTTTTTGCCTTTCCTGACCCGACCGTGCGTTAGGGCACACTGGTAGGTTGATCATCGCTATCGGCGGCCCCTTGTAATTCGCGCTCCAGCTCTTCAACACTCGGCAACGTACCCCGCAGGTCGGCAGGAATGCTGTCGATGAGCCGGTACTCGGCAATGCCGATGGGTTTGTTAATGTCTTTCAGGGCATATTCGGCAATCACCTTGTCTTTGTCCTGACAAATGAGCAAACCAATGCTGGGTTGATCAAGGCTTGTTTTAAGCTGATCGTCAACGACGGATAGGTAGAAATTCAGCTTACCAGCAAATTCTGGCTGAAACTTGCCCCGTTTCAGCTCGACAACAACGTAACACCGAAGTTTCAGGTGGTAAAACAGTAAGTCGAGATAGAAATCCTGATCGCCCACTTCCAGATGATACTGCTTGCCGACGAACGCGAATCCGGCTCCTAACTCAAGCAGAAACTTGGTGATGTGGCTGGTAAGGGCATTTTCCAGATCCTTTTCCTGATAGTCATCCTGAAGGGTCAGGAAGTCGAATAGGTATGGGTCTTTGGTCAATTGCTGAGCCAGATCAGACTGAGGCGCAGGCAGGCTGTTGTCAAAATTGGTAATGGCCTTTCCCTGCCGCTCATGCAATCCCGACTTGATTTGCAGGCTCAACACATCGCGTGACCAGCCATGTTCCACCGCCTTAGCGATATAAAACGCCCGGTTCTCTGCCGACTTTGCCTTGTCCAATAGATCACATGGTGCGCCCACGGTAATTGGGCAACGGGCCGTTGCCCAATTAGGAAGTCAGGATAAGTCGCGGCAAACGGCTTCATATACTTGATGTTGCGATGCGACAAACCTTTCATTTCGGGAAACTCACGTTGCAAATCTGCTGCTAATTGTGCCGTCACTTTATCACCCCACTGCGCCGTTTTCTGGCGTTCCAGAATGGCGTGCCCTAATTGCCAGTAGAGATGTAACAACTCGGTGTTGGCGGCCAGGGTAGCGCGCAAGCGGGCCTGACGAATGGCTGCTTTAAGATCGGCCAGCAGGTGGCCGTAGTCGTCGGTGTGGTGGGATTGAGGCATGGGCGGGAATTGGTAAGCTAATCACAAATGCTACTCCGTCACTTCCTGGGCGCCCATCGTTTCGAGCAGGGTGTGCCAGTATCGCGTGACGGTGGGGTTGTTTTCTTTGGCGGAAGCCGTTGCTGCAAAGGGCAACACCAGCCGTACAGTGGGGGACCCAATGGCGTATTGTTCGCCCAGCTTCTTCGCGTCGGCTTTGGCCCAGTCGTCGGCCTGTTCATTGCTGGCGGGGGGCGTTTTGTGAAAATCGCGCCGATCCGTTCCGTTCATGCTCTCGACCATGTCGCTGAGGTAATAGGCACGTACCTGACGCCCCGATTCGTCGGCGCGAGCCAACACGTCGAGGCTGCCCCAGATGTCGGTATGCTGATTTGACTTGTTGCTGTTACCCTGATCAAGCTTGGCCAGCACCTGCCGCTGGAGCGTCGCCTGCTCGCGGGCTAGTTGCAATTCGTAGTCCGACTGGGCAGCTTCGCGGTCGGTGGGGCTGGCACCTTCCACCTCGGGCAAAGGGGTGCGAGCCGTCAGTGAAAGCGCACGGGCTTTGGCTGTATTGTCGTGAATGAAATAGACCACCACCTTATCGCCTTTCTGATGCACGTTGTCGGCAATGGCCTCCCGGATGACGCGCTCGTAGGTGGCTCTGGCTCCTTCCAGGCTGTTGTTACTCAGGCTTTTGTCGATGAAAAACACCGTATAGCTGGGTTCGTCGGCGACAGCGGCCGGGCGATCTTTTTTATCTGAACAGGCGGCAAGAACTAGCAGCAGAACAAACACAAAACGAGGCATATGCAGAACAGGGCGGCGCCAGGGATAGCTGCTGACGGAGCCGGAGACTATACCTAAAACCGAACGACAGGGCTTTGAGTTGCCTCAGATCGCGCCGGGCAACTGGCTGGCTGTCACTGACGAATGAATTCAACGCGGCGATTATTGGCCTGACCTTCGGGCGAATCGGCCCGGACAGCCGGCTGGGTTTCGCCCTTGCCGTCGGTGCTGAGGCGGCTGGCGTCGACCCCAAACTGACTGGCCAATACCGCCCGAACGGCTTCGGCCCGCCGTTTCGACAGCGCCATATTCGCCGCATCGCTGCTTTCCGTATTGGTATGATCGACGATCAGCACGCGGATGGTGCGGTTCTCGTTCAATACCGCCGCAATATCGCGCAGGGCGCCATTCGAGTCGGGTTTGACCTGGTCGCTGTTGGCTTTGAAGTGAATACCCCGCGTGACGAACTTGCCTTTATCGAGCAGTTGCGTGCGGGTATCCGGCGCGCCTACGGCCAATTGCAGGTTGCTGAGGTAATAAAACTCGTTGGGCTGATGCGTTTCGCCCAGCGCAAAAACAATCGACGAATAATCGACTTTGGGTTGGAAGGCGTGGGGTACGTCCCAGATTTTTTCGTCGTTGATGTACACACGCAACCGCTCCTGCTGCCGCGACACCGAAACCCGCACGAGGTTGCGCCCTTTCGTCATGAACGACTGCACGGCCACCTTGTTGGTTAGGCGTTCATCGCGTGGGGTAATGACGTGGAGTTCGCTGTTGCCGTTCTGTCCGTTGGTGTCGTAGGGGTGCAGGGTGAAACTTACGCCATGCCCACCTTCGGTGCGGCCGTAGGTCCACTGTGCAAACTCCTTGGCCGGTTTTTTCATCGCCACAAAAGCGGTCGAGAAGGCCGTTGAAGCGGCGGTAAGTTGGGTAGAACAGGCCAGGTTGAACTGTAATGTAAAGTTCTCGGGCAGTTCGGTAATGGCTTCCGGCATGTATTGGCCCTGCTTGCTCAGCGCGAGCCATTGCCCTGGAATGTTCCGAATCGTGACGACCTCACCCGTACTGTTGGTGTTCCAGCCCGCCGGGAAATCGCCCAGTTTGGTATGCTTGAAATCTTCGGCCAGGGTAATGGTCGTGGCCGGTACAAAATCAAACTGGCTGTATGGCCCCGTTGCCCCCGTGCCGGGTACGTATCCAGCGGAGTTGCCCGCCGTTGTTGTCGCTGTGCGGTCGCTTGCTGGGCGAGACTCTGTTGTTGGTCGGGTGGCAGGCTCAGCTGATGGGGTAGACGACGTACTGGTTTTCTTGGCCGGTTTGCTGGTGACCTTGTCTTCCGCCTTTTTGATACCCCCGTTGACTTCTTTGTTCACCCGGCTGTTGATGCCCGACTCTACTCGCCGCTGCACCACCTTTGTGGGGTCGTTGATACGGATCTGTGCCTGCACTGCCAAAGGCAGGGCCACGAAGCTGATAACGCAGATGATGATCTTCATGCCGAATCAGGTGTTTTACAATACAACGAAAAAAGGAGTAACAGCCACCTAGTCTAGGCATCTATTACTCCTTTTTAAGCGTATCGGGCTGTAAAATAGTGCCCGTACTTAATTCACCGTGAAGTCAGCGTCGCTCAGGCCTTTGTTGATGTCGACCTTATCAACGGTGAGCGTCATCTTCATGGGACCCATCGGCTGGATCATCGTGTAAGGAACTTTGATGCCATTGACATCTTTGTAATCGGCGTAATCGACGGCTACGGCCGTTTCGCCCTGCGGCCCGCGCTGCATCGAAATGGTTTGCAGTTTCAGGCCTGTAGCCACGTCGTACAGATTCGTCCAAGTGGCGCCGCCGGGGGTGCTGTTTTTAATCCGGTAGGCGTCTTTGCCGTCGACCTTCTCGGTGCCGTCCAGCGTGCTGCTCACTTTGTTGGCGGCAAAATAGAGTTCGGGGAACATCCCGGCCTGAACAGCCATGTCCAAGTCTTTACCTTCCAGTTTCTGGCTGCGCCCCTGCACCGTGCGGCTGGCCGCCTGCCCATCGCTGACGGTTTTCATCATTTCCTGCCCCATTACCATTACCGACATCGCTGATTTGTTAGGCGCTTTGGCCTTGCGGATCATCGACACTTTCTGGCCCTGCATTTCGGTGCTCATCTGCATGGTCATGTCCTGCACTTTCGAGAGGGCCTCTTTGCCACCAATGGCAGCGAGGTACTTGTCGATCACTTGTTGGGCCGTCAGGCCAACAGGCACGGCCGCGGCAGCTTTGGGTGCTTCCACGCGGTTGCCTTTGGCGTCGTAATACTCGATATCGCCAAACCGCTTGAGTTTGTCGGCAATTTCGCTCGCTTTACCCACCACCACGATAACGGCGTTTTCGGGCTTAACGAACTGCTTACCGGCTGTGGCCACGTCGGCTTCAGTGATGGCATCGACATACTTCAGGTAGTTGGGGAAGAAGTCGGCAGGCAGACCGTAACGGGCTGTGTTGATGGCGAAGTTGGCGACAGTTTGCGGGTCTTCGAGCGTGAAGATGAAGTTACCGCCAAACGCGTTTTTCGTCTGCTTCAGCTCGGCGGCCGTTACGGGCGTAGTGCTGATGGCCTTCAGTTCGTTCATGATTTCTGCCACAGAGCTATCCGTTACGGCGTTGCGCACGCTGGCTCCAGCCCGGAAGCGTCCCACCAGCCGGTCGCCCGACAGGCTCGAGTAAGCGCCGTAGGTGTAGCCGTGTTTCTCGCGCAGGTTGTTGAACAGGCGGGCCTCTGAACCACCCAGAATGTCGTTCATCACGCTGGCCAGAATGGTTTCCTGCGAATAGGGTTTCAAGGCCACAGGATACCCCACGCTGATGACCGACTGCACCGACGACGGACGGTCGACGAGCGCAATCTTGGTTTTCGCAACGGGGGCCGGGGCTGGGTACGTTGGCTTGGGTACGTCGCCACGCTGCCAGCTGCCAAAGGCCTTTTCCACCAGGGTTTTAGCCTGTGCGGGCGTGATGTCGCCCACCACGGCGAGGTAGCCGATATTGGGTTTGAAATACGTATTGTAGTAATTCTGCACATCGGCCAGCGTCACGTTGTCGACGGTCTCTTCCGTTTGCTGCTCACCGTAGGGGTGGTTTTTGCCGAACATTACCACGTTGGCCACCTTCGTAGCGATGGCGTTGGGGTTGTCTTTCTGCGACGCCAGCGCCGATTTCGTCTGCTTTTTCAGCTTGTCGAGTTCAGCCTGCGGAAACGCTGGGTGCAGCACCACGTCCGACATTAGTTCGAACAGCTTACCCGAGTTTTTGCTCAGCGACCGGCCAAACACGTTGGTGGGCGAGGTGCTCAGATCGGCGCCGATGAAGTCGATTTCTTCGTCGAGCTGGGCTTTGCTGCGGGTTTTGGTGCCGTTACGCAGGAGTTGACCGGCAAAACTGGCTGTGCCCACCTTATCGCCTTCGAGCAGTGGTTCCCGGTCGAGCACCAGGTTTACGGCAACGCGGGGCAGCTTGTGGTTTTCGACCACAAACACCTTCAGGCCGTTGGGCAGCGTGAAGGTTTCGGGTTTCCCAATTTTGATTTGCGGCGCAGGCGCATCCGCGGGCAATTTGCTCCGATCGAGCGGAGTTTGGGCAAACGCGGCTGTCGTCAGCAGCGATAGGCCCATAATGGTATGTTTGAGTGTCATTGCTTTGTGTATTTACCCCCTTTAGGCGGTCCCGCGTTCGGGCGGGGGGTAGTTAAGCTATTTGCCTTTACCAGTGTCTTTGCCTTCGGCGGCTTTCGGCAGGTAATACAGCACGACCCGGTTTTCGGGGCGGAGGTACTGATTAGCTACCCGGCGGAGGTCTTCTTTCGTCACCTTATTATACCGATCGATTTCCGTGTTGATCAGGTTGGCGTCGCCGTAGTACATCTTGTAGTTGGCGAGGTTTTCGGCCACCCCGAAGATGCGGGCGTTCTGGTTGACGAAGTTCGTTTCGATCTGATTTTTCACCTTCGTCAGTTCGGCGTCGGTAACGAGGTCTTTCTTCACGCGTTCTACTTCCGTGTTCACCGAAGCTTCCAGCTCGTCGGGTTTAACGCCCTGGTTGGCAATGGAGTACGTCAGGAACAGGCCCGCGTCTTCGTTGGCCACCGGGAAGGCCGCCGACTGAAGCGCTTTCTGCTGTTTGTCGACAATCTCCTTGGTCATGCGTGAGCTTTCGCCCCCAGCCAGAATCGTCTGCAACACCTCCATCGCGTACGAATCGGGCGTACCCTGCGCGGGGATGTGGTAGGCCTGCACTACGGCGGGCAGCGTGATGTTGTCGTAGATCGTGTCGCGGATCTCTTTCGTTTGCGCCGGTTCTTTAATCGACGGGCGGTAGATCGCTTTCGTGCCCTTCGGAATTTCGGCGAAATACTTCGTTACCAGCGTTTTAGCCTGCGCGGGGTCAATGTCGCCCGCAATGGACAGGATAGCGTTGTTGGGTACGTAGAAATCTTTGTAGAACTGCCGGAATTCGTCGATAGTAGCGGCGTTGAGGTGCTCCAGCGAACCAATGGGCGCCCATTGGTAGGGGTGCTTCGTGTAGGCATGCTTCAGCACTTCGGTGAAGATCGAGCCATAGGGCTGGTTGTCGATGCGCTGCCGCTTTTCTTCCTTCACCACTTCGCGCTGCGTTTCTACGCCCTTCTCGTCGATTTTGGCGTGCAACAGCCGCTCCGATTCCAGATACAGACCCAGCTCAAGTTTGTTGGACGGCATTACCTCGTAATAGAAGGTCCGGTCCTGGCTGGTGTTGGCGTTCAACTGCCCGCCATTGCCTTTCACGATCTTCATGTACTCGCCCCGCTTGATGTTGTCCGAGCCTTCAAAGAGCAGGTGCTCGAAAAAGTGGGCAAATCCGGTGCGGGTGGGCTGTTCGTTTTTCGAGCCAACGTGGTACATCATCGTTACGGCCACCAGTGGGGTGCTGTTGTCCTGATGCAGAATCACGTGCAGGCCATTAGGCAGATCAAACTCCGAAAATTTGATGCGGCCCTGTGTGGTGTTGGCCGCTGATTTGGCCCCGGCGCTGACGACCGCCTGAGTGGGCGTCGGCTTCGCCTTTTTGGGTTGCGCCTGAGCGATAAGCTGACCGCAAACGCCTGCTGCCAGCAGCAGTACTGTACGTTTCATGAGTAACGGTTTTGGTATGATGAATGGGCGATCGACTGCGTAAACTGATCAGAAACTGGCCAAATCTACCCACTTCGTATCGCCGACTGGGTATAAAAATACAATTTGGGCGTTACATAGCACTACGCAGCGGTTCGGGGATTACACGAAAGGAAAGGTGGCCGGTTGAATGGTGGTTAGCTATCAATCGACTTTATAGTGTCAGTAAGGCTTTATACTTATTGTTACTGATCCTTCGCTTCTTCGGCCGCTGCGCGAATGCTTACCCATTCCGTTGTCATGTCTCTACTGATTACCGTTCTGGGTATCACTGCGCTGGTGGTACTGATTTCTTACGCCCGGCTTCATGCGTTTCTGGCGTTCCTGGTAGTATCGCTGGGGGTGGGGCTGGCACTCGGGATGGCTCCGCTGGCCATTGTCGAATCGGTGCAGAAAGGCATTGGCAGCACGCTCGGCTCCATTCTGGGTATTATTGCATTGGGGGCCATGCTGGGGAAACTGGTGGCCCAAAGTGGAGCGGCACAACGAATCGCCACCACCCTGATTGGGCAGGTAGGTACACGCCACATCCGCTGGGCCTTTATGCTAACGGGCTTTATCGTGGGCCTGCCCTTGTTCTATTCGGTAGGCTTTCTGTTGCTGGCCCCGCTGGTAATCGCGGTGGCGCATCGGTATCGGTTGTCGGCAGTCTACGTGGGCATTCCTATGCTGGCGTCGCTGTCGGTGACGCAGGGGTATCTGCCGCCGCATCCCGCGCCGCTGGCTATTCTGAAGCAGTTCAACGCCGACATGGGCAAGACGCTGTTTTACGGCATTATCGTGGCGATTCCGGCCATTCTGGTATCGGGTATGCTGTTCGGCTCGACCCTGAAACGGTACACAACGTTGCCTAATCAGGCATTTATTGCGCCCGAACTCACCGACGAGCAGATGCCAGGTACGTTGGTGAGCTTCCTGACGGTGCTATTGCCGATTCTGCTCATCAGCGTCAGCACGTTGGGTAGTCCGTTTCTGGCCGAGGGGTCGGGACTCAAAGCAGGGCTGCTTTTTGTAGGCGAACCCATCGTGAGCATGTTGCTCTCAGTGCTGGTGGCGCTGTTTACGCTGGGCCTCTGGCGCGGTAAGTCCATGGCGGCAGTGGCCGACCTGCTGGCCGATTCGGTAAAAGAAGTGGCGATGCTCTTCCTGATTTTTGGCGGCGCGGGGGCGCTGAAACAGGTGCTGACCGATGCGGGGGTGAGTCAGTCGATCGCCGATCTGATGCAACACGCGTCGCTGCATCCTTACGTCATTGGCTGGGGCATTGCCGCCGTCATCCGCGTCTGCGTGGGTTCTTCGACCGTATCGGGGATCACCACGGCTGGCATTGTACTACCGCTGCTAAAAGAGTCGGGCGTTGATCCGAACCTGATGGTGTTGAGCATCGGCGCGGGTAGCATGATGTTTTCGCACGTCAACGATACGGGCTTCTGGCTGTTCCGCGACTATTTTCAACTCTCGATGGCCGATACGATCAAAACCTGGTCGATGATGGAAGTGCTCGTGTCGGTGTGTGGGTTGGCCGGGGTGATGGCGTTAAGCGTGTTTGTGGGGTAGAGGGCTCAGTTGCTGCTTGGGTTCGGCTAGCAAACCCGCGGTTGCCGCTTTAGGGCGCGTGTTGGTGCTGGGTTGTTTGTACAGTTTGTACAGCGTCCACGCCGTGCCCAAGCCTAGTAGGCAAAGAATCACCAGCTTGTCGTGTTGCCGGATCTGGCTATACAGCGATTCAGCGTAATGAGCGATGCTGTTGCCCGCCAGCGCGACCACGACCGCCCAGACGACGGCGCTCAGACCGTTGATCAGCAGAAACCGGGAGCGCGAATAATTGGCCAGACCGAGTGAGGCGGGAATAAAACCACGCAGGCCATACAGCGCCCGATAGCCAAACACGAGCCCCGCTCCGTAGCGATGCAGGAGTGCCTGCACCCGAGCAAACCGCTGTTGCCAGGCCGGGCGCTTGCTGATAAAGCCCGAACCGTAGCGGTGGCCGAGATAAAAGCAAAGCTGCGAGACGACAAAGGACGATAGTGCTGCCACCCCAATCACCAGCGGTAGCGAGAAATAGCCCCGATGGGCCAGATAAGCGGCTACGATCAGAAAGGCTTCGCTTTCAAGCATCACCCCCACGAAGAGGATCGGGTAGCCATAGGTTAGCATTAGCTCCTGGAACGACATAGCTGGACAAGTTTTGCATAACGTACCTGGCAAAACGTCCGCAGCCACCCGGTGTTTATTTTGTTAGCGTAGGGGCGGGGGTTGGAAACGGCAGGGGGTGGCAGGGATAGCGGGGGTTAGCTACTTGCCTTGCCATCTCTGCTCCCTGCCACCCCCTGCCGTTTCCCTACGCGTCGAGTTTGTCGATGCGGGCCTGATGGCGGCCGCCTTCAAATTCGGTAGTCAGGAAAATATCGACAATGCGCAGGGCGAGGTCTTCCGGGATCATGCGGGCACCCATCGACAGTACGTTGGCGTTGTTGTGCTCGCGGGTAAGGCGGGCCGTTTCTTCGCTCCAGCAGAGGCCGCAGCGGATGCCTTTCAGCCGGTTGGCGGTCATGGCCTCGCCGTTGCCCGAGCCACCAAAGACAATGGCGCGGTCGGCCTCGCCGTCGAGCACAGCCTGCGCCGCCGGGCGGATGAAATCGGGGTAATCGACCGGGTCGGGCGAGAACGTGCCTTTGTCGATAACGGTATGGCCAGCCTGCGTGAGGTGGGCTTTGACGAGTTCCTTATACTGAAAGCCAGCGTGGTCGGTGCCGAGGGCGATGGTCATAGCAAAAACAATCAGGTGAATGAAGCGCCAAATATCGGCATCACTTCGACACGATTTGTCATAATCGGGCCTGCAGTTGCCACTTACTCAATTGGGAAAGATGCCCTGAATGGAACGATTATTTTCGTGACTGACCAGCCCTCCCCCGTTTCCTATGCCTATCATACATATCCACGGTGTCGCGACCCGTACACCCGACGACCTCGCGCAGCGCGAAGCCATGCTTAGCCGCTACATCAGTGATGAACTAAAGCACCCCAACGTACCCGGCAACGTTCCCATCCTGCGCACGTTCTGGGGCGACCTCGGCGCGACCTTCGCCTGGAACCTGCAAGCCTGCCCCCGCCCCGACCCGCTGCAGATGATGGGTGGCCCCGCTGCCGTATCGCCCGCCGAACAGGCCCAACTCATGGCCGAGTTTGGTCCCGAGCTGAAAGGCGTACCGCTTGCGACGCCAGCCGCGGTAACCGCAAATGCCAATTCGGGGCTGACTACGGGCAATACCAACACCACCCCACCACCAGCCCAACCTAAAACTCGCCTACGTGACCTGAACGCCGACCAACTGAGCGACTTGGCCGTAACGACGGTGTTGACCAAACCTGTAACCGAACCGTGGCAACAAACCCTGGCGATCATCGCTGCCGACGAGGTAGCTCAGAACCCGACGACGTTTGCCAAACTGGCCGCCGAACCCAATGCTGATGCCGAAACCGCCCTGCTGCAAAAGCTGATCGAGGCCAGATACACCGAACTTGAACGGGATCGCGATGGGCTATTGCTTCAGGGACCGGGCTGGTTTGGTGATTTGAAAGACCGGATCAAGGAAGCCATGACCCGCGCCGACCAACTAGACGGTTTTGTGCTGACCCGCGTGCTCAATCGGTTCCGGCCGGCGCTCAACAGCGGAGCTATGTTGTTTTTCGGCGATGTGTTTACGTACCTGGGTCGGCGGGGTACACCCGAACAGCCCGGCGAGATTACGCAACGACTGCTCGATCAGCTAGAAAAGGCTTATGACCTGCAACAGCAGCGCCACGGTGAGCCAATTGT
The DNA here is from genome assembly GCF_041321105.1 of Fibrella musci. NCBI lineage: Bacteria > Pseudomonadati > Bacteroidota > Cytophagia > Cytophagales > Spirosomataceae > Fibrella > Fibrella musci. The sequence goes on along the minus strand of NZ_JBGGWD010000002.1, from coordinate 62,378 downwards.
ACTGCTGAGCCACAGCATGGGCGGGCAGATTGTATACGACGTGCTGACGTACTTCCTGCCCAACATGCCCCAGTACCAGCACATCAAGGTCGACTTCTGGTGTGCGACGGCCTCGCAGGTGGGCATTTTCGAGGAAATGAAACTCTTTGCCATGAGCAGCCCCAATTTTAGTCAGGCAAAAGGGAATAAGATGATGCTCCCTGCTTCCGCGCAACTCGGCCATTGGTGGAACGTCTGGGATGCCAACGACTACCTCAGCTATACCGCCAGACCGATTTTTGACAATATCGACGACGAATCCTATGACAGCGGTATGTCGGTGATCAGCGCGCACGGGGGGTACCTGCAACAACCTAGTTTTTACCGCAAATTCGCCACCAAGCTACGTACCCACCTGCCAGCCGACTGGTTTCGCCCATGAATCTCCAACCCGCTCCGCAGCAACCCGGCCTTTGGGTCAATCAGGACTGGACGCCCGGCACGCCGGGTACATTTGCCCTGCTCATCGGCGTCAGTCGCTACGACCACCTCGACGGCGGGCAGGGGCCCATCGCCACCAATACCTATGGGCTGGCGCAACTCGCCGTATCGGCCTGGACCACCTACGCCCTTTTCGACTGGCTCCACCGGACCTACGCGTACACCAACGCCCCGCTGGCCCACTGCTGGCTGCTGCTGGCACCCACCGACAGTGAGATTGAGGCCATCAACAAGGCTGTACAGCAGAACAACGTACCCGACGTACTGACCCACAACCTGCCGGGTACGTTCAATAACCTGACCGACGCCGTTGCGCTCTGGAGCCACACGATGGCGCAATTGCCCAAAGCCGCTGCCGAAGCCAGCCGGTCGTTCTTCTTTTTTAGCGGACATGGCCTCGAAATACACCAGCGCGAACAGGTGCTGCTGCCAACCGACTACCTACGCCTGCCCAACACGCACAACCGGGCGCTGAGTATCCGCAAACTGGCCGACGCTATGACGACCCTGCCCGTCTGCGACCAGTTTTTCTTTGTCGATGCCTGCCGAAACACCCATCCTGACCTGGCCGCGCTGAGCATTCAGGGCGACGGTGTGCTAACCATCACGTCGGGTACGGCGGTCAACTCGGCCTGCAATTCGGCCATTCTGTACGCGACGGCCAGCGGTATGCCAGCCCACCAGTACAACGACGTCGACAAAGGCTACTCGCTATTTGGGCGGTCGCTGCTCGACGGGCTACAGTCGCAGGCAGGGTTTGTGCCCGAATGTGCTCCGCAGCCGTGTTCGGTGCAACTCGCGCACCTGCAACGGTTCATCGGGCAGCGGTACAACCAGCTGTTGCAGGCGGCGGGCTGGCAAACACGGCAATACATCAAGCTTGGCAGCGAACCCCTCGACCTGTTTTCGGTGATCACCCACGTACCCAGCCCCACGCAACCGGCCCCGTACATCCCCTCGGTCTGGACGCAGGAACAGGGGCAGTTTACGCACCGGTTTGCCGTTGACACCGGTACAAACGAAAGGCCTGCCGACGACACGCGCAGTTTTCCGGAATCGGCTGGCGATTTTCCGGAAACTACGCCGAACAATACATTTTACCGGGTCAGTATCAACGCGTTGCCCGGCGAGGAGTTTGGCCGCCCGCCGGTACGGGACATGAGCCTGCACGACCTGATGGGGCGCGAAACGGTCACGGCGTTCTGGGATAGCGCCCGGCTCTACGACCGGCGCACTGGCCTCCCCTTGTCTACCGCGCCGTTTATAGTGTTGGAGCAGGTCGAGCGGACCGACTATTCGCCCCTGGCGACGGGCTATCGAGTCGTGTTTTCGGTACGTACCGGTCATCGCTTCTCGCTCTGGCTTGAATTCACCAGCGGCCAGACCACCTTTGGCATGCCTCTTCCCATTAATAGTACACTATTGGGTAGCGAAAGGACCTTTTTTCAAATCAACTTTAACGTAGCCGCCGACGGACAGGTAACAGAACTCGAAGCCGATCTGGCCAACAACAGCGAGTCGTCGCTTCGGCAGGTCGCTAACCTCTGGGAAAAATACCAAACCGTTAATGCCGTGTCGGCCGCCGAGTTGATCGATATGACCTTTTTGCAAGATGCTCTACAGGCCAAACGTACCTCACCGTTCGGAGCCGTGGTAGGGTCTATTGTATTGTTGCAGGCCCGCCGCTACGATCTGGCCAAAGGCGACTGGCTACGTAATCTGGCCGAGTGGTTCCCGGCATTGACTGACGGACTTTTGCTCCGTAATTACTGGTTACTGCAAACCAACGCCCCTAAACGAGACAAGGAGGTTATTGCCAACCTGCTCCAACTCCTGCAGCGAGGTATGCCCTGCACGGGTGAAGCGTTTAGCATGGCAGTCTGGCAACTCGACCGGCTGCTGAGCAGTAACGTACCCGGCCCAAAGCAACGTACCCAGCTCGAAAGACTACAGCGGCAACTCCGCGACGCCCTGCGGTACTTCCGGCCGGGTGGTTTACTGGCAGTGTTTGCTGGTCAGCCTGGCTCGTTTACGCCCCAGTCGCTGGGGTATCGGTAGCGTGCAGCTGGCGGATTTGCTCGGCTTCCCAGACCGGATAATTTTCGGGACGGACGAGCAATTCCTGCCACGCCACGTCGAGCAGGTGCGCGATGGGCGTTCGGATGGGCGCGTGCCGAAGCTGCTCGTGGTAACTTCGAAGTAAAATATTGGGGCACTCCTCGAACACACATCCGACGAGCAATTCGAGCAAGTCATCAGGGATGATAGCCTCGTAGGCGACGGGTTTTTCGTGAACGCTCAACCGGATGTAGGCCATCCAGTCGGCTTTGAGCGCCGTGAGGTCTGCCTCGTGCCAGCCGCAGCGTTCGAGCATCTTGAAAATGGCCCGCATCCGGGCTTCATTGGGTGGGTGTGTGGTGTAAGCAGTGTAGACGTGCCGTTTGGGCTTTCGATCACCATCGACCGGAATGACCGATGACAGCCGGAAATTACTCCAAGCGTAGGCCCGGCCCGTCAGGTACGTTGCCAGCAGGTCGCAGGTAAACTCCATGAGCCAGTAGGATAGCCACCGCGACTGCGTGTCGCGCCAGAAACCCTTCCGCGACGCCTCGGCCTGTTCAAGCTGCGAGCTAAAGTGTTGACGAACCTGCTGCTCTATCTGCCCCTGTCCGAGCAAAAAGTGCTTGTGGTTTTCGTAGATGAAATGCGCGATCTCGTGGTAGATGTCAGGCCAGTTGAGCAGGTGGTGTTTTTCCTCGAAAGGTGCTCCTATGACACCATCTTCGCAATTGGCGCTGTAATAGTCTTCAGCCTTGCTGATGAGCGATACCACCGGCGGGGCAATCGTGCTCAGCCCAATTTCGGCGTAGATACGGGCCAGTAGATGGCCTATTTCGGCTGAATCCGGGCCGTAGTGGATAATAACCGTGTAGCGATAGTCGAGCCTTTGCAGACGTTCGTAAAGGCGCGAGTAAATGCCGAAGTAGCTGGAATCGTACTCGGCCAGTTCGCGTTCGGCGTCATCGGAACCCAGCACGAGCAGATCGGTGTACAGTTGCCTTCGTTCGGCGATGATGTGGCCGGTGTCTTTGGCGAGCGTGCGCAGGTTTTCGAGGGTATCGTCCATAAACGCCCTGAGAGGTGCCGCCGCCAGAAAGGCAGCCGTGGGTGACAGGGGTGAGCACCGCTGCGTCAGCTCGTCGAGCATTCGCTGGGTACGTCCCTGTACATCCACAAAAAGGCCCATCAGGTACGTTCGCATTAGCCGCCGCTTTGTCTAAGTTTCTGAAAAATCTCTTTCCGGCTCCCATCCAGTGTCATAACCAAGTCATCGAGCGCTGGTTTGTCTGCATCGCGCACGGGTTTGTCGCTTTGTAACACACTATAAAGCTGTTCGAAGCGCTTCCGAGCCGGTTGGTTTTCTTCCAGTCGTTCGCGGTATTCGTCGAGCAGATCCTCGGGCAGCGGGGCCGTTCGATACACCGCTACCGGATCGCTCGCAATGGGGGCAATCAGATTCTCGATTAGGCTCGCTATCTGTTTTCGCGCGTCGTGCACCTGCTCGTCGGTCACCTGAAAGCTTGACTTATCGGCCAGCTGTGGGTACTTACTGACCTGTTTTTCCTTGATTAACACCTGCACCGACTCGTTGATCGAATCGGTTACGCCGGCCAGCGTTGAATACTGGCTGGTCCATGAGTTGATAATAGACATAACGTTGATGAAGATTAATCCTGACTGTGAACATCGGCTGATAGCAGGGCACTCAACCGATCGAGATATACTTGTATCGCTTCATCCTGTTCAAACAACCGGTCGCCGTTACTACTGGCCAACGAGGCGCTCTCGCTACTGGGTGGAGCGATTCGGCTGTAGGCAACCTGCGCCAAAGCTGGGTTGGCCCGTAACTGTTTCTGAAACCGATAGGCCGTTTCTTCAATGGCTAGCAGGGTATCTTCGACCGAGAGCGCCAGAAAGCCGATGAGCCGTTTCATGCGCATCAGCGGAATCGATGTCGGCATAAGGTTATCCTGACAGATGGCTTCCAGTGTATCGGTCGACAAACCGGTTTGCTCCGTTTGCCAGTCGAGACGGGTGTCTACCAGCCGGGTAGCTAGGTAATCGCCTAAGGATGGTGAAGACGCTGCAATGCCGAGCCGTTCCAGGATTTGATGTTCGTAGAAGGAGGGGAGTGTAGCCGACGGCTCTGTCACCATCAGGTAGTCGACAAGTTGATCGGCCGTCTGTTCCGACAGGGCGGTGAACGGGTCGGGGGCGGCCAGCCAGATACGTTGCAAGGCAAAGCCAAAGGCATCAGGGGAGGTGGTCATATAAGGGCAATTTTTTGTGTATGTTCGGCGAACCATCGGGAAACGCGCAGCTTTGCCCGATGCACCCGCACTTTCAGGCTATCGACGGCAATGCCCAGGTTTAGTATTTCGGCAATGGCGACGTAGCTATAACCCTGCGCCCAAAGCATCAGTAATTCCCGGTCGTCAGGTGATAATGATTCGAGCGCCCGGCCCATCTGTGCGATACGCTCCTGTTCGTCGATGGGGTCGTTGCCGGTATACCAGGCTTCGACAGCTGGTAGAGCGTCGGGCTGCGACAGATAGTCTGAGTCTTCATCATCAGGCAATTCAATCCGTTCCATGGGAATGTGGAGCTTCGAATGCCTGCCCTTTTTTCGCAATTCGTTGTGAGTCAGGTTGATAAATATCTTTAAAATATAAGCATCCAGCTTCGCTTCGTTTTCGAAACTGAGCTGGATGCCTGTATCATCAAGTCGTTCCATTAATACCACAAACGTCCGGTTAACCAGATCGGCAATGTCGTCGCTTCCAAAGAGACCGTTGCGGTGTGCATACCCTGCTAGGCGCACCTTATTCCGCCGCAGGAGCGCACTCCAGACTCTTGGGTCACGTTGGCGAATCAGTTCGACCGTTTTGCTGAATGGCACGAGTGTGTTCATAGCGGGTCCATGGGAACTTCCCACTTGTATAAGTATATGTCGGAAGGTACCCAGAGGTTACCAGTCCCGCTGTTTTTTTTTTCACAATCATCTCGAAGTACCTTATCGAATGCCCTCCTGACGGGCCCGGTCGCGAACCCGCTGCGCCCGACGCTGGCTGTCGGGGTGGCTCGATACGATCTCGGCCACCCGGCCACCGCCGCTTCCGCCGCTCAGTTTGGCCAGTTTCTCGAACGACGTAGCCAGTGTAAGTACGTTATAGCCGTTCCGTTTCAGGAAGCCGTAGCTGTAGTCATCGGCTTCGGTTTCCTGCTGACGGCTGAACTTGGCCCCGAACAACCCGTCGGCCAGCGTAGCTAGTTGTGAGCGGGCTACGTTGCCCACCACGCCTGAGCGCGACGCCAACAGGTTACGGAAAGCCGACCGCCGCAGGGCTGCCTTCATGGCGTCGCGGGTGTCGTGGTTGATGACGTGCCCGATCTCGTGACCCATCACGGCCAGCAGTTCCTGGTCGGTCATGATGTCCATAAGGCCCTTCATCACCCGCACGCTGCCGTCGGCGGTAGCAAAGGCGTTGACATCTTTCACCATGTACACCTTGTAGTTGATTGGTACGCCATCGATGGTGCGGTGCCGACTAACGATGCGGTTAAGCCGCTGTGTGTATGGATCGTTGGGCCCGGCTATGGGGTTTTGGGCGTCCATTTGGGCTACGGCCTGCCGCGAATACTCGGCTACCTGCTGATCGGATAAAGTCAGTGAACCGAGGCCTTCAGCCGCGGCCTGACCGAGACTTCCGTTCTGAGCCAGCGTTGCCGAGGTGGTCGTTGCAACAAGGCTCATGGCGATTAAGGTCTTGCGAATCATATGGTTGAGTGTGTTTTGTCAATGGGTATCGTAGCGCAACCAGCGCACGACATTTATCTATAGACCAACAAACCGTCGAATAGTTTAGCCCGCCCATTGTCCCGCCAACCCGTTAGAAGACATGCAGCGTTTACAGTTATTTCGCTTCATTACTGAAAAAGCGGCCAAGCTGTAACCCTGGCATGGAATCTACTACGTCTCGTAAGACGGACCGGGCGCTCTGGCTCGATTACCTGCGTTCATTCATTACCGTGTTGGTGGTCGCACACCATGCGGCCCTGGCCTACACCACGTTCGCTCGGTTTGTACCCACTCGCTACATCGAGTCGACGGCGCCCATCGTCGACCAGCAACGGTGGGTGGGACTGGATGTGTTTGTTGGGTTCAACGACCTGTTTTTCATGGCGTTGATGTATTTTTTGAGTGGCTTGTTTGTGTATCGGGGCCTGTCGCGCAAGGGGCCGAAGGCGTATCTCGCTGATCGCGTAGCCCGGCTGGTAGTTCCGTTTCTCATCGCCGAACTGCTGCTGATTCCGCTGGCTTACTGGCCTTCATTCTACCTGGCTACTGGCACCTCCCGCCTCGATGTATTCGTTTCGGATTACCTGACCAGCCAGCAATGGCCGGTGGGCCCGCCCTGGTTTATCTGGCTGCTGCTTTTCTTCGACGTAATTACCGCGCTACTGTTTCAATGGAGTTCCGCTTTTTTTGTAAAAACAGGCCGCTGGCTGACGAACCTGAGCCAGCACCCGCTCCGGTTTTGCGCTGTCCTCTATGGCCTGTTGTTTGTCAGTCTGGCGCCGTTGAGCCTCTATGTAGGCCATTTTACCTGGGTGGGGAACTGGGGGCCGTTCGACGTTCAGCTTAACCGGGTGCTCTTTTATTTGATGGCCTTCGGACTGGGTCTTTGCCTGGGTACGACCGATTGGCAAAGCCACCTGTTCCGGCACGAAAAACTCCTGGGCGTGAACTGGCCGGTTTGGGTTGGTCTGAGCTTACTCAGTTACGGACTGGTACGGGTCGAAGCCGAGTTCGGTGCGCAGCAGGTCGGGCTCGGCCACCTGACCGAAACGCAGGGGTACCTGCTGTATGATATACTGGTTGTTGGCAGTTGTTTGGCTAGCATAGCGGCCTGCCTCAGCCTGTTCAGGCAGTGTATGAACCGGCCCAGCAAAGGGTGGTCATCGCTGTCGGCCAACGCCTATGCCATCTACCTGGTGCATTATGGCTTCGTAACCTGGCTTCAGTTTGCCCTACTACCGGTTGAGTGGCCCGCCGGCATCAAATGCCTGCTGGTTTTTGCAGGGGCTACTAGCCTGAGCTGGCTCAGCAGTCAATGGCTTCGGAAAAATGACACCATCGCTGGTGTGTTGTAGCGACGTTAGTCAGAATAGTTCGAGGATACCGTATTCGTCTGAATCGGCCAATCGCCGCAAATCGTCTGTATGCTTAAACCGGGTGGCTACTACGCTTGAAGACGATTGGTTGCCCATGCGTAGTAAGACCACTTTCGGCGGGAATCCGTACGTATTTGCCAGATTATAGAAATCGTCATCATTAGTCACGATAACGTAGACATTAGTCTTTGCCCAGTTCCAGATGCTTATGTCATCGGCCGGAACCAGCAAACCTGTTCGCGTAACGTGCTGACAAACCAGGTAAACAGAAGCCAGCTTTTAACCAACCGGTAGGAGAGGTTGGCATCGAGGAGCAGTTTCATCAAGCGGCTACCAGACGGGTACGACGTTCGCTGTCGGCGGCAAAAAAGAGGGCCGCTCGGATATGAACCAGTTCCAATTCTGGAAAATCCTCGAGAATCTCCTCGTTTGTCATACCAGATGCCAGCCAGTTCAAGATGTCCTGTACTGTAATGCGGGTGCCTTTAATGCATGGTTTACCAAACCGAATGGCCGGATCGAGACTGATATATTGCTGATAATTGTCCATACTACTGGTGATCTGTATGCCCTTGTAACGGTTCTATCCGCGAATTAAGTTAATGCTTCTGATTGCCAATCCAATACGTAACCCCGCCAACGGCGATGATGGCCAGGCCCGCGAGGCTTTCGCGGGGGCGGTCGGTCAGGATGAAGGCCAGCACAAACAGGCTGAACCCGATGTAAGCCCATTGGAGCCACGGCCGAAACGGGCTGTGAAAATCGGACGGGCGGCGCGGCGTGCGGAGCAGGCTGGCCACGGCCAACGTACCCATCAGTTGCAGCACAAACGAGGTGCAGAGCAGCACCTGCTCCAACGTACCTGAAAACAGCAGCACCAGCGTTACGGCGGTTTGCAGCCAGATAGCCCGCACCGGAATCTGCTGCGCCGACTGGACAGCGAAGAAGCGCCAGAGCGGAAAGTCCTGCGCCATACGCTGCATCACGCGGCTTCCCACCCAGACATACGAACTCATGGTGGCGAGTAGTTGTAGGGCAATTCCCGCGCTGACCCACCGCCCCGCCGATGCCCCCAGCCGGTTCTGCATCGCGATTACGGCAACGTCGGCCTGATTCGTTAACTGCCCTGCCGACGCGAATTTGAGCAGCACCAGTTGCAGGCCTACATACAGCACCGTAACGAGCAACGTACCCAGCAGCAGGGCACGGGGTAGGTTACGGCGGGGGGCGCTGATTTCGGCAACGATGTAGGCCGCCGCATTCCAGCCCGTGTAGGCGTAGGTCACATAAAGCAGCGAGACGGCGAAAGGCGACGTGAATACCTCGCGTTGAACGCTACCGTCCCAGCTCAGCGCATTGTCGGGGGCGGCGGTCACAAACACACCAATGGCGAGCAGCACCAGCACAAAGGCCAGCTTAATGAGCGTGGTCAGGTTCTGAAAGACGCTACTCTGCCGCAGGCTCACCGTATGCAGCAGCCCGATGCTGATGATGAGCACGACTGTCAGCGCCCGGAGGTTGACTCCTCCGAGGGCTGACCCGAAGGGGGTGAGATAGGCTTCCATGGCCTTCCCTGCAATGGCAACGGGCGCGGCAAACCCACCGATCAGCGACGTCCAGGCTGCCAGATAACCCAGAAAGGGGTGAAAGCCATTGCGGATAAACACGTAATCGCCGCCGGTTTGGTCGGCGTAGTGGGTGCCCAATTCGGCAAACGTAAACGCACCGATCAGGGCCAGGATGCCGCCCAGCACCCAGAGCAGGATAATCGACCAAGTGTTCTGAACGGTAGCCAGCTGAAAGCCAAGGCTCGTAAACACCCCCGTGCCAATCATGTTGGCGATCACCAGTCCGCAAGCCGTCTGCCAGGATATTTTTGTCATTGTGAACGCGAAGTGCGCAAAGGCTGGCGCCAAGAGCGCGAAGGGATGTGGTTGCGAGAATAAAGAATCTTTGCGCACATTGCGCCAACCTTTGCGCACTTCGCGTTAAAAACTTCATGACAACCTTACAAACCGTTCTTTCCGGGCTGATGCGTCGCTACAGCGAACGCGTGCCCGATGTGCAGCGCATCATCGACGCCATGATCGACGCGGGCATGATCGACTCGGCCGCCGACATTGAAAACGACCACATCGCCTTCCGTACGATGGGCGTACCCCACCTGGGTATCGCTTCGTTTGAAAAGCTATTTCTGGCCTTGGGTTACGAAAAACGCGACCCCTACCAGTTTGTCGAGAAGAAACTGAATGCCTGGTGGTATGCCCCACCCGCTGCTGACGAAGCCAATGGCGGTAACCTGCCCCGCATCTTCGTGAGCGAATTGCGCGTCGACGACTTATCCACCACGGCGCAGGCGATTATCCACAAATACACCGACACGGTCACGAGCGATCCCGTCGATGCGCTCGATCTGAGGGATGGCGCGGCCATCGACGCGTTTCTGCACCAGCCCCTCTGGCCGACGCCCACCCTCGCCGATTACCAGACACTGCTGGCCGAAAGCGAGTATGCGGCCTGGGTGATCTATAACCGCTATTACCTCAACCACTTCACCATCAGCGTGCACAACCTGCCAGAAGGCTACAACCGCATCGACGAGTTTGTGGGTTTTTTGCAGGATCGCGGCATCCGGCTGAATTCGTCGGGCGGGGTGGTTAAAGTGAGCCCCGATGGCGGGTTGCGGCAGGCATCTACCGTAGCGCAACTGGTCGAGGCCGAGTTTGCCGGTGGCGAAACGCAGCGGATCGCGGGTTCATACGTTGAGTTTGCCGAGCGGCGTGTCTTGCCCGAATTTGCCAACGTACCCAGCGATCAGCTCACCCGCGCTCACCGCCGCGAGGGCTTCGAGGCGGGCAATGCCGACAAGATTTTCGAGAGTACGTTTACGACGCAGACAGGCCGCTAAGGGGCAATAGGTAGCGTTATTTTCCCATCCAGTGTTTGAAATCGCTCACCTTTTCGCGGCTCACGATGGCGTCTTTGTCGAACGTCGGTTTGAGAGTAAGGGCCAGGCGGTTACCGAAATACGGCTGAATTTGCTCAACGGCCCCGTGCGTCAGAATCAGCCCCCGGTTGATGCGGAAAAACTGCGCGGGGTCGAGCGAATCGGCCAGTTCGTCGAGGGTATAATCGACCAAGAATTTTTGGTTGGTGCGGGTCTTGAAGAAGCTGAACCGTTCGTCGGTGTAGAAATACAGGATGTCGTTTACCTCGATCGACAGCAGCTTCTGGCCCTGTTTCACCAGAAACCGTTTGCGATATTCCCGGGCGGCGGGGTTACCGGCCCCCTGCAACTCGCGCAGTAGCTTCTCGATGTTGAGCGGTGGCGTAGTCAGCTCCGCCGTTTTCTGATCGACGGTCGTTAGCTCGCGGAGCTTGCGGAGGCTACGTTCGAGGTCTTCGCGCTGAATGGGTTTGAGCAGGTAATCGATGCTGTTGACTTTGAACGCCTGTAGCGCGTATTCGTCGTAGGAAGTTGTGAAAATGACCCGGCTCCGAATGTCGATCTGCTCAAAAATCTCGAAACTCTGCCCGTCGGCCAGTTCGATATCCATAAAAATCAGGTCAGGTGGCGCGTGTTCGTTCAGCCAGTTAACCGAATCTTCGATGCTTGCCGTTACGCCCATCACCTGCAACGAGGGGTCAACATCGGCGACCAGCTTGCGGAGCTTCCGCACCGCCAGGTCTTCGTCTTCAATTATTAGTACGTTCATGGTTGTTAGTAGTCATTTGCTTGCGGCGTCATTGATTGTCATTCATGGTCATTGGTAGTCATTCATCGTAAAAGCAATTAATGACCATGAATGACTACCCATTTCCCAGTAGCGGCAGGCTTACCGTGAAATAGTCGTTGCTTTCGTCGACAATCACGGTAGCCGCGGCGGGATTAAGGTTGGTCCGACCCTGCGTCAGAAGCCGGTATTTGGCGGTGATGTTGCTTAGCCCCACCTGATTGCTCAGGACGCGGGTTGTTTTACGTTGGAGGTTGTTGCGTACCAGCAGTCGGCTGTTGGCTTCGGCCCGGATTTCGATGGTTAGCGGTTTTTGGGGGTGAATGACGTTGTGCTTCACCGCATTTTCGACCAGCATCTGCAACGTCAGCGGGGGTAGCAGACAGGGGAGTGCCGAGTCAGGTACGTCGACAACCAGCGCAATACCCTGCCCGTAGCGGGTCTTCAGCAGATGGAAATACGACTGGATAAACGCCAGTTCGGTTTTCAGGGTGGTCAGTTCGCCATCGGTCGACTCGTCGGAGCGGCGGTTGGTTTGCAGCAGGTAGCGGTACACCTTCGCCATTTCATCGACAAACGCTTCGGCCCGCTCGGGTTCATCGGCGATCAGCGATGAAAGCGAGTTCAGTGTATTGAACAGAAAATGCGGGTTGACCTGGTTCTTAAGGCTTTCGTACTGGCTTTGCAGGTTGATTTTCTTCAGCTGCTCTTTTTCAAGCATATTCTCCCGCCACTTGGTCAGCGAATACACGCTCTCGAACGACCCTACCGAGATCAGGTTTACCACGACGTTGAAGAGCAAAATGCGGGTAGCGGTGCCGGGCGTATAAACGTACCCAAACCAGTGACCATGGTCGTAAGCCCACATCGGGCCCAGAATAAACAGCGGCGTGATGGTCATGAACGACAGCAGCAGCCAGAACAGCCGCAGCCCGGTTTGGCGCAGGCCCGGATAGCGGTCGGCGATGCGTTGCGTGATGTAATCGAGCAGCAACTGGCAAGTCACCCCGATGCTGGCGTTGATCAGCGTGGCCCCCACAAACGTAGGCCAGTGCTGGAAGTAGCGCGGCCCCAGCAACAGGTACGTTACCAGCGGAATAAACCACGGAAACAGCAGAATCAACTGCCATTTCAGTTGGTTCGTGGGCCGGTAGCGGAACCGCTCGTGGGTCATCAGTAGGGAAAACATGCTCATCGTTAGGATTTCGGCGGCAACTTATTGGACAACGGGTGCAATACGATGCGGAACCTTACTCAATTGGCAAATCGGCGGCTTGAACTGTGGACAGAGGTGGCGGAGACGTATCAGCAGGTAACAGGGGCAAGGCAATGGTGATCTGCCGGTCGGTTTCGTCGACCAGAATCTGCTCGCTTCCCAGCCAGTCGTAGCGGGCCGCAATGGCGTCCAGCCCGGGTAGTTGTCGGTCGATCAGGATGGTGCGGGGCTGCCGGCTGTGCCGTACCCAAAGCCGACCTCCGCCCGATGTTTCGATCTGGATAGTCAGCGGGCGGGCCGCTGTAAGGGCATTGTGCTGGCAGATGTGGTCGAGCAGCAACTGTAGCGATAGCGACGGCAGCAGCAATCCGCTGGCGGCGGGGTGAATGTCGATGTGGAGTTGTAGCGCCGCGCCGTAGCGGGCCTCGAGCAGCCGGGCATACGACTGAATAAACCGCACCTCGGCGCTCAACTCGACCAGCGGTTTCTGGTTGGCCTGTAACATGTAGCGATACACCTTCGACAGCTCGTCGACCAGTGCTTCGGCCTGTTTGGGGTCGTCGGCGATCAACGACGAAACCGAGTTGAGGCTGTTGAACAGGAAGTGGGGATTGATGCGCGACCGGAGGCTGTCGAGCTGGATGCGGAGGTTGTCCTGCTCCAGGCTCTGCCGGTCAGACTGGTGGGTGCGCCACTGCGTGAAGGCATAGGCACTTTCGATCAGACCGGCGGCCACCACGCCTGAGATAAAGACGAAGGCTTGCGTCCATTTATGCGTGTCGGCGTTGGCGCGATACCCCAGGAAGTGCGTGACCTCGAACACCCGCAGGCTTACCTCGGCCAGCAGGCAGTTGAGCAACGAAAAGGCAGCCACCATGCTGACCAGCCGCCAGATGGTCTGATCGAAGCCAGGAAAGCGATGAATGATGCGGATGAGCGCGGCGGTATCGACCTCGTTGGCCAGCGTGGAAAGCAACAGCACCACCACCACGCCACTGACAAAGGGCCGCCAGCCCGCAAGCAGCGCTTCCCCGAAGATCAGGTAGCTCACCACCGGGATAAACCACGGCCACAGCAGCAGGTAAATGTAGCGCCGCAGTGGATCGTGTCGGATCGTGTTGAAGAAGCGTGACAGGTACGTTAGCAGTGGTGGCATGCGCGTGGGGGCAGTCGATGCCTTTACCAAAAATACCCCCACTATGGGCAAAATACCGTGCCAGACGTGTATCAGTTGGCACAGGCGCTGTCTGAATTGCGAAAAAACGTGTATGAATTGTCAGGGAACACCCAACCGGCTCAACGCCAGTTGAACAGTCGGGCGGTTACGGGGTTAACTCGGGTACGTCTTACTGCGTTTTCATGACATTCACTACGACTGGTTACCGCTGCTTCCTGATTCTTGCCCTGCTGGGTACGTTGCTAACCGACGGCTTCGGGCAGCGGCAACGTCTGCTCGATCATAACGCCATTGGTTGGTACGTATACAACGGCGATCATAAGATAGCCCAACGCTGGACGCTGCATACCGAATACCAATGGCGCCGTATCGACCTCATACGTACCTGGCAGCAGTCGCTGGCCCGGCTGGGAGTCAACTACAAATCGTCGGATCGGGTAAAATTCGGAGCCGGGTATACGTACTTCACTACCTTCCCCTACGGCGATTACCCCCAGGCTGATCTGGGCGTGCCTTATTCCGAGCACCGGCTGCATCAGGATGTGTCGCTGTCGGAAAGCTACGGTAGGCTGAGCCTGACGCACCGCATCCGGTTGGAACAACGCTGGCTGGCCCAGCTGGCCGACACCGACCCCCGGCAAACCGCCAGTTGGGAGTTTCAGAACCGGGTACGGTACCAGATCGCGGGCGAACTGGCGCTGAACGGCCCTACAGTCGACGACGGGGAGCTCTACCTCAATTTCTTCGATGAGCTGTTTATCGGTTTCGGGCAGAACGTGGGCGAGAACATTTATAACCAGAACCGGATTTCGGTCGGGCTGGGTTATCAGGTGAGCGACGGGCTGCAAATCGAACTCAACGCGCTCAATCAGGTGGTGCAGCACGCCGACACTGACCCTGTATCGGGTCGCCCCGTTTTTGAAATCAACAACGGCTTCCGGCTCAACGTGAATCACTCACTCGATTTCCGGAAAAAGCGTTGATTCTGTTCGCCACTACGTTATTCCTGAATGAGTGGGCGGGGGATGTCGTCGCGCAGGGCAATACCACTGATGGTGTGGGTACGTTGCTGACGCGCCGATTCGAGCAGTACCACTACGGCCAGCAGTACCCAGGCAACGGCCGAATAAACCAGTGGTAGATACCGTAGGTCGGGTATGTTTTTGGTAAGCAGTGCGATGGGTAACCAGCACCCAACCGCCAGCGGTGCCCACCGCTGCCAGCCATATAGCTGCCTTGCCATGAGGATAGCGACGCCGATGGGTAGCATCAGCAGGTTGCTGACCGGCCAGCCCAGATCGACTATGTAGAACAGGGTCGGCTTGTACGTGGGGGCGACCATCTCCCATACGTTCAGGATGTTGGCGAGTGTAAGCGTGACGAGGATGAGGCGGGCGAGCGTGTGGCCCACGCGGCGGGCCTGTAGGCTTCTAGCGTCGAAAACGCCCAAGTCGCGCAGGGCGATAAGGCTGGCCATCCAACCCGAAATGTACAGGATACCCCACAGGCCCATCCAGGGCGAGCGAGAGGCATTGCCGAAAATGGATTCGAGGCTCAGGCCAATGGCCAGGCAGGGGGCGCCGAGAAGGGCAAAGCCGCCCAGCAGTTTCGTATTCATGTAGCTGATTGTTTGTTGATTAAAAGCCAAAACCGACGGTCAGCTGCCAGAGGTCAGAGCGGGTGGGTTGGGTAGTGGCTCCGCCGACGGCAACTGTACGGGTAAAGCCGCCTTCGTGCCGTAGATCGAGTTGCAGGCCCGCCAGCGTGAGACCAACGCCCGCCTGATAGCCCAACGTGGCCTGTTTGGCCGTTTCACCGATAGGCTGCGAGCCATATTGAGCGAAGGTCCCTTTCAGATTACCGTCCAGCACCGTCAGCGATGCCATTGGGCCGGCGTTGATCCGCAGAAGCCCCAACCGTACGCCCAGCAATACGGGCAAGTCGATCGTGCCGACTTTCACCTTGACCGACTCGGTTTCCAGCCCTTGCCGGATGATGTCGAATCGGCCGCCTTTGACAGAAAACAGCAACTCGGGCTGTACATAAAACCGGTTGCCGAAGCGGGCAAACAGGCCACCCACCAGCCCCGCCGAACGGGCGTCGTTCTGTTGGAAGAAGTCATAAACGATGCTGCCACCCGAGAGCACCGGCAGACCATGCTGATCGAGGCGGGGTGTCCGGTAAGACAGGTTGTCGAGCTTCGAGAAATTGGCCCCGACTTTAAGCCCAACGGTGATTTTTTTGGCACCTGACTGCGCCAGTAACGTACCTGACGTGAGCAAGTACGTTAGAATGAGCAACTGAACGTAACGAGTGATCATAGCAAAAGGAGGAAGGCGGCCCGAGGCCGGGTTATCGGTTCTTGACGAGGTCAAAAGTCGGCTGGGTACGTTGCTTCCGAAATGGTGCTATGCATGAGTTGCCAATTGGGCATCACAGACTGTCTGGACGCTCACCTGAACTGATTTTCCACAAAAAAGCCCGCTACCCAAAAGCAGCGGGCTAGCACGAAAGACGGTTTACAGCGTGTTGACCAGCAAAACGATTTCCCAAAACGTATCGCCGTCGAAATTTTCCTCGCTGAAAAGGGTCGTGACCGACGACGTGTAGTCTTTGAACGAGTCTTTGATGGTGACCCCCAGCCGCTTGCCGGTTACTTTGTCGCGGGCCGTGATGGCATACTGACCAACCGGGATGTCGCGGAGGTAATTGTCGTGGGCGGGCATGGTCCTGATGATCGTCTGACCGGTGCTACCGTCGACGAGCGGGCCCACAGGTTGGAGCGTGAGTTCGAGGTTTTCCCAGACTACGTTGTCAACCTGGTGGTGCACCTGCACGGAACCACCCAGCGGCTTGGCGGTGTCGTCATCGTTGGCGGTGCGCTTGCCCGTCAGGCGGAAGACGAAATTGCGCACGGCGCCATCGTAGGCCGAAAACACCCGCGTATTTTCTTCATAAAGCGCCATCTTGAAGTTTTTGCCGTGGTACTTGATCGTAACGGTGCCGCTGGCCGAGTAAGATCCTTCGGCCACGCCCGTGGGCAACTGCATACGATAAACGCCGTTGGCATCGGTATAGGCCGTTGTGGTTTTGTTGTAATAATCGGTGCTGTTGGCGATGATCTGGGCGTTGGCAACCGGCTGCCCCTGACCATCGACGACGCGGCCTTTAACCACGCCTTTTTCGGCTGAAGTGGTACTGGGCGATACCGTATCGCCCGATTGTTTGCAGGCCGCTGCATTAAGGAGCCCGGCGACCAACAGGAGATTGACGATGATTTTCATAGTAAAAAGAGGAAGTAAGAGTAGGTGTAGGCAAAGTTGTCGGGTTGGCTATCCCTCGGAAAAGCAGGTATGTACGAACTGGGATTTGCCGGTTATCAATCGCGGGAAAAGCTGACTAACTTGTGGCCGAACAACCTGACGTATGCAACGAGAGCAACGCTTTGTCGAATCGGGAACCCTGGCCTGGGAGGAACTGGGTGGCGGCCTGAAACGCCAGCTTCTGACCTTCGACGATAACCTGATGATGGTGAAAGTAGCCTTTGACGCGGGGGGCGTCGGAGCGCTGCACACCCACCCACATACCCAGATGAGCTACGTAGAAAGCGGGCGGTTCACCATCCGTATCGACGGCGTCGACCGGGAGTTGGCGGCGGGTGATGCCTATTACATTCCGCCGCACGTACCCCACGGGGCTGTGTGCCTGGAAGCTGGCGTACTGATCGACGTATTTACACCCATGCGTGCCGATTTTGTGTTGTAAGCATCAGTATTGGCGCTGACTAGTTGCGGCTACCATCTTACCGTCTGACCAGGAGCGAAAACTCAGCGTATACCTGTGTGGTCACGTGGGCTGTAACCTTGCAACGGTCTTCTTCGTGGCGAACAACCAGCGAACCGGCCACCCGTCCCTCTACCCGTAGATAGCCTGGAGTAGCAGAGGGCTCCACTTTGGTGAGAAAGACGGTGCACTCGGCGGGCTTCGCCGTAGAACAGGCTTCGTAAACAGACGCGCCATTTTCCTCTAGTTGTTTGCCGGCCTCGTTGCTTGTACCCACTGATGTTTTGTCGAGATCGCACTTGAACGAACCCACCCGCGGATCGTTGACGGAAACGATCATGGTGCCGTTTTTGCCGGTCGAATCCACACCATGTATGGCCAGATTCAGGGTATTGTTGGCGACCGAACCCTGCGCCAGTATGTTACTGCTGAAATCCCGGCCGTTCAACGTAAGCGCGACATCGCCTTTGACATACATCTCACTGAAAAGTACGAGCAGCCCGTTGGTGCCGCCGGTGCTCACGGCAATGCCTATTTTCACCGGGTTGTTGGCCTTGGGTTTCTTGCTGGGCGCCATGTACAGAATTTTGGCATCCTGAAAATCAATCGTCAGGCTGCCCCACGATTGATCGGTCGGGGCCTTGTAACTCCAGTCCTGCCCGTTCAGGTAAGCGCCCCGGACATCTTTGTTGGCCACTGCGGAACGGATAAGCGGGGTTAGCAGGTCGTCTTTGCTGTTGTTGGCCGAGTAACTAGGCCATTCGCCGTTGATGGCCCGAATCAGTTGCAGGTTACGCACTTCGTTGACCACGGCGGTATCTGTTTCGGGCGTTAGCTGGTACTGCGTTATCAGGCTCCACCAGCGCGCTTTTTTCAGGCGTGTGCGGATAATGCGATGCGTCTTGTCGACGATGGCGGGCTGGGTCAGCTGCCAGCTGTTGTCTTTATCCTGGAAGGCAATGCCGATAGCGTCGGCCGACCGGCCCGTGAGGTCACTGTCCTGATAGCGATAATCGAACGTCACGGGTTGCGCAAACGTCAGGGTGTCGGGGCTAATGTGGTAGCCCATACCTACCCCGTTTGGCGCGGTGTTTTCAACGGGCTGTATCGTCAGCTGCGTGGCTTTGCTGACTGACCCGGCCGGAAACGTCAGCGAGAGCTTGCCGTCGGGGCTGGTCACCGACCCGCCGCCTGGGCTGATGGTGGCCGTGAAGGCAGCGCCAATCGGTTTGCCGACCGGCGTAGGGGTGCCGGTAACCGGTAGGTCGGGGCCCGGAACGATGCCTTTATCGTGGGGTTGGCAGGCGAGCAAACCGGCCAGTAGCAGTGAGGTAAGGACAGACCCGGCCTGGTATATTCGTTTCATGACTAAAAGGGTGTGGTTGGTTAGCGATTGGTGTAGCTGATGCCCATCATGTTGCCGCGGTTGGCCGATTCTGTACCGGTAAAATCGACCGTCACCGACGAGGCGTAGGCATAGTCGCTGTCGTTGTAATAGTCGCACACCCGCAGTGCCTGCCCGGTGGGCTTGTACACGGCCGTGATCTTGTAGCGGCCCATGGGAATGTCTTTCAGGAATGTATCGTAACGGCGTTTGGCCCGCAGGGTGAGCGTTTTTCCCGTAGAGCCATCGATCAGCGGACCCACCGGCGTCAGCGTAAACTCGACGTTTTCGTTGTCATACAAATCCATGTTTGGGTCGCGCGACATCTCCAGTGTACCGCCGTAATACAGGTCCAGGCTCTGGTCGGGGATGTGGCCGGTCAGTTTCCACTGGAAGTTGCGAACCGGTTTTTCGCTGTCGGTAAACGAATCGGGGTTCTCGGGATCGAGGTTGATTTTGTATGTCCGGTCGTTGTATTGCTTCAGGATATAGCCTTTGGCCACCCATTGACCAAGGTCCTGAACCAGCTGAATCTGGTAGGTGCCGTCGTTACCGGTTTTCACTTCGGCCCCACGGCCTCTAAAAACCGTATTGTCGGTGTAGACTGTTGCCCGAGGTAGGGCTTTGCCTTGTGGGTCGGTTACTTTACCGACCAGGTAGCCCGCCTTGCCGCCCGGTCCGTTGATCGGGTCGGTGGGTTCGGTAGGGTCGATGGTATTTTTCTTACAGGCAGTCAGGCTAAGGCCGCTGAGCAGCAGGAGCGAGCCGGTAAGGAGGCGGAGGGTTTGGGAGCGATTCATCAGTAGTCTGTTTGTTCTTGTGGTTGCCAGCGTGCACTGACGACACAAAACTGATGGATCGGCTAGGGGGAATTCAACCAGGATCGGTACCAACTGACGTAGGTACGTTGCCAATTGCGCCGGACTGAACCTGAATTGCAAACCGACAACGTACCCACGCGGTGAATAGCCGCTATCTAGAACCGGTTACTTAAGGGTGTACTAACCTGTCTGAAAGGGATGTTATTTGTTTAATATCAGGCAGTTAGGGTAACTAAAATTAGCTAATAATCCGTAGTTTTAGTGGACTAAAACCCGCAGTTCAGTCCATGCAGATGCCGAGTTTTCTCCTGCCCGTAAGCCAGCTTGTTGAGCGATCTCGCCCGACCTTTTTCTCCAGGAGGGAGTGGTGGTTTCATTTAGCCCTAGCCCTGGTCTCGTTTCCGATTGGCAACTACCTCTTTTTTGGCAAGCCGTATCTGAGCGAAGGGCCGGTGTTCGTGGCCGGGAGTCTGGCAGGGCTGCTGATGTATGCCAGTTCGGTGGTCGTGCTCACGCTGCTGGTCCGGCGCATTGTGGCCCATTATCCGGGCTCTCAGCAAACGTTGCACCGGACCCTGGTCATGGTTGTGCTGGTGAGCCTTGCGGCCATGTTGCTGAACCTGATTGAACTTTACCTCTGTAGCCACATAGCGTTGTTCCGGATCGATTTCACCTGGCAAACGCTCAAGTCGATGTGGCTGATTATCGTGTCCTATGTGAGCATTTTCTGCATTGTCCTGAATCTGTTTTACGCCTATACGGAGTGGAAAAAAGAGCAGGTCGAACTAGAGCAGTTGCGCAACCAGACGTTACGGCAGCAGCTCGAGGCGCTCAAGGGGCAGGTCAACCCCCACTTTCTCTTCAACAGCCTCAGCTCCATCTCGGCCCTGATCGGGGAAGACAACGCCCTGGCCGAACGCTTTGTGGATGATCTGGCCAAAGTGTACCGCTACCTGCTTCAGGCGGGCAACCGGCCGTTGGTGCCGCTGGCCGAGGAGCTGACGTTTCTTCAGACCTATGCGCAGCTGCTGGGGGTACGTTACGGGGCGGCCATCCGTATCGAGCTGCCTGTGCAGCCGACGGAGGCGTCGGGGTATCTGCCCCCGCTAAGTCTGCAAACGCTGGTCGACAACGCGCTGGAACACAACAGCATGTCGGCGACGCAACCGCTGGTGATTCAGGTGATGATTCGGCCACCCCTGAAGGTGGAGGTCGTCAACTCGTTACAGCGAAAAAAACGCCATCTGACCACGAACCGGTCTGGTCTGGCCTCGCTCACGGCTCAATTTCAGCAATTGATCACGATGCCGGTGCGTATCGAAGAGACCGAAACGGCCTTCAGCGTAACGCTGCCACTGGTGCAGGATGTGGTGGCAGTTTATTAAAGTACCGACGCCTCAACTGCGGGTGTGATGAGGGGGACTTTGACGAGAAAGCGCGTGTCGTCCTGATAAACCGTCACCGTCGACTGATCGAGCAGCTTGTACTTCAGCATGATGTTTTGCAGGCCAATCTGGCTCGACGGTACCGATAGCTTTTTCTTCTGCAAATTGTTCTCGACATACAGATAAGCCTCCTGCGTGTATAGCCGGATGGTGAGGGGGCGGCTGCTCGAAATGATGTTGTGCTTAATGGCATTTTCAAACAGCAATTGTAGCGTCAGCGGTGGCACCCGGAACGACAGGTACGTTGGATCAACGGCCATATCCAGGCTGATGCCATCGCCAAAACGTGTTTTGATCAGGTGGAAATAGGCTTCGATGAACTGAATTTCGTCGCTCAGCGGGCACAAATCGCGGGTGTTTTGCTGAAGCAAATAGCGATATACCGACGACAGCTGATCCAGAAATTCTTCGGCCAGGGGCGCGTCGCTGCTGATGAGGGCCGATAGCGAGTTGAGGTTGTTGAACAGAAAATGCGGATTGATCTGGGTCTTCAGCGATTCCAGCTGGCTTTGCAGGTTTTCTTTTTTCAGTTCAACGGTTTCGGTATACGACACCCGCCAGCAATGGTATAGATAGAGCCCCTCGTAGTAGGCTGCCACCTGAATGGTGCCGACGACAGAGACCAGTGTGTTGAAGAAATAGGGCTTGAAAAGCAGGTAATCTTCTGTTGGCCAGAGGTTCAGCCAGTGGTAAAAGGCCGTCTGCGTAATGCGGATAAGGGTAGAGAACCCAACGAACCAAAGCAGTTGAAACAACACCCGCTGCCGCGTTTGGGGCAAGGTTGGGTAGCGACGTCGGGATAGGATGATGCCCTGCCGATTGACTTCCCAAACCAGCACCGAACCCAGCACGAAGAAAAACGGAATACGCCAGTCGTCGGGGTAGGGGACGCTGGTGTAACCATACATGATCCATTGCCCTACCAGCGCCAGCAGCGGCACCCCCACGATGCGCATCCACTTGTCGTTCAACCTATGCATGGAGTCGGTGGGTTCGTTCATTGGCAATAACCGGGAGGGTAGCGCAACCAAGTATAAAACTAAGCGCTGAGTCGCTGGATTATACCACCCCGGTTGACTCAAAGCGCACTTACGACGGATCAACTGCGCAAAACCGTGCCTGAACTGTCTGGCCTGTTTGGTGGCCGCAGTCTGTCGAGCCCGTTCAGGTACGTTGCCGGTGACCGAAAAGGTACGATGTTGAGGGGATAGGGATTATCCAGGTACGTTGCTGAAAGGGGCTATGTGAATGTCAGTCAGGCTGTTACAATTTGCGCAGATCAATACACAATCAAGGTATCGTTTTACGCAGTTCAGCCATGAGTTGGTTTCAGAAACAGGGGCGGAGAGGGCAGTTTTGGGCCATCCAAACGCAAATCGCTCTCTTGACCATGAAACTCAATTTCATCACCGCCGCCTTCGCGGTAGCCCTTATCAGCAGCTTGTCGGCCTGCAAAAAGACCGAAACGATAACCCCTACGCCGTCCCAAACACTGGTGGCTAAAGCCGGTACCGATCAGGCTGTGCTACCCACGGGGACTGTCAAACTCGACGGCTCTACCTCTACGGGTACGGGGCCACTGACGTATCAGTGGACGGTGGTACGCAAACCAGGTAACAGCAACATGACGCTCGACGGCGCCAGCAGCGCCACGCTCAGTTTCAACCCCGATATCGTTGGGTACTACGAACTGGAATTGACCGTACGCAGCGGCACCGAACAGAGTCAGGATCGTGTGCTGGTAACGGTCGAATACCCCACACCACTTACGCTCGACAAAGACATCACCAGCAAAACCCGGCTGATGGACCGTATCATCGACCCAGCCAAACCCGATTACATCGTGACCAAAGACCTGGCAACTACGGCCGAACTGACCATTGATCGGGGGGTGGTGATGGCGTTTGAGCGCGACAAACGACTGACGATCGAGAAAGAGGGTACGCTGAACGCGACAGGTGTAGCCGATGGGCGCATCCGGTTTACGGGTACACAGGCCCAAAAAAGCTATTGGGCCGGCCTGATTATTTATTCGCCCAGCACCGCCAACGCGCTGGCGTTTGTCGATATCGAATACGCGGGTAGCCGGGTCGCTTTTACGGGGACGAAAGCCGGACTGGCCCTGTTCGGTAACAACCACGCGCAGATCAGCCTGACCGACAGCCGGTTTACCAGCAACGACGGCTACGGATTGTATGTGCAGGACGGTGCCCTGCTGCGCACGTTTGCTCGCAACGGATTCAGCAAACAAACCGAAGCGCCGGTGTTGATCGATGCCTACAACGCTACCCGGCTGGATGCCGCCTCGGCCTTTACCGGCAGCAATGGCCGCGACGTGGTCGAGATCAGTTCGTCGGCGATCACGGGTGCGCAGGACGTAAAGTGGTCGGCTTTCGGCGACAAAACGCCCTATCGCCTGCTCGGTAACCTGACCATCGAGGCAGGCCTGACGTTGCAGCCCGGCGTGATCGTCGAGGCGGCGCGCGATGGTATCATCAGCGTGAACAAAGGCGGATACCTATCGGCCAAAGGGACGGCGGAACAAAAAGTGACCATTACGGGGGCGGGCCACACGGCAGCCTACTGGCGGGGCGTGATCGTGTATTCGGTCAGCAACCTGACGGTACTCGATGGCGTCGAGATCAGCGGTGGTGGCAGCGCGGCCATTGTGTCCGGGCAGCGAGCCCTGCTGACGGTTTATGGAAAAGGTGCCAAAACAACCGTGAAAAACAGCCGTCTGAGCAACAGCGGCGGTTACGCAATCATGTACACGTCTGACGCCGAGCTGAACACCGATGCCGGATCGGCCAATACGTTTTCGGGCAATGCCCAGGCCAGTTTGTATAAACTGTAGCGCCCCGAACGCCGCCAATAGCGACGCCTCGTTGCTCTCTGATAGTCGGAGGGCGGCGAGGCGTTTGGTTATATGGGCTGTGCAACTGAACCCCGATTTCAAACAGTTTATCCTTGTTTTGTTACCAGACATCCAAATTTGCCAACGCCAGCTGCCTGGTGCGTATCTATCTTTAAAAATAGCTCGTTTACCCTGCTCTCCTCAACGTGATTCGCCCTCGCTTCTTTTCCCACTACGAATGGTGGTACCACCTGGCTATGATGCCGGTGCTATTTCCGCTGGGCAACTACTTCTTTATTGGACCACGTTACTTCCAGTACCTCGACACCTTCGTGGCGGGTACGTTGGTGGTGTTCGGGTTGTACTGGTGTTCCATCATCACGCTGACAGTGGTGGTGCGGCGGGTGATCGCGCGTTTCCCCGACGTGCGCCAGACCCGCACCCGTTTGTGGGCGATGCTGCTGATGGTGGCCTTCTGTACGGTTGTGCTGGCCCCCGTCGACGTGTGGGTGTATAGTCTGGTTCCGGCAACGGGTGTCCGCTTTAGTTGGGCGACCGTGCAGGACATCTGGGTATTGGGCGGCGTGTTCGATGTGCTGCTTTGCACGACTCTGGGTTTGTTCTACACGTTTGAGCAGTGGAAACAGAATGCGACCGAAGCCGAACGCCTGCAACAAACCGTTTTGCAGCAGCAGTTCGAGGCGCTCAAGGGGCAGGTCAACCCCCACTTTCTCTTCAACAGCCTCAGCTCCATCTCGGCCCTGATCGGGGAAGACAACGCCCTGGCCGAACGCTTCGTGGATGATCTGGCCAAAGTGTACCGCTACCTGCTTCAGGCGGGCAACCGGCCGTTGGTGTCGTTGGCCGAGGAGCTGACGTTTCTACAGACCTATGCGCAGTTGCTGGGGGTCCGTTACGGGGCGGCCATCCGTATCGAGCTGCCCACCGAACCGGCCTACATGGCCTGCGTGCCACCTTCAAGCCTGCAAACGCTGGTCGACAACGCCTTGGAACACAACAGTATGTCGGCAGCGCGGCCGCTGGTGATTCAGATTGAGCCGGTGGCGGGGCCGTCGATCCGGGTCACCAATACCCGGCAGCGGAAAAGTCGGGTTATCGTGACCACGCAGCATAGCCTCGTCAACCTGACTGCCAAATACCGGCATCTGACCGACAGACCCGTCGAGATCGAGGAACGTGCCGATACGTTTAGCGTGACGCTGCCGCTGCTCGAAACGCCGGTGGATTCGGTACGCTGACAAACACTCCTTATTTTTAGGGGAACATACGCCCTCAACGAACCAGCCTGCGTATGCCTGTCCCATGAAGCAACTCGTATGGCTACTGATGCTGTCAGCAACGACCAGTTTTGCCCAGGTCAAAAAGCCCGTGAAAGCCACCAAACCCGTGTCGACACGCCCCGTCAGTCAGTCGGTGGCAGCCGCCCAACCCGGTGAGCTGATCTATAAACAGAATTGCCTGTCCTGCCATCAGGCCAACGGCAGCGGCGTGCCCGGCCTGAATCCGCCCCTGCGCGGCACCGACTGGGTGAATGGCGACAAAACGCGCCTGATCGGTGTGTTGCTCAACGGGCTGCAAAACGTGGAAATCGAGGGCGAACCCTACGACAATGTGATGCCTTCGCACGATTTCCTGACCGACGGACAAATCGCTGACGTCTTGACCTACATTCGTAGTAACTTCGGTAACAAAGCCCCGGCTATCACGTCCGACGAGGTGCAGGCGCAGCGGGGGAAGAAGTAATGCAAAATTGATAATGTACGGTGTACGATGAACAATGAATACTGTACAATGGCTGACGATCAGCTGTTTATTCTGTCGCCAGCCATTGTGCATCGTACATTATGCATTGTACATTAACACCCCCCTAAACTCCCTATGAAACCATCTCTCCTAATTATGTTGGCTGTGGTGCTGACGCTGCCTGCGCTGGCGCAACAACCCGCCCCGGTTGGCCTTGAACTCTATAGTTTCCGGGATCAATTCAGCAAGGACGTACCCGGCACGATGGCCATCGTGAAGCAGATGGGGTTTCGGGAGGTCGAAGTCGCCGGTACGTACGGCATGAGCGACGCCGCGTTTCGGCAGGAATTGGACAAAAATGGCCTTAAAGCCGTGAGCATGGGTGCCGATTTCGAGGCGTTGGAAAGCGACGTACCCAAGGTGATCGAGCAGGCTAAAGCGCTGGGAGCCAGTTATGTGGTTTGCGCCTGGATTCCGCATACCGAAGATATCTTTTCGCAGAGCGACGCCGACCGCGCCATCGACGTGTTCAACACCGCCGGGCGGCTGCTGGCCGATCAGAACATCAAATTCTGCTACCACACGCACGGGTATGAATTTGGCCCCGTGCCGGGCTTCAGCGGGAATTACTTCGACTACCTCGCCACCAATCTGAATCCGCGCTTCGTGAACTTCGAGATGGATGTGTACTGGATTAAAGCACCAGGGCAGGATCCGCTCGAACTGCTCAAAAAATACCGTAAACGCTTCCCGCTCGCGCACCTGAAAGACCGCAAGCCGGGTACGCCCCTGACCGCCACCGGCCATGCCGACGTGGAAACGAACGTGGCCCTCGGCGATGGCGATATTGGCATCGCTCAGTTTATGGAGGCTGCCAAACGGGCGGGGGTAAAGCATTTTTTCATCGAAGATGAATCGTCGCGTTCGATGGAACAGATGCCCCGTAGCATCGCCTTCCTGCGCGGACTGAAATAGCCCCTTTAGTAACTCCATCAAGCGTGATTTAAGCTGAATGCGATGAACGCACAACGCGCCGCACTGTGGTTAGTGGGCTGGCTATATGGCAGTTTAGGCTTTGCCATTGCTCAGCACTCAACGGCAACCGTGACAGGCCGTGTGCTCGACGCTAAAACAGGCGAGCCGCTTCCCTTTGCGACGGTTTACATTAACAACAGCTCACGGGGTACCGCGGCAGATGAGCACGGCCGCTATCAATTGACCCACGTACCGCTGGGAAGTCATGAGCTCGTCGGGTCAGTACTGGGCTACAAGGTTGTCCGTCAGCCGCTTCGCCTGGTCGATGTACAACCACGAACAATCGATCTCCGGCTGGAGCCGACCGATCAGGCACTGGCAGCGGTCACCGTCACGGCCCGACATAGCTCGGCCTGGTCACGGCAATTCCGTACGTTCAGCCGCGAGCTGCTGGGCAATCGGCCACAGGCCCGACAGTGCCGTATCCTCAACCCGAATGTCCTGTCATTTCAGGAAGAAAAAGGACATCTGCGTGCGCAGGCGAGCGAACCACTGGTCATTGAAAATGGCGCGCTGGGTTATCAACTGCATTACAACCTGCTGTTCTTCGACCTTTATCAGGGGAAAATGCAGTTTGCCGGTACTGCCCGTTTCGAAGAACTGCCCTCCACTTCGACTCAGCAGAAAGCTGTTTGGCAAGCCAACCGGTTGAAAGTCTACCAGGGCTCGCTGCAACACTTGCTGGTGAATTTGCTGGCCGGTACACATGAGCAGGCTGGGTACGTGGTCTACCGGGCACCGCTTGCCAGCAACGCCAGCGATCAGTCGATGCCCATTGTGGGTATCGGTGATCGTCAATATATCGGAAAGGAGAGGGCTCAGGGGCTGTTCAAGTCGGCCGATCTGCCTTTCGAGCGTCGGCTGCAATCCGATCAGCCGCTGGAGGTTTACTACAATCGGGTCTATGCCGCTAACTCGCCATACCGCGACCTGCCCTACGCCTACTCGCTCCTACTGCTACCAAAAGGCTTCGTGGACCTGACGGTCGACGGTGGCATTACGCAGGGGAACGGCCTGGATGTGCGAGGCTACCTGGGTAATGACCGACTGGCCACTCTGCTGCCGACCGACTGGACGCTGCCCGGTGCAGAGGTAATAACGGCGAGTGATGTGGTCGCTGGCCGCCCCGGCCGGGCCGACGCCGGTGTAGACTCGCTTGTCGCCATGCGCCTTCGTCAGGCCGAGCGAACGCCTCCTCTTGTGTATATCCATACCGACAAGACGCTGTACTGTGCAGGCGATCAGCTTTGGTTGAGTGCTTATGTGCTGGATCCCGCCCGTCAGTTGCCTGTGGCCGGTCGCAGCGGAACGGCCCTGCAGGTAGAATTGATTGCGCCTACCGGCCGGGCGGTACAGCATCAGTGGGTACGTCTATTGGACGGCCGGGCCGCTGCGAACGTTCGACTCGCCGATACCCTCTCCCCAGGTACGTACCACCTGCGAGCCTATACCGCGCTAGATCAGGAAGCCAATGGCCCTGCGTTTGAGTGTTCGTTTCCCGTCTACAACGTCAGGCAGTCCGGCGCGCATGTGCTGGCCGCTGACGAGGTCGCTTCTTTCACCAACGCGAGCGTTGTAGCCCCCTCCGCTGCCGTTGTTGATGTGCAGTTTTTGCCAGAAGGCGGCCGTTGGCTGGCCGACGTAGCGGGACGCGTGGGCATTAAGGCGGTTGGCCCCGATGGCTATGGCCGTGCCCTACGTGGCCGTATCATCGACCAACGCGGCGCGGACGTAGCTCAATTTACAACCAACTGGCTGGGCATAGGGCAAGTGAGCATGACGCCCAAAGCAGGGCAGCGGTACGTAGCGATTGTTGATGCATCGGCGGGCAAGGCTAGTCAGTCGGTGGCCTTACCAGCCGTTGAACCGGAAGGCTGGGCGCTGGCCGTGGATGCTGTGTCAGACAGCAGTCGCCTGACCGTGACGGTGCGCGCTACCGGTCGTTATACCCAACAGCCGGTTTATATCACGCTGCAAAGTCGGGAGCAGTTCGTGTACAATCAGAAATGGACACTGACGAATGGTGCCGCTACCTTCTCGCTGTCGGCGGCTTCGCTCCCTCCGGGCGTTTGTCGGCTGACGCTGTGGGACGCCGCCAGCCAGCCTCGCGCCGAACGGCTGGTATTCGTGCCCGAGCGCGTGGCAGGTACGTCGTTGCGGATCAGTTTATCCAAACCGCAGTATACCGCCAGAGAACAGGTCGCTGTTGGGGTGCAGTTTCGGGATGAAAACGGGTACCCGGTATTGGGTTCCTGGTCAGCGGCTGTAACGGATGCCGACCAATTGCCTGCCGACACGGCGCAGGTCGATATGCGAACGTACCTGTTGCTAACGGCCGGCCTTCGCGGGGTGGTCGAATCGCCCACTTATTATTTGCAAAACGCCCATCGACAGGATCTGGATAACCTGCTGCTTACTCAGGGGTGGCGACGGTTACCGGCGCCGGTCGGGGCCGGTTCGTTGACCGGCTGGGCCTTGGGGGGACACGTTCGGGATGGACGAGGAAAACCCATCGCGAATGCCGCCGTGCTACTGGAGCTGGAACAGGACGGCCAGAAACTAATGCAAAGCCGGACGACGGATGACAAAGGGCGTTTTCAACTTAAGGGGTTACTGAATCAGGACACGATTCAGGTTAAAGGCAGTGTGCCGGGCGCCGATCCGTCTGAAACGCGGCTAACCTTCGATGCCCCCGGCCTTCCGTTCGCTGCTCCAAAAGCGTCAGTACCTAACTGGGCGGCCCTGCGCCCCTGGCTGAACGAAGCCGAAACGCGCCAGGCGGCATGGCCCGCCCTCTACCGGGATTCGACCGCCCGTCAGTTGGCCGAGGTAATCGTCAGGGCGAATAAACGCCCGTCGGAGCGCCCTTTGGACGTGCAACGTAGCAGCCTGCACGGAATGGCCGATGGTGTACTGGTTGTAGACAGAAACACGGCTGCGTCGGCACTCACGCTGTTCGATTTGATCAAACGGGTGCCCGGAATGCAACTCATTGGCGGTCAGATTCGCCTGAACGGTATTGGTAGTTTTGGTGATAACACACCTCTGTACATCGTCGACGGCGTGTATGTGGATGAGCATGTACTGGCGGAAATTAATCCGCTGCAGGTTAGCCGTATTGAGTTGCTGAAACACAGCAGTGCTGCCATGTATGGCGCGCGGGCGGCAGGGGGCATTATTGCTATCTATCTGACTAAAGGCAGCAGCGGCGTCCCCACGATCCGCAGCGGTGTTTCGGCGCTGGTACCCGGTTTTGCCACGTCCCGCGAATTTTACACGCCCCGTTACGAACCGACAGCATCTGAGACGCTGAAGGACAGGCGGGACGTAGTATATTGGCAACCATTAGGACAGAACGACGCCGACGGTCAGGCCAGGCTGCTTTTTCAACTGAATGACACTACCAGGCGGCTCCGGTTGGTCATACAGGGAATAACCAGTGAGGGAGCGCCCATTTCCGCTACGTGGGAGCTACCCGTTCGTCCCTAGCAAGTTGTAAAAAGACATGACTCCGTATCAGCCCGGTCTGCACCTACTGGCTACGTTTTCGGCACCCGTTGCCCGGCTTGTCGACGTGGCGGCCTGCCGCACTACCTTCGATGGCCTGATTGCGACGCTGGGCCTGACGAAGGTGGGCGAAACGTACCACGCTTTTCCCGAAGGCGGCTTCACGGCGGTAGTATGCCTGACCGAATCGCACGTCTCGATTCATACGTGGCCCGAATTCGGGCTGGCTACGTTCGACGTGTTTTTGTCTAACTTCCGGCGCGATAATGCCGCCAAGGTAGAGACGTTCTACGCCGAGACGCTGCGGCAGTTTGAGGGTACCGAGCAAACCAAACACCAGATCCGGCGATGACCGATTCCGAACGCGAGCCTGCTACCACGCCGCAACCGTCGGCCACGCTCGACTGCCCCCGCTGCCAGACAACCATCACTTATTACGACGTAACGGGCAGTTACTACTACGGTTGCCCTAACTGCCACACCTATTTCAAGTACGAAAACGACGACCCGCCCCAGATTCTGCGGCAGTTCGCTCCGATAGGTGGCCAACCGGCCATCGCGCTTGGCTCCGAGGGGTATTTGTTTGGGCAATGGGTACGTATGGTTGGGTGCGTAATCAAGCGCGAAGCCGGCACCCGCTACGACTGGCGCGAGTATTACCTGCTGCTCAATGATGGTTCGTACCGCACCCTGTCGGAATACAACGAGCATTGGATGTGGAGCGAGCCAACCGCCCATACCCTTGTCGCGTATACGAGCAACTACGCGCTATTCGAGTTTGGCAAACACACTGCTCATACCGGGGCCTACGTACACGACCGAACCGATAACCGAAGGTATACGCTTTATAATAAATACCAGATTGAGCTGGTCGGGGCGGTGGGCGAGTTCGACTACAACCTGCTCGACGAAGAGCAGATGACTGTTTACGAATACATTCAGCCGCCAACGATGCTCATTGCCGAAACGGTTGGCGAGAACGTCGACTGGTACGAAGCCCGGTATGTGGAGCCGGAAGAACTGGAAAAAGGCTTCGACCTGGACGCAAAAACGCTGCGCCCGCATTACGGCGTCGGGGCTATTCAGCCCAATCCGACCGACGAACGCTGGCTCCCAACGATCCGGGTGTGGGCGCTGGGCGCCGTCGGGGCGTTGGCGCTGCATCTGTTCCTGGCGATGATCAACCCGCATCCGGCACAGGTGCTGACGCAACATTTTTCAGTGGCGAAGGACACTGCCACGACGGAGGGCCGCCCAACGGTTCGTACCAACTCGTTTCAGGTCAACGGTCCCGCGCACGTGGGTGTAGAGTACGTAACCGACCTCAACAACCACTGGGCTGAGTTTGAAGCCGATATGGTCAATGAGAAAACGGGGCGGACCTATTCGTTCACCAAAGCCGTGGAGTATTATCAGGGCGTCGATGGGGGCGAGAGCTGGAGCGAGGGCGACAAAGCCGACGACGCCTCGCTGTCGCGCATTCCGAGCGGGCGCTATTTTCTGACTATCAAGCCTTATACCGACGAGGCCAATCTGTCGCTGGATGTGCATGTCACGGCGGGCCCGGCGCCGTTTTCCAATGTGCTTGTCTGGCTACTGCTGAGCAGCCTCTATCCCCTATACCTGTTTGCGCGTGGCCGCTGGTTTGAACGCGACCGCTGGGCACAAAGCGACTATAACCCCAACGCTTCGGATGATTAACCGCCTGAAAACCCTGTATCGGCAATACGGCCTGTACCCGTTTTTTATCCTGTTTGGGCTGGGTGTCTTTGCCTGGGCCGAGCTATCTGGCACCCGCCTGCTGGGCGACGACAAAGAAGAGACGTCGTCATCATCGGTGCGGCGTGGATACCGGGGCCGCACATCGTTTTACCATAAATAACCAATCGTCTCATGGATTACCTGAACCTGAAAGCCCTTGTTGCCTCGGTGGTGTACTCGCTGCTGGGCATCATCATTCTGGTGATTGCCTTTGTGGTGATCGAAAAGATTGCGCCCGAAAACCTCTGGAAAAAGATTGTCGATGAGCAGAATATGGCCCTGGCAATCATGGCCGCCGGGTTCATGCTGGCCGTAGCGATCATCATCGGTTTCGCATCGCATGGTTGATCCGGCACCGCCAAGTGGCGTGAATGAACGCGGGACGTACCTACCCGGGAGCCGGGGGCGGCTGGCTCCGCCGCGGCAGTGGCTGTTGCTGCTGGCGGTGTTTGTCATTGCCACTTGCGGGCTCATATACGAGCTCATTGCGGGTACGTTGGCAAGCTACCTGCTGGGCGACTCGGTCACGCAGTTTTCGACCATCATCGGTGTCTATCTGTTCTCGATGGGCATCGGCTCGTGGCTGTCGAAATTTGTAGAGGGCAACCTGCTGCGCTGGTTCATTCGCGTCGAATTGCTGGTGGGATTGGTGGGCGGATTCAGCGCGCCGCTGCTCTTTGTGTTGTTTGAATATGTCGCCTCGTTCCGGCTCATGCTCTACAGTCTCGTTGGCCTCACGGGCATCTTGGTCGGGCTGGAAATTCCGCTGCTGATGCGTATTCTGGAAGATCAGTTGTCGTTTAAAGAGCTGGTTTCCAAAGTGTTTACCTTCGATTATATCGGAGCGCTGCTGGCGTCGCTCATCTTCCCGCTGGTGTTGGTGCCGTATCTGGGGCTGGTACGGTCGTCGGTACTGTTTGGGCTGCTCAACGTGGGCGTGGCGGGCTACCTGCTGGCTCAGTTTGCCGAGACGCGTCCCTACCGCCGGTCGATGGGGTGGGCCGTGGCGCTGTCCGTGCTGGCGTTGCTGGCGGCGTTTATCGGTGCCGACCGCATCGTAACCTTTGCCGAAACGGCGACTTTCCGCGACACGGTCATTTTCAGTAAGAATACGCCTTACCAACGACTGGTACTGACCCGCAATGCGCACGAAATGCGGCTGTATCTGAACGGCAACCTGCAATTCAGTTCGGTTGATGAGTACCGCTATCACGAAGCGCTCGTTCACCCCGCCATGCGGCAACTGCCGCAGGCGAGCCGCGTGCTGGTGCTGGGTGGCGGCGATGGCCTGGCCGTGCGCGAACTGCTGCGCTACCCTCACCTGCGCCAGATCGATCTGGTCGACCTCGACCCCGCCATGACGCGGCTGTTCCGGCAAAACACCCTCCTGACGACCCTCAACGCCAATGCGCTGAATCACGCCAAGGTTCGCGTCTGGAATGACGACGCCTACAACTGGGTACGTACCGATACCACCCGTTACGACCTGATCGTGATGGACTTCCCCGACCCGTCGAATTACAGCGTGGGCAAACTGTACAGCACGGCCTTTTATCGCGAATTACCCCGCCTGCTCCGGCCCGGCGGTCGGATGGTGGTGCAGTCGACGTCGCCGTTTATGGGGCGGCGGTCGTTCTGGTGCATTGTTCACACGCTACAGGCGGTGGGGTTTCAGACGCAGCCTTACCACGCCTACGTACCGTCGTTTGGCGAATGGGGCTATGTGCTGGCCTATCCTTCGGCGGGCAACGTACCTGGCGACCCGTTTGCCCGCGCGACAGGTACGTTGCCCGCTGGTCTGCGCTACGTAAACGCGCAGACGCTCGGCGAAATGGGTAATTTCCCGCCCGATATGGCCGAACTGCCCACCGACGTGAACCGGCTCAACAATCAGGTGCTGGTGCGCTATTTTGAAGAAGACTGGGGTAAATGGCAGTAGCTCACTGCGCACCGTTCAATGCCGACACGCCGTAAGTTTATCGCCCAAACCACCCTCGGCGCTGCCGCGCTGGCAACCGGCGCAGTGGGTTGCCAGTCGGGCGGGAAGCCGGCCAGCGCCTCGTTTTTTGAGCAGCTAAGCGGTTCCGACGCCGCCATTCCGGGGCAATTACTGGGTCCCAATCAGGCGGCGGGGCATCGGTTTCGCGATGGCCTAGCGTTTCCCGCACCAACCCAAACCAGCCAAACGGACGTGCTCATCATAGGCGGCGGCGTAGCGGGATTATCGGCGCGGCGGTGGCTGCACAAACAGGGCGTGCGCGATGTACTGCTGCTCGAACTGGAAGATGAGGTAGGTGGTAACGCGGCGCATGGTCAAAACACAAGCTCGGCCTATCCCTGGGGGGCGCATTACCTGCCCATTGCCGATCCCACCGACCGCGAGCTGATCGATTTCCTAACCGAGAGCCGCCTCATCACCGGCTTTGACCGGGGGCTACCCGTCTACGACGACTACGCGCTCTGCCACGACCCCGAAGAACGCCTGTTCCTGCACGGGCGCTGGCAGGAAGGATTGGTGCCGCACGAAGGTATCACCGAGGCTGATAAAGGGCAGATTGCTCGTTTTTTTGCTTTGATCGACCAGCTGAAAAAGGCCGTCGGCAACGACGGAAAACCCGCCTTCGCCATTCCGCTTGACCGCTCCTCGGCTGACCCAGCCTATCGGCAGCTCGACGCGATTTCGCTGGCAACGTACCTGGATCAGCAGGGCTACACGTCGACGTACCTGCGCTGGTACCTGGCCTATTGTTGTAAAGATGATTATGGCAGCCTGCCCGAACAGACCTCGGCCTGGGCGGGGCTGCATTACTTCGCGGCCCGGCGGGGGCAAGCCGCCAACGCGGATAGTTCAGCCGTGCTCACCTGGCCCGAAGGCAATGGCTTCCTGGTAGACCAGTTACGTCAGCAGGGTGCAGCGCCTATCCGGTCGAACGCGCTCGTTTATGCGCTACAACGTACCCAGACAGGCATCGAAGCGCTGGTATACGACACTCACCGGCACACGACGGCCCGCGTGCTGGCCCGGCGGGTTATTCTGGCCATCCCGCAGTTTGTGGCCGCGCGGCTCCTGACCCCACTCGACCCCGACCGGGCCAAGCTGGCTTCGGCGATCCACTATGCACCCTGGCTGGTGGCGAATCTGACGGTCAACGACTTGGCGCAGGCAAAGGGTGCACCGCTATGCTGGGACAACGTGCTGTATGGCACCGAGTCGGTGGGGTATATCGTGGCGAACCATCAGCACCTGACCAACGACCCACAACGGGTACTGACCTGCTACCGACCCCTCTGCCACAGCGACCCGGCCGTGGCCCGGCGAATGGCTTACGAAACGCCCCGCGAAGTATGGTTGTCGCAAGTGCTGGACGAACTGGAAACCGCTCACCCCGGCCTGCGCGCGCAGGTGCAACAGGCCGACTTCTGGGTGTGGGGCCACGGCATGGTGTCGCCCACGCCCGGCTACATCTGGGGCCATGTTCGCGCGCAACTGAGCCAACCCGTTGCGGATAGCATCTATCTGGCCCACTCAGACCTCAGCGGCGTATCTGTTTTTGAAGAGGCCTTCCATCAGGGCATTCGTGCGGCCAGCGATGTGCTATCTACTCGCCATATGTGAGCTTGAACCGGCTTAAATCGGGTTTACGGAGCTTTTTACGAGCGATTTCATAGTCGTAGATGAGCCGGCCGAGATTGCCCATGAACGGGAAACCGACGGTGTCGTAGTCGTACTTGTCGTCGTTGAAAATGCCATCGCTGTTGCACGAAATCATGGCCGTGACCATAAACTCGATGCCTTTGTCGAAATCGACGATGTAGGCGTTGTCGAGCAGGTAGCCGTAGGCATCGCCCACTTTATTAAAAATCCGAATCGAACCGGGTAGAGGCGTTTTCCGATCGCCGACCATTAGAAATTTGCAGTAACTATCATACAGCTTTGGGTCGGCCTGATAGTTGGGCCAGCGTGTTTCGCGCGGCAATTGCGACATGTACTGGTACACAAACCGGTAGTCGTCGGGCGCCAGCTGAAAGCGCTGGTTGGCCGGTACGGCTTCAGGAAAGAGCACTGCCCTCAGGATCGCCTGCTGTTCCTCCAGCGGAAAGCAGTTGCGGCCCGTAAAGTCGAACGGCTGTTTCACCAGCGAATCGCCCGCATAGAACGAGCCACCGGCCATATAGCCGGTCCCGCGCAAAATGCGCCCGGCGGGTGCGGGTGTGTGATCGCAGAATTGAGCGGGCAGCGAGGTCATTAGCCGCGCCAGCGTGGTGTCCAGCGTTTTCGTGAGCTGACTGATATCGCTGATCTTGACAACGGGCGACGTGCTTTGATTCGTCAGAAACGTAACCGGGTTGGTGTGCGCGTTCTGGTCGGGCGTTAGGGGCAGTGATAGCCGGTGCGTGAAGCGGTGGCCGAGGTAACCTTTGGCGCGTAGATCGTCGTTGAAGCCACATTGGCCTAGCAATTCGTAGAGTCGGTTGTAGGCGTCGTTGTCGCTGACGAGCAGAATCTTTCGGGCATACTGCGCCACCGACGGCTTGCCGTTGCGGGCGGTGGTGTCGCGCCACGCCCGCTTTTGCCCGCTGTAAGCCGAGTCGGTGATCATCGGCGCGTCGCGCGGGATACCCAGCTTGTTTAGCTTTTCCAGCGCCATGAGCACCGCCGGGAGTTTAACCGTACTGGCCGGGTAGAAATAGCGGTCTTTGTCGACCCGGTACTGAAACGTGCGAAACGACGGTCGATTCTGCGCGTCACGGTCGATCTGCGTGTAGATAATCTGCACGTCGTGCCGCTCGGGATGGGCCAGCACCGCGCTGAACTGCTCGGGCCGACTCGCCAGCAAATCGACCAGCAGCTTGTCCGTCTTGCCCTGATTGGGCGATTGGGCCAGCGCCGTTGCTGACGCCATATAGCCGAAAAGGGTTGCGGCCCTACAATACGTGCTGAATCGCCTCGGCCAGTTTTTCAATGTCGTCGGGTTCATGGTACGCGCAGATAACGATGCGGGTATTGGTTTTGTCGGCGGGGGTGGGGTAGGCAAACGAATAAATAAAAATGCCCTGTTTGAGTAGTTTCGCGTACAGCTCGTCGTGGTCGGTGTAGAAAACAGGATAACCCGCGCCGTGGGTAAACAGGCCCGTTGGCATCAGCCGTTTTTCAGCCAGTGCCACGTTGTCATCAAGTCGTTTTCGTGCGTCTTTGTACAACGTACCTGCGTGCACGAACGCGTAGGCATAGGCAGGGGGCATGGGCGAACAGGCCCCGAAATAGGCCGTCCGGCGTAAACGTTCGATCAGAAGCGACGGCCCCAGCACCACACCCCCCGGCAGGCCCATCGCCTTCGCCAGTGATGCCGTCACGACGAACGTGACGTTGGGTAGGTTCTTTTCTACCAGTGCCGCCAATTCCGGGTAAATACCCCGCCGCCCGTGTAGCACACCGATGCCGTGCGAATCGTCGACAACGAGTATCACCCGCCGGTGCCGGATGTTACTCACCCAGCTAAAATCATAATAATCGCCCCGAAGCGCATCGACCGAGTTGGTCAGAATGCAGAGCGGACGGTGGTCGGCGGGGTCGAGGGCTGGCAGTAAACCTTCCGGCGTGAACGGTATGGTTTGTGGCTTAATCAGCGGATGCCAGAGGGCCGGGTGTGTGCCTTCCGTTTGCAGCACGAGCGTATCGGGGGTGAGATGGCTGGATAACCAGTCGACGACCACCTGCCCCGCCACCATGCCCGACGAGGTAGTGAGGGCGGCCGCCGCCCCGGTCCACAGGGCCAGTTTTTGCTCGGCTTCGTCGTAAATCGACAATTGCAGGTTGCCGTTGCGCGATGACCCAAAATGCAGGCCGTAGCGCGCCACACCCTCGGCCAGTAAGGCCTGCATCTGTGGGTGTTGCGCAATGCCCAGATACGACGTACCTGAGAAGAACAGGTACGTTCGCCCCGGTCCGCCATCGCGGTGGTGCACGATGGTGCGGTTGGGCTGTTGGTCGATAGTGAAGGGTTGGTTCATCGGAGAGCGGCGCCGGTGCCGTTGTCGGTAGCGTAGATAACCCGGCCATAGTCGAACGTAACGCCCGTGGCCGGATCGTTGGTGATCAATAACGTACCGTCCATGTCGACGTAATCCAGCAGGGGAAGCAGGTGCGCAATGGCCGAAATCCCCACGCTCGATTCAGTCATGCAGCCGACCATCACGCGCAGGCCGCGCTGCCGGGCTTCGGCTATCATCCGCCGGGCGGGCGTGAGGCCCCCGCATTTAGTCAGCTTGACGTTGATGCCGTGGAAAAAATCGGCGCAGCGAGCCACGTCGGTTTCCACGATGCAGCTTTCGTCGGCAATGATGGGCAAGGGGCTGTCGGCCCGCAGCCGCGCCATTCCATCCCAATCCGAGGCAGGGAGTGGCTGCTCGATAAACTCGACGCCCAGGTCGATCAGTTCGGGCATAAACGCCATCGTTTGGTCGGCAGTCCAGCCGCAGTTGGCGTCGATTCGAAATACACTGTCGGTCTGCTGGCGAAGGAGTCGCAGCGTGGCCATGTCGGTTTCCGGCCGCCCCAGCTTAATCTTATACACTGGCCAGGGCAGTTCGCGGAGCTTGGCTGCCATCACCTCGGGCGTGTCGAGGCCGATGGTGTAGTTGGTCAGCGGGCGGGGCGCGGTGTCGTCGAGGCCCCACTGTTTGAGGAGCGGCAGCCCGGCCCGCTTGGCTACCAGGTCATGCGCGGCTTCGTCGAGGGCACATTGGGCAAACGGATTGGTTTTCAGGCCGTCGTGTACCTGTTCCCAAAGCGCTTCGGCAGTGGTCCAGTCGGTGGTTTCGATCAGGGAACGTACCTGACCGAGGTCGGTCATCATCCGGTCGATGGTGATGCCGTAATAGGGGTTGGCCGTCGCCTCGCCGAAGCCACGCAGCGGACCGTCGCGCAGCTCCACAATAAGCGTCTGCTGCACGTCGCGGCTGTCGTGGGCAATGGTAAACGTATGGCGAAGCCGCAGCTCGAAGCGGTGTAAAATCAGTTCCATGCGCTCAAATTACCAAACACGCCTAACTTGGTAGCAAAAAGAAGTTTGCGGTTTATCGTTTAAGGTTTCAGGTTGCCTATTGAGGCATCCGTGCGGCGTCAGCAGTACGCGTACGCCAGCCAACTTTACACGTTAAACCGCAAACGGCAAACTAGTTTACTTTGGCTACTTCCTACTTCATCATTGCCCTTAGCACCGCCGTACTGATCTCCTACGCGTTCGACTTGCTGAGCCGCCGGTTTCGGACGCCGCCCGTACTGCTGCTATTGCCGATGGGGGCGCTGCTGCGGCTGCTGACCAACTCCCTCAACCTGACCATCCCCTACGTACCTGAGGCCATCTCCACGCTGGGTACGTTGGCGCTGATTCTGGTGGTGCTGGAAGGTGGCCTCGATCTGAATCTTGAGCCCCAGCGGTTTAGCCTCGTCCGGCGCACGGGGCTGACGGCCCTGCTCTCCATCGTGATTACGACGTTGCTGCTCGCGTCGATGCTCTTCGTGCTGCTCGACGAATCGTTTTACAAATGCCTCATCAACGCCCTACCCTTCAGCATCATCAGTAGCTCCATCGTGGGGCAGGCTACCCGTGTGTTGTCCGACGGGCAGCGGGAGTTCATGGTTTACGAAACGTCGTTTGCTGCCATCATTAGCATTATGCTGTATAACTTTCTGATTGTCAGTGATCAGTCGGTGCTATCGGCAACGTTTGGGTTTGTGCGCGACATTCTGGTGATGGGCTTTATTTCGATTATCTGCTGCTTTGCCCTGCTTTACCTGATTGGTCGGATCAACCACCCGGTCAAGTTTCTGCCCATTATTTCGGTGCTGCTGCTGGTCTACGCCATTGCCGATATCTACGAGTTGTCGTCGCTGGTGCTGGTGCTGATTTTCGGGCTGTTTCTGAACAATACCGAACTCTTTATTCGCGGTCGGCTGGCCGAAGTCTTCAAGAGCGATTTGTTTGAGCGCGAACTGGAGCAGCTCAAAAACCTGACGGCCGAGGGGGCCTTCATCATCCGCACGTTTTTCTTTCTGCTGTTCGGCTATTCCACCAATCTGGCGGCGCTCGTCGATACCGACGCGCTCATCGTCGGCGCGTTGTTCGTCATCGTTATTCTGGCGGTGCGGGGCGGGCTGCTGCGGTTGCTTTATGTGGGTAATTTCCGGCCCCTCAACTGGATTGCCCCGCGCGGACTCATCACCATCCTGCTTTACCTGAACATCCCCGCCTCGCTAAAGCTGACGGGCTTCCGGGAAGGCATTCTGGCGCTCGTCGTCATCATCACGTCCGTCGCCATGACCATCGGTACTATCCGCTACAAGCCGGAAGGGGAAGGTGTTTGATGTTTGACGTTTAAGGTTTGACGTTTGCGCGCTCCGTTGGCTCCTACTGGTTACCGCGCCAACCTTAAACATCAAACGTTAGACATTAAACGCCAAACTCAATTCTTCGTGAACCGCTTATACTGCACGGGGCGGCTGTTGGGGGCTAGGTCGATATCGAGTTGCTTTTGCTGACCGCCCGTTTCTACGTTGTACGTGATCTGCTTGCGGTTGGCGGGCGTCTGCACCGGAATCACCGACAGCTGATACGTACCCACGGGCAGGTACAGCGTAAACCGGCCGTCGGCGTCGGCGTAGGTGCGGTAGAGTTCGCCCGCGGCGCCGGTCGTTTCAACGCGGTACTGTTCCAGATCGCAGGGTTGGTTGTCGTAACGGGCGCGTTGGCAGCGCAGTTGACCCGCCGTGCGCCAGGTTTTACGGATACCCAGTTCGAGTTCCACCGAGTTCACTACCTGCACGGTGTCCTGAAACCAGACCGGCTCGCCTGTGCTCAGCTTGCTGACTGCCCGGATGGTGTAGGTGCCCCGTGGAATGTCTTTGCAGAGCACCTGCCCTTTGCGGTCGGTCAGTAGCGTCGTTTCGTTTACGTTGACCACCAAATCGGGCAGATATTGCTCGTTGCCATCTTTCCGCTGATTGTTGTTTTCGTCTTCGAAAAAACGCAGCCGCATCGTCCGCGCCGACTGCCCCGGTAACCGCCGGAACGTCTTGGCGACTTCGAGCCGCAACTGGGTGTCCTGCCCCGGCACTGCCGACAGGTCTGTCAACAACTGTCCGTATGATAAGGTGTTGATGTCCAGGTTAAACCGCAACGTCGGGTTGGCCTGAAAATGAATGGAGTTGTAGAGCAGGCCATTCCAGGAGTTGCTCGTGCTGTTGTAGGTGAGGCCGGCGCCGAGGTTGGCCCGCAGCCGCCCGTCGAGCAGGCTGACGTGCGCCGTCGGACCTACCGACAGCTGCCGAAAATTGGCCGGATTGCCCTGCCCTGTCTGATAATCGTTGATTAGGAACGGGCCCTGCTGATACAGCGCCGTCAGGGTCAGGTTGCCGTAGCCCACCGAGCCGAAATACCGCATCGACGGTACCCGAAAGGCGTTGGTCGGCGGCGTTACCAGATCGAACCGGCCCGCGTCGACACCCGCTTCGAGCCGCGCACCCAGGCGGGTTTCGTAGCGCAGCGAGGCCATCAGCCGGTACGAATTGGCCTGCTGATTAACGCCGCTCGGCAGGGCCTGATCCTGAATCCAGACATAAGGCCGCAACACGGTCGTCAGCCGGCCAATCTGCTGCGCCCAATACAAATCGGCCACCGTGTTGCCATACTGCCGGCTCGTTAGTTCGCTGGGTGTGCTCAGCACCAGTTGGTTATACTTGATTTGGCTATAGCGGTAGGCCAGCCGGGTGTAGCGCCATTTTTTCCAGGTCAGACTGTGTTCGAGCAGCGTGGCGCCCCGCTGAATACCGCCATAGACCGGGCTGCTGATGTAGGCCGACGCATACAGGTCGATCGATTTGGTCAGGTGGTTGAATGAACCACCCGCCGCCCAGCCTGTGAGCTGTTGGCGGCTGGGTTGGGTGGGCGAATACTCGTAGCTGTTACCCACGCGCAACTTCAGCGTCGACTGGGCGTTGAGCCGCCATTGGGCCGCCGCGTAGTGCAACAATCCCGCCCGTTCGAGCCGCCGTTGCTGGTAGTAGCTGCTGCTCAGTTCGTAGCGCGCCTCGCCCGGCAGCGGCAACGTACCTGACACCCGCATCGAGTAGGTCTGATCGGCGAGCGGCTGCGTAGCCTGAAACTGCGCCGCGCTGTTGCCACTAAACGGCACAAGGCCCGCCAGCCAGTTCGACTGATTGCGGAGGGCCCAACCTTCGACCCGCGTCCCGTTGCTGAACGTACCTGCCGCCCGGACGCCCACGCCAATCAGCGACAGTTCGTGCATATCGTAAAGGTTACCAACGTGCAGCTCGAAGTCGTTCTGCTGGTAGTGCACGTAGGTGTCGCGCAGTTCGTGGTAATTCAGCTGAGCGTAATTGAGGTAATACAGTTTGAAATCGAGCCGACCCTTGCCCACGGCCTGCTGCCCCCAGGTACGTAGCTCGTTGACCAACCCCGCCCGCCCGAGTTTACCCACACCCACGGCCACCCCAAACGGCGACTCGCCCAGCAGATCCCGATCGGTAAAGCGCTTGGCCGATGCCAGCAACACCGGTCGACAAATGATGCTACCCAGAAACGGACCCGAACCATCCGGTTTTTCGCCGTCCTGCACTTCAATCGTCAGGTCGTAGCGCCGGTCGCGGGTGAGTGCGCCGGTCGTCAGGCAGGGAATGTAAAGGGTCGAATCGCGGTTGTTGGTCAGTTTGGCTTCCAGAAACGGGCGTGGCAACCGAAAGCCGTCGGGCAGTGAGTACAGCCGAATGCGTACGACGCGGGTGCGCGGCCCCTGATTGGAGAACCGGACCGGTACAAACAAAGTATCCTGACCGGGAGCCAGCAGCGGGGCATCGTCGAGCAGTGTGAACGACAAAACCGACGGTGCATTGCGATTGGGCAGCACCATAAACTGACTCACCGACGACTCCGTGACGTTGGCCTGCGACGATTCGATGCGCACCGTACCGGCCTCGCCCGCCCAGGTACGTTCGATCATAAACTTAAGCACTACCTGCCGCGTCGAGTGCGCGCCCAGCGTCAGCTTGGTGGGCAACTGAGTCAGCAACCGAAACGCCTTCGGTGCGGTTAAAGTCAGCCGCAAATCGCTGCTCTGATCGGTAGGATTTGTGAGTGTAATGATGTTCGAAAACGTTTCTCCGGGCGTGCCATCTACCTGTTGTTGCGCAACGCCAATAATACCGGCATACTTATTGCTAAATGCCGCGGCCGCTTGCCAAAAAAAGAGAATGAGCAGAGAAAATACTAGTTTTTTCATGTCGCCGGATAACACTACTGTCAGCGGATAAAACCTGGATCAATCAAACAAATGATAGTTTTATCGTATTTGAGTAATACTGACAGAATTAAGTAGCCATCGTCACAGGCTAGAGCACGATTTTTATGTTGTGTCAAACCTTAAGGTACTATTTTAAAAATAAATTTATGCTGATAGTCAAATATTTAACTATTTGTAATCCTCTTTTTTTACAACAAAAATAAATTGCCGTGTGACCATATGAAGGGGGCATGATCTTAATGTGCAAACAAGCAGATTTTAACAATAAACACCTAGTTCCTCATGCAATCTTCACTGTTCACCACCCTCCGCACCGCCGCTATACTGGCCATTACTTTTGTCGGTTTTTCAGCCGTATCGGCACAAGCACAAACGACCGGAACGTCGACGATGAACATCACGGTAAAAGACGTTTTGCAACTGACTGTAAATACAAAAACAGTGGATCTCGTTTTTGCAACACCCGAAGATTTTAATAAAGGCGTTAGCGCGACGGTAAACAACCAATTGATGGTTACGTCGAACCGCCCGTACGAACTGAGCGTGAAAACGGCAGGTGACCTGACCGACGGAACGAACAAAATCCCCGTCAGCAACATTTCGGCGCAGCCGGTAGGGCAGGGCATCGGTTCGGCCAAACTGGTATCGGGTCTGTCGACGACCGATCAGGTGCTGGCTTCAGACGTACCGCCGTCGATGTCGAAACCCATCACAATGCAGTATGCCACGGCGGCTAAGAACGAAGCATTCCTGGTGCCGGCCTCTACCTACACGACTACGCTAACCTTCACGGTATCAGCTAAATAAACTCTCACCACTCACTGCGTACCCCCTCCTTGGCCAAAGGCCTCATGGCCGGGAGGGTTTTTCATCAACCTGAATCATTCCGATCCCACCGCATTACGCTTTATCCAACCGATGAAATCCACCATCCTGCTCCGCGCCGTCATGATCTTTCTACTGGCGGGCGGTCTCAGCATCGGGCCTGTA
The DNA here is from genome assembly GCF_041321105.1 of Fibrella musci. Taxonomy (NCBI): domain Bacteria; kingdom Pseudomonadati; phylum Bacteroidota; class Cytophagia; order Cytophagales; family Spirosomataceae; genus Fibrella; species Fibrella musci. The sequence continues at coordinate 17,872 of NZ_JBGGWD010000002.1, read as the reverse complement.
CTGGCTCAGTCGTCGGGGAACGCCACCATGACCGTCAACCTGGCCGACGTGCTGCAACTGACGGTCAACACGGCTACCGTAACACTGAACTTCGCCACACCTACCGATTATAAAAACGGCGTGTCGTCGTCGGTACCGAACCAGATTTCGGTTACCTGCAACCGCGCCTACGACCTGAAAGTACGAACCACCACTGCCACCCTGACGAGCGGTGCCAACACCATTCCGGTGAGTAACGTAGCGGCTCAGGCCAACTACACGGGGCAGTCGGCGGCTAATCCCAGCGTCGCGCTCAGCACCACCGATCAGTCTCTGGCCACGGGTGTACCGGCGTCGATCAGTCGGCAGGTTAACATGAACTATTCGACGAGCGCGGGCAATCAGGATTTCCTCAAACCGGCCGGGGCCTACACCACCACGCTGACGTTTACGGCCGTAGCCAATTAAAAAATAGCGGGCTGCCGGGCGTGAATCAGTTGGGGTTGGAATACTCTTTGACGGATGATCATCAACTGATTGATAAACATCGACACTGCCCCATGAAGTACGCCTCTACATTTTGCCTGCTGCTTTGTCTGCTGGCTGGTCAGCTAAAGGCTCAGTCGGGCTTTCAGGTTGAACCGCCCAAGCTCTATTTCGACGAACAGAACGGGAAGCTGACGCCCATGCGCATCAAGCTAACGAACCCGACCAAGGTGCGGATGGTGATTCGGGCGAGTTGCGCCGACTGGCGCCGGGACTCGCTGGGCGAAAAGCAGTTTTTTGCCGCAGGCAAATTGCCCAACTCGTGCTGCCCTTACCTGAACGTGCAGCCCGAAACCGTTGAGTTGCTGCCCGGTGGTGAACAAACCATGCTGGTGTCGCTCAACCCCGATAAGCCGCTGCCTGCGCAATTGCACAATGGTATGCTGATGTTGTCGCAGATCAACGAACGCGAAATTGCCGAAGCGCAGGGCGTGAAATCGGGCTTCATCTTCAAAGTGCAGCTGGGGGTGCACCTGTACCATACGCCGCGCAACGTAACCCAGAAAATGATCGCCATCGACACCGTAGCGTTTGCCAAAACGAACGCCGATCGGCTGGTGCGGGTACGGGTGAACAACACGGGTAGTCTGCAACTGGAAAGCCAGATGCGTGTGGAGCTGACCAACCTGAAAACCGCCGAAGAAGTAAAACTGGAGCCGATCACGGTTAATTCGATGCCCGGTGAACGCATCTGGGTACGTGCCGCTCTGCCGGCTAAACTGCCCGCCGGCCGGTATCTGGTCATTACCATCATCGACAGCGGCCCCGACGTGCCCTTGCAAGTGGCCGAACTGGAAACCGAGATGCAATGAGTGGGCGGGTATGGCTGTTGCTGGGTACGCTGTTGCTGACATTGACCGCCAACGCGCAGGTGTTGAGTTTTCGGGTAATGGGCAATCCGACCCTCAACGTCACCAACACATCTGATTACGCCAACGGGGTTACCCTATCGCACAATACGCTTCAGATGAGCCTGTCGGGCCTGACGGTGTATTCCTTACAGGTCAAAGCGGCGGGCAACCTTAACAGCGGCATGTACAGCATTCCTGTCTCGCAGGTGCGGCTGCGGGTTACCAACCTGTCGGGCGCCACGGGCGGGGTTACCCTGAACACCGCCTACCAGACGCTGGCGTCGTTCTGGACGCTACTGCCCGCGTTCAACGTACCCGTGACCATCGAATACAAACTGGCGGGGGGGCAGGAGATTCTTCGGCCCGGCGGTGCTTATACCACCACGCTTACTTTTTTGCTCACGGCGCAATAACGCTGCGGCTACTTTTTATCCTTAGCTGCCTTGCGTTCGGCCCGCTTCTTCTGCCGTTCGGCTTTGCGCTCGGCTCGTTTCTGTTTGCGTTCGGCCTTACGATCTGCTCGTTTTTCTTTTACGCTTTCCTTAAAAGACTTAAAGGCGTCGGTGAAGGTGATGTCGTTATCGAATTTTTTCTCGAAGGCCGACACGTAGGCATTGCGCAACACGCCGAAAATGGTGGGCCATACGTGCGTTTCGATGTTGTCGACGGTGCCCGTGAGTGGTACCCGTGTCGCCACCTGATTGCGCCGCTGATTTTCCAGCACCTCAGACCCTCCTTCGGCCAGTAGCTCGGTGAAAAACCGGCCGATGGTGCGCTTTTCACCCGGCTCCTTCAGCCGGAAAATCTTCATGTCTTTCGTGAGCGGCTTCAGATACCCATTGAGCTTCTTGTCGTTCATGGCCATCTCAGAAAACACGCTCATTGTGCCCCCTTCGAAGTCGATGTTGGCATAATGACGGGCCAACTCGTTGAGCTTTATCAGCTGCAGGTCATTAAACTGCAGATCGTAGTTGAAGTCAGGTACGTCTTTTAGCAGGTACGTGTTGGCGTTGAATTTCATCGTGCCGCCGTAGCCAGGTACGTCGCCTGTGAGCCAGACCGGCGAGGGCAGGCTGCCGGGTTTTTCGTCGACGTTCCGAATGTTTCTCAGCTCACCATTTACCTGCTGGAGCGATAAGTCGGAGCCGGGGTTGGTGACGAGGTTTTTCAGGTCGATCCGGCCATCAAACAGGGCAAAGCGGTTAACCTGAATGGGCAGCAGGTCTTTCACCACCTTCGTCCAGTCGGCGCCTTCGCCAGTCTGGCTGGTGGCCTCGTTTTCGCTGAAGGCAAAGTTGAGCTCGGGCTTGTAGCATTCCACCTCACCCACGAGCCGCCCTTTGAAAATCGCCCGCCACTCGACCGACAAGTCGCTCTTGGGAATAGAAACGAACGGCTCTTTGACCTTGCCGTTGACCTTCCGAATCACCAGGTTGTTGATCTGGTAGGCCCCTCGTAGCAACGCAATGTCGATGTCTTCGACGTGTCCGGTGTAGTCGCCCAGATCGGCCAGGGTTTTGTTAACGTACCTGAGCACGAAATAGGGTAGTAGCAGCCGGGCCACGACTAACACCACCACAAAGGCGATAAGAATCTTAACGGATCGTTTCAAAACGCTGAGCAGTTTTTGTAAGGCAGTTTAACGTTTGAGGTCTATGGTTTGACGTTGGTTGACGCTGGAGTGTTGATGCGTCAGCCAACGTCAAACCATAGACCTCAAACGTTAAACTACTTTATAAACGCCCAGAATGGCCTTTTGTTGAGATAGGTCAGGTTGGAGTCGTGGGCAAATGCCTCGCGTTCAAAGCAAATGGCGCGGTAAGCGGCGTAGTGCCCCTTGCCCCGCAGCCGCCAGTAGCCGTATTCGGCGAAGTACCAGAGATAGAACGGCAGAATGCCCAATTCCAGCTGCTGACGCAGGTGAATACGCTCGTGATTGAGCAATTGAGCCGACGGGTTGGGTCGTCGTACCAATACAAACGGCCAGATGGTCATGCCATTTACCCACAGCCAGGGAACAACGAGAATCAATTGCGGATTAAGAAGTAAGGATGATGAACGAAGCCTCAGACCGTAAACACGGAACCACGGGCCAACATTCCATCGGGGCTGTGCGTTGCCTGCCCAACTGTCCATTCTCAACACATACCACTCAATCTGCCTGTGCTACTGATCGCTTTTCTACTGGGTTATCTGCTGATTACGCTCGAAGACGTCATTCATCTGAACAAAACGGCTACGGCCCTGATCACGGGTGTGCTGTGCTGGACGATCTACGCGTTGGGCGGGTACCCGGCCGGTCACGGTGTGAGTGAGGAGTTGGGGCATCATCTGGTGGGCATCGCCGAAATCCTGTTCTTTCTGTTGGGCGCCATGACCATCGTTGAGCTGATCGACGCGCACGATGGCTTCACGCTCATCACCGATCGCATTGCCAGCCGCAGCACGCGCACGCTGCTCGCGATCGTGAGCCTGCTCAGTTTTTTCCTGTCGGCCCTGCTCGATAACCTGACGACCTCGATCGTGATGGTGTCGGTGCTGCGCAAACTGGTACGCGACCCCGATCAGCGGCGCATTATGGCCGGGATGGTCATTGTATCGGCCAACGCGGGCGGCGCCTGGTCACCCATCGGCGACGTGACCACCACCATGCTCTGGATCGGCGGGCACATAACCACGCTTAATGTGATCCAGACGTTGTTGCTGCCGAGTTTGGTGGCGATGCTGGTACCGCTGCTGATCCTGATGTACCGTTACCCCGCCACCACGACCGTCTTTGTGCCGTCGGCCGACGAGGAGGGCGTCAGCCGGCCTTACGTAACGAAGGTGGCCCGCCGCGACCGCCGCCTCATGCTGTCGATCGGGTTGGGCGGGATGCTGTTCGTCCCCATTTTCAAGACCGTAACGGGCCTGCCGCCCTACATGGGTATGATGCTGGTGCTGGGGGCGATCTGGGTGGCGTCGGAACTCATTCACAAAGACAAAGACGAGGCCGAGCGCGAACCCCTCACGCCCGCCTACGCCCTGCAAAACATTGATACGCCCAGTGTCTTGTTCTTCCTGGGGATTCTGTTGGCGGTGGGGGCGCTGGAAAGCGTAGGTAGCCTGCGCGCCATGGCCGACTGGCTCAACCAGACCGTGGGTAACATCGACCTGATTGTGGTGTTGATCGGGCTGGCGTCGGCGGTGGTCGACAACGTACCCATCGTAGCGGCGGCGATGGGCATGTATGACCTGCAAACGTACCCAACCGACAACAAGCTATGGGAGTTTCTGGCCTACTGCGCTGGTACGGGCGGCAGTATTCTGCTCATCGGCTCGGCGGCGGGTGTGGCCGTAATGGGCATGGAAAAGCTCGAATTTGGCTGGTACCTGCGCAAGATTAGCTGGCTGGCCCTACTTGGCTACCTGGCTGGTGCCGGAACGTACCTGGCAATGGTTACATGGCTTGGCTAATCAACCTGCTCGCCAGCCGGTCAACGCTCACTAGGGAATATATGCTACTATGATCTTAATCTGATACCATAGTATATAATGACTATGTGACAGGGATAAATTATATAAAAATATACTAACGTATAAATACTATTGACGGGGTAAGTGTGCCCCAAGCTGAGTATTATGGTCTACGCTGATTGGTATAAATAGTTACAATAAGTTATCGTAAACTGCTTACTACTAACCAATTAGTATAGGGGTAAATGAAATGGCATGATCTTTCCGCTGTGGGGCGTGACGATTGTCGTACTCAACTTTTATACACTCAACGTTATGTTTTTTAGCACAAAAAGATACCCGCAGGATTACCTGACCGATAAGACCTATCTGGCTGGTGTACTTACAGGGTTAATCGGCGGGCTGGCCATCGGCCTACTATTTGCGCCCCGGTCGGGTAAGGATCTCCGCGATCAGCTTTCAGAATCCATTGATGATCAGACGGATACCGTACAACACCAGTGGGAAAAGGCTAAGTCGCAAGCTAAGGATGCGGTCAACACCGTAAAAGACGAAGTCGGTCAGGTTGCCGACAAAGCGGGCGATGAGGCCGACCAACTGGCCGACGAGGCTAAAGACGGGTTCAACAAGCTCAAAGACAAGACCCGATTTTTCTAAGCAGTTATAGCCTGCTGGCTTTTCTGATTTACTCAACAACCCTGAAAGAGTCCCTGATTCTTATCGAATTGGGGATTCGCTCTTAGTACCGAGGATCGATTGGCGATCACTTGGCGAGACTCATGTTCATTCAAACCTAACGTTATGGAACGCGAACTTTCTTACTCAACTGAGTCGGCTTATGGCCGCACTAATTTTATGAAACGCATCTCGTGGAGTGCGGTTTTTGCCGGTGTACTGGTAGCTATTGTCAGCCAGATGCTGTTGACTTTATTAGGCTTGGGCATAGGGCTGAGCACAGTCGACCCGGCAACAGAAGCAAACCCAACTGCGGGCCTGGGCACAGGTAGCGCCATTTGGTACATTGTCAGCAGCCTGCTGTCGCTGTTTATTGGTGGCTGGATTGCGGGCCGTCTGGCGAGTGCACCCCGCCTGTTCGACGGGCTCATCCATGGCGTATTGACCTGGTCTCTGGCCACGTTGCTAACCATTTATTTCCTGACGACAACCGTTGGCAGCCTGATTGGCGGCGCAAGTCGGCTGGTGGGTAGTCTGGTGCGCACCGCTGGTTCGGCCGTTGCGGTGGCGGCGCCTGGTATCGGTAATGTCGTTGAAGGGCAGCTGAAACAAAACGGCATTGATCTGCAAAACATTGATCTGACCGACCTGAAAGAGGAAGCCAACCGGCTGCTGCGGCAAACTGGCGACGCCAATCTGAATCCGAACACGCTGGAGCGCAAAGCCGAACAGGCCGGGCAGCAGGCCAAAACAGCGGCAGACCGGGCAGCGGCCAACCCTCAGGCAGCCGATGATATCGCAGGTGGGCTGTTTAGCCGACTGTTTAAACAGGGGCAGAACACAGTTAACAGTGTCGATCGGGACGATGCAGTAAACGTGGTGATGAAACGGACCGGAAAAAGCCGGGCTGAGTCGGAGCAGATCGTCGACAACTGGATCAGCACATACAAACAGGCTGCGGCCAAGTTTGAACAGACAAAGCAGGAAGCCGCCGAAAAAGCACGGCAGGCTGCGGATGCTGCCGCGTCGGCCGCCTCGAAAGCCGCCATTTTTGGCTTCTTCGGACTCCTGATCGGCGTTGTTGCTGCCGGGTATGGTGCCAAGATGGGTACCGAATCGAAAGACAGCGCAAATACACTGGACCGTACCATTGGGGCTACCCGTTAACAGCTGGAAACGAGAGCCGGCTCGGCGCTCAACCTGAGTGCCGAGCCGGCTCTTTTTCTGCCCTTTCCGTTGGTACGCGATGAAAACAGTTCGTCATTATATAACGCTGCTCGGCCTACTCGTCGGCATCGCTTCGGCCACTTATGGCCAGGATTCAATCAGCACACAGGTCGTTAGGCCGCCGATACCAGCCAGCCACACGGTATTTATAGGCTTGCAGGTTCCGCTAAACTACACCGTTGGGTATCGGTATCAGGTCAGCCAACGCATCTCGGTGCAGGCGCAGGGCGGGCTTATCGCGGCTCCGTTCGATCGGTACACGCTGGCGTTGATGGAAGGATTTGGGTTGGACCCTAACCTGAGCCGGGTAATCGATCGCTCGTTCCGGCGCGGTAGTTCGGTTAGCCTCGGGATCAATATACACGCCAACTCACCCTGGTACGGAGGCTTGTTTGGGCAGTATACCAATTTCTCGGCAGGGCCCATCACGCCCGCCGACGGACTGAGTGTGTACTTCAAACAGGATTTCTCAGGGTTCGGGCTGCTCGACTCACCTTCGTTCGCCTTCAACCTGCAATCGAGTCTCTGGCTGGCCGGTCTTCGCATAGGACGCTCGTTTCAGTTTGGCGACTCGCCGTTTGGCTTAGCTACGGAACTGAGCGTGAGTAAGATCGTGGCGACGAAGAATACATTCACATCGAATCGGGCGCTGGTTGATGGGCTGGGCGTTACTCAGCGGCTGTACGGCAATCTGGATAATGAGATCGACACCAAACTTCGTCAGCACGGTTTTCTGCCTACGCTCAACGTGCTGCTTACCTATCGACTACGTTAATCACCCACGCAAATCAGTACATCTATGCGACTACCTATCAAACTCGCCCTGCTGGCTATGCCGGTGCTCTTTTCGCAATGCGGCATAAACCGGCAGGTGCAACAGGCCAAAATGCTGGGCAAGAGCCAGTATGCCGTTCGGTCGGCCGACAGCATTACCATCGCGGGATACGACGTTGAGGAGTTTAAAGACATCCGACAACTGGAGGATATCAATCCCCTCAAATATCCCCGAATTGCGGCTGGACTACTGAGCCGGAACATTCCGTTCAGGGCCAATATTAACCTGGAGATCGTCAACCCAACGAACGACGTTGCCGCGATCAATCAGTTTGACTATCGGCTGTTGCTGGCTGGCAACGAACTGGCTACTGGGACCGTTCAGCAGCGCGTTGAAGTGCCACCCGGCGGCGGCAAAGTGGTTGTCCCCATTCCCGTAAACGCCAATGCCTACGAACTGGTAACGAACGCATCGACCCGAAATGCCTTTGTCGACCTGGTACGGAATTTAGCGGGCAGCAGTCAGGTGCCGCCCTCGCGCGTCACGCTGAAAATCAAGCCGACACTGATGCTGGGCAACAAACAGGTGAAGTACCCCGGCTACATCGACATTGACAAGGAAGTAACCCGCGACATGCTCCTGACGGCCCGGAAACCCAATCCGTAGGTGGTTGAATTGGCCTCACTTCAGCCCCCAACCGGCGTGCGGAATAAGGGTCTGGGTACATTCTTAGCCTATGCATTACAGCCAAGCGGTCGTATCAGATCATCTTGATCTTGATACGGATTGAGACTAGTCTAGGCAATGGTTGACAACGTACCTGTCGTAGCGAGCGGTGATGCTGACTAGAGCGACTTATAGCTATAAGCAGGCGCCAACAGTTCGTAAGAAATCGTTAGCTGATCTGATGTCAAAGCTTGTTTGTCCAGTATACGAATTTGGGTGGCATCAGCTACGAATACATAGCCTTCGTTCAGTGTAAGTAGTCTGCTGCCTGATCTCACCAGAACGGTTCGTTCATCAATACCGATGGGCAGGTTAATAGCTGCCCCCGATTGGGTCTTGACTGGGCGTACAACCAACGTCAAGGCGTGCTTCTGTTTGGGTTGATTTGCCATCAACGTGTACTTGAAAAGCGACTTAAAGCGGGTGGAATCCTGCGGCTTCATTGACAATCCGTTCGGTTGTATCAGACCGGTGAGGCCAAGGCAAGCGGTCACTAGTAAGGAAATAGTCATGGCAAAAGCAGGGTCGTTAGTTCGTTTACAAACGAGAAAACGCTGCTTTGCTGCTGTTTATTTCTGGTTATACACTAAGCGGTAGGACCTCGTGAACAACTAATAAAAAAGCCTGCTAGTTATCTAGCAGGCTTTGTGCCGAAGGCGAGACTCGAACTCGCATGTCCGTAAAGACACACGCCCCTGAAACGTGCGTGTCTACCAATTTCACCACTTCGGCGGTTGAACCGGTACAGGTTCGCTTTTCCCGTGTTGGGACTGCAAAGGTAATAGGCTCAAATGGCCTTTTGCAAGGGTTTTTTGAAAAAAATGTTGATGTGCAGGCAGACCTATAAGGTTTTTAAAACCTTATAGGTCTTAGGAAAGTGTTACAGTTCTACCCGTTCGTATAGGTCAGGAATGGCAATGTGCTGAAAACCAGCGGCGGTTAGTTTGTCTTTCCAGATGAGCTGCTTCTCATAGTCGCCGTGCACCAGAAAGAGCGTTTTTACGGCGGCGGGGTTCTGGCAACTCAAAAATTGGAGCATTTCGTTGGCATCACCGTGGGCCGAGAGCGAATCCATAATCTCGATCCGGGCGCGCACCTCGAATTTTTCCCCGAAAATGGTCACCTCCCGATCGCCGCGTTTCAACACGCCGCCGAGGCTGTTGGGCGACGCATAGCCCACAAACAGGATGGTCGTGCTCGGGTCTTCGATGTTGTTTTTGATGTGGTGCTTGATCCGCCCTGCCTCGGCCATACCCGAAGGCGCGATGATGATGCACGGCCCCGGCCGGTTGTTGATGGCCTTCGAGTCTTCCACGTCGGAGATGTAGTGCAGGTTCGGGAAATCGAACGCATCGCCATCTTTCTGGATATAAGCCAGAATCTCCGGGTTGAAGTTTTCCTCGTGGTCCTGCATCACCCGCGTAGCGCTCACCGACATGGGTGAGTCGATATAGACCGGAATGACGGGAAGCTTGCCTTCGCTCGACAACTGATCGAGCGCGTAGATCAATTCCTGCGTCCGGTCGACGGCAAAGGCGGGGATCAGGAGTTTGCCCCGGTTGTCGACGCAGGTTTCCTGCACAATCCGCAGCAGGTGGGCCTTCATGTCGGGTTCGGGCTCGTGGAGGCGGTCGCCATAGGTCGATTCGCATAGGATGTAATCGGCCTGCGGGAACGTCTCGAAGGTGCGCAGAATCTTGTCGTCGGGGCGACCAATGTCGCCGCTGAAGAAAACCCGCTTTTCGGTTGGTTTCCCATCTGCACCCGGTTCTTTGATGCTCAGGCTGATGGCGGCGCTGCCCAATAGGTGGCCCGTATCGGTGTATAGAAAGCTAATATCGGGCGTCAGGTACGTTCGTTTGCCGTAGTCGGCCGGCTGCATCTGGCTGAGGGCCTGCTGTACGTCGGCTTCGTCATACAGCAATTCCAGTTCGGCCTCGCCCCGGTTCTGACGGCGGCGGTTCACGCGCTCCAGGTCCTTTTCTTGAATCCGGGCGCTATCCATCAACATAATCTGGCAAAGGTCGATGGTGGCCGGCGTGGCGTAGATAGGCCCCTTGAAGCCCTGCCGAACCAGCCGCGGCACCAGACCCGTATGGTCGATGTGGGCGTGCGACAGAATCAACACATCGACCTCGGCCGGGTCGAAATGGAAGTGCTGGTTCAGTTCGTCGGTGTTGATACCCTGAAACAGGCCGCAGTCGAGCAGGATGGTGTAGCCGCTGCTGGTTGTAATCAGGTGTTTGCTGCCGGTTACGGTGCGGGCAGCCCCCATAAATTGAATGGTCATGGCGTGTAGGAAAAGGTGTTTGACGTTTAATGGCTGACGTTTAACATTGAGCATGCGCCGTACTTAGACGTATGAACAACGTTAAACGTCAGCCATTGAACCTTGAACTTAATATGTCTTTGTCATATCGGCGGGGATGGCCAGCACGTAGGTGGCCAGTCCTTGCCAGTCGGGTTTAGCTTTCAGAATGGCTTCGGCTTCAACCGACGAAATCGTGACAATGTTTAAATCGGGCTTCTGTTGGCGCAGGTACCAGACAATGCCTTCGAAGTTTTTCGAGTGATAATCGCCGTTCAGATGCAGGAAGGTTTGCCCTGGCTTCCAGTTTTCGAGAATAAACCGCGCCATCGTGGCATCTTTCAGCGCCTGCGCACGGGCAAAGTTTTCGGCGGCACCGCCGTGGCTGCCCTGTGTGGCCTGCCCGCCATGCGTTCCCATCATATCGAGCATGCCCTTATAGCCGGGTAACGTCAGGTCGACGGTGAGTGGGAGGGAAGCTATCTGCCGTTTGTCGGTGGTCGACAATGTATCGAGCGCAGGTAGCCCCTGTTTCGCCACCAGCGAGGCAAACCGCCTGGGTACGTTGGTGGCGATGAACGACAGCTTCTTGTCCCGCGCCAGATCGACAACGGGTCGGTAATCGGTCGTATAGTTGGGCCAAAGCCGCGCCTGTTGGGCAAATTCCTTAGCCGATAGTTGCCCGCTAACGTACCCGGAGAGGGCTTTCTGATTGTCGGCCTCAAACATCTCGGCGCCCAGTACGAGTTGGTTGGCCCGCGCCTGCACCAGCTCCTGCATCAACTGCAACTGAAGCCAATGGCAAATGGGGTTGTTGTGCAGTTCGCCGAAGAGCACCACGTCGGCCTTCGCTGCGTCGCGCACCAGTTTATCGAAGGAAGTGGTTTTGCCGGTTTGGGTAAAAAACTGGTAGGCCGGCCTGTCGCCTCGAAACGCCCCCATGGTCAGAAAAAGAAAACAGACAAGTAGTCGCATGGTAATAGGGTATAAACACGTAGAGACGCAAACCCTTGCGTCTCACAGGCGTTAGCAATAAACCTTAACTACTACACTATATTGCTGACGCCCGTGAGACGCAAGGGTTTGCGTCTCTACGTATAAAATGAACGGCTTAAATCGTCACTGCCCAGCCGAACGGGTCGTCGATTTTGCCCGTGCGGAGGTCGGTCATGTATTCTTTCACGCGAACGGCAAACGAATCGGCCGGGGCGCGCTCGGGCAGCATGTAATCGGTGCCTTCGTAGCCAATCGCCTGGAAGGGCGACACCACCACGGCCGTACCGGCGCCAAAGGCTTCGGTTACCGAACCGTTCTGAATGCCTTCGATGACTTCATTGATCGACACCTTGCGCTCCTCAACGGTGAGGCCCCAGCTCCGGGCAATCTGCACGATACTGTCGCGGGTCACGCCGCGCAGGATCGAGTCTGACGTAGCGGGCGTAACGAGCTTGCCATCGATGATGAACATGACGTTCATTGTGCCCGATTCTTCGATGTACTGGTGATCGGTCGCGTCGGTCCAGATCAACTGATCGTAACCGGCCTGTTGGGCCAGCAGCGTTGGGTACAGCGAACCGGCGTAGTTGCCGGCGCATTTGGCATAACCAACCCCACCCGGTGCCGAGCGGATGTAGTCGAGTTCGACTTTTACTTTCAGCGGCTTGGCGTAATACACCCCAACCGGGCAGGTGAAAATGCAGAACCGGTACGTTTTCGAGGGGGCTACACCCAGGAACACGTCGGTCGCGAACATATAAGGGCGGATGTAAAGCGAGCTACCAGCCTGACTAGGTACCCAATCGGCATCGGTGCGAAGCAGCGCTTCCAGACCACCCATGAACACCTCTTCCGGGATCGTCGCCATGCACATACGCTTGGCCGACTCGTTCATGCGGGCCCAGTTGTCGCGGGCGCGGAACGTCAGCACGTCGCCAGCTTCGTTTTTGTAGGCTTTCAACCCTTCGAAAATCGACTGACCATAGTGCAACGACGATAGGGCCGGGTTGAACGAAAAATCGCTGAAAGGCACGATCCGCAGGTCGGTCCATTCGCCATCAACATAGTCGGCCACAAACATGTGGTCGGAGAAGTGTTTGCCGAAGGGCAAGTTGTTGAAATCAACCTCCTTGATGCGGCTCTGCGGCACCTTCTGCATCTCAATCTGGAGCAAGTCAGTCGTCATGGTATAGGGGGGCAGCGTTCAATGTTCAATGCTCAACGTTCAAGCGTATGCCGTGCTTCGATAAGTCTGCACTCGCAACCTTGAACATTGGTCGTTGGACATTGAACGCTGCAATTAGTTGCTTTGACAACAAAAATAGAAAAATACCCGCTCGGTATCACGGGGTTAGCCGTAAACTAAACATTTTCTTCGTGGAAGCGGATAAATCGGCAGACTCGTCGTTTTCCATAGGCTAGGTCTGCTAATTGGCTTGGCCGTGTCGATTTATTGATTTTTGCCTCATGTACGTATGAAAATGTCTGATCAGTTTTTGGCTTACCTCTTATTACGCCTCACCATTGGCATCAACTTCTCGTTTCATGCCATTTCCCGTTTTGCCAAAGGCGTGGGTGCGTTTCGCGACAAAATGGTGGCCGATTTTAGTCAGACTCCGTTGCCTGGTTTCGCCGTGTATGTGTTCGGTACGGCCCTGTCCTACATCGAACTGATTCTTGGTTTACTGCTCACAATCGGCCTCTTCACCCGCGTGTCGGCATTTGCGGCGGGGGTGCTGATGATGGCCCTGACCGTGGGTACGTCGTTTCAGCAAAAGTGGGACGTGGTGGCCTCGCAATTGATCTATTCGATCATCTTCTTCATCCTGATTTGGGCGCATCAGTCCAATTATTACTCCGTCGACCGGATGATGCTGGGCAGAGACTGAATACAGTGAACAGTATGCAGTGGACAGTATACAGTAAGTGATGATAGAAAAGGATTTAGCTTTCCAACTCACTGCATACTGTATACTGTTCACTGTTTTATACTCTCGGTTCCCAGGTAACCTCTTCGGCGTCGAGTTCTTTGGCCATTTTGCGGCTGAGCACAAAGAGGTAATCCGACAGCCGGTTCAGGTACGTTAGCACGAGCGGATCGACCGGGCCGCCAAACTGCTCGGCTTCGTCGTTGAGCGCGATAGAAAGGCGCTCGGCCCGGCGGCAGACCGTTCGGGCCAAATGGCAGTACGATACCGACGCATGCCCACCGGGCAATACAAACTGGCGCAACTCGGGCAGCTCGGCATCCATCGTATCCATTTCGTTTTCCAAGCGTGTCACGTCGTGGTCGACAATGGCGGGTAGCGCCTTGCGAATTGTTTTGCCGGGATCGGTCGCCAGTTCGGCCCCGACCGTAAAGAGCCGGTCTTGAATCTCCTTCAACAACAGGCGGCGGTTGGCGTTGATCGGCTGATCGCGCAGTAGGCCAATCCACGCGTTGAGTTCATCGACCGTACCGTAGGTGTCGATTCGCAAATTGGCTTTGCTCACCCGTCGGCCACCAATGAGCGACGTCTGTCCGGCATCACCCGTTCGAGTATATATCTTCATTATTGACTAGTTAGCGCACTTTGGACGATGGATCATGAACTTTGAACTCCCTTCCCCGTACCTTTGCAGCCCATTTTCACTTGTTAAACCAAAGCTATGCGCGCTGGTTCTTTTTTTGTTCGTACTTGGCGGATTCTATCCATCCTGGGTTTTGTAGGGTTGCTGTTGAGTAGCTATATCTCGTATCCGATCGATGTCGCTTTCCGGTTCAATGAAGGCGGACAGGCCGTTCAGTACTTTAGCCGGGAAACCGTTTTTTACACCAGTGTAGCGCTGTTCATACTAGTCTACGTGGTTACCAACGCCGTGGCAAAGCTGTTTCCCAAATTGCCTGCCGAAAAGATTCCGAATCCAAACCCGGTCAAATGGCAGGGGCACCGGCAGGAGTTAGCGGCTGTGTATGTCGACTGGTTCTATGCGCTGGCGGCGGCCTTCAACACCATTCTGGCGCTGGGCCTGATGGTGCTTTCCTTTCTGAATAACAACAACCGCACTAACGTCGGCGCTTCTGATTATGCCTGGCTGCTGCCCGTCAGCACCGCTATTCTGGGGATCGTGATTGTTTCGCTACCCGTGCGGCTGATGATGAAACCCCCGGTTGACGATGTTGCCTGATTTAGTACTCGATCAGTATCAATACGACTTGCCCGACGAGCGCATTGCCCGGTTTCCCCTGCCGCAGCGCGATGGGTCGAAGCTACTCGTGTACCGGCAGGGGAAACTCGCTCACCATACCTTCCGCGACCTGCCCGATTTGCTGCCGCCCAACAGCTACCTGGTCTTCAATAATACGAAGGTTATTCCGGCCCGGCTGCTCTTTACCCGGTCTACGGGCGGAATCGTCGAACTGTTTTTACTGAATCCCGCGCCCGCCGACCGCCCGATTACCGACGCCATGGCCGACGAGGGTGAGACTGTCTGGCGGTGTATGGTGGGTAACCGCAAACGCTGGAAGGCCGACGAGGTGTTACAGATGTCCCTCGGTGATACCGTGCTGACGGCCGAGTGGGCCAATGCCGACGCGAACGAAATCCGTTTCTGCTGGCAACCCGCCCATGTTGCGTTTGCCGAAATCGTGCAACAGGCGGGGCAGATGCCGCTGCCGCCTTACCTCAAACGGGCCGCTACGGAAGCCGATAGCGCTACCTACCAGACAGTTTACGCCCGGCAGGAGGGCGCTGTGGCGGCACCCACGGCGGGCCTGCATTTTACCGAAGCCGTTTTCGATGACCTGGCCAAACGCGGTATCGCCCATGATACACTGACGCTGCATGTGGGCGCAGGTACGTTCCAGCCGATCAAAACGACCGATGTGCGGGCCCATACCATGCACAGCGAACAGGTCATCTACACGCAGAAAAACCTCGAAAATCTGTTGCCGCACCTCGGGTACGTTATTCCGGTTGGGACTACATCGATGCGCTCGCTCGAAAGTCTGTATTGGTTTGGGGTTCGGCTGCTGCAACGCCACCCCGACCCGTTCCACCTCGATCAGCATTACGCCTACAACGTACCCAGCACCGAGCAACCCGATGCCGAAACGGCGATCCGGGCGGTGTTAACGTACCTGCGGGAAACCAGTCAGCCCACATTGACGGCGCATACAGGTATCTACATTACGCCGGGCTATCAGTTGCGCGTCTGCCGGGGCATCATTACCAATTTCCATCAACCCGGCTCTACGCTGATTCTGCTCATTGCTACCCTGGTCGGCAACGACTGGCGCACTATATATAATGAAGCGTTGGCACACGACTATCGCTTTCTGAGCTACGGCGATTCGTCGCTACTGTTGCCGTAGACCAAACCCCGCGTCTATTTTTGTACTCCGTTCAGGAGGCTAGTGATAGAATTGTCAGCGTCACATTTCCTCTGTCCTCCTTCCTCCATTTAATTATGAACTTTATCGAAGAATTGCGCTGGCGCGGCATGCTGCACGACATGACCCCCGGCACCGAAGAACAGCTATCGAAGGAAATGACGGCCGGGTATATCGGCTTCGACCCAACGGCAGCCTCATTACATATCGGAAACCTGGCCACCATCATGCTGCTGGTGCATCTGCAACGCGCCGGTCACAAACCGTATGCGTTGGTAGGCGGTGCCACCGGGATGATCGGCGACCCGTCGGGGCGTTCAACGGAGCGGGATTATCTGTCGGAAGAAACACTGCGCCGTAACCAGGCTGGTATCCGGGATCAGTTGACGCGCTTCCTGGATTTCGATTCAGGGGAAAATGCCGCCGAAATGGTCAACAACTACGACTGGTTCAAAGGCATTACCTTCCTCGATTTTTTGCGGGAGGCTGGGCAACACATCACCGTCAATTATATGGTGGCTAAAGATTCCGTGAAGAAGCGGCTGGAGACAGGGCTGTCGTTTATGGAATTCTCTTACCAGTTGCTACAGGGCTATGACTTCTACTGGCTCTACAAGCACAAAGGCGTTCGGCTACAGATGGGCGGCTCAGATCAATGGGGAAACATCACGACCGGTACCGAACTGATCCGCCGGAAAGAAGGTGGGCTGGTCGAAGAGCATCATGCCTATGCCCTGACTACACCGTTGATTACTAAATCCGACGGAACCAAGTTCGGCAAATCGGCTGGGGGCAATATCTGGCTCGACCCAACTATGACCTCGCCCTACCTGTTCTATCAATTCTGGCTCAACGCCGATGATGGTGATTGTGCGCGCCTGATTCGGGTATTTACGTTACTCGACAAGGAGACCATTGAACGCTTGGAGGCCGAGCATGCCGAAGCGCCTCACCTGCGCATTTTGCAGAAAGCCATCGCGCAGGATGTAACGGTGCGAGTGCATGGGCAGGCTGGTTACGATCTGGCTGTAAAGGCGTCAGAAGTTCTGTTTGGTAAGGCAACGATTGATACCCTACGCTCCATCGCGTTGGATGAGTTTGATCAAATCTTTGAGGGAGTCCCCCAAACGGAAGTAACCTCAGCCGAGCTGGATGCCTGCAAAGACATTACAGACCTCCTGTCGATAGCCTCGAAGGGAGAAGTATACGCCTCGAAAGGTGAGGCCCGGCGGGCAATTAGCCAAAATGCGGTCAGCCTGAACAAAACAAAAATCAGCGATCCGGCGGCATCCGTCGACATCGAGTGGCTTCAGGGGCGCTATTTGCTTGTCTCGAAAGGCAAGAAAAATCACCTGCTGAAAAAAGTTTGAAAAAATTTCGACAGCTAACCGTCTGAAAGAAAGTGGTTAACACGATTGAGGGGAAAAGGTTAACCACTTTCTTTTAAATGGGGCTTGACACGGGCCTATCAACCTACTACTTTTGCAGTCCCAATCAGGGACAACGGCCACGAAGCGAGAGCAAAACGGCCGCTTTTACTGAGAAGGCAAAGGGTCAGCACCTCGGAAAAAGTCAAAAATATTTTTTACGAAAAGCTTGACAAACGAAATCAAAAGCGTATCTTTGCAGTCCCAAATCGATAACACAACGAAACGGGAGGAGTAAGAAGTAAATAGCTAAGTGATTAGCACCCCGGTAAACAACGGTTTGCCGATCTGTTCTTTGACCAACTGGCAGCACAATAACAATATGTCGAGATTTGGTAAAGCGCTTTCGATCTTCGGAGAAAAAGTAGCAGCCGATCACTAAGACACGTCCCGCCTTGGGCGGGACAAACATATTTACGATGGAGAGTTTGATCCTGGCTCAGGATGAACGCTAGCGGCAGGCCTAATACATGCAAGTCGAGCGGGTCGCAAGACCAGCGGCAAACGGGTGCGTAACGCGTAAATAACCTGCCC